>CAYXGS010000090.1:0-1548 GCA_964464585.1 uncultured Gemmatimonas sp. | reverse complement strand
GCTGAGAGAGTGAGAGGGAATCCCCCCGCCGACCAGCTATTTGCGGCTCATGATGCGTAGATTCACGCATGGGCGGCATGACGTTGTTCGGCGGCGATCTTGGTGACGCGGGCGATGCGAAGTCGGCGAAGAAGGCTGACGGGGAAGCTCGGGTGAAGCGGCCTGATCGCCGCCAGTCGATCTTCCGCCCGCAGACGTTCGACCAACTGATCCCGCCGGAGCACCGAGCCCGCTCGCTCGTGAAGTTCGTCGAGGAGATGGACCTGGCGCTGTTCTACGAGAGGATCCAATCGCGCGGCAGTGAGCCAGGTCGCCCAGCAACCGACCCTGCGCTGCTGATCGCGCTGTGGTTGTTCGCGACGAGCGAGGGAGTGGGCAGCGCGCGCCGGATCGAGCGCCTGTGCGAACGGGACGACGCGTACCGATGGATCTGCGGAGGTGTGCAGGTCAATCAGCACACCCTGAGCGACTTCCGGATCGGTAACGGCAAGGCGCTGGACGACCTGATGACGCGAGTGCTCGGGGTGCTGAAGCACCAGGGGCTCGTGAAGCTCTATCGCGTGTCTCAAGACGGAGTCCGCGTCCGCGCCGATGCTGGCGCCGCTTCATTCCGTCGCGAGGAAGCGCTCGAGGAATGCCTGAAGGCAGCGCGCGAGCAGGTGCAGCACACCAAGAAGCTGATCGACACAGACGATCCGACGCGCACGGACAAGATGAAGGAGTCGGCGGCACGTGCAGCGCGCGAGCGCGAGAAGCGTGTGCGCAAGGCCATGCACCAGCTGAAAGCCCTGGAAGCGAGGCAAGCAGAACGGGCGCGCAAGGAAGAGGCGAAGCCCCCGCGGGCCTCGACGACCGATCCCGAGTGCCGCGTGATGCGAATGGCCGACGGCGGGTATCGCCCTGCGTTCAACATGCAGTTCGCCGTCGACACCGACACCAGGGCAATCGTCGGTGTGGGAGTGACCAACAGCGGCAGCGACGTGGGGCAGATGGTGCCAATGATCGACGAGGTCAAGCGGCGCACCGACAAGACGCCCAAGGAATGGCTCGCGGACGGCGGCTACACCGACCTGTCCGACATCCAGGGCGCGGGCGAGCAGGGCGTGAAGGTCTACGTGCCGGTGCCGGAGCCACGGTCGGCGGAGATCGACCCTCACCAACCCAAGAAGAACGACGATGCGCAGGTCGCAGAGTGGCGTAAGCGCATGGGCACCGGGCAGGCGATGGAGATCTACCGAGAGCGTGCGTCGACATCCGAGCGGACGAACGCCGACCTCCGACAGCACCGAGGTCTACGCCACCTGCCAGTGCGCGGGATCGAGAAGACGCTGATGGTCGGGCTCTGGATGGCCATCACCTACAACGCTCTGCTGTGGATCGGCGAGAACGCCGCGACCCTGTGAGAAGGACGCCGAAGTGAGCCGCCAAGTCGCCCGACATCTTCCGAGACGCCGTCGGGTAGGCTGCCAAGGCCGTCGAGTCGCTGGCCGGTATCTCATTCCAGTCTCACCAGCCGAGAATCGATTTCTCTCTCAGGCTCTGAGCCGC
>CAYXGS010000089.1:0-1750 GCA_964464585.1 uncultured Gemmatimonas sp. | reverse complement strand
CTAGGGCTCTTGACTGAGAGAAGTTTGACTACGGAAGTCAAAGTCAGGCGGCATGGGAGAGGAGCGTGGAAGTGTGTTGCTGCCAGACTTGGTCGACGTGGGAGAGAGCGCGGCGTAGGTCTGAGGGCACGGATTTGATGGCGGGGTCGAAGTCGGCGAAACCGGGTGTGATCATGCGGTCGTAGGCGTGGGTATAGAACAGCGCGATGCGCAGTCCGTCCGCGGTGACATGATAGAGGAGTTTACCCTGGACGCGCGCGATCAGCCCGTGCAGCCGCAGCCGCCGCAGATCGTAGGTGGTCCTGCCGGGAGGATATGAGTCAGCGGAAGCTGACGGTTGGCCGGGAGGGCCGAGAATCGCGCGCAAGTGTCGCGCGCGAAAGCTTCCCGGCAGGACCGATAGCACGATGAGGGCTTGGAGCAGTTGATGCACGCGCGAATCGCCGAAACGCAGGCCGGCGATCTTCTGGCCGTGGGACGTGACGAGCGGCTCGTGCACACGGCGGAACGCGGCTTCGCTCTGGAGCGCATCTCGGGCGGCAGTCTGGACGCGCAAGAGGCGTCGGTTGGCGCCGAATCCGATCTCGCGGAGGCGGGCCAGTTGGCCGAGGGCGCGACCGATTCCGAAGTCGCGGGTGTCGTTGATGGTGGTCTCGGTGCGCAGGGCGCGACCGAGCTTGTGATATTGTTTGATGCGGCTGTTCTTGTAGTCGAGGTGCAGCGACGGGATGACCCCGTCAGTGATGATCCGGGTGCGGAAGCGGCCCGGTGTGGTCTTCATGATCCGGCGATCGAAGATGAGCTGAAGCTGAGAGGGGTGGCCGAGCGTGACGTTGTCCTTGATGATTTGCTCGAAGAACTGCCGGCCGGTGAGCGGCCGGTCGAATACCTGCGTGAGCGCGAACTCCGCTTGCAGGACCGACAGGTTGTAATCGTAACCGGCCGCCCGATCGGCGGTGGGGAACGGATGCGGCAGGCGCGACATCCACTTCGCGAAGACCCCGGCGATCGCGCGTTCGTCGAGCGCGGCGGCGATGCGCTGGGCGCGCGCCGGGGCGGCGCAGGAGAACAGTCCGTTGTCCAGCGCCTCGTGGGCGATGCCGGCCTTCGTCAGTTGCCGCAGGAGAAACTCGTGGCCGTTCAGGCACACCTTCACCGGATACGGGAAATAGCTGCCGAACTTGATGAACAACGGGCCGAAATCCTCATCGACGACATACCAGTAGTAGACCTTCGCGAGGACCGAGGCGCGCACCAGCCACGGGAACGTCTGGCCGGTGGCCGGATTACAGCGCTTCTCGGTGCGCACGGTGGTGAACTTCTCCTGCGCGGTGCCGAGGTAGAGCACGCCTTCGGCTGCGGTGAAGGTGCGCAGGCGCCGCTGGGTCTCCTCGTCCTTGCGCTCGCCCTTGGTGAAGCGATGCACCGCGATGCCTTGCTCGTGCACGAAGCGCTTGAGACGCTTTTCGTAGTCGCGGCTGATCTCGTCGAGCAGCACGGAGGAGGCGAACTTCGCCCCCCGGTGCTTCCGCAGGAAATACGCCACCGCCGCAGGCGTCTGCAAACCCGGCACGTAGCCGTTGAGGTACAGCCGGTCGAGGCTCTCCAACTCGAATGTCACGTGCTCCTTCAGGATCTCGGCAAGGCTCAGCGGCATACCCCCACAACGCACGATCATCTCCCCGACTTCGACACCGCTTTCTTACCTCGATCACCTACATCTCGTCGGGCTGGGGCGTCGCCCCGTTAG
>CAYXGS010000088.1:0-1753 GCA_964464585.1 uncultured Gemmatimonas sp. | reverse complement strand
GCTGGAGTACTACACGACGATGTTCCGCGCGCTCAAGCGCGAGCTGCCCAATGTGCACATCAAGGCGCTGACGGCGGTGGAGATCGCGCACATCGCGCGGATCGAGAAGCTCTCGTGGGCGGAGGTGCTGACCGCGCTCAAGGAGGCGGGCCTCGACACCATGCCGGGCGGCGGCGCGGAGACGTTCAGCGCGGCGGTGCGCGAGGAGATCGCGCGCAAGAAGCTCGGCGCGGGCGATTACGTGGGCGTGCATCGCACGGCGCACGGGTTGGGCATCCGCACCAACACGACGATGCTCTACGGGCACGTGGAGAGTTTCGCCGACCGGATGGAGCACCTGCAGATGCTCCGCGACCTGCAGGACGAGACGGGCGGGTTCCTCGCGTACATCCCGCTCGCCTATCACCCGGACGACAACGAACTCGGCAAGAAGCTCAATCGGCAGGGGATCGCGACGTCGGGCGTGGACGACCTGAAGAACCTCGCGGTGGGGCGGCTGTTCCTCGACAACATCGCGCACATCAAGAGCCACTGGATCATGGTCACGCCGGCGCTGTCGCAGATCGCGCTGCACTACGGCGTGAACGATCTCGAGGGCACGGTGGTGCGCGAGAAGATCTACCACGCGGTGGGAGCGCAGACGCAGCAGCGGATGTCGCTGCCGGAGCTGCTCAAGCTCATCCGCGGAGCAGGGAAGATCCCGGTCGAGAGGGACTCGTTCTACCAGGAGCTGCGGAGCTTCGAGGACCCGGCGAACGATCCGGCGCCGCCTCCGCGTGAGACGCCGGCGGCGGCGAGCGGCCGCGCCCTGCCGCTCGCGGTCGCCTAGGAGCGCGCCCATGCGCCTCGGGCGGATCCCCTACATCAACTGCTTCCCGGTCTACGGGGCGGTCGACCGCGGGATCGTGCCGATCGACGCGACGCTCGTGGATGGCGTGCCGACGGCACTCAACCAGATGATGGCGGAAGGCGATCTCGACGTCTCGGTCGTCTCGGCCGTCGAGTATGCCCGCGACAGTGCGCGGTACCTGCTGCTGCCGGACCTCGCGATCTCGTGCAACGGGCCGGTGCGGAGCGTGATGCTGTTCTCGCACGAGCCGGCAGAGCAGCTCACGGGGAAGCGGGTGCTGGTGAGCCGGTCGTCGATGACGTCAGTGCACCTGCTGGAGCTGCTGTTCGAGCACGTGTGGAAGGCGCGACCCGAGTTCGTGCCGGGTGACGCGGAGCGGGAGACGATTGGGAAGGATGATCCCTCTGAGGTCGCGGCGCGGCTGGTGATCGGGGATGCGGCGCTCATGCTGCAGAGCGCGGAGCATCCGCTGGCCAAGGCGCATGGGGGGTTCTATCCGCATGTGTACGACCTCGGCGCCGAGTGGAAGACGTGGACCGGCTTGCCGTTCGTGTTCGCGGTGTGGGTCGCCCAGCGCGCGACGCCGGTGGGCGACGCCCTCAAGCTCCACGCCGCATTGATCGGCTCACGCGACTGGGGGATGCAGCACCTCCCGGAGCTCTCGGCCCAAGCCGCGCGCTCCACTGGTGTACCGGTCACGGAGTGCCGTCACTACTTCGACGGGCTCGATTGGCGCCTGGGCTTGGCCGAGTTGGAAGGCCTGACCGAGTTCTTCCGTAGGCTTGAGCTGGCGGGGCGGGTTCCGAGAGGGAAGTTGGCGTTCTTGCCGGCGGCGGCGCGGTGAACTGCGAGGAGCGAGGAGCGAGAAGCGAGGAGCGAGAAACGAGAGGCCGAGGAGGAGGG
>CAYXGS010000087.1:0-1771 GCA_964464585.1 uncultured Gemmatimonas sp. | reverse complement strand
CCGAATTCAGTTCACTCTGCCCGCCGGCCGAATTCCCCCGCGCGAACTCTGGTGCTCTGGTCGGCGAAGGCATGCAGGATGCGTCGCACCGAGCAAGCCGCGAGGCCGTTGGGCCTGCGGAGCAGCGTGCCGACCGTCGGTGTCGCCAGGCGCTGTACGCCCTCGACGCACTGCTCTCCGATGACCAGCGCGACGCAGGTCGCGTCGAGCGCGGTGCGCAACGCATCGGAGGACGACCTTTGGGCGCTGCTTCAACGGGCTCACGTGGGTCTCCACGAGGCGCGTCTTTCCGGTGCCGCGCTCGCCGAGGATGAGCAGTGGCGCTCCGATCACGCGCGCGTAGCGCGCCAGGCGCTCGAGCGCGGCTCGGCGCGCGGGCGAACGGGCCTCCGTCTCGTAGGCGGCGACATCGGGCTGCGCGCCCGCGCGTCTGCGCACCTCGGCGAGGTACGTCGTCACCGCGAAGTCGACCGGGTCGAGGCGGGTCCGCTTCGTCTCGGGATTCCACTGCGACGACCAGAGCCGCGCCCCGGCCGGCAGCGCGCCGCCTGCGTGCAGAACGAGCCAGACGGCGTGCATGGCGGGCGTGCCGGGCGAGACGTTGATGTGCACCTCGCCGCCCAGGCGCGGGCACACATCCCGGAGAACGGCCTCGTACACCGCCCCGTGGCGCGTCGGGTCGTCGAGGCGCAGGACGAGCATCTCAAGAGGTGCCCCGAGGATTTCGCCGGGGAGGCTCCTCGGGCGACCGCCCTGAACGAGGTAGAGGATCCGGTCGGGGCCGAGCCGCTTGTTCCGGAGCGCGGTGAGCGTGTTGGTCACGACCTCGACGCCGGCGCGCTCCGAGTGCCAGCACACGAGCAGCCTGCCCTCGCTCATCGCGCCTTCTCCCGCACGACGATCGCAGCCGCTCCGACGTGCTTGCTGATTTCCCGCGCGCGCGGGATCTCGTCGCCGCCGACGACGGCCACGACCACGCGGCCGTTCGGCTCGCGGAACACCGCAGGGTCGCCGGGGCGCGCTGCCTTGCCGAGCTTCGCGTCGATCTCCTTCGACTTCGCCGCGAGGCGCGGCGCCACGACGCTCCACGTGATCGTAAGTTCGTGGGCCGGGTGAGGCAGGCCGAACCGCCGACGCACCGGTGGTGGGTCCGCTTCGAGGTTGTCCGCGGACGTGGCGGTCACCGCCTCCAACTCTGCCGCATCCTCCTTCGAGACGGACCACGGGATGAGCTGCTTGTCGGCCCAGACCTGGGCGTCGCCCAGGACGTCTCCGACCACCGCGGCGGTCCGCAACTCGAAGGGCGCTCGCGCGGCCCAGCCGCACAGGATCTCATGCACCGCCTTCACCCGGGCGCCGTCCAGGCGAACACCCAGCTCCACACTCTGGTCCAGGCCATGCCGCTGCAGGTTCGCCGACATCACGATGCCCGTGGTGCCGTCCGCGACGATCGCCTTCGCGTGAAGATAGGGGTAGCCCACCACGCGCGCCCCCGACGCGACGAGCGCGAGCAGCGCGGGCATCGCCACGGGCCGCACGCGCGCGAGGACCGTGACCTGCACGCCGGCTGTCGCGCGCGCGCAGATCTCCCTCACGACCTCGTGGTCCGCGTCCCAACCGAACGACGCAACGATGAGCTCCCGCTTCGCGGCGCGCACGACTTCTAGGGCAGCGGCAGCGATGGTTCCGCGTTCGCGCAGCGTCGCGACGACCGAGCCGTCGACAGCCGGCTTCGGCACCACACCCATGTGGCCCTTGACCGACGACAGGC
>CAYXGS010000086.1:0-1899 GCA_964464585.1 uncultured Gemmatimonas sp. | reverse complement strand
GGCCTACATCCCGACGAACGTCATCTCGATCACCGACGGCCAGATCTTCCTCGAGTCCGACCTGTTCTTCGCCGGCGTCCGCCCCGCGATCAACGTCGGCATCTCGGTGTCGCGCGTCGGCGGCTCGGCGCAGATCAAGGCGATGAAGGGCGTCGCCGGCCGCCTCCGCCTCGACCTCGCGCAGTACCGCGAGCTCGAAGCCTTCTCGGCCTTCGCGTCGGACCTCGACGCCGCCACCAAGCGCCAGCTCGACCGCGGCGCCCGCACGGTGGAGGTGCTCAAGCAGGGCCAGTACATGCCGATGCCGGTCGAGCAGCAGGTGATGATCATCTTCGCGATCTCGAACGGCTTCATGGACGACGTCGACGTGGCGAAGGTCCGCGACTGGGAGGCCGCCTTCCATCCGTACATGAAGGCGCAGTTCCCGCAGGTCGGCGAGAAGATCAAGAAGGAGCGCGTCGTCTCGAAGGAGACCGAGGCCGAGCTCCGTCGCGCCATCGACCAGTTCAAGGCGAGCCGGGCCTAACACGTGGCCAAGGGTCGCGAACTCAAGGGTCGCATCAAGTCCGTCGAGAACACGCGCAAGATCACGCGCACGATGGAGATGGTCGCGACGTCGAAGATGAAGCGGGCGGTCGACCGCGTGGTCGCCGCGCGGCCGTACGCGCGCGCGCTCGGCGACGTGATCGCGAGCCTGTACAATCCGGCGCTGGCCGAGCGGTTCCCGCTCCTGCGGCAGCCGGCCAAGGAGCAGCGCGCCGCGGTCATCCTCCTCACGTCCAACCGCGGCCTCGCCGGGGCGTTCAACGCGAACCTGATCAAGGAGGGCCGTGCCCTCCTCGGCAGGCTCGAGTCGGCCGGCACCAAGGTCGAGCTGCACGTCGTCGGCAAGAAGGGCCTCGGGTACTTCAAGTACGTCGGCCGCGCCGTCGCGGTGAGCCGCACCGACATCACCGACAAGCCGACCGCGGCCGACGCGGCGTCGCTGGTCGATTCGCTCATGGAGCGCTTCGTCTCCGGCGACCTCGACGCGGTGTACGTCGTCGGCTCGCGGTTCAACTCGGTGCTCTCCACGCCGCCGACGGCCGATCGGGTCCTCCCGGTCACGCCGCCGTCGGCCAAGGGCGCCCAGAAGGACTACCTGCTCTATCCCTCGGCCGAGGCGATCCTCACCGAGCTCCTGCCGTCGTACGTGCGCAACGCGATCTACCGCGCACTCGTCGAGACGGTCGCGGCCGAACAGGCCGCGCGCCGCACGGCGATGAAGAACGCCACCGACAACGCTGGCGAGATGCTGCAACTCCTCCGTCGCACCTACAACCGCGCCCGTCAGGCGCAGATCACGCAGGAGATCGCCGAGATCGTCGGCGGCGCCTCCGCGCTCCAGGGCTGAGACCATGACTACCGCCACCGCTCCCAACACCATCGGAAGGATCGTCCAGGTCATCGGACCGGTCATCGACGTCGAGTTCGAGGCCGAGCAGCTGCCGGAACTCTACAACGCGCTCGAGATCAAGGCGCGCACCGAGTCGGGCCAGGAGGTCCGGGTCGTCGCCGAGGTGCAGCAGCACATCGGGCGCAACCAGGTCCGCGCCGTCGCGATGAGCACCACTGACGCCGTCGTGCGCGGCATGGCCGTGCGCGACACGGGCGCCGCGATCGCGGTCCCGGTGGGCACGGCGGCGCTCGGCCGCATCCTCAACGTGCTCGGCGAGCCGGTCGACATGGGCGCCGAGATCCCGGCCTCGGTCGAACGCTGGCCGATCCACCGCAAGCGCCCGGAGTTCGTGAACCTCGAGCCCAAGACCGAGATCTTCGAGACGGGCATCAAGGTCATCGACCTCATCGCGCCGTTCGTGAAGGGCGGCAAGATCGGGCTCTTCGGCGGCGCCGGCGTGG
>CAYXGS010000085.1:0-2121 GCA_964464585.1 uncultured Gemmatimonas sp. | reverse complement strand
CCGAAGCAGGCGCTCTACCGGGCTAAGCTACGCCCCGATCCTTCATCCTCCATCCGTCCGCCTTCAACCAGAGTGCGCCCGAAGGGACTCGAACCCCTAACCTTCTGATCCGTAGTCAGATGCTCTATCCAATTGAGCTACGAGCGCTCGTCCGTTGGGCTGCCACTCAGGATGCGGCTCCAAGGGAACCCAGAATATAGGCCGGCTCGAGAGCAGAGTCAACGAGAGGAGAGGGCAGATGGCAGCAGGCAGATGGCCGAAGGGCGGGCGCCGGTTCGATCCGGTTGCCCGCCCTTCGGCCATCTGCCATCTCGCCCTCCGAACCGTCCCTACTTCAATGCCTCATACCGGTACGCCGCGATCCCGGGCTTCGTCGGCACCATCTCGAACGTGCCGCGCTCGCCCGGCTTCACGGCCGGCACCTCGACGGTCATCGTCTCCACGACGTTCCCGGCCACATCGAGGAACTCCATCTTCACCGTGAACGCCTTCGGCGCCTTGCCGAGGTTCTCGATCGTGCCGCCGAGCGCCGCGCCCTCCTTCCGGCGCTCGAAGCGCGTGATGAGCAGCTTGTGCTGGCCGGCGAGCGTGTTCTCCTTCGCCGCGTACTCGTCCTGCATCTTCTGCAGCTCGGCCTTCTTCTTGGGGTCGCGCTCCGCCGCCACCATCAGCTGGTAGGCGTACGCGCGCATGAGGAAGTTGTCCCCGTTCGACGGGTCGATCGCCATGAGGCGGTCGGTGAGCGGGATCATCTTCTCCGGCTGCTTCGCCTCGTAGTACATGTACGCGAGGAAGTAGTTCGCGTCGCGGATGTTCGGGTTCTTCGCGAGCGCACCGGCGTACATCGCCATCGCGTCCGCGCTGCGGTTCATCGCGCGCGCGAGATCCGCGGCGAGGAGCAGCGTGAGGTCGGAGTACGGCGACGGGTCGGCGACCATCGGGGTGAGGAGCTCGCGCGCCGCGACGGAGTCCTGGTTGAGCATGATCAGTTCGCTCGCCGACGAGAACGCGTACGCGCCCTCGGTGCCGCCCGGGGCCTCGCGCAGGAGCTTGGTGAAGAGGCCGAGCGACTCCTTCACGAGCGCGGCCTTGTCGCTCGCGCCGCCGGTCATCGCCCAGGTCTGCGCCGTCTGCGCGAGCTGGAACTCCATCTGCTTCTGCGTCTCGGCGAGCGCGGTATCCTTCTGGGCCTCGGCGATCGCGAGGCGGAGGTGGGCGAGCATCGTCGCCGTCTCGCCGCGCTTGTTGGCGATCTGCGCGAAGATGTTGTGCACGAACGGCGAGTTCGCGTAGAGCATCGCCGAACGCTTGGCGTAGTGCTCGGCGGAGTCGACGTTCTCGGCGCCGAGGAAGGTGTAGGCCTTGTTGATCCGCTCGGTCCAGGGCTTCGACATGCGCCACTGCATGGTCTCGGCGGCGCAGGCCGGGTCGACGGCCTCGACGGCCTTGAGGAGCGAGTCGGCCGCGGCGACGAGGTCCACGACCTCCGTCTTCACGCCACCGTCGCCGAGGCGCTCACGCGTGATCTGGTCGCTCTGCCCCGGCTGGTGCAGCCACAGGACGTAGATCTGGGCGCGGAGGAAGCCGGCCCCGACCGGGTTGTTGACGAACTTGCGCGGGTCCGCGAGGTACTTCATCGCGTCGCGGAGCGGCTTCTGCGCCGCGGAGGAGTCGGCGAGCTGCGCGGCCTTGCTGATCGTGAGACCGGCCTGCGCGAGCTGATTGGGCTGGTAGACGTCGACCGGGCACGTCGCCTGCGCCTGCGCGAGGCGCGCGGCGAGGAGGACGGTGAGCGCCGGAAGGACTCGGAGGAAGCGCATCGTTCGGCGGGGCTGGGGGAATCGGCGCGCGCGTGGACCGCGAGCCGTCTGGAAGACAACACGCCCCACGAGAGTGACCCCGTGAGGCGATGGGCGGTACAAGACTCGAACTTGTGACCTCCACGATGTCAACGTGGCGCTCTAACCAACTGAGCTAACCGCCCTCTCTACCCATCGCGCCCTTCAACGTTCCTCGCGCGACGAGCGTTGACCATCAGCCACCGCCACGATGACACCAGGCGATGACAGAGCGGGAAACGGGACTCGAACCCGCGACCCCAACCTTGGCAAGGTTGTGCTC
>CAYXGS010000084.1:0-2295 GCA_964464585.1 uncultured Gemmatimonas sp. | reverse complement strand
TGTCGCGCGACGTGATCTTCTGCTGCTAAGGCGACGGGAACTTTTCCGCACCTCCGGGAGGGGCGATCCGGGTCACGATCCCACGGGGGGATCGTGGGATGGAGCGCCGGCTCACGACGGAGGAAGCGATGGCGATCGAGGTTTTGCATGAGCGGGGTGTGCCGAAGCGAGCGATCGCGCGGCAGCTCGGAGTGGACGAGAAGGCGGTGCGCTACCGGCTGGCGCACCGACGGGTGGCGGGCGAGGCGGACGGCCGCGCGAAGCCGCACTACGCGGAGAAGTTCGCGGCGGTGATCCGGGAATGGGTCGCGGATCGGCAGGAGCAATCGGAAGGCGTGAACCTGGCGGCGCTGCATGTCTGGCTGTGTGCGGAGCACGGGTACGCGGGGTCGCTGCGATCGCTCGAGCGATACGTGGGCGCGACGTTTCCTCGGCCGAAGCTGTGGGCGCGGCGGCGAGTCGAGACCCCGCCGGGCGCGCAGGCGCAGGCGGACTGGGCAGAGTATCCGGGGGTGAGCGTAGGCGGAGAGCGGGTCGATCTGGCGAAGTTCCACCTGTTGCTGTCGCACTCGCGCAAGAGCGCGGAGGTGTGGTCGGAGCGGAAGAATCTGCTGTGCTGGCTCTGGGTACACAATCAAGCGTTCATTCGACTGGGGGGTGTGGCGGCGTCGCTGCGGATCGACAACCCGAAGACGGCGATCGTGTCGGGTGCGGGCCCGTGGGGGACGGTGCATCCGGTGTACGGGGTGTACGCACGGACGATGAGGTTTCACGTGGACGCGGTGCGGCCCCGCACACCGACGGACAAGGGGAAGGTGGAGCGCGACGTGGGGATCGGGCGCGGTCGCATCGATCCATATGCGCGGGACTGGTCGAGCGTGCTCGAGCTGCAGGCGGAGTCGGACCGGGCGCTCGAGCAGGAGGCGCGCCAGCGGATCTGCGCGGCTACGGGCGAGACGATCGAAGCGAGCCACGAGGCCGAGCGGAGGTGGTTGCGCGCGCTGCCCGATCCCTTGCCGGAGCCGTTCGACCTGGTGCGCAGCACGCGGGTCGCGATCGACGCGACGGTGCGCTTCGAGGGGCGGCAGTACAGCGTGCCGTTCGTGCACGTGGGACGAACGGTCGAGCTGCGCGGCTGCGCGCGCACGGTCGAGGTGTATGCCGACGGTGCGCGCGTCGCCGAGCACGCGCGCCACACGCGCGAGCGGATCGTGCTGGACCTCGCGCACTACGAAGGGCCGGGGGATGCGCGGGTGGCGGCGCCCGTGCCGCTGGGACGCATGGGGCGACGGTTGATGGAGATTGCGGCGCAGGCGCCCGAGAAGCGACCGGTCGATCTGTACGCAGCGCTCGCGGAGGCGGCGCGATGAAGAGCGCGAACACGACGGCGTTGCCCAAGGCGGAGCCGAAGGTGGATCTGGACACGACGCGCGATCGGCTCGCGAGACTCGGACTCGTACGCGCAAGCGAGCTGCTCGCGGAGCACGTGGCGAACGCGACCAAGGACGAGCTGCCCCCGCATCGCTTCCTCGATCGACTGCTCGAGGACGAGCTCGTGCACCGCGACGATCGGCGCGTGAAGACGTCGCTGCGTCTCTCGGGTCTGCCGCCGGGGCAGACCCTGGGGAGCTTCGACTTCGGCTTCCAGCCCTCGGTCGAGCGGAGCCGGATCGAGACGCTGGCGACGTGCCAGTGGATCCGCGAGAAGGAATCGCTTCTGATCCAAGGTCCGCCGGGCGTGGGCAAGACGCACCTCGCGATCGCGCTCGGCGTGCGCGCGATCGAGAACGGATTCTCGGTGGCGTTCCATCGCCTCGAGGACCTGCTCGCCGCGCTCAAGCGCGACGCGGACATCTCGCCGACGAAGCTGCGCCAGCGCAAGCACATGAACGTGGCGCTCCTGGTGATCGACGAGGTGGGCTTCGAGCCGATGACCCGGCAGGAAGCGAGCTTGTTCTTTCGCCTGGTCTCGTACCGCTACGGCCGCGGCTCGATCCTGATCACGACGAACAAGGGCATCGCCGACTGGCCGGAGGTGCTGGCCGGTGACGAGGTGCTGGCGACGGCGATCCTCGATCGCCTCTTGCACCGCAGCCACGTGCTGAACATCAGCGGGCGGAGCTACCGCTTGCGTGAGCTCGCCGCCGCGGCCCAGCGGGGTAGCTCCGGGCATTGACCGCCTCGCGCTCTGAGAGCGGCCGGCCGGCCGCTCTCAGAGCGCCTGAAGACTCGAACAAGGGACCAAGATGGAACCCGGGGTGCGGAAAAGTTCGTGTCGCCTTAGTGCGGAAAAGA
>CAYXGS010000083.1:0-2530 GCA_964464585.1 uncultured Gemmatimonas sp. | reverse complement strand
CTTCCTTCTCGGACTGGTCCAGGACGGCGCTGAGCTCCCGCGAGAGGTTCGGCTGTGCGTCGCTCTGCTTGGGGTAGCGCGCGAGTTCGCGATCGAGCGCCTCCTGCAGCGGCGGCAGCGCCACGCCCATCTTCTGGAGGATCGGCACGACGATCCCCTCGTCCTGCGCAAGGAGCGCGGCGAGCAGGTGCGTGTCGTGCACGAGCGGGTTGCCGCTCTTGCGGGCATGACCGATGGCGTCGGTCAGCGCCTCTTGGCTCTTGACGGTCAGGCGGTCGGGGGAGAGCATCGATGGGGAGAAGGCAGGTGGCGGAAGGCGGATGGCAGAGGCCGACGAGGGGACACACGGCCCATGGCGACATCACGGCATGTCCCGGGCCGCTTCGACTACGCCGAAACGGCTGGTCCGGTGTCCGGAACGGCACGGGGCCGCGCCGAATCGCCGGATCCGTCAGGGATTCTCGGGGATCGTCCCAAAGGTGCGACCATCGGCTCGCCGAAGCGAGATGCGCTGGCGATCGCACCACTCGAGGAACGGGATCAGCCACTTGCGCGTGATCCCGAGGGCCTCGCGGAGCTCCGACGGCGAGTAGACCGATCCCGGCCGCACGTGGTCGCGCAGCCGCTGCAGCAGTCGCTGTACCGCTTCGCGCGCGAAGGGGCGGTCGAGCGCCACCATCACCACCAGCCGCTCCTTCTCGAGCCGCTTGAGCTGCGCGTACACGTCGTCCCCGAGCTCGGCGACGAGTTCCGGGATCGAGGGTGCCTCGACATCCGCTCGACGAATGCGCTCGAGGAGCCGGTCGCGCGCGCTCGTCTCACCGGCTGACGCGCCGGCGAGGAATCCGATCCTCCGGAGGTGCGCCCCATCCACCACGATGAGCCCGGCGCGCTCGGCACGCCGGATCACCTCGTCGGCCAACGCGGTGTGCGGCGTGAGCGCCGCGCGCGCGGACTGCCGGTCGACGCCGGGGGCGAGCGGCTGTTCGACGTGGATGCGATCGACGAGCGACAGCAGCGTCTCGCGCATCGCGGCGAGGACCTCGAGGCGCACGAGCCGGTCCCCGAGCCGCACGACCTTCCCCAGATCCTTGAGCAGGCGCTCGACTGCCGCCGTCCGGAGACCGAGCCGCGGAGAGAGCGCCGCGACGTCGAGTCCCGCGGCCCCCGCCTCATCCAGCATCCACTCCAGTCGTTCGACATCGGTCGCGCCGGACCGCTCCCACGGCTTCGCGCGCGCACTGGGCGGCAGCGGGTCGGTGATCACACCACCGCCGATGGTGCCATCGACCCCGCCGCCGCGGAGGACGAAGCGGTCACCCGCGCGTGCCGTGAGTGGCACATCGAGCATGAGGCGCACGCTCCGCGGCGCACCGGGGCCGACCGCGCCTCCGCTGGCGACGAGGCGCACGCCGACGTCCGCCGTACCGAGGTGGAGTCGGAGCCAGCGCCTCGCGCTGACCGGCGGTGCGTGCTCGAGCAGGGACACGTCAGCGCGCATCACGCGGCTCGGCCACCACGGATCCCCGGCGAGGACGAGCACGGTCTCCGGCGCGATCTCGTCCCGCGCGACGCCGACGAGTGCTACCGCCACCCGCGTTCCCGCGCTCACCTGGTCCGCCGTGGCGCCGTGGGACTCCAGACCGCGCACGCGCGCCGTGCGGTCGGCAGGGAGGATGCGCACGATCGCGTCGCGCGCGATGGTGCCGCTCCATGCCGTGCCGGTCACGACGGTCCCTGCCCCGGCCACTGAGAACACGCGATCGACCGGCATCCGCCACGGTTCGTCGGCGTGGCGCGCCGGTACCGCTGCGGCAGCGGCGCGGATCGCGGCGCGCAATGCGTCGAGCCCCGCACCGGTGTGCGCCGAGACCGGGACGATCGGGGCGCCCGCGAGCGTGGAGCCGGCGAGCACGCCGCGCACCTCCTCCGTGGCGAGCGAGATCAGATCCGGCTCGACGAGGTCGGCCTTGGAGAGCGCCACGACGCCGGCTCGCACGCCGAGCAAGGAGAGGATGGCGAGGTGCTCGCGGGTCTGCGGCATGACGCCCTCATCGGCGGCGATGACGAGGAGCGCGAGGTCGACCCCCGTCGCACCGGCCAGCATGGTGCGGACGAAGGCTTCGTGCCCCGGCACGTCGACGACGCCGAGGGTGCCCAGCCCGTCAAGCACCAGCGGCGCGAAACCGAGGGCGATGGTGATGCCGCGCCGCTTCTCCTCGGGGAGCCGGTCGGTGTCGACGCCGGTGAGGGCACGCACGAGCGCCGTCTTGCCATGATCGATGTGCCCCGCCGTCCCGAGGATCACTTGCTCGCGAGCTCCCACGCCACCCAGGCGCGGAGGGCCCGGCCGTCGGCGAGATGCTCCTCGACGAACTCGCGCAGGAGGCGCTGGTGCGCGCGGACGGTCGGCACTTCCGCGAGCACGGCGGACCGGCCATGCGACCACGCGACCAGTGTCGCGCGCGCGTCGGCGGGCAGGAGCCGTGCGCCCGGCGCGAGCGCGGCGCAGGAGCGGCAGAGCGCTCCG
>CAYXGS010000082.1:0-2717 GCA_964464585.1 uncultured Gemmatimonas sp. | reverse complement strand
GCCTCGTCGCGCACGCCGATGTGCCACATGTGGACCCGCGTGCCGAAGCGCTTCTCGAGCTCCCGCACGAGCTGGCGGAAATCGACGCGCTCCTCGGCGGTGAAGTAGCAGGTGAGGCGACGGCGGTCCCACTGCCACTCGGCGTCGCTGACCTTCATGTCGAGCTTGAGTTCGCGGACGAGCTCGAGCGCGGCCTTGCGCACCGCATCCTCGTCGGCGCGGAGGCGCACGGCGGTGTCGATCTCGTGCTTCGTCGCGAGGCGCACGACGCGCGGCAGTTCGTCGGGCGACGCCTTGCCGTGGGTGGTGCCTGCCTTGCGCTTCTCGGCGAGCTCGCCGGTGGCGTGCACGCGTCCCAAGTCCTCGCCGCGCTCGACCTGGACGATGACGGCCGCGCGTGCAGGCGGCGGCGCCTCACCGGACCAGGTGAAGAACGCGCGCCGATTCCCCTTGAACTCGACCTCGACGAGATGGGTCAGGACCGCGGTCGCCGTCACTCGTCCCAGGCACCCATCTTCAGGTACTTCTCGCGGCGCTTCCGCACGAGCTTGTCGGGCTTGATGCGGCGGAGTTCGTCGACGTGCTTCAGGATCGCGTCGTGCACGGCCTTCGCGGTCTCGGCGTGATTGGCGTGCGCGCCGCCCTCGGGCTCGGGGATGATCTCGTCGATCACCTTGAGCTCGAGCAGGTCGGGGGCGGTGATCTTGAGCGACGACGCGGCCTTCTCGCGCATCTCCACGCTCTTGCCGTCCTTCCAGAGGATCGCCGCGCAGCCCTCGACGGTGATCACCGAGTAGACCGAGTGCTCGAGCATGAGGATGCGGTCGGCGACCCCGAGCGCGAGCGCGCCGCCGGACCCGCCCTCGCCGATCACGGTCGCGACGATCGGCACGGTGAGCTGGGACATCTCGAGCAGGTTGCGCGCGATCGCCTCGGACTGTCCGCGCTCCTCGGCACCCAGTCCGGCCCAGGCGCCCGGCGTGTCGATCATGGTGATGATCGGGACGTGGAACTTCTCGGCGAGCTTCATGAGCCGCAGCGCCTTGCGGTACCCCTCGGGGTGCGGCATCCCGAAGTTGCGGTGCAGGTTCTCCTTGGTGTCGCGGCCGCGCTGATGGCCGATCACCATGACCGTCTCGCCGTCGAGGCGGGCCCAGCCGCCGACGATCGAGGGGTCGTCACGGTACGCGCGGTCGCCGTGCAGCTCGATGAAGTCGGTGAACGCGAGCCGCAGGTAGTCGAGCGTGAAGGGCCGGCGCGACGCGCGTGCCACCTGCACCCGCTGCAGCGGCGTGAGGTTCTTGTACACGTCGCGGCGCATCTCGACGAGCCGTGCCTGGAGCGGCGCGATCTCGGGCGCGACGTCGAGCTTCCGTTCCTCGGCCGACTTCCTGAGCTCCTCGATCTGCTTCTCGATCTCGGCGATGGGCTTCTCGAACTCCAGCGCGGACGTACCCACGATCAACCTCCTCTCACGAGACGCACGCGCTCGGTGCCGAGCAGCGCGCGGAGTTCCAGCAGGGCGGGGCCAGCGGTGGAGAGCTTGAGCGAGGCCGAGCGGAGCCGGGCCGGCGCCCCGTCGTTCCCCTTCCAACGTAGCTCCAGCGGCGCCGAGCCGGGATGGGCGAGCGCCACGGCGCGGACGTCCGCGAACACGGCGCCGGGGATCCCGGTCGCGCTGTCCAGCTCGAGCGAGATCGCGAACTGGCCGGTCGCGCGGAGCTCGGCGAGGCGCTGGATCGACTCGACGATGAACGTCGGGTTGTCGGCGTCCTGGTCCCGCTTGGAGTAGCTCCCCTTCACGAGCATCGGGACGTCGGTCCGCACGCGGTCGCCGATGGCCGCCCACGCCTCGGGGAAGACGAGGATCTCGGCGGATCCCGAGAAGTCCTCCAGCGTGAGGCGCGCGAACTCGGCGCCGGACTTCTTGCTGATCTGCCGCTTGACCGCGGTGACCACGCCGGCGAGTGCCATGGCCTCGGGGCTCCACTTGCCCAGCTGCGAGACGGTGTGCGTGGCGAGCAGTTCGCACTCGGCGCGGAAGGGCTCCAGCGGGTGCCCCGAGATGTAGAAGCCGAGGATCGCCTTCTCCTGCGTCAGGCGTTCGCTCTCGGAGAACGGCGGGATGTTGGGGAGGACCGGCTGGAGCGGCGCGGGGGATGCGCCCTCGGCGGGAGCGCCCATGAGGTCGCCGAACAGGGACCCCTGCCCGGTCGCGATCTCGGCCTGCGCCAGCGAGGCCGACTGCATGGCGCCGTCGAGCGCGGCGACGAACTGCGCACGATGTCCGTTGAGGCCGTCGAGGGCGCCGGCGTGCGTGAGCGCCTCGAAGACGCGCTTGTTGCAGGTGCGCAGGTCGATCCGTTCGCAGAGGTCGTAGAGCGAGGTGTACGGCTTCTCCGCACGGCCCTTGATGATCGACTCGGCGGCGGACGAGCCGACGTTGCGGATGGCGCCGAGCCCGAACCGGATCCGCTTGTCCCCGACGACGGTGAACTTCCAGCCCGACTCGTTGACGTCCGGCGGGAGGATCTCGATCCCGAGGTCGCGCGCCTCGTTGATGTACTTCACCACCGAGTCGGTGTCGCCGATGCAGGCGGAGAGCACGGCGGCCATGAACTCGGGCGTGTAGTGCGTCTTGAGCCAGGCGGTCTGGTACGAGAGGACCGAGTAGGCGACGGAGTGCGACTTGTTGAAGCCGTAGCGGCCGAAGGTCT
>CAYXGS010000081.1:0-2784 GCA_964464585.1 uncultured Gemmatimonas sp. | reverse complement strand
CTCGTCGACAAGATGCTCCGTCAGGCCGGCGCCTTCCGGGCGAACCAGGTCGTCGCCGAGCGCGTGATGGATTCCAACCCGCTCGAGAAAGAGCGCGGCATCACCATCCTCGCCAAGAACACCTCGGTCCATTGGGGTGACACCAAGCTCAACATCGTCGACACCCCCGGGCACTCCGACTTCGGGGGTGAGGTGGAGCGCATCCTGCGCATGGTCGACGGCGTGCTCCTCGTGGTCGACGCGTTCGACGGCCCCATGCCCCAGACGCGCTTCGTGCTCCGCAAGGCGCTCGCGCTCGGCCGCACCGTCATCATCTGCATCAACAAGATCGACCGCCCGGGCGCCGACCCGATGCGCGTGCACGAAGAGGTCCTCGACCTCCTCATCGAGCTCGAGGCCAACGAGGACCAGCTCGATGCGCCGGTGGTGTACGCGTCCGGCCGCAACGGCACGTCCACCATGGACATGGACGTCCCCGCGGTCGACCTCACGCCGCTCTTCGACACCATCGTGAAGCACGTGCCGCAGCCGCCGAGCGACAGGGACGGCGCGTTCCAGATGCTCGTGTCGACCATCGACTACTCGAACTACCTCGGCCGCCTCGCCATCGGGCGCATCGAGCGCGGCACCGTGAAGGTGGGCGACGTGGTGCACCTGCTGCCGGTGGACCATGCGCTCAAGGGTGCCGCCGGCCGCGTGACCAAGCTCTACGGGTTCGAGGGGCTCGAGCGCGTCGAGGTCCCCAGCGCCTCCGCGGGCGAGATCGTCGCGCTCGCCGGCCTCGAGGGGGTCGAGATCGGCCTCACCATCACCGACCCCGAGCATCCCGACCGCCTCGAGGGCATCGCCGTCGAGGAGCCCACGATCTCGGTGGACTTCATGGTCAACAACTCGCCGTTCGCGGGACAGGACGGCAAGTTCGTCACGAGCCGCCAGGTGAAGGAGCGCCTCGAGAAGGAACTCGAGCGCAACGTCGCGCTGCGCGTGGAGGACACCGAGAGCACCGACGCGTGGACCGTCTCGGGTCGCGGCGAGCTGCATCTCTCCATCCTCATGGAGACCATGCGCCGCGAGGGGTACGAGTTCCAGGTGAGCCGCCCGCGCGTCATCACGCACCTCGGGCCCAACGGCGAGAAGCTCGAGCCGTACGAGGAGCTCGCGATCGACGTGCCCGAGGAGTACATGGGTACCGTCATCGAGAAGCTCGGCCCCCGCAAGGCCAGCATGATCGAGATGAAGAACCCCGGCATGGGGCTCGTCCGCATCGTGTACAAGATCCCCGCGCGCGGGCTCTTCGGGTACCGCTCCGAGTTCATGACCGACACCCGCGGCATGGGCATCATGCACCACCGGTTCCTCGAGTACGGGCCGTGGGCGGGCGGGCTCCAGGGGCGGCTCCGCGGTGTGCTCGTCTCGATGGAGGCCGGCACCATCATCGCCTTCGCGCTCGGCAACCTCCAGGACCGCTCCACCCTCTTCGTGCAGCCCGGCGACGAGGTCTACGAGGGCATGATCGTCGGTGAGAACTCCCGGCCGGGCGACATGGACGTCAACCCGACGAAGGAGAAGAAGCTCACCAACATGCGCTCCAAGTCGGCCGACGACGCCATCACGCTCGAGCCGCCGCGGCTGCTCACGCTGGAGACGGCCCTCGAGTACATCGAGGACGACGAGCTCATCGAGATCACGCCCAAGAACATCCGCCTCCGCAAGCGCCTCCTCTCCGAGAGCGACCGCAAGCGGATCAGCCGAGTGGCGAAGAAGGAACGCGCCGGCGCGTGACCGTCCCGCCGGCGGGGGCGCGCGCGCCCCCGCCCGGCCCGTGCATCTTGACGCACCCGCTCCACGAGTAGATAGTCATCCTCATCCGGACGCGGTCCCGCCGCCGCGCCCGGTCAACCCTGTCTGGAGAACGCGGAAATGCCGGCGATCGTGTTGTCGTCCTGGGGGACCGCTCCCATGGGAGACGCTCAGGGACTCGAACCGTTCAGTGCCGACCTCGACGAGGACGACGAGCTGGGCGACTTCGATGAGGACGACTTCGACGATGAGGACGAGGACGATCTCGACGACGAGGACGACTTCGATGACGAGGACGATGACGACCTGATCGACCTCGACGACGAGTACGACGATGCGGATGAGGAGGACCGGCCGCATCCGGGCCGATTCGACGAGTGACGTTCGCGCGGGGCTCTCCTTCCGGAGGGCCCCGCTTCGTTCGCGGCGGCGCCGCCCGCGGTCGACCGGCGCGCCCGGGCCCTCAGGACCTCAATCGAGCACCCGCTCCAGTCGGTGCACGATGCTCCGCAGGATCTGCACCCGCGCGAACCGCTTGTCGTTCCCGGCGACCACCGTCCACGGCGCCGCGGGTGCGTCGCAGCGCGCGAGCATCTCCTCCACCGCCGCGCGGTAGGCCGGCGCCTTCTTCCGATTCCGCCAGTCCTCGGCCGTGATCTTGAACCGCTTGTAGACCACGCGCTCGCGCTCCTGGAAGCGCTTGAGCTGTTCGGCGGGGCTCACGTGGATCCAGAACTTCGCCACCGCCATCCCGTGGTCCGCGAGCTGCCGTTCGAAGTCGTTGATCTCCCCGTATGACCGGTCCCACTCCGTGACCGTCGCGAACCCTTCGACCCGCTCCACCAGCACCCGCCCGTACCACGAGCGGTCGAAGATCGTGATCCGCCCGTCGCGGGGGATGTGCCGCCAGAACCGCCAGAGGTAGTGCTGCGCCCGCTCCTCGTCGGTCGGCGCCGCGATGCCCACCACGCGATAGAGCCGCGG
>CAYXGS010000080.1:0-2801 GCA_964464585.1 uncultured Gemmatimonas sp. | reverse complement strand
ACCGCGCCACCCGCGAACAGGCCGCGAGGGTCGACAACCGCGAGATCGCCCAGGCGCTTCTCGACGCCGGCGCCTGGCGCGTCTTCGTGCAACCCGAGATCGCCCGTCAAGACCGAGCCAGGGTCGAGGGCCTCGACGACAACCTCACACCTCAGCGAGCACTCGACCTCTGGCTCGACGTACAGGCCCTCGACGACCAGACGATGGCCGGCCGTGTCAGGGCACAGACCGCCGCCTACCTCGAGCAGGTGGCGACGTGAGGTTCCGGCGTACCCGCGCTAATCGGCTGGAGTCCTTGTTTAGGTACGACCCCGCCGATCCCGTTCGCCCTCGGCAATGGGGCGGACAACGGAGGAGCGCTCGATCCAGGCGGAAGAGGGCTGGCCGCCAGTGGAGGAGGCCGGTATGACCCCGCGCCGGCTGAGCGCCACGAACTTCCGCACCTGGGAGCACCTCGACCTCGAGCTGCCCCGGGGGGTGACCGCGATCATCGGCGCGAACGGCGCCGGCAAGTCGAGCCTGCTCACCCTGATCGACCTCTGCCTCTTCGGGGCACGCTCCCTCGCAGACCATCTCACCACCGGCGAGGACGCGATGCAGATCCAGCTCGACTTCGACCACCGCGGCCAGCTCTACCGCGTCAGACGCAGCTACTCGGCACGCGGCAGGGGCCAGTCCAAGCTCGACCTCGAACGCCACGAGGACGGGGGATGGCAACCCCTGACGCGCGAAACCGCGGCCGAGACGCAGGCGCTGATCGAGGCCACGCTCGGCCTCTCCCGGCCCACGTTCCGGGCGAGCGCGTTCCTCGCCCAGGGAGAAGGCGCACTGTTCACCGAGACATCACCGCGCGACCGCAAGCAGATCCTCGCCGACATCCTCGACCTCTCGATCTGGGACCGGCTGCTCGAACTCGCACGCACCGACCGCGCCAACGTCGAGACAGAGCTGGCGAGGATCGCCGGCCGGGTCGAGATGGCAGACCAGGAGCTCGCGTCCCGCGAGAGCGTCGCCAGCCAACGGGCCGGCCTCGTCGGCGACCGCGAGACCGCAAAGTCCACGCTCGCGACCTCCGAGCAGCGGTTCGCCGAGCTGGACGCCCGGATCCGCGCCGGCCGTGATGCCGCGGCCGAGCTGGCCGGGCTACGCAAGCTCGAAGCAGAGCTTGCCGGCGCGCTCGCAGACACCGACGCGAGGATCGGGACGCTCACGGACGAGGACGTGACGATCCAAGAGCAGCTCGCAGACCGCGACACCCTCTCCGCGCTCGCCGCGACCGTCGCCGAACTCGAGCGCGCGGCCGAGGGGCGGCGCGAGCTGGCCGACGCAACGCGCGAGCACGCAACGCGAAGCGCGGCCATCGCCGCCATCGAGAACGAGATCACCGACGCACAGACCACGATGCGCAGCGTCCTCGACACCGAGAATCCGCGCTGTCCAACCTGCCGCCAGGAGATCGCCGGAGACGCGGCGGAGACCACCGTCCAAACGTTGCACCGCACGCTCGACGATCTCGCGGCCCGCCACAGCAAGGAGGAGAGCGCCGTCCGGGACGCAGGGATCCGCATCTCCACAGCCGAGCACGACCTCGGCGCCTGGGCGCACAGCGACCCCGCACCGATGCTCACCAAGGCGCGCGCCGCGGCCACGACACTCGCGACACTCGACACGATGGCACAGCGGCTCCCCCAGATCCGCGCCGAGACCGAGACGCTGCTCGCGACGCTCGAACAGCGTGGACGCGACCTCGCCGCCGCCCGCGGCCAGATCGCCGAGCTTGCCGGCCGCGCGCACGAACCGGGGGCAGCAGAGAAGGTCGCCGACCTCGTGAACGCGATGACCGAGACCACGCAGCGGATCACCGAACTCGACCGCGGCATCGCGAAACACGACGCCACCCTCGAACGGCTCGCCACCCTCGCCGACCAGGCAACCGAAGACCGAGCCCACGCAGCCGCGCTCGCCGAACAGCTCGCCACGCTCCGCCACCTCGAACGCGCCTACGGCCCCAACGGGATCCCCGCCCTCATCGTCGAGAACACCGCCATCCCCCAGCTGGACACCGAGACCAACCGGATCCTGGCCGAGCTCGACACCACCTACCGGGTCGAGCTGCGCACACAGCGCGCACTCAAGTCCGGGGACGGACACCGCGACGCCCTCGATATCGTCGTCACCGACAACGCCACCGAGCGCATGTACGAGACGTTCTCCGGCGGCGAACGCACCCGGTTGAACCTCGCGCTACGGATCGCACTCGCCAGGCTGCTCGCGCACCGTCGCGGCGCCGACGTCAGGCTGTTCGCGCTCGACGAGCCCGACCACCTGGACGAGCACGGCATGGACTCGCTCGCCCGGGTCCTCCGCACCCTCACCGGAGACTTCGACACGATCGTCGTCGTCTCCCACGTCCCCGCGCTGCGCGAAGCCTTCGACCAGACGATCGAGATCGGCAAGGCGGACGGGCGCTCCCGGATCACGACACGAACCGAACCAATGGAGGTGGCAGCATGACCCGGCCTAGCGAGGTGGCGGGGATGGGACAGGTCCAGGCCGCCCGGATGCTCTCCCGCGCGGTTGTGGGCGCGCTCGAGGCCGCCGACAGCTCGGGCCGCGCGTTGACGGAGTTGCAGAAGGGGGCGCTTGTCGAGGCCGCCCTGCTCGCGTTCGACGGGTACAAGGCTGAGACGCTGGGACTGATGGCAACTGATGACCGGATCAGGGCCGCGGTCGCGACCGTCGAGGACAGGGCAGACACGGACGAGCCTGTCCGGTGGCTGAGAGGAGGCTACACCGCATGA
>CAYXGS010000079.1:0-3197 GCA_964464585.1 uncultured Gemmatimonas sp. | reverse complement strand
CATGCCCGCGCGTAGGCCTCCATCGCGAGCCGGTAGCCCGCCGAGGCCTGCGCCGACTGGTTGCCGGTCATCGCGCGTCCAATTGCCTATCGCCCCGCTTCGAGCTCGGCGACCGCGCGGCCCGCATCGCCCGCGATCGCGCGCATCAGTTCGTCGATCTCGGCGACCAGGATCGCGTGGCATCGGCGCGGGTCCGACTCAGCCGCGACCCGCGGCGCCACCCGGTCAGGTAGCGTCCGCGCGAGCCTCACCGCCGCCTCCGTGTGCGCCGAGATCGCGCGCATCACGCCGGCCCTGTCGACCTGCTCGCCCGTCAGCAGCGCGAGCTTCGCCCGCTTGATCTCCGCCGAGAGCTGCCGATCCTCGGCGGTCGCCCGCTGCACCGGGGTCTGGAACCCGGACGGAAGTTCGATGGCGCCCGGCGGCATGACGACGCCGCCAGCGGCCGCCAGCGCCCGCGCGGTCGGCATCCGCGCGACCTGTTTCGCCGGATCGGCCGATCCGGCCCGCAGAGCGTCCGCCGCCGCCGCGTCGACCTTGTCGCCAACCATCGGCAGCCGGCCGAGCTTCTTCAGCTTCGACAGGTACTGCTGCGAGACCCCGATCCGCCTGGCGTAGGCCGACAGGGACAGGAGTTCGCGCTGCGGTGCTCCCCTCGCCATCCCGGCGCCGCCCTACAACCACAACCAGCGGCGGTTGTGGATTCCTTTTACAAAAACGCGGGTGCTCTCGCCCGACGTTCTCGGCGAGCCGGCGGAGGACCCAAGCGGTTGTTCCGCCATCAGAATCCGCGAGCCGCCGCCCTGATCTCGCGCGCGATCACCGGCCCCATCTGCTCGTCGAGGCGCGCGTTCATCGCGGCCTGGACGATCTCGTTCGCCAGCGTCTCGGGCGGGCCGAACGTGTAGAGCTGGTTGATCGGGTGGCGCGACTTCGAGAAGACGAAGCGCCCGAACGTCTCGCCGGTCGGCGTGCCGCGCCGGAGGGCGCCGTACGCGCCGCGCGCGAACACGCGCTTGCCGAATCGGCCGGGCACCATGAACGAGTGCGGGATCGTCACCCGGCGCCCGCGGATCAGGACGCTCACGCCCTTCGCCGTGCGCACCGGCTTGAACAGCGACAGCGGGAAGCCGGCGCCCTTCGCGTTGATTCGCGCCTCGAGCACGGCGCGCGTGGCCGGGTCCTCGCGCCAGGTCACGTCGATGTCGGACGACCGCATCCCGTAGACCCGGGCCGCCTCCCGAACCCCCTCCACCTTCGCTTGTTGCCGCAGCGTGTTGAGCGCCCGCGGCACGGCGCGCTCGAGGATCCCGTCGACGTAGGCGTCGAGATCGCGCGAGACCTCCGAGGCGTTCGTGGTGATCGACATCCGCATGGCGCTCGGCCCCGGGCTCAGAAATGCAAAGCGCCCCGGGCTTGTGACCTCGGGGCGCAATCTGTGGACGTGATTGTGGCGACGGAGCGCAATCTACGGTCCGGCCGGCGGCCATGTCAAGGGGGCCTTGCAATTCCGGGTGGTCTGTGGCGCGCACGCTACACGATCCCCCGGGCGATGAGCCCGGAGCGGACCTGCTCGCGGGCCCTGGCGTACGCGTCCTCGACCGACTGCCCGAGGCGCGGGAAGCGGAAGACGGCGGCCAAGTGGATGTGGTGCACGGCGTTGCGCTCGAGCGGCGTGCACCCGTCGAGGATCGCCTCGACCGCCTTCGCGCAGCGCTTGTCGGCTGACGCGACGAGCTCGGGGAAGGTCCGGGCGTGGCTGCGCCCGAGGCCGCTGGCGGCCCGCGTCGGGTATCCGTGCGCGATCGTGTACTCGGCGCGCTGCCACTCGGCCCAGTTCCAGAAGTGCCAGTCGAGGCGATCGTCGGTCATCGTCTGGATCGTCATCGTCTCCGTCCTCCTCCTGGTCGCCTCAGGCCCGCCGCTCGTACCACTGACCGACGCGCCACGGCTCGATGAGCAGCCGGTCGAGTACCGCCGGGTCTGAGAGCCGCAGCGAGTAGCGGTGCTCGAGGAAGCCGAGGCGCGCCGCGACCGCGCTGGTGTCGACGACATGGGCGCGCAGCCGCTCGAGAAGACCGGCGGCGCCGGCGGCGCTCGCGATCGGCACCGTCAGGCCGAACATCGCGTGGTGCCCACCGGTGGCGACCGCTGCTCCCCGGGCGACGGCCTCGGAGATCACGGTCGACGAGTATGCGGCGACGTACGGGAAGGCGTTGAGCAGCGAGAGCACGTCGACGTCGACTTCGGTCACGTTCGCGTAGGGCTGCAGGTCGGTGCGCGCGAGCGGGTGGTGCTTGAACAAGAACCGGACGCCCGGATTCGCGCGGAAGATCGCGTCGAGCCAGGTCATGTAGCGGAGCTCGCCGTTCGGGAGCACGAGCGACATGTCGTCGGGGACCTGCCCGAAGACGACGATCCGGTCCGAGGCAGGGCCGAGCTCGGCGTGCAGCGCCCTCGCGGTTTGTGGCTCCGGCTGCGAGAACTTCGACCGAAGCCGCTCGCGGCCGCGGGGGTGTGCGAAGGTCGGTGCCCACATCCGAGCCTCATTCTCGGGCATGTAGAGCGCCCCGAATTCGTCCAGGTAGGCGCGGTCGAACCACGCCTCCGTCCAGAAACGTCGGACCGGCTGGACATCGTCGCGCTGTTCGCCCAGGACGCGATCGACGACGGTCGAGTACCACTGCAGCGGCTGCGCGACGATGGCGTGCGTCACGCGGCACGATGCGATCAGCCCGCGGTAGAGTGCCTCGGTGGCCTCGGGGCGCGACTCGTCGGGCCAGTCCTGCAGGTAGCTGAGCGGCCGGCCGCGAGCCGCGAATCGCACGTCTTCCTCCGAGCGCTGGCCGATCGCGAGCACGCGGAAATGGTCGAGCAGGCCTGGGCAGTCGTGCAGGTCGGCGATCATGGCCGGGGACAGGCGAACGACGAGCAGCGTCGGCTTCATTGGGGCATCCGGTTTCCGTTCCTGGTTCCGAGGATCATCGCGCGGCACCGCCGGCAGCTCGGCCAAGTCCCGGGCTCGAGGAGGTCCGCGGCGCGGGAGACCTCGCCGTCGCAGAGACGGCGGAGCTCGCGCACCTTGTCTCTGACCTGCTGGTCGTACCAGTGGGCCCGGCCGAAGCTCCAGATGGGCAGGAACCACCCGTGCCGGACGTTCTCGAGCGGCGGCCCGGAGACGCACCCGCGCCGCGCGA
>CAYXGS010000078.1:0-3388 GCA_964464585.1 uncultured Gemmatimonas sp. | reverse complement strand
ACGATGGTGCGGCCACGATGGACTGGATGGAGCAGGAGCAGGAGCGCGGCATCACCATCACCTCCGCCGCGACGACGTGCTTCTGGATGCGGCACGGCCAGTCGGACAAGAAGGGCGAGGGGCCGGAGTACCGCATCAACATCATCGACACGCCCGGGCACGTGGACTTCACCGTCGAGGTGGAGCGTTCGCTCCGCGTGCTCGACGGCGCGGTGACGCTGCTCGACTCGGTCGCCGGCGTGGAGCCGCAGACCGAGACGGTGTGGCGCCAGGCGGACCGGTACAAGGTCCCGCGCATGATCTTCTCGAACAAGATGGACCGCGTGGGCGCCAACTTCGAGCGCTGCGTCGAGATGATCCGCGACCGGCTCACCAAGGCGGCCCTCCCGATCCAGCTCCCCGTCGGCTCGGGCGAGCTCTTCACGGGCCACATCGACATCATCGAGCGCAAGCAGTACATCTTCGACAACGAGACGCTCGGCAAGACGTTCACCGTGGTGGACGTCCCGGCCGAGTTCAAGGAGAAGGTCGAGGAGGCGCGTCGCGCCCTCATCGACATGGTCGTGGAGCATGACGAGGTCCTGATCGAGAAGTACCTCGCCGGCGAGGAGCTCACGAACGACGAGATCCGCCACGCGATCCGCTCGGCGACCATCCAGATGAAGTTCGTGCCGATCCTCTGCGGCGCCTCGTTCAAGAACAAGGGCGTCCAGGCGCTGCTCGACGCGGTCATCGACTTCCTCCCGTCGCCGATCGACGTGCCGGCGATCGAGGGCCACGCGCCGCTCCACGACGCCACGCCGGACACCCGCGCCGTGAGCGACGAGGCGCCGTTCGCGGCGCTCGCGTTCAAGGTCGCGACGGACCCGTTCGTCGGCCGCCTAACGTTCTTCCGCGTGTACTCCGGCGTGCTCAAGGCCGGGTCGCACGTGTACAACTCGACGAAGGACAAGCGTGAGCGCATCGGGCGTCTCCTCCAGATGCACGCCAACAAGCGGGACGAGATCGAGGAAGTGCGTGCCGGCGACATCGCCGCGGCGATCGGCCTCAAGGACACCCGCACCGGGGACACGCTGTCCGACGAGGACAAGCCGATCATCCTCGAGGCGATGAAGTTCCCGACGCCCGTCATCGACGTCGCGGTCGAGCCGAAGACCAAGGCCGACCAGGACAAGATGGGCATCGCGCTCAACAAGCTCGCGGAGGAGGATCCGACCTTCCGCGTCCACACGGACGCCGAGACGTCGCAGACGATCATCTCGGGCATGGGCGAGCTGCACCTCGAGATCATCGTCGACCGCATGATGCGCGAGTTCAAGGTCGAGGCGAACGTGGGCCGTCCGCAGGTGGCCTACCGCGAGACGATCAAGAAGCGCGTCGACAAGGTCGAGGGGAAGTTCATCCGCCAGTCGGGCGGCAAGGGCCAGTACGGCCACGTCGTGATCAACGCGATGCCGGCCGAGCCGGGCCAGGGCTACGTCTTCGAGGACAAGATCGTCGGCGGCGTGATCCCGCGCGAGTACATCAAGCCGGTCGAGGAGGGCATCAAGGAGGCCCTCGAGAACGGCGTGCTGGCGGGCTACCCGATGGTGGACGTGAAGGTCGAGCTCGTGTACGGCTCGTACCATGACGTCGACTCGAGCGAGATGGCGTTCAAGATCGCCGGCTCGATGGCGATCAAGGAAGCCGCCAAGGGCGCGCACCCGATCATCCTCGAGCCCATGATGAAGGTCGAGGTCGTCAGCCCCGACCAGTTCTTCGGCGACGTGCTCGGCGACCTGTCGTCACGGCGCGGCAAGATCGGCGCGATGACGCAGCGCGGCGAGGCGCAGGTGATCGGCGCCACGGTGCCGCTCAGCGAGATGTTCGGGTACTCCACCAAGCTCCGGTCCATGACCCAGGGGCGCGCGGTCTACTCGATGGAGTTCTCGCACTACGAGGAAGTCCCGAAGGCGAAGGCCGACGAGATCATCGCGAAGCAGAAGTAGGCACCCAGCAGGCGGAAGGCAGCAGGCGGATCGCAGGGATGACGCAGCTCCATCGCAGGACAACTTCTTAACTCTCTCAGGACGCTTCCAAATGGCCAAGGCAAAGTTCGAGCGGAACAAGCCGCACGTGAACGTGGGCACGATCGGTCACGTCGACCACGGCAAGACCACCACCACGGCCGCCCTGACCAAGATCTCGGCGGAGAAGTTCGGCAACACGAAGTACGTCGCCTACGACGAGGTCGCCAAGGCGTCCGAGTCGCAGGGCCGTCGTGACGCCACCAAGATCCTCACGATCGCCACGTCGCACGTCGAGTACGAGACGACCGCGCGGCACTACGCGCACGTCGACTGCCCCGGGCACGCGGACTACGTCAAGAACATGATCACCGGCGCCGCGCAGATGGACGGCGCGATCCTCGTGGTGTCGGCCGTCGACGGCCCGATGCCGCAGACCCGTGAGCACATCCTGCTCGCGAAGCAGGTGAACGTCCCGCGCATCGTCGTGTTCCTCAACAAGTGCGACCTCGTCGAGGACGCCGAGCTCCTCGACCTCGTCGAGCTCGAGGTGCGCGAGCTCCTCTCCAAGTACGGCTTCGACGGCGACAACGCCCCGGTCATCCGCGGCTCCGCGTCCAACGCGATCGCCGGCGACCCGAAGTGGGTGGCGAAGATCGAGGAGCTCTACTCGGCCCTCGACACGTTCATCCCCGAGCCGGTCCGCGAAGTCGACAAGCCGTTCCTGCTCCCGGTCGAGGACGTCTTCTCGATCACCGGCCGCGGCACCGTCGCGACGGGCCGCATCGAGCGCGGCAAGTGCAAGGTCGGTGAGGAACTCGAGTTCGTCGGCTACAACTCCGACAAGAAGACCGTCGTCACCGGCGTCGAGATGTTCCGCAAGCTCCTCGACGAGGGCTTCGCCGGCGACAACGTCGGCCTCCTCCTCCGCGGCGTCGACAAGAAGGACATCGAGCGCGGCATGGTGCTCGCCAAGCCGGGGTCGATCAAGCCCCACACGAAGTTCACGGCCGAGGTCTACGTCCTCACGAAGGAAGAGGGCGGCCGCCACACGCCGTTCTTCAAGGGCTACCGCCCGCAGTTCTACTTCCGCACGACGGACGTGACGGGCGCGATCGAGCTCCCGGCCGGCACCGAGATGGTGATGCCCGGCGACAACGTCTCGGTGACGATCGAGCTGATCATCCCGATCGCGATGGAAGAGCAGCTCCGCTTCGCCATCCGTGAAGGCGGCCGCACCGTCGGTGCGGGCGTCGTGACCAAGATCCTCGCGTAAACGACAACCGGTCGGGGGGGGGGCGCGGGGGGGCCCCCCCCCCCGGGGGCTTGAAATGGGTGGGGGTTTAGGAAACCGAAAAAAGCCATCGAAAAACCCGGGGTGG
>CAYXGS010000077.1:0-3436 GCA_964464585.1 uncultured Gemmatimonas sp. | reverse complement strand
GCGCCCGCTCCTCGTCGGTCGGCGCCGCGATGCCCACCACGCGATAGAGCCGCGGGTCGAGCGCCGCCGTCACCCGCCGGATCGCCGACCCCTTGCCCGCCGCGTCCCAGCCCTCGAAGGCGAGCACCGAGGCGACCTTCTGCTCGCGCGCCGCCCATGCGAGTCGCGAGAGCCGCTCGCTGAGGCGGTCCATCTCCCGTTCGTACTCGGCGACCGAGAGGCGTTGCGAGAGGTCGACCGTCTCGAGGATCGAGGCGCCTGGCGCGTAGGAGCGCGTCGCGGCGCTTGCGCCATTGGCGGTGGCGTTCGCGGTGGCGTTCGCGGTGGCCTTCACGGTGGCCTTCACGGTGGCCTTCGCGGTGGCCTTCGCGGTGGCCTTCGCGGTGCCGGCGCCGTCGCCGCTCTCTGTCCCGCGCGTCGCGTGCTCGAGTGCGCCCAGCAGCAATCGCCCGGCGGCCACCTCGCGATGCCGCCGGTCCGTCGCGTCGATCGCGTGCCACGGCGCCCACGGCGCGTGCGTCTCCACGAGCGCCCGCTCCGAGACCTCGCGGTAGCGATCGTAGGCGTCGAAGTGGTCCCAGTCGCCCGGCCCCAGCCGGCCGTCCTTCTCGAGGGCCTTCAGTCGCGCGCGCTGGGCGTCCTTCGACAGGTGCATCCAGAGCTTCACCAGCACCGTGCCGCCGTCGGTGAGCATGCGTTCGAAGGCCACGATCCGCTGCAGCTCCGGTCCGAACTCGCGCTTCCGCCGCTCCCGGTTCACGCGTTGGATGATCGGCAGCGTGTACCAGGACCCGAAGAAGATCCCCACGCGCCCCGCGCCGGGCATCGCCTGCCAGAACCGCCAGAAGTGCGGCCGTTCCGTCGCCTCGTCCGACTCGTCCCAGAACGCGTGAGTGACGACGCCGCGAGGGTCCAGCCATTCGTTCAGGCGATGGACCAGCTCACCCTTGCCCGCGCCGTCCGCCCCCGAGACGATGACGATGACCTGCCGCCTCGTCTCGCGGAGCGCGAAGTGCGCCGCGAGCAGTTTGCTCCGGAGGGAGCGGACCGTCGTCTCGTAGGCGCGATCCGACAGTGTGAGGCCCTGTTCGGCTTGGTCGAGCATGGGGTGGGGAGGCGGGGATCGGGGGAGGACGGGGCGAGGATCGGAGGCGGGCGGGGCGTGGATCGCGGCGCAGCTCGGGTCGTGGTCCTGCGCATGGTCCCGAGCGTCGTCCGACCGATCCCGCGGCCGAGCTCGTGCAGGAGACGATGGAGCCGCTCGCCGCGCCGCGCCAGCGCACCGTTGACCCACCCCCTTCGACCGGCTTTATTTCATGGCTCGCCGGGCCTGTAGCTCAGGTGGTTAGAGCGCACGCCTGATAAGCGTGAGGTCGGAGGTTCAACTCCTCCCAGGCCCACTCCCGGAAGACTTTGAGGCCCTGTGCGCGGAATCGCGTACGGGGCCTCGGTCGTTTCAGACGAGGTTGAACCATGGTTGACCGCCCGTCCCCAGGTCCCACGACGCTCTCCCCCAGCCGCGCCACGGCTTCTCCGGAGGCCCGCCAGCCGAGCGCGGCACCCACTGGCCGTCCGGCCAGGCCGCGCACCCTGCTGGAGGTGATGAGTGACCGGCTCCAGACCCGCCGATTCAGCCCCCGTACCATCGAAGTGTACCTGAGCTGGGTGCGCCGGTACATCCGGTTCCACCGACGCCGGCATCCGCGCGAGATGGACGTCGCAGAGCTGCGTGACTTCCTCTCGCATCTCGCGCGCGACCGCCACGTGGCGGCGAACACCCAGAACCAGGCGCTCGCGGCGATCCGGTTCCTCTACGAGGAGGTCCTCGGTCGTCCCATGGCCGCTCCCACCGACCATCTCGTCGCCAAGCGCCCGGTGCGCGTGCCCACGGTGCTCGGGGAGGACGAGGTCGAGCGGGTGATCGGCGCCATGCACGGCGTTCCCCGGCTGATGGTGCGGCTCCTGTATGGCAGCGGGTTGCGGATCATGGAGTGTTGCCGATTGCGCGTGAAGGATCTCGACTTCGGGCGCGGTGAGCTCACCGTTCGGCATGGCAAGGGTGGTCACGACCGACGCACCATCCTGCCCGAGTCCATCCAACCCGAGCTCCGGGTGCATCTCGACGAGATCCGCGCGCAGCACCAGCGCGACCTGGCGCGCGGTGCCGGTTTCGTCGAGATGCCGGACGCGCTCCGCGCCAAGTTCGGCGCCAGGGTCGGTCGCGAGTGGCCTTGGCAGTGGCTCTTCCCTGCCACGCGCGAGTATGTCGACGCTGCCACCGGTGAACGCCGCCGCCATCACCTCCACGAGTCCGTCGTGCAGTCCGCCGTGAGTGCCGCCTCGCGGGCGTCCGGCATCGGCCAGCGCGTGACGTGTCATACGTTCCGCCATTCATTCGCGACGCACATCCTCGAGGCTGGCTACGATATCCGCACTGTCCAGGAACTGCTCGGCCACCGCGACGTGAGCACGACGATGATCTACACCCACGTCCTCAATCGTGGCGGACTTGGTGTCCGCAGCCCCCTCGACGGGCTCGGACCGCGGAAAGGCGCCCAGCGCTGAAGGGGGGCGGCTTGGACCGCGCCGGGCCCTACCGCAGCCCAACCCGATCGACAGCCATGCCCGCGCCGGCGAGCGTACCGCGACTGCAGAGCAGCGGAAGCGGGCGCTAGTATTGGGTCTTTTCGCCGAGCGAGATTCGTTCGCGGCAGACAGTGCCACGGGCCGTCCCGCGACGCCGCGTGGCCGCGTGCAGTGTCTCCTCCGAGCGCGCGGCCAGCGCAGCGCGCGGTTGAATTAGCTCGGTCGAGCTAATTCGGTTCGGCCGGACCCGCCTCTCCGTGGTGCGGCGTCCAAGTCCAGTGCTGACTGGGACTTGCGGCGGGTTGGTTCGGGGGGAGTATTGCGGGGGCGAGGCTCGAGACCGGGGGAGTTGGTCGAATTAGCTCGGTCGAGCTAATACACGTTAGGTGGACCAGAGAGGGCATCGGTGACGGTAACTGTAACAGCGATGTGGTTCGCACTCGCCGGGATCGTTGCGCTCCTGTTCCATCCGTTCATCGCGCTTCTGTTCGCACCGCTGCACGCGTTGTTCGTGCTTGGAATACTTGGTCCCCTCAGTCGAGAATGGGACCCTCAGCGACGCGCACGCTGGCGGCTGTCGCAGCGATCGTCGGTCGCTCCGCTGTTGTTACTCGTCGTCGCGGTGCTCGCCGGGCAGGACAGGTCGCTCGCCGAGCCGGTGAGGTTCGGCATTATGCTTGGAGGCATGGGCTTTGTGCTCCTTGGCAGGGTCGCAGCCGGCGTCGCGACCGGCGAGATCGACGTGCGAGGATGGCGCTTTCGCCGGATGGAGTCGCCGTGGGCCTTTTGGTCGGGTGTCGCCTTGGTAGAAATGCTCGGGGTGGGCGGCTTCACTGCGTATATCCTGGCC
>CAYXGS010000076.1:0-3671 GCA_964464585.1 uncultured Gemmatimonas sp. | reverse complement strand
ACCTCGGCAGCGCGGTGATCATGCCCGAGGTGTTCCTGAAGGCGCTCACCGTCGCACGGAACGTCAACGGCGGCAAGCCGACGGAGTTCACCACCGCGGACTTCGACATGCAACGGCACTACCGGCCCACCGTGAACGTCGTGCAGCGGCCGGTGCTGGCCGGCGGAGAGGGCTTCGCCATCACCGGGCACCACGAGCTGATGATCCCGCTCCTGGGCTGGGCGGTCGCCGAGGCGCTCGACGCGCGCTGACGGGCGCGACGGGCGCTCCCCCGCGTGTGATTGCGGTCACCGCGTCCGGCCGGCACCCTCGCGACGTTTGCGGTCGACCCTCATACCGGACACCCGATGACGCGGCATCCCCGCGCGCGACGGCTGCGCCACCGACTCCTTGCCCCGTGGCTCGCCCTCGCGCTGGCGAGCGCCGGCGTGAGTTCTGCCTGCGGCCGCGAAGGGCCGCTCGAGTCGGAGCGCCGAGTCCACGACTGCACGCGGCTCCCGCCGGGTCTCAACCCGCCGGTGGCTCCCGTGGTACCGTCAACGGCGATCTCCCCGGTCGAGCGCTGCGGCATCCCCGAGCGCGATGCCCCGAACTCGGGAAGAGGGACCGACTCGGTCATCGTGCGGCCCTGACGGGATAGGTCAGGGAACGAGAACGGCGGCCCCTCCGAGCGAGGGGCCGCCGTTCTCGTTCTCGCGTCCTACTGCCGGGTGCCCGGACCGGGCAGGCTCAGCTGCCGCCGAACTTGTCGCGAAGGTCCTTCGCTGTCTCCGGCGCGAAGATCCGCAGCAGGAAGTAGATGACGAGGCCGAGGAGCATGATCGGGATCGCCTTCCAGAGGAGCCAGAAGAAGATCGCGAAGACACCGCCCAGGATCCCGAAGGTGAGCTTCAGGAGGAAGAGGCCGGCCAGGGCGAGGAGGCCGATCATGAAGATTGTCGCGAGCATGGGCGATCCCTGTTGGGAGGAGTTGGTGGAACATACGCGGCACGGCCACGGCTGGTTTCGGGCGCCCGCGCGGTGCCCGCCGGCCGGCCGCGGTCTGACTGCGGTGGCGCTGGATCACCGCCCGGTGGTGAATCCATGCTAACCGTTTAATTGGTGTTTAGATAGTTAGCACTACTGGCCCATTCCCCCACACCCCCGTATCCTCCTCCCACGGCGGTTTTCGCTCCCCCTCGCTGGGAACTGACTGGACATGGCGGACCATCTCTACCAGATCATGGGTCGGCACCGCGCCGAGCCCCTCCCCGAGCGCAAGCCGTCCTGGCTCAAGGTCAAGGCGCCGGGCGGGAAGAACTACCTGCACCTCAAGCACATGATGCAGGAGCTCGACCTCCACACGGTCTGCGAGGAGGCGCACTGCCCCAACATCGGCGAGTGCTGGGACCACGGCACCGCGACGTTCATGATCCTCGGCGACGTGTGCACGCGGAACTGCGCCTATTGCGCCGTGGCCCACGGGCGGCCGCCCAAGTTCGACCCCGCCGAGCCGAGCCGGGTGGCCGAGGCGGCGCGGAAGATGAACCTCCGCCACCTCGTGATCACCAGCGTGGACCGCGACGACCTCCCCGACTTCGGGGCGTGGGCCTTCGCCGAGGTGATCCGGCAGGTGCACGAGACCAGCCCCAACTGCTCCATCGAGGTCCTCGTCCCCGACTTCCAGGGCAACGAGGAATCGATCCGCACGGTGCTCGACGCCCGGCCCGAGATCTACAATCACAACACCGAGACCGTCCCACGCCTCTACAAGAAGGCGCGACCGGGCGGCCGGTACGAGCGCGTCCTCGAGATCTTCCGCTTCGCCAAGCGCGTCGCGCCCGACATCCCGACCAAGACCGGCATCATCCTCGGCATGGGCGAGACCAACGAGGAGGTGCTGCAGACCATGCGCGACCTCCGCGCGGTCGACGTCGACATCCTGACCCTCGGGCAGTACCTCAAGCCCTCCAACGACCACATCGCCCTCGACCGCTACGTCACGCCGGCCGAGTTCCGGATGCTGTACGAGGAAGGCATGCGGATGGGCTTCAAGCACGTCGAGTCCGGCCCGCTCGTGCGGTCGAGCTATCACGCGTGGGAGCAGGTGCAGGCAGCAGGGGTGGCGGCGGAATAGCGATCGTCCCGGCCTCCCGCATCACCAGCTCTCATCCTCCATCCTTCAGCCTTCATCCCCTCGATGGCCGCAAAGAAGAAGTCCGACGGCAAGGGCCTGCCCGGCGACACCGCGCTCCGGCGCGAGCTCCTGCACAGCATGCTCCTCCAGCGCCGCTTCGAGGAGAAGGTGGGAGAGGCGTACGCCCTCGGGAAGATCGGTGGCTTCTGCCACCTCTACATCGGACAGGAGGGCGTCTCCACCGGCGTCATCTCCATGCTCCGCCCCGACGACTACATCATCACGACCTACCGTGACCACGGGCAGGCGCTCGCCCGCGGGATGACGCCGCGCGCCATCATGGCGGAGCTGTTCGGGCGCATCGACGGCTGTTCGCGCGGCAAGGGCGGCTCGATGCATCTCTTCGACCGCAACCTCAACTTCCTCGGCGGGCACGGCATCGTCGGCGGGCATGTCCCCGTCGCCGCGGGCGTCGGCTTCGCGATCAAGTACCGCGGCGGCGACCAGGTGATCGCCTGCTTCATGGGCGAGTCGGTCGTGAACACGGGTGCGTTCCATGAAGCGCTCAACATGGCGGCCCTCTGGAAGCTGCCGTGCCTGTTCATCATCGAGAACAACAAGTACGGCATGGGCACCGCCGTCGAACGCGCCGCGGCCATCAAGGACCTCTCGCGCCGCGCCGACGCGTACGACGGGATGCACGGCGAGTACGTCGACGGCCAGGACGTGTTCGCTGTCCGCGAGTCGATGGAGCGCGCGCTCGAGACGGCGCGCCGCGAGTCGAAGCCGGTGCTCCTCGAGATCCGCACCTATCGCTACATGGGTCATTCGATGTCCGACGCGGTGTCGGGCACGTATCGCACCAAGGCCGAGCTCGACGAGTACCTCAAGCGCGACCCGATCAACCTCCTCAAGGCGCGCATGCTCGAGGCCGGCGACATCACCGACGCCGACGTCGCCGCGATGGAGCAGGTGATCAAGGCCGTCTGTCAGGACGCGTGGGACTTCGCCGACGCCTCCCCCGAGCCGCCACTCGAGGCGCTCTACGAAGACGTCCTCGTCGACACCACGAGCTGAGCGAGGACCACCACACCATGGCGATCATCACCTACCGCGAAGCCCTCAATCAGGCGCTTCGTGAAGAGATGTCCCGCGACGACCGCGTCTTCCTCATGGGTGAGGAAGTGGCCGTCTACAACGGCGCGTACAAGGTCTCCAAGGGCCTGCTCGAGGAGTTCGGCGAGATGCGTGTCGTCGACACCCCCATCACCGAGCTCGGCTTCGCCGGCGTCGGCGTCGGCGCGGCGATGGTCGGGCTCCGCCCGATCGTCGAGTTCATGACGTGGAACTTCGCCCTCCTCGCGATCGACCAGGTCGTGAACGCCGCGGCGAAGATGCTCTACATGTCGGGCGGCCAGTACAACATGCCGATGGTCTTCCGCGGCCCCAACGGCGCCGCACTCCAGCTCTCGGCGCAGCACTCGCAGGCCTTCGAGTCGTGGCTCGCGCACATCCCGGGCCTCAAGGTCGTCACCCCCGGCACGCCGTACGACGC
>CAYXGS010000075.1:1513-3837 GCA_964464585.1 uncultured Gemmatimonas sp. | reverse complement strand
CGGCCATGGCCTTCTGGAGGCCGTAGATGCGGGCGATGCCGTCCTTCACCTCGAGGACGGAACCGACTTCCTCGACATCGAGGGTGTTGAGGTCCGCCGCGGCGATCTCGCGGAGGAGGATGTCCTTGATCTCACCAGGGCGGAGCGACGTCTGGGAAGCCATTTTCAGGGGGGCAGAGCGTGGTGTGTCGGGCTGCGGCGCGCCTCGCGGTCCCCGAGTGGAAGCGTGGGGCTCGGCGCGGTTCCGGTAGAGCTTGTGAAAAATATCACAAGTCGCCGATGCCTGCAACACCCCCCGGCTCCGACGAGGAGCGAGGGGAAGGATCGAGGGGCGGAGGGGGAGGAGCGAGGAATCAGGGGGAGGGCTGCGGCGTCTGCGCTCAGGAGGCGCGCGAGCGGCCCCTTCCCTGCTTCACGAACCGGTCGATCAGGTCGGCCGGCCTGAGGCGCGCGAGGGACGACGACCGGACCCCGATGATCCGCTGGCACGACGCACTCAGGTGCGACGCGGAGGCGAAGCCGAGCGTGCGGGCGACGTCGGGCAGGTCGTAGCCGGGGTTCTTCGCCAGGTCCGCCGAGGCGAGGATCCGCACCAGGTCGATCACGCGCTTCAGGTTGGGCGCGCCGTCCGCCGAGAAACGGCGGCTCAGGTGCTCGCGCGTCAGTCGCACCGACTCGGCGATCGCCTCCGTGCGCACCGTGCGCCCGCCGTGGGCCAGCACCACCCGCCACACCGCCCGCTGCAGCTCACCCGTGAGGCCGAGCGTCGTGTCGGCATCGACCAGCGACTCGGCGAACCGCACCGAGAAGCTCATGGGGAGCACGAGCTCGCGGTGCATGCCGTCCTCCATGCCCTCCACCAGCACGTCGGCGAACTCGAACTCCCCGCAGGCGCGCGCGATGTGCGGAACGTCCGCCGGGCGGAGCGGGGCGAGCGCGAGGAACGGGATGCTCGGGAACTCGCGCGCGAGGGCGGCGACGGCCCAGTGCTCCGCACCCGCCTGCGCGAGGTCCACGATCACCGCATCGGTGAGCGTCTCGCGGAGCGCGGCGAGGGTCTCGTCGCGCGTGCGGACGAGCGTGAGCCGCCCGCGGCGACGGGGGAAGCCGCGCTTGAGCAGGTCGCGTGCACGCTCACGCACCCCGAAGCCGATCACCGCCGGCTGCTGCACGGCTCCCGTGCCGGGGTCGGCCATCAGTGCAGCCCGGTCGGCGCGGCATCCGGTCCCGACAGCAGCGCCCGTGCCTGACGCAGGACCGCGCGCGCGTTGTCGTAGGCGACGAGCCGCTCGGCCTGCTCGAACGACGCCCACCGGCACGCGGTGATCCCCTCGGCGCGCAGCGGCGACGTGCGGCGGTCGGGCGTCTCGATGAGGAAGAAGTGGCACGTCTTGTGGATGCGCCGGCCGCGGAACCGGAACTCCCAGTCGATGACCTCGATGGGCGCGCGGAGCGCGAGCTCCTCGAGCCCCGTCTCCTCCCCCACCTCGCGCAGGGCCGCGTCCGCCGGCGCTTCGCCGTCCTCGAGGTGGCCCTTGGGAAAGCCCCAGTTGCGGTAGGAATCGCGGATGAGGAGGAAGAACGTGCGCTCGCCCTCCCGCCGGTAGACGATGCCGCCGGCCGAGACCTCCTCGCGCGGTCGCCGCTGCCGGGTCACGCGCCGAAGGACCCCGCGGACTCGAGCTCGGCCCGGCCCTCGATGAACTGGCGGACGATCGGGTCGGTGGAGTGCTTGATCTCGTCGACGGTGCCCACCTGGCGCACCGTGCCCTCGTAGAGCATCGCGATGCGCGTGCCGACGGTGTAGGCGCTCCGCATGTCGTGCGTGATGACGATGCCGGTGACGCCGAGCTGCTGCTGCATGCGGACCATGAGCGCGTCGATGATCGCGCTGGTCACGGGATCGAGTCCGGTGGTCGGCTCGTCGTACAGCAGGTACTTCGGCCGCAGGGCGATGGCGCGCGCGATGCCGACGCGCTTGCGCATGCCGCCCGAGAGCTCGGAGGGGAGCTTGGTGCCGACCGACGGATCGAGGTCCACCAGGTCGAGGGCCTCGCGGACGCGCGCGTCGATCTCCTCGTCGCTGAGCAGCCCCTGCTTGCGCAGCCCCATCGCGACGTTCTCGGCGATGGTGAGCGAGTCGAAGAGCGCGGCGAACTGGAAGACGTAGCCGATCTTCGCGCGCAGGGCGTAGAGCTCGCGGCGCGAGAGGGCCCCGACCTCGACCCCGTCCACATGGACGCTCCCCTCGTCGGCCTCGAGGAGCCCCACGATGTGCTTGATCGCCACCGACTTGCCCGTGCCCGAGAAGCCGATGATGACCA
>CAYXGS010000075.1:0-1413 GCA_964464585.1 uncultured Gemmatimonas sp. | reverse complement strand
ACGATGTGCTTGATCGCCACCGACTTGCCCGTGCCCGAGAAGCCGATGATGACCATGGTCTCGCCCTCGTTGACGTCGAGGGTGAAGCCGCGGAGGACCTCGTTGTCGCCGAAGGCCTTGTGGACGTTCTGGAAGCGGATCACGTGGTGGGGGAGACGTGATGAAGGCGGATGGATCGAGGCTCACCGTGAATATGGAGGGTGCGGGACATCGGCGCATCCGCCGTGCCGCGGCGGGACACGGAACGAGGAAAGGGGGCGGCCCGCATGGGCCGCCCCCTTCCGTCCTTCCACCTCGATCGCCCGTTACGCGGCGAAGCTGCCGAGCGCGCGCCCCACATCGCCCTCGCGCAGACGCTTGAGAGCACGATCGCGCAGCTGGCGGACGCGCTCGCGCGTGACGCCGAGCATGGAGCCGATCTCCTCGAGCGTGTGCTCGCGTCCGCCCTCGAGCCCGAAGTACAGGCGGAGGACCTTCGCGTCGCGCGGCGGGAGCGTGCCGAGCGCGTGCTCGATCTCGTCATTGAGGAAGCGGTTCATCGCCTCCTCCTCGGTGTCGGGCATCTCGTCGGCGACGAAGCGCTCGATGAGCGAACGGTCGCCATCCGGATCCATCGGGGCGTCGAGGCGGACGTCACCGGTGTTGAGCGCGGCGAGCGACTGCACGACGTCGACCGAGAGGCCGGTGAGCTGCGAGAGCTCCTCGGGGGTGGGCTCGCGGCGGAGCTTCTGCCGGAGGATCTCCGAGGCCTTGATGATGCGCGAGAGGTCCGCGGTGCGGTTGAGCGGCACGCGCACGGTGCGGCCCTGACGCGCGAGCGACGAGAGGATCGCCTGGCGGATCCACCACACGGCGTACGAGATGAACTTCACGCCCTGGTCCGGATCGAACTTCCGGGCGGCCGTGAGGAGTCCGACGTTGCCCTCGCCGATGAGATCGATGAGCGGGAGGCCGCGGTTCTGGTACTTCTTGGCGACGGAGATGACGAAGCGCAGGTTGCGCTTCACGAGCTCCTGGAGGGCGTCCTGGTCGCCCGCGCGGATCTTGCGCGCGACGTCGATCTCCTCCGTGCCCTTGAGCAGCGGGTAGGTGGAGACCTCGTAGAGGTACTGGTCGAGGATGTCGCGTTCCGGCTCGCTGGGAGCGATCCCGGCGGGGGCCGTGCGGCGCTTGCGCTTCTTGACTTCGGTGGCCATTTGGAGTCCTGGACCGCAGCGGCGGTCCGGAGTGCTTTCAGAAGGTTCTGCGGCGAGCCCTAAGATAAAACGAAACCACGGAAATGCCAGTTTCTCCGCTTGACCTGAGACTTACCCTCGGGTAGCTTTTTTGGTTCCTATCGGGACCCGGGACCGGGTCCCGCACGGGGGCGTAGCTCAGTTGGGAGAGCGCTTGAATGGCATTCAAGAGGTCAGG
>CAYXGS010000074.1:0-5425 GCA_964464585.1 uncultured Gemmatimonas sp. | reverse complement strand
AGATCCACGAGATACCTCACGCTGCCTCCGGCACGAGTTCACAGACCGTCTCGACATGCGCCGTCTGCGGGAACATGTCGTAGCATCGCAGCGAGGCGACCCGCCACCCCTCGAGGCGCGCCACGTCGCGCGCGAGCGTCGCCGGATCGCAGCTCACGTACACGATCGCGCGCGGCGGACGCTCGCGCAGCACCGTGGTGACGCGCGCGTCGACCCCCGCCCGCGGCGGGTTGAGGATCACGACGTCGGCCGGGAGGAGCCGCGCGAGCACATCCTCCACACGCGCGGCGATCGCCCGCGACGGGGCCTGGAGCGCGCGCGCCGCCCACGCGGTGGCCTCCTCGTCGAGTTCCACCGCGGTGACCCGCACGCCGCGAGCCTCGAGCGCCACCGCCGTGTCGCCGCTGCCGCTGTAGCAGTCGACGACGTGCTGGGCCGCGTGCGCGAGCACCAGCTCGACGACATCGGCCTGCATGCGGGCCGCGATCCCGGCGTTGACCTGGACGAACGACGCGCCGGGGACCTCGCTGGGGCGCCGGTCCGCCACGAGCCGACGTCGCTTGCCCTCCGCCTGCCACCACACCGCGGCCAGCGCCGGCACTGCCGCGAGGAACTCCGGCAGGCGCGGCCACTCGGTCCCGCCCTCGAGGACGAACAGTGCGCGATCGTCGATCCAGCGCACGGTCCCTCGCAGCCGCGGCGCGTCGGGCAGGCCGCGCGCGGCCACGAGCACGTCGCGCCACGCGGAGAGGACGCGCTCATCCGTGATGAGGCAGTCCCGCAGGTCGAACACGGCCTCGGGATCGTCGAACGCCCGGAGCCCGCCCCATGTGCGCGCCCCGTCGCGACGGATCGCGAGCGTCAGGGTCCGGCGATAGCGCCAGCCGTCCCCTCCGACGATCGGCGGGAGCGGCACCGGGCGGCGCGCGATGCGCGCGAATGCATCGGCGACGTTCCGGCGCTTGGCCTCGCGCTGGGCATCGAGCGAGAGGTGCTGCCATTGGCACCCGCCGCAGCGGTCCGGGCCCTCGTAGTGCGCGCAGCGGCTGGCGACGCGGTCCGGACCGGGCCGCACGACGCGCACGAGCCGTCCGCGCCCCACGCGCCCCTCGACGCGCACCGCCGCCTCGACCACGTCACCCGGTGCCGTTCGCGGCGTGAACACCACGAGCCCGTCGGCGCGCGCCACTCCATCACCGCCGGCCGCGAGGCTGGTGATCTCGATCGTCGTCCCCGTCACGTGCGGCGGAGCGCGGCCAGCCGAGCCTGGCGACCCCAGGCGCTCGTGCCGGAGGTCACCGCGCCCGGCGCCCCGGCCCCCGCGGCGCGTGCATCGGTCGGCGCGCTCGCGACCGTACCACGGTCATGGTCCGCGATGAGCGCGGCGGCGATCGCCGCGGCCCGCACCGTCGCCGCAGGCGCCCGCTGGGCCAGCAGCGAGGGGAGCTTCGCCTCCAGCCACTGGATGCTGATGTCGCCGCGACGGAACTCCTCGTCGGCGAGCATCCGCAGGTGGAACTCGCGCGAGGTCTCGACGCCGTCGATCACGAGCTCCCGCAGCGCCCGTTCCATGCGCGCGATCGCCGACGCGCGGTCCGGGGCGAAGACGATGAGCTTGGCGAGCATCGGGTCGTACGAGAGCCCGACCACGCTGCCGCGGGTGATGCCGCCGTCCCAGCGCACGCCGGGCCCCGTCGGCACCTGCAGGTGCTCGATGCGGCCGGTGGAGGGCAGGAAGCCGTTCGCGGGATCCTCGCTCGTGATGCGGCACTCGATCGCCCAGCCGCGCGGCGCCGGCGACTCGCGGAACGGCAGCCGCTCGCCCGCGGCGATGCGCAGCTGCCACTGCACGAGGTCGATGCCCATCACGAGCTCGGTCACCGGGTGCTCGACCTGGATGCGCGTGTTCATCTCGAGGAAGTAGAACGCGCCGTCCTTCGCGAGGAGGAACTCGCACGTGCCCGCGTTCACGTAGCCCGCGGCCCGCGCCGCCGCGACCGCCGCGTCGCCCATCGCCTTCCGCAGGGCCGGCGTGACGGCGACGCTCGGCGCTTCCTCGATCATCTTCTGGTGCCGCCGCTGCACCGAGCACTCGCGCTCCCCGAGCGCGATGCAGTTGCCGTGCGCGTCGGCGAGGACCTGGATCTCGACGTGGCGCGGCCCCTCGATGTACTTCTCGACGTACACGGCATCATCGCCGAAGGCGTTCTTGGCCTCGCGCTGGGCGGAGGCGAGCGCACCGGCGATCTCGCCCGGCTCGCGCACCACGCGCATCCCCTTCCCCCCGCCGCCGGCGGCCGCCTTGAGGAGCACCGGGTAGCCGAACCTCGCGGCGATCGCCGCCGCCTCGTCGGCATCGCGGAGTCCCTCGGTGGTGCCGGGCACGACCGGTGTGCCGGCCGCGATCGCGAGCGTGCGGGCGGCGGTCTTGGAGCCCATCGCCGCGATCGCGTCGGCCGGCGGTCCCACCCAGATCAGCCCCGCGTCACGCACCGCGCGCGCGAACCACTCGCGCTCGGACAGGAACCCGTACCCGGGGTGGATGGCGTCGGCACCGACCGACTTGGCGACCGCGATGAGGTGGTCGCCGCGGAGATAGCTCTCGCTCGCCGGTGCCGGCCCGATGTGCACGGCTTCGTCCGCCTCGCGCACGTGCAGCGCCGTCGCGTCCGCGTCCGAGTAGACCGCGACCGACTTGAGGCCGAGTTCCTGGCAGGCGCGCACGATGCGGAGCGCGATCTCCCCGCGGTTGGCGATGAGGACCTTCTTCACAGGGGGATGCACCCGTGCTTCTTTGGCGGATTGCTCGAGCGCTTGTGCTGCAGCATCTCGAGCGCGTCGATGAGCCGCGGCCGCGTGTCGCGCGGGTCGATGATGTCGTCGACGTAGCCGCGCCCCGCCGCGACGTACGGGTTGGCGAACTTGTCGGTGTACTCCGCCACCCGCGCGTCCATCGCCGCCTGCTTGTCGGCCGCTTCCGCGATCTCTTTCTTGAAGAGGATCTCCACCGCCCCCTTCGGCCCCATGACCGCGATCTCCGCCGTGGGCCACGCGAGGTTGATGTCGCCGCGGATGTGCTTCGAGCTCATCACGTCGTACGCGCCGCCGTAGGCCTTGCGCGTGATCACCGTGACCTTGGGGACCGTCGCCTCGCAGTAGGCGTAGAGCAGCTTGGCGCCATGCTTGATGATGCCGCCATGCTCTTGCGCGACCCCCGGGAGGAACCCGGGCACGTCCTCGAACGTGACGATCGGGATGTTGAACGCATCGCAGAAGCGGATGAATCGCGCGGCCTTCACGCTGGCGTCGATGTCGAGCACGCCGGCCAGCACCGCCGGCTGGTTCGCGACGAGGCCGACCGAGCGGCCGCCGAGGTGCGCGAACCCGCAGAGGATGTTCTGCGCGAAGTCCTTCTGCACCTCGAGGAACTCGCCGTCGTCCACCACGCGCCGGAGGACCTCGTGCATGTCGTACGGCTTGTTCGCGTTGTCCGGCACCACGTCGAGGAGCGCCTCGTCGCGGCGCGTGGCGGGATCCATCGCCCGGCCGCGCGGCGCCTCGTCGATGTTGTTCGACGGGAGGAACCGCAGGAGCTGGCGGATGCCCTCGAGGCATTCGAGCTCCGAGCGCATGGTGAAGTGCGAGACGCCGCTGGTGCCGCCATGGGTCTCCGCGCCACCGAGCGCCTCCATCGTCACGTCCTCGTGCGTGACCGTCCGCACCACGTTCGGTCCGGTCACGAACATGTAGGACGTGCCCTGCACCATGTACACGAAGTCGGTGATCGCCGGCGAGTACACCGCGCCGCCGGCGCAGGGGCCGAGGATCGCCGAGATCTGCGGGACCACGCCCGAGGCCATCGTGTTGCGGAGGAAGATGTCGGCATAGCCGCCGAGCGAGACGACGCCCTCCTGGATGCGCGCGCCGCCCGAGTCATTGAGCCCGATCATCGGCGCGCCGTTCTGCACCGCGAGATCCATCACCTTGCAGATCTTCGAGGCGTGGGCTTCGGAGAGCGACCCGCCGAAGACCGTGAAGTCCTGCGAGAAGACGTAGACGAGGCGCCCGCCGATGCGCCCGTAGCCGGTGACCACGCCGTCGCCGTAGGGGCGCTGGGCGTCGAGGCCGAAATCGGAGGACCGGTGCGTGACGAAGCGGTCGAGCTCGACGAAGGTCCCCTCGTCGAGCAGGACATCAAGCCGCTCGCGGGCCGAGAGTTTCCCCTTCGCGTGTTGGGCCTTCACGCGCTCGGCGCCGCCGCCGAGCTCGGACTCGGCGCGGCGGCGCTCGAGCAACTCCAGTTTCTCGCGCATGGACATGGCGGGAAACCTAGCCGCCACGGCGAGCCGCTGACAGCGGCCGGACTACTGCACGAGGAACGTGTTCGTGGCGGGTGCGACCTCGACGCCGTCTCGCCGAGCGATGCGGAAGCGGATGCGGTAGGTCCCCGGCTCGTGGCCCATCGGCACGCCGACGCCGATGGTGACCTCCTGCCCGCCGCGCAGGAGCTCGAGGTCCGCGGTGCAGAGGATCAGCGGGTTGGGGGCATCGACCCACTCGCCGTCGACGCGACGCTGCAGGCGCGGCGACGAGCAGGCGTTGAAGTACCAGCTGGACGCCGAGAGGTTGCGGACCCGCATGTCGACGATCGCGCCGGCGTCGACCGCGTCCGCGGCGACATCGACGAGAGGTTCGTCCAGCGTGCCGCCAGGCGCGAGGGCGGAGTCGCAGGCGCCGAGCGCGGCAACGAGGACGAGGACGGAGAGGCGGGACCAGCGCGGGGTGAGGGCCATGATGCGGAGATACCCCGCGAACGCGCCGGCCGTCAACGACACCGCCCCGGCCGCGCATCGCGCGACCGGGGCGGTCCACTTCAGGGAGCGCGGCGCGCTCAGCCTTCCATGTCCGGATCGAGGTCGGCCGGCACCTCGGGGATCTCGTCCTCGGTGTGGACCTTGGACGGCTCCGCCGGGCGCTCCTGCCCCGCCGGGATGTCCACCACGCCGAGCACGATGCGACGGTGGATCGGATCCACCTCGAGGATGCGGACGTTGATCGCCATCGCTTCCCACGCCACATCCGCCGGGCTCGCGATCTGCGCGCCCGTCATGTTGAGGTGCGAGATGGGCACGAAGCCCTCGATGTCGTTTCCGACGTCGACGACGACGCCCTTGTCCATCAGGCGCGCGACCTTGCCCGCGAGCTCGGTGCCGACCGGGTAGGTCTCACCGATGCGCAGCCACGGATCCTCGGTGGCCTGCTTGAGACCGAGCGAGATGCGCTTGTTGTCGCTGTCGATGTTGAGGATCACCACGTCGACCGAGTCGCCCTTCTTCACGACCTCCGACGGGTGCTGGACGCGCTTGGTCCAGGACATGTCGGAGATGTGGATGAGGCCGTCGATGCCCGGCTCGATCTCGACGAA
>CAYXGS010000073.1:0-6180 GCA_964464585.1 uncultured Gemmatimonas sp. | reverse complement strand
GGCAAGATCGAGTTCCGCGTCGACAAGGCCGGCAACGTCCAGGCCCCCATCGGCAAGGTCTCGTTCTCGGCCGACGCGCTCGAGTCCAACTTCTCCGCCTTCATGGACCAGATCGTCCGCTCCAAGCCCGCCGCGGCGAAGGGCGTGTACGTCAAGACCGTCGCCGTGAGCAGCACCATGGGCCCCGGCGTCCGCATCGACACCAACCCCTACCGGTAACCGACGATGAAGAAGTCCGACAAGGACCAGCTCGTCGCCGAGCTGCGGTCGAAGCTCGATGGCGCCGAAGGGGTCCTCTATACCGACTTCACGGGCCTCAACGTGAAGCGCATGACCGAACTCCGCCGCCGCTTCCGCAAGGCCGGCGTGGAGTACGTCGTCATCAAGAACACCCTCGCGCTGCGGGCGGTGAACGAGGCGGGACTCACCGGGCAGACCCTCAAGGGCCCCACCGGTGTGGTGGTCGCGAAGAACAACGCGATCACGGCGGCGAAGGTCCTCACCGACTTCGCCAAGGAGAACGACGCCCGTCCGACGGTGAAGGGCGGCCTCTACGAAGGCGCCGTCATCGACGCCGAGATGGTGAAGAAGCTCGCGTCGCTCCCCACGCGCGACGAGGCCCTGTCGCTGCTCCTCGGCTCGCTCAACAGCGTGCTGATGATGTTCTCGCTCTCGCTCGAAGCACGGAAGTCGCAGCTCGAAGGTTCGAACTGATCCCCCAGGCGTCTGCCTGATCACACGCCCCAGGTCACAGAACCCTGGGGGAACAACTCCGGAGAATGGAACAATGGCTAGCACGACTCTGAGCAAGGACGAGATCCTCGAAGCGATCGGCAACATGTCGGTCGCCGAACTCGTCGACCTGAACGACGCGTTCAAGGCGAAGTTCAACGTGACGATCGCCGTCGCCGCGGGCGGCCCCGCGGGTGGCGCGCCGGCCGCGGCCGTCGAGGAGAAGACGGAGTTCGACGTCGTCCTCAAGGAAGCCGGCGGCAAGAAGATCCAGGTCATCAAGGTGGTCCGCGAGATCACCGGCCTGGGCCTCAAGGAAGCGAAGGACATGGTCGACGGCGCGCCGCAGACGGTGAAGGCCGGCGTCTCGAAGGACGAGTCCGCGACCATCAAGGCCAAGCTCGAGGCCGAAGGCGCCGTCGTCGAGATCAAGTAAGGGCGAAGGGCACGGTCGGCGCCGCGGACGTCCGCGCGCGCCGACCGCACCTTCCACCCTCACTTGGTCCCGCGATGCGTCACACGCTCCACCAGTTCGACCACTGAAGCTCCTTTCGCCTCGCGCCCGACGGCTCCTCCGTCCGGCGGCGAGGCGGTTTTCGCCTGCTCACAAGGCGTTCTTGGGGTGAACCCCCGGGTGGCTATGATCACGCAGATCTCCTTCGGAAAGCTCGAGCACGGCATGGGCATGCCCCATCTGCTCGACATCCAGACTCGCGCCTTCGAGTCGCTCCTCCAGCTCGACGCCGCGGCGCACAACCGCGAGGACGTCGGGCTCGAGCGCGTCTTCAAGGACCTGTTCCCGATCACCGACGTCCACGAGAACTTCTCGCTGGACTTCAAGCGCTACACCCTCGGCGAGCCCAAGTACTCGGTCGAGGAGTGCATCGAGCGCGACATGACGTACTCGGCGCCCCTCAAGGCGACCCTCGTCCTCACCGTGTTCGAGGAGAACCCGGCCGACGAGAAGAAGAAGCGCGTCAAGAACCAGATCGAGAAGGAGGTCTACCTCGGCGAACTGCCGCTGCTGACCCCGCTCGGCACCTTCGTCATCAACGGCGCCGAACGCGTCATCGTCAGCCAGCTGCACCGCTCGCCGGGTGTGGTCTTCGAGGAGAGCACGCACCCCAACGGGCAGCGCCTCATCTCGTCGCGTATCATCCCGTTCCGCGGCTCGTGGGTCGAGTTCACCGTCGACATCCACGACGTCGTCTTCGTGCACATCGACAAGAAGAAGAAGTTCCCGGCCACCGCGCTCCTCCGCGCCTTCGGCTACGGGAACAACGCGGACATCTACCGCCTCTTCTTCGGCATCCGCGAGCTCGACCTCACCAAGCGCAAGGAAGGCCGTGACCGCGAGGTCATCGGCGCGATCATCGCCGAGGCCGTCGAGCTCCCCGGCGAGGCGACCGCCGAGGACGCCCCCAAGGCGAAGACCAAGAAGGCCCGCGCCGAGCGCGAGCGCGCCGAGGCGAACCTCCTCGTCAAGGAAGGCGACGAGCTGACGGAGGAGGTGTACAACCGCCTCCGCCGCCAGAAGATCGACAGGATCAAGGTCTTCGCGTCGTACCAGAGCGTCGACCTCCGGGACGAGCTCGACGCGTTCGAGCGCGAGGAGCGCCCGCATGCGCGCGTGCTCGCGATGGACGTCGTGAACCCGGAGGACGGCGAGCTCCTCGCCGAGTCCGGCCAGTCGCTCAACGTCACGCTCGTCAAGCGCCTCCGGAAGGCGAACGTCAGCAAGGTCTCGTGCTTCGTGGCCTCGGGCCGCGCCGAGAGCATGCTCGTCAAGAACACCCTCGCCAAGGACCCGACCAAGTCCGAGGACGAGGCGCTCAAGCAGATCTACTCGCTCCTCCGGCCGGGCGACGCCCCCAACAAGGAGACGGCGAAGCAGGCGCTCGAGCGGCTGTTCTTCAGCCCCAAGCGCTACGACCTCGGCCGCGTGGGCCGCTACAAGATCAACCAGCGCCTGCACCTCCCGACGCCGGCGAGCACCACCGTGCTCGAGACGAACGACTTCGTCGCCATCATCCGCTACCTCGTCGAGCTCCACGAGGGCCGCGGGCATGTGGACGACATCGACCATCTCGGCAACCGCCGCATCCGCTCGGTCGGCGAGCTCATCGCCAACCAGTTCTCCGTCGGCCTCTCGCGCATGGCGCGCCTGGTCAAGGAGCGCATGAGCATCAACCAGGACAGCGAGAAGATCTCGCTCGACGACCTCGTCAACGCCCGCACCGTCTCGGCGGTCATCCAGGCGTTCTTCGGCTCGTCGCAGCTCTCGCAGTTCATGGACCAGACCAACCCGCTCGCGGAGCTCACCCACAAGCGGCGCCTCTCGGCGCTCGGACCGGGCGGCCTCACGCGCGAGCGCGCGGGCTTCGAGGTCCGCGACGTGCACTACTCGCAGTACGGCCGGATGTGCCCCATCGAGACGCCGGAAGGCCCGAACATCGGCCTCATCACGTCGCTCGCCACCTTCGCGCGCGTCAACGACCTCGGCTTCATCGAGACCCCGTACCGCGTCGTGAAGAACGGCAAGGTGACGGACGAGATCGCGTGGCTCGATGCGAACCGCGAGGAGGAGGCGGTCATCGCGCAGGCGAACGCCCGCCTCAACGAGGACGGGTCGTTCATCGACGAGATGATCCTCTGCCGCCAGCAGGCGGACGTGCCGCTCCTCGCGCCCTCGCGCGTGGACTACATGGACGTCGCGCCCGAGCAGCTCGTCTCCATCGCCGCGGCGCTCATCCCGTTCCTCGAGCATGACGACGCGAACCGCGCCCTCATGGGCTCCAACATGCAGCGCCAGGCCGTGCCGCTCCTCAACCCGCAGACGCCGTTCGTCGGCACCGGGCTGGAGGAGAAGGTGGCGGTCGACTCGGGCGCGGTGATCATCTCCAAGCGCGCGGGCGTCGTGACGCGCGTGACGGCCGACGAGATCATCGTCGACGCCGGCGGCGGCTCGAAGGCCAACCGCGAGGCCGGGGCCCCGCTCCAGCGTCTCACGCAGCAGGACCGCTACAAGCTCAAGAAGTACCGCCGCACCAACCAGGACACCGCGCTCAACCAGCGGCCGCTCGTCACGCTCGGCCAGAAGGTCAAGGCGGGCGACGTGCTCGCCGACGGCGCCGGCACGCAGTTCGGCCAGCTCGCGCTCGGCTCGAACGTCACCGTGGCGTTCATGCCGTGGTACGGCCACAACTTCGAGGACGCGATCGTGCTCTCGGAGCGCCTGGTGAAGGACGACGTCTACTCGTCGATCCACATCCAGGAGCACGAGCTCCATGTCCGCGACACCAAGCGCGGCCAGGAGGAGATCACGCGCGAGATCCCCAACGTCTCGGAGGAGTCCCTCGTGGACCTCGACGAGCGCGGCATCGTGCGCATCGGCGCGCACGTGCGCCCGGGCGACATCCTCGTCGGCAAGATCACCCCGAAGGGCGAGACCGAGCTCTCGCCGGAAGAGAAGCTGCTCACCGCCATCTTCGGCGAGAAGGCGAAGGACGTGAAGGACTCGTCCCTCAAGGTCTCCCCGGGCGTCGAGGGCGTCGTCATCGACGTCAAGATCTTCTCGCGCGTCGAGGACCAGGTCGTCGAGAAGGACCGCGGCGAGCGGATCGGCGAGGTGCGCCGCCTCGAGGGCGAGGAGAAGGTGCGCGTGAACGACGTGCGCGACGACGAGATCAAGGCCCTGCTCGTGGGCCAGAAGGTCGCGCTGGCGCTGCAGAACGGCACGGTCGAGGAGGCGATCCCGGCGGGCACGGTGCTCACCGAGGCGATGCTCCGCGACCTGCGCCTCATCACGCTCGACCTCAAGACGTTCCGCGTCGAGGACAAGAAGGTGAACGCGGCCGTCCGCGAGATCATCGACGCGGCCGACGCGGTGAAGGCCCGCATCGAGGAGAAGGCGGAGGAGCGCATCGACCGCATCCTCCAGCCGGATGAGCTGCCCCCGGGCGTCATCCAGCTCGTGAAGGTCTACCTCGCCGAGAAGCGCAAGATCTCGGTCGGCGACAAGATGGCCGGCCGTCACGGCAACAAGGGTATCGTCGCCCGCATCGTGCCCGAGGAGGACATGCCGTTCCTCCCCGACGGCCGTCCGGTCGACATCGTGCTCAACCCGCTCGGCGTGCCGTCGCGCATGAACGTGGGCCAGATCCTCGAGACCCATCTCGGATGGGCGGCGAAGATCCTCGGGTTCTACGCGAAGACGCCGGTGTTCCAGGGCGCCAACGAGCGCGAGATCGGGCTCTGCCTGCGCCTCTCGGGGCTCGAGTGGGTGAAGGGGTCGCTCCGGCTCTCGGCCGACGCGCCGACGCCGACGGCCGACGAGCTCCGCGTCATCCTCGACGACCAGCGTCCGGCGGTCGAGGACGCGGAGAAGGTCGAGCTGCTCCACGACGCGTCCATCAACGACCTCAACGCGCGCGGGACGAGCGCGGAATCGAAGGCCGTCTACCAGCGCATCTACGACTACCTGGTGGAGTCGGCCAAGGAGCTCTCCGGCCGCGAGGCCGAGGCGACCAAGGTCGCGATCGCGTTCCACGAGGCGTCGATCGCCGCCGAGGACACGCCCGCGAACCAGAAGGCCGAGTTCAAGAAGGCGATGAAGGAGCTCGAGAAGCGCTCGGCGCTCGACGCAGCGGGGCTGCTCGAGGCGATGGGCCTCCCGGCGCTCGCGGCGATGCTCGGCAAGAAGAGCGAGGCCGACGTCGATGCGGCGGCGGTGGAGCTCATCAAGGCGGGCGGGCTGCTGCCGGGCGGGAAGATCCGCCTGCGCGACGGCCGCACCGGCGAAGGGTTCTCCAACCCGGTGACGGTGGGCCAGGTCTACATGCTGAAGCTCAGCCACCTGGTCGACGACAAGATCCACGCCCGGAGCATCGGACCGTACTCCCTCGTCACGCAGCAGCCGCTGGCGGGCAAGGCGCAGTTCGGCGGCCAGCGCTTCGGGGAAATGGAAGTGTGGGCGCTCGAGGCCTACGGCGCCGCGTACATTCTGCAGGAGTTGCTCACCGTCAAGAGCGACGACGTTGAGGGACGTACGAAGATTTACGAATCGATGGTCAAGGGAGAAAACACCCTGGAAGCCGGCACTCCCGCCAGCTTCGACGTGTTGACGAACGAGATACGCGGCTTGGGCTTGAACATGCAGCTCGAAAAACGCCGCGTATAGCAGCGGCAGCCCACGGTGTCGGCCGCCTGCGAGCCGTCGCCCCTTGGCTGCCACCCGTAGAATGATGTGACATTTGCGTCGCCGTAGTTTCCCTCCCGCGGGATGTGCGGCAGCGCAAATCATGGAACAGCGAACAAATTGATTACCGCCCGGCGACCCACACTCAGCCCGGTGACCCGACAAGGAGCACACAAGTGAGTATCGGCGAAAGCTCTTACGATCGGATTAACGACTATGCGTCGGTAAAGATCAGCCTGGCCCGCCCGCAC
>CAYXGS010000072.1:0-6981 GCA_964464585.1 uncultured Gemmatimonas sp. | reverse complement strand
GCGCCGTCGTCGGTGACGAACACCTCGCCGTGCTGGAACGGCGACATCGTGCCCGGGTCGACGTTCAGGTAGGGGTCGAGCTTCATCATCGTCACGCGGAGCCCGCGTTCGACGAGCAAGCGCGCGAGCGACGCCGCGGCGATGCCCTTGCCCAGCGACGACACCACGCCGCCGGTCACGAAGATGTACTTGGGGGAGGAATGCGGGGTGGTCGGCGTCATCGGGTGGGTCCGGTGGTTGTAGCCGCGGAGGCCGCCCAGTGCGCGTTGGCGCGCACGAGGTCGTCCTCGGTGTTCACTTCGCCCCACGAGGGGGCTTCGACGATCGCCACGCCCATCGCCAGGCCGGCGGCGAGGGCGCGGAGCTGTTCGAGCTTCTCGACGAGTTCCAGCGGGTGCGGCGGCAGCGAGACCCACTTCACGAGGGCCTCGCGGCGCGCGGCGTAGATGCCCATGTGCTGGAGCACCAGGTCGTCGCGCACGGGCGCGTCGGCCGCGTCGCGGAGGAACGGGATCGGGGCGCGCGAGAAGTACATCGCGCGACCGGTGTCGTCGCGGACGACCTTCACGCAGTTGGGGTCGTCCATGATCGCCGCGGTGCGACGCCCGGCGGCCGTGCCGAGGTCGAACCCGTGGTCGCGGACCATGGCGATCGAACCGGCCATCGCGTCGCCGCGCATGAACGGCTCGTCGCCCTGCACGTTCACGATCACGTCGTGCTTGAGGAAGTCGCGGTGCATCGCGACCTCGGCCACGCGGTCGGTCCCGGACGGATGTTGGTCCGAGGTGATCATCGCGCGGCCACCGGCCTTCCGCACCACGGCGGCCACCTCTTCGGCCTCGGTCGCGACGACCACTTCGTCGGCCAGTCCGAGCGACTGGACACGCTCCAGGACGCGGACAACGAGGGGGGCGCCGCCGAGTTCGCGGAGGGGCTTTCGGGGGAGACGCGTGGCCCCGAGTCGGGCGGGGACGACGGCGAGCGTGGTCATTCGGAGCTCACCGGAAGGGGTCGCGTGTACGCAAAATCCACGCCAGTCGAATCTATGGTCAGGATACGCGCCGACAAGTGGGGCTCACAAAGCTGTCGGCAGCCCCCTTTTCCCACCCGACTATCACATCGGGAGTCCGATCCTCAAGGGGAGTCATGTCCGGGGGATTTCGGCCGACAATGCCTATGTCACCACCACACACCTCGTGTCACCCGCCGGGTGACCCGCCGGTCACACCCTCGGCCACCCCTTACGGAGCCACATCCATGCCGTCCAAGAGCTTCCTGCGGCTTCTCGCCGTCCTCGCCTTCATCGTTCCGGCTGCCGCCAAGGCGCAGGACGCCACCGTCTACAGCCCGTCGGAGCTCGACAAGCCGGCTGCGCTCTCGTCCACCGAGATGACCGCCCGTCTGCTCGCCCGTTCGTACCCGGCCGCGCTCCAGCGCGCCGGCGTCACGGGGACCGTCCAGGTCCAGTTCGTCGTCGACCAGACCGGCAAGGTCGACCCGACCACGGTCCAGGTCGTGAGCAGCACCGAGCCCAAGCTCGCCGATGCCGCCAAGGCGATCGTGCCCGAGATCAAGTTCAAGCCCGGCCAGCTCAACGGGCAGCCGGTGAAGTCGGTGGTGCTCCTGCCGATCGTGTACAAGTAAGACGGTCGACACGCGAAACGGTCCGCTCCCCCTTCCACGGGGGAGCGGACCGTTCGTGCTTCGGGCCGCGGCGATCACTTCGGCAGTGCGGGCGTGATGCGGTAGCGGGTCACGTACTGGACGTCCAGCGAGTCGCGGCGGAGCGCATACACGTCGTCGCCCACCGCCTGCCGCAGCGAGACGCGGCGCGGGAACGCGACGCGACCGAGGAGTCGGCCCTCGGGCGAGAACACGTCGTAGAGCGTCGGGGAGCGCGTGGTGGTCCGCGGCTCCTTCTCCCTCCCCTCCTTCACCGGCGGCAGCTCCGCGGCCGGGATCGGCACGCCGGGCGTGGCGACCGACACCCAGACGCGTCCGTCGCGATCGACGAGGATCTCGTCGTACGCGGGCTTGTTGCCCGGGATGTCGGGGCCGTTCCAGTTCCAGTTGGGGTCCACCTTACGCAGGTAGAACTCCGGGAACGCGCGTGCCTCCCGGCGCTCGGTGTCCGAGACCGGCACCGGCTGCGTCTCGCGATCCACCCGGATGGGCTTTGCGCCCGCGCGGCCCGTGAAGTACAGCACGTACGGATCGCCCGGGCCCGAGACCATGTCGCCCTTGGGTGAGACCTGCGCGACGTTGTCCGGCCAGAACGGGAAGTTGTAGCTCGTCGACATCCGCCCGTCGGCCGTTCGCGCCGCGAGCGACGGCGGTCGCGGCCGCCAGCGCGGGTACTCCACCGAGTCCACCACGTTGCCGCTCGGGTCGTACACGATCACGCCCGGGGTGTTGTTGGTGAAGTCGGCGGAGTCGGTCTTGAGGATCGCCCACGAGTACGTGCGGCCCGCATCGTCCGACCAGAGCATGTTCTGCCCGAAGTGACTCGAGAACGGGACCCGGTAGAGCGACTGGTACGCGCCCGTGTCGGAGTAGACGTTGATCCGCGCGTTGGTCGCGTCCCACACGAGCAGGCGGCCGTCCGGCAGGAGGCTGAGCCCGTTCACCTGCCCGAACTCGCCCGGCCCGCCGCCCTTGCGCCCGATGTTGCGGATGAACGCGCCCGTCGGCCCGAACTGCCGGATGGCGCTGGCCTGGTCGTCGTAGAGGATCACGCCGCGATCGGCCGTCGGGACCACGCTCACCACATAGCCGAACGTCTCCTCCTCGCTGCCGTCCTCCTCGCCGATCTCGAGCTCGGCGACGAGCGTGCGCACGAGCGCCTCGGGGATCTCCCCGGTGATCCGCACCCGGACCGTGTCGCCGGTGGAATCCACCTGCGTGACCCACGGCATGTCGGGGTTCGCGCCGCTGCGCGCGGCATCCGTCCCGCAGGCGGCCAGCGTGCACAGCAGCAGCAGACGGCGCATCAGGCGCGACTCCTGGCGAGTGTGAGGAAGTTCGCGAGCAGCTGTTTCCCATCCGGCGTCCCGATGGACTCGGGATGGAATTGTACGCCGCGCACCCGGTGCTCGCGATGCCGCAGCGCATGGATCTCCGTCGGGTCATCCATCGCGACCGCCGTCGCCTCCAGCTCGGCCGGCAGCGACCCGTGCTCCACCACCAGCGAGTGATACCGCATCACCTCCAGCGGCTGCGGCGCCCCGAGGAACAGGTCCGTCGCGTCATGCTTGATGCGCGACGTCTTCCCGTGCATCACCCCTCGCGGCGCGCGGATCACCCGGCCGCCATACGCCTCGCCGATCGCCTGGTGCCCCAGGCACACCCCGAGGATCGGCACCGTCGCCCCGAACCGCTGGATGACCGGGATCGTGATCCCCGCGTCCCGCGGCTCCCCCGGCCCCGGCCCCAGCACGATCGCCTCCGGCCGCAGCTCGGCGACCGCGTCCAGCGTGATCGCGTCGTTACGGACCACGAGAGGGTCCTCGCCCAGTTCGCCGAAGTACTGGACGAGGTTGTAGGTGAACGAGTCGTAGTTGTCGATGACTAGCAGCATTCCACAAGGTAGCGATGGATCGAGGATCGAGGAGCGAGGAGCGAGAAACGAAGGTCGAGGGAAAGGGGGGGAGGGAATGAGGGTCGAGGGGTGAGTGGAAGGACCCTCACCCCTCACCCCTCAACCCTCATTCCCTCCCCTTCGACTTCATCCCCTCGTTTCTCGCTCCTCGATCCTCGCTCCTCGTCATCCCCTCGGATGGTATTGCTTGTGCACCTGCCTCAGATGCTCCCGGTCCACGTGCGTGTAGATCTGCGTGGTCGCGATGTCCGCATGCCCCAGCATCTCCTGCACCGCCCGAAGGTCCGCCCCGCCCTCCAGCAGATGCGTCGCGAACGAATGCCGCAGCGTGTGCGGTGTCACCGTCTTCGTGACCCCGGACAGATCCACGTACTTCCGCAGGATCTTCCACGCCCCCATCCGCGTGAGCGGCCTCCCGCGGGCATTCAGGAACAGGTGCCCCTTCCCCTCGCCTTGCTCCAGCCGCGGCCGCAGTTCTCGCAGGTACATCGCCAGCGCCCCTGCCGCCTTCCGCCCGATCGGGATCATCCGCTCCTTCCCGCCCTTCCCCAGCACGCGCACCACGAGGTCCTCGAGCATCACGTCCTTCGCGAGGATCCCGATCCACTCGCTCACCCGCAGCCCCGCGCCATATGCGAGTTCGAGCATCGCCCGGTCACGGAACGCGAGCGCCTCGTCCAGCGAGATCGCCCCGATGATCCGGTCCACCTCGTCGGCCGTGAGCACTTCGGGCAGCACCCGCCACTTCCGCGGCGTCTCCAGCCGCTCGCTCGGGTCCTTCGTCACCACGCCTTCGGCGAGCAGGAAGCGGTACCACGTGCGCACCGCGCTCATCCCCCGCCGGATGCTGCTCGGCGCGAGCCCCAGGTCCTTCAGGTGGTAGACGAACTCGCGCAGGTGCGCCGGCGTGAGGCCGGCCGGCTCGCGCACGCCCTTCGAGACGGCCCACGTCGCCAGCCGCGCGAGGTCCAGTCCGTAGGCTTCGTTGGTGCGTTCACTGCTGCCCTGCTCGAGCGAGAGGAACTCCTCGAATCGCTCGAGCAGGAAAGCGCGGGAGAGATCGATCGGTGCGGGCGTGGGGGCGGGATCGCTCACGAGCGCAATCTAGCGCCCGGCCTTCCGCCGCTTCCACAGCCGCCATCCGAAGAACACCAGCACCAGCGCCGCCGCGATCGCGCCCAGCCCCACGTCGCGCGCCAGGCGCTCCATCTGTTCCCGCACCAGCGCCCAGTCCTCGCCCACGCGGAACGCGATCCAGCTGATCGCGCCGTACCAGAGGCCCGACGCCACCGTGAAGATCAGCGTCACCTCCCACAGCGGGATCCGCAGCGCGCCCGCCGCCGCCGGCACGATCGCGCGGATGCCCGGCAGGAACCGGCTCACGAACAGCGCCACCCACCCGTACTGCCGGTACGCATCCTCCACGCGATGCTCGGCCGCCTCGAGCTTCTCCTCGCCGCCGCTGAACTTGAGCTTCCCGATCCGGTGCGCCACCCAGTCCGCGCCGAGGCGCCGGCCGATCCACCACATGATCAGCGCGCCGAGCACGCTCCCGGCGGTCACGGCGATGATGGTCGGCGCCAGCAGCCCGCCCGAGCGCGCGGCGTAGAACGCCAGCAGCGCCGCGGCGAGGTCGCCGGGCATGAGCGGCACCACGCCCTCGATGAGCGACGCGAGGAAGATCAGGCTGTAGAGCGAACCGAGCGACGCATCCGACAGCCAGCCGAGGAGTGCCTCCACCTCAGCCCGGCCCGACGCGCACGAGCGTGCACACGGCCATGCAGGCGATCCCCTCGCCCCGGCCGATCCAGCCCATCCCCTCGTTCGTCTTGCCCTTCACCATCACCGCGTCGGCGCTCACGCCGAGGGCCGTGGCGAGACGTTCGCGGATGGCCGGCCGATGCGGCCCCAGCTTGGGCGTCTCGGCGATCACCGTGATGTCGCACTGCGCCGGCGCCCAGCCCGCGGCGCGCACGCGCGCCACCGCCAGCGTGAGCATCTCGATGCTGTCGCGGCCGGCGTTCTCCGCCGCCGTGTCGGGGAACATCTCGCCGATGTCCCCCACGCCCGCGCCGCCGAGGATCGCGTCGGTGAGCGCATGGCACACCGCATCGGCGTCGCTGTGTCCCGTGCACCGCACCGCCGCGGGGATCAGCACGCCGCCCAGCACCACGCCATGCCCCGCCGCGAAGCGATGCGAGTCGTAGCCGATTCCCGTGCGGTGCGTGAGCGTCACCTGGGTCCCGGTCGCGGCGAGGCTCAGGCCGCTGCCGACGGCGCCGGCGCGATGATGCTGTAGTCCTGACGACGCTTCATGGGAGTGAAACCGGCATCGCGGATGAGTTGTTCCATCTCCGCGATGCTCGTGCGATGCGTGGTGTTCGCCGCCGAGACGACGTTCTCCTCGAGCATGAGCGAGCCGAAGTCGTTGCAGCCGTAGTGGAGCGCCGTCTGCCCCACCTTCATGCCCATCGTCACCCAGCTGGCCTGGATGTTGGGGATGTTGTCGAGCACCGTCCGCGCGAACGCCGTCGTGCGCAGGTACTCCACCGCGTCCGTCTTGGGCATGTGGCTCATCTCCGGCGTGTTCTCCGGCTGGAGCGGCCAGCAGATGAACGCGGTGAAGCCGTTGGTGCGCTTCTGGACGTCTTTCAGACGCAGGAGATGCTCCACGCGCTCGGCCTTGGTCTCGCCGATGCCGTACATCATGGTGCATGAGGTCCGGAGTCCCTCGTTGTGCGCGATCTCCATGATCTCGAGCCAGCGGTCGGCGCCCGCCTTCTTCTTGGCGACGAGGTCGCGCACGCGCTGGACGAGGATCTCGCCACCGCCGCCGGGGATGGAGTCGAGCCCTGCCTTCACGAGCTCCTGGATGACGGTCCGCGCGTCCATGCGGTACAGCGTCGCCCAGAAGTCCACCTCGCTCGGCGAGAACCCATGCACGTGGATGGGGTGGTTGCGCTTGATGTACTTGAGGAGTTCGAGGTACCACTCGAAGGGGATGTAGGGGTTGTGACCGCCCTGGATGAGGATCTGCACCCCGCCCAGCGCCTTCACCTCGTCGATCTTCGCCCCGATCTGCTCATAGCTGAGCGTCCACCCCTCCCCGTCCTTGGGGCGACGGTAGAACGCACAGAAGCCGCAATCGGCCACACACACGTTGGTGTAGTTGATGTTGCGGTCGACGATGTACGTGACGACCGGCTCCGGATGCAGCCGCCGCCGCACCGCGTCCGCCGCCCCGCCAAGCTCGAGGAGCGACGCCCGCTCGTAGTACTCAAGAAGTTCCGTCTCGTAGGACATGACAATCACGGATGATTGATGTGACCCGCAGTATAGTTCCTCCCCCTCCCCCTCCCCTCCCCCTCACCCCTCCCCCCTCC
>CAYXGS010000071.1:0-7278 GCA_964464585.1 uncultured Gemmatimonas sp. | reverse complement strand
TAGCCCCAGTCGCGGAAGCCGCCCTCGGTGAACTTCATGATGTTGCCCTTGTGCATCATCGTCACCGAGGGGCGGTGATGCTTGATCGCGTAGCGGATGGCCATCTCGATGAGGCGCTTCGACCCGAACGCCGACATGGGCTTGATGCCGATCGCGGACTGCGGCCGGATCCGCTTCTTGAACTCCTTCTCGATGAACTCGCGGAGCTTCTCGGCCTCGGGCGTGCCGGCCTTGAACTCGATGCCCGAGTACACGTCCTCGATGTTCTCGCGGAAGATGACCATGTCGACCTTGCCGGGATGCTTCACCGGCGCGCCGACGCCCTCGAAGTAGCGCACGGGGCGGATGCACGCGTAGAGGTCGAGCTCCTGTCGCAGCGCGACGTTCAGCGAGCGGATGCCGCCGCCCACCGGCGTGGTGAGCGGCCCCTTGATGGCGATCTTGAACTCGCGCACCGCCTCCAGCGACTCGGCCGGCATCCACTCGCCGGTCCGGGTGTGGGCCTTCTCGCCGGCGAGGACCTCCATCCAGTGGATCCGCCGCTTGCCGGCGTATGCGCGCTCCACCGCGGCGTCGAACACCCGCACGCTCGCGCGCCAGATGTCAGGGCCGGTGCCGTCGCCCTCGATGAACGGGATGATGGGCTGGTCCGGGACGCGGAACTCGCCGCCGGACGCTTCGATCGTCTCACCCTTCGCGGGGACGGTGGAGTGCTTGTAGGTCGTCATGGTGGTTCAGGCTGGGTGGGGTATGGCCCCGATAAACTAGTCTCAGTTCACCCGATCCGGGACATCTTGCCCCTTGAAGTGGGCCTCGAGGTTCTCGATGGCCCGCAGCCCCATCGCGATGCGGCTCTCGACGGTGGCGCTCCCGAGGTGGGGCAGCAGCACCACGTTCTCGCGCGTGAGCAGGCCGGGGTGGACCCGCGGCTCCTCCTCGTAGACGTCGAGGCCGGCCCCCGCGATCATCTCGGTCTCCAGCGCCTCGACGAGCGCGGCCTCGTCCACCACCGGTCCACGCGACGTGTTGATCAGCACCGCCTCGCGCTTCATCTGCGCGAACTGCGGCTTGCCGATCAGGTGGAACGTGGTCGCGACCAACGGGCAATGGACCGAGACCACATCACTGGCCTCGAGCAGCTGTTCCAGGCGGTTCACCCGCTCGATCCGCGTGCCGGCCTCCGATCCGCGCCGCTTGGAGCGGCTCCACGCCAGGACCTTCATGCCGAATCCGCGTTCGGCGCGCTGGGCCACCGCCCTGCCGATCCGCCCGAGCCCGACCACGCCGAGCGTCTTCCCCGACAGGCGACGCCCGAGGAACTGCGTCGGATGCCAGCCGGTCCAGCGTCCCGCGCGGATGCTCCGTTCGCCCTCGCCCAGGCGCCGCATCGTCGCGAGCATGAGCGCGATCGCGAGGTCCGCGGTGTCGTCGGTGAGGACATCCGGCGTGTTGGTGACGGTCATCCCAGCCCGGGTCGCCGCCGCCACGTCGATGTGGTTCACCCCGACGCCGAAGTTCGCGATGATCCGGCACCGTCCGGCGCCCGCTCCGATGAGCTCGGCGTCCACGACGTCGGTGACCGTCGGCAGCAGCGCATCCACGTCGCGCATCATCGCCGCGAGCTCGACCGGATCGAGCGCTCCGGGCCCCTCGTGCTGCACCACATCGAATCGCTCGCGGAGCGTGATCTCGACCGGAGCGGGCAGGCGCCGCGTGACCCCCACCCGCGGCTTCTTCGCGCTCACGTCGCGGACTCCCGGTACCAGCGCTGCGCCGCCGCCACCCCGGCCCCGTACGGCACGTCGATCCCCGCGTCGTGGAGCGCGAGCTCGGTGAGCGACAGCGCCGCGAGCAGCATCCCCGCGTTGAGATCGCCGAGGTGCCCGATGCGGAACACCTTGCCGTTCAATCGACCGAGGCCGGACCCCAGCGCCATGTCCCAGCGACGGTACGCCGCGTCGATCACGTGCCGCGCATCCTTCCCCTCTGGCACGAGGATCGCCGTGACGGTATTGGAGCGGCGCTCCGGGTCGCGCGCGCAGATGCGGAGGTCCCAGGCCGCGACGGCGCGCCGAACTCCTTCGGCCAGACGCGCATGGCGCGCCGCGATCGCCGGCATCCCCTGCTCGGCGACCATGTCGAGCGCCTCGCGCAACCCGAACAGATGCGCCAGCGCCGGCGTGTAGGGGAAATACCCTTGGTCGTTGTGCAGCACCTGCGGTCGCAGGTCGAAGTACGCCCGCGGGAACCGGCTCTGCTCGATGAGCGCCATCGCCTTCGGCGAGACGCAGAGCATGCCGAGACCGGCGGGCATCATGAAGCCCTTCTGCGAGCCACAGATGGCGACATCGACGCCCCACGCATCGAACCGGAAGTCGAGCGACCCGATGGAACTCACGCCGTCCACCAGCAGGAGCGCCGGGTGCTTGGCGTCGTCGATCGCCTCGCGGATGCCGGCGAGATCGTTGGTGACGCCGGTCGCGGTCTCGTTGTGCACCACCAGCACGGCCTTGATGGCATGCGCGGTGTCGGCGGCGAGCGCCTCTTCGATGCGCGCGGGATCGAGCGAGTCACCCCACTCGAGGTCGATGACGTCCACCCGCAGACCGAGCCGCTCCGCGGTGTCGATGAACAGATGCGAGAACTGCCCGAAGCGCGCCGCGAGCACCCGGTCGCCCGGCGCCAGCGTGTTGGTGATCGCGGCCTCCCACATCCCGGTGCCCGTGCTGGCGAAGATGAACGGCCGCCCCTGCACCGCGCCGAACACCGGCTTCAGGTCGCGGAGCAGTCCGTGCGTCAGGTCAGGGAATCCGCTGGAGCGATGGTCCTCCTGCGCGCGGTGCATCGCCCGCAGCACGCGATCGGGGACGTTGGTCGGTCCGGGAACGAAGAGATGATGGCGGCCGGGCATGGGCGATCCGTGGGTGCGGTGCAATCGGGGACTGGTCGAATGTAGCTTGCGGGCATGACCACGCCCACCGTCGCGCCCACCACCTCGGAGCGGCTCGTGCGCGCGCTCACGCTCCGCTGCCCGGAGTGCGGCGGACGCGGACTCTTCCGCTGGTGGATCCAGATGGAGCCGCGGTGCCGGACCTGCCAGCTCAAGCTCGACCGCGGGGCACCGGGACACTTCGTCGGCGCATACCTCGTGAACCTCATCATCGCCGAGTTGCTGTTCGCGGGCGGGCTGCTGGTGTGGCTCGTCGCGGTCTGGCCGGATGTGCCCTGGGATGCGGTGCAGTACGTCGCCGTCGCGGCGATGATCCTCGCGCCGCTCGCGACCTATCCCTTCACGCGGACCGTCTGGCTCGCCACGGACCTCATCATCGACCCGGTGAAGCCGTCGGACCGTTGAACTGACCGGCGCGTGCGGCTTGTGCGCCGCGTGTACCGGTCGATAGAATCGCCCGATGACCAAGGACGAGGTCCGCAACTGGATCATCTTCGGCGGCGTCGCGGTGATCCTCACCATCGCGACGATCGTCCTCCTGCTCGGCCCCGGCCTCCGCTGGGCCACCGAGACCGCGGTCGACGCGCTCCCGCTCGAGTTCGAGTCGCAGGTGGGACTCACGGTCGTCGACTCGGGGATGCTCCGCAACGCGATCCGCGACCCCGAGCGCCAGGCGGTCCTCGACCGCATCGCCAAGCTCCTCCCCGACGCCGGTGACGCGCGGACCTACCGCATCGCGATCATCCGCGACACGGTGATCAACGCGTTCGCCGCGCCCGGCGGCCAGTTGGTCATCCACAGCGGTCTCCTCTCCCGGCTGCGTGACGAGAGCGAGCTGTTCGCGGTGCTCGGCCATGAGGCGGGACACGTGCGCAAGCGGCACGTGCTCAAGCAGATCGCGCGACAGCTCGGTCTCTACGCCGGTGTGGCCCTCGTCCTCGGCGACCCCGGCGGGGTCACGGGCATGATCGCCGGCGCCGGGCGGGACCTCGTGAACCTCGGCCACGGCCGACGGCAGGAGGAAGAGGCCGACGACGAAGGGCTCGCGACGCTGGTCCGACTCCACCTCGACCCCGACGGCATGGTCCGGCTGCTCGAGCACCTCCAGGAGGCGACGGGCACCAAGGGCCGCATCCCCGACTTCATCTCGACCCACCCCGCGCCGGCGCGCCGCATCGCCCGGATCCGCGAGGAGCTGAAGGCACTCCCCGCCGGGCCGCGCGAGCGCGTGCTCAGTGACGCGGAGTGGCAGGCGTTGACGAAGGACCTGCAGGACCGCGCGGATCCGATCCCCGCTCCGCGCTGACGCCGGCCCGCCGGCCCCCCCCCACCGAAGGAGCAATGCATGGCGAAGTACAAGGTCATCGAAGTCGCCGAGAGCGGTGTGAGTGTCATCTTCCTCGGCGCCTCCAGTCTCCCGCTCCAGAAGGTCGAGATGGAACTCAATCGCATGTCCGCGCAGGGCTGGTCGCTCGCCTTCCAGGTGATGGAGAAGAAGCGCTTCCTCCTGTTCTGGAACATCGACCGCATGGTGCTCACGTTCCAGAAGGAGTGACGCGCCGATGGATCCCCTCGATGCGGAGCAGGAGGCGATCGATGCCGCGGTCGCCGAGCTCCCGGCAACGCTGCGGCAGCAGTTCTACGATCGTTCGACCGAGGTCTACAAGGATCCCGACACGTATTCGACGCTCTGCTACATGTTCATCGCCGGGCTGCACCACTTCTACCTGAACCGGTGGGGGCGCGGCGCCATCGACCTGTCGTTCAACTTCGCGGGGATCCTCATCGTGGGTGTGGGGATCTTCCAGGACCGGCTCCCGACCGTGCTGCTCGGGGCCGGGATGCTGCTCGCGATGGCGATCTCCGAGCTGAACTACCTGTTCCGCAGCGCGTCGATCGTGAAGCGCTACAACCTCGACCGGCAGTTGGAGATCCTCGGCGCCCTTCGTGGCGACATCGCGGTGCTCCCGCCGCACCGCTGACGCGACATCGATCCACGAGACACTGCCCACGAGACACCGCGGCCGCATCCCCGTTCGGGGATGCGGCCGCGGTCATGCCCGGAGTGGGAATCGAACCCACAAGAGGTTGCCCTCGGGGGATTTTGAGTCCCCTGCGTCTGCCGGTTCCGCCATCCGGGCCGGCGGACGAATGGTAACTCTGTGATGGCCGCTGCTGAAGCGGTCACGACGGGGCATGCTAGATTCCGGGGTACGATGGCCCCTCGTCGCCCGTCACTGGTCCCCCGCGTCGTGCGCACCGCGATCGCCGCTGGCGCGCTCGCGGCCGCCGGGTGTGTCGCCAAGCCCGCGCCCGAGCTCCGGATCGGCATCGTCGCCCTCGCGTCCGGGCCACTCGCCCCCATCCTCGGGCTCTCCGGCCAGCGTGGCGCGGAGCTCGCCGCGGCCGACCTGAACGCGGCCGGCGGCGTCCTCATCGGCGGTGTGGCGCATCGCGTGGTAATCCGCATCCGTCCGAGCGAGCCGCGCCCCGATGCTGCGGCCACTGCGGTGGGTGCCCTGATCAACATCGACAGCGTGGATGCCGTGGTCGCACCGCTCACGAGCGTGCTCGCGGCGCCGGCCGCGGGCGTGGCCGAGGCGGCGCGCGTGGTGTTCATCGCCCCCATGGCCTCCAACCCGAGCGTCACCGCCGGGCGCGAGTTCGCCTTCCGCCTCGCGTTCTCGGATGCGTTCCAGGGGGAGCTGCTCGCCAAGCTCGCGTTCGACTCGCTCGGCTACCGCCGCGTCGCGGCCCTCTCCGACGAGGCGAGCTCGTACGGTCAGGAGATCGTCCGCATCTTCCGCGAACGCTTCGAGGCGCTCGGAGGCCGCATGGTCGCGGAGGAAGGGTTCGCCGCGGACGGACCGAACGACTTCCGGCCGCAGTTGCGCCGCATCGTCGCGGCGAGGCCGCAGGCGCTGCTGCTGCCGAACTATCTCGTGTTCGATTCCACGCAGGTGCGACAGGCGCGCGAGCTCGGCTTCGAGGGCCGTTTCCTCGGCAGCGACAGCTGGGACCCCGGCGCGATCATGTCGATGCCGCTCGCGACGGGCACGCTGATCGTCGCCAACTGGGACAGCCGCTCCCCGCGGCCGGAGGCCCAGCGATTCGTCGAACGGTTCAAGGCGGTCTACGGCGAGGCGCCTCGCACGGCGGCCGCCGCGACCTTCGACGCGGTGCGGATCCTCGCGCTTGCGGCCTCGCGCGTCTCCGTCGACACCGACAGCGTCTTCGCGCGCGCGGTCGCGAACCTCGGCGCCTTCACCGGGGCGAGCGCGGACTTCCGGTTCGCCGGGGCGAGCGCGCCGCAGCGCGGCGGGGTGGTCATCGAGGTGCTCTCCGGGCGCGACTCGCTCCGGCTCGTCATGCGACCGGACGACTGACATGCGCGGGCCGCCCGTGTCTCGCCGGCTGGCGGCGCTGCCGCAGATGCTCCGACGCAGCCTGCCGGCCCGCCTCACCGCGGCCTTCCTCGCGGTCTCCATCACGGTCCTCGCGCTCGCCACCTTCGTCTCCTATCGCGTCGCCGACGGCGCGCTGCGCGCGCGCGTCTTCGAACGGCTCGGCGGCGTCGCCGACGAGAACACGAGGTCCCTGGGCGACTGGATCGAGCGACAACGCTCGGGTCTCGGGTTCGCCGCCTCGCTGCCCGAACTCAGGGACGCGCGCCCCGGGAATCCGCGTGGCATCGCGGCGGCGCAAGCGACGCTCACGCAGGTGCGCCGCGAACTCGTCTCCGCGCTCGAGCTGCGCCTGATCGCCGTGCCGGGGGGCCGCGTGCTCGCGTCCACCGACGCCGCGGCCATCGGCACCTTCGCCATCGGCGAGCTCTACTACGACCGTGGTCGTGAGCGCCCGTTCACGCAGCAGGTCTACCCGCACCCGCTCACCGGCGTGCCCACGCTCACCATCGCGACGCCGGTCTACCGCGACGGCGACGTCGTCGCCGTCCTCGCCGCGCACCTCGACCTCGCGACCGTCGATCGCGTGCTCGCCCCGCGACCGGGCCGACTGCCCATCGACGCGTATCTCGTCAATCCGCTCTACCAGTTCCTCTCGTCCGCACGGTTCGGGGCGGATGCGAGCCCGCGTGGCGCGCACAGCCGGGCGATCGACCGCGCCGTCGCGGGAGAGAGCGGCAGCGGCCTCTACGATGACCACGCCGGCCGCGCCGTCCTCGGCGTCTGGCGCTGGCTCCCCGAACACGGTCTCGCCCTCGTCGTCGAGGCGCCTCGCTCGGAGGCGTTCGCCCCCATGCGGCGGCTGCTCATCGAGACGCTGCTCGTGGGCCTCACCGCGATCCTGCTACTCACGCTCGGCATCGT
>CAYXGS010000070.1:0-8227 GCA_964464585.1 uncultured Gemmatimonas sp. | reverse complement strand
CCTCGACGAGGTCGAAGAGCCGCCCGGCGAACCGCGCCTCGGCCGAGTCGCGCCCGAGCGGGATGCGGGTCCACTCCGCGGCGCTGTCGGAGCGGAACACGAGCTCCGCGCCGTCCGCGCTGAAGTGCGCGAGCTCGGCGCGGATGTCGAGCGCACCGCCGCGGGGCACGTCGGCGTCGCCGGGTTCCACGTTGACCACCGGCGCCGGGGGCGTCGCGGCGATCGCGACGGACCACGGCGCGAACAGGATCCGCGCCGAATCGCGCAGCCCGGACGGTCCGAACGCGAGGAGGAGGATCGCGGCGAGGAGTCCCGCCCCGAGCACCTTCTGCGCGCGCGCCTCGCGCGGGCGCTCGATGGCGCGCTCGCTCGCGAGCGGCGCGAGCGCCCGCGCGGCCTGGTCGACGACGCGCGCGGTGAGCGCCGGCGACGCCTGCCGTCCGGCGGGCTGTCCCATCTCGTGCACCGCGGAGATCAGCGACTGCTTGAGGGCCGGCGCGTGCTGTTCCACGTACATCGCGAGCTCCGCGTCGCTCGCGCGGCGCTTGAGCGGCAGCACGAGCCACTTGACCACGGCGGCGACGACCAGCGCATACCCGATGAGCCGCGCTGCGAGCACGCCGCTGCCGGTGCGACCGATGGTGCTCGTGACGACGAGCCCCACGAGGACCGCCGCGACGACCGCGACCACGAGGATCGCGGCGGCTTCGAGGAGCAGGCGCCGGCGCCGCTGGCGACGGAGGGCGTCGAGGAGCTGCTGGAGACTGGCGGCTGCGGTCATGCTTGGCTCCGCTCGGGTGAGACGAGAGTGGCGCGGCGCGCGCGTCCGCGCCAGCCCTGTGAGGCCATCACGCTCTCCCCGAGGAGCAGGAGCGCGGCGAGCACGATCAACCAGCGCCACACCCGCTGGCGCGATTCGAGTTCGACCGACGTCGGCGCCGTGATGCCGCGCAGGGTGGAGTCGGCCGACTCGCCGACGCCGAGCAGCAGTTCACCGGGGCTCGCGGTGACGAGCTCGGACTCACCGGGCGCGACGTTCACGGCGGCCCGCGCGCGCGGGGCGCCATCCACCCGGCCCTCGTACGCGGCATACACCCCGACCTGCTGGAGGATCAGTGCCGCGTCGCCCGTGCCCGCCGCAGGACGGATGAGCGTGCCGTCCGGCGCCGCGATGACGGGGTCGCGCCGCAGCCCGCGGGGCGCCCAACTCTCGCCCGTCACGCGCGCGAGCGGCGTGTTCTCGTGCCCCGACGCATGCAGGGCGAGCCGCCGGGTGAGCGGGACGAACGCGGGCTGGAGCGGGAGGTCGCTCTCGCGCGCATCGAACGCGAAGGCGAGCAGCAGCACCCGTCCCTCGCCGAGCGCGCGTTCCACCACGGCAGGGGCGCCGTCGTCGAACCGCGCGAGGACCTCCGCGCCGACGGCGGGCTCGAGACGCGCGTAGCGCTGGAATCGCGGCGCGGTGAGCGCCGCCTGCGCCGCGCGGAACGGCGCGAAGATCGGATGCTCCTCGCGCACATCACCGAGCATCGCGCCGCCGCCCGCGCGGCGATCCGAAGCACCCGCGACCGCCGCGGTCCCGGCGAGCGAGGTGATGCGGCGCGCCGCGAGCCGCGGGCCCGCGAGGACGACGAGGCCGCCGCCCTTGCCCACCCACTCGTCGAGCCGCGCTCCCGCCGGCCCGGTCGGCGGGAGGACGTCCCAGAGGACGACCGCGCTCGACCGGTCGAGCGTCGCGGCGTCGAGCGTGCCCGCGCGCCGCTTCTCGATGCGCACCGACGGCGCGCGTCCGATGCCCAGCGCGCGCTCGAGGTACAGCGTCTCGTCGCGCGCGACGTCGTCGGGCAGGACGAGCTGCAGCGAGAGGCCATCGTCGGCGGGCAGGGCGAAATGGAAGCGATCGTCCCCGGGAAGGGCATCCGGCTCGATGGTGACCTCGCCGGCGACCGCGGTGGCGGGCGCGGGGATCGCGTCGAACACCACGGCGAGCTCGCCGGTGGGCTGGAGCGTCGCCGTGCGCGTACCGACGTCCCGGCCCGCGAGACGCAGGGAGAGCTTCGCCGTGCGGGCCGCGGGCAGTTCGCGCGTCGCGACGCGGGCCATCACCTGCAGCTGGATGCGCGACCCGTCGACGATGCGCCGCGCCTCCACGGCGCGGATGGAGGTGTTGGGCCGCGTGGGCGCGGCGACCGGCACCACGCGGATGGGCAGTCCCTTGGGCAGCTCGAGTCCGGCGACGCCGGCGAGTCCGCTCCGCTGGAGGTCGGTCACGATGACGAACTCCGGCGCGCCGGGCGGAGCGGTGATGAGCGCGCTGCGCGCCACCCGCAACGCGGCTCCGAAGCGTGTGGCCCGCGGCACCGGCGTGGTGGCGTCGATCAGCACGCGCGCCGCCGCCTTGTCGCGCGTCCAGGTCTGCGCGAGCTCGGCGTCCTCGTCGAACCGCACCACGCTGACCTGATCATCGGTGCCGAGCGACGCGACGACCGCGCGTGCCGAGTCGAGCGCGGTGGCCCAGGTCCCCTCATAGCCCATGCTCATGGAGCGGTCGAGGAGGAGCACGACGTTGCGTGCGCGCGCCGCCGTGTTCGACGCCGCCGCCTTGCCGAAGAACGGGCGGGAGAACGCGAGCACGAGCACCGCGACCGCGAGCGCGCGCAGGAGGAGGAGCGGCCAGTCGGTGACCTTGCGGCGGTCGCTCGTGCGGATGGGGAGCCGCACGAGGAACATCAGCGACGGGAAGCGCGTCGGCGTCTCCTCGTTGCGGTCGCGCAGGTGCATGAGCAGCGGGATACCGAGCGCGGCGAGGCCGGCGAGGAAGGCGGGAACGAGGAAGCCCATCAGCGCACCCGGCTCCGAGAGAGCCGGTGGTCGAGGTACGCGTACAGCGCGCGGTCGAGCGGCTCGTCGGTGCGAAGGGGGATGTAGTCCACTCCGGCCGCCGCGAAGCGCTTCTCGAGGGCCGCGCGATGCGCGCGCCACATGGTCATGTAGCGGTCCTTGATCTCCTCGGGGCGCATGGGCAGGCGGAGTCCGCTCTCGCCGTCCTCGAACACCGCCGCCGCGTCGAACGGGAACTCCTCCTCGGCGGCGTCGAGCAGATGGAACACGAGCACATCGTGGCCGCGCGCCCGGAGCGTGTCGACCGCGCGCCCGATCGCCGCGGGTTCGTCATAGCAGTCGGTCACGACCACCACGATGCCGGGGCGGTTCGCGACGTCGGCGACCTTGTCGATGGCGAGCGGGAGCTTCCCCTCGCCCACGGGCCGAGCGCGTCCGAGCGCGTGGAACATCAGCTGCAGGTGCCGCGTGCTCGGCGGGATCATCTCCTGCAGCGCGCCGGCGAAGGTCGCGAGCCCGATGCGATCGCCCTGGCGCTGCGTGAGCCACGCGAGCGACGCCACGAGCATCCGCGCATACGCGAACTTGTTGATCGCACCGGATGCGTAGTCCATCGACCCCGAGACGTCGAGCGCGAAGAGGACGCCGGCGTTGGTGTCCGCCTCGTACTCCTTCACGTAGAACCGGTCGGTCCGCGCGTACGCCTTCCAGTCGATGCGACGCAGGTCATCGCCCGGCTGGTACTGGCGATGCTCGGCGAAGTCGAGGCTCAGCCCCTTCTTGGCGCTGCGATGCAGGCCGTGCATGAAGCCGTCCACCACTGTCCTCGCGAGCAGTGGGAGGTCGGAGATGCGGGCCAGCAGGGCCGGGTCCAGGAAGGTCTGCGGGGACGTCACGGGGCGAGTGGCGAGGGGATCAGAGCGCGGACTTGGGGGTGGGGACGGCGGCGACCAGCTGTTCGACGATCCGGTCGGTGGTCACCTTCTCGCTCTGGGCCTGGAAGTTCAGGATGAGGCGGTGGCGGAGGACCGGGCGCGCGAGGGCCTGCACGTCCTCGTACCCCACGTGCGCGCGTCCCTGCAACAACGCCCGCGCCTTGGCGCCGAGGATGAGGGCCTGCGCGGCGCGCACGGAGGCGCCGTAGTTGACGTACTGCCTGATGAAGTCCGGTGAACCCGGGCCGGGGCGGCTGGTCCGCACCAGGTGCACCGCGTAGCGCGTGACGGCGTCGGCGACGGGGACGCGACGCACCACCCGCTGGTAGGCGAGGATCTCCTCCTTGGTGACGACCGGGTTCACCGCGTCCGGCGGGAGCGCGGTGGTCGCCTTCACGACGTTCACCTCGTCCTCCTCCGGCAGGTAGTCGAGGAAGACCTCGAGCATGAAGCGGTCGAGCTGCGCCTCTGGGAGCGGATACGTGCCCTCGAGCTCGATCGGGTTCTGCGTCGCGAACACGAAGAACGGCGGCTCGAGCCGGTACGTGCGCCCCTGCACCGTGACGTGCTTCTCCTGCATGGCCTCGAGCAGCGCGGACTGCGTCTTGGGCGGCGTGCGGTTCACCTCGTCGGCGAGGAGCACGTTGGCGAACACCGGACCGGCCATGAAGGCCAGCTTGCGATGGCCGGTCACCGGGTCATCCTGGATGACGTCGGTGCCGGTGACGTCGCTCGGCATGAGGTCCGGCGTGAACTGGATGCGCGAGAACTTGAGGTCCAGCGCGCGTGCCATCGTCGAGATGAGCAGCGTCTTCGCGAGGCCCGGCACGCCGACGAGGAGGCAGTTGCCGCCGGCGAACAGCGCGATGAGCGCCTGCTCGACCACGGCGTCCTGCCCGACGATCACCTTGCGCAGCTCGGCGGTGATGCGGCCGCCGGCCGCATGGAGGCGGTCGGCGAGTGCGCCGTCATCGAGTCCGGCGAGGGCATCTGCGGGTGCGGTCACGTTCTTCTCCAAGGTGATCGGTCAGCGGCTGAGTGCGAAGACGAGGTAGTTGATGCCGAGCTTGTACGCTTCGTTGGTGAGGTCCACCGGGAAGAACCCCTCGCCCGAGAACTCCCAGTACTCCGACATGTCGCCATCGCGGTTGGCGAGGGCGATCATCCGCTTGCGCGGGTCGTTCTCCTCGAAGAGCGCCCAGTAGGTGGGCTGCAGCTCGCCGTACGACTGCAGGTCCTCGGGGTGCGGGATCCGGTAGAAGGCGTCGAAGATCGGATGCGTGCCGTCGAGCCGGATCCACCGCAGGTCGGGCAGCACCCGCCGCATCTGGCCCTCGAGGTTGAACCAGTGGTTGCCGCGGAAGTCGTCGAAGATGATGAAGCCGCCCTTCCGCAGGTACGCGCGGAGCGCGACGACCTCGACCTCGCTCGGGCGCCAGTACCCCGGTTCGGCCATGTACGCGACCGGGTAGCGGCCCAGCTGCGGGTCGTTCACCCGCATCACGGCGCTCTCCGTGGTGCGCACGCGGATGGTCGTGAGTTCGCTGAGGATCTTCGTGAAGTTGCGCTCGCCGCGCGGATAGTCGTGCGACCACGGCACGTCCATCCCGCCGCGGAAGTTGCCCGCGCCGGCGTCCAGCCCGGTCTCGTACCGGAGCCGGACGAACATCACGCGACCGTCGAACGGCGGGTTCTCGCCGGGCTCCTCGAAGCGGTTGCGACGGCCACCGCCGCGCTGGGCCTCGAGGGGCGCGACCACGGACGCGACGGCGAGCAGGAGGACGCACGCGCACGCGAGCGCGTGCACGGCGCCTCGCGTGGCGCGCTCGCCGATCCCCGCGCGCGCGCCGCTCACGGATCCCTCGCCGGCGGCGCGGTGCGGATCTCCAGCAGCAGCTGCTGCGCGCGCTCGTACGTCGGCGCCTGCTCCAGCACGCCGAGCACCTCGCGACGCGCCGCCACCCGGTCGCCCGCGGCGAACAGCGCGCGCGCCAGACCGACGCGCGCCGCGAGCGGATCGGAGGGTCCCAGCGCGACGATCGCGCGCCGCTCACGCACCGCCTTCCCTGCCATGCCGGCGCGCGTCGCCGCCTCCGCGAGCCGCGCGTGCGTGGCGGGATCGTACGGCCAGATCCACAACATGCGTTCGAGGGTCTGGACGAGCGCGGAGTCCTGCCCCGCACGCTGCAGCCGGTCGGCCTCGGCGATGAGCGGCTCGAGGTCCGCGTCCCCGACCGCCGCGCTGTCGATCATCCCTGAGACCCGCGTGGCCGCGAGTTCGCGCGCGAAGCGCGCACGGACCCACGTGTCGAACCGCGTGTCGAGCGCCGCGGCATCGAGCTTGAGCACGCGCTGGAAGACCTGCTCGTTCGTGAGCCCGTCGCGCCAGCCGCGCAGCATCGCCGCGAGTGCCGGCGCGCCGAACTCGGCCTCGATCATCTCGGCGACGAGCGACGCGTGATAGTAGCTCAGGACGACCTCGTACTCGTTGCGCGGCCGCACGAAGCCCTCGTTGAGCTGGCTCACGGGGCGCATGAAGTTCCCCTTGAGGGCCGCGAAGTACGCGGGCGACGCCGCCGCGCCCCAGCCCGCGCGCGCGCGCCGCTCCTCGTGCACCGACACGCCCTCGGAGAACCAGCGTGGCACACGGTTCCCCGAGAGCCCGAGGGTGAACGTGTGCGTGAGCTCGTGCCACGCGGTCGATCCCCAGTTGAACGTGCCCGGCGGGCGCGCCGACGGCGCATCCATCGCGAGCAGGCGCCCGAAGCTCACGCCGAGCGCCCCGAGGCCGGTGAGGCCCACGGTCCGCACCGAGAAGTCGGCGTGCCGCGCATAGATCTCCATCCGCACCGGCGCGGCCGGCCGGTAGTCATACCGCGCCGCGAGCTTGTCGTACGCCTCCTCGAGCAGCGGCGAGAGATACGGCAGCAGGATGTCCGCCTCGCGCGCGGACGTGACGAACTCGAACCGGCCCATGCGCGCGGTGCGGAAGCCGGCCAACTCGTCGAGCAGGTCGAGCGTGTTCTTGTGCCAGAGATTGAACGGGTCGATCGCGAACGCGCGCTCGATGTGCGCGCGTCCCTCGGCGATGCGGCCCATCCGCAGTTCGTTGGTCCCGAGCGCGCCGAGCGCGTCGACCGACATCGAATCGAGCGCGAGGGCGCGCTCAGCGAACCGCTCCGCGTCGACATAGCGCCGCTGCCGCGAGGCGGCCTCGGAGAGCGTGAAGTAGAACGCGGCAGGCTTGGGCGACACGCGCTCGGCCTGCAGGCGCGCGTCGCGGTAGCCGGCCGAGTCGCCCTCGATCCACGCGACCGCGCCGATCACGGCCCAGGCGTCGAGCGACTGGTCGTCGAGCGCGAGGGCGCGGCGCGCGGCCGCACGTGCCGAATCATTCGCCTCGGCCCCGAGGTGCTGCCGCGCGATGAACAGGTGCGCGGGCACGAAGCGCGGATCGGCGGCGAGCGCCTCCCGCGCAGCGGCGAGCGCGGCGCCCTTGCCATTGAACTCCATGACGCGGGCCATGCCCAGCTTCGCCCAGGCGCTCTTCGGGTGCCGGGCGAGCACGGCCGCGTAGCCTTGCTGCGCGTCGGGAGCGACGTACCTGTCGAGCAAGAGGTCGGACGCGCGCAGCACGGCCTCGTCATCGGAGGTGTCCGCGGCGGCCGCGGCATCGAAGGCGCGCAACGCCGCGCGCACCGCATCGGCATCGCCGGCGGAGACGAGCAGGTAGGCGCGCCCTGCGGCGATGCGGTCCCGCGCCGGCCAGCGGTCCCCGTCGCGCGCGTACTCGGCGGCGATGGCTGCGCCCTCACGCACCGCCGTGGCACGATCGCCACGCTTGAGCGCACGCTCGGCGCGCTCGACCCGCGCGGTCCGGTCGGTGGCGGGCTGCGCGACGAGCAGTGCCGCCGCAGCCGCGAGGCCTGCGATCGCGATCACGGCGCGGCTCACGGCTTCCGCTCCAGCGCCCTGATCCCGGCCGACTTCTCGGCGATCGCCACAAGCAGCTGCTCGAGCTCCGCCTCGTACGCCGCTTCGGGCATGGTCGCCTTGCGCGCCTTCAGCCGTTCGACCTGATCCTCCAGCGCCTTGCGCTCGGCCACGAGCGCGACGACGCGCGGGTCGCCGCTCGCGACGCTCGCCGCGTACACCGTGCGCGCCGCCAGCCCGGAATCGGTGACCACGGGGTGCTCGGTGAGCATGCGTCGCTCGCCCTCGTAGAGCCTGGCCGTCTCGCGCGCCGCGAACGCGAACGACTCCATGACGGTCAGGCGTCCGTCCTTGTCCGCGTCCGCCTCCGCGCTGGTCAGTCCGCGCACGAACTGGCCGGAGAACTTCGAGTCGTTCCGCTCGAAGGCGGTGCGCGTCGCGGTGATGATCACGCGGCCGGGGCCCTGCAGCACGCCCGTGAAGTCGCCGCTCGCGCTCGCCGCGACGACGAAGACGAC
>CAYXGS010000069.1:1919-8822 GCA_964464585.1 uncultured Gemmatimonas sp. | reverse complement strand
CGTGCGGCAGCTCGCGCTTGAGCGCGCGGAACATCGTCGTGTAGTACTCCAGCCCCGCCTGCATGTCGAGGCCGCCCACGATGTGGAACTCGCGCGTCATCCCGTCGTTGCCGCTCTTCGCCTCGGCGAGCACCTGGTCGAGCGTGTAGCGGTAGGCGCCCTCCTCCTTCGGCAGGCGCGCATAGCCGCAGAACACGCACGTGGTGCGGAGCGTGCAGATGTTGGTCGGGTTGATGTGCTGGTTCGACGCGAACGTCACGCGGTCGCCGTGGAGCGCGCGGTTCACCGCGTCGGCGAGGAGCCCCACCCCGCCCAGGTCGCGCGTCTCGAACAGCGTGACGCCATCCGCCTGCGTGAGGCGCGTGCCCGCGGCGACCTTCTCCGCGATGGCGCGCACCGCCGGGTCGGCGATGCGCTCGAACGGGATCGTCAGCGGAGCCTGCACGGTCGCCTCAGTCGGTGAGGCGGCGGAGCGCGATCGACACGTTGTGACCGCCGAAGCCCGAGGAGTTGGAGAGCACGGCGTGCACGTCGCGCTTCACCGGCACGTTGGCCGTGCAGTCCAGGTCGCACTCGGGGTCGAGCGTCGTGAGGTTGATCGTCGGCGGGATGATGCCGTGCCGGATGGCCATCGCCGAGAAGATCGCCTCCACCGCGCCGGCCGCGCCGAGCATGTGCCCGGTGGACGACTTGGTGGAGCTCACGTTCAGGCCCGTCGCGTGCGGGCCGAACACCTTCTTGATCGCCCGGATCTCGTTGGGATCGTTGAGCGGCGTGGACGTGCCGTGGGCGTTGATGTACTGCACGTCGGCCGGCGTGAGGCCGCCGTCCTGCAGCGCGCGCTTCATCGCGCGCTGGAGCCCCTCGTGGTCCTCGGGCTGGCCGGTGAGGTGGTACGCGTCCCCGGTCGCGCCGTAGCCCACGATCTCGCAGTAGATGGTCGCGCCGCGCGCCTTCGCGTGCTCGTATTCCTCGAGCACCACGCTCGCCGCGCCCTCGCCCAACACGAAGCCGTCGCGCGTCTGGTCGAACGGCCGCGACGCCGTCAGCGGCGAGTCGTTGCGCGTGGAGAGCGCCTGCATGTTGGCGAACCCGCCGATCGAGACCGGCGACACCGCCGCCTCCGACCCGCCGGCGATGATCACGTCCGCGTCGCCGTACTGGATCATGCGGAACGCGTCGCCGATCGCGTGCGCCGACGTCGCGCACGCCGACTGCGTCGCGTAGTTCGGGCCCTTCGCGCCGAACTTCATCGACACCACGCCCGCCGCGATGTCGCCGATGAACATCGGGATGAAGAACGGCGAGATCCGGTTCGGGCCGTCCCGCTCGCAGATCCGGCACTGCTCCTCGAACGTCGCGATCCCGCCGATGCCCGAGCCGATGATCACGCCCGTGCGCTCGGGGTCGTACCCCGTCTTGTCGCCGAACCCGGCGTCGCGCATCGCCTGCACCGAGGCCGCCATCGCGTACTGGGTGTAGAGGTCGGCCCGCTTGGCCTCCTTCTTCTCCATGTACAGCGACACGTCGAACCCCTTCACCTCATGCGCGAACCGCACCTTGAACGCCGTGGCGTCGAACCGCGTGATGGGCCCGCCACCCGACTTCCCGTCGAGCAGCGCCTGCCACGTGGAGGCCACGTCGTTGCCCACCGACGTGACGCACCCCGCTCCCGTGATGACGACGCGGCGCCTCAAGGACCCCATCTCAGCTTCCGAGCTTGGAGTTCAGGTAGGTGATCGCATCGCCCACTGTGCGGAGCTTCTCCGCGTCCTCGTCGGGGATGTCGATGTTGAACTCCTTCTCGAACTCCATGACGAGCTCGACGATGTCGAGCGAGTCGGCGCCAAGGTCCTCGATGAAGCTCGCGCCATCCGTCAGCTTCTCACGCTCGACGCCGAGCTCCTTCTCGATGATGTCCTTGACCTTCGCGGTGTGGTCGGCCATGCGAAAAGACTCCGTAGGGGTGGGACTGCGAACGACGCCTAAATATATGCGGTTGAACGCTCAAGGCCATCTCGAGGAGCGAGGAGCGAGGACCGAGGAGCGAGGCATCAGGAGCCAAGGAGAAGGTCGAAGGTGAGGCCAAGGAAGCGACTGAGGGAGAGACTGAGGACTCCCCCTCCCCCTCCCCCCTCTCCCCTCCCCCCTCATCCCTCGATCCTGACTCCTCGTTTCTCGCTCCTCGATCCTCGCTCCTCGCAGTTACATCACCATCCCGCCATCACAGGCAATCACCTGCCCCGTGATATACCCCGCCCGCTCCGAAGCCAGGAACGCGACAACCCCCGCAACATCCTCGGGACTTCCGAACCGATCCAACGGTATCTGCGCCGAGAGCGCCTTCACCGCCTCCTCGCTCATCGCATCGGTCATGTCCGTCTTGATGAACCCCGGCGCGACCACGTTGCAGAGGATGTTCCGGCTCGCCAGCTCCTTCGCCACCGACTTGCTGAGCCCGATCAGCCCCGCCTTGCTCGCCGCGTAGTTCGCCTGGCCCTTGTTGCCGATCATCCCCACCACCGACGCGATGTTGATGATCCGCCCCCATCGCCGCTTCATCATCCCGCGCTGCACCGCGCGGATCGCGATGAACGCCGACCGCAGGTTCGTGTTGAGCACCGCGTCCCAGTCCTCGTCCTTCATGCGGAGCATCAGGTTGTCCTTCGTGATCCCCGCGTTGTTCACGAGGATGTCACACGACCCGAACGCGTCCTCCACGGTCTGCACGAGCATCGTGACGTCGGCGGGAACACTGATGTCGCACGCGAACCCCCGCGCCTCCCCCAGTTCCTCCGCGACCGCCTCGGCCTTCGCGAGGTCCCGTCCGACGACGGCGACCTTCGCCCCGCACGCGACGAGTTCCTTCGCGATGGCCTTGCCGATCCCGCGCGTCGATCCCGTCACCAGCGCGACCTTGCCACTCAGATCGATCTTCATGTTGAGAAGAGCCAAAGGTTAAGCCGCCCCCATCCCGCACCCCGCATCGCTGTCACCTCACCCGGCCAACAGCGCCTCGACTTCCGCGACCGTCCCGCAGGTGACCGCCGAACATCCCGGCGCCAACCGCTTCACCATTCCCGACAGCACCGCCCCCGGCCCCATCTCCACGAACGTCGTCCCTGGGAACCGCGCCGCCGCATTCCGCACCACCTCCACCCACCGCACCGGCGACGTGAGCTGCCTGAGCAACAACCCGCGCGCGGTCTCCGCATCCCCGACCGCCTCGGAAGTCACGTTGCTCCAGACCGGCACCGCAGGATCGCGCCAATGCGCCGCCGCCAGCGCCGCCCCCAGTCCCTCCGCCGCCGGCTGCATGAGCGGACTGTGGAACGCCCCGCTCACCGGCAGCCGCAGCGCCCGCTTGGCCCCTGCCGCCTTCGCGAGCTCCATCGCCGCTTCCACCGCCGCGACTTCCCCCGAGATGACGATCTGCTCCATGGTGTTGTAGTTGGCCGGCACGCACACGCCCTTCGCGCCGGCCTCCGTGCAGATCTCCTCGATCGGCCGCTGCAGCTCGCCGAGGATCGCCGCCATCGCGCCCGGCACCTGCACGCCGGTCTCGTACATGAGCTCCCCGCGCTTCCGCACCAGCCGCACCGCATCCTCGAGCGGGAGCGCGCCTGCCGCGTGATACGCCGAGAACTCGCCGAGCGAGTGCCCGGCCGCGCCTTGCACCTTCGCCGCGAGCTTGTCCTTCACCACCGCCCACACGGCTGCGCCATGCGTGAGCAGCGCCGGCTGCGCGTTGTGCGTGAGCGTCAGTTCGTCGGCCGGGCCTTCGAAGCACAGCGTGCTGAGGGCGGTGCCGAGCGCCGCATCGGCCCGCGAGAACACATCAGCGGCCGCAGGGAACGCGGCGGCGAGGTCCTTCGCCATGCCGGGCTTCTGCGATCCTTGACCGGGAAAGAGGAGGAACATGGGTGGCGAGAGGGCCGAAGGAGGATGGCAGCGGTCGGAAGTCAGTGCCGAACGGTCAGCGGTCCTAGAACCTCACGACCATCGATCCCCAGGTGAACCCAGCCCCGAACGCCACGAACATCACCGTCGTGCCGTCCTTGATGAGCCCCTTCTCCGTCGCCTCGCTCAGCGCGATCGGGATCGACGCCGCCGACGTGTTGCCGTAGCGGTCCACGTTCACGAACACCTTCTCCATCGGGATGTTCGCGTGCTTCGCCGTCGCCTCGATGATCCGGATGTTCGCCTGGTGCGGGATCATCAGGTCGATGTCCGCCGCCGAGAGCTTGGCGCCGTCCAGCGCGCGGTCGCTCGCGTCGGCCATCGAGCGCACCGCGTTCTTGAACACCTCGCGGCCCGCCATCTGGATCCAGTGCGAGCCCTCGAGGATGATCTCCGGCGTGATCGGCGCGGCACCGGCGCCCTTGGGGCGATGCAGCAGGTCGGCCAGTGTGCCGTCGGAGCGCATGTAGGCCGAGAGGATGCCGCGGCCCTTCGTGCTCCGCTTCATAATCGTCGCGCCCGCGCCGTCGCCGAACAGCACGCACGTGTTGCGGTCCTTCCAGTTGATGATCCGCGAGAGCACCTCGCCGCCGATCACCAGGATGGTCTCGAACGTCCCCGTCGCGATGAGCCCTTCGGCCACCTGCGCGCTGTAGAGCCAGCCCGAGCACGCCGCGTCGAGGTCGAACGCCACCGCGCGTGTCGCGCCGAGGGCGGCCTGGATCTCCACCGCCGTCGAGGGAAGCAGCCGGTCGGGGCTCGCGGTGCCGAGGATGATCGCGTCGAGCTCGCTCGCGGTCACGCCGGCCCGCGCCATCGCGCTGCGCGCGGCCTCGGTGCAGATCGACGTCAGCGTCTCGCCCTCGCCGGCGATGTAGCGCTGGCCGATGCCCGTCCGTTCGCGGATCCACTCGTCGGACGTATCGACGCCGATCGACGCGAAGTCGTGGTTGGTGAAGGCGCGCTTGGGGACCGCATGTCCCGTGGCGGCGAGCATCGCGACCGGTCGCTTCACTTGGCGAGTTGCTCCCCGATGTGCTGGCTCATCCGCGACTCCACTGCGCGCAGACCGGCGAGCACACCGTTCTTGATCGCCTCGGGGCTCGACTTCCCGTGGCAGATGATGCTCACGCCCTTCAGGCCCAGCAGGGGCGCGCCGCCGTACTTGGCGTAGTCGAGCGCATGGAAGATCGGGCCGAGCTGCTCCTTGGTGACGCCGTTCTTCATCATCATCCCGAACAGCATCGGCGCGACCGACTCGTAGAACTTGAGCAGCACGTTGCCGGTGAAGCCGTCGCACACCACCACGTCGATCGGGCCGCGATCGCAGGCCCCCATGGGGATGTCGCGCCCTTCGACGTTGCCGATGAAGTTGAGCCCGGCCGTCGTGAGCGTCTGGTGCGCCTCCTTCACCGCCGCGTTGCCCTTCTCCGGCTCCTCGCCGATGGAGAGCAGCCCCACCGCCGGGTTCTCCCGCCCGAGGATGTCGCGGGCGTACACGTGGCCCAGGCGCGCGAACTGCACGAGCTCGGCGGCCGAGCAATCGACGTTGGCCCCCGAATCGAGCACCACCACCGGCTGCTTGGCGGTCGGGAACACCGTGCCGATCGCCGGGCGCGAGAGCCCCTCGTGCAGGCGGAGGATGAACGTCGACGCGGCCATCTGCGCGCCGGTGTTGCCCGCCGAGACGAACGCGTCGGACTTGCCCTCGGCCTGGAGCTTGATGCCGACGGCCATCGAGGAGTGCGGCTTCCCGCGGATGGCGACCGACGGCTTGTCGGTCATCTCGATCACGTCCGGGGCGTCGATGAGCTCCAGACGAGTCGCCGCTTCCACCAGGATGGCGGGAGCGGCGGCGAGTTGTGCGTTCAGTTGCTCGCGGATGACGCTCTCGCGTCCCACGAGCTGGATCGTGTGTTCAGGACCCAGCTCCTGGATGACGAGCAGGGCGGCAGCGATCGGCGCGGCGGGGGCATGGTCCCCTCCCATCGCGTCCAGCGCGATGCGCGCCATCGTTACGCTTCGCGGGCCGCGACTCGCTGCTCGCCGGCGTAGAAGCCGCAGTTCTCACAGACATGGTGCGGGCGCTTCATCTCGCCGCACTTGGGGCACGACTGCACGACGATCTTGGCGGCAGCCTTGTGCGTGTTGCGCGCGCGCTTCTTGCGCTTGGAGGTACGTCGCTTCGGGACGGCCATCGGGTACTCGTCGGATGGGAGTAAGGCGGAACTGCGTCGGGACGAACGTCAGGACGGGGACTTCGCGCAGGCGTGCGGCCCTGCGTTCAGATCGGCACCACAGTGGGGACAGAGCCCCTGGCAGTCGGGCCGGCACAGCGGGAGGGACGGGACTTCGAGCAGCCACTGCTCACGGATCGCGGGCTTCAGGTCGAGCATCGTCCCCAGGTCACCGATCGGGTAGACGTCCGGCTCGTCCGCGTTCTCGTCATCGGCATCGGCGTAGAGCAAGTGAGCTTCCCCGCTCACCGGGCTCTCCACCGGCGCCAGGCACCGGCGGCACTCCCCGTTCGCGGTGCCGTGGAAGGCGCCGGAGAAGTAGAACCGACCGCTGCCCGCGCTGCTCAAACGGCCGGTGACATGGACGTCGGAGACAGGACGAATGTCGTCCGGCAGCCAGACCTTGTCATCGGCGTTCAGGTGCCCGTCGACTTGGACGGCGCCCTGGGACAGGGTGCGGATGTCGAACGACAGCATAGCACTGAAAACTAGTGCGGGAGGCGGGGGGGTTCAAGGGGCAAGTCTCGGCCGCTCCGCTACTTACGGGGTGGGGCGCAATGCGGTCAGGTGACGACCGATGAGGGGTGCCCGCACGCTGTGGGGCACGGCACTAGGTGCCGGATGCCGAGAGGGGCGGGCCGCCTGGACTGCGGGCGGGCCGCCTGGACTGCGGGCGGGCCGCCTGGACTGCGGGCGGGCCGCCTGG
>CAYXGS010000069.1:0-1819 GCA_964464585.1 uncultured Gemmatimonas sp. | reverse complement strand
ACTGCGGGCGGGCCGCCCCTCTCTGCCATTCGCCTTCTGCCACTCGCCTTCGGCCTGCTCCGCGCCCGAGCGCGTCAGATCACTTCAGCTTCCGGGAAGAAGAACCGGCTCTCGCGGACGGCATTCTCGTCGCTGTCGCTGGCATGGATCGCGTTCTTGCCCTTCGACTCGGCGTACAGCTTACGGACCGTCCCCGCGGCCGCCTCGGCCGGGTCGGTCGCGCCGATCGCGTCGCGGAGCGCCGAGACGGCGTTGACCTTCTCGACGATGAACGGCATGCAGGGGGCCGAGCTCATGAACTCCACGAGCTCGCCGTAGAACGGGCGGCCGCGATGCACGGCGTAGAAATCCTCGGCCTGCCGCTTGGTGAGCTGCATGATCCGGGCGGCCTTGAGCTTGAAGCCCTGCGCCTCGAGGTGCGCCAGGATCTTCCCCGCCTTGCCGGCGTTGAAGGCGTCGGGCTTGATGATCGAGAACGTATAGGTGAGAGCCATCGGTGATGTCTGGATTGAGTGTGTTTGAGTGCGTGCGAATGCGACCGACCGTCGCGCCGCCGCGCGCTGAAGCAGGACCTACAGTCGCGCCTTGATCAGCTCCACGAAGTCCATCGGCCGCGCCGCGACGCCCATCCCGGCCGCCTTGAACGCATCGATCTTCTCGGCCGCCGTCCCGGCCGACCCCGAGATGATCGCGCCCGCATGCCCCATGCGCCGCCCCGGCGGAGCCGTCTGCCCGGCGATGAAGCCCACCACGGGCTTCTTCATGTGCTTCTTCACGAACTCGGCCGCTTCCTGCTCGTCCGTCCCGCCGATCTCGCCCATCATCGCCACGGCCTTGGTCTTCGGATCCTTCTCGAACGCCTCGAGGCAATCGATGAAGTTGGTCCCGTTGATCGGGTCGCCGCCGATGCCGACGCACGTCGTCTGGCCGATCCCGGCACGCGTGAGCTGGTAGACCACTTCGTACGTGAGCGTGCCCGACCGCGACACGACTCCGACGGGACCGGGGAGGCAGATGCGCCCCGGGATGATCCCGACCTTCGACTCGCCCGGCGTGATCAACCCCGGGCAGTTCGGCCCGAGGAGGCGAACCCCGCGCTCCTTCACGAAGGGGTACACCTTCGTCATGTCGAGCACCGGCACGCCTTCGGTGATGCACACTACGAGCTGCACGCCCGCGGCGGCCGCTTCCATGATCGCGTCGGCGGCGAACGGCGGCGGCACGTAGATCACGCTCGTGTTCGCGCCCGTCGCCTTCACGGCGTCCATCACCGTGTTGAAGATCGGCACCGTCCCTTCGAACTTCTGGCCGCCCTTCCCCGGCGTCACGCCGGCGACGACCTGCGTGCCGTACTCCATCATCTGCTTGGCATGGAACGAGCCGTCGCGGCCCGTGATGCCCTGGATGACGAGCTTGGTGTTCTTGTCGATGAAGACGCTCATCTCACTTCCCTCCCTTGGCGAGCTTCACCGCTTCCTGCACGGCGGTGTCCATGTCGCTCGAGGCCGAGAAGCCGTTGTCCTTGAGGATCTTCATCGCGAGTTCTTCGTTGGTGCCGGTGAGGCGGATCACGATCGGCACCTTCAGCGGGTTCGCCTTGGTCGCCGTCACGATGCCGTTGGCCACGTCATCGGTGCGCGTGATGCCGCCGAAGATGTTGAACAGGATCGCCTTCACGTTCGGGTCGGCGGTGATGATCCGCAGCGCGTTCACCACCTTCTCCGGGTTCGATGACCCGCCGATGTCGAGGAAGTTCGCCGGCTCGCCGCCGAAGATGTTGAACAGGATCGCCTTCACGTTCGGGTCGGCGGTGATGATC
>CAYXGS010000068.1:0-9168 GCA_964464585.1 uncultured Gemmatimonas sp. | reverse complement strand
ACGCCCACGATGTTCTTGCCGATGTCGTGCACGTCGCCCTTCACGGTGGCCATGAGCACCTTGCCCTTGGCCCGCGAATCGGCGTTCAGCGCCTTCTCCGCCTCGATGTACGGGATGAGGTGCGCGACGGAGCGCTTCATCACGCGCGCCGACTTCACCACCTGCGGGAGGAACATCTTGCCCGCGCCGAACAGGTCGCCGACGACGTTCATGCCCTGCATGAGCGGGCCTTCGATCACCTCGATCGGCCGGTCGTAGAGGTGCCGCGCCTCCTCGGTGTCCTCCACCACGAAGTCCGCGATGCCATGCACCAGCGCGTGCACCAGCCGTTCGGTCACCGGCGCCTCCCGCCAGGTGAGATCGGCCTTCTTGCGCGTCGCCTGGCCCCTCGCGTCGTCCGCGACGGCGAGCAGCCGCTCGGTCGCGTCCGGGCGGCGCGCGAGGACCACGTCCTCCACGCGCTCGCGGAGCTCGGCGGGGATGTCCTCGTAGAGCACGAGCGCGCCCGCGTTCACGATGCCCATGTCCATGCCCGCCTTCACGGCGTGGTAGAGGAACACCGAGTGGATCGCCTCGCGCACCGGGTTGTTGCCGCGGAACGAGAACGAGACGTTGCTCACGCCGCCCGAGATGCGCGCGTGCGGGCAGCGCGCCTTGATGATCCGCGTGGCCTCGATGAAGTCGAGCGCGTACCGCTCGTGCTCCTCGATCCCGGTGGCGATCGCGAAGATGTTCGGGTCGAAGATGATGTCCTCGGGCGGGAAGCCCACCCGCTCGGTGAGGATCCGGTAGGCCCGCTCGCAGATCGCGACCTTCCGGGCGACCGTGTCCGCCTGCCCCTGCTCGTCGAACGCCATCACGATCACCGCGGCCCCGTAGCGCCGCACCAGCGTCGCCTGCCGGATGAACTCGGCCTCGCCCTCCTTCATGGAGATCGAGTTCACGATCCCCTTGCCCTGCACGCAGCGCAGGCCCGCCTCGATCACCTTCCACTTGGACGAGTCGATCATGATCGGGACCTTCGAGATGCCCGGTTCCGATCCGATCAGGTGAAGGAAGCGCGTCATCGCCGCCTCGGCGTCGAGCATCCCTTCGTCCATGTTGATGTCGATCACCACCGCGCCTGCCTCGACCTGTTGGCGCGCGACCTCGAGCGCCTGGTCGTAGTGCCCGCCGAGGATCAGCTCGGCGAACTTCTTCGAGCCCGTGACGTTGGTGCGCTCGCCGACGTTGACGAAGTTCGAGTCGGGTCCGATCACGAGCGGTTCGAGGCCGGAGAGACGCAGCCGCTTCGGGATCTCCGGCACCTTCCGCGGGGGGAGCGGCCGCACGGCTCTCGCGATCGCCGCGATGTGCGCGGGCGTCGTCCCGCAGCAGCCGCCGACGACGTTCACCAGCCCCGCCTCGGCGAACTCCCGCAGCACGGATGACGTGTAGTCGGGGGTCTCGTCGTAGCCGCCCATCTCGTTGGGCAACCCGGCGTTCGGATGCACCGTCACGTAGCAGTCGGCGACACGCGAGAGCTCCTGCACGTACGCGCGGAGGTCCTTGGCGCCGAGGGCGCAGTTGAGGCCGATGGAGAACGGCCGGGCATGCATCACCGAGTTCCAGAAGGCCTCGGTGGTCTGGCCGGTGAGGGTGCGCCCCGACGCGTCGGTGATGGTCCCGGAGATCATCACGGGAACCCGCATGCCGCGCGCCTCGAACACCTGCTCCACGGCGAAGATGGCGCCCTTCGCGTTCAGCGTGTCGAAGATCGTCTCGATGAGGATCACGTCGGCGCCGCCGTCGAGCAGCCCTTCGCAGGCCTCGACGTACGCCTCGACGAGCTCGACGAACGTGATGTTGCGCGCTCCCGGGTCGTTCACGTCGGGCGAGAGCGAGGCGGTGCGATTGAGCGGGCCGAGCACGCCGGCGACCCAGCGCGGACGTCCGTCCTTCGCTTCGAACTCGTCGCAGATGGTGCGGGCGAGCTTGGCGCCCTCGACGTTGAGTTCGCGGACGATCGACTGCATCCCGTAGTCGGCCATGGAGACGCGCGTCGAGTTGAACGTCGCCGTCTCGATGAGGTCCGCGCCCGCCTCGAGGTACTGCCGGTGGATCCCGCCCACGACGTCGGGACGCGTGAGGATCAGGAGGTCGTTGTTCCCCTTGAGGTCACGGTCCCAGTCCTTGAACCGCGCGCCGCGATAGTCGGCCTCCTTGAGGCCGTACGTCTGCACCATCGTCCCCATCGCGCCGTCGATGATCAGCAGGCGCCTGGTGACTTCCTCATGGAGCGCGGCGATCCGCTGCTCCCGCGTGAACGGGCTCATCTCGGCCTCAGGCCCAGGACGTGGCAGAGCGCGTACGTGAGGTCCGCGCGATTCAAGGTGTAGAAATGGAACTCCGTGACGCCGGCGCGCTCGAGCTGCGTGCACTGCTCGGCGGCCACCGTCGCCGCGACGAGCTTCCGCGTCTCGGGGTCGTTCTCCAGCCCGTCGAACATCCGCGCGAACTCGCGCGGGATCGTCGCGCCGGTGTTCTTCGCGAACTTCGCCATCTGCGTGAAGTTCGTCACCGGCATGATGCCCGGGACGATCGGCACCGTGATGCCCGCCTTCCGCGCGCGATCGATGAAGCGCAGGAAGGTCCAGTTGTCGAAGAAGAACTGCGTGATCGCCCGCGTGGCGCCGGCGTCGATCTTCCGCTTGAGATTGTCGAGGTCGGCATCCGGCGAGAGCGCATCGGGATGCGTCTCGGGATACGCCGCGACCGAGATCTCGAAGTCGTGCCGCTTGCGGAGCCCCCCGACGAGCTCGGCCGCGAACGCGTAGCCGCCCGGGGCGGGATGCACCCGGCCGTCGCCCGGCAGGTCGCCTCGCAGCGCGACGATGTGGCGGACGCCGGCCGCCCAGTAGTCATCCGCGACCTGGTCGATCTCCTCGCGCGTGGCCGAGACGCACGTGAGGTGTGCGGCAGGGACGAGCGACGTCTCCTGCAAGATGCGCGTGATAGTGTGATGCGTCCGTTCGCGCGTCGACCCGCCCGCCCCGTACGTGACCGAGACGAACCGCGGCGCCAGCGGCGCGAGGCGCGTGATCGACTTCCACAGCGTCTCCTCCATCTCCGCCGTCTTGGGCGGGAAGAACTCGAACGAGACCTGGAACGGCACCGGCAGGACGAGTGAGCTCACGGCAGCTCCTGGAAATACGAAAGCCCGGGGGCGTCGAGGCGCACCGGGCTGGCGCTTTAGCTGGATGTTTAACGTGGCCGCAATTTGCCTCGAAATCGCCACGGATCGGTTGTAGGCTTCAACCTATCATCCGGATGAACGGATGGCAAGGTCCCGTACGGCAGCCGCCCCGATCCCGGTCACCTCCACGACCTTGGAACGGGAGGACTCCCCGGCCACGATCCGGATCATCCGCCGCGGCACGCCGAGCGCCTCGGCCAGCACGTCGACCACCGCCTCGTTGGCTGCCCCGTCCACCGGGGGCGCGTTCACCCGGACCTTCAGTGCGTCCCCGTGGATGCCTTCCACGCGGGACCTGCTCGCGCGGGGTTGTACGCGGACGGAGAACCGCACCACACCGTCCCGCTCGGTGACGGGGAACTCGCTCACGCGAGTCGCTTGCAGCGTGCGCACGGCATTCAGAGCAGGCTCAGGAACGCGCCTTGGACCACCGCGAGCAGCAACCACGCGATGAGCGGCGACAGGTCGAGGCCGCCGGTCGCCGGGAGCAGGGACCGGAGCGGTGCGAGGAACCACTCGGTGAGCCGGATCGCGAGCCGGCCGATCGCGGAGTAGGTCCCGCCGACCCATGACGTGACGACACGCACGAGGAGCGCCAGCTGGAGTGCGCCGAACACCGCCCGGACGACGAGGACGACGATGCCGCGCGGCCCGGAGTTCGCCGCGAGGTAGGTCGTGAGCAGCGCGTCCCGGAAGAGACCGAGCACGAAGATGAGCGTCGCGCACGCCATGAGCACGAGCAGCAGTGCCCACCACGGCACGTTCGGCCCGATGATGCCGTGGCGCGCGAGTCGCTTGTCCACCGGGGTGAGCAACGGTTCCACTGCGCGCCGGACGAACCGGGCGACACCCCCGAACGGATTCACCTTGCGCGCGCGGACCGCCCACGCCGACCCGGCCAGAATGGCACAGATGATCAGGAGGGCACCGGCGGCGGACCGAACGACATCCAACGACATGTCGAGCAACGAGATGACTTCGCGCATGTGATGAAATGTGACACCCGCTCGGCCCAGCGGGTACTAGATGATGTGACGGTCAAATCGATGGACGGGGCCCTCCCCGGGGATTCGCCGTGGCGCGGAGCGCAGCCGGCGGGGCAACTTCCCCGCACTTCGCTCATGACAGATCAACGCCCCGGCAGCTCCATCGACCCGACGCTCCCGCTGCGCGCCAAGGCAGGGGACCGTCAGGCCTTCGCACAGCTCGTGGATGTGATGTACCCGCGCTCGTTGCGCTTCGCCCTCCACATGGTGGGCAATCGCGAGGACGCGGAGGAGGCGGTGCAGGACTCGTTCGTGCGGGTCTGGCACAACCTCAGCCGGTTCCGGGATGATGCGCGGTTCGAGCCCTGGCTCTTCAGGATCCTCGCCAACCGCTGCCGGAGCCTGATGGAGAAGCGCCGACGGCACGCGGTCGTGATCCAGTACGGCGAGGTGCCGGAGCGGGGCGGTCCAGTCAGGGAAGGCGACGACCGAGACTGGACGGAGGAGATCTACCGGGTGCTGGAGACCCTGCCGGTGGAGCAGCGGGAGGCGTTCCTGCTCCGACATGTGGAGGACATGGCGTACGAGGACATCGCCGCGGTGACGGGCGTCGGACTCAGTGCGCTGCGAATGCGAGTGAAACGGGCGTGCGACGTCCTGCGAGCGCGCCTCTCCGAGGTGATACGAGATGAGTGACGGACCGGACGTGAACGATCGGATCATCGCGCGGGTGCGCGAGACGCTGCGGGAGGCGCCCCGAGTGGCGCCCGACCCGCGCGCGGTCGGGCAGTTGCTGAACGCGGTATGGGCTTCACCGCGCCCGTCGGCGTGGCGGCGCCTGGTCGATGCGTGGCGCATCCCCGCGCTGTCGGGGCTCGGTGCCTCGGCGGTGGCGGCATTCGCGCTCTTCGCGGGATTCCTGGGCCGCGGCGCGATCGACCGGCGCCCCGAGCGCGAGCCGATGGCCGCGACCGGCGAGTTCCCCACGCCGTCCGCCGAGGTGCCGGTGCGCCAGGCGGCCGCGACGCGCGCCGAGGACGAACCGGTGCCGACGCAGTTCGTGCTCGACCGCGCCGAGGCGCGGAGCGTGGCGCTCGTCGGCGATTTCAACGAGTGGAAGGGCGAGGAGACGCCGCTCATGCGGCTCGAGAGCGGACTCTGGACCGTGACGGTCCCGCTCACGCCCGGCCGGCACGTGTACGCCTTCCTCATCGACGGTACATTGGTGGTGGCCGACCCACGTGCGCCGCAGGCTGGCGACGCGGATTTCGGCCGTGAGGGTTCCGTCGTGATGGTCTTCGCCCGATGAGCATGCATCGTAGAGTGATCACTCTCGTCGCGCTGGTGCTCGCCAGCGTGTCCGCCGCCCCTGCGCCGCTCGTGGCGCAGCAGGGGCCGGTGGTGCTGCCCATCGCCGATGCGAGGACGCGCGCGGCCGTCGAGCGGGAGATCGCTCGGGCCGCGGCGAAGGGGCTGCCGGTGCAGCCGCTCGTCGCGAAGGCGAATGAAGGTGTCGCGAAGCAGGCCTCCGGGGAGCGGATCCAGGACGCCGTCGCATCGCTGGCGAAGCGCCTTGAGCAGGCGCGAGCCCTTCTGGCTCCCTCGACATCGGTCGCGGAACTGACCTCGGGCGCGGAAGCGCTGCGGGTCGGCGTCCCGGGCCCGATGTTGAAGCAGATCCGCGCAGCGTGGCCCGTGGAGCGGTCGGTCGTGATGCCGCTCGATGTCCTCACGGAGCTCGTCGCGCGGAGGATCCCGGCGAAGCACGCCCTCGACCAGATCACCGTCCTCATGCGGCGCGGGGCCACCCCGTCGCAGATCGCCTCGCTGGGACAGTCGGTGCAGGCCGACGTCGCGGCGGGCCTGGCGCCGGATGCGGCGCTCGAGGTGCGGGCCCGAGGCGTGATGTCGCTCCTCCCGTCACCCACTGCCGTCGGCGCTAACGCTCCCAGCGCCAAGAGGCCCTAAGTGCCGGCGTGATCCGGCGAGCGGCCATCGGGCTGCTGCTCCTCGTCCTGGCGCGCCGCGCCGGGGCCCAGGAGTCGTCGGAGATCCGGTTCGACGCCGGCTACGCGCGTGTCACGCAGCGCTGGCCGGGCATCTTCGGGGGCACCGACGCGTCGGACGCCGCGCTCTTCGCGGTGTTCTGGCGCAAGCCCACCGAGCGCTGGACCCTCTACACCAGCGCCAACCTCACCTACGCGCGCGATTCCCTCGCCGCGGCGCAAGGCGTCGCGGCGTTCTCGTTCCCGTGGCAGGACCGGCCCAACCTGCGCACCGACATCGGCGCGGCGGGGGCGAGCTTCTCGCTGCGCAGCGCTGGCAGCGGCGGGAACGGCAACGCGTTCGCACGGCAGCACTACGTCCGCGACCAGGGCGGTGCCTGGTTCGGTGCGGCGGGCGGCGTCACGCGACGCGACGGACGAGGCAGTCGATCGCTCGCCGCCGACCTCGGCGCCTGGCGCCGGTGGCGCTTCCTCTACGGCAGCCTCTCCGTGGCCCGGCAGAACTCCGACGACTTCACGCTCCTCCGCGCGAACGGCGACCTCGGGTCACCGCGCGCCGTGACCTATGAGCTCGAGGATTGGCAGGCGGTCGTGCAGGCACGGCGCGGCCCGCACGAACTGAGCCTCAGCTACACCATGCGCCGGCCCATCGCCGGGGCCGATTCGAGCGCCGCGGCACTGTCGGTGAGCGGCACGCTCCAGCTCTCCGACGACCTCGCCTTCCTCGCGAGCGCCGGCCGGCAGCTGGCCGACCCGCTCCGCGGGCTGCCGCAGGCGGACGTCGTCACCGCGTCGTTCCGCCTGAGCATCGGCCCGAAGCCGCTCCCGGTGATGCAGCGCATCGCGCTCGCCGAGGCGCTGGTGGAGCGCGATCCGGCCGGCGGCGGGACGCTCCTCGTGCGCGTCGAGGCGCACGACACGCTCGTGGTCGACATCGCCGGCGACTTCAGCGAGTGGAAGCCCCTGCCGCTCGTCCGGGAGGGCGCCTATTGGGTCGCGCGCGTGGCGCTGCCGTCGGGGAAGTACCACATCGGCGTCCGCGCCAACCTCGGGCCGTGGCGTGCGCCCCGGAACCTCGCGCGCGTGCGCGACGACTTCGGCGGCGAGTCGGGCCTGATCGTGATACCTTAGCGGATCATCACCCTCCTCCTCCGGAGCACGACCGTGTTCACTTCGCGCCGCAACTTCCTCGCCGGCCTCGCCACCGCCGGTGCCGCCCTCCCGGTGCTCAACGAGCGCGCGATGGCGCAGCTCTTCAGGGCGGAGTCGGTCGCGGGCGGCCGGACGCCCGCCGCGCTCGCCGACGACGAAGCGTACTGGGGCCTGATCCAGCGCGCGTTCGACGCCGAGCGCACGATGATCAACCTGAACAACGGCGGCATCTCGCCCACGCCGACGCACGTGCTCGAGCAGATGATCCGCGACCTGCGGTTCGTGAACGAACTGCCCGTGGAGCACAACTGGCGCGTGCTCGAGCCGCGGATGGAGGCGACGCGGCGCGACCTCGCCAAGGAGTTCGGCTGCGACGTGGAGGAGATGGCGATCACGCGCAACGCGTCCGAGGGCCTCGAGATCATGATCCTCGGCATCGACCTCCAGCGGGGCGACGAGGTGATCGTCACCAACCAGAACTACGGGCGGATGATCACCACCTGGCAGCAGCGCGAGCGCCGGGAGGGGATCGTGCTCAAGCAGGTGTCGTTCCCCGTGCCGATGACCGACCCGAAGGCGTTCGTGCGGATCATCGAGCAGGCGATCACGCCGCGCACGAAGGTCATCGAGCTGACGCACATCACCAACCTGACGGGACAGATCCTCCCCATCCGCGACGTCGTGCGGATGGCGCGGCCCAGGGGCATCGAGGTGTTCGTCGACGGCGCGCACGCGTTCGCGCACTTCCCGTTCACGCGTGACGAGCTGGACTGCGACTACTACGCGACCTCGCTCCACAAGTGGATGCATGCGCCGATCGGGGCGGGCTTCCTGTACGTGCGGAAGGAGAAGATCGCGAAGCTCTGGCCGCTCATGGGTTCGGACGTCTCGCGCGTGGCGAACATCCGGAAGTACGAGGAGATCGGCACGCACCCGCAGGCCAACTTCAACGCGGTGTCGGTGGCGATCAACTTCCACCGCGGCATCGGCGGCGAGCGGAAGATCGCGCGGCTCCGCTACCTCCGTGACCGCTGGGCGAAGGCGCTCCTCGCCGAGTCGCCGCGGGTGAAGGTCCTCACCGAGCTCGGCCCCGACAAGGCCGGCGCGATCGCGATGTTCAACGTCGACGGGATCGATCCGGTGCAGCTCGGCAGCTGGATGCTCGCCAACCACAAGATCGTGAACACGCCGATCGTGCACCCCGAGTTCAAGGGTATCCGCATCACGCCGAGCGTGTACACGAGCGTGGACGAGATCGACACGTTCATCGACACGGTGAAGCTCGCGATCAAGCGGGGCATCGCGGCGTGAACTCCTGGCTGCTCAAGTCGGAGCCGCACGCCTTCTCGTTCGATGATCTCAGGAAGTCCCCGAAGTCGACGGCCGGGTGGAGCGGCGTGCGGAACTACCAGGCGCGCAACACCATGCGCGACCTGATGAAGAAGGGGGATCGGTGCTTCTTCTACCACTCGAGCGCCGATCCCACCGGCATCGTCGGGATCTGCGAGGTGGTGAGGGAAGGCTATCCCGATCCGACCGCGTTCGACCCCAAGGACGACCACTTCGATCCCAAGTCGAAGAAGGACGCGCCGACCTGGATCCAGGTGGATGTGAAGGCGGTGCGCGCGCTGCCGCGGATCGTCACGCTCGCCGAGCTCAAGGCGCTCAAGGGGCTCGAGAAGATGGTGCTCCTCCAGCGCGGGAGCCGGCTGAGCGTGCAGCCGGTGACGGCGAAGGAGTGGGAGCTGATCTGCCGGCACGCGCGCGTGCCGGCCGATTGAACGACGGC
>CAYXGS010000067.1:0-9507 GCA_964464585.1 uncultured Gemmatimonas sp. | reverse complement strand
AGGACATGTCGGAGATGTGGATGAGGCCGTCGATGCCCGGCTCGATCTCGACGAACGCGCCGAACGACGTGAGGTTGCGGACCTTGCCCGAGAGGCGCGTGCCGACCGGGTACTTGAGCGGCAGCACCATCCACGGATCCTGCTCGGTCTGCTTCATGCCGAGCGAGATCTTCTCCTCGGCCGGATCGACCTTGAGCACCACCGCCTCGATCGCCTCGCCGATGCTGACGAGCTTCGACGGATGGCGGACGTTGCGCGTCCAGCTCATCTCGGAGATGTGGACGAGGCCCTCGATGCCCGGCTGCAGCTCGATGAACGCACCGTAGTTGGTGATCGAGACGACCTTGCCGTTGACGCGCGTGCCGACCGGGTACTTGTCGGCGACGTCCTTCCACGGATACGCCTGGAGCTGCTTGAGGCCGAGCGAGATGCGCTCGCGCTCCCAATCGATGTCCAGGACCTTGACCTCGAGCTCCATGCCGATCTGGACCATCTCGCTCGGATGCGAGATGCGGCCCCACGACATGTCGGTGATGTGGAGGAGGCCGTCGACGCCACCGAGGTCGATGAACGCCCCGAAGTCGGTGATGTTCTTGACGACGCCCTTCCGCACCTGGTCCTTCGCGAGCTCCTTCATGAGCTTCTCGCGCTTGCCCGCCCGCTCGGTCTCGAGGATCACGCGGCGCGACACGACGATGTTGCGGCGGCGCTTGTTGAGCTTGATGATCTTGAACTCGTACTTCTGGCCGAGCAGCTCGTCGATGTTCGGGACGCGACGGAGCGCGATCTGCGACCCCGGGAGGAACGCGTCGACGCCCATGAGGTCGACGACCACGCCACCCTTGATCTTCTTGACGAGCACGCCTTCGACCGGCTGGTCGGACTCGTACGCGACGCGGATCCGCTCCCACACGCGCATGAAGTCGGCCTTCTTCTTCGACAGGACGACCGAGCCTTCGCTGTCCTCGAGGTGCTCGAGGAGGACCTCGACCGGGTCACCGGCCTTGAGGTCTGGCATGTCCTTGAACTCCTCGAGCGGGATGGTGCCTTCGCTCTTGAAGCCGATGTCGAGGACGACGAGGTTCTCGCGGATCTCGAGGACGGTCGCCTTGACGATCTCGCCCTCCTCGATCGAGGCGAGCGTGCCGTTGTAGAGGTCGAGCATCGCCTCGAAGTCGGACGAGGTCAGTTCATCCTCGTCGTACAGCTCGGGGCGGCGATTGGCGAGCGGACGGAGCTGCGCCTTCTGGGCGTCGCGCTTCTTCCGCGCGATCATCTCGGGCGACAGGGTCTCTGCTTCGATCGTGGTCATGTGGGGTCCATACGCGGAGGGTTCGGCTCGCCGCGAGCGAGGAAGGAAGGATGAAGGTCGAAGGCAGGAGGATGTCCCCCTGCTTCGAGTTCCGCGACGGATGTCGGGAGCCTTGAAGGTTAGGCGGTCCGGCCCTAAGGGTCAATACCACAACGGGTTGCGGGGGACGGGGGTCCCGTGCCCCCCGGGCAGGGATCAGGTCTGCCGGAGGGCCCGCTTCGCGAGCGCCACGATCCGGTCGACCTGTTCCTCCTGCGTGAGGTAGGTCGTGTCGATCAGCACCGCGTCGGCCGCCTGGACGGTCTGCGCCTCGTCCTTGGCATCGCGCTGGACGAGCGCATCAACCTCCTCCGCCACCTCGTCGTCGCTCGGCTGGCGCCCGAGCCGCTGGATGAGCCGGCGACGCGCGCGTTCGAACGGGTCGGCCACGAGGAACACCTTCACCCGGGCCTTCGGGAACACCACCGTCCCCATATCGCGACCGTCGACCACGACCGCGCTCCCCTCGGCCGCGCGGCGCACCATCTCGTTCACCCACTGCCGAACCGACGGCATGCGAGCCACCAGCGAGACCCGGCTGGTGACCTCCCCGCCCCGGAGTTCCTCCTCGACGTCCACGCCGCCGAGGTGTGCGTGGAACGTCGTCTCGCCGGGTTCGAGCGTCACGGCGGTCGCCGCGGCCAGCACGGCCGCCTCGGTCCACGCCGCGCTCGCTGGCGCGCGGCGGAGCATCGCGGCAGTCGCCGCCCGGTACAGCGCGCCGGAATCGACATGACGGAATCCGAGTTCGCGCGCGACCCATTTGGCGGTGCTCGACTTCCCCGAGGCCGCCGGTCCGTCGATCGCCACCACGAGCGGGCGGCGGCGCTCAACCGCGTCGGACATGGGCGAGGTCATCCCAGAAGGTAGGGTACGAGACGGCGACGCACGATGGGTCGTCGACGCTGATGGCGTTGCCCGGCACCGCGCCGAGGACGCCGAAGGCCATGGCGATCCGGTGATCGGCGTGCGTGATCACACGTCCCGCCAGCGGTCGGTCGCTGCCCCGCACGACGAATCCGTCCGGCAGCTCCTCGGCGTCCACGCCGACCGCCCGGAGATTGTCGACCACGGCCTTGATGCGATCGCTCTCCTTCACACGCAGCTCGGCGGCGCCGGTCACGCGCGTCTCGCCCGCCGCCCGCGCGGCGACGCACGCGAGGAGCGGCAACTCGTCGATGAGCGACGGCACCTCGTCCGGCGTGATGACCACGCCCCGGAGGTCGCCCGCCGCGACCGCGAGCGTCGCCACGGGTTCACCGCCCTGCTCGGCCACGGCCTCGTACCGCAGCCCCGCCCCCATCCGCCTGAGCACCTTGAACGCGCCGGTCCGTCCCGGATTGATGCCGACGTTCCCGAGCGCCAGCTCCGCCGAGGCTCCGAGCGCGGCGAGTCCGGCCAGGAAAGCGGCGCTCGAGGGATCGCCGGGCACGTCGATATCGCCGGCGTCGAGTCGCGCGGCCGGGAGCAGTTGCACCTCGGTCCCTTCCACGCGCACATCGACGCCGCGAGCGCGGAGCATCCGTTCGGTGTGGTCGCGTGTCGGTGCCGGTTCGTGCACCTCCACCGGGACGTTCCCCACAAGCCCGGCGAGGAGGATCGCGCTCTTCACCTGCGCGCTCGCCACCTCGGCGCGCCAGACGAGGCCGCGGAGCGCACCGCCATGGACGGTCATGGGGAGTCCGCCGTGCGCGGCGAGCTCGACACGCGCGCCCATCGCCTCGAGCGGCGCCGCCACGCGCCGCATCGGGCGCGCGCTGAGACTGGCGTCCCCCTCGAATCGCGCCGTGAAGCCTGCCCCGGCGACGACGCCGGCCATGAGCCGCGTGGTGGTGCCGCTGTTGCCGCAGTCGAGTGCGGCCACCGGGGTGCGCAGCCCGCGCAGGCCTCCGCCGTCGATCACGAGCTCGCGCGATCCGACTTCCGGGATCGCCGCGCCGAGGGCCCGCAACACGCCCGCGGTCGAACGCACGTCCGCCGACGGGAGGAGCCCGCGCACACGGGATGCGCCGCGCCCCAGCGCCGCGAGCATGAGGGCGCGGTGCGAGATCGACTTGTCGCCGGGAACGCGCAGCGTGCTCATGGGCCCGCGCGACGGAGCGGACGACTCACCGGAGCCATCCTTCGAGCACCGTCGCGAGGTCGGTGCGTTCATCGCGGTACTTCACGATCACCGGCGTCTGCAAGGAGAGCCCCTCGGCCGCGCCGAAGCCGCCCTTCACCGCGCGAGCGCCGGGCACGACCACGGCCCCGGCGGGGATCTCGAGCGGGTGCTCGGACGTGCCCCGATGCACGGTCTCGCGCACGAGATCGAAGACCGGCGTGCCTCGCGTCAGGATGACGCCGGCACCGAGGACCGCCTTCGCTCGCACCACCGTGCCTTCGTACACACCGCAGTTGCCGCCGATGGTGACGTCGTCCTCGATGACGACCGGCGCGGCGTTGACCGGCTCGAGCACTCCGCCGACCTGCGCCGCCGCACTCAGGTGCACCCGGGCGCCGACCTGTGCGCACGATCCGACGAGCGCATGCGAGTCGATCATCGTTCCTGCCCCGACCCACGCGCCGACGTTCACGAACATGGGCGGCATGCAGACGACGCCCGGCGCGAGATACGCGCCGCGACGGACGGTGGATCCGCCGGGCACGACGCGGACGTTGTCCGCGAGCGAGAGTGCGCGGGTGGGATACGTGTGCTTGTCGAAGAAGCGGAACGGCGTACCGTCGGCCGGGTGCGCGACGATACGGCCGACCCGGAAACCGAGGAGGATGCCGCGCTTCACCCATGGCACCGCATGCCAGCGCCCGTCCGTGCCCTGCTCGGCGGCGCGGAGCGACCCCGACTCCAAGGCGTCCAAGAGGGAGTTCACCAGACGTTCGGCATCGGCGGGCAACTGGTCGGCCGCGAGCGTGAAGTACCGCTCGACCTGCGCCTCGAGCGCCGCGTGGAGGCTCACGCTCACAGCCTCACCCCCGCGGTCGCGAGGGCGGCGCGCAGCTGCGGCTCATGCTTGCGGTCCATGGGGACGAGGGGCAGCCGCAGGCGATCCTGGCATCTGCCCATGAGGGCGAGCGCGGCCTTGATGGGCATCGGGTTGGATTCGACGAAGGCCGCATCGACGAGCGGTGCCAGCGTGGCGTGGATCGCGCGCGCCGTCGCGAGGTCGCCCGCCCCCGCCGCGTCGACGAGCGCCGCGCAGGCACGCGGCGCGGCGTTCGAGATCACCGAGACCACCCCGTCCCCGCCGGACGCCATCACGCCGAGCGTGAGTCCGTCGTCCCCAGAGAGGACCGCGAAGCCGGCCGGCCGGTGCCGGATGACCTCGTCGATCTGCCCGAGGTCGCCCGAGGCTTCCTTCACCGCGCAGATGTTCGGATGCTCCGCGAGCGCGAGCGTCGTCTCGGGCAGGACGTTGCTGCCGGTGCGCCCGGGCACGTTATACACGATGATCGGCACCGGCGACTCGTCGGCGACGGCGCGGAAGTGCGCGAGGATTCCACGCTGCGGCGGCTTGTTGTACATCGGCGAGACATGCAGCAGGTGCGTCGCGCCCGCCGCGGCGAGCTGGCGCGACCACGCGATCGCGGCCGCGGTGTCATTCGAGCCGGCGCCGGCGATGACCGGGACGCGGCCTCCGGCGCGCTCGACGGTGATGCGCACCACCCGCTCGCGTTCGACGAGCGTGAGCGTGACGGCCTCGCCGGTGGAACCGACCGGGACGAGTCCGTGGATCCCCTCGGCCAGCTGCCAGTCGACGAGCGCCGCGAGCGCCGGTTCGTCGAGCGCCCCGTCCGGCGTGAATGGCGTGATGAGCGCGGTGATCGCGCCGCGGAGTCGGTCGGTCATCGCGAGGATCCCAGGAAGTCGTCGAGCGTGAAGACGCCTCGCCTGCCGGCGAGCCACCGCGCCGCCGCGAGCGCGCCGGATGCGAACGCGCGCCGGTCGCGCGCCTCGTGCACGAGACGCACTTGCTCGAACGGGCCGTCGAGGACCAGCTCGTGCGTGCCCGGCACCTGGCCGGTGCGCACGCTCGTGATCGGCACGGCCTTGTCGCGCGCACGTTCGGCGACCTGCGCGAGCATCCGCGCGGTCCCGCTCGGCGCGTCGAGCTTCTGCGCGTGATGGATCTCGAGCAGGTGCGCGTCGAAGCCGGCATCCGGGTGTGCGAACCGCCGCGCCGCCTCGGCGACCACCTTCGCGAAGAGATGCACCCCGAGCGCGAAGTTGGGCGCCCAGAGGAGGGCCCCGCCCCGGTCGCGCACATGCGACGCGACGGCGGCACGCTCGGCGTCCCATCCCGTGGTGCCGCTCACGACGGGGAGGCCGAGGTCGGCGCAGGCGCGCACGAGCGCGGCGGCCGCGGTGGGCACCGTGAACTCGATCGCGACCTCGGCGTCCGCGACCCGCTCCCGCGTCAGACCGCCCTGCGTGTTCCGCGGCCCGAGGTGGGCGACGACCTCGAAGCCCATCGACGGCGCGAGACCGGCGATGAGGCTCCCCATCCGGCCGTCCCCGATCACCGCGAGACGCGTCATGCCGCCTCCCCGCCGAAGAAGGCGGCGTGCAGGCGCCGCATCCCCTCGTGCACATCGCCGCCGTCCACGATGAGCGTGAGATTGATGCCGGTGGCGCTCAGCGAGACCATGTGCAGCCGGAGGTCACCGAGGGCGTCGAGGGCGCGGGCCATGGTGCGCGTGCTCTCGCCCAGCCCCGCACCGACGAGGGCGACGATGCCGCGACCACGTTCCACCGACACGTCGCCGTACCCGGAGAGCTGCGCGACGACGGCATCGAGGTGCTGGTCGTCATCGATCGTCACCGAGACCGAGACCTCCGACGTCGCGACCACGTCGACGGAGGTGCGGTTGCGCTCGAAGACCTCGAAGATGGCGCGCATGGTCCCCGGCGCCGCGAGCATGCGCGGCGAACGCACCTTCACGACCACCGTGCGGGTCTTGCCGGCGATCGCGCGCACGGGAAGGCGCGGCGCGTCGAACGTGATCCGCGTGCCCTTGCCCTCGGGCTTCCGCGAGTTGAACACGTACACGGGGATGCCCTTCCGGACCGCGGGCGCGATGGTGTTCGGATGCAGGACCTTCGCGCCGAAGCTCGCGAGCTCGGCGGCCTCGTCGAACCGGATGTGCTCGATGAGGAGCGCGCCGGGCACGACGCGCGGATCGGCGGTGAGCATGCCGTCGACGTCGGTCCAGATCTCGATCGCCTCCGCCTCCATCGCCGCGCCGAACAGCGAGGCGGAGTAGTCGGACCCGCCGCGCCCGAGCGTCGTGGTCACGCCGTCGGCCGTGGCGCCGATGTAGCCGCCGAGGACGGGGACCTTGCCCGCACGGACGAGCGGCAGCACCTGGGCGCGGCAGGCGATCGCGATCTCATCGTGCCGCGGCTCGGCCTTCCCGTGGTCCGCCGTCGTGGCCATCACGCGTCGCGCCTCGACGAACACCGCGGGGACGCCGATGCGTGCGAGTGCCGCGGCGACGATGGGTGCCGCGAGCCGCTCGCCCATCGACGCCACGGCGTCGTGCGACCGCGGCGTGGCATCGCCGAGCACGGAGAGCGCCTCGGCGAGGTGCGCGAGCTCGTCGAACATCGCGCCGGTGTCGGTGACGAGTTCGTCGTCGTGCCCGACCCCGAGCGCATCGATGGCAGCGAAGTGCCGCGCGCGCAGCTCCTCGACGACGGAGAGCGCGACGATGAGCTGGCCGCGCGCCGCCTGCTCGGCGATCTCGATCAGCCGGTTGGTGGTGCCGGCGAGCGCCGAGGTGACGACGACGGGCGCGCGGCCGAGGCGGGCACGCACGATCGCCGCCGTGCGCGCGATCGCCTCGGCGTCCCCGACGGACGTCCCGCCGAACTTGCAGACGATCATCCGCGCCCCGGCGGCGCCCAGCCCAGCCGGCCGGTCGCGGCGAGGAGTTCGGCGTTGAGGATCGACCCGCCCGCCGCGCCCCGGATGGTGTTGTGTCCCATCGCGACGAGCTTGAGATGGAAGATCGCGTCCTCGCGGACGCGGCCGACGGTGACCGTCATGCCGTTCCCTGCGTTGACGTCCCGGCGCGGCTGCGGGCGATGCTCCTCGGTGGCGAGCTCGATCGGCCGCTCGGGCGCCGACGGCAGACCGCGCACCTCGGGCGCCCCGCGCCAGGCGCGGAGCGCGGCCGTCGCGTCCGCCGCGCTCGGCTTCCGCTCGAACCGGGCCGACATCACGACGGTGTGCCCGTGCTCCACGGGCACGCGGTTGGCATGCGCACTCACGACGAACGGCGCGTCCGCGATGGCGGTGCCGGTGAAGTGGCCGAGCATCTTCTGCATCTCGCGCTCGAGCTTGGGCTCCTCGTCGCCGATGTAGGGGATCACGTTGCCGAGGATGTCGAGCGATGGCACGCCGGGATAGCCCGCCCCCGAGACGGCCTGCATGGTCGCGAGGAACAGCTCACGGAGGCCGAACGCCTCGTGCAGCGGCGCGAGGGCCATCGCCGCGACGGTCGCCGCGCAGTTGGCGTTGGTGATAACGCCGCCCGTCCAGCCGCGCGTCTGCTGCAGGTCGAGCAGTCCGAGATGCGCCGCGTTCACCTCGGGGATCACGAGCGGGACATCGCGCTCCATCCGGAAGTTCTTCGCGTTGCTGAGCACGAACCGGCCGTCGGCGGCGAAGGCGGGCTCGAGCACCGCCGCGGCCGCGGCATCGAGCGCCGAGAAGACGATGGGCGAGCGCACGGTGCCCGGCTCGCACAACGTGATCCCCATCGCCGCGACCTCGGCCGGCATCGCGCCCTCGATCCACTTCGTCGCGTCCGCGTACCGCCTGCCCGCCGACCGCTCCGACGCGGCGACCTCCGCGATGCGGAACCACGGATGCTGCGCGAGGAGGCGGATGAAGGTCTGGCCGACGGCGCCGGTGGCGCCGAGGATCGCGACGGGGAGCTTGGATGACACGAGGCGCGCGGAGCGAAGGGAAGGAGCGAGGTGCGAGGGGGAGGGATGAGGCTTCGAGGGGGAGGGGCGACCCGCGGCGCGGGAGGGCGATCGGTCCTAGCCCAGCAACTTGCCCACCAGCGCGACATAGGTGTCAACGCTCGCGCGGAGCTCCGTCTCGTCGACGAACTCGTCGGGCGTGTGCGCGACGTGGATCGATCCGGGACCGAACAGCAGCGGCGTGCCCCAGTTGCCGAGGAGCGGGATATCCGACGTGTACGCCACGGGAGCGGACGTGAAACCGGGCACCGTGTGGAAGTGCTGAGCCGGGATGAACGAGCCGAACTCGAGTTCCGCGCGTCCGTCCGCCCACCGCTCGAGCGTGCGCTTCACCGGCGCGACATCGCCGACGAGCCGCACCATCATCTCCGCGTCGCACGCACCAGGCACGATGTTCGCCTCGGTGCCGCCGCAGATGAGGCCGACGTTGACGGTCGTGGGGCCGAGCACCGGATCGACCGGCCAGTCGAGGCCGTCGAGCTCCTGCAGCAGCGCGAGCATCGGCGTGATGGCCGATCGCCCCAGATGCGGATAGGCCGAGTGCGCCTCCCTGCCCTGCGTGCGCACGATGACGCGCTGCGCGCCCTTGCAGCCTGAGGCGAGCGTGCTCTCGGTGGGCTCGCCGTTGATGAGCCACTTGCTCGTCGCGGGCAGCTGGTTGGCGAGTCGCGCCCCGTCCGATCCGCGCTCCTCGCCGACGACGAGCAGCAGGTCGACCCGTTCCTCGCCACCGGTCGCGAGCCGGTCGGCGGCGACCATCATCGCCGCGGCGATCCCCTTCGCGTCGCACGCGCCGCGGCCGAGGAGCTTCCCGTCGAGCCGTCGCGGCGGGACGTAGGGAGGCACCGTGTCGAGGTGCGTCGAGAGCGTGACGCCGCCGCCCTTGCGCGAGGCCCACACGTTCCCACGCCCGGGCGTGACTTCCTGGACGGTCACGTTCCACCCGCGGGCCACGAGCCAGCGCGAGACGAAATCGACCGCGGCGCCCTCGTCGCGGGTGGTCGACGGGATGGCCAGCAGTTCGGTGGCGAGAGAGACGACATCGGTCATTGGACCTAAGATAGTCATGCGCCTTGCCTCTGCGGCCAGCCCCGCCTTACCTTCCTCGCACGCGGGAATAGCTCAGTTGGTAGAGCACAACCTTGCCAAGGTTGGGGTCGCGGGT
>CAYXGS010000066.1:0-9855 GCA_964464585.1 uncultured Gemmatimonas sp. | reverse complement strand
CGCCGCGGGTCCGTCCCGAATCGTAGCGCCTGATCGAATGACCGCTGGACATCGCGCGGCGCGGCCCAGCAGCCGGCGAGGCCTCCGAAGGCGGCGGCGAAGGTCGCCACCCGACGACACAAGGATCGTACTCTCACTGGCAGCCCGTCACGGAATGGCGGAGTTGGATTGTGTGGAGATCCACCGACTCAAGCAGTTTCCCTACACACCGGAACACTGACAGGTCGTGCTGCGGGCGACTCGATGAATGCAGGTTGGCGGCCACGGCCGGCCCCCAGCACCAACCGCCGTCAGGCCGCCGTGCGCCGGCACTCGTTTCACTTCTGCGGTGAGGGCACGGCCACCGTCGAATCGAGCGCCGCCACCAGGTGCGAGATGCGGACCTTCCCATCAGGCTCTCGTCGCGCGACGACCATGAAGCGACCGAATCCTCGCTTTGCAACGTCACCCGTCGGTTGAAAGACGTCCGAGTACGTGCCGGCCTGGATGATGCGATCCCCGGCAACCTCCGTGATCTCCGGACGCATCTCCGCGCTGAGGTACTTGCCAGCCTTGAACGCCTCGACGGCGACGGCGCGAAGATCCGCGCTCGTGCGAATGGTCGGCATCCCGGGTTCCGCCAGATGGGCGGTGTCGGCGTAGAACCGCGCGATGGCATCCGCGTCGCCCGCGACCGCGGCGCGCGAGTAGGCCCCCCAGATGCTATCCATTGCGCTCTGCGCGCTTCCCAGCGCGAGCGGCTCCGGACTCGGGGCCCTGTCCGCACAGCCGAGCGCGAACCACGCCAGTCCGGTGAGGGCAAGAACGCGCATGCGCATGGGGGCCTCGCGAAGGGAAGGAATGTGTTGAACGGTCGCTTACAGAGGTGACGCCACTGTCCGGGAACATGGGTGACACTCCTCCATATACTGCACGGCCTGCCTCACTTCCGCGAGTGAGCCCGATGCCTTGGCGGGAGACCCAGTCCGTAGCCCACCGGGAGCAGTTCATCGACGAGGTACAGCGCGGCCGGATGAAGGTGCTGACACTGTGCGCACACTCTGGCGTGAGTCGGAAGACCGGCTACAAGTGGATCGCGCGGGCGCGCGAGGACGGCCCGACGGCGCAGCTCATCGGTCCCCGCCGGAATCGTCCGCCCACCGTCACCGCCGTTCCCACGGCCCTCGAGCCGCACGAACGCGTCAGCGGGCACGCCGTCGCGCGCCAGCCGGGTCGCCGAGCTTGAGGTGACGAAACCGCCCCGCGCGTCGCGCGGGGCGGCTTCGTCGGGCTGGACAACGCGCCTGCACGGCAGCACGATCATCCCCGCATGGCCGACCTCGATCCCTCCCTCGTCGCCGCACTCGCCGGCCGGTACCGCGTCGAGCGCGAGGTCGGTCGCGGCGGCATGGCCACCGTCTATCTCGCGACCGACGAGCGGCACGGCCGCCGCGTCGCGATCAAGGTCCTCTCCCCGGAGCTGGCCGGACTGGTGAGCGTCGACCGGTTCCTGCGCGAGATCCGCGTGATGGCGACGCTGCAGCATCCGCACATCCTCCCGCTGTTCGACTCCGGCGAGGTGGACGGCCTTCCGTACTACGTGATGCCGTTCGTCGAGGGCGAGTCGCTGCGCCAGCGGATGACCCGCGACCGGCGGCTCGGGGTGGACGAGGCGATCGCGATCACGCGCGAGGTCGCCTCGGCGATCGACTTCGCGCACCGGCACGGCGTCGTGCACCGCGACATCAAGCCCGAGAACATCCTGCTCTCCGACGGGCATGCGCTCGTCGCCGACTTCGGGATCGCGCGGGCGCTGCTCGCCGACCCCGCGACATCGCAGAAGCTCACGGCCACCGGCATCTCGCTCGGCACGCCGGGTTACATGAGCCCCGAGCAGGCGACGGGGGACCGCGCGGTCGATGCCCGCACCGACATCTACGCGCTCGGCGCCGTGACGCACGAGATGCTCGCCGGCGAACCGCCGTTCAGCGGGCCGTCGATGCAGGCGATCCTCGCGCAGGTGCTCACGGAGTCGCCGACTCCGTTGACGCAGAGGCGCCGCGGGATCCCACCGGCCGTGAGTGCGGCCGTGCAGAAGGCGCTCGCGATCGAGGCGGCCGACCGGTTCACGAGCGCGGCCGACTTCGCGCGTGCGCTCTCGACCGGAGCGGATGTCACCGGGCCAGTCGTCGACTCCGCGATGCCGTCGCGGTGGAGCACCCGTTCGAAGGCAGCCGGTGTCCTCGTCGCTGCGGTCGTCGTCGTCGCGGTCGGCGTGCTGCTGTCGGGTGTGCCGGGTCGCGGCGGGGCGTCCGCCGGTCCGGTTCGTCTCGCCGTCGTCCCCTTCCGTGAGGTGGGTTCGGGGGTCCGGGCCGGTTTCGATGCCGGACTCACCGCGGCCTTGCGGAGCGATCTCGCGACGCTCCCCAACGTGGACGTGATCGCCGGCGCGAGCGTCGATGCGCTGCGTGACTCCGCGCGCAGCCCGCGCTACGTGGCGCAGGAACTCGGGGCGACGCACGTGCTCACCGGGACCATACAATGGGACCAGGAGGCGGGCGGCGAGGCGCGCGTGCGCATCGTGCCCGAGTTGGTGATCGTCGCGCGCGGCGTCGAGACGGCCCGCGCGGGTGAGCCGATCATCGACCGCGTGGAGGACCTCTTCCAGGCGCAGTCGCGGGTCGCCGAGCAGATCGCGCGCGGGTTGGGGGTCGTCGTCAGCGCCGACGCGGCGCTGCGGCTCGCCCGTCCGCCGACGCGCAGTCGCGCCGCGTACGAGGCCTGGCTCCGGTCGCGCATCGACGCCGAGCGCGAGACCGAACTCCTGCAGCAGGCGGTCGCGCTCGACTCCACCTTCGCGCTCGCGTGGGCGGCGCTGGGGCTGCGCACGGGTCTGTCGTACCAGCAGACGCTCGACCCGGCCATCGCGACACTCTCGCGCGAGGCGTCGGCACGGGCGATGACGCTCGACAGCAACCTCGCGCTCTCCCGGCTCGCGCGCGCGATCTACGAACGCCACGTGGCGCGCGACTTCGCGGAAGCGGTGCGGCAGGGCGAGGTGGGGATGCGCCTCGCGCCTGGGGACGTGAGCATCATGCATTTCACGGCCGCCGCGCTCTGGAACGCGCGGCGGATCGACGAGGCCCTCGCGCTCGCCCGTCGGGCAGCGGCGCTCGATCCGCGCGATCCATCGGCCCAGGCGCGCGTGGCGACGATCCTCATCTGGCAGCGGGCGCTGGCTGAAGCCGAGCCGGCGACCGGGCGGGCGCTGCAGGTCTCGAAGCGAGGCATCGCGTTCATCAACATCGATTCGATGCTGATCCCGCTGGAGCGCGGCGACCTCCCCGCCGTGCGCGCCTATCTCGCCTCGCTCGGGCCGGCGATGCCGGCGACGGTGGCCTTCGCGATGCGCGAGTGGCACCTCGGATGGACGCTCGACTCCGCGCAGTTCACCGCGGGGCTGCAGGTGCTGCGCGCCGCGAACGATGGGCAGGCCTATCATCGCGCGCTCGCCCAGCGCGCGGCCCTCGCCCGCGATCCGCGCCTCCAGCTCATCCACGCCGATTCCTCCGCGCGCGACGCCGCCGAGCGGCTGCAGCAGTTGCCGCAGGAGGAGCGCCTCCGCGTCGCGCTCGCGTTCGCCCACGCGCTCGCCGGCCGCAAGCGCGAGGCGCTCGCGCAGGTGGATACGGTGAGTGCGACGCGCTCGGCCTGGAAGGACGGGTTCCAGGGCGCGCCGATCTCGCTCGCGGTCGCCGAGATCCGGGCGATCGCCGGCGACGATGCCCATGCCATCGCGCTGCTCGACTCGCTGCTGAAGGTGCCGGGCTTCGTGACGCCGGACTACCTGCGGATCGATCCCTGGTTCGACGGACTGCGGCGCGATCCGCGCTTCCGCGCGCTCGCGCGTCAGTGAGCGGCCGCGCGAACGACTCATCGACCAGCGTGCGGCATCGAGGTTCGGCGCCTGTCCGGGGGTGTGATGCAGCGCACCCGACAGCGGCTCACGCGCGAGGTCGTGCGCGGGGTCGCGGATCAGTCCGTGGCGCGGCGCAGAGATTTCCGGGATGCAGTGGCGTCCCCTCCACCGGCAGGCGGCGCTGGCCGCGCCTTACACCGTGGCCGGCGCGCTCAGCACCCGCGGCCAACGGCAGCAAGCGGCGTCAGACTGCGGCACGAGGCCGCGGTCTATTCCGCCTGCAATACGACTGCGGGGTCGATGTCTGACACGGTGCGTGACTGCAAGTACGCGATTCCCCCGACGAGCAGTAGGACGGCCGAGGCGACCAGCGTAACGAGAGTCATCGCAATTGCCCCCCAGCCTGCTCCACTCACGGCTCCCGGCTGGGAGTCACGCACCATCGACGCGCCGACCGTCAACAGAATGATCATCGACAGCGCGCCGCCAAGACCCGCGCCGATGAACCCGAGCTTCGTGGCATCGCCCACGACCAGACGCACGAGCGCCGCCGGCTGCGCCCCGAGGGCCAAGCGGATACCGAACTCATGGCGTCTCCTGCGCAGTGCCTCGCGCACGACGGCTGCCACGCCGACGAGCGCGAGAGCGATCGCGATGGCGCATGTGACGAAGATGGTCTGCGACACCATTCGGCCGAGATCGAGATCACCGGCGCGATTGAGATGGTTGCGCAGTGATCCGATGAACTCAATCACGGCTGACGGATGCGACACCTCGATGCTCTGCCGAAGTGCTCCGAGGGCGACTTCGTCGGTCGCACGAGGTAGGATTGCGATTGCGAAGCCGGGCGGCGAGGAGAAGTCTTGGCCAAGCACTTCCCCTTGGGCGAGCGGGCGGAACATGATGTTGAAGCGGGGGGAGCCGGACGTGGCATACCGACCGGCTAGGCCGTGCAGCGGCTGCGTGTTCTCAACGACCCCAACGACCGTCATCCACGGCGCCGGCTCCGAGGGCGGACCAAGCTTGATTCGGCGTCCAAGCGGGTCTTGTCCGGGCCATAGTTGCGCGCACGCGGCCTCAGTCAGGATGACGACGGGCTGCGCACCGTACGTGTCGGAGGCATCAAACGCTCTGCCACGAGTGATTCGCAGATCAAGTGTACGGAAGATCTCGGGGTCTACATCGAATGACCAAGAAGGAGAGCCAGCGTAGCGTTGAGGCGCTCCTACTCCCTCGAGCGTGATCGCCTCGTCCGGCGTTCTGCCCACATTGGGATAGAAGGTGCCCCAAGCGGTTGCGGCCGCAATCGCTGGCGTCGAGCGCAAGCGTGACAGAAGGTCCGCCACAAGCACCTGTCGGTCCTCAGGGCTTAGGGATGGGGGCAGCGAGACGCTGGCGAAGGAGACGCCGTCCACTCGAAACGCGAGTGCCACGCGTTGCGAGCTTGCGTACGTACCATAAAGGAACGCGGCGGACACGCTGAGCAAGAGCGCGACCGCGACCTCTGCGACTACGAGCCCGTCTCGAACGCGTCCAACCGCTCGCGTTTCGATAGTGCCTCCTGCTCTGAGCAGGGCTCCGACGTCCTGGCCAGCAAGCAAGGGCGGAAGGGCCGCCGCGAGCGTTGCGGACAGCAGGCCGACCCCGAGCGCGACCACGAGGCCCGGCGATCCGATCGCGATCTGATCCACTCCCGTGCGCTCAAACCACCCGATCCACGCTATGAGTTTCAGGATTCCAGCAGCCATGCCAAAGCCGGCGAGTCCGCCGAGCACGCCGACCAGCACCGCTTCGACGACGAATAGACGTGCCAGTTGGATGCCGGTTGAGCCGAGTGCGACGCGGACCGCTATGCCGTGCCTCCTCTCGACTGCCCGGCCGAGGAAGAGTACGAGCGTGTTGAGCGTGGCGACTAGAAAGAGACAGGCGCTGCCGGCGAGTAGTACGAAGGTGCCCCGACCCATCTCGGGGCGAAGAATGCTCGCCACCGAGCGCACCCACGCGCGGGAAGGAGCGACAGCTGAGGCACCATCCGAAGGCGACTGTGCCTTCGCGATCGCGAGAAGCTGTGGCATCGCTGACTGAGTCTTGGCGCGAGCAAGTAGTGAATAGGCCCGTCGCGCGCCGGGTGACGGAAACTCCGCGTCGAGCACCCACAACTGCGCCTGACTCGGATAATCGATCACCGATGGCATGACGCCAACGACGCGGAACTCTCGGTCGGACACCAACACCGAACGACCTATGAGCGCGGTATCACCGCCGAAGTGACGCTCCCACAGTCCGTGGCTGAGTATCACGCTACCCGGCTGGCGCTCCAGCGCATCGGGGACGGGCGCGCCAAGCCGTGGTAGGGATCCAAGAATCCGAAAGAATCCGGTATCAACCGCTGCTGCGGTCGCTCGAATGGCGCCGGCTGGTGTCACAACCGTCAAGGGCATCGTGCGCCAGCGCGCGACGGCGGCGACACGACTGAGCTCGCGCGACCACGCGTCAGCTGTCGCGGAACTGACGACGTCTGGAGCATCGTCCAGGATCTCGACCAGTTGCCCCGGACTCTGGAAGGGCAAGGGACGCCAATGGATGTACGCAGTGACGGCGAACGCCAATGCGCACCCACCGACGCCAAGCGCGGTCGAAAGAAGCGAGATGAGTGCGAAGACAGGGTGACGGACCAGCGATCGCCACGCGAGTCGGACGTCGCCTACCGTGCCACCGACGAAATAGCTTCGCATCGAAGTCCTCGGCTGGAGATCGAGCGCAGAGAGTGTGCTTCTCTTCGGAGCGTGAGTCCTGACTGGGTCGGCATAACGTCAGCTTCTGCTGTGGACGACCAAATAGAAAGTGCGCGCGCAGCGCGCGCTACCTAAGACGGCCAGCAGCTGCAAGCATCGTTATACGCCATCTCGCTCGAACTCGTGCCGGGTCAGTCGCCAGACCATCGTATCGCGAGGTGCGCCGAGCGGCGTCAGTGTGTCCGCCGCGAGCGTCTCAACGTGGTGGAAGCGGAGTCTGCGCGGGACCTCCGCACTCGCGACGTTCCGCGGATCGCAGCGGATCTGTACTTGTTGCACTGAGGGAAGCGTGAAGGCTGCCGCTGTCAGTGCGCGGGCCGCTTCAGTCGCATACCCACGGCGCGCGTGTGCGCGATGGATCCAGTAGCCAATCTCCAGCCCGTCCTCGCACCGAGAATGCAGCCCCGTACCACCAAGCGCGAGCGACTCGTCACGGGTGAAGATGGCGTAAATCCCGTCGGTGCCGGCGGCGAAGTCGGCGGCAAACTTCGTGATGCGCGCCTCGATGACGTCGAGCGGGGACGGCTCATCCATGGCCCACGGCATCCACGCTTGGAGGTGCTGGAGATTCTCGTCGATCGCACCTTTCAGAACGGGCGCATCAGCTGCAGCCCAGGGCCTCAGCACGAGGCGCTCCGTCTGAACTCTCGGTGGGAACTGGTACGTCATGCGCCGATGCCTGTCATGTGCGAATAACAATTCATTCACCTGCAGGAGAGTCTACGCACCAGTCACGGCACGCCGCAAGCCGCGCAATCAAATCCGTTATCGCCCACCCAAACTGTCCGCCGCGCCCCGCACTCCGAGTCCGCCGCGGTCAAGCACATGGGTGTCGATCATTGTCGTGCTCACATCCGTGTGGCCGAGGAGTTCCTGCAACGTCCGGATGTCATACCCGTCCTCCAGCAGATGCGTCGCGAACGAGTGGCGCAGGGTGTGGCACGTCGCACGCTTGGCGATGCCGGCGGCGCGCACCGCGTCCTGCATCGCGCGCTGCATCACGGTCTCGTGCACATGATGGCGACGCACGGCACCGGTCGCCTCGTCGCGATAGCGGCGGGTCGCGGGGAACACCCATTGCCACGCGAGGTCGGTCGCCCAACCGGGGGCCTTGCGCTCGAGCGCCGTGGGAAGCGCCACGGACCCGCCACCGGAGCTGAGGTCGCGCACATGCAACGCACGCACCCGCGCCAAGTGCATCTCCAGACCGGCGCGCGAGATCGATGTCCTTCACCCGCAGGGTGAGACACTCCTCGAGCTGCAGACCAGCCCGCACAAGAGAAGCGCGATCATGCGCTTGGTGCCCTCGAGATGCTGGAGCAGGGCGCCGACTTCCTCGCGACGCAAGACCGCCGGCAGGTGGGCGGGTGAGGTGGAGCGCATCACCCGACGCAGATCGGGATGCGGGATGGCGCAGACGTCGCGATACAACAGCATCAACGCGCTCAAGCTTGCATCTGCGTCGAGTGAGAGACGCGGCGCTCAGTGGCGAGATGGGCCAGGTATCCGTCGCGCCGCCCCCGGATCCCCCGCACCGGTTCACCGCCACTCCGCACCTTCGGACGCCGCTCAGGCACATGCCTAGGCACACGCGCGGGCACACGCGCTGGCACACGCGCTGGCACACGCGCTGGCACACGCGCGACCGGCTTCTCCTGAAAAACCCACGAAATCGGCGACAGCCACGATTTTTCAGGAGAAGCGCAACTCGTTGTCACGAAAGGTCTTGCCGCGTCATTCGGTGAATTCGGGAGATCTTCGCGTCATTCCCGGGGGATAGGGTAGAGGCGCCGGCGCGAGGAATCGGGGTCCCGCTGCGCGATCCGCGCCGTCCCGCTGCGCGATCCGCGCCGTCCCGCTGCGCGATCCGTTCGCTCCCGCTGCACGGACCGACCACACCTGCCGTCCGACCGCCGCGTCCCGTTGCACGAACTCGGCGCGACTGGGACACGATGCCGGGTCCCATCGACCGACCCAACCGTTACCGCCGCCCCATCTGCGAGTTCCGCCGCGCGATCCGGGCAGTTCCGGCCCCTGATCGCCGAGTCCCGTCGCACGATCCGGGCACGTCCGCCTTCTGATCGGCGCGTTCCGGCGCGCGATCCCGAAGCGCCCGCGCCGCAGGAAGCCGCACCCGAAGCACACCCCGCCCGATGCGACGCACGGGCGATCTCGACCACGCACCGACGGGCGCGTCCCGTCGCAAGGATCCGCCGGTCTCGCGCAGGACGCGGGCGATGCCGGTGTCCACCCCTCCGCGTCCACCACCGTTCCACAAGGAGTTGGCCATGCAGAAGGATCAGTTCATCGTCGGGCAGTCGCTCCGTCAGGTGCAGCACTTCCTCGCGGAGCACGCGGTCGAGGTGCCGTCGGCGGTCGCGTGTGCGGCGAAGCGGACGTTGGATGCGGCGGTCGCGGCCCTCGACGCGGCCGCGACCGAGCAGGGCGCCCTCACGCGCACGGTGCGCGGAGAGGTGCGGCGGCGCGCGCAGCTGGAACGCACGCTGCGGCGGCGATACCTGACGCCGCTGGTGAAGTTCGCGCGCGCCTGGCTCCAGGGCGTGCCGGAGTTCGCGGCGCTCACGCCGTCGACCAAGGCCTTGCGCAGCGAACGTCTGGTGCGGACGGCGCAGGCGATGGCGATGGCGGCGGACAAGCACGCGGACCGGTTGCAGGCGGAGTTCCCCGCCGACTTCCTCGCGCAGTTGCGCGCGACGGCGACGGCGGTGCAACGCTCGTTCGACACGGGCGTGTCCGGGCGAGTGCGGCGGACCGGCGTGACGACGGAGATCCGCGAGACGCTCGCGCGCGGCCGACGGGCGGTCGCGGCCATCGACGCGGTGCTCGGGCACACCATCGTCGGCAACGAGGCGCTCGAACGTGAGTGGAGAGCGGCCAAGCGGTTGCGTCGACGCGGGTCTGTGTCGGCTGCGCCGGCGGCAGCGGTGGCGGGCACGATCCTGCCGTCGGCGAATGCGCCGATCGAGGTAGAACGTGAGGTGCTCGCTGCAGCCTAGTTCCGAACCGACAAGAACCCCACGGCGCGTCCGGGGACCCGAGCGGGTCCGCCGATGTGCCGTGGGGTTCTGTGTTTCCGAACGACGATAGCTGGGGCGGGACTCGAACCCGCGACCCCGGCATTATGAGTGCCGTGCTCTAACC
>CAYXGS010000065.1:0-11232 GCA_964464585.1 uncultured Gemmatimonas sp. | reverse complement strand
GCTTGTTCTGCGCGATCTCGTTCATCACCGCCTTGAGCCGCTCCTCGAACTGGCCGCGGTACTTCGTGCCGGCGATCACCGCCGCCATGTCGAGCGAGAGCACCCGGTGGTCGCGCAGCGAGTCCGGGCAGGTGTTGGTCGCGATCATCTGCGCGAGCCCCTCGACGATCGCCGTCTTGCCCACGCCCGGCTCGCCGATGAGCACCGGATTGTTCTTCTTGCGGCGCGAGAGCACCTCCATCACGCGCTCGATCTCCTTGAACCGCCCGATCGTCGGATCGAGCTGGCCCTCGGACGCGAGGGTCGTGAGGTCGCGGCAGAAATGGTCGAGCGCGGGCGTCTTGGACTTCTTCTCGCCCTTCGCGGCCGCGGGGGCCGGTGGCGTGCCGGGCGTGCCGGTCGCCCCGCCCTGTGGCATCTCGGTCCCCAGCAGGCGCAGCGTCTCGGCGCGAGCCGCCTCGAGGTTCACCCCCGCTTCAGTGAGCACCTGCGCCGCGATCCCCTTCTCCTCGCGCAGCAGGCCCAGGAGCAGGTGCTCCGTGCCGACGTACGAGTGGTTCAGCTCGCGCGCCTCGCTCATCGCGAGCTCGAGCACCTTCTTCGCGCGCGAGGTGTACGGCAGGTCCGGGCCGGAGGCCTGCGCCGCCTTCCCCTTCTTCACCGTCTCCTCGATCTTCTGCTGGATCTCCTCGAGGTCGACGCTGAGGTTGTTGAGCACGGCGGCCGCCACGCCCTCGCCCTCGCGGATGAGGCCGAGCAGGATGTGCTCGGTGCCGACGTACTCGTGATGCAGGCGGGCGGCCTCCTCGCGCGCCATCGCCAGGACCTTCCGCACCCGCTCCGTGAAGTTGTAGCCGTTCATCGCTGGCCTCGATTGCGCACCCGGCGGGTCAGCCGGGGAGCTTGACTTCGTTGGCGAGCACCGTGCGCACGTACTTGGCCCGCGCCAGGTTCGCCTCGCCATCGGTCAACGTCCGCCCCTCCGCGTGGGCGAGATGTGCCGCCTGGCTGAAGATCAGGAGCTTGTTGAGCGTGTATACACTGAGTCCGGCGATCAGATTCAGTCCTGCGGCCAGCCGCACCCCGCTCAGCAGGTTCATCGCCTCGTCTGCCGGCAGGTTGCGCGCGTGCCGCAACGTGCCATACGCCCGCCACAGCTTGTCCTCGATAATATAACCGGCGTCCCGCAACAGGACACGCCGCGCCTCCTCCTCGCGCTCGATCACCCGGCGCACCACGCGCATGAGCTGGTCCGCCAGCTCCTCCTCGGCCTTGCCGAGGGTCGTCTGGTTCGAGATCTGGAAGAAGTTCCCGAGGACGTCGCTGCCCTCGCCGTACAGCCCGCGATAGGTCAGCCCCATGTGCTGCAGGCCCTGCAGCACCTTGCCGATCTCCTGGGTGAGCACCAGGCCGGGCAGGTGGATGAGCACGGAGGCCCGCATCCCCGTCCCCGTGTTCGTCGGGCAGGCGGTGAGGAACCCGAACTCCTTGTGCCACGCGTATGGCAGTTCGGCACCCAGCTCCTGGTCGATCCGCTCCGCCTCGCGCAGCGCCCCGGTGATGTCGAACCCGGAGCGGAACACCTGCAGGCGCAGATGGTCCTCCTCGTTCACCATCAGCCCGGCGTCGCCCGTCACGAGCACGGCGCCGGCGCCGGTCGCCATCGCCCCCTGCGGCTGGTCGAGCCCCGCGAGCTCGCGGCTGACGAGATGCCGCTCATGCAGCAGCAGCCGCTCCTGCGGCGAGCACTCGTCCACCCGGATCACCGCGGCCGAGCGCAGGGACGGTGCCCGTCCCGCGGCCTCGCGCAGCTGCTGCAGCACACGCAGCCGCTCGCCCTCCCGGGCGCGCGTGGGGAACGCGAACCCGGCGATGTTGCGCGCCAGCCGGATGCGCGACGACAGCACGATCCCCGCGTGCTCCCCCGAGGCCGAGAGCCAGTGGAGTCCCCCGTCGGGGATGAGGCTCAGGTCGAGGCTCATTCGAGCCCCCGGATCTGGTCCCGCAGGGTCGCGGCGGTCTCGAACGCCTCGTCGGCCACCGCACGCTGGAGCCTCGTGCGCAGGGTCTCCAGCTGCTGCTCGCGGGTCACGATCTCCGGGTCGCGCGCCTCGTACTGCCACCCTTGGTGCCGCGTGGACCCGTGCACGCGGCGCAGCAGTTCGCGCAGGCTCTGCTCGAAGGCGCCATAGCAGTGCGCACAGCCCAGCCGGCCGCTCGCGCGGAAGTCGCGCAGCGAGGTGCCGCAGTAGGCGCAGCGCGCCGCGTCGCCGGGGAGCTGCGCCGCCTGCTGCTGCACCGCCTGCAGGAAGTCCCCCAGCGGATGCTTGGGCTCCGGGGTCGCCGTCTCGATCCCGCGCTCCGCGGCGCAGCGTTCGCAGAGATGCACGTGCGTCACCGCGTTCTCGACGATCTGCGTGAGGTGCACCCGCGCCTCGAGCTCCTTGCACTGTTCGCAGAGCATCAGACCCCACCCTCGGCGGCGGTCGCTTCGCGGAGCACGCCATCCTCGAGGTGGAGCACACGCGAGGCGCGCGCAGCGAGCGCCCGGTTGTGCGTGACCACGACGACGCCCACGGAGAGCTCGCTCGTGAGCTCGGCGAAGAGGTCGTGCAGGCGCTCGGCGTTCTGGTGGTCGAGGTTCCCCGAGGGTTCGTCGGCGAGGAGGAGCGGCGGCCGGGCCGCGAGCGCGCGCGCGACAGCGGCGCGCTGCTGCTCGCCGCCGGACAGCTCCGACGGCCGGTGATGCATGCGCGCCGCCAGCCCGACCCGCCCGAGCAGCGCTTCCGCGCGCGCGCGCGCCTCCGGCAGCGGCAGCTGCGCGATCCGCAGGGGCATCATGACGTTCTCCAGCGCCGAGAACTCCTTCAGGAGATGGTGGAACTGGAAGACGAATCCCACGGTGCGGTTCCGGAGTTCCGCGAGCGCCTCGTCGCTCGCCGCGCGGGTCGCGATGCCGGCGAGGCGGACCTCGCCCGCGTCGGGCCGGTCGAGCGCCCCGAGCACATGCAGGAACGTGCTCTTCCCGGCGCCGCTCGCGCCCACGACGGCGATCATCTCCCCCCGCGCCACGCTGAGGTCCACGCCGGCGAGGACGCGGATCCGCGCGCCGTCCCCGCCCACGTAGGACTTCTCCACCCCCACGGCGTCGAGCACCGCCGCCCCGCGCAGGGGCGCCGGATGCTCCGACTCGGGCCGCATGGTGACGTCGGTCATTCGCTGCGGATCGCCTCGATGGGGTACAGCTTCGCGGCGGACGCCGCCGGGTGCAGCGTCGCGAGGACCGAGACCCCCACGCTGAGGAGCGCGATCAGGCCGATGTCCTTCGGGTCGAGCAGGACCGGCAGGTGGTCGATGAAGTACACCGATGGATCGAGGTAGATCAGCCGCCCCTTCTCGATCGCGATGCCCGTCACCACGCCGAGGAGCAGCCCGAGCCCGGTCCCGAGCACGCCGATGAACGCCCCCTGGAGCAGGAAGATCGCGCGCACCGAATCGGCGCGAAGGCCCATCGCCTTGAGGATGCCGATCTCGCGCGTTTTGTCCCGAACCACCATCGTGAGCGTGCTGACGATGTTGAACGCCGCGACCATCACGATGAGTCCGAGGATGACCGACATCCCCAGCTTCTCCAGCTTGAGTGCGCGGAAGAGCGAACTGTTCTGCTCCTGCCAGTCCCGGGTCCAGTAGGAGGGGCCCATCGCCGAGTCGATCCGCGCCGCGACGTCGGGTGCGGCCCAGCGGTCGGCCGTGCGCACCTCGATCCCCGTGACGCCGTCGCCGAGCCCGGCGAACTCCTGCGCCAGCGCCAGGTCGACGAAGACGTAGGCGTTGTCATACTCGTACATCCCCGTCTCGAAGATCCCCGTCACCTCGAACTCGTAGGCGCGCGGGATGATCATGCCGAGCAGCGGATTGATCTCCCCGCCGGACGCCGTCACGATGCGGAGCGTCATGCCCGGCACGGCGTTGAGGCGGCTCGCGAGGAGCGACCCCATGACCGCGCCGCGCCGTTGCCCATCGGCCGTGGTGAAGGTGAAGTCGCCCACCGTCGCATGGTCACGGATCGTCGTCACCTGCGCGGACCCGGAATCGCCGGGGATGATCCCGGACACGGTCACGGCGTCGTTGTATCCGCCGCTGCCGCTGGTCGCGAGGCCCTGATGCACCACGAACGGCGCCGCGTCGACCACCCCCGGCACCGCCTTCACGCGGGCGAGCGCCGTCTGCCACGCGAGCATCTTGAGCTCGGGGCCGTACGTGTGCACGCGGATGTCCGGGCTGCCGATCAGGATCTTCTCGCGGAGGTCCGTCTGCAGCCCGTTCATCACGCCCATGATGACGACGAGCGCGCTCACCCCCACCACGACGCCGGCCACCGCGATGACCGAGATGAACGACAGCAGGCGCGACCCGCGACGGCTGCGCAGGTAGCGCCAGGCGATCGACAGCTCGAGCCGCGAGACCGGCATCACTCGGGTCGCATCAGCGGGAAGAGGATCACGTCGCGGATGTGCGGCGTGTCGGTGAGATACATGAAGAGCCGGTCGAGGCCGATCCCGACGCCACCCATCGGCGGCATCCCGTATTCCATCGCCCGGAGGTAGTCCTCGTCGACGCCCGACGCCTCCTCGTCCCCCGCGGCCTTGAGCCGCGCCTGCGCCTCGAACCGCGCCCGCTGGTCGAGCGGGTCGTTGAGCTCCGAGAAGGCGTTCGCGACCTCCTTCCCCTTCGCGAACAGCTCGAAGCGCTCGGTGAGCCCCGGCTTGCTCCGGTGCGGCTTGGCGAGCGGCGAGAGCTCCACGGGATAATCGACGACGAACGTCGGCGCATCGATCCGCGACTCGACATGGAACTGGAAGAGCTCGTCCATCAGCTTGGGCCGCGACAGCTTCCGGATGTCGCTCACCCCGGCGCGCTCGGCCGCCTTCCGGAGGTCGTCGTCGCCCATCGCGGTGACGTCGGCGACGCCGAGCGCCTGCGAGAGCGACGGCAGCCACTCGATCCGCGGGAACGGCGGCTGGAACGCCGGTACCGGCGCGGCGATGCTGCCGTCCATCCGCGTCCGCGGAGCGTCACCGAGCACGCCGCGCACCGCGTTCGCCGCCGTAATGAGGAGCTGCTCCACGCGGCCCATCATCACCGTGTAGTCGGCGTACGCCTCGTAGAACTCGAGCATCGTGAACTCCGGGTTGTGCGTCCGGTCGATGCCCTCGTTGCGGAAGTCGTGTCCGATCTCGTAGACCCGGTCGAACCCGCCGACCACGAGGCGCTTGAGGTACAGCTCGTCCGCGATCCGCAGGAAGAGCGGCATGTCGAGCGCGTTGTGGTGCGTGTCGAACGGCTTCGCCGCCGCCCCGCCGTACAGCGGCTGCAGCACCGGGGTCTCGACCTCGAGGTACCCGAGGTCATCGAGCGCACGGCGCAGGGCCGTCGTCATCCGCGATCGCGCGGCGAAGTGGCGCCGCACCTCCGGATGCACGGCGAGGTCGGCGTAGCGCTGGCGCGACCGCAGCTCGCCGTCGGCGAAGCCGGAGTGGCGGACCGTCCGCCCATCGACCTGCTCCTCCTTGCCGTACGGGAGCGGGCGCAGCGACTTGGCGAGGAGTTCCACGCGATCGACGCGCACGGTCACCTCGCCCGTGCGCGTGCGGAAGAGCGGACCGTGCACGCCGATCACGTCCCCGAGGTCGAACAGCGCGAGCACCGCGAACGCGTCGTCGCCGAGCGCGTCCTTGCGGAAGTAGAGCTGGATGCGCCCCGTGTCGTCGGTAAGGTGCGCGAAGATCGTCTTGCCGTGGCCGCGCCAGGAGACGATGCGCCCCGCGAGTTGCACCACCGGCCCCTCCTCCGCGCCCTCCGGGAGCAGCGACAGCGCCGGCCCGCAGCCCTGCGTGCGCTCGAAGCCGTACGCGAACGGCGCGACCCCGAGGGCCTGGAGGGCCGCGAGCTTCTCGCGCCGGGCCTGCATCACGAAGTTGAGTTCGTCGCTCATCGGGGTGCCTACGCGACGGCGCCCGGGGCGCCGCTCTGCTTGAGGTATGCGTGGATGAACGGGTCGATCGCCCCGTCCATCACCTTGTGCACGTCGGTGAGCTTGAGCTCCGTGCGGTGGTCGTTCACCATCGTGTACGGCTGGAAGACGTAGCTGCGGATCTGGCTGCCGAACGAGACGTCCATCTTGTTGGCGTCCATCGCCGCCTTCACCGCCGCGAGCTTGTCCGCCTCGCGCTGGTACAGCTTGTTCTTGAGCTGCTTCATCGCCGTCGCCTTGTTCTTGAACTGCGAGCGCTCCTGCTGCGACGCGCAGACGATGCCCGTCGGGAGGTGCGTGATGCGCACGGCCGAACTCGTCTTGTTGACGTGCTGTCCGCCGGCCCCCGACGCCCGGTAGACGTCGATCTTCAGGTCCTCCTCGCGGATCTCGATGTTGATCTCCTCGTTCACCACCGGATAGACGAACACCGACGCGAAGCTCGTGTGCCGGCGCGCCTGCGAATCGAAGGGCGAGATGCGCACCAGGCGATGTACCCCCGACTCCGGACGGAGGAACCCGTAGGCGTACTCGCCCTTGATCTCGAGGACCGCGCCCTTGATCCCCGCCTCCTCGCCCTCGGAGAGGTCGATGATGTCGACCTGGTAGCCCTTCCGCTCGGCCCAGCGCGTGTACATCCGCATGATCATCTGAGCCCAGTCCTGTGCCTCGGTCCCGCCGGCGCCGGCGCTGATCTCGAGCTGCGCGTCGCGGAAGTCGTCGCGGCCCTGGAGGAGCGACCGGAGCTCGAACGCGTCCACGCCCTCGCGGATCGACGCGACCTCGCGCGCGATCTCGGCGTCCATCTCCTCGTCCGGCTCCATGGCGACGAGCTCGACGAGCTCCGTCGCGCTCGCGATCCGCCCGAGGAGCTTCTCGAAGGGGTCGAGCCACCCCTTCAGCACCTTCACCTCCTGCACCACCCCGCGGGCCCGCTCCGCCGCCTCCCAGAAGGCGGGGTCAGCCATGTCGTTCTCGAGCGCGTTCAGGCGCTCGCGCTTGCGGGCGAGGTCAAAGGTACCTCCGCAGCTCGTCGAGACGGGTCTCGTCGTGGCGGAGGGAGGTGAGGTGCGCGCTGTCGGCCATGGGAAGGTCTGGGTCTGATGCGATACGAGCCGGCCCCGCACGCGGAACCGGCTCGCCAAGCGTCCGTGGAAGTTAGCGGCGGGGGCGGTCGATGGGCACCCTCCTCGGGGCAGCATCCGCCATCCGCCATCTCGATCAGAACATCTTCTGCCCACCCGCCAGCAGATCGTTCAACGCGTCCGCGAAGTGCGTCGTGCTCTCGGCGAACTCCTTGCCGATCTGGTCGACGTACTCCTCGTAGCTCTTCTTGATCTCCTCGCGGAAGATGTCCTTCAGCGTGCCGTTGGCCAGTCCTTCCTCACGCTTCCCCGGCTGGTACGCGATCATGTCGGAGACGAGCGCGCGCGCGAGACGACGCCCCTTCTGATTCGGGTCGTTGTTGAGGAACGGATTGATCCCGCGCTTGATGCCGCCCGCTGGCGTGGCCGCGGTCGGGCGCGCCGCCGGTTGCGGCGTGGCGCTCGACGGCGTGGCCGCGCGCGGCGCCGGGGCTGCCGGCGGAACGGGCGACGCGACCTGCGCCGACGAACGCGGCGTCGGCGCGGCCGGCGGAGTGGGTGATGACACCGTCGCGACGGGCGAGACCGCCGCCGGCCGGACTGGCGGCGGTGGGGCCATCGGCTGCCTGACCGGGGTCGGCATGGCGGGCCGCGGCGGAGCGGCCGGCGGCATCGGACGCACCGGCGGCACCGCGTTCATCGGCCCCGGGGTCGGCGCCGGCGGGGCCTGCGGGATCAGTGGCGGGCGCGCGACCGTGCTCCGCGGCTCCGGGGGGCGAACCACAGGCGCCGGCGGTGTGAAGCTGGGCGCCGGACGGCCAAGAGCCGACGGCGGCGTCGCCGCGGAGACCGGGGCCTGGAACGCCGGTGGAGATGGCGCCCGAGGCGGCTGGAAGCTCGGCGCGGGCGGCTTGGGTGCTGGTGCGGTCGCGGCTGGAGTGACCGAGGGCGGCGTCGGGGACACCACCGGAGGCGCCATCGGAGGCGCCATCGGCGGCACCACCGAAGCGGCCTTCACGGGCGTGCCCATCGGGGGCGTCCGACGGATCTCCGGGAGTGCCGGCAGCTCGGCCGAGGTCCGGGAGGCGCGCGCGACCACGCCCGGGGTGAATGTCGGCGTCGGCTTCCGCGTCTGCGCCGGGGCTGCGAAAGGCGTCGAGAACGGGATCGATGGGCGCGGGGCGGGCGGTGTACCCGTCGTGTCCCCACCTGCCGGCACGGCCACGGCCCCTGAGGGGCGAGCCGGGGGTGCCGCGGGAGGAGCGGACGGCGGCGCGCTCTCGAACGCCGCCGGCGCCGCCTCGGCGTCGGACTCGAGGACCGCCCGCACGTTCGCGCCCGACGCCCGCATGGCGCGGCTTGCAGCGGGAGTCGCCCCGTCCATCCCCACCCGGATGACCGCGCCGCAGACCGAGCACCGGGCGCGCACGCCGCCGGGCGGGACCTTGGCCGGATCCACGCGGAAGACCGACTGGCACTCCGCACACGTGATGTTCAACGCTCCTCCCTCGCCCGAGCCGTGGACACTGGCGTCACCGGTGTCGCGCCCGCAGGGCCGTCACCGCGCCGATCGACTGAGAACACCGACCCGTAGAGGGTCTTCGCGTAGCTCTTCATCTCCGTCGCCAACTCGCTCACCTGCCCCGCGTGCGTGAACTGCCGGCGCTCGTTCGTCACCACGCCGATCGAGACCGTCATCAGCGGGACCTTGTGCAGCTGTCCGCGACGGTCCTTGCCGAAGTAGTAGCCCGCCCGCCGGTCCTGCTCGCTGTACTGGTACGGGATCAGGGTGTCGAACACCGAGACGATCTCGGCGCAGGTGTCCGACACCTGCTCGATCGGGATGACGAAGATGAAGTCGTCACCACCGATGTGGCCGACGAATCCCGCCTCGCCGCACGTGCCCTTCACGACGTCGTGCAGGATCTTCGAGAGGATCCGGATCACCCGGTCGCCGTCGTAATAGCTGTAGCGGTCGTTGAATTCCTTGAAGTGATCGAGGTCGGCGTAGCAGACGGCGAACTGCGACTTCGCCTCGATGCGCCGCATGATCTCGGTCTCGATCTCGATCGTGCCCGGGAGCCGCGTCGACGGGTGCACGAACGTGTCGCGATCACTGCGCCGGAGCATCGCGTCGAGGCGCAACTGCACCTCGTGCTCGGCGATCCCGTCCCGCAGCACCTCATCCGCCCCCGCATCGAAGGCGGCGGCGAACGCGGCGTCCTCGCTGCGCGTCGTCAGCGCGACCGGGACGATGCCCGTGAAGGAGTCCATCTTCAGACGCCGACAGGCCTTGAGGGCAGCGATCGGGTGCTGCCGGGCATCGCAGATCACGAGCCGCGGGCGCGCGCGCAGCGCGGCCGACATCACCTCGTCGCTGTCGGCGACCCCGCGGGTCGGGATGTGCCGCTCGTCCAGCCAGCGCCGTACCGTCTCCGGCAGGGCCTGTCCGTCGGGCACATAGATGAGGGCGATCGATTGCGACAAATCCGTCAGCGGGTCGGGGAGAAGCGGAAATTACGGACGCCCACCATCAGTGTCAAAGGACGACGCGGCAAGCAGTTAGGAAACTTCGCCGTTCCAAGCGACGGCTTCCGCGCGCAGCATGACCGGAATGCCGTCGCGCACCGGGTACTTCACGCGGCAGGCGGGGCACGCGAGGGCCTGCCCCTGGTCCACGTCCTCGAGCGTCCCGTGACAGGTCGGGCAGGCGAGGATCGCTCGGAGCGCCGCTGGCAGCGTCATCGGTGATCATCCTCCGGCAGGTGGTACCCGAGGCGCACGAGCGACCCGGCGTTCTTGCGCCAGTTATGAAGCACCTTCACCCACAGGTCGAGATAGACCGGCCCGCCGACCAGGGGTTCGATCTTGGTCCGTGCCGCCTTGCCGAGTGCCTTGATGCGATCCCCACCAGCCCCGATGAGGATGCGTTTCTGGCTGTCTCGTTCGACGTGCAGCACCGCACGAATGTACACGGGGGAGCTTCCCTCCCGATACTCCTCGATCTCGACCGCGGTGCCGTAGGGCACTTCGTCCGCCAGCTGTTCGAGCACGGCCTCGCGAAGGAACTCGCGCACGAAGAACCGCATCTGCTGCGTGGAGACGTCGTCCGCGTCGTAGAGGAACGGACTCTCGGGCAGTCGGACACGGATGGCCGCGAGCAGTGCGTCGATCCCCTCCCCCGTGCCGCCCGCGAGGAGGATCGCGTGCGGGTGCCGTTCGGTCAGCTCGGCGCGGCGGCCGGCACTCAGACGGTCCGCCTTGTTGAGCGCGAGCAGGACCGGCGCCTTGGGCGGCGCGGGCAGCCGGGCGAGCACCGTGAGATCGGTGGGCGCATCCTCTGCCGCGTCCACGAGGTGCACGATCAGATCCGCCTCGCCGATGGCCTTCTGCGCCGCGTGCTGCATGGCGCGGTGGAGCGCGTAGCGCGGCTCGAGCAAGCCGGGCGTGTCGAAGAGGACGATCTGCGACTCGGCGTCGGAGAGGATCCCGACGACCCGATCGCGCGTGGACTGCGGCTTCGGCGAGACGATGGCGAGCCGCTCACCGACGAGCCGATTGAGCAGCGTCGACTTGCCGGCGTTCGGCTTGCCGACGATGGTGACGAAGCCGGCACGGGTGTGGCGATGGGCCGGGGAGGAGTTCGGACCTTCGGTCATGCCAGAGGATGCGGCGGTGAGTGACAAACGAGAAGGCCCCAGCCGAGTGAACGACTGGGGCCTTCAGGGGGTGCCGGCGACGGCCTACTCTCCCGCGTCCTCTCGGACGGAGTACCATCGGCGCTGTAGGGCTTAACGATCGTGTTCGGGATGGGAACGAGTGTGGCCCCTACGCTCTAGTCGCCAGCGAAGTGCGAGACGTCAGCGACGTCTGTTCAACGTGATCACCTGCAAGGAGGTGACAACGGGAGATGGTAGTGTTCGTTGGTTTTACGAATCTATGTTGCATAGATCGTGCGATTGCTCTGCGGTTGATTTCCAGCCCTTTCCGTGAAGAAAGGGGGAGTAGTCAAGCCGCACGGGCGATTAGGATGGGTTAGCTCGGAGGGCATTGCTGCCTTTCCACTCCCCACCTATCGACGTGGTGGTCTCCCACGGCCCTTCAGGGGACTCA
>CAYXGS010000064.1:0-11408 GCA_964464585.1 uncultured Gemmatimonas sp. | reverse complement strand
GCGGCGCTCCAGGCCGCGGCGCTGGAACGGCTGAAGAACTTCGAGTTCTCGCTCTTCCAGCAGCTCGTCGAGAAGGGCGGTCCGCGCGCCTCGCTCGGGGCGCGGGCGCCCGTGCCGAGCGAGTATCGCGCGCAGGTGGAGGAGTACTATCGTTCCCTCGCTCGACCGCAGCCGACCCCGCCCCCCGCGCCCCCGCGTCCTTGAGCGATCACACCGCAGCGACCCCAGGCCCCACCGCGTACGCCCGCCGGATCGGACTCTTCTCCGGCACGCTCCTCGTCGTCGCAGGCATCATCGGTTCGGGGATCTTCCTCAACCCCGCCGTCGTCGCGCAGCGCGTCGGCTCCGGTCCGCTCTCGATGGCCACCTGGTCGCTCGGCGCGGTGATCGCCATCCTCGGCGCCTTCATCTTCGCCGAGCTCGGCGCGAGGGCGCCGGCCGCGGGCGGCGGCTACGCCTACCTGCGCGACGCCTTCGGGCCGCTCCCGGCCTTCCTCTATGGCTGGGCGCTCATCACCGCCATCGCGAGCGGCGCCATCGCCGCCGTGGCGGTGACCTTCGCCAACTACGCCGTCCCCTTGGTCGGGCTCGGCGCCGGGAGCGCGCGGCCGCTCGCGATCGGCGCGATCCTCTTCTTCTCCAGCGTGAACCTCCTCGGCATCACGCCCGGGGCGGTCGTCACGAACGTCTTCACGCTCCTCAAGCTCGGCGCCATCGCCGTGCTCGTCGTCGCGGGCGCCGGACTGCTCGGCGCGAGCGGCATCGCCCCGCTCCCCCCGGATGCGCCGGCGCTCACCCCGCCGTCCGGCGCGCTCGGCCACCTCGTCGCGGTCGGCACCGCGCTCGTGCCCGTGCTCTTCGCCTACGGCGGCTGGCAGCAGACCAACTTCGTCGCGGAGGAGATGCGCGACCCGCGGCGTGACCTGCCGCGCGCGCTCATCATCGGCGTCCTCATCGTCGCCGCGGCGTACCTGCTCGTCAACTACGCGTACCTCAGCGCGCTGGGCGCGCAGGGACTCGCGGCGAGCAAGGCGCCCGCGGCCGATGCGATGGCGCTCCGGTTCGGCGAGGGGGGCCGTCGGCTCATCGCGGCAGGGATCGCGATCTCCACCGCGGGCTTCATCCACGTCGTCATCCTCGCAAACTCCCGCGTGTACCAGGCGATGGCGCGCGACGGTGTCTTCTTCCGCGCGCTCGCGCGGCTCGACGCGCGCACGCAGGCGCCCGTGAACGCGATCCTGCTCCAGACCGCGGTGGCCATCGGCCTGCTGCTCACCGGCAGCTACGGCGACCTCCTCGATTGGGTCACCTTCGCCGACTGGATCTTCTTCGGGCTCTGCGCGGCCACGCTGGTGGTGTACCGGCGCCGCGCGCCCCACGCGGACCACTTCCTCGCGCCGTTCCATCCGTGGAGCACGGCGCTCTTCCTGCTGGCGGCGGGCTATGTGGTGCTGGGGGCGATCGTCTCGAACCCGATGAACGCGCTCCGGGGCACGCTCGTCCTCGCCGCCGGCGTGCCCGCCTTCCTCTGGTGGCGTCGCGCGGCGGCCCGGTCCTGACACCGAGGGGCACCGCCGCCGTAGGTTACGGCATGTCCGCGCTGATGCCGCAGGTCCAGACCCCCGCGCCGCCGGCGCCCCAGACCGCTCCGTTCCCCGGTGCCCCGGGAGGAAGCCAGGCGCCCTCCGGCACGCCCGCGCCCACCACCGAGGTCGGCGTGATGACGAGGGTCCCGCGGACGGCCGCTGAGCTGCGTGCGCTCACCAGCCAGCGCTCCGAGCTCTCGCGACAGCTGAACTCGGCCGCCGGGCGGCGTGAGGAGCTCGTCAAGGAGCTCGAGGGCGCGACCGGGGCCAATCGCGCCGGCATCGAAGCGCGCATCAAGGTCCTCGACGAGCGGATCCTGCAGATCGAGAACGACATCGCGTCTACCGGGCAGCTGCTCGCCACGGCACGCGGCACCCTCATCCCGCCCGATCCCCCTTCACCACGGTCACCTGGCATGGACCCCGGCGATATCGTCCCCATCATCGCGATCCTCTCGGTCTTCGTGTTCGCCCCGATCGCGATCGCCTTCGCGCGCAACATCTGGCGCCGCGGCTCGCTGCAGAAGGTGGAGTCGGTGCTCGAGCGCGAGAACGCCGAGCGCCTCAGTCGCCTCGAGAGCGCGATCGATTCGATCGCGATCGAGATGGAGCGCGTGAGCGAGGGACAGCGGTTCGTGACGAAACTGCTGGCGGAGTCCCAGCAGCGTGAGCCGGCGCGGATCGAGCGGAAGTAGGCGGACGGTCCCTCCGCCGGCATCGGCCGGCTGCCCTCAGCTGCTATAGTAGCTCGCGTTCTCGTCCACGTACCCCTTCGTCAGGTCGCACCCGTACGCCATCGACTCGGACGCACCCACACCCAGCGCGATCTCGAGGTCGACCACCTCGGCCTTGAGCGCCGCGCGCACCACGGCGTCGTCGAACTCCAGCCGCTCCCCGCCGCGCACGACCTGATAGCCGTTGATCCACGCGTCCGTTGACGCCGGGGCGATCGTGCACTCGAAGCACTTGCCTACCGCCATGAGCAGGCGGCCGACGTTGGGGTCGGCACCGTGCACCATCGTCTTCACCAGCGGGGAGTTGAGCACGGACTTGGCGATGCGTCGCGCCTCGTGGTCGTCCAGCGCCCCGCGCACCTTCACGCGCAGCAGATGCTCCGCGCCTTCGCCGTCGCGGCCGAGGATCTCCGTCATCCGCACGCAGCCGGCGGTGAGCGCCTCGAGGAAGGCCGACTCGTTCACGTCGCCCGCGAGGCCGTTGGCGAGGATCGCGCACGTGTCGGACGTGCTCGTGTCGGTGTCGACGCTGAGCATGTTGAAGGAGCGCGCGACCGCCTCGCGCAGCATGCGGTCGAGCGTCCGCGCGCCGAGCTTGGCGTCGGTGAAGATGTAGCTGAGCATCGTCGCCATGTTCGGCTCGATCATCCCCGAACCCTTCGCGACCCACGTGATCGTCGCGTCGCCGACGGTGGTCGACAGCGCCTTCGGGTGGGTGTCCGTCGTCATGATCCCCTCGGCGCCGACGAGCGGATCCGCCTGCAGGTCGCGCGACATCCCGACGATCCCCTTCTCGATCCGCTCCACCGGGAGCTGCACACCGATCACGCCGGTGCTGCTGACGAGCACGCGGTCCGGAGAGGTGCCGAGTTCGCTCGCGGCCGCTGCCGCCATGCGCCGCGCATGCTCCACGCCGCGCGCGCCCGTCGCCACGTTGCTCACCTTGCTGTTGGCGACGATCGCCCGGAGCGTCCCGCCCTTGATGGTCTCGCGTCCGAGGATGATCGGGGCGCCGGGGAAGTGGTTCCGCGTGAAGACCGCGGCCGCCGCGGCATCGACCTCGCTCACGAAGAGCGTGAGGTCCTTGGCTTCGGGCTTGAGGCCGACGTTGCGACTCGCGCACTGGAAGCCGCGCGGGAAGCGGGCCGGGGAATGGAAGGTCGTCATGGGTCCGAAGATTAACACCGGCCCGACGGTGTCGTCTCCCGTGTGAGCGCGGCGATCCCGCCGCACATGCACTCAGGAGCCGATCATGTCACGCGTCACTCGTCATCTCACGTTCGTCCTCGGCGCGGCGCTCCTCGTCGCCCCCGCGCTCGCGGCGCAGCCCGGCCGCGGAGCCGGTGAACGCGGACCGCAGGGCGCGGGGCCGCGCGGCCGCATGCAGGGGCCCGGGGGCCTCGGCGGCGCGACCGCGCTGCTCGATGCGCGCCGTCAGCTCGATCTCACGCCGCGGCAGGTCGCGCAGCTCGATTCGCTGGAGCGGGTGCAGGTCGCCGAGCGGAAGGCGCTCGCCGAACGGCTGCGTCCGGTCCGCGACTCGGTCGCGCAGCGTGCCCGCACGGACCAGCGCACGCCGGCCTCCCGTGACTCGCTCCGGGCGCAGGCGCGCAGCCGCATGGAGGCGACGCGCCCGCTCCTCGAACAGCAGCGCAAGCGCGACTCGTCGTTGAACGCCGCGGCCGAGCGCGTGCTCAACGACACGCAGCGGCAGAAGGTGCGCGAGATGCGGGCCGAGCGCCGGGGGTATGAGCGCGGGCTGCGCGAGCGCGGTGGGCCGGACCGCGGTCCGGCGCGGGTGCAGGGCGGTCGGGCCGGTCGGGGGCGCGGTGGCGTGCCCGAGGGGATGCCGGGAGGGATGCGCGGTCCGCAGGGTCCGGGCATGCGTGGCCCGCAAGGCCAGGGCATGCGTGGTCCGCAGGGTCCGCGCGGACCGCAGCCTCCCGGGGCGCCCGCCGGCAGGCCGGACGCGCGACCTCAGCCCTGACCCAGTCTCCGCGCGAAGCAGTGCTTCTCGCCCACCTCGATCTCCGTCCGGTCCACCTTCTGGTACCGGGTGATCTTCTCCGGATACGTCGAGAGCGCCACCCGTTCGAATCCGCAGCTGAGGAACAGCTCGTCGGAGTACGACACCGCGAACAGCTCGGTGTACCCGCGTGATCGCGCCAGCTCCACCACCGCGGCGATGAGCTGGCGCCCGTGCCCCAGTCCCTGTGCGTCCTGCTCCACCGCGAGCGAGATCACCTCGGCGACGCTCGGCGAGTACTCGTCGAGCGCCGCGCAGCCGATGATGCCGCCGCTCGCGTCGCGCAGCACGCGATAGTCGCCGAGGTGGTTCGCGGCGAACTCGGCGCTCCGCGCGAGCGTGAGGCCGGCGGCGGAGTAGCGGTTGTTGAGCGAGAGCAGCGACGGGATGTCGGTCTCGTTCGCACGGGTGATGCGGGTGCTGGGCATGGTGTTCAGCGTTCCACGGCCTCGAGCCGGTTGAGCGCGACCCTGATCGGCACCAGCGTCGCCGCGATGCAGACCGCGGCGGCGCCGGAGAACCACAGGATCATCTGGGTGGGATCCGCCGCGCGGCCGGCGAGCCTGGCGGACAGATAGTCGTAGACCGGCACGGCTTCCAGCACGACCACGCCCCCGATCACCGCGATCGAGGCCATCATGTAGACGAGCCCGCCGAAGCTCGTCGGGATCTGTGCCGCGTTCTCGGTCTCGAACTGCGGGAACATCGTCCCGAACCCGATCGCGAGCCCGCTCAGCGCGAACGTGAGCATCGTGATGGTGATCGTTGAGACGTAGAACATGAAGTCGCTCACCTGGAGCAGGTAGTTCGTCACCCCGACGATCGCCACCGCGAGCAGCAGGAGCGGGGTCGCGCCCACCCAGAACTTGGCCCACAGCAGGTCGCGCACGCGCATCGGGCTCGACCGCAGCAGCCAGAGCGTGCGTCCCTCGAGCGAGACGCCCGGGAAGATGAACCGCGCGGCGATCGACGCGAGCACGAACCCCGCCAGCACGAGATTGAGGAACGGCACCACGTTCACGAGGAAGAACGTGATCCCCTCGCCGCGGAGCGGGAGGTACTTGATGTTGAACACGTACACGACGACGAGCACCGCGAGCAGGATGAGCTGCGACCACTGCGTCGTGTCGCGGAAGAAGAGCCGCAGTTCCTTGAGCACCAGCTCGCGCCGCAGCGTGCCGAACGGTGCCAGCACCCGGTCGCCGAACCGCGCCATCCATCCGCCGCCCTTCACGAACCGCTGCGAGCTCTCCTGCGCCTTGCTGAAGCCGTCGAGGTACAGCCAGCGATGCAGCAGCGCCCCGAGCACGATCGCCGCGAGCGCGGTGGTCCAGAGCAGGTACATCGCCAGCCAGTCGGGCTCGCCGTTCAGGTAGCCCATCGTCGCCTTCTGCACCCACTCGCTCGGCAGCAGCGGTGACGTGGGCGTCCGCAGCACCGCGATGAAGTCGACGAGGTTGCGGAACCCCTCGGGGCGCGCGAGCTGCTCGGGGCGGATCAACCGGAAGAGCAGCACGATGCCGCCCGCCGTGAGCACCGCGATCACCGACAGGATGTCGCGCGTGCGCCGGGCGGGGAAGATGTTCACGAGCGAGAGCGTCACCGCGCTGCCGACCACCCCGGGGATGATGAACATCGGCAGCATCAGCCCGATCACCACCAGCGGGAACGCGAACCCGCCGTCGTAGACGAGCCCGAACGCGGTGAACATCGGCACCGAGACCAGCAGCACCATCCAGCTCGACGCGATGATCGTCTCGAGCAGCTTCGCGCCATACAGCCGCAACCAGTCCACCGGCCCCGCGACCAGCATGTCGAGGTCCTTCGCGAGGAAGAAGCTCGACAGGGCGGTGATGACGTTCGAGAGCAGCAGGATCGACGTGAAGCCCAGGAGGATGAGTCCGAGCAGCTTCCCCGCGAGCAGCTGCCCGATCTCCTCCACGCCGCGGAAGTACGTCAGCAGGCGGTACAGCACACCGAAGATGAACGCCCAGAAGAAGAAGCCGGTGAAGCCGAGGATCGCGATGCGCGCCCCGCGCCCCTTCTCGCCCTGCGTCGCGCGCGAGCGCGCCGTGAGCCATTTGGGGAGCAGCAGATGCAGCAGCGGCGGATCGGGCAGCACGCCCACCGCGGCCTGGCTCCCGCTCCGCCGGCCGAGCGCGCCCGCGAGCTCGGCGTTCCCTGCGCCCGAGGGCCGCGGGTCAGGCATCGAGCACGTCGACCAGGTTGCGTGCGGCGTTCTCGCCCGTGAGCCGGAGGAAGATCTCCTCGAGGCCGCGCTCGCCACCCTGCAGGTCGCGCCGCAGGTCGGCCATCGTCCCGTATGCCTTGATCTTCCCGTTCACGATGATCGCCAGCCGGTCGCACAGCGACTCGGCCACCTCGAGCGTGTGCGTTGAGAAGATGATCGTATGGCCGCGGTGGGTGTACTCGCGGAACAGGTCCTTGAGGATGCGCGCCGCCTTCGGGTCGAGTCCCACCATCGGCTCGTCGACGACGATCACCTCGGGCCGGTGCACGAACGCGCTCGAGATGATGAGCTTCTGCCGCATCCCGTGCGAGTAGCTCTCCACCAGCTCGTCCCGCCACTCCTCGAGGTCGAACAGCGCCAGCAGCTCGCGCGCCCGGTGCTCGATCTCGTCGCCGCGCTGGTCGTAGAGGCCGGCGACGAAGCGCAGGAACTCGGTCCCCGTGAGCTTCTCGTAGATGAACGGCCGGTCCGGGATGAAGCCGAGCTTCGACTTCGCGGTGATCGGGTCCGCGGCCATGTCCACTCCCGCGACCCGGATCGTCCCGCCGGTCGGCTTGAGGATCCCCGCGATCATCCGCAGCGTGGTCGTCTTCCCGGCACCGTTCGGCCCGAGGAAGCCGAACAGTTCGCCGCGCGGCACCACGAGGTCGATCGCGTCGACCGCGGTGAAGTCGCCGTATTGCTTGGTGAGCTTCAGGAGTTCGATCATCGGGCGTCCAGCACCTCGATCCGGAGTGTGCCAACGAGCCGCAGCAGCTCCCCCTGCCGGGTGAGCCCGCCGCGGACGAAGCGCAGGTGCGCCGCGTCGGCGGGGAACTGCCCGAAGGTCGGATCCACCGCGACCCAGTCGCGCAGCCGGATCTCCGGCCACGCGTGGTAGTAGAACTTGCCGTTCACGTACGCGAGGCCCGTCGCGATGCGCGTCGGGATCCCGACGGCGCGCGCGAGGGCGGTGAAGAGCTGGGTGTGCTCGTTGCAGTCGCCGCGCCGCGTCCGCAGCACCTGCACCGCGTTCGGGATGGAGATCGTGATCTCCTTCGCGAGCGAGTCGTACACCCAGCGATTGATCCGCTCCGCGACCACGCGCGGGTCGCGCTCGTTCCCCGCGATCCGCAGCGCCAGGGCGACGATCTGCGGGTCGTTCGCCTGCAGCAGCGGCTCGCTGGCGAGCTCGGCCCCGAACCGCGTGCGGAAGCCCGCCTGCGACCCCGCGAGCGACCAGTCGGGCGTGAGCACGTCCGCCGCCTCGCGCCGCACCACGAGTTCGTTCCCCTCGCGACGCTGCCGTCCCCCCTGCAGGTCGAACCCCTCGAGCGACGTGCCGGAGAGCCGCACCCGCAGCTGCGACGGCCCGTTGCGGCCCGGCAGCGCGTTCGCCGCGATCGCCGTGCCCTCGAGGATGTCCCCGACGGTGCGCCCGCCCGGCGTCTCCCGCGTCGCCCGGCTCGCCCGACGCCAGTTCTCGAACGCGATCTCGTACGCGATGCGCTTGAGGACGATCCCGCCGGGCTGGCTCGACTGCACCACCCGACCCTGCGCGTCGACCCACCCGCTGAAGCCCTGTCCTTCGGTGGGCACGAGGTTCCAGGCGCGCACCGTGTCGGTCAGCGCCGACACGAAACGCATCGCGGTCGAGTCGAACCGCGCGCTGTCGACGAGCGTGAACAGGCTCTCCGCCGCGAAGCGCAGCGTCAGGTCCTTCGCCGCCATCGTCGCCGGGTCGAAGCTCGCGATCGTGACCGTCTTGCCGACCTCGGGGTCGCTCACGAGCATCGCCGCGGCCGGGATCAGCGTGGGGAGCAGGATCGGTCCCCGCACTGGCAACCGCTGCGAGTCGGCCGGCTGTCCCGGCACGTCCATCGTGAACACCACGGCGCTGTCGCCGTCCGCCCGACCGGTGATGCTCATCGGCGCGACGGCGCTCTCGATCGACACGTCGAACGTCTTGAGCGCGAGCGCGCGGGAGAGCGTGATCACGCTGCGCGCGCTGGCGCGGAACTCCTGGCCCGCCACCGGCAGGTCGGCGGTGAAGAAGTCGGTGACCTCGAACTGCGTGAGCGACGTGTCGATCGTGGTCGACGCGTAGCCGATCTGCCGCCCGTCCTGCTCGACGATGTAGAAGCTCGTGCTCGGCCCCAGCCGCAACGCCGCCTCGGCGAGGATCGCCGCCTTCTCGCGGAAGAACTCGCGGCGCACGAGCAGTCCCACGCCCACCGACCACGCGGCGAGGATCGCGACCGCCATCGTCACGCGACGGCGGCCGCGATTCGGGTCCGGATGCTTCGGGTATGCTGAGGTCACGTGTGGGCGATGGGGGACGGGCGCATGATTCGGAGCGGGTCAGCCGCGCTGCGCGTCACGCGCCCGGCGGTAGAACTCGGCCGCCTCCGGTGAACGCCCGAGACGGTCGAGGACGATCCCGACGCCCTTGAGCGCGCGCCAGTGGTCAGGCTCCAGCTCCGCGGCGCGCTGATAGGCGACGAGCGCCCCCGCCTTGTCATCGGTCTGGTTCAGCGCTTCGGCCATGTGGTAGTGCGCCGACGCGTTCTCGGGGGCGAGCGCGATCGCCTTCTTGAGCGGCTCCACCGCGTCGCGCCAGCGCGCGCGCCGGCACGCGAGGATCCCCGTCTGCAGGTGCACCTCGGCCGCGTCGGGCCGGAGCTTCGCCGCCTTCTTGATCATGGCCTCGGCATCGTCGTAGCGGAGCTTGCCGCCGAGCGCGCTCGCGCGTGCGCAGGTGACGAGGAAGCCGTCCCCGCCCGCTGCCTCGGCCTGGTCGAGCACGGCGAGCGCCGCCGACCAGTCGTTCTTCTTCTCGAGCGCCGCGACGTACGCCAGCGCGCGCGTGGTGTCGCCGGGCGATTGTTCGAACGCGATCCGCAACGCCTCGACCGTCGGCCGCAGCGCACGCGACGGCGCGGCGTCCGTCCGCGGCGCACCCACCGAGGTGACGACGTTCCCGGCGGTCGGCACCGAACGCCGGGGGGCGGGTTGGCCGGCCGGCCGGGAATCCACCACCGTGCGGATCGGGGCGATCGGTGTCGCCTTCATGGTGGGCGCCGGCACGCCGTCGATACGCTTCGCGACGAAGCGGGGCTCCTCGAGCTCGCTGTCGTCATACGACCACTCGCCGCACACGGGCGGCTCACGGACCGGGACGATGATGATCTCATCGTCGGGACCGTACGTCTCCACCGGCACCAGCGGGATGCCCTCGAACATGCCGAGGGGCAGTTGCTCCGGGTCGGGGGCCGAGGGCAGTTCGGCGCGGTCCAGCGGATCAGCGGCCAAGGGGACTCAGGAGCGGGGAGCGGAGGGGAGGTGCCAGGACCCGGAGGGAAAGATGCCCTCGCTGCCACCGCGAAGGGAGGCGTCCCGCCCACCCCTCTCCCTTCCATTAGCGCCCTCCCGAACAGAAGTTGAAGGTCTATGCCCGGCGACTCCTTGATCGTACGCGGTGCCCGCGAGCACAACCTCAAGAACATCGACGTCACCATCCCCCGGGACAAGCTGACGGTCATCACCGGGCTCTCGGGCAGCGGCAAGTCCTCGCTCGCCTTCGACACGATCTTCGCCGAGGGCCAGCGCCGCTACGTCGAGTCGCTCTCCGCGTACGCGCGGCAGTTCCTCGGCCTGATGGAGAAGCCCGACGTCGATGCGATCGAGGGCCTCTCGCCCGCCATCTCGATCGAACAGAAGACCGCCGGGGCCAACCCGCGCTCCACTGTCGGCACGGTCACCGAGATCTACGACTACCTGCGCCTCCTCTACGCGCGCGCCGGCACCCCGCATTGCCCCAACTGCGGTCGCGCCGTCTCCAAGCAGACGCCGACGCAGATCGCCGAGATCGTCCTCACGTGGCCGGCCGGCACCCGCATCGAGATCCTCGCGCCCCTCGTCCGCGGGCGCAAAGGCGAGTTCCGCGATCTGTTCGAGGACGCGCGCAAGCAGGGCTTCGTCCGCGCGCTCGTCGATGGCGAGGTCGTCGATCTCGCCGACCCGCCCAAGCTCAATCGCAAGCTGAACCACGACGTCTCCATCGTCGTCGATCGCCTCGTGGTGAAGAAGGAGGACCGCGGCCGTCTCACCGATTCGGTCGAGACGGCGCTCCGCCTGGCCGAGGGGCTCACCGAGATCGTGCGGCACGACGGTCCGAAGCCCGCCACGCAGATGTTCAGCGAGAAGTACGGCTGCCCGGCGTGCGGCATCTCCATGCCCGAGCTGGAGCCGCGCCACTTCTCGTTCAACTCGCCGTTCGGCGCGTGCCCCACGTGCTCGGGGCTCGGCACCAAGCGCACCGCCTCGCCCGAGCTCATCCTCGGCGACCCGACGATCTCCATCCTCGAGGGGGTGATCCTCCCCTGGGGCGAGCCGGACGGCTACCTGCGCCGGGTCATCCTTCCGGCGCTCGCCAAGCAGCTCAAGTTCGAGCTCAACACGCCGTGGGGGAAACTCGCCGACCGGGTGAAGTTCGAGCTCCTCTTCGGCACGCAGAAGAAGAAGGGCGATGACGAGTCGCGCTGGGAAGGCATCCTCTCCAACGTCCAGCGCCGCTATGCCGAGACCAACTCCGACGCCATCCGCGCCGACCTCGAGGCGTACATGGTCGTCGCCGAGTGCCCCGACTGCAACGGGCGCCGGCTCAAGAAGGAGTCGCTCGCCGTCACCATCCACGGTCGCAACATCGGGGAGTTCACCGAGGGTTCGGCGGCCGAGGCGCTGGCGTTCGCGCTCAGCGTGCCGGTGCGCGCGAACGGCAAGCCGGGACTCGACGAGGGCATCGCGGGGCCCATCCTCAAGGAAGTCAGCGA
>CAYXGS010000063.1:0-11765 GCA_964464585.1 uncultured Gemmatimonas sp. | reverse complement strand
GAGCATCTCGACAAGGTCATCGACATCGACCAGTCGCCGATCGGCCGCACGCCGCGCTCCAACCCCGCGACCTACACCGGCCTCTTCACGCCGATCCGCGATCTCTTCGCCGAGATGCCGGAGGCCAAGCTCCGCGGCTACGGGCCGGGCCGCTTCTCGTTCAACGTGAAGGGTGGTCGGTGCGAGGCCTGTCAGGGCGACGGCCTGATGAAGATCGAGATGCACTTCCTCCCCGATGTCTACGTGACGTGCGAGCAGTGCCGCGGCAAGCGCTACAACCGCGAGACGCTCGACGTGAAGTTCCACGGGAAGAGCATCACCGAGGTGCTCGACCTCACGGTCGAGGACGCGCTCGAGGTCTTCGCCAACCAGCCGCGCATCCATCACAAGCTCCAGACGCTGATGGACGTCGGGCTCGGCTACATCCACCTCGGTCAGAGCGCGACGACGCTCTCGGGCGGCGAGGCGCAGCGCGTGAAGCTCGCGACCGAGCTCAGCAAGCGCGACACGGGACGGACGCTGTACATCCTCGACGAACCGACGACCGGCTTGCACTTCGAGGATGTCCGCGTATTGCTCGAGGTGCTGCACAAGCTCGTGGACCGCGGCAACACCGTGCTGGTCATCGAGCACAACCTCGACGTGATCAAGACGGCTGATTGGATCGTGGATCTCGGACCGGAGGGTGGGTCCGGTGGCGGGCAGATCGTCGCCGAGGGGACGCCGGAGCAGGTGGCCAAGGTGAGGGGCAGCCACACGGGCCGCTACCTCGCGAAGGTGCTGAACGGCCGAGCGGTGGGTGGCACCACGGAACTCGCGGCAGTGCCGGGGTTAGGAATGCGGTCCCCCCGCTGACCGCACGCCTCGAGGACCGGATGCGACCCACCGCACGCCGCTCATTGTTCGCGCTCGTCTCACTGGCATCGCTGGCGATCATCGCCGCGCCGATGGATGCGCAGACCGTCCTCCGCGGCCGCCTGATCGACTCGCTGCGCACCGGCCGCCCGATCGCCGGCGGCGAGATCGTCCACCTCGGCACGGGCGCGCGCGTCACGACCGATCGCCGCGGACGCTTCGAGTTCAACGGCCTTCCGGTGGGATCGCACCGCATCGCGTACTGGGCGCCCTGGCTCGACTCCGTCGCTCTGCCTGCGGTGGAGCGCACCGTCGAGATCGCCGCCGGGACACGCACCGCAGAGGTGGACCTCGCGACACCTTCCCCGGCACGAATCGGTCAGGGGTTCTGCGGCGCCTCATACGATGCATCGCTGGGGATACTCGTCGGCGAAGTCCGAACACCGGGCGGCGCGCCGATGGCGGGGATCCCTGTCGAGGCGCGCTGGACCGAGACGGTGCTCGCACCCGGCACGCACGAGAGGCGCGAGGTCCAGGCGCGCGACGTCAGTTCGGAGAGCGGCATCTTCACGCTCTGCGGTGTGCCGGCGACGGCGGACTTCAACCTGCGCGGGAGCGCGGAGAGCGGGTCGACCGGTGAACTCGTCGTCAACCTCAAACGGCAACCGATCGGGCGGCGCGACCTCGTGATGAACGACGACAGCGCGCGCGCCACGGTGCGAGGCCGCATCGTCGCACCGGACGGGACGCCACTCGCCAACGCGCAGGTCGTGCTCGTGGGTGATGGAGCGAACGCGACGGCCGGCGCCGACGGGCGCTTCACGCTGCCGCGCACGCTGCAGCGCTCGAGTCAGCTGCTCGTGCGGTCGATCGGATTCGACCCGCGGATCGTGGACGTGGATCCGCGGGGTGAGCTCGTCGAGCTGGGCGACGTCCCGATGGTGAAGTCGGTGTACACCCTGCCGCAGGTGGACATCTCGGGTCGCGTGATGTCCCGGGAGCAGCTCGGTTTCGAGTACCGCCGGAAGATCGGCCTCGGACGCTACCTCGATGAGAGCCAGCTGAATTCCGTCCCGCCGCCAAGCCGGTTGGCTCTCGTGTACATGGTCACCCCGCGCTCGAGGTACGTCTGCCCGGATGCGTCCGGCTGCACCTTCCTGCTGATCGGGCCTTTCGGTAGACCATGCATCCCCGATCTGTTCGTCGACGGGTATCCGGCGTCCCTGCGAGGCTCGTCCGCCTACGACCAGCGGGACTGGATCGCGCGCGCGAAGCGCGTAGAGATCTATCGCGCGACGATGGTGCCGCCGGAGTTCATGACCGGGGCAGGGGACTGCGGGTCCTTGGTGATCTGGACGCGATAGCGCGGATTCCGGCAGGTCACCTAGTTTCCAGTGATGGTCTCCATCCTCGACATCATCGGCCCGGTCATGGTCGGCCCGTCGTCCAGCCACACGGCAGGCGCGTGCCGCCTCGGCTTGATCGCCCGCGACCTCGTCGCTGGCACCCCCGAGAAGGCCCTGATCGAACTCCACGGCTCCTTCGCCCGCACCGGCGAGGGTCACGGAACCGACAAGGCCATCGTCGGCGGACTCCTCGGCTTCCGCCCCGACGACGAACGCCTTCGCGACGCGCTCGTGATCATGGAGAAGGAGGGCCTCGACTGGCGCTTCGAGAAGACCACGCTCGGCGAGGAGCCCGAGGTGCACCCCAACACGGTGCGCATCACCGTCACCCGCCAGCACCGCCATCACGTCATGCTCGGCGCGTCGCTCGGCGCCGGCCGCATCAGGGTCTCGCAGATCGACGGCTACCCCGTCGAGGTCGACGGCTCGCATCACACCATCGTGATGGTCGCCGAGGACATCAAGGGATCCATCGCGCGCATCACCGGCATCCTCAGCGACGACGGCGTCAACATCGCGACCCTGCGGCTCACACGGAAGCACCGCGGCGGCGACGCGTTCATGGTGATCGAAGTCGACGAACAGCCGAACGAGAAGGTGCGCGACGACCTGCGTGCGCTCCCGTGGGTCCGCTGGACGCACCGCATCGCCAAGGTCGGCTGATGTATCTCTCGTTGCACGAAGCCATCCGCGACGCCGAGGCGCGCCGCGTCTCCCTCGCCACGGTCGCGCTCGAGATCGAGTCGCGCGACCAGGGCCGCACCATCCCCGACATCCGCGAACAGCTGGGGCGCGCGCTCGCCGTCATGCGGCACGCCGTGGAGCAGGGACTCACCGGCGATCTCCGTTCCAACTCCGGCCTCGTCGGTGGCGATGCGGCGAAGCTCCGCACCGGGCCCGATGGTCCGCTCGCCGGCACCGTGTTCCGCGACGTGCTCATGCGCGCGCTGGCCGTGCAGGAGGTCAACGCCGCGATGGGTGTCATCGTCGCCGCGCCGACCGCTGGCGGCGCGGGCGTGCTGCCCGCCGTGCTCCTCGGCATCGCGAAGCAGAAGGGCATGAGCGATGACCAGCTCATCGACGCGCTCGCGACCGCCGGTCTCATCGGCGCGGTCGTCGCGCATCGCGCGTCGCTGTCCGGCGCCGAGGGCGGCTGCCAGGCGGAGACGGGCGCCGCGGCCGGCATGGCCGCCGGCGCCGCGACCGAGATGCTCGGCGGAACGCCGTCCATGGCGGGCCACGCCGTCGCGCTCGCCCAGCAAGGCACGCTCGGCCTCGTCTGCGACCCGCTCGGCGGCCTCGTGGAGCTGCCCTGCGTGTTCAGGAACGCGACCGGCGCCGCGATCGCCCTCGCCGCCGTCGAGATGGCCATGGCCGGCATCACCTTCGCCATCCCTGCCGACGAGGTCATCGACACCATGGGCGAGATCGGCAAGGAGATGGATGTGCGTTACCGGGAGACGGCGGGCGGTGGACTGGCCGCGACGCCGACTGGCCGGCGCCTCGCCAAGGAACGCCTCGTCCAGATCAAGCGGACGTGATGTGACGGGCCGGTGACGCCGGCGGGAAACCGATTCGCGCGCGCGTGGTACACACACTATCGTGTGCGCGCACCGCGTCCCTCCCACCCGCCCGTCCATGCGCCGTCTCGCGCTCTGCCTCACTGCACTGCTCTGCATCCCGGACGCGTCCGCGGCGCAGGGCATCATCCGCGGCGTCGTCCACGACTCGCTGCGCAGCAACGGTCCGGTCGCCGGCGCGAGCGTCGTCCTCGTGGGGGCCAATCGACGGGTCACCGCGGACGACCGCGGCCGGTTCGAGTTCACGGACGTCCCCGACGGCAATGCGACCGTCGCCTGGTGGACGCCGGCGCTCGACTCCTTCGCGTTGCCGCCGGTGCAGGTCGCCACGCGGGTGCGCGCCGGCACGGTCGCGGACGTGCGCCTCGCCACGCCGTCCCTCGCCACATATCAGAACGCGGTGTGCGGGACCACGCTCGGCGCGAGCGACGGCATCCTCATCGGTGAGCTGCGGGACCCCGACGGGGCGGCCCTGGCCGGCGTCGCCGTCGGCGCGCGGTGGCACGAGACGCGGCTCGGGGTGGGACAGGCCGAACGGTTGCAGCGCGCCGCGCTCGACACGGCCAACACCACGGGGTTCTTCGCGCTCTGCGGCGTCCCGATCGACGCCGAGTTCGCGCTCGTCGCCGGCAGCGATGCGGTGGCGTCGGGCGAGGTGATCATCGGCATGCAGAAGGCGCACGTGCTCCGGCGCGATCTCGTCGCCGGCCCGTGGGCCTCGGTCGCGCGCGTGCGGGGCCGCGTCGTCGGGCCCGATTCCCAGCCATTGGCCGGTGCCACGGTCGCCGTCTCGGGCGACAGCGCGCGCGTCGTGCGCACCGATGCGTCCGGCCGGTTCACGCTCGACGGTGTGCCGCGGCGCACCACGCAGTTCATCGCGCGCGCGATCGGCTTCACCCCCGTGCTCACCGACCGCGACATCCTCGACACCGACGTCGAGCTCGATGACCTCCAGCTCCCCAAGGTGCCGCAGGAGCTCTCCACCGTCATGATCAACGGCGAGCCGATGACCGCCGGCCGCGCCCAGTTCGAGACGCGGCGGTCTCGCGGCCTCGGCTTCTTCGTCGATGACTCCACGCTCGCGCGCCTGCCGGTGATCAACTCCACCATCGTCTCCGCGATGATGCCGCGCACCGCCGTCCAACAGTCGCGCCAGGGACCGATGCTGATGATCCGCCAGGGCTTCGGATTCTGCCGCCCGCGCTTCTTCATCGACGGCTACGACAACGGCAACATCTCCGCCGAGGAGGAGGGAAGCCTCATGGCGCGCGCCAAACGCATCGAGGTGTACACCGCGGCGTCGGCGCCCCCGCAGTTCAACGACTTCGGGGGCTGCGGCGCCGCCGTCATCTGGACGCGCTGAGGCCCTCCCCCCGCTGGCGCAACGCCCTGCAGGGGTGAAACTTTCCGACACACCCTCGGCGTATGCGAGGATGTCCCCTCACCACGGGTCGGAAATGGTCACGCCCGAACAGATCGAAGGCTTCCTCGGTCGGCTCGCCGCCGAAGGTGCGACGTACAACGAGATCGAGCCGGGCCTGTGGGCCGTCCAGCCCGGTGGCGAGCTCGACATGACCGTCGTGATCCATCACTCGCCGCCCGTCGTGGTGCTGCGCGTGAAGGTCATGACGCTCCCCGCCGAGTCGACCTCGGCCGCGACGCTCTACCGTCGCCTCCTCGAACTCAACGCGACCGATCTCCTCCATGGCTCCTACGGGATCCAGAAGGGCGAGGTCGTCCTCACCGAAGCGCTCGAACTCGCCCACCTCGACTACGAGGAGTTCCTGGCGAGCTACGAGAGCATCACCCTGTCGCTCGCGTCGCACCTGCGCGAGCTCGCTCACTTCCGCGAGGCCCGCTGACCATGGGCATCTTCGACCGGCTGGCCACCCTCCTCAAGTCCAACATCAACGACCTGATCTCGCGCGCCGAGGATCCGGAGAAGATGCTGGACCAGATCGTGGTCGACATGCGCAACCAGCTCGCGCGCGCCAAGCAGCAGGTGGCCGCCGCGATCGCCGACGAGAAGCGCCTGAAGGACCAGGCCGAGGCCGAGGAGAAGGCCGCCGCGGACTGGGAGGCCAAGGCCATGCTCGCCATCAAGGAAGGGCGCGACGACCTCGCCAAGCAGGCGCTCGTCCGTCAGGGCGAGCACCAGGAACACGCCAACACGCTGTTCACCACGTGGCAGGCGCACCAGCTCGAGACCGAGAAGCTCAAGAACTCGCTCCGCGACCTCAACGACAAGATCGAGGAAGCCAAGCGCAAGAAGAACCTCCTGCTCGCCCGTCAGCGGAGAGCGCAGGCGCAGCAGAAGATCTCGGAGACCATGTCGTCCATGTCGGAGAAGTCGGCCTTCGAGGCCTTCGCCCGCATGGAGGAGAAGATCACGAGCAACGAGCGCATGATCAAAGCGAGCAACGAGATCGACGAGGAGTTCTCGGGCGACCGGCTCGCGAGCGACTTCAAGCGGCTCGAGAAGGTGGCCGGCTCGGCGAGCGCCGACCAGCAGCTGCTCGCGCTCAAGCAGAAGATGGGGCTCCTCGGTCCCGGCGCTTCCGCCGCTCCCAAGCGGATCGGCGCCGGCGAGGAGGTCGTGGACGCGCATGTCGAGGACCGGGGCAAGAAGTCCTGAGCCTCGCGCGCGAGGGGCGATCCGTGATCCCGGGAGCATGACGTGAACGACCAGTCCGTGCGGCGCGTCTGGATCCTGCCCGGCTTCACTGCCATCCTCGTCACGGTCCTGCTGCTCTGGCTGGCCGGCACCGTCGCCGACCTCCTGCTGCTGCTGTTTCTCGGCATCCTGCTCGCCGTCTATCTCTCGGCGGTCACCGACGTCCTGGCGGCGCGCACGCGGCTGCCGCGTGGCGCCGCCTTCGCGCTCTCGCTCGCGCTCACTGTCGGCGCGCTCGTCGGGATCGGGTTCCTGCTCATCCCGCCCGTCGTGGAGCAGACGCGTCAGCTCATCGCCGTCCTTCCCGACCTCGTCACCAAGTGGGAGGCGGGCCTCGAGCGCATCCTCGCGCGCATCCCCGGCGTCTCCGCGTCATTCGTCCCCGGCGAGCACCGCATCCTCGGGGTCGCGCTCGAGGAGTCGGAGCGCCTGATCGGCGCCCTCGTGCCCCGCCTGTTCGATACGCTGCATCTGGTGATCAACCTCGTCGCGGTGCTCGTCATGGCGATCTACTTCGCCCTGAGCCCGGACATGTACCGCCGACTCGCCATCTCGGTCACGCCGCCGCGCCACCGCGAGGTCGCGCACGAGGTGATCGACGCCCTCTCCGAGACGCTGCGCGCCTGGACCATCGCCCAGCTGCTCGCGATGGTGACGCTCGCCGCGCTCACCGCGGTCGGGCTCTGGCTGCTCGACGTCCCGTACTGGCTGGCGTTCGGGATCTTCACCGGCCTCGTCGCGATCGTGCCGTTCTTCGGCACCTTCGTCTCCACGCTGGTCCCCGCGCTCTTCGTGCTCCCCACCGACGGTGGGGGAACGCGCGCGCTGCTCGTCATCCTCCTCGGCACCATCATCCACGTCGCCGAGAACCAGCTGGTGGTGCCCGTGCTGATGCACAAGAAGGTCGACCTGCCGCCGGTGCTGACCATCATGAGCGTGCTCATCTGCGGCAAGCTGCTCGGCCCGTTCGGGCTGCTCGTGGCGGTGCCGACGCTCGCGGTGGTCATGGTGCTCGTGCGGCGCGTGCTCATCGGGCGCGTGTATCAGGACGAGGAGCTGTCGGGGCCGGTGGTGACCCCGGTCGTCACCCGGAGGCAGCGTCGTCGGCAGAGCATGGAGTTGCGCATGACAGGCGAGCGCGCCGCGGCGCCGGTTCCCGCGTCGCCCTCGGCGTCGGCCCCGGCCTCACCGTCGCCTCCGTCCCCGGCACCGTTGTCGCCCTCGGCGCCGCCGACGCGCCCTCCCGCGACCGGCTGACGCGTTTCGCCACTCGGCGCGCGCCCGCGATGACACTCGCGGCCGCGGGTGGTGCGACCTTCGCGCCATGCTCCCAGCCCTCGAGTTCTCGCGCGTGACGCGCCGCTGGCGCGCCGGCATCCTCGGCAGCGCCGCTGAGCAGGTCGCCCTCGACGACGTGTCGTTCGCCGTGGCCGGCGGAGAGGTCGCCGTGATCACCGGCGGGGCCGGCGCGGGGAAGAGCACGCTGCTGCTCGTGGCCGCCGGACAGGCCGCCCCGTCGGATGGCGCCGTCCGCTGGTCCGGACGCTCCATCCACACGGAGGCGCGCCCGCAGCTGATCGGCGCACGGCCCTGGGAGTACGGCTTCCTCACCGTGCGGCAGGCGCTCGCGTTCCACGCCGACCAGCTCGCGCTCGCCGACGCGGCGCTGCCCGCCCCCGCGCGGTTCGTGCCCCTCATGGCTCGCGTCGGGCTGCGCGGGATGTCGCGTGTGCGCCTCGGGCAGCTGGCCGCGCTCGACCGTTTGCGCGTGGTGGTCGCACAGGCGCTGCTCGCCGGACCGCAGCTCCTGTGCTGCGAGGAGCCGTTCGCGTTCTGCGGCCCGGACGAACGCGCGTCCGCGGTGCGCCTGCTGCGGGACATCGCGGCGCGCGGGGTCACGGTCCTCGTCGCCACGCGCGATGCGCGCGCGCTCATCGCGCTCGGGCTCCCGGACCGCACCTTCGAACTCCACCGTGGGCGGCTGACGGAGGTCACGCCCGAGCCGGCCACCGCGCGCAGCGTGCTCGAGCTCTCGGTCCCGAGCCCGGAGGACGCGATGACCCGGCTCTCCCGCCGGCTCCCCAGCCTAGCGCGCCGAGGGCGACGACTGCGCGTGCCGCTCGCGGGCTTCACGCCCGAGGCGATCCTCGCGCTCTGCCGCGACGCCGGGGTGCGCGTGCGCGCGTCGCGCGTCGCCGAGGAAGTAGACGGACCGGCCGCTCGCCGGACCTCCACCGCGCGCACGATCGGCGCGTCGGTTCCCCTCGCGACCGACGCCGCGATCCGCGCGCCAGCGCCGTTGCCCCGCCCGGAGGACGCTCCGTAGCTTTCCCGTATGGCCGAGTTCCGTCTCTTCAATACGCTCACGCGCGCCGTCGAACCCTTCGCTCCGGCCGACGGCGAGACCGTCAAGCTCTACACCTGCGGTCCGACGGTCTACAACCCGGCGCACCTCGGCAACTTCCGCACGTTCCTGTTCGAGGACCTCATGCGGCGTGTGCTGCGCCTGCGCGGGTGGAAGGTGGTGCAGGTGATGAACCTCACGGACGTCGACGACAAGATCATCAAGCGCGCGACGGAGCAGGGGAAGACGATCCGCGAGGTCACCGACCCGGTCGTCACCGTCTTCCACGCGGACCGGAAGTACCTCCGCATCGAGGACGCGGAGCACTATCCGCGCGCGACCGCGTACATCCCCGAGATGATCGCGCTGGTGGAGAAGCTGATCGCGAACGGCGTGGCGTATGTGGCCGAGGACCGCTCGGTCTACTTCGGCATCGACAAGTTCCCGGCGTACGGCCGGCTCTCGCGGCTCGACACCCGCGAGATCCAGAGCGGCGCGCGCGTCGCGCAGGACGACTACTCCAAGGAGAACGCGCAGGACTTCGCGCTGTGGAAGTCGGCGAAGGACGAGGACGAGGTGGCCGGCGCCGCGTGGGACTCGCCGTGGGGGCGCGGCCGGCCCGGCTGGCATCTCGAGTGCTCGGCCATGGCGATGGCGATCCTCGGCGAGACGCTGGATCTCCATGCCGGCGGCATCGACCTCATCTTCCCGCACCACGAGGACGAGATCGCGCAGAGCGAGGCCGCGACGGGGAAGCCGTTCGCGCGCTGCTGGTGCCACGGCGAGTTCCTGCTCACCGACGGCGCCAAGATGGCCAAGCGCGTCGGCAACGTGCAGAACGTCGATGGGTTACGCGAGGCGGGGATCAGCGGCGCGGCGGTGCGGCACTTCGTGTTCTCGACGCATTATCGCAAGCAGCTCAATCTGGCGGGCGAGGCGCTGGAGGGGTCGCTCGAGGCCGTGCGCCGCGTCGGCGATTTCGCCCAGCGCCTGAAGGAGGCGAAGGGCGGGACGCGCGCGCTCGAGGACGCGGCCGACCGGCTGGAGAACGAGGTGCGGGCGGCGCTGTTCGACGACCTCAACGCGCCGAACGCGATGGCGGCGCTGTTCGAGTTCATCCGTGCAGCCAACAAGGAGCTCGACGCGGGCGGCGCGGATGCGGGCGCCCTGTTCCGCGCGCGCGAGGTGTTCGCGATGGTCGACTCCATCCTCGATCTCCAGCCCGATCGCGGCGCGGTGGCGGAGGACCTCGCCGCCTGGGTGGAGGCGCAACTCGTCGCGCGCGCGGAGGCGAGGGCCCGGCGTGACTTCGGGACCGCGGACCGGATCCGCGCGGCGCTCGACGAGAAGGGTGTCGTCATCGAGGACACCGCGGGCGGGACGCGGTGGAAGGTCGTGCGGTGAAGAGGGTGACGCGGGCGGGAGGATGAAGAGGGCGAGGCCGTTCGGCCTCGCCTTCGTCGTGACGGCCCTCGGCGCCGCGGCCACGTCCGCGGCCCGGCAGGAGCCGCCCCGCCTCACGCTCCGGCCAGCCGATGCGACGCTCAGCGAGGGGTTCTCGCGGGTCTTCGCGATCCGCGAGCTCGCGGACGGCCGCCTGCTCGTCTCGGACAACGGCGGCGACAGCCGGCTCGTGGTCGCCGATCTTCGCCGTGACACGGTCCGCGAGATCGGGGTCCGCGGCGATGGTCCGGGCGAGTACCGCGCGCCGGGCAAGCTCTACCCGCTCGCCGCGGACTCGACGCTCATGCCCGAGGACGCTCGGCGGCGCCGATGGATCATCCTCCACGCGGATTCCATCGTGGTGACGCTGCCGCCGGACGATCCGATGATCCTCGCCTCGCAGGGCGAGGCCATCAGCGCCGATGCGCGCGGGAACATCGCCTACGGTCCGTTCGCGGGCGTCGTCGCGCCGCCGCCGGCGGTGCGCGTGGAGCGACGCGTCGTCGTCGTGGCCGGCCGACGCAGCGGCACGCGCGACACCGTCGCGCGCATCCGCGGCCGGGAGGAGCGCATGACGGTGACCGGCACGCGCGAGCGCCCGTTCACGATCCTGGCGCAGGCGATGCTGTCCGAGCCGGACCGCTTCGCCATGGCGCCCGATGGATGGCTCGCGATCGTCACCCAGGAACCGTACCGCGTCACGTGGGTCGGGCCGGACCGGTCACGCGTCGTCGGTCCGGACCTCCACTGGCCGCGCATCCCGGTCAACGAGCGGGAGCAGCGCGCCTACGCTGACCGGATCGCGCGCGCGAGCGGACAGCCGTACCACGCGTCACCCAACGCCGACTTCGCGCGCGTGGTCCCGCCGTTCGGCGGCCTGAACGCGGTGCTGCACGCCCCGGACGGACGCGTGGCGGTCCGCAAGGCGCGCTGGTCCGGCGCCGAGGACACGCGCTACGACCTCTTGGATCGCCAAGGGCGCCTCGTGGGCGAACTGCGCCTGCCCGAGACGCGCTGGCTCGCGGGCTTCGGCGCGCGGTCGGTCTACGTCGTCACGCGGGACGACGACGGGTTCGAGCGGATCACGAGACATCCGTGGCCCTGACTCGGCCGCGAACGTTGACCCTCCCCACTCGGCCGACTATTGTTCATGGCTCGCGCAGGTCATCGGTTTCGCCGACGTAGCTCAGCTGGTAGAGCACCCGATTTGTAATCGGGCGGTCGCGAGTTCGATCCTCGCCGTCGGCTCTCGCAGGTCCGCTGGCGGTTGGGTCGAGACAGGGTGGGGTACCCAAGTGGCCAACGGGAGCAGACTGTAAATCTGCCGGCTTATGCCTTCGAAGGTTCGAATCCTTCCCCCACCATTGAGATGCAGTAGGCAGATCGCACGTGGCGGACGGCAGGATCTGCGGGAGTAGCTCAGCTGGTAGAGCGCAAGCCTTCCAAGCTTGATGTCGCGGGTT
>CAYXGS010000062.1:0-12467 GCA_964464585.1 uncultured Gemmatimonas sp. | reverse complement strand
TCACTTCCTGCGGCGTCGCCTGGACGATCGGCAGGCCCAGGAGCACGGCCCGGTCCGCCAGCATCCGAGCGCGATCGGTCGCTCGTCGGTGGCGCCGAGGTGCGTGACCGACCAGCCGAACGACGCGAAGCCGGGATCGAGACCGATGATGCAGACCGTCAAGGTGCCTCCATGTAGAGCGGCGAGCCCGGGTCGAGCAACTCCTCGAGCGCCGTGCGCCCGTGCGTCCACGCCAGTCCGCTGGCCGCATCAGCCAGCGCGCGCAGGGCGTCGGCAGCGTCACCCGTCGACGGGAGCGCGACGACGCGGCGCCCCTCGACGGGCACCTCGATGCCACCCGGACCGCCGACGAGGCGGACGTCGAGCGCGCGAATCAAGGTGCCTCCCGAACGACGAGCGCGAGCCCGGCGGGGACCTCGAAGGCGATCGCGTCGTAGCCGGCGTTCCGGAGAAAGCACGAGCGCCGGGTGCTCGCCTGACGTCCGCGGCGGTACGGACGGCGGCGCCTCGACGGGCTCGCTCGTGTCGACGGCGTCGGCGCTCATGACGGCGGGTCCTCGGTCGCCCACACCTCGGCAGGAACGCGCGCCGCGCCGGCGACGAGCCACGCGATCGCCTGGCGCAGTTCGCGCGGGCGGAGCTGGATCGCGCGTCGGTGCGTGGGCCCCTGAACGACGAGGACGACGCGCCACGAACGCACGATGGTCCCGCTGCGGTAGCCGCGCTCGACCTGGACGAGCTGCGCGGTGAGCGTCGAGCCGGAGCCGACGGTCACGCGGCCGAGCTCGTCGGCCGAGACCACGCGGGCGCCTGTGCGCTGCTCCGCACGGGAGAGCAGGTGCGCGGCGGTCTCGGGCGCCTCGTGCGAGACGGCATCGCAGCCGCATCGACGGCAGACGGAGGGCGTACCGACGAAGTGCTCGCAGGGCGCGGTCATGCCGCCCTCGTCGAGGCGCTGGCGCTCTTCTGCTCGGCGCGTGCGTCCGCGCAGTCGAGGTGTCGGCAGGTTGACGCCCGACAGGGGAAGAGGTCGCCGCAGCCCTCGCACGCGACCTGCCGGCCGCCGCCCGTCGGCTCCCAGCGCGTCACGCGCCGGCAGCGGTGACACGTTGAGCGGTCCAGGTTCACGCGCTCACCCGCTCGGGCGCGAGGACGAAGACCCGCGCCGCTGCACCGCCACCGGCAACGACGAGGAGCCGCACCTCCGGAAGCTCGACGCGGCGCTCGAGGTTCCGCGCGAGACGCTCGTCGACGAGCGCCGCGAGCACGGGGAGCACCTTCGCGTCCACGATGGCGACGGCGCAGCGGTGGCCGCGGAGCTCGTGGAAGTGGAGATCGATGCGGCGCTCGGTGATGGCCGCGAGCACGGCGTTGCCGCACGGTTCGCCAGGAACGACGACGACGACCGACGGTGCCCGACCGAAGACAGGCGAGTGCGCGATGACGTCGCGGCCCAGCTCGGGGCCGCGCTCGTCAACGAACGCGTCGCCGATGCCCGTGCGAAGGGCGTGGGGGTTCACGCCGCCCTCCGGTGGCGCTTTGCCGCCGCGGCGACCTTGGCCACCGGCCGCTTGTAGGCGCCCGTGGTCTCGTCGCCCGTGTTCGCCGCCTGCGCGTACCGCTCACGTGAGCGCACGGCGCGGGCGAGCGGGCCGAGCGCATCCCCGAGGTCGCACTCGTCGAACGCAACGCGGCGAAGGATCCGGAGCACGTTCTTCGCCGTCCAGTCGGGGAGCCAGTTCTTCGACTCGAGGAGGATCCGCGCGAGCTCGGCCGCGTCCGCGACGAGCGGGTGGGCGGCGCCAGGGAGCCGCTCGAGGCGCTCCATCGCAGCCCGCGCCTGTGTCCCGCGCTCGAGAGAACGCAGCGATCGGCCGGTGTGGCCGAGCTCGAGGCTCTCGATGCGCGCCGCTGCGAAGATGGCCGCCGCGATCGCGGCGTGGAAGGGCGTCGCTCCCAGGCGCGACGCGCCGTGATCGTCGTCCGCGTCGCCGTCGAGCCAGGCGAGCAGGTTGAACGCCTCGAAGATGCGCTCGACGCGATCGTCGTCCGACACGAGGCCTGCGCCGGCCATCACGTAGGGAACGATCACGCCGGCGTGCGTGCCGGGCTCTTCGAGCATCTGATCCAGGGTCGGGTTCTCGATCTTCATGGGCCTCCTACTCACGCGGCACGTGCCGCAGAGATCGTTGCGTCGTTGGCCGCGAGGCCGCGCGACGCGCGCGCTGTGCACGGCTTGCAGACGCCAACGGTCGGGCACGACGCCCGCGCGAGGAGCGCGCGGCGCTCGGCGCAGCCGCAGACCTCGGCCGCGAAGTCGCGCGGCGCCGGCGGGTCGTACGCGCGGAGACGAGCGTCCTCGGCGCGCTCCTCGTCGTAGCGTGTGGCCATCGCGGCGCGCGGCCCGGTGTGCTCGCCCTCGAGCGCGCAGTGGTCGGCGGAGCCGCCGCAGAGGCAGCTGGCGTCGTCGTAGGTCACGCTGCCCTCGCGGCGGGCGCCACGGCGCTCTCGAGGGCCTCAGCGGTACCGTTCCACTCCGCGCGCTCGCGCGTGGAAGAGAGGCCGGAGGCGACGAGACGGATCGCGTGGGCGAGCGCGGGGACCTCGGCCGAGAGGACCGTCAGCCGCTCACGCCGGGCGCTGGCGCAGCGGCCCGCACGCACGAGCTCGCGGGTGACCCGGACGCCTGCGACATCGGCAACCGCAAGGACGCGGGCGGCAGCCGGACCGGAGAAGAGGACGCAGACCGAGGCGGCGGCGCGGGCCTCGATGGCGGCGATCTGGGCGTCGTACGCCGCGTCGTCCTGAATCCCAACCCCCGAAACCGAGATGCTGTAGCCCATCGCCCGACCTCCGACCTGATATAACTCCGGTCGGAGATATTTGCAAGGGCTATTTTCTCCGCGCTACGGGATGTCGTCTGGCCAGGGTTCTCCCGAGGTCGGAAACCGGAAGGGCTCTACCGAGGTGGAGAGCCAGAGCAGCGACACGAGCGAGTGGAACTGCTTCGAGAACGTCGAGACGCGCGCGCGGGCCTCTGCGATCGCTTCCGCGTCCATCGGCATCATCGCGAGACGGTCGCGGGCTTCGCGGAGCAACTCGAGTTCGCGGAAGAGGTCGATGCGACCGATCTCCGCGAGCAGCGCATCGAGGCGCGCGCGCGGGAACGGGTCGTCGGCGGCCGACCCACGAAGCCGGAGGTTCAGGAGCATCGGCTTCCGCCACTGGGCTCGGATGCGATCGAGGCTGAACGGAGAACCGAGCGCTCGATTCGCCTCCGCTGACGAGATCGGCCCCTCGCCGACGATCGCATTCGCCGACACGCCGAGCACCTCGGCCATCTTCTTGAGCATCGTGAGCGGCGGTCGTCGCTCGCTCGTCTCGTACCTGTGCAGCGTCGCCGGCGCGCAACCGACCGCGCGCAGGAACGCCGCTCGTGTCTTCACCGGCGAGCTGCTGATGAGCGCGCGAAGACGACGGCCGAAGTCGTTCAGCTCGATCTCGCGCGGCCGACCACGGCCCTTCGTCGCTCGCTCCACCACGAGCTGCGATCATCGCAGGCAATCGGAGACTTGCAATAGCCCCGTTTGTAGATATTCTCTGGACGGAGGTCGAGCATGAAGTTCTCCACGTGGTTCGATGAGCAGTTCCGGCAGGCGAACGAGACGAAGACGGACGCGTTGTGCCGTGCGCAGCTCAGGGCGCGAGTCTCTTCGATGGCGCTCCGGCGCGCGTTGGACGGCTCGCGGCTGAAGATCGAGACGGCCGAGAAACTCTCGGCTCTCTCCGGTGGAGCGGTTCGGGTCACCGATCTCGTGATCGCACCGACCCGCCGCCAGGTCCGCGCCGAGTCGCCGCCGAAGAAGCGCGGCCGACCGAGGAAGGTCGAGCGAGTGGAAGCGCGCGCCGCCTGAACACGAACGCCCCGCACCTTTCGGAGCGAGGCGTCGAGGCCGGGCAGGCGTCGACACCGTAGCACGAGACGGCGCGGGGCACGGAGCACCACCCGTGGACCCCTTCCCTCACAGACTGACACGCTCGATGCTGGCGGCCGAACGTCCCGCTCGCTGCTCTGCCTGCGGCGGCGACCATCCGCTCGCCGCCCACCACGATCTCATCGCGGCCGCGGCCGCCCGTGACGCGGCGCCACCGGCCGAGCGCCTCGCCTGGACCGCGCACGTGCACGTTCTCGCCGAGCGTCTCGAGCGGAGCGTCCGCGTCGCCGTTGCCCGCCGAGATCGCCGACGTCGACGACTCGCGATGTGCGCGAGGGCCGCGTGATCCGTCGCGTCGCGCTCGCCGTCGTGCATGAGGGCGCTCGCGGTGCTGCTGCCGTCGTCGGCTTCGATCACCCGATCGTATTCGTCCTTCACGCGGCCCGACTCGACGTCGAGCTCGCCGCCGTCGAGAGGGCCCTCGCTGCCGGCCCGGCCGGAGAGCGCCTCGAGCTGCGGATCGCCGGGCCCGTGCTTGCGGCGTGCCTCGATGGTCGCGCGCGCCCACAGCGACACGCAGAACGGCTGGCGCGCATCACGGGGGTGCTCGGCATGCGGGCCATCGTCGGCGAGGTCGCCGCGGATGATCCCGACGTCCTTCGGGCCGCGCAGCTCGCGGCCGATGCTCTGCAGGCATCGGCGGCACGAGAGGACGGTGCGCGATGACACCGGGGACCGCACCGACGTCGAAGCGGCCGATGGCGCTGAGGACGCTGAGGACGCAGCTCCACTCGCTCGGCAAGCTGCTCGAGCTCCACGACGGACTCCGCGCCGAGCTGCACCACGCTGGGCCGGAGGCGACCTTGCGCGCCCGAGGCTGGTGGCAGGACCCGACGTGGGGCTGGCGTCGGTACGGCATGCGCCGCGACCTCGAGAGCGCCCTCGCGCACGAGGCGCGCATCGACCTCCGCCGCTGGCTCAGCTGGTCTCGGGGCTGGCGCTACTTCCCGGACGGGAGCACCGCGCGGAGCCCGACGACCGCGGGGATCATCGCTGCCGCGACGATCGAGCGCGCGCTGCTTCGGCGCGGAACGGAGATCGCAGCGTGAGCGCCCCGCAGGCCGACAAGCCCAAGCTCGCACCCGTGCGGCGCGCCCCCGCTTCAAGCGTCGTGGAGGCGTACAGCGATGACGATCTCGAAGCGGTGATCGTCGCGATGGCGTTGCAGCTTCCGAGCAACGTCGACCCGGGCCACGTCGCGCTCGTGCGCGGGGCGAGCCGACGGAGACTGCTCGCCGCGTGTGTCGACGTCGCCCCCGGCGCCAGTGCTGACGACTGGCCGGCGCCGGTCGTGGCCGCGTGCCCCGAACTCCTCCGGCCGCGCGACGTCGTGTCGTACCGCCGTCACGCGGCGGCGCTGCTCGTGCCCTTCGAGGAGGTTCTCGGCGAGGCGCGGAAGCGAGCGGCGCTCCGGGATGCGAGGGAGCGCATCGGCCGCGCAGACGCCCATCTACGCGAGGGCGGGCTCGACGTGCCGGAGGCGCGCGCGGAGCTCGAGGCTGCTGCTCGGGTGCTCGACGAGGGTCCCGTCGCGAGCGGGCCACGCTGGCTCACTCCGGCGGAGCGCGCGCTTCAGCTCGGTTCGAGCGCGCCCCGCATGTCGACCGGGCTCGCGACCCTCGACGAGTGGACGCGCGGCGGGTTCGTCGGCGGCAAGGTCGTCGCCATCTGCGGCGCACCCGGCGCCGGGAAGACCACGCTCGCGGGGCAGCTCGCGCGCCGCTACCACGGCGGCGGGCACGCCGTCGCCATCCTCGCGTGCGACGAGGACGCCGACGCGATCCTCATCCGGTGGGGCCAGGCCGAGGGCCTTGTGCGCGAGCAGCTCGAGTCGGGCCACCCCGACGCACGCCGCGTGCTTGCCGAGGCGGTCGACTCCCCGCGGCTCCTCCTCGTCGACGGCGACGAGGACCAGGGCGCCACGGTGGAGCTTGTCGCCGGCCGCCTGGCGACCCTCGCGGGCGCGACGTCGCTGCCGGGTGTGCTCGTCGTCGACTCGATCCAGACGGCGCGGGTAGACGCGGCCGACGCCTCGCTCGAGCGCCGCACGTCGGTCGACCTCGTCGTCGCTGCACTGCGCCGCACCGCGAAGGTGCACGGCCACCTCGTGATCGCCACGTCCGAGGTCGGGCGCGCGTACTACCGCGACCGACACACGGCCCCGAGCTCCGCCCTCGCGGCCGGCAAGGAGAGCGGCGGGATCGAGTACGGCGTCGGCGTGCAGCTCGTGCTCGCCAGTGTGGCGGGCGAGTCGGACGTCATCGCCGTCACGGTGGCGAAGTCGCGCCTCGGTCGGCACGACGCGGAGGCGCCGGCGTTCCGGCTCCGGCTCGATCGTGCGCGCGCAAGCCTCGACGAGGTCGACGCCCCGCCCGTCGAGCGCGACCGAGACCCGACCGAAGCCGATGCGAAGATGCTCGTGGAGCTCGTGCGCCTGTCGCCGGTGCCGCTCACCGGACAGCGCGCGCTGGTCGCCTTGCTCCGCGGGATCGGTAAGTCTCGCAAGGAGAGCGCCGTCGCTCACGCGATCGCCCATGGGTGGCTCGTCGGAGGGGGCAAGAAGACGCCGTACAGCCCAGGCGACCGGGCACCGCTGCCGCCTCAGGGGTGCGAGCCGGCCGTCGATGACTGGGGGGCGCCTACATGATCGTCCCCTCCGTCCCCCGACCGTCCCCCGACCGTCCCCCGGGTACGGAAGCGCGTTCTCCGTCCCCTCCGTCCCCCCGCCCTATAGGGGCGGGGACGGAACGGGGGGACGCACGCGCATGGTCACTGAGGCGCCGATCGTCCCCCGGACTTTCCGACCCCGCTCGGGTGTCGCCAGTCGGCTTCGGATTGCTTCGGTCCACCGCGCAGAAGGGTCTGCTCGCGTGACGAAGCCACGCAGACCGCCAGCCATCCGACGAGGCCGCCGGCTACCCACGGCTACGGAAACGCGCCGGCGCCGCACCGAGCACGCCGAGCAGCTCCGCGCCGACGTCGTGTGCCTCTCGCTCTCGATGCAGGTCTCGGACATCGCCCGCCGTCTGCGCGTGCACCGGGTCACCGTGAGCAAGATTCTCACGGAGCCCGACGTGCAGGCGAAGCTCGCCGAGGCCCGCACGACGGCGTTCCGCGACGCGCAGGCCGTTCTCCGACGCGCCTGTCTTCGCGCCGCGCACGTTCTCGTCGAGCTGCTCGAGGACGACGCTGGCCATGTGCGCGCCCGCGCCGCGATCGAGATCCTCTCGAAGGCGGGAGCCGACGCCCCGAAGAAGATCGACCTCGGCTCCCTCGCCGGCGCGACCGACGCCGACCTCTGGGCCGAGCTCGAGGAGATCCGGGGCGACGACGATGGGTGAGCGTGGGCCGGACCTTGACGCAGTCGCAGCTCCGCCCTCACCGTGTGAAACCGTGACCGCGCCCCACGCCAACCTCGAGCTCGCCGCCGAGCGCTTCGCCGCGCTGGCGGACCGCACCGTCGCTGAGCTCTGGGCGCTCGCCCGCAACCGCGACCTCCCGGTCTCGCCCGAGGACCGCGTGCACGCCCTGGAGCTCCTCGGGCGCGTCGATGGTCGCTTCCCCGACGTGCCCTACAATGACTTCGTGGAGGCAACGCACGAGGCGCAGCGCTGGCTGGGGGCGCGCCGATGACGGAGCACCGCGAGCGGCTCACCGAGCGCCAGCGCCGCCTCGCGGAGGCGCTGGCGTCGGGCCTGACGGGCGTGGAGGCAGCGAAGGCCGCGGGCTACTCCGGCGGGCCGCGTGCGCTCGCCCAACGCGCCTACGAGGGCCAGCGGCACCCCGCAGTCGCCGCGCTCCTCGAGCGCCTCCGCGCCGAGCGCGAGGCCGCATCCATCGCGACGCGCATCGAGCGCGAGCGGTTCCTCACCTCGATCATGCGCGGCGCCGCCGTGGTCCACGTGCTGAAGGACGGAACGACCGTCGAGGCGGCCGCCCTGCCTCGCGAGCGGATCGCCGCGGCGGAGCAGCTCGGCAAGCTCGCGGGCGACTTCGTGCATCGCACGCGCGAGGAAGGCCGCGGCACGACGCTCACCGAGCTCGTCGACCAGCTCGCCGCGCTCGACGCGGCTGCGGCCCGGCCGGGCCCGAGCGCATGACCCGCACGCGTGCGGGACGGAGATCTACACTTGACGCTCACCTGTAGATTGACCGGCCCGAGCGTGCTTACCGCGCCCACGGCCGGCGTCGTCCTCGGCGTCACGCCGCACCTCGCCCGCTGCGGATGGGCGCTCGTCGCTGGCGACGAGGCCCTCGCGGTCGGCGTCATCCGCACGCGGTCGGCGTACGGCAGCGCCGACGCGCCCACCGACGCCGCCGGCGCGCTCACGCGGCGCACGCGCGTCCTCGCCAAGCTCCTCCGCACCGTGGCCCACCGGGAGCCGCTCGTCGCCATCGTCGCGCCACCGTGGCCGGCTGCCGCGTCGCCCGAGCTCGCGCGAGCCTGGGGCGTCATCGACGCGATCTCCGTCGAGCTGAGCGTCGAGGTCCACGAGAGCGACGCCCCGCCCGACCTCGCCGAGCTGCAGCTCGAGGCCGACCGCGAGGGCTGGCTCGAGGGCCTGCTCGACGACGAGATCCCGGGCCCGCTCCATCGCCACGCCCTCCATGCCGTCGCGCTCGCCCGGGCGCCGCGGCCGTGACGACCCGCGACGGTGCGGGCGCAGGTCGCGGCCGAGGCAGACGTTCTCCGGCTTGACGTCGCGCGGTGTTCATGGCCGACTTGCCGAGCGTGCCGGCCCCCTCGGGCGGCGTCGGGCACGCGACCCCCAGAACACCCCAACCACGGCGCGATGCGCCGAGCGAGTGCACATGTCCAACGAGAACCGCGCCCACGCCCTCTTCAACGAAGCAGGTCACGTCACCCTCGCCCGCCCGATCCGCTTCGTCATGGGTGACCAGGACGGCTCGATCCGAATCGTCGCGTTCGATGGGCGCGTCGTCGACGCGCGCGATGGGTTCGTGACATTCGCCGTCGACACGGTCTATCCGCACCCGGATGACCGCCAGCCGACGGATCCCCCGGCGCTCGACGGGTGGGCGACTGACATGGACTCGGACGGCACCGGGACGGTGACGATCCACGTCGAGCAGTCGATGGTCGCCTCGCTTGCCGCGATCATGCCCGACTGACGAGAGGCCGATCCCGCCGGCGTTGGACGGTGGGTGCGGGCGTTCGGGCGCCGGGCTACTGACCCGCGACCCCTCGCACGACGCGCCGCGAAACCGGGGCGATGCGCGCTCGCGCCCCACGCTGTCACGTGACACCAGCGACGCCTTGCCGGGATCGTTCGTGTTTCTGGCCAATCTACAGACGAGCGTCAGGTGTAGATCCTGAAGAACACGATCGGCGCGGGCGCACCTTGACCTGCGCGTCGATCGCCGGCTCCATCGGGCGATGCCGCCTCCGCCGCCTCCGCCTCCGCCGCCTCCGCCTCCCCGTCCGCCGCCGCCCGCCCCAGCGGCGCGGCCGTTCTCGATGCGCGTCGTCGTAGGCCTGGCGGGCGTCGCGATGCTCTGGGCGCCGGCGTCGGCGTGGTGGAGGCAGCACACGCGCGAGCGCTGCGCCGAAGCGTACGACGCCAGCATCGAAGCGTGGCGAGACGCATCGGCCGCGGGCTCCACATGCGCCGCGAACGCGCTCCTCGTCGACTCGTGGCGCGAACCCGTGGACTCGCCGCGCGAGGCGATCCGTCGAGCAGATCGCTACCGCGGCGCGTGCGCCGGATCGGCCGAGGTCGGCATGCTCGCTCACGCGATCGAGGCGTCGACCCGCGCTCGCGAGGCCTGCCGCGAGTAGCGGCGCCGCCGCTGACCCGACCTTGCCCGAAGGCCCGCTTCGGGCTCACGGTCCGCCGAGATGACGCAGACGCTCATCACTGGCGGGATGGTCCTCGGGGTGACACCCAGCCTCGCAGCGTTCGGCTGGGCCCTCGTGCGCCTCGAGCCGGAGAGCGAGACGGTCGAGGGCCTCGGCGTACTTCGGAGTCGCGTTCTCGCGCCTCAGGCGTACGTCGGGCTCGAGCAGCCGGGCGGCCCCGGCCCTCGCACGCCGACCGAGCCTCTCTGCGGCGACCTCGAGACGTCCGAGGGCGTCTGCTACGAGGCGGAGGCCGACGGCTCGCTCCGCGTCGCCGGGTGGCGTCACGGCGGCGCCGCGGCACGGCCCGCACGGCAGCGCATCGAGGGCGCCGAGGCGCGGCAGCTCGTCGAGCGCTACCTCGGCCGGGACCGGGCCGCCCAGCTCTTCCGCGAGCGCGCTGGGCGCTGACGCGAGGTCCGCTCACCGCTCGGCGACGTCGACCACGGCCATCGTCGTCGACTGCCGCAGCGCGCGCGGCAGCGCGTCCCAGAAGCGCCGGCCGTCGCACGGGCGCACCGTCCCGTCCCCATCGCAGACGGCGGCCTGGGCGCCCTCGAAGAGCGCCCGGGTGCCGAGCTCGGGCCAGCCGAGCGGCGGCGCGCCGTCGTCGGGATAGGTCGCGCGCACGTCGTCGTCGACGAGCTCGAAGACCGCGAGCACGCGGCCGTCGCCGAAGTGCGGATGGGCGATGACGTGGCGGATGGGCACCGCGTCGATCCTGGGCCGCGGTCCCGGCGAGCGGTAGGCGCCCCGCAGGACGCTCGGCGCGGCCGACGAGCGGCGCGCGGGCTTCGACGCGGACGCATGCGAGCGGCTCACGAGCGAGCGGGGCGGCACCATCCGACGCCCTTCGCCGCTCGCAGTCGATCCGCCCCCGCGTCCTACGTCGCGGCGGACCTGCTCCCCGGTTGGAACCCCGGTTCCGGCGCCGCCCGAACCTCACCCGGTGCCGCGCACGAGGCGCACGACGTTCCCGATCGCGACGCGCTTCTCGTCGAGCGAGACCTTGCTGTAGCGGCGCCCGATCGCCTCGTCGGCGTGCCCGATGAGGCTCTGCCGCACGAGCTCGCTCGCGACCTGCCGGAGCGCGTTGTTCATCGAGTGGCGGAAGGCGTGGAGCACAGGTCGGCCCGCGAGCTTGATCTTCGCGGCGTCGAAGACGCGCAGCGCCGCGAAGCGCGCCCCGGTGTTCGACGCGTGGCGCCCCGTCCTCGGCGAGGGGAACACCAGCTCGGCCGCCGGCGCTGGCGTCGTGTCGCCGGCAACGTCGATCTGCGGCGCGTCGTCGCCCCGCATCTGCCGGGCTCGGTGCGCGCGCAGGACGCCCACGAGCTCGTCGGCGAGCGCAACGTCGCGGTTGCTCGCACGCGCCTTCGGGTGCCCGACCTGCCCGCGCCACACGGCTCGCCGCACGCGCAGCGTTCCGGCGTCGAGGTCGAGGTCGCGCCACTCGAGCGCGCTTGCTTCACCGAACCGCAGCCCCGTCCATGCGAGCGTCGCGAGGAGCGGCCACCAAGCCGGGCCGGCCGCGTTCGGGCCCTTCGCGAGGAACGCCCGCAGTTCCTCGAGCGAGAGCCCCCTGCCCTCGTCCTCGGCGCCCTCGTCCTCATGCACTGTGCGCGGGAGGGAGCGGACGCCTTCGACCATCGCCGAGACGCGCAGCTCACGGGCGAACGTGCGCAGGACGCGCAGGCGACCGTTCACCGTGTCGGCGGCCGCGCCCGCCTCGCGCCACTTCACGAGGGCCGCGGTGACGTCACGCGGCTCGATCGCGGCGAGGAAGTGATCGCCGAGCTCCGTGCACCAGTGGTCGAGGTTCGTGGCGTAGATCGATGCGGTCGACGGCTTCAGCGTCGCCTTGCGCTCACGGATCCAGCGCGGCGCGGCAACGTCGAGACGGACCTTCTCGGCGGGCTGGTGCGGGGTCCGCTCGAGCAGGTACTCCCGGCGCAGCCGCCCCTTCACCTCTGCTGCCTCGTTCACGCTCGATGCGCTCACCGTTCGCTCGAGCTCGCGCTGCCGCCCCGTCTTGGGGTCCGTCGCCCACGCGCGCACGAGATAGCGACCGTCGCCGAGCGACATCACCCCGCGCACCGATGTCCGCTTGCCTCGTCGGGCCATCGTTCCTCTCCGTCCTGCTCGCGATGAGGGCCGCCACGTCGGCCGGCCGGAAGAGCATCAGTCGGTGGCCACCCCGCCCGCAAGGCTCGAGCTGGCCGCGGTGCACGAGCGTCCGCACGCCCACCGGCTTCATGCGTAGGAGCCGCGCCACGTCCTCGGTGTCGAGCAGCTCGAAGAGATCTCTGGCGAGAACGTCAGCCACGATCGCCTCCGTGGGGCGGCGCGTCGGGCGGCCGCGCCCCCACGAGCCGCCGCGCCATCCGCAGCGGCTCGGAATCCAGGCACGCCACCGTCGCCGCAAGGGCGTCGACCGGGTGCTCGTGTTCGCCGTCCGGCAACGCACCGAGGAACGCCGCGAGCGGCCCATAGCGCCGCTCGAGGGCGGCCCGCACGTCGTCCTTCGACGCGTCCCGAGCGCCCGTGGTCGCGCGCTTCACTTCCTGCGGCGTCGCCTGGACGATCGGCAGGCCCAGGAGCACGGCCCGGTC
>CAYXGS010000061.1:0-13053 GCA_964464585.1 uncultured Gemmatimonas sp. | reverse complement strand
CGTCCAGCGGGCTGGTGCCGATGTCGCCGTCGTCCACGCCGAGCGCGGTCAGGGTGAGCACCGCGAGGCGCCTCCCGGTGGGGTGCGCTTCGACGTGATGCCGCTCGGGCGGGCGATACTCCGTCGTCTGCGCCATCGACGGCCGTGGGACCGGCGGGACGGACGCGGGCTGTTGTGGGTCCGACATTTTCTCGAGGGGCCGAGAGCGCCCCGTGGGGTCCAGATCAGGGTCGCGCGCCGGATATCGTCGCACGAAGGGGGCCGATCGCCCGGCCCCGTGGAGAGTGAATGTAGCGCCTGCCGGGGGCGCGTCCAGTAATCCCCGTCACGTCGGTGGGTCAGCTACCGTCCGACCCGATCCGAACGCAGGACGGGGCGGCCGACGATCGTCGGCCGCCCCGCCACAACCAGCGGTCATGCAACGACTTGCGACTACTCGTAGCGAAGCGCCACGATCGGGTCGAGCCCCGCCGCTCGGCGCGCCGGATACACCCCGAACACGACGCCGACCAGCGCCGAGAACCCGAACGCCAGTCCCACGGACGACGCGCCCACGGACGTGGTCCAGCCGAGGATCTTGGTGAACGCCATCGCGCCGCCCGCACCCACGGCGATCCCGATCGACCCGCCCACGAGGCAGAGCACCACGGCCTCGATGAGGAACTGGAAGAGGATGTTGAGCTTGGTCGCGCCCAGCGCCTTGCGGATGCCGATCTCGCGCGTCCGCTCGGTGACCGAGACGAGCATGATGTTCATGATGCCGATGCCGCCGACGAGCAGCGACACCGCCGCGATGCCGGCGAGCAGCATGGAGAACACCTGCGTGGTCTCGCCGAGCGTGTTGAGGAAGTCGGCCTGGTTGCGGATCTGGAAGTCATCCGGCCGGTCCGGCCGCAGCTTGTGCTCGCGGCGCAGGATCTTCTGGATGTCGGCCATGGTCTCGGGGATCTTCGCCTCGCTGGGCGCGAGCACCGAGATGGACCGCAGCCGATTGTTGCCCATGACGCGGAAGCGCGCGGTCTGGATGGGGATGAGGATCTGGTCGTCGGGGTTGTTGAACGGCGAGGCCTGTCCCTTGGACTTGTAGACGCCGACCACGGTGAACTGGATGCCGCGGATGCGGATGTTCTCGCCGACCAGCGCGTTGCCGCTCTGGAGCCCGAGGTTCTGCACGACACTCGGGCCGACGACCGCGAGGCGCTGGCGACCCATGTCCTCGGCGTTCGTGAAGAACCTGCCGAACTCGACCTCGTACTTGCGGACCTCGGGATAGTTGGCGCTCGTCCCGACGATCTGCGTACCGGCATTCTTGTTGAGGTACTGCACCTGGAGGTTGCTCGACATCTCGGGCTGCACCGCCTCGATCTCGGTGCCGCGCTCGATGAGCGCATCGGCGTCCTCGAGGAGGAGGCGCGTGCGGACGTCGAAGGTCTGCACGCCGCCGGTGCGCGCCTGGCCCGGCGAGACCGTGAGGAGCGTGGTGCCGAGCGAGGCGATGCGATCGTTCACGGCCTGCTGGGCGCCGCGGCCGAGCGCGACCACCGCGATGACGGCGGAGACGCCGATCACGATGCCGAGCATGGTGAGCATCGACCGCATCTTGTTGGCGCGGAGCGCCCCGAGGGCGACCGCGATCGTCTCGCCGAAGAGCATGCTACCGTCCCGGCGGCCGCGCGCCGCCCGCACCGCCGGTGGCGCCGCCGAGCGGGCTCGCGCCGCCGGTCATCGCCTTCATGCGGTCATTGTTCTCCTGCCGCTGCATCTGGAGCGCCGCGGCGCTGAGGAGCGCCACTTCGTCCCCTTCCTCGAGGCCGCTGATGACCTCGGTGTAGTCGTAGTCGGCCGTGCCGAGCCGGACGACGCGCGGCTCCCAGGTCTCGCCCTTCTTGATGAAGACGAGACCCGTGCGCGTCGCGGTGCGGCTGGCCGTGCCCTGCGACGAGCGCGCGGGCGTGCCCGTGCTCGCGGCCGGGCGCGCACCGCTGCCCGCGGGGGCAGCGCCCTGCGGCGCGCCGTTGCCACCATTCCCGCCGTTGCCGGCGCGCATGCGGCACGCGCGGACGACGTTCATGTCGACGCCGAGTTCCGTGTAGGCGGCACGCAGGTCGGTCATGAGCGCCTGACGGTCCGCGCTGGGGTCGCGCATCTTGGCCGAGAGGTCATCGACCTTCTTGGCCGCGCCCGGCTTGGCGGTGCGCGCGGCGTCGATCGCCTTGCACTGTGCGTCGGTCACGTCGGGGAGCTGGCCGCCGAAGCCGCCCTGGCCGCCGGGACGACCGCCGCCCTGACCACCCTGCTGCGGGAGGAGGTCGACGAAGCCCGGTGAGGTGGCGGGGACCTGACGCGCCCGGTTGCCCGCGGCACCGAGCGTGTTGTTGCCCCCGGCGCCCGGACGGCCCGCGCCACCCGCGCCACCGCCGAAGCCACCGCCCATGCCGCCCATCGCGGCGCGGATCTGGGCCTGCACGCTGTCGGCGTTGAGCCCGAGGATGTTGGCGGCCTGCGCGGCTTCGCGCACCGAGCGGATGGACTCGTTCGGGATGGCGAGCACGTTCTCGCGGCGCTCGGCGACGATCGCGACCTCGCCGTTCATGCCCGGCATGAGGAGGCCATCGCGGTTCTGGAGCGAGACGAGCACCGGGAACATCGTGACGTTCTGCTGGACGACGGCCTGCGGTTCGATCTTCTCGACCGTGCCGCGGAACGGCGTGTTGGGGAAGGCGTCGACCGTGACGGTCGCTTCCATGCCCGGGCGCACCTGACCGATGTCGGTCTCGTTGACGAGGGCGCGGGCGCGGACCTTGGTGAGGTCGGCCATCTTCACGATCGTGGTGCCGCCGCCAGCCGTGCTCGTGCCCGACTGGATGACCTGGCCCAGCGCGACCGGCTTGTCGATGATCGTGCCGGTGACCGGCGCCGTCACGCGCGCATCATCGAGCCGCTGCTGGGCGAGGTCGAGCGCGGCGCGCGTGCGCACGATGGCCGTGGCGGCGTTCGTGTAGTCGAGGTTGGCCGTCTCGTTCTCCTGCGCGGTGATGATCTTCGCGGCGAAGAGGCCGTCGGAGCGCTTCTTCTGGAGTTCCGAGACCTCGAGGCGCTTCTCCGCCGCATCGAGGTCGGCCTTGGCCTGGTTGTACTGCTGCTGCACGTCGCGCGTGTCGAGCTGGACGATGAGGTCGCCCGGGTTCACGAGGCGGCCGGTCTCGATCGGCATCTCGATGACCTGGCCCGACGAGCGGGACTTCACCTCGACGACGTTGATCGGTTCGATGACGCCGGTCGCTTCGGCCTGCACGACGATCGTGCGGCGCTCGACGGGCGCGGTGCGGATGGTGAGCGTCGTCTCCTTCTTGCCGGCGCAGTCGACCGTCAGGGCGACGAGCGCGACGAGGGGAAGGAGCGTCAGGAACTTGCGGGTCACGGCAGGAACTCCGGTGGGGTGCGTGGGGGCGGTACTACAGGTTTGACGCCGGCGGGGACCGGACGTTCTGGCGTCGCTCTAGAGGTCGCGGCCGACGAGCGCTTCGATCTGCGCCTTGGCCGTGCGCGCGTCGAGGCGCGCCTGGATGAGCGCCTGTCGCGCCGAGATCAGCGTCGTCTGCGACGTGATGAGTTCGAGCAGCGTGCCGGCGCCGAGGTTGTAGCGTTCCTGTTGCACGCGCAGATCCTCCTCCGCGGAGGCCACCGAGGTGAGCTGGATCTGGACGCGGGCCTCGGCGGTGCGGAACGCCCCGAGCTGCTGGACCAGCTGCTGGCGCGTGTTGAGGCGCGAATCGCGCAGCTGGGCCTCGGCGTTGTCGACCGCGATGCGCGTCTGGAGCGCCTGTTGCTCGCGGTTGAGGCCGTTGAAGAGGTTCCAGCTGACGCTGTAGCTCGTGCGGGTGCTGTTCAGGTCCCCATCGCCCCAGAGCTGGAACTGGCCCGAGCGGCCGTTGAAGCTCTTGCCGAGCGACATCGAGATGGTGGGCAGGTACTGCGACCAGCTCGAGCGGTTCCCCTGCTTGGCCGCGACATCGTTGGCGATCGCCTGCTGGACGGCGGGGCTGCGGTCGGCGAGCGCGATGACATCCGCGTCGGAGAGCGCGATGGTGGCGACGACGGCCGAGGTGTCCGCGGCCGTGACGACGTCCTCGGAGCCGATGAGGCGCGAGAGCGAGGCGTTGGCGGACGCGAGGGCGTTCTGGGCCTGGAGGATGGCGAGTCGGGCGTTGCCGACCTGGATCGACGTGCGGAGCGAGTCGGACCGCGTCGCCGCACCCGCGGCCATCCGCGCCGTGGCGGCGCGGACCTGCTGCTCCGCCGACTCGAGCTGCTGCGCCGCGGCCGCGTACTGCTCGTGCGCCGCGAGGATCGCGAAGTACTGCTGCTTCACCTGCAGCGCGACCGCGAAGTCCTGCGTGACGTTCGCGGCCTCGGCGGCGTCGAGCTGCGCCTGCGCCTGGCGGTACTGGAAGTAGCGGTTGCCGCCGGCGAAGAGCTGGAGGCTGGCGTTGAAGCCGTGGTTGCCGCTCCAGTCCTGCCGGAAGGGGCGGGGGATGGAGACGAAGCTGCCGGGGTTCGCGGTGTCGGGGACCTGCGCGAGGTTGAAGCCCTCGGAGTTGCTCACGCCGGAGCTGAAGCTCAGCGTCGGCAGGAAGGCCGCCTGCCGCTGGCGCACCGTGCCCGAGGCCTGCCGGATGGAGTTGCGCGACTGCACCGAGGCCGGGGCGTTGCGCCGGGCCTGGCGGACCGCTTCGTCGAGCGTGATGGACCGGGCGGTCCCCTGCGCCTGGAGGGCGAGCGGGGCCGCGAGGATCATCGAGAACACGATCGCCTTCGCCTTCATCGCTTCTTCTCCTGCTGGCGCTGCGCTTCGCGCTCGCGCTGCATCTGGTCGTAGACGGTCTGCTGCTCGGGCGTGAGCAGGTCCCGGATCTGCTGGCGGGCGCTGACGGTGACCGAGTCGAGCATCGGGCGCATGGGCGCCATCAGCTCATCGAACCGCATGTTCCGGGCATCGAGGATGGTGTCGAGCTTGGCGCGCTGGTCGGCGGTCATCTTGAGATCGTCCGCCAGCTTGGTGCGCATCGCCCGCGGATCGGCCCACTCGCTGACGAGCCGTTCGCGCAGCATCCAGCGATCGACCGACACGCCGGCGGCCGCCCCGGCCGCCATCGCGAGCAGGTAGAGCGCCAGCGCCATCCCCTTGGTCCGCGTCATCGTCCCGCGCTCCTTAGTGCCCGCGGACCGCGCGCATGGTTGCCGGCCGCTCGTCGAGCGGGTTGCGGCGCGCGAACAGCGGCTGGTCCTCGGCGGACTCGATCACGCTCTCGTACGCCATACGCGTCTCGACGGCGCGCGAGCGCAGCCAGACCGACCCGGCGACGATGAGGATCAGCCCCGCGGCCATCATGCCGAGGCGGTACATCCGCTCGGAGAGCACCCACCAGCGTCCCTCCTCCTGCCCGCGCTCGATGCGCGCCATGATACGCGCCTCGAGCGATTCCCAGTAGCCGGGGGCCGCGGGCGGCGCGACGATCGCGCGCAGCTCGTTGGTGAGTTCGTCATCCCGGACCAGCGCCGGGCCCTGCATGCCTTCCGTCATAGTCCACTCCTGACCTCGCCCAGCACCTTGCGCAGGTGCGACCGGGCGTAATGGAGATCGGATCGGGCCGTGCCCTCGGGGATGTCGAGCATCCGTCCGATCTCCGCATGTTTGAACCCTTCCACGTCGTGCAGCACGATCACCGAGCGTTGCCGGGCGGGAAGGCTCTCGAGCGCTCCCTTCAGTCTCGACCGCAGCTCGCTCGACTCGGCCGGGTCCCGGAACGGCGACGCGACCGTCTCGGGCAGTTCATCCGCGTCGCGCACCTTCCGGCGGCGCGTGACGTCGAGCGCGGCGTTGGCGACGATCCGATGGAGCCATGCGCCGAAGGCCTGATCCGGCAGGAACCGGTCGATGGCCTTGTACGCATGCAGGAACGCCTCCTGCACCGCATCCTCCGCGTCCTCGTGGTTGATGACGATCGCGCGGGCGACCACGTAGGCGCGCCGCTGATGCCGCCGCACGAGTTCCGAGAACGCCTCACGCACGCCGCGCTGGGCGGCGAGCACGAGGTCGCGCTCGTCCGACGGGCGTTCAGTCACGAACGACCTGACGGAATGCGCCTTGTCGTGCGCCCGTGGGAACGGCAGGGCGATGGCGGTCATGCGAAGCACTCACTGGTCACGCCATCCTGTACGCGGGACGCCGCCGGGGCGTTGGGATCGTTCGGCTACCAATCGCGCACATCATGCGGACGCGGTTCCGGCCAGCCCGAGCGCGGGCGCGCTCGCGCGCATCGCTCCGATCACGAAGGCGATGTGCGTGTCGAGTTCGACGCCGAGGTCGGCCGCGCCGTTAAGGACGTCCTCACGCGAGACCCCGCGCGCGAAGGCCTTGTCCTTCATCTTCTTCTTGACGCTCGACGCCTCGAGGTCCATCACGCTGCGCGACGGGCGGACGAGCGCGGCTGCGGTGATCAGCCCGCAGAGCTCGTCGACGGCGAAGAGCGCCTTGGCCATGCGCGTCACGCGCGGCACGCCGGTGAAGAGGGCGTGGCCGAGGATCGCCTGGAGGATGTCCTCGGGATACCCGAGGGAGCGGAGGTGACGCACGCCCTCGCTCGGATGCTCCTGGTCGGCGGCCTGCGCCGCGTTGGGGAATCGCTCGTAGTCGAAGTCGTGCATGAGGCCGGCGAGGCCCCAGCGCTCCTCGTCCTCGCCGTAGTGACGCGCATAGGCGCGCATCGCGGCCTCGACGGCCAGCATGTGCTTCCGGAGCGATTCGCTCGGCGTCCACGATTCCATCAGGGCGAGGGCGTCGGCGCGGCTGGGGAGGGCGGTCATCGCGAAGGGGAGAGGGGGCCGAGGAAGCGAGGACGGGTCGACCGCAGCACGCGGTCGACCCGTCCATTGGACAGCGGGAAAGATAGCGCCGACTAGGGGCGTCCGGGGCGCCCTCCGGGGCCCCCCGCGCCCCCCGGACCGCGTCCGCCCATGGCTTCGCGCAGGTCCTCGGACTGCTTCTCGATGAGCTTCTTGGCTTCCTCCTGCGAGGCGGCCGGTACGAGGGCGAGGACGACCGGGATGTCGGCGTCGCGGCTCGCCGAGAGGGTGCGCATCGCCTCGCGCATCCCGCCGCCTCTGGCGCTGCCGTCGCCCGGACCACCGCCCGGGCCCCCGCCCTGTCCGCCTCCCGAGGCCTGCGCGGCGCGCATCCGCGTGCGGGTGGAGTCGTAGACGGCGAGCTGCGGCGCGTTGCGCTCGTTGATCGCCGCGGCGAGGTGCTTGAGCGAATCGACCGCGGCGGGCTCGAGCTTGAGCTTCTTCGCCTTCTCGACGAGCAGGTCGGCGACGTTGGCGCGTTCGCGGATCTGCTGGACGGGGGGCATCGTGAACCGGACGTCAGCGGCCGGCGCGGGCGCGCCGCGGGGGCCGATCCCGCCCCCGCCGCCTCCGCGTTGCGCGGCGGCCGGGGTGGCAAGGGCGAGGAGGAGCAGTGGCAGGGCGATGGGGGCTGTCCGCATACGGGGACTCCGGTGGGGAACCGTCGGGTGGGGGTGGACGAAGGACACGATGCGCAATTCCGGCGCGGGGCGCGAGCCGCCCCGTCCGAGCCGGGTCAAGGAAATCACCACAGGACCGCCCTGCGGCGCCTGACGGAGCTTCCACGGACGCCCCGACTGTCAGGCAAAGCCCGGATGCGCATCGTGCGGCGCGGCCGGAGAATGGCCGCCCCAGCTCCCCCCGGTCCTCGCGGGGAGGTGGGCATCCTCCCATCTCGCCGGAGAAGGGCATGAGTCCGCACCTCGACACGTTCTCCTACGATGACGCGATCGTCCGGAAGTTCCTCTGGGCGACGTTCATCTGGGGGCTCGTCGGTTTCCTCGTCGGCCTGCTGATCGCGCTGCAGCTGGCGAACCCCGCGTTCAACCTCGGCCTCGAGTGGTTCTCGTTCGGCCGACTCCGCCCGCTCCACACGAACGCGGTGATCTTCGCGTTCGCGGGGAACGCGATCTTCACCGGCATCTACTACAGCACGCAGCGATTGCTCAAGGCGCGGATGTTCTCCGACGGCCTGAGCAACTTCCACTTCTGGGGCTGGCAGGCGATCATCGTCGCGGCCGCGCTCACGTTGCCGTTCGGCTTCACGCAGGCGAAGGAGTACGCCGAGCTCGAGTGGCCGATCGACCTCGCGATCGCGGTGGTCTGGGTGGCCTTCGCGGTGAACGTCTTCGGCACACTGTGGCGGCGCCGCGAGAAGCACATCTACGTCGCGCTCTGGTTCTACATCGCGTCGATCATCACGGTCGCGGTGCTGCACATCTTCAACAACCTCAGCGTCCCGGCCGGCCCGCTCAAGAGCTACTCGATCTACGCCGGCGTGCAGGACGCGTTCATGCAGTGGTGGTACGGCCACAACGCCGTCGCGTTCTTCCTCACGACGCCGTTCCTCGGCCTGATGTACTACTTCCTGCCCAAGGCGGCCGAGCGGCCGGTGTTCTCGTACAAGCTCTCGATCCTCCATTTCTGGACGATCGTGTTCATGTACATCTGGGCCGGGCCGCACCACCTGCACTACACGGCGCTCCCCGACTGGGCGAGCACCCTCGGCATGCTCTTCTCGGTGATGCTCTGGATGCCGAGCTGGGGCGGGATGATCAACGGCCTGCTGACGCTGCGCGGGGCGTGGAACAAGGTGGCCGAGGAGCCGGTGCTCAAGTTCTTCGTCGTCGCGATCACCGCGTACGGCATGAGCACGTTCGAGGGCCCGATGCTCTCGGTGAAGTCGGTGAACTCGCTCGCGCACTACACCGACTGGATCATCGCGCACGTGCACACCGGTGCGCTGGGCTGGAACGGGTTCATGACGTTCGGCATGATCTACTGGCTGGCGCCGCGGCTCTTCCAGGCGCCGCTCCACTCGAAGAAGCTCGCCGAGCTGCATTTCTGGATCTCGACGTTCGGCATCCTGCTGTACGTGGCGGCGATCTACTCGGCCGGCATCACGCAGGGGCTCATGTGGCGCGCGTTCGACGAGACCGGGCGTCTCGCGTATCCCGACTTCGTCGAGACGGTGATGAAGCTGATGCCGATGTACTGGGTGCGCGTCGCGGGCGGCACGCTCTACATCACGGGGATGCTGATCTTCGGGTGGAACATCCTGCGGACATGGATGGCGCGGCCGAGGACGTACGAGGTGCCGGTGATCTCGGCGCCGCCGCTCCCGAAGCCGGTGCCGGCGCACCCGGCCCCCGCGGGGGAGGGGGCGTGGGCGCGGTTCGCGGCCGTGCGCTGGCATCGCCGCTGGGAGGGCGCGCCGCTGGTGTTCACGCTGCTCGTGGTCGCCGCGGTCGTGGTGGCGTCGCTGGCCGAGATCATCCCGACGTTCCTCATCCGCTCGAACGTCCCGACCATCGCGAGCGTGAAGCCGTACACGCCGCTCGAGCTGGCCGGGCGCGACCTCTACATCCGCGAGGGCTGCTTCAACTGCCACTCGCAGATGGTCCGTCCGTTGCGGCATGAGACGGAGCGCTGGGGCGAGTACTCCAAGCCCGGCGAGTTCGTCTACGACCATCCGTTCCTCTGGGGCTCGCGCCGCATCGGCCCCGACCTCGCGCGCGAGGGTGGGAAGAAGAGCGACCTCTGGCATGTGCGGCACTTCGAGGATCCGCGCGCGGTGGTGCAGAACTCCATCATGCCGACCTACGGGCACCTGCAGGCGCGTCCGATGGACTTCGACGGCATCCAGGCGCGCATCGACGCGATGGTGATGCTCGGCGTGCCCTACGGCGATGCGGTGAATCGCGCCCCGGCGATGGCGCGCGAGCAGGCGCAGGCGATCGGGGCGGGGATCGAGGCGGCCGGTGGGCCGGCGGGACTCGGTGACCGCGAAGTGGTGGCGCTCATCGCGTACCTGCAGCGGCTGGGCAAGGACATCCAGCAGGCACCGGTGGCGGTCGCGCCGGCGCCGGGAGGCACGCCATGAAGCTCGTCGACGTGATGAGCGGGGCCGGCCTGTCGATGTACGCGATCGTCGCGCTGCTCCTGTTCGTGCTCGCCTTCCTCGCCGTGGTGGTGAGGACCTTCGCCCCGGGCTCGGCGCCGCGTCATGCGGCCGACGCCCGGCTGCCCTTCTCCGAGGATGAACCGGGGCTCGCGACGCGAGCCCGGGAGTGACCGTGGCCAAGACCGAGAACGATCGCCTGCTGGAGCACGACTACGACGGCATCAAGGAATACGACAACCCGATGCCGCGGTGGTGGCTGTGGATCTTCTACGCGACGATCCTGTTCGTGCCGTTCTACTACGTGGCGCCGGGCTTCCTCGGGGAGAACGGCGGCAACGTGGCCGAGTACGAGGCGGATGTCGCGGCGCACAAGGCCGCGGAACCGCCGCCGGCGCCCGCGCTCTCCGACGAGGCGCTCGTCGCGCTCTCGAAGGACCGCAAGGCGCTCGACGCGGGGAAGGAGGTGTTCGCCAAGAACTGCGTGTCGTGCCACGGCGCCGACGGCGGCGGGATCATCGGCCCCAACCTGACGGATGACGCGTGGATCCACGGCGGCGCGCCCTCGGCGATCCACAAGACGATCGTCGAAGGCGTGCTCGCGAAGGGGATGCCGCCCTGGGGCCGGCTGCTCAAGCCGGACGAGGTGGATCAGGTGGCCGCGTACGTGATGTCGCTGCACGGGACCACGCCCGCGAACCCGAAGGCGCCGGAGGGGACCGTCGACACCGCGGCCGCGGCCGCCCCGGCGCCGCCGGCGAAGTGAGGGGCGCGCGATGACCGCACCCACGGCCTCCGGCCGCGTCCTCGCGACCCTGAACGAGGACGGCTCGCGTCGCTGGATCCGCCCCAAGCCCAGCACGGGCAAGTGGCTGATCCGGCGCCGCGTGGTGGCGTACGGGCTCATCGCGCTGTTCCTGCTGATCCCGCACCTGCGGATGCACGGGAAGCCCTGGATGCTGCTCGACCTCCCGCACCGCGAGTTCACGTTCTTCGGTACGACGTTCCTGCCGACCGATACGCTGCTGCTGATGCTGCTGTTCGTGAGCGCGCTGATCGGGATCTTCCTGCTCACGGCGCTCTTCGGCCGCGTCTGGTGCGGCTGGGGCTGCCCGCAGACGGTGTGGATGGAGTTCATCTTCCGTCCGATCGAGCGGCTGGTGGAGGGCGGGCCCAACGCGTCGCGGGCGCTCGACCGCGACCGGCGGCACTTCGCGCCGCGTCGCCTGCTCAAGTACGCGATCTACGCGGTGCTGGCGGCGGTGCTGGGGAACACGTTCCTCGCCTACTTCGTCGGGACCGACCAGCTCCGCCACTGGATGGCCGGCCCGCCGACCGAGCATCTCACCGGTTTCCTCGTGATGGCGGTGACCACCGTCGCGGTGTTCCTCGACTTCACGTGGTTCCGCGAGCAGACCTGCCTCGTCGCCTGTCCGTACGGCCGATGGCAGTCCGCGCTGCTCGACAAGCAGTCGGTGATCGTCGCGTATGACCGGGCGCGCGGCGAGCCGCGCGGCCACGGCACGGGCGCGCGCACGGGGCTCGGGGACTGCGTCGATTGCAAGGCATGCGTCAACACGTGCCCCACCGGCATCGACATCCGCGACGGGCTGCAGATGGAGTGCATCCATTGCACGCAGTGCGCGGATGCGTGCGACGACATCATGCTCAAGGTGGGCAAGCCGGCGGGGCTCGTCCGCTACTCGTCGCAAGCGGCGCTCGCGGGAAGCCCGCCGCGGATCCTCCGCGTGCGGACGGTGCTGTATCCGATCGCGTTCACCGTGTTCTTCGGCGGATTCGTCTTCGCGCTGCTCACGCGCTCGCCGGCCGACGTGACCCTGCTGGGCGGGCTCGGGTCGCCGTTCACGACCGAGGCGAGCGGCGACATCGTGAACCAGGTGCGGTTCAAGATCGCCAACCGCACGGGCGAGGATCACGCGTACACCATCGCCTACCTCGACGAGGCGGGCGCGAAGCTCATCGCGCCGGAGAACCCGGTGCGGGTGCCGGCCGGCCACACGATCACCACCACGGTGTTCGTGGTGCAGCCGGCGGACCGGTTCGACGACGGCGAGCGGCGTGCGCGCTTCCGGCTCACCGACGGCGCGGCGTTCAGCCGCGAGTATCCCTGGCGTCTGCTCGGACCGGAGGACTGAACGATGGCGAAGCGTGGGTGGTACTGGCCGCTGCTGCTGATCGCGGGGATGAGCGGCATCGTCGGCGTGAACGTCTGGATGCTGGTCGTGGCGTCCGGCGACGCGAACGGATCGGTCGTGGAGCCGGACTACTATCGCAAGGCGGTCGCGTGGGACAGCACCATGGCCCTGCGGGCCGCGAGCGACTCGCTCGGCTGGGGCACGGAGCTCAGTCTGAGCGGGAGTCCGGCGGCGGGGCCGGCGCCGGGCGGCGCGCTGCTCGAGCTCCGCATCTCCGATGCGCGCGGCGCCGCCGTCTCCGGCGCGACGGTGCAGGCGACGCTGATCCACAATGCCGATGCCTCGCGCCACGTGGAGGTGGCGCTCAAGGACGCCGGTGACGGCCGCTACACGGGGGCGCCGGTGCTCGCGCATCCCGGGCTCTGGGAGGTCCGGATCGACGCGAGGCGGGGCCGAGCGCATTACCTCGAGACCCGGCACACGGACCTCGTCGCTCGCCCGAGCGCCGACTGACGTCCCCGTGACCGCGCTCGCGCTCTCCGTCTTCGTGGCGGCGCTGCTCGGCAGCGTCCACTGCGCCGGCATGTGCGGGAGCTTCGCATGCCTCGCGTCCGGGCTGCACGGTGCGCCGACGGGCGACGCGGGCGATCCCGCCCTGCGGCGGTCGGCGCGGATGAGCACCGCCGCATACAACGTCGGCCGCCTCATCTCGTACGTGGTCCTCGGCGCGCTGGTCGGGGCCGCCGGTGCCGGGCTCGACCAGCTCGGCGCGGTCGCCGGCTTCGCGCGGCCCGCGGCCATCGCCGCCGGTGTGCTGCTCATGCTCTGGGGCCTCACCACGCTGCTCGGGACGCTCGGCGTGCGACTGCC
>CAYXGS010000060.1:0-14333 GCA_964464585.1 uncultured Gemmatimonas sp. | reverse complement strand
GAGATGCGGTCGCCGAAGTCGAGGTCGCGCGTGAGGATCGCGCGGATCGAATCGGCGTGCGGGCCACGAAGCGGGAGGACGTAGAGTCCCGGGCGCGTCCCCGGCGCGTACGTGAGGCCGATGCGGACGCCCTGCGCCGGCTCCTGCGCCGCGAGGGGCGGCGCAAGGCGAGTCACGAGCGGGGCCGCGAGCGACGCGACGAGGACGAGGAGCGATTGCTTGGCGTTCATCGCAGTCGGGCGGGATCGAAGCTGAATGAGACCGGAAGGATGTCCTGCGCGAACCCTGCTGGGAGCGGCCCGAAGGCCGCCTTGGCCGCCTCGACCGCCCCTTGGGCCTCGAGGTCGAAGGCGAAGTTCCCGCTGCTCGTGACGAACCGGAATCCGGTCACGCTGCCGTCGCGCCGGATCATGAAGAAGACCTCGGCCTTGAGCGCACCGGCGTTCCGCGGCTTGAAGTTGAGCGCGATCTGCCGGACGATGTTCTGCAGATACCCCGGGAAGGGGAAATCGATCCCTTCCGTGCGCACGGTCGCGACATCCGTCCCCGCACCGCCGACCTCGCCTCCACCGGCCGTGGGCGCCTTGCGCGGATCGACGCGCTCGGGCGTCCTGGTGATGTTGGTCGTCGCGCGCACGGGCGCCCTCGCGGCCTTCGTCGGCGGCTTGATCGGCGCGATCCTCTCGGCGGCGTTCGTCTCGGCCTTGGGCGGCGCCTTGGTCACCTCGGGGGGCGGCGGCGTCGGCTCCTCACGGACCACGCCGACGGCACGGTCGCCAGCGGGCGCGGCGATCAGGTCCACGCGGTACATGGGCGGCAGGTCGCGCGCCGCGCCGCTCTTGGCCAGCGCGAAGGCGGCGAGCACACCGGCGTGCAGCAGGACGGAGAGCGTGAGCGGTCCGCCGAGGCCAGGCGCGCGGCGGAGGGCCGAGCTCACCGGTCGATCTCCTCGGGCTCGGTCACGAGCCCGATGTTGCCGATCCCCGCGGCGCGCATGATCGCGAGCACCTCCACCGCGCGACCGTAGTCGGCGCGGCGGTCGGCCCGGAAATAGATGCCATCCCGTCCCGCCTTGGCGGCGAGCGAGCGGATGGAGCCGCGGAACTCCGCGAGCGAGAGCTGGGTGTCGTCGACGTAGAGCCGCCCGTCGCGCGTGACGGTGACGGTCATGGAGCTCTTGGCGTTGAGCGGCCGCGACTCGGCGCGCGGGAGCGAGACGTCCACCCCGCCCGACATCATCGGCGCGGTGATCATGAAGATGATCATGAGGAGCATCATCACGTCGATCAGCGACACGACGTTGATCTCCGCGTTCAGCGGGGTCCGCTCCCCGCGGCCGCGGCGGCGCATCCTAGATCCGTCCCTCGCGCGCCATCAGCGCGATCACCTCGGAGCCGAACCCGTCGAGTTGTCCGTCGAAGCGGTTCAGCCGCGCGGCGAAGATGTTGTAGCCGAAGTACGCAGGGATGGCGACCGCGAGCGCGAAGGCCGTGGCGATGAGCGCCTCCGCGACGCCCGGTGCGACCGCCGCGAGGTTGCCCGAGCCGCCCCGGGCCACGCCGAGGAACGCGCTGATCACGCCGAGCACCGTCCCCATCAGGCCGAGGAGCGGGCTCACCGAGCCGACCATCGCGAGGAACGGGATGTAGGTGCCGAGCGCGTCGCGCTCCTCGTTGGTCTCGGAGTCGAGCACCAGGCGGAGCGCCTGCACCTGTGACGCGGAAAGCGTCGCCGGGGCGCCCGCCTGGTCGCTCACCGTGCGCGTCTCGGTGAGGAACTGGATCGCGCGGTCGAGCACGCGGGTGTGGCCACTCGGCTTGGAGCGGCGCGCGAGCGATGCCGCGGCATCGAGGCGGGAGACGGCGCGGTAGTCCTTCATGAACGCCGCCGCGTCCTTCTCCACCCGACGGAACGTGACCCACTTGGAGAGCATGACGGCCCACGACGCGAGCGACAGCAGCGCGAGCACGACGAGCACCGCCTTGGTCACCGGCGTCGAGTTGAGCACCAGCTCGATGGGCGACGACGGGATGGCGGAGGCGAGTTGGAGGAACATCAGCGCGTGGAGAACCAGTCGTAGGTGCGGCGGAGCCCTTCCTCGAGCGAGACCTGCGGGGCCCAGCCGAGCCCCGTGCTCGCCTTCTCGATACTCACCGACGAGCGCCGCTGTTCCCCCGCGCGGGCCGGCTTGTGGTCGAGCGGCACGCGCTTGCCGGCGGCCTTCATGAGGGTCGCGGCGAGATCGACGACCGACGTCTCGACACCGGTCCCGAGGTTGAACGCCCGGGCATCCACCTTGCCGGCCGGGATCGGCGCGTGGTTCGCCGCGAGCACGTGCGCCCGCGCGACGTCGCCGACGAGCGCCGCTGTTCCCCCGCGCGGGCCGGCTTGTGGTCGAGCGGCACGCGCTTGCCGGCGGCCTTCATGAGGGTCGCGGCGAGATCGACGACCGACGTCTCGACACCGGTCCCGAGGTTGAACGCCCGGGCATCCACCTTGCCGGCCGGGATCGGCGCGTGGTTCGCCGCGAGCACGTGCGCCCGCGCGACGTCGCCGACGAACACGTAGTCCCGCGTCTGGCCACCATCCCCGAACACGGTGAGCGGCACGCCGTCGATCACGCGCTGGCAGAAGATCGCGACCACGCCGGCCTCCCCATGCGGATCCTGCCGGGGGCCGTAGACGTTCGCGAACCGGAGCGCGATGTAGTCGAGCCGATGGACCCGCGCGTAGTAGGCGAGGTACAGCTCGGTCGCGAACTTCGCGATCCCGTACGGCGACTCGGGGTCCTTGGCGTAGTCCTCGAGGTTCGGCGGCTGGACGAAGTCGCCGTACACCGCGCCGCCGGTCGAGGCGAAGATCATGCGCGTCGCTCGGCCGCTCGCGTGCACGGCGCTCATGATGTTCACCGAGCCGCCGATGTTGACGTCGACGTCGAATGCGGGGTCGGTCACGCTCTTCCGGACATCGATCTGCGCGGCGAGATGGCAGACGAGGTCGAACCGTCCTTCGCGGATGGTCGCGGCGGTCTCCTTGGACCGGATGTCGGCTTCGACGAACGCCGCGGCCGCGGGGACCTGGGCGCGCTTGCCGCTCGACAGGTTGTCGAGCACGGTGACGGACCAGCCGTCGGCGATCAACGCGTCCGCGACGGTGGAGCCGATGAATCCGGCCCCACCGGTGATCAAGGCACGTCGTTCAGTCATCGCAGGAAGTTAGGGGAGGAACGGTACCGCACGAAGCCGGGCCGGCGACTCAGGGCATCTTCGCCGTGACGCGCGCGGCCATGCCGGGGGCGACCACGCCCTCGGTCTGTCCGATCAGGATGGCGCTCGCGCCCCATGTGGTCACGCGCGTGACCTGCAGCACCGCGATGTCCTGCGGCGGCCGCGGCACGCCCTTCTCGTCGGTGCCCCCGTCGATCTGCACCGTGAGCTGGTCGCCCGGGACGAGGCCGTCGCTGGCCCCCGCCGCGAGGATCATGTGCTGCCCCGTCGCCGAGACGATGGGCTCGCTCAGCAGGTACACGACCGAGGTCCGCAGGCCGAACTCGACGCGCGCCGGGCTCACGTTCGCCGGCATCTGGAGCGGATCCGATGCGATGAGGCCCTGGCCCGCGAGGACGTCCTCGTACTTCGTGAGCAGCATCGCTTCGGCCTGGCCATTCTGCGGCGTGGAGAGCAGCCGGAAGACACCGGTCGGCACCACGACCTGCCCCTCCCCCGCGACGACCGGGCCGTACCGGAAGCTCACGTACTCCTCGTTCATCGCGCCGGCGGCATTCGCGGGCAGCGTGATGCTCACGCGCTCGTAGATCTGCACCGAGCGGTCATACCGGGTGGCCGCGACGCTCGGCGCCTCGACCGACGCGCCGACCTTCCCCGCGCCCGTGACACCCGCGGCATCCCACAGGAACGGCGCCCGCGCATAGTCTCCCCGCCGGACCGCCTGCGGGCGCGTCCTGATCTGCAGCGCTTCACGCGTCCCGCGGACCACCTTGAAGCGGTCGGGGTTGAAGATGGTCATGGACGGCGGCGGGCCGGCCGCCTGCTCCGGCATCGGCGCCACATCGGCGCCCGGCGCCGGCGTGGCGACCGGGGTCACGCCCGCGACCGGCGCGGCGGCGGTGTCCGCCGGCGTACCGGGGGACGCCGCCACCTCACCGGTGATGATGATCACCTGGTCGGGGTAGATGAGGTCGGGATCGGCGATCGTCGCGGTGTTGCGACGATAGATCTCCGGCCACTTGAACGGGTCGCCGAGGTACTGCTTGGCGATGTCCCAAAGGGTGTCGCCCTTCTTGACCGTGTGGGTCTGGGACGTGCCTTGCGCCATCGATGGGAGCGGCGTCGCCGCGAGGGCGGCCAGCGCGATCGTCGAGATGAGGCGGGAGCGGGACATGGGACCGTCGTGGGCAGGAGAAAGGACCGCGGACGCGGATGTGCCCCGGACTCGGCACGCCGAGGTCAGGGTCTCGGAAAGTGACGAACGAAGCCGCGCCGGGGAAACGGCCCGGCCCCCCAGCATATCGCGGCGCGCGGGCCGCGGCCATGTTCTTCAGCCGGTGACCACCTCGAGGAGGACGTCAGTGCCCAGCCGCCGGTTCGCCCCCACCCTGCTTCTCGCCGCGACTCTCGCCGCCAGTCTCGCCGCGGCGCCCGCCGCGAGCCAGCAGCGCCCGGCCGCCGCGGTCCTGACGGGCCGCGTCTTCGCCGACGACTCCTCCAAGCGGCCGATCGAGGGCGCCGAAGTGAGCATCCCCTCGGTGAGCCTGCGCACGCTCACCGACTCGCTCGGGCGGTTCCGGATCACCGGGATCGCGCCCGGTCGGCGCGGGCTCCGGGTGAACAAGCTCGGCTTCGCCCCGCTCCGATCCGCGGTGGAGTTCTCCACCGGCGACACGGTCGAGATGGATATCGGCCTGTCGGTCTCCTTCGAGGAGATGGCGGCGGTCGAGGTCATCGAGGCGCAGAACCGATCGCGCCTCACGGAGTTCGAACGGCGCCGCGCCGGCGGCACTGGCGACTTCCTGACGAACGATGACATCGTGCACCGCGGCCGCGGACGGCTCTCGGAAGCGATCCGCAGTCTCGGCGGCGTGAGCCTCCGATCGGGATCCTCCGGCGGGACATATCTCGTCGGCGCTCGCGCCTCTGGGGGACGCGCCGGCACGTGCTACACGGCGGTGATGCTCGACGGCGTGTGGATGTACGACGGCGACCCGATGCAGCAGCCGTTCAACGTGAACAGCATCAATCCGGAGGACGTCGCCGCGATCGAGTACTACCGCGGACTCTCGAACACGCCGGTGGAGCTCCAAGGACGCCGCAACTCGTGCGGCGTACTGGTGATCTGGACGAAGTACTGATCGCAAACGGCAGAAGGCGGATGGCAGCGAGCACGTCTGCCATCCGCCTCCTGCCACCGGCCATCACACATCAGAACGGCAGGTCGTCGTCCCCGTCCATCGCCGCGGGGAACTCCTCGAAGCCCTCGCTCGCACCGGAGGACTTCGCGCCGCTCGCGGCGCGCGCCGGACGGGCGGTGGACGGCGCGCCGCCCTCGCCGCCGCGTCCACCGCCGAGGAGGATGATCTCGCGCACGTTGATCTCGGTCACGTAGCGCGTCTGCTTGTCCTTGTCCTCGTACTGGCGATACTCGATCGCGCCCTCGACGTAGAGCTTGTCGCCCTTCTTCGCGTACTTCTCGATGACGTCGGCGAGCTGCGGACCGCGGTCACCCTTGGAGTTCCAGACGACACACTTGTGCCACTCGGTCTTCTCCTGCTTCTCGCCGGAGGGCGACGTCCACTGGCGTCCGGTGGCGAGGGAGAAGTTCGCGACCTTGTTGCCCCCGCTGGTCGAGCGGATCTCGGGGTCCGCGCCGAGGTTCCCGATCAGCGTCACCTTGTTCAAGCTGCGGCTCACAATGCCTCCTGGAATGGGTCAGTCCGCGCGCACACCATACCGGGCCGTGCCGGCCGAGCTCGCATCGGAACGTTCCGGGGGAAAACTAATCGCCGCGAGGAGGCTCGGCGCGGGGGCGGCGCATCACGACGGCGTCCTCCGTCGGCTTGTGGTAGTAGCCCTTCCGCCGTCCGGCCGCGGTGAAGCCGCGGCTGCGGTAGAGACCCTGGGCCGCGGCATTCGAATCGCGGACCTCGAGATACACCGTCGCGCCGCCCCGGGCCTCCAGTTCCGCCAGCAGGTGATCCAGGAGCCGCTTCGCGATCCCCGTGCCGCGCTCCGGGGGAGCGACCGCGAGGTTGGCGAGTTCCGCCTCATCGCCGATCACCCACGCCACGGAGTACCCGACCACCGCGCCCGCCCGCACCGCGACCGTCGACAGCACATGCGGTTGTGCGAGCATGCTCCGGAACGCGTCCGCCGTCCACGGGTCGCTGAACGCGATGCGCTCGATCGAGAGGATCCCCGGGAGGTCGGCGTCGGATGCGGGCCGCAGCACGAGACCCGCGGTCACGTCGCGTGCCGTTCCGCGACCAGCGCGCGTCCGTGCGCCGACTCCCATTTCACCTGTGCCTCGGCGAGCCGTCCGTAGACGGGCTCCCAGGTCGCGAGGTCCACCGGGCCGCTCGCGGTGAGGAGGTCGAGACACCGTGCGACCCCGCGGGCGTGCGGGACGGCGGCGATCGCCTCGTCCGGCCCGATGAGCCTCGCGTCGAGCGCGGCCGCCCGGTCGCCGAGCGCGTCGACTGACACGAGCCCCAGGGGTTCGTGCGCGACCACACCGCCCTCCGTGCCGATCGTCACGAGGGCGGCGTAGCGCTCGCCGCGCAGGGCATCGAGGGTCGCCAGGTACCGCCCGGCCGTGACCGATGCGCCGCCGGCAGGGATGAGCGCGAGGGAGGGGATGCCACGGAGCGGGAGGCGCGCACCCTCGCAGAGGCCCTTGGCGATCGCCCCGACGACGCGCAACGCCGTGAAGCTCCCCGGGCCGCCGCCGGCGACGACGCCCGCGAGATCCGCGAGCGGCGTCTCCGCGTCGGCGAGCAGCGAGAGGATCGCGGGGAAGAATCGCTCCTCACCCGCGCTGCGCATCTCGACGGTCCGCTCGGCCACGACCACGCCGTCGCGGAGGAGCGCGAGGGTGCCGGGACCGGCCGAGGCGTCCATCGCCAGCACGAGCCCGCTCGTCGTGCTCGGCCTCACCACGTCAGGCGCCGCAGGTCCGCGCGCCCGGGGACGTGTTCGAGGTGCAGCACGATGTGCTCGGGCGGCAGCTGTCCCTCGGCGCGCTCGGGCCACTCGATCATCACGAGCGCCTTGCGATGGCGCATGATGTCGTCCCAGCCGATCTGCGGGAGCCCCTGCGCGCCCTCGAGCCGGTAGAGATCGATGTGGAACACATGGCCCTTGGGAGCGATGTACTCGCGCACGATGCCGTACGACTGGCTCGTCACCGGCTCGAGGAACCCCTGGGACCGCGCGATGGCGCGGACGAGCGTGGTCTTCCCGGCGCCGAGCTCGCCGCTGAGCGCGACGAAGGCGGGGAAGTTCACGTCGCGGCCGAACTGCTCGCCCCACGCGACGAGCTCCGCCTCGGTGAACTCAGCGACGGGCACGGGACGGCCTCCCTGCCCCTTCGCCCATCGCCGCCTTGAGGTCGAACAGCTCGTCGCGGAGCCGGGCCGCCGTCTCGAAGTCGAGGTTCTTGGCCGCGGTGCGCATCTCGTCCTCGAGGCGTGCCACGAGCGCGGGCAGGTCGTCGGTGCCCCAGGCCTTCTGCGCCTCGGCGACCTTCCGCTGCTTCTTCCCCCGGGTGCGCTCCGCATCGCGGGCCTCCGAGCCCTCGCGCGCATCGGCGATGCGCGACATGACGCGCACCTGGTCGTGGCTCTTGATCACCCCGGCCGGCGTGATGCCGTGCGCCGCGTTGTGCGCCTGCTGTGTCGTGCGGCGGCGGTTCGTCTCGTCGAGGCAGCGCTGCATCGACCCGGTGACCTTGTCCGCGTAGAAGATCGCCTTGCCCTCGACGTGCCGCGCCGCGCGGCCCACGGTCTGGATCAACGAGCGGTCCGAGCGCAGGAAGCCCTCCTGGTCGGCATCGAGGATCGCGACGAGCGAGACCTCCGGCAGGTCGAGCCCCTCTCGGAGCAGGTTGATCCCGATCAGCACGTCGAACTCGCCGAGGCGCAGGCCGCGGACGATCTCCATCCGCTCGATCGCGTCGATGTCCGCGTGCATGTAGCGCACCCGGACGCCGACCTGCGCGAGATAGTCGCTCAGGTCCTCGGCCATCCGCTTCGTCAGCGTCGTGACGAGCACGCGCTCGCCGCGCCGCTCACGCAGGCGGATCTCGTGGAGCAGGTCGTCGACCTGTCCCTTCACCGGGCGGATCTCGATCACCGGATCGACGAGGCCGGTCGGCCGGATGACCTGCTCGACGACGACGCCCTCGGAGAGCTTGAGCTCGAGCTCGCCCGGCGTGGCCGAGACGTTCACGGCGCGCGGCGTGAGCGCGAGGAACTCGTCGAACATCAGCGGCCGGTTGTCCAGCGCGCTCGGCAGCCGGAACCCGTACTCGACGAGCGTCGTCTTGCGCGCGCGGTCGCCGTTGAACATCCCGCCGATCTGCGGCAGGGTGACGTGCGACTCGTCGACGACGACGAGGAAGTCCTTCGGGAAGTAGTCGAACAGGCACGCCGGCCGCGCGCCCGGCTGCCGACCGGCGAGCACGCGCGAGTAGTTCTCGATGCCCGGACAGGTCCCGATCTCGAGCATCATCTCGATGTCGAAGTTCGTGCGGGACTCGAGCCGCTGCGCCTCGAGCAGCTTGTTCGCGGCCTTGAGCGCCGCGAGGCGTTCGACGAGCTCGGCCCGGATCTCCTTCACCGCGCGCTCCAGACTCGGCCGCGTGGTGACGAAGTGCTTGGCCGGATAGACCGCGGTGCGCGGGAGGCTCGCGATGGCCTTGCCGGTGAGCGGGTCGATCTTGGTGATCCGCTCGATCTCGTCGCCGAACATCTCGACGCGGACGGCCTGCTCCTCGTAGGCGGGATAGATCTCCACCGTGTCGCCGCGCACGCGGAAGGTGCCGCGGTCGAACGCGACGTCATTGCGCCCGTACTGGATCCGCACGAGCGCCTTCAGGATGTCGTCGCGCGCGATCCGCTGCCCCACGTCCAGCGTCACCATCGACGCGCGGTAGGTCTCGGGATCGCCGAGGCCGTAGATCGCCGAGACCGTCGCGACGATGATCACGTCCTCGCGCTCCATCAGCGAGGACGTGGCGCGGAGGCGGAGCCGGTCGATGTCCTCGTTGATCGACGCGTCCTTCTCGATGTACGTGTCGCTCGAGGGGACGTACGCCTCGGGCTGGTAGTAGTCGTAGTACGAGATGAAGTACTCGACCGCGTTGTGCGGGAAGAAGCCCTTCAGCTCCCCGTAGAGCTGCGCGGCGAGCGTCTTGTTGTGCGAGAGCACGAGCGCGGGCTTCCCGAAGCCGGCGATCACGTTCGCCATCGTCATCGTCTTGCCCGACCCGGTGACGCCGAGGAGCGTCTGGAACCGGTCCCCGCGCGCGAGGCCGGCCGAGAGCTCGGCGATCGCGCGCGGCTGGTCCCCCGCGGGTGCGAACGGCGCGACGAGCTGGAACGTCACGCGGTCAGCCGCCCATCCCGGGGAACAACGGACGCTGCCAGGGGATGCCGCCGAGCAGCAGGAGCAGGGTCACGACCGTGAAGACGAGCAGCTTGCGGTGCTTCGCCGCGTCGTCCGATGCGTTCTTGGAGACGATGGAGCCGACCGTCGCGACGACCACGGCGATGACCATCAGCGTCGGGTGCTCGGCGATGAAGAACCGCGTGCCGGCATCCTGCATCGTCGCGGCCATGTCGCCCATCGCGTGCTTCACCAGCGGCGAGACCACGAAGAGGAGCAGGCCGAGGAGGAGCTGCAGGTGGAGCGAGGCCATGAAGACGACGCCGGCGCGCCGAGCCGCGGCGTAGTCGCGGCCCCCCGTGCGGCCCTGCCACGCCTTGAGGAGCGTGAGGACGCCGGCGACGAGGATGACCCAGCGGAGGGCGTTGTGGGTGTGCAGCAAGGCGGGGTGCATGGGAGGGGGTATGGGGATCGCGCGTCCGTCAGCGGTCGGCCTGGAGCCTTCGGCGTCCGGCCTCCCGCCTGAATCTAGTTCTCGTCGGCGCTCAGCCGCTCGCGGCGCGCGACCTCGGAGACACCCTTCACGCGGCGCGCGGCGCGGATGATCTTCTCGAGGTGGACGAGGTTCTCCACTTCGACGAGCGCGGAGCCCGCGACCCGTCCATCGGTCGTCTTGAGCTCGAGCGAGCGGATATCGGTGCCGGTGCCGCTGACGGCCGCGGCGAGGTCGGCGTACAGACCGCGGCGGTCGTTGCCCTCGATCGCGAGCCGGATGACGAACCGCTCGCCGGCGCTCTCCTGCCAGTCGATCTCGAGGCGTCGCTCCGGCTCGTGGACGAGGTGCAGCAGGTTCGGGCAGTCCTGGCGATGGATGCTCACGCCGCGGCCGCGCGTCACGTAGCCGACGACCGTGTCCCCGGGGACCGGCTGGCAGCACTGCGCGTACCGCACCATGAGGCCGTCGGCGCCCTGGATGCGGAGCCCCTTGGACGTGCCGGGCCGGCGCATCCGGTCGATGAGCCGCTCGAGCGCGCTGGGCTTGAGTGCCTGGTCCTGATGCTCGTCGAGTTCCGGGTAGATCGCCTTCAGGAGCTGGGTGACGGTGATGTCGCCCTGCCCGATGCTGGCGTGGATGTGGTCGGTGTCCGTGAGCGCGAGGGCCTGGGCCCCGCGCTGCAGTTCGGCGTCGGTGAGTTTGGCATGCCGGCGCCGACGCAGCTCGCGGTCGAGGATCTCCTGCCCCACGGCCACGAACGTCTTGTGCTCCTCGTTGCGGAGCCACTGCCGGATGCGGTGGCGGGCACGGCCGGTGCGCACGTGCGCCAGCCAGTCGCGGCTGGGACGGGCGTTGGGCGAGCGCATGATCTCGACCGTCTCCGAGTTCCGCAGCTCGCGCGAGAGCGGGACGATGCGCCCGTTCACGCGGGCGCCCTGCGTATGCAGGCCCACCTGCGTGTGCACCGCGAACGCGAAGTCGATCGGCGTCGCCCCCTTCGGCAGCTGGATGACGTCGCCGTTCGGCGTGAAGACGAAGATCTCGTCCTGGTAGAGGTCGAGCTTCAGGAACTCCAGGAACTGGTCCGGCGTCTCGGCGTCGAGCTGCAGTTCGAGGACCTGCCGGAACCAGGAGAGGTGCCGGTCGAGGTCGTGCTTGCCGCCCTTCTCCCCCTCCTTGTACAGCCAGTGCGCCGCGATGCCGTACTCGGCCGTGCGGTGCATCTCGCGCGTGCGGATCTGGATCTCGAAGAGCGTCCCCCGCGGCCCGAAGACCGTCGTGTGGAGCGACTGGTAGCCGTTCGACTTGGGCGACGCGATGTAGTCCTTGATCCGCTCCTGCAGCGGGGTCCACGCGCCATGGATGACCCCGAGCGCGTGGTAGCACTCCGGGACGTTCTCCACGAGCACGCGGATCGCGTACAGGTCGTAGATCTCGTCGTACGGCTTGTCGCGCTTCTGCATCTTCTTGTGGATCGACCACAGGTGCTTCGGCCGGCCGCCGACCTCGTGCAACACCACCCCGGCCTCGCGCAGCTTGAGCTCCAGCGGTCCGATCATCTCCGCGATGAGCGCATCGCGGTCGGCGCGCTTGTTGGCGATGAGCTTCGCGAGGCTGCGGTACTCCTCCGGCTCGAGCCACTTGAACGAGAGGTCCTCGAGCTCCGCCTTCATCGACGCGAGACCGAACCGGTGCGCCATCGGGGCGTAGAGGTCCCGCGTCTCGAGCGCGATCCGCTGGCGCTTCTCCTCCGGCATCCACTCGAGCGTCCGCATGTTGTGCAGGCGGTCGGCGAGCTTGACGAGGATCACGCGCGCGTCCTTCGCGACGGAGAGCAGCAACTTGCGGTAGCTCTCGACCTGCCGTTCCTCGCGCGACGCCATGGGCAGGTGGCCGATCTTCGTCAGGCCGTCGACGATCTGCGCGATCTCGCGTCCGAACTCCCGCTCGACGTCCTCGACCGTGTACGCGGTGTCCTCGACCACGTCATGGATCAGGCCGCTCGCGACCGTGACACTGTCGAGCTGGAGGTCGGCGAGGATCTTCGCGACCTCGACGCAATGCGTCACGTAGGGATCGCCGTTCCGTCGAGTCTGCCCGGCGTGCGCCTTCTCGCTGAACCGATAGGCGCGCGCCAGCAACTCCGTGTCGAGACGCTCGGGAAGCGTCTCGTCGGAGAGATCCCAGCCAGGGATGATGTCGGTGAGGACGGGGGCGCTCAGGCGTGGCTCCGGTATCGGGGCGCGCCGGGTCGGCACGCCGCACACTGGATATATCCGCCGACGGGCCGAAAGGGTCAAGTCGCTGCCCGGGCGCGAGTTGGACCGCGCCGGCCCCCGGCCCCCCGCGTCGCAGGGCCTCGCCCTACAGCAGGCCCGATTCGGCGAACGAGGTGAAGCGCCCGCGACCGATGATGATGTGGTCCTGGATCGGGATGTCGAGCAACCGCCCGGCCGCGACGAGCTGGGCGGTGATGGCCCGGTCGTCCGGACTCGGTGCCGGGTCCCCGGACGGATGGTTGTGCACGAGCACGAGGCTCGCCGCCCGCTCAGCGATCGCCTCGCGGAAGACCTCGCGCGGGTGCACGAGCGAGGAGTTCAGGATCCCGCGGCTCACCAGGACGTCGCGCTCGAGGCGGTGCTGGGCGTCCAGCACGGCGACATGGAACTCCTCCACGGTGAGCCCCTCGAGCCGGGGTGCGTAGTAACGCCAGACGTCGCGGGGGCCGCGCATCGGCTCGCCCTCGTCCGCCCCCTCGGCCGCGAGCCGACGGCCGAGTTCGAGGGCCGCGTGGATGGCCAGCGCGCGGACCTCGCCGAGCCCGGGCATCTCGGTGAGGGCGCCGATCGGGAGCTGGCCCAGGCGGCGCAGCGAGCCACCGGCCCGATGGAGCACGTCGGTCGAGAGCTCGGTGGCCGTGCGCCCGCCGGCGGCGACGCCGAGCAGGAGACCGAGGAGCTCACTCGTGGTGAGGGCGGCGGCGCCGAGCGCGCGGAGGCGTTCACGCGGCCGGTCGGACGGCGGGAGGTCGAGGACGGAAGGCACGCCGCGAAGGTAGGCCGGCGGTGTGGGCGCGGCGGCATCACTTCGCCGCACACGGAAGCGTCAGGCTGAATGCGAACGGGGCGCGGGAGCCTTCGGCTCCCCCGCCCCGTCTGCCATCTGCCATCTGGCGCCGTCAGGCCCCGTCAGGCGCCATGACACTTCTTGAACTTCTTCCCGCTCCCGCACGGGCACGGATCGTTCCGCCCGACATTGGTGAAATCGAGGTTCGCGTTCGCGGCGCCGGCGGCCAGGTTGGCGACCCCGCGCCCGGCGCCGACGATCTTCGGCTCGGCACGCGGCGTGTCCGGCGCGCTGGCGGGCGGTGCGGCGGGCGGCACGTCCTCGGCGACGCCGAGTGCGTTGAACCGCTTGGGCATCGGCGGCAGGACCGAGGTCTGCGCCGGTGCGGCCGGCGGGCGAGGCGGCTCATCATACACCAGCTGCACCTTCAGGAATCGCTCCGTGAAGGTGTGCTGGATGTCGCGCATGAGGTCCTCGAACATCTTGTACGCGTCCTGCTTGTACTCGACGAGCGGGTCCTTCTGCCCCCACGAACGGTACCCGATGGCGGCGCGCAGCTGATCGAGGTCGTACAGGTGGTCCTTCCACTTCTCGTCGAGGACGTTGAGCATGACGAGCGAGAGGAGCCGCGGACCGAAGTCGCCGAGGGTGACGAACTTCCGGTGGAACGACTCGAGCGCGGCCGATGACGCGAGCTCCTGCGCCGCGGCGATCGACGGCGGCGCGTCGCGCTCCTCGTCCAGCGCCTGGACGGTGAGGAGGTAGTGCATCATGAGGTCCTGCCGCAGCAGACCGAGGTCCCAGTCCTCCGGGGACTCGGCCGTCGCGAGCGTCGACTCCACGCGGCGCGTGATGGCCGCGGTCACCATCTTCTCGGCCTCGCCCTTCAGCTCCTCGCCGCCCTCGAGCGCGAACGACCGCAGCGAATAGATCACCTCGCGCTGCTGGTTCATCACGTCGTCATAGTCCAGCAGCCGCTTGCGCGACTGGAAGTTCTGGAGTTCCACGCGCTTCTGCGCCTGCTCGATGGAGCGGGTGATCAGCGGGTGCGTCAGCACCTCGCCCTCCTGCGCGCCGAGCGAGTCCATGAGCCGCGCGATGCGGTCGGACCCGAAGAGCCGCATCAGGTCGTCCTCGAGGGAGAGGAAGAA
>CAYXGS010000059.1:0-14482 GCA_964464585.1 uncultured Gemmatimonas sp. | reverse complement strand
CACCGTGCCGTCGAACCTGCCGTGCACCGAGTCGTACTTGAAGAGGTGCGCGAGCGTCTTGGTGTCCGTGAGGTCGTTGATCGCGATGAAGTTGATGTCCGCGTTCCGCTCCTTGGCGGCGCGGACGACCTGGCGACCGATGCGGCCGAAGCCGTTGATGCCGACGCGAATGGCCATGTCCCGTAGTGCTCCGTCTGGCTGCGAGGTGAGGCAGGGGGAGGAGCGGGTGCTCAGCGGTCCGTTGCTGCGCGCGCCCGTCCGAAGGTCAGGTAGCTCATCGTGCGCGTGCCCGCCGCGAACAGGGCGTTGGCGCAGGCGTTGAGGGTCGCGCCGGTCGTGAGGACGTCATCCACCAGGATGAGGTGCCGCCCGCGCAGGCGCTCCGCGTACGCCGCATTCGCAAGGAACGCGCCGTGAACGTTCGCCAGTCGTTCCCCGGGAGTCAATCGCGTCTGCGACGGCGTCGCGCGCGTGCGCACGAGCGCATCGCGCCACACGGGGATCCCCCACCGTCGCGCGACCGCCGCGGCGAGCACCTCGGCCTGGTTGTAGCCGCGCGTGCGCTCCTTCACCGGCGCCAGCGGCACCGGCACGAACGCGGCGCGCTCTTGCACCACATCAGGTGGCCAGCCCAGCCGGACGAGCCGCTCGCCGATACCGTCGGCGACCGCGGGCCAGCCATGGTACTTCAGCGCGGAGAGGATCGCGCTGCTCGCGTCATCGGGCACCCAGCACAGCGATCGCGCGGCGCGCACGAACGGCGGCAGCAGCGCGCACCCGGGGCAGGCGCCGCGCGCAGGGCGCGGATGGCCGCAGCGGTCGCAGCGCGGCGCCGCGAGGAGCGGAACGCGCGCCCAGCAGCGCCCGCACACCAGGCCACGATCGGTATCGTCGAGCGCCCCCTCGCAGGCGGCGCAGGCGCGCGGGAACACGAACTGGCCGAGCGCCGAGAGAGCGCGCCGCCATCGCGGCGCGCGCGGCGGGCCCGGGAGCGCCGAGGGCGCCCCCGGCGGGGTCACGTGGGCTCCTGCGCGCGGATCGAGCGCCACATGGCGTCGCGGTCCGGCGCCACGCCGAACCAGCGCGCGAACGCGAGCGCCCCCTGTTCCACCAGCATCGGCAGGCCGTCATCCGCGCGGAGCCCCCGCGCGCGGCACGCCTTCACCCACGGCGTCCGGCCGCGGCGGTACGTGAGGTCGAGCACCGCGGTGCTGGCGGGGACCACCCCGGGTGAGATGGGCATGAGCGCGCCGTCGAGACCGAGCGGCGTGGCGTTCACCACGAGGTCCGTGCCGTCGATCACGTCCATCTCGCTCCCGCAGGCGCGGGCGATGCCCGGGAAGCGCGCCGCCAGCTGCTCGGCGCGCTCGCGTGTGCGCGAGTGGATCACCACGCGGCTGTCCGCCCACTGCTCCACCGCGGCGCACACCGCGGCCGCCGCGCCCCCGGCGCCGAGCATGCCGAGCCGGAGGCCCTCGGGCTTCCGGTCGAGCAGCCGCTCCACGGCGAAGGCGAACCCGCCGACGTCCGTGTTGTCGCCCACCAGCGCGCCGTCCTCCGTCCAGAAAGTGTTCACCGCCCCGACGCGCTCGGCGAGCGGGGTGCGCCGGGCACACCACGCGTACACGGACTCCTTGTGCGGCACGGTCACGTTGCCCGCCGCGCGCGCATCGGCGAGGAGGCCCATCATCGCCCCGAGCTCGTTGGGCGCGACGTCGAGCAGTTCGTACCGCAACGGGATCCCCGCCGCGTCGAGCGCCGCGTTCTGGAAGACCGGCGAGAGCGAGTGCGCCACCGGATGGCCCACGAGCACGAGACGGCCGGGAAGCTCGCTCACGCGCCGCTCGCGCCGCGCTCGGCGGCCAGACGGTCCATCACGAGGGAGATCTCCCGCTCGAGCTCGGTGAACGTCTCGCGATAGACATCGAGTTCGCCGCCGAACGGATCCTGCACCGGCCGTCCCGTCACCGACCGCGCCGCGTAGTCGGTCAACAGGTGCGTCTTCCCCTCCCCGCCGAGCACGATCGCGCGTTCGCGGTGATGCGGGCTCATGGTGAGGATGAGGTCGGCTTCGGCGACGAGTTCGCGCGTGAGCACCTGCGCGCGATGCGCGTTCAGGTCGAGCTCGTGCTCCAGCGCCACGAGGAGCGCGCCGTCGGACGCGGGGGCGCCGTCCCAGGCGCTCGTCCCGGCGCTCGACAGCACGAGGTCGTCGCGCCCGCGCTCCGCCGCGAGGCGTCGTGCGATCGCTTCGGCCATCGGACTGCGGCAGGTGTTGCCGGTGCAGAGGAAGAGCACGCGCACGGTCACAGGTCTCCGACGAGGTCCGGGACGCTCGCCCGCAATGTAGCGGCGGGCAGCGCACCCGGACGTATGACGCGCGGCACCCGGCCCGTGCAATCCACCACCGTCGATGCCGGCGACGGCGGCAGGCGGCCCCCGTCGAGCAGGCGCAGCGCGCCACGCTGCAGTTCGGGCGCCCACTGCGCGAGGATCTCGGCGCTCGTCACCGCCGCAGGCTGTCCCGGCAGGTTGGCCGAGGTGCTCGTGATGGGATCGCCGAGGGCCGCGATGAGCCGCTGGAGGTTGGGGTGCGAGGTCCAACGCACCGCGATCCCGCCCTCGGGCCCCCGCAGGCGGTCGGGGACGCGACGCTCGCCGCCCGGGAGCACGAGCGTGAGCGGCCCCGGCCAGTGCCGCGCGGCGAGCATGCTCGCCGAGCGGGTCAGGTGCAGTCCGATGCGCGCGAGCATGGGGGTGTCGCTGATGAGGAGCAGGAACGGCTTGGCCGGCGGGCGTCGCTTGAGTGCGACCAGCCGATCGACCGCATCGCGATCGATCATCGTCCCGAAGCCGTAGACGGTCTCGGTGGGATACGCGACGATGCGCCCATCCTGCAGGTGCGCGATGGTGGAGGGGATGGCCGCGGCCACCTCCTCCGTGGACCAGAACGGGATCCCGCGCGTCTCCGGCACCGCTTACTCGGGCAACGGCTGGAAGGCCTCGGCGCGGGCGAAGTCGCCTTCCTCGGTCACCTTGAGGGCCTTCTCGCTCCCGCGCACGACGTGCACGGGGATGCCGAGCAGCTCGCACAGCGCCGCGTCATCGGTCGCGGTCGCATGCGTGCCGTTCGCCCGGGCCTCGCGGTGCGCGCGCTCGATGAGCTCGCGCGGGAAGCCCTGCGGCGTCTGCGCACGCCAGAGCGACTCGCGGCTCACCGTCGCCGTGATGCGTCCGTCCGCATCGACGCGCTTGAGCGTGTCGACGACGGGCAGCGCAGCGATGGCTCCGTGACCCTTCCGCGCCTCGACGACCACGCGGTCGATCATCTCGTCGCTCACCAGCGGGCGCGCCGCGTCGTGGATGAGCACGTAGCGGCACTCCACCGGCAGGTCCTCGAGTCCGTTCGCCACGGACTCGGCGCGTGTCTTCCCGCCGACGGAGATCAGCAAGCGGTCGGCGTCGCTCTGGAAGATCCACGGTGGCGGGTCGCCCGCGTACCGCTGCGGGAGGACGCAGACGACCATCGCCACGTCGGCGCGGCGCTGGAAGGTCTGGAGCGAGTGGAGCAGCATCGGCTTGCCTGCCACCCAGCGGAGCTGCTTCAGCTCGCCGGTGCCCACGCGCGAGCCCGAGCCCCCGGCGACGATCACGACGCCAACATCGCGCGGGACGCGCGCCGCGGGTCCCGCTCCCCCCTCGCGCGATGCGCTCACGTGAACAGCTCGCGGAAGAGCACGCCGAGGTCCGGCACGCCGCGCACCTTGAGCGACTTGGGCGTCCGCCGCGGCACGCTGCGCTCCGACACGTATGCGACCTTCATCCCCATCTTCTCCGCCTCCGCGATGCGTCGCTCGGCCTGTGAGACCGCGCGGATCTCGCCCGCGAGCCCCACCTCGCCGATGAACACCGCGTCCGCGGGGAGCGCGCGGTCGTACACGCTCGACGCGAGCGCCGCGGCGACCGCGAGATCGCCGGCCGGCTCCTGCATCCGCACGCCGCCGACCACGTTGAGGAACACGTCGAGCTGTGCGAACGAGAGCCCGGCGCGCTTGTCGAGCACCGCGAGCAGCAGCGCGAGGCGCCGGCCGTCGTAGCCGGTGCTCACGCGCTGCGGCGTGCCGAAGCCGGCCTTGGCGGCGAGCCCCTGCACCTCGAGCAGCATCGGCCGCGTGCCCTCCAGCAGGCACGCCACCGCGCTCCCGCTCGCGCGCGCATCGGTGCGCTCGCCTAGGAACAGCGCGCTCGGGTTCTCCACCGCTTCGAGGCCCTGCACCGTCATCCGGAACACGCCGATCTCGTCGACCGAACCGAACCGGTTCTTCGTGGCGCGGAGGACGCGGTGATCGGCCGTGCCTTCGCCCTCGAAGTAGAGCACCGTGTCGACGATGTGCTCGAGCGTCTTCGGTCCGGCGATCCCGCCCCCCTTGGTGACGTGCCCGACGACGAAGACGGCCGTTCCGCTCTCCTTCGCGAAGCGCATCAGGCGTGCCGCGCACTCGCGCACCTGTCCCACGTTGCCGGGTGCGCCTTCGAGGTCGCCGGTGAAGACCGTCTGGATGGAATCGACGACCATCACGGCCGGACGCACGCTCGCGGCCGTCGCGAGGATGGTCTCGAGGTTGGTCTCGCCGAGGAGCTGCACGCTGCCGGCATCGGGCGCGAGGCGGTCGGCACGCAACTTGACCTGCAACGGCGATTCCTCGCCGCTCACGTAGAGCGCGCGGTGGCCGGCCGCCTCCAGCCGCGCGACGACTTGGAGCAGGATGGTGCTCTTCCCGATCCCCGGCTCGCCGCCGACCAGCACCATCGAGCCCGGCACCACGCCCCCGCCGAGCACGAAGTCGAACTCGGCGATGCCCGTCGCGAGGCGATGCGACTCGGCGCCCTGCACATCGCGCAGGCGCGGCGTGGCCATCACGTTGCCGCCCTCGCCGAACGCCGTCGCGCCGGCCTTCCGGCGCGCGGCGCCGATCCCCTTGCCCCCGGTCACCTTGGGCGCCGCCATCTCCTCGACGAGCGTGTTCCACTCGCCGCAGGTGGGGCACTGGCCGGCCCACCGGAGCGACTCGCCGCCGCACTCCGTGCAGCGGTAGACGGAGCGCGTCTTCACGGCCACCGGCGACCTCCCGGGAGCGGCGCGCGGCGCGGGATCGGCGCTCGCACGCTCACCCCGGCTGGCGGCTGGTCCAGTTCTCGAAGCGCGTGTGCTGCTTGCGGAAGTGCATCTTCACGTAGCCGGTGGGGCCGTTGCGCTGCTTGGCCACGATGACCTCCGCATAGCCGTCGAGCGGGATGTCCGTGGTGCCGGGCACCATGCGGGCGTTGCCCTGCTCGTCGTAGGGCCGCTCGTTCATCTCGGGCCGGTAGATGAAGCAGACCACGTCGGCGTCCTGCTCGATGGCGCCCGAGTCGCGGAGGTCGGAGAGCTGCGGCTTGCGATTCTCGCCGCCGCGCTGCTCCGAGGCGCGCGAGAGCTGCGAGAGCGCGATCACCGGCACGCTCAGCTCCTTGGCGAGCGCCTTCAGCGAGCGCGAGATCTGCGAGACCTCCTGCTGGCGGTTCTCCGAGTTGGGCGGCCCGCTGAGCAGCTGGAGATAGTCGACGATGATCAGCTTGATGTCGGCCGTGCTCTTGAGCCGGCGCGCGCGCGAGCGCACCTCCAGCACCGAGAGGCCGGGGGTGTCGTCGATCCAGATGGGCGCCTGCCCCAGCAGGGCCGCCGCCTTGGCGAGGTTCGAGGCGTCCTGCGCGGTGAGCGCGCCGGACCGCAGTCGTTGTGCATCCACGTATCCCTCCGAGGCGAGCATGCGCATCAGGAGGGATTCAGTACTCATCTCGAGCGAGAAGATCGCCGTCGGAACGTTGCCTTCGATGGCCGCGTATTGCGCGAGGTTGAGCACGAAGGCCGTCTTGCCCATCGACGGACGCGCCGCGATGATGACGAGATCGGACGGCTGGAACCCGAGCGTCATCTTGTCGAGGTCGGTGAACCCGCTCGGCACGCCGGTGAGGTTGCCGCCGGCCGTGCGCAGCATCTCGATCCGCTCCATCGCGGACCACAGCAGTGACTTGATCTTGACGAAGCCCTCGGAGCCGCGCTGGTCGTTGAGCTCGAGGATCCGGCTCTCGGCGAGGTCGAGGAGCTCGGCGGCGTCGCTCGGGCTCTCATGGCCCTCGCGCACGAGGCTCGTCGCGGTCTCGATCAGCCGGCGCCGGAGCGCCTTCTCGCGGACGATCCGGCAGTGGTGCTCGACGTTCGCGGCGGTCGGGACCTCGTCGAGCAGGCCGCCGATGTACTCCTTGCCGCCGGCGCCGGGCAGGTCACCGCGCTGCTCCAGCTCGTTGGAGAGCGTGAGCGGGTCCACCACCGCGCCGGCGGCGTGCACGCCCATCATCGCGCGGAAGAGGCGACGATGCCCCTCACGGTAGAACATGTCCTCGGTGAGCAACTCGCTCACCGTGACGATCGCATCGACCGACATGATCATCGCGGCGAGCACCGCGCGCTCGGCGTCCTCCGACCAGGGCGGCCGGCGGTCACGGAACGGATCGGCCGAGGCCGTCCTAGGCGCGATCGAAAATTCGACGGGCGAGCTGGACATCTTCCCAGGCGGCGCGCTTGAGGTTGGGGTTCCGGAGCAGCGCGGCGGGGTGGAACGTCGCGACGAGCGGGATACCGTGATACGATCTCTCGACACCGCGGAGCTTGGTGATGCCCTCCTCGGTGCCCAACAAAGTCTGCGTCGCGAAGTTGCCGAGGGCCAGTATCACCCGGGGCTTGAGGATGTCGAGCTGGCGCAGTAGGAACGGCGTGCAGGCCGCGACCTCGTCCGGCGACGGGTTCCGGTTCCCCGGCGGCCGGTGCTTGAGCACGTTGCAGATGAACACGTCCTCGCGCTTGAACTGGATCGCCTCGAGGATCTTGGTCAGCAGGTCGCCCGACTTGCCGACGAACGGCCGCCCGAGTTCGTCCTCGGTCGCGCCGGGCGCCTCGCCCACGATGACGAACTTCGCCTCCGGGTTCCCCTCGCCCGGCACGTGATTGAGCGCGGTGGCGGACAGCGTGCAGGCCTTGCACCGGGCGATCGCGTCGGCGACATGCGCCAGGGTGGTCGCGCTCGACAGGTCGACGGGCGCAGCAGGCGGGGGCGCGTCCGTTGCCGGGGGCTTCGCGGGCCGGCCGGACCTTGCCGCGGGCGTCGGCGCGCCGCGCACGGGATCGGGCGCGCTCACGATCGACTTCCAGTCCTCGGTGACCCCCTCGGTCCGTGACGAGGTGGGCGCCACCGACTGATCCATCGTCCGGGGCATCGGTCCTCCGGCCTCAGCGCGCGACGGCCCGGCAGCACGGCCTGGCGGCGTCGCGGGCGGCGTGGCGCCCGCCGTGAGCACCTTGAGCGCGTCCTCGACCGACAGCGAGTCGAGCACGAACTCGCTCTCGCCGAGTTCGCGGCGCTGTTCGAGGTACTGCCGGAGCCGCGCGTGCGCGTCGCTCACAGGAGTGCCTCGATGCGGTCGAGGATGCGGTCCGCGACCGCGGTCTTCGGGAGCAGGTCCGTCGTCTCCGCGGAGCCGTCCTTCGCGAGGATCGTCACGCGATTGGTGTCGTGGCCGAAGCCGGCGCCCGCCTCGCGCGCGCTGTTCGCGACGATGAGGTCGAGCCCCTTCTTCTCGATCTTCTTCGCCGCGTTGTCCAGCACGTCATCGGTCTCGAGCGCGAAGCCCACGGCGATCATGCCGGGCTTCCGCGCGTCGCGCGTGCTCGCGAGGATGTCCGGGTTCTCGGCGAGCACGATCGGCTCGGGCGCATTGCCGCGCTTCTTGATCTTCGACCCCGCGACGACCGCAGGCCGGAAGTCGGCGGGCGCGGCCGCCATGATCAGCACATCGGCGCCCGCGACCTCGGCGCGCACTGCGTCGGCCATGTCCTGCGTGGTCTCCACCGCGGTCGCGCGGATCCCGCCCTCGGGCAACCTGGCACTCATCGGCCCGTGGATCACCAGCACCTCGGCGCCGCGGCGCCATGCGGCCGCAGCCAGCGCGACGCCCATCTTGCCGGTGGACTGGTTGGTGAGGAACCGCACCGGGTCGATCGCCTCGCGCGTCGGGCCAGCGGTGACGACGATCCGCTTGCCATGCAGCTTGCCGCGCGTCTCGAGCAGGCGCGCCGCATGGGCCAGGATGGTCTCCGGTTCCTGCATGCGACCTTGCCCGGCGCCTTCGTCAGGCGACGCGAGCGGTCCCACCCCCGGATCGAGCAGGATCTTCCCCTGCCCGCGGAGCAGGGCGCAGTTGGCCTGCACTTGCGCGGCGGCCCACATCCGGTCGTTCATCGCCGGCACCATCAGCACCGGCGCCTCGGTCGCGAGGAGGCACGCGGAGAGCAGTTCGTCCGCGTGCCCGTGCGCCACCCGCGCGAGGAAGTCGGCGGTCGCCGGCGCGACGATCACGAGTTCGGCGGCCCTCGCCAGCTTGATGTGGTCGAGCGCGTGACCGTCGCCGATGAGCACGCTGTGCACCGGACGCCCGGTGAGCGCCTCGAACGTGACCGCCCCGACGAACTCACGGGCCGAGCGCGTCAAGACGACATCGACCTGGGCACCGGCCTGCGTGAGCAGGCGCGCGAGCCAGGCCGACTTGTAACTGGCGATCCCCCCGGTGACGCCCAGGAGGATCCGCCGCCCATCGAAGGGCCGCACGGAGGGACTCCGCGAGTCCCGGGGTTACTCGCCCTTCGGGCGGCGGCGCGGGACCACGCGGTACTCGATGTCGCCCCCGGAGAGGTCCTCGAGCGCGCGGGTCGTGAGCTTCTTCTCGCCCGACTTCGAGCGGTCGCGCGGGAACTCGTTCAGGACGCGCGCGTACTTCGCGGCCACCAGCACCGAGAGGTACTTGTTGGTCGCGTGCTTGGTGACTTCGGACGGCGTGAACACTTGCATGGGAACCTCGGATGGCGGACGGCGGATGGCAGACGGCAGACAGAGCCCAACCCAAAGCTAACGACTATCCCGGCGTTTCGAGGCCTTTCACCAGGTGCGAGATCACGGACTCGACCTCTTGCCCCAGCGCGGGGAGCCGCTCCCGCTTCACCGACTCCTCGTCGATGATCCGACCCACCCGCTGGACCGCGTGCTCCAGCTGGTCGTTCACCACGACGTACTGGTAGCGCTCGGCGTCCAGCAGCTCCATGCGGGCGTTCTTGAGCCGGAGGGCCAGCGCGTCGGCGCTCTCCGACCGCCGGCCCATCAACCGCGAGACCAGCACCTCCACCGTCGGCGGGATGATGAAGATGGTGAGCGACTCGGGGAACGCCGCGGTCAGCTGCCGGGCCCCCTGGACGTCGATGTCCATCATCACGTGCTTCCCGGACTCCATCACCTCGCGGATGGCGCTGCGCAGGGTCCCGTACCGGTTCCCGTGCACCTCCGCCCACTCCGCGAACTCGCCGCGCGCCGCCTTCCGGTCGAATTCCTGGCGGGAGAGGAAGTAGTAGTCCACCCCGTCCTGCTCGCCGTCCCGCGGCGCGCGCGTGGTGCACGACACCGAATAGCCGACGTCGGTCCGCCACCCCAGCAACTTCCGCGCGATGGTCGTCTTGCCGCCGCCCGACGGAGCCGACAGGACGATGGGGAACGGGCCCGCACTCACTCGAGGTTCTCCACCTGCTCGCGGATCCGCTCGAGTTCCTCCTTGATGGCGACGACGTCCTGCAGCATGGGCGCGTCATTCGCCTTGCTGCCCGTGGTGTTGGCCTCGCGCAGCATCTCCTGCAGCAGGAACCCGAGGCGCTTGCCCACGGGCTCGGCGTCCGTGGCCTTGAGCGCGTCGCGGAACGCCGCGATGTGGGCCGCGAACCGGTCGAGCTCCTCTCCCACATCGAGCTTGTCGGCGAGGATCGCGATCTCCATCGCGAGGCGCTGGGGATCGATGGTGACGCCGCCCGCCAGCTTCTCCACGTTCTCGCGCAACCGCGTGCGCTGCATCTCCATCCGCTCGGGCGCGCGCGCGGCCAGCCGCCCGACCGCCGCCGCGATGAGGTCGAGCCGTTCGGCGATGAAGCCCGCCAGGCGCGCCCCTTCCTGTTCCCGCATCCCCTGCAGCGCCTTCGCCGCCGCATCGACCACGGCGAGCAACTCCGCCGCCGTGCCGTCACCCAAGGCGTCGTCCTCCCGGCCCATCCGAAGCACGTCGGGCATCCGGAGCACCGCGGCGACGTCGACTTCCCCACCGAGCCCGTGCGCCTGCTGGAGCCGCTTCAACTCGGTCGCGTAGGCCTTGAACCGCTCCTCGTCGACCACGGCCAGCTGGTCATCCGATCGCTCCAGACGGGCGAACACCGTGAGGTGCCCCCGGGCGATCCGCTGACGCAACGCTTCCCGGACCTCGCCCTCCCACTGCGACAACGCCGTGGGGAGCTTGAGGGACGGGTTGAAGAATCGGTGATTGACGGAGCGCAGCTCCACGCTGACGCGTGTGCCGCCGACAGGCCCTTCGGCCGCTCCGAATCCGGTCATGCTGCGAATCATCAGAGCAAGGTAACCTACACGTACATCAGCACTTGCGCAACAGCGCCATCACACTCTCCCCCTCTCCCCTCCCCCTCATCCCTCCGTTCCTCCCCCTCCCCCTCCTCCCCTCGTTTCTCGCTCCTCGCTCCTCGCTCCTCAGTTCCAGAACTCCCATCGCAGACCGTAGAGTTGCACCAGCCTCGGCATGAGATACCCCGGCACCGTCTCGTAGACCTTGCCCGTCGCATTCCGGTTGTACCAGAAGATGTGCGCCGTCCCGATCCGCATCTCGAGATAGCCCCCCACCCACCCCGCCCCCTGCACGCTCTGCGTGCCCGAAGCCGTCGCGATCGCATATCCACCGCGGTAGTCGTGCGTGAACCCCGCGGTCACATCGAAGGTCCCGCGCGGGAACTTCCGCTTGAGATCCGGCGTCGCACGGATCTCCGCATGAGACTCCACGTCAGGCGTGAACGGCTGAGCATCCGGCCACTGGATCCCGCGCCACTCGAACGAGAACGGGCCCCACAGACGGCCTGACACGCTCGCCTCCAGCCCGGTCGCGCTCGGCGCGAGGGCGTCGACATAGAGCGTGTCGAAGACGCGCGCCCCGAGCATGGTGCCGGCCGAGCGTTGGACTGCGCCGACCGAGATCCAGCGGCCATACACGCGCGCGGCCACCTCCACCCGCGAGGTCTGACGCGTAGGGCCCACGGCGGCATCCGGCGTGTGCGAAGAGTGCGCCGCCAGGAACTGGAGCCACGCGAACGGGGTGATCGTCGCGATCGCGTCGAGCCGGCGGGTGGAGTCGGGGCCACCCTCCTCCGCGCTCGCGCTCACGGTGAACCAATCACGCTCCCACGAGGCGCGCACGGCCGGCGCGAACCGCCCCGTGGCCGACCCCCCGTGGACACGGTAGCGCGCCGTCGCGCTCAGCCGCGCGCCCCAGCGCGTGACCCCGGCCGCGGCGACGTACTGCGAGACGCTGCGGAGCGTGTCGCCGAACGCAGATGAATCGCCCCGCTGCTCCTGGACCTGGCCGGACCAGAGCGCCTGCATCCAGAACCTGCTGGTGTCCGCGTCACCCCAGGCGGCGCGCAGATACCCGACCGCGTCGGTGCCCTCGAACGCGCCGATCGCCTCGTTGTCCGGCACACCACTGATCACGTTGCGGATGGTCGCCGCGCGGTTGCGCCCGAACCGCGTCCCCACCGCGTCGATCGTGAGCCTCCCGCGCGCGACACCGAGCCGTCCGAACGCCGCGAGGGCATCGCCATCGCCCGCCGACCGGATGCTCGTGGTGGAGTACTGCTGCGCGGCGAGCTGGATCACGCCGCCCGAGCTCAGCCTCTTGCCGAAGAACCCGCGGTAGAGGTTCGTCTGCTCCGAGCCCGTGGTGATGTCGGTGCGCGTCTGCGCGGTGGTGAGCCGCACGCGCCACGAGCGCAGGAACACGCGCAGTTCGCCCGCGGCGCGCTCCACCGCGACCTCCTCGAGCGGCCACATCTGGATCACCGAGAGGTCGCGCACGTTCCCCTCGCGCAGGTCGATCCCGTCGAGCTCCACGCCGTCGAGGAACACCCGTACGCGTCCCTGCTGGCCATACCACGCGGCCGTGGCAGGCGCCGCGATGTAGCCGGCATTGAACACCGACACGCCCGGCACCTGAGCGAGCAGCTCGGGCAGCGTGCTCGCGCCGCTGGCGAAGATCGCGTCGCGATCCCAGATGGTCCGGCGGCCGCGGATCTCCGGCACCGCCGGTCGCGGCGCGACGGCGAGCGGGGCCTTCACGGTGTCCTTGGGGACCGAATCGCGCCTGGCGAGCGAGTCCGGCGTCACGGCGACCGGCACGATGGGCGGCGGCAGCGGGGCGCGCGTGGTGTCGCGCCCCGGCTGCTGGGCCAAGAGCGGCGCGGCGACCAGCGCCGCGCCGACGAGCGCGGCAAGCCTCAGCGCGCTCTCCCGCGCACGAACTCGACGAAGGTGCGCACCGGCGTGCCGGTCGGTCCCTTCGGCATCACGACGAGATCGCTCTCGCTGTACGCCGTCCCTGCGACGTCCAGGTGCACCCACGGCATCCCCTCGGCGAACTCGGCCAGGAAGAGCGCCGCGGTGATCGTCCCCGCCCCGCGCCCCCCGATGTTGCGCATGTCGGCCACATCGGACTTGATGAGTTCCTTGTACTCCTCGAACATCGGGAGTTGCCATCCCACCTCGCCGCCGCGCTTGCCGGCGGCCAGCGCTTCGTCGATCACGCCCTGATCGTTCCCGAGCACGCCGACCGTGGTGTTCCCGAGCGCGACGACCACCGCGCCCGTCAGCGTCGCCGCATCGACGACGGCCTGCGGCTTGTACTTCCTCGCGTAGCACAGCACGTCGGCGAGGACGAGGCGCCCCTCGGCGTCGGTGTTCTGGATCTCGATCGACTTGCCGTTCATCGCCTTCACGACGTCGCCCGGCTTCATCGCCTCGCCACCGAGCATGTTGGTCGTGGAACCGATGAGCCCGACGACGTTGATCCGGAGCTTCATCCGGGCGATGGCCTCCATGGCACCGAGCACGCCGGCCGCGCCGGACATGTCGAACTTCATCGCCTCCATGCCGGGGGCGGGCTTGATGGAGACGCCGCCCGAATCGAAGCACAGTCCCTTGCCGACGAGCGCGACGGGCGCTTCGCCGCGACGGCCGCCCTTGTACTCGAGCACGATGAGCTTGGGGTCCTGCGTGGTGGCCTGCGCCACCGCGAGGAACGACCCCATCCCCATCCTCGTCATCTCGCGCCGGCCGAACACCTTCACCACGAGCCGGTGGCGCTTCGCGATGTGACGGGCCGTGCGCGCGAGGTATTCCGGCGTGCAGATGTTCCCCGGAAGCATCGCGAGCCGCCGCGTGATCCGCTGGCCCTCGGCCACCGCGACGCCCGCGGCGAGCGCCGAGCGTGCGGACGCGACACTCGGCACGCACACCGTCGCGGCCGCGAGGGCCTTCCTTCGCTTCGCCGCGGGCACGGGCGAGTGCAGCTCCCTGAACTCCCACGCTCCAAGGGACAGGCCAATCACCGCGCCCTCCAGCCGGGCGCCGTCGAGCCCCTCAGCCCAGAAGAGCATCCGGCCCACGCCGAGCGCGTTGGCCTTGCGGCCGGCGAGCGTCGCGGCGCGCGTGATCCCCTTCACCGCGTCCGCCGTGCCCATCCCCACGAGCAGCACGCGCTCCGGACCGCCGCCCGGCGCGAAGAGGAGGAGCGACTCGTCCTTGCCGCCCTGGAAATCCTTGCGGCGCACGGCGCGCGAGAGCGCGCCGCCGTACTTCGCATCGAGCGCCGCGAGCGCCCGCGGGAACGACGGCTCCGACGGCAGCGCGATCGCGAGCAGCGGCGTCGCCGCGCGCGACGGGTCCCCGGCGCGCAGATCGAACAGGAGCGACATCAGGCCATCCCCTTGATGATCGCGTCACCGAATCCGCTGGTGGAGACCTCGGTCGCGCCGGTCATCTGTCGAGCGAGGTCGTAGGTGACCGTCTTGTGCGCGATCGCCTTCTCCAGACCGGCGATGATGAGCTTGGCCGCGTCGTCCCAGCCCATCTGCTCGAGCATCATCACGCCCGAGAGGATGACCGACCCCGGGTTGATCTTGTCGAGCCCGGCGTACTTGGGGGCGGTCCCGTGCGTCGCCTCGAACACCGCGGCCTCGTCGCCGACGTTCCCGCCCGGCGCGATGCCCAGCCCGCCCACCTCGGCGGCGAGTGCGTCGGAGATGTAGTCGCCGTTCAGGTTGGGCGTCGCCACCACCGAGTACTCCTCGGGGCGCAGCAGGATCTGCTGGAACATCGAGTCGGCGATGCGGTCCTTGAGCACGACCGCGTCGGCGCGCGCATGCGTCCCCGCCAGCGCGAGGTCCGCCTCGGCGACGACCGAGCCGGCGAACTTCTCCTTGGCGAGCTCGTAGCCCCAGTCGCGGAAGCCGCCCTCGGTG
>CAYXGS010000058.1:0-16622 GCA_964464585.1 uncultured Gemmatimonas sp. | reverse complement strand
CGAGATGCCGTTCGACATCGTGCTCGCCGGCGGCCTCGGCTTCTCCACCGGTGACGACATCACCACCATGCGCCTGCCGTTCGGTGCCGTGTTCGGCCATCGCTTCCCGCTCGAAGGGAATCTGGCGATCACGCCGTTCGTGCATCCCCGTCTCTCGTTCGATCGCATCTCGTTCCCGAGCGGGTCGCCGGTCGACTCGGATACGGACACCAACCTGAACGTCGACATCGGCGCGAACTTCGAGTTCAAGCCGCAGATGGCGGTGCGCTTCGCGGCCGTGCTCGGCGATGACGACGCGATCGCGTTCTCGTTCGCGTGGACGCCGAAGGGGCTTCGCAAGTAGGGCGCAGGAGGCTCGAGGATGGAAGAAGGGCCGCCCGTTCGGGCGGCCCTTTCTTCGTTCGGCGTGCGGCGGTGGGAGGTCAGCGCAGCGCGTCGAGTCGCGCGCGCTCCACCAGTTCCTCCACGAGCGCGGCCGAGCGGTCGGCGGCGCCGAGTCCGTCGCGCACCACGCGCTCGGCGGCGCGGCCGGCCTGCGCGCGCGTGTCGGGTTCGGTCAACACGATGCGCAGCGCACGGGTGAGCTCCGCCGCGTTCGACACCGCGTCGCCTCCGCGCGCGGCGAGCAGGAGTCCCGCATCGCGGCTGCGGCCGTGCCGCGGACCGAAGAGCACGGGCGCGCCGAACGCCGCCGGCTCGAGCACCGAATGCAGTCCCGCCGCGTGGAACCCGCCGCCGACGTACGCGGCGGTCGCGAGCGCATAGAGGTCGCCGAGCACCCCCACGCGATCGACCAGCACCACGTCGTGCGTCGCATCGGCGTCGCCCAGGCGCGCGAGCGAGAGTGATGCCTCGCGGGCCCATCGCTCGATCGGCGCGAGGTGCGCGGCGGTCGGCTCGTGCGGCGCGATGATGAGCCGTGCGCCGGGACACTCGGCGCGCAGCGCCTCCCACGCCGGCAGGAGCACGGCCTCGTCCGCCGGCCATGTGGAGCCGGCGACGAGCGTCGGGCGCGCGGGGCGGGGCGTCGCATCGGGCGATGCCGGGGAGGAGCGCACCAGCGCGGCGAGCACGGCGCTCGTGCGGTCGACCCCGGCCGCGCGCGCCGCGACCTGGTCGAAGCGCGTGTCGCCCGTGACCCGGACGCGGTCGGCGCGCACGCCGAGGCTCGCGAGTCGCGCGCCGTCCGCCGCGTCGATGGCGCCGACGAGATCGAGCGCCGCGTACGCGTCGCGCAGGAGTGCGCGGGCGACGGCGCCGCTGCGGCCCGAGCCCTCGCTGAGCGTCGCGGAGATCATCCCGAGCCGCGTGCCGCGCGCCGCCGCGGCCTCGGCGAGGCGTGGCCAGAGGTCGAGCTTCGCGAAGACCAGCGCGGAGGGACGGAGCGCGTCGAGCAGGTGCCGCGCCGCGCTCGCGGTGTCGAACGGCAGATACTCGTGGAGGTCCGCGCCGACGGACGCCGCGAATCGCTCGGCGCTCGGCGAGTAGAACGTGTAGACCACCTGCCATTCCGGGTGCCGCGCGCGGAGGAGCGCGATGACCGGCCGCGCCTGCAACCCTTCGCCGACCGATGGTGCGTGCATCCAGAGCAGCGGACGTCCGGGGTCCCGATGCGCGGCGGCCCATGATTCGATCCGCGGGACCACGCCGTGCCTGGCGCGGATGGCGCGCCACGCCTTGCCTTGCCCGTCGAGCGGCAGCCGCGAGAGCAGACTCGCCGCGCCGGCGACCGCAGCATACGGGACGGAGAGCAGCGGGTTCATGCGCCGGCGCGCGTGGGTGGCGTCAGGGAGCGGGGCGGCCGGGGGCGGCCGGGGCGGCGGGTGCGGCCGCTGCCGCGATCGCCGCGTCGATCGCGCGCTTGAAGGCGTCGTACGGCTGCGCCCCGATCACCGGCCGGCCGCCGATGAGGAAGCTCGGCGTGGAGCCGACGCCGATGCGCGTCGCGCGGTCGATGTCGGCATCGATCAGCGCGCGGAGCTCGCCCGAGCGCAGACAGCGCTGCAGGCGCGCGCGGTCGAGCGGGAGGGTCCCGACGAGCGAGTCCAGGTACGCCGTGATGTCCCGTCTCGCCTTCCACTCGTTCTGCGTGCGGAACAGCGCGTCGGCCACGGGGAAGAACCGCTCCTGCTCCGCCGCGCACATGGCCACCTCGTGGGTCGCCATCGCATTCGGATGCAGGCTCGGGATGGGATAGTTGATGTACGCGATCTGCGCCTTGCCGGTACGGACGTAGTCGCGCTCGATGAGTGGCTCGGTCTCGTCGTGCCAGCGCTTGCAGAACGGGCACTGGAAATCGGAGATGACGACGATCCACACCCCGGACTTGGCGCCGCGGATCCGGCTGCGGTCGGCGCGGGCGATCCGCGCGTCTCGCGCGGTGTCGGGAGCGGTGGCGGTCGGACCGGCCGCCGCGGCGGGGCGGGCCTGCGCGATGACCGCCCGGGGCTGGAGCGCGACGACCGAGAGGATGAGCCCGAGAGCGAGCGGGAGGCACACGGCTGGGCGCTTCAGGGAGACGGGGTTCATATAGATGGGGCGGAAGGTAAGCCAAGTGAGTCGTCGGCGCCGTCAGCGGTGCCGGGATGGACCGTTCGGAGTTGTGACGGGCTGGTCCGAAGGCGGGTAGGGGAGGGTGGAATCGACCGGTTCCCTGTGATGCGTCTCACACTGGGCGGAGGCCCGTCGGCCGGATTCGCAAGCCCTAAATCGAGCCAGGTCCATCGGCCGCCAAGGGTTGCGGGTTCGTCACAGTGTGAGTACCGTCAGGAGCTTTGGTACCCCCCGACCCTGCCCTGGGGAGGGGACGTGGTGTTGTTGTGGTGCCTGTCCGCGGTCGGTGGGACGCGGCGGTTCGTTGGCCAGGCGACGGCACGTGAGCACGTGACCGTCCGTCGGAAAACCCCTTCACGAGGTATGCTCATGCTGGGACGGATCGGGATGCGGAGGCTCAGCGCCTCCATCCTCGCGCTGCTCCTGTCACTCACGACGGCGGTGACCGCCAGCGCGCAGGCCGGCGCGGTGATCACCGGAACGGTCAAGAGTGACGCGGGACAGCCGCTCTTCGGAGCGAACGTGGTGATCGAAGCGCTCAATGTCTCCGTCGGCACCGCGGATGACGGGCGCTACACCATCAACATCCCGGGCGCACGCGTCCGCGGGCAGCAGGTCGTGCTCCGCGCGCGTGCGATCGGCTATGTGCCGATGGTGAAGTCGATCACGCTCAACGCGGGGTCGCAGACGCAGGACTTCGAGCTGAAGCAGGACGTGAACCGCCTCAGCCAGGTCGTCGTGACCGGCGTGACGGGCGCGACGGAAGTGAAGAAGCTCCCGTTCACGGTGGCGCAGGTGACGGCTGAGGACATGCCGGTCCCGGGCGCCAACCCGCTCTCGCAGCTCCAGGGCAAGGTCCCCGGTGCCAACATCGTGTCGGCCTCCGGCCGCCCCGGCTCGGCCCCGGCGATCATCCTCCGTGGCCCCCAGTCGATCAACGCCTCCGGCCGTGGTCAGGACCCCCTGATCATCATCGACGGCGTGATCTCCAACGGCGGCATCCAGGACATCAACCCGCAGGACATCGAGAACGTGGAAGTGGTGAAGGGCGCCGCGGCGTCCTCGCTCTACGGCTCGCGCGCCGGCAACGGCGTCATCCAGATCACGACGCGCTCGGGCAAGAACGCGGGCGAGGGTGTCCGCTTCCGCTCGCAGCTGGAGTACGGCACCGCGTCGATCGAGAACGAGTACCAGTACCCGAAGACGCACTTCATGCTCATGAACGAGGACATGACGCGCTACTGCGTCGTCGTGTCGGGCGCGAGCGACTGCTCGCGCGCCCTCGACCTCGAGCAGGAGGCGTTCCGCATCAATGACGGCGAGGTGCTGTTCGCGCTCTCGCCGGCGACCTTCGCGAACGACGCCGGCATCGCCCGCAACCCGGGTGTGCAGAACGCGCGTTCGCTGTACCAGGTCAACCAGTACGTCCGCACCTACAACCCGATCCGTCAGGTCCTGACCAACGGTCAGACCATCAACTCGACGGTGGACGCGACGGGTCGCGTGGGTCGCACGAACTTCTTCTCCTCGGCGAACCAGTTCCGCCAGGAGGGTGCGGTCCGCTTCATGAAGGGCTACACCCGCAACTCGATCCGCCTCAACGTCGACCAGCAGCTCGCGTCGTCGTGGAACTTCTCGGTCCGCACGAACTTCACGGACGCGACCGACTACAACAACGCGGGTGCCTGGTTCTCGCTGACGCGCCAGCCGGCGTCGGCGAACCTGCTCGCCCGCGACTCGCAGGGCCGCCTCTACATCCGCTCGGTCGCGATGCAGCAGGGCGCGCAGAACACGAATCCGGCGTACAACGCGGAGCAGTTCCAGCCCGTGAACCGCGCGAACCGCTTCATCGGTCAGGCGACCGCGCGCTTCCAGCCGTTCCTGTGGCTCGACGCGGAAGCGAACTTCGGTTACGACTTCCGGCAGACGCTCCAGGAGACGCAGACGAACAAGGGCTACCGCATCGCGGTCGGCCCGGCCGGTTCCACGGCGCTCGGTTCGGCGAGCCGCAGCTCGGATCGCGACTTCTCGCTGAATGCGTCGATGGACCTCACGGCCCGTCGCAACTGGTTCTCGGACAACCTCTCGTCCCGCCTCACGTTCCGCTCGCTGTTCGAGGCGCAGGACAGCCGCGGCCTCAGCGTGAACGGCTCGGACCTCGTCGTCCCGGCCCTCCGCGACATCTCGGCCACGCGCGCGACGACCCGCTCGGGTGACAGCTACATCCAGCAGGTCCGTCAGATCGGCATGTTCCTCAATCTCGACCTCGACTGGCAGGGCAAGTACATCGTGAGCGGCCTCGTGCGCCGTGACGGTGCCTCGCTCTTCGGTGCGTCCAACCGCTGGCAGACCTACGGCCGCGGCTCGGTCGCGTGGCGTGTCAGCGAGGAGTCCTGGTTCGGCCTCGACGCCGTCTCGGACCTCAAGCTCCGTGCCTCGGTCGGTCAGGCGGGCAACCGTCCGTCGTTCTCCGCCCAGTACGAGTCGTTCTCGATCGGCGGCGACGGCGTCACGCTCTCCGCGCAGCAGCTCGGCAATCCGTTCCTCCGTCCCGAGGTCTCCACCGAGACCGAGATCGGCGCGGACATCGAGCTCTTCAGCAAGTACGGCATCACGCTGACGCACGCGTCGAACGTGATCGACCAGCAGATCATGCCGTTCACGCCGCCGGCGATCGCCGGTCTGGCGAGCCAGTGGCGCAACGTCGGCGAGCTCTCGAACAAGACCATCGAGGTCTCGGTCAACATCCCGATCATCCAGACGCGCGACCTGAACTACTCGATCCGCGTGAACTACGACCGCACCACGTCGACGATCTCGCGCCTCGACCTGCCCGAGTTCTTCAACAGCGCCGCCGGCCAGCAGGGCTCGGAGACGATGTTCAAGATCGTGCAGGGCGGCGTCTTCGGTCAGATGTACGGCCGTCAGTTCGTGACCAGCTGCAACCAGCTGGTGATGCCGGCCGGCTCGACGCTCACCTGCGGTGGCGCGGGCTCGGACTTCCAGAAGAACAACGACGGCTTCATCGTCTGGACCGGCGCCGGTAACACGCTCGGCGAAGGCATCACGAAGAACCTGTGGATGACCCGCCTCGGTGCGGCCAGCGCCCCGTGGGCCGGCGGCACGGGCGCTGAGGCGCTCAGCTGGGGCATGCCGATCCTCCTCCGCAACGCGGCGGGTGCCGTGCCGGCGGTGGAGCTCGGGCAGGCGCTGCCGAAGTTCCGGTGGTCGCTCTCGCAGCAGGCCTCGTGGAAGAAGTTCTCCGGCTACGCGCTCCTCGATGCGACGGTCGGCAAGTCGATCTGGAACGAAGGCCGTCAGTGGTCGCTGGGTGACTTCATGCACCGCGACACCGACCAGTCCGGTCGCTCGGTCGCGACCGCGAAGCCGATCGGCTACTACTTCCGCGCCGTCTCCACCGGCGGCGTCGGCGGCCTGTACGACGTGCTCGGCCCGAACAACAACACGGTCGAGAGCGGCACGTTCGTGAAGCTCCGTGAAGTCTCGCTCGCCTACCGCATCGGCCGCCTGGCCGGCGTGGGCGACTGGAGCCTCTCGCTCGTCGGCCGTAACCTCCTCACGTTCACCGACTACAAGGGCTTCGATCCCGAAGTCGGCCTGGGCGGCGGCAACCTCGGTTCCGGCGCGCTGAACGCGATCGATGCGTTCACGTTCCCGAACCTGCGGACCCTGTCGTTCCAGATCAGCACCAGCTTCTGATGTGCCTTGGCCGGGGGCTCGTCCCCCGGCCGGGACACCCTACTTCGAGGATAATGATGCGAATCCACGCACGAATCGCCGGCGCGCTGGCGCTCCTGGGCCTCACGGCCTGTGGGGACGCGCTCGCCGTCGGCAACCCGAACAACCCGGACTTCAGCCGGGTGCTCTTCTCCGAAGCCGCCGTCGAGGCGCTGATCGCGGGCTTCGGGTCACAGGTGAACAACCCGCAGCGCGCATCGGAGTCGGTCAATACGCAGTCGAAGATCCTCTCCGAGGAGACGTTCGCCTCGGTGGCGAACTTCGGCATGGCCGCCCGCGTCGCGAACCGCACGCTCATCAGCAACGAGCTCGGCAACGACAACCAGACGGGCAACCTGGCGAACTTCAACTCGTTCCAGCGTGTCCAGCGCAACATCTTCAACGCGCTCGCGGCGTACAACGCGATCAAGGTGCGGAAGGGCGGCGTCTCGACGCTGTCGGCCGCGGCCGAGAACCGCATGCGCGCGTACGCGTACCTCCAGGCCGCGCGCACCGTGGCCAACGTCGCGGTCGCGTACGACTCGCTCGCCGTCGTCGATGAGACGACCGACCGTACGACGATCCCCGGCCTGATCAGCGCCGCTGCGGCGAACGTCAAGGCGATCGAGTACTTCGACTCGGCCTTCACCATCGCCGGCCGCGGGATGTCGGATGTCCCGGCGGCGTGGCTCGGTCAGCTCGCCGACGTGAACCAGGCGAACTTCCAGCGCATCGTCCGCAGCTACCGCGCCCGTGCCCGTGCCGCCATCGCGCGCACGCCGGCCGAGCGCGCGGCGGTGAACTGGGCCTCGGTGATCGCCGACGCCACGAACGGCATCACGGCCGACCTCGTCGTCCAGATCAACGGCCAGACGGGTTGGAGCGCGGCCTTCGACGCCGGTCAGATCTACGTGACCGGTGGCTGGCACTCGGTGCCGATGAAGTACGTCGGCATGGCCGATACCTCCGGCCGTTACCAGACCTGGGTCGGCACGCCGTCGGCGACCCGCACCGCGTTCCTCGTCGTGACGCCGGATACCCGGTGGCCGACCGGCACGACGCGCGCGGCGCAGCAGGCGAGCACGCCCAACAACCAGATCCTCCCGAAGTACATCCGCAATCGCCCGAGCGGTGACGACGTCGTCTCCGCCGGCGACGGTGAGTCGTGGTACGACCACCGCCGCTACGGCGCGACGCAGGTGAACACGACCGTCAACGGTCCGTTCACCGAGATGTCGAAGACCGAGATCGACATGCTCGCGGCGGAAGGCTACATCCGCACCGGCGCCCCGGCGTCGGCGGAGCCGCTCATCAACATCTCGCGTCTGCGCAACGGGCTGCCGTCGGTCATCGGCGTCGGTGCCGGTGTCGTCCCGGGCGGGCAGGGATGCGTCCCGCGCCTCCCGAACAACACCTGCGGCACGCTGCTCGAGGCGATGAAGTACGAGAAGCGCATGGAGACGGCGTTCACGGGTTACATGGTGTGGTTCACCGACAGCCGCGGGTGGAACGACCTGCCGGCGAACACCATCGTCGAATGGCCGGTGCCGTACCAGGAGATGCAGAATCGCCAGCGGCCGTTCTACAACGGGACGCGCCAGCAGACCGGCGTGTCGACCTACGGCTTCTGACGGATGTTCGTGAATGACCGACGTGACCGACGGGGAGGCAGTCTCTCCCGTCGGCTCACGGCCGGACTCTGCGCGGTGGGTCTCGCGACCCAGATGGCGTGCTACACGCTGCAACCGTTGCAGGAAGTGGTCCCGGTGAGCGGGCAGATGGTCGTGATCGAGCTGAGTGATCGCGGTCGGGTGCTCGTCGGTCCGCAGTTGGGGGAGGCGGTCAGTCAGGTGGTCGGGACGATCATCAGCTCGACCGATTCCGCAGTGACGTTGAGTGTGGCTCGTACGGTGCTCATGAAGGGTTCGACCGCAGTCTGGACCGGTGAGCAGGTCGTGATCCCCCGGGAGGGGGTTCGCGGATACCGGGTCCGGGAGTTCGCCAGGGGGAAGACCGTGATGCTGTCGATCGCGGTGGCCGCTGGGTTGGTGATCATCGGCCTTGGCATCTCGATCCTCGGTGGTGGTGATGGCCGGACGATCGACCCTGGTGGATGCACGACTGATTGCAATCCGACATTGAGATCCGGCCCCGAGCCGCTCATTTCCTAGGTTACGCACTTTCCACGGAGTTCTCTCTGATGCGTATGTTTCGATTCGCCTTGGTCGGCGCCCTGCTCCTCGGAGCGTCGGCTTGCCAGACGGATGACGGCGGTGCGGTGGAGGCGAACATCCCGCCTCTCGCATTCGTCCGTTACGTGAATGCGGTCCCCGACACCTTCAACCTGACGGTGCGCTGGGTGGACCAGCTGGACTTCTCCCCGATGACGTTCGTGAACGTCCCGTTCCGTGGCATGGGCCAGGGCGGCTATCAGGGTCTCGAGGCGGGCTCGCGGCACTTCCGCGTGTTCACCTATGACCCGGCCCTCTCCGGCGGCAACGGCAACGCGGTGACGGCGCAGCTGGCCGACACCACGTTCGACTTCGTCGCCGGGCAGTACTACACGATCCTCCATCAGGGGTATGCGCGTGTCGGCCAGACGCCGGCCCAGCGCGTGTACATCCTGCAGGACGCGCTCCCGGCGACCAGCACGTCGGTCGCGCTCCGCGCGATCCACGCGGCGCCGGGTGTCGGCGCGCTCGACATCTACGCGACCGCGGCGCAGGCGACGAGCCTCGTCGGTGCGACGCCGACCTTCGCGAACGTCGCGTACAACACGACCAGCGCGTACGCCACGCGTGCGGCTGGCGCGTTCTCGCTCCAGGCGGCCGCGACCGGCGCCACGTTCTCGTCGCTCGGCGGCTCGACCGCGCCGGCCGGCGTGGCTGGCACCGCCGCCGCTGACCCGATCGCCGGCTCGACCGTCGGCGGCTCGGTGCTCACGGCGATCGCCTTCCCGGGTCGTCCGGCGGGCTCCCCTCAGGCGGCCTTCTCGGTCTCCGAGGCGAGCGGCCGCTCGATCGACACCATCTTCGCCGTCGCGGGTGGCTACCAGGTGACCGACCTGGCCACCGGTTCGTACGCGACCAACCGCTTCGTCGCGGCGGGCAACTCCACGTGGAGCCTCGTGATCACCCCGGCTGCTTGCGCCGCGGCGACCGCCCCGACCACGGCCAAGTGCGAGACGCGCCCGGCCACCAACACGTCGACGATCATCGGCAACACGCAGAACACGGTGACGACGGCGGCGAGCCTGGCCGCGTTCCCGCGTGCCTACTACTTCGACACGCTCAAGACCCCGGTCGGCACCGCGCGCACGATGGACACCGCGTACGCCGTGGCCGGTGGCTGGGAGATCCGTGACCTGACGCCGGTGCCGTGGACGGCCGGGGCGTTCGTGCCGCGCGTCGACACCACCTGGATCGCGACGATCACGCCGCCGGCTTGCCCCACGGCGGCCGCTGGCCAGTCGATCGTCTGCCAGACCCGTCCGGCGGCTCGTATCGCCCGCCTGACGAACAACGGCACCAACACGCTGGTGACCGCGTCGGACCTCACGAACTACGCTCGGGCGTACTACACCGACTCGCTCTTCGTGACCGGCAACCCGGTCCCGGTGAGCGTCACGGTCACGCGGTCGACCTTCACGGTCACCCGCGACGTCCATGTCCGCTCGGCGCGGTCGACCTATGCGATCAACGGCAGCAACGTGCCGTCGATCGTGTGGATCTCGGATCGTCAGCCGCCCCGCACGACCTCGCCGTAAGGCGCTCCACCCCTTGCGGTACGCGGCCACCGACTCCACACTGGAGTCGGTGGCCGCTGGCCGTTCGGAGGCTGGCCACCTCACTTCCATGCGCCGCTCCACGCGTTCCGTCCTCCCGTTCGCCATCGCCGCTGCGGTGCTCGCGGCGGGGCCTGCGCACGCCGGTGCACAGATCTTCCGCGGCACGGTCCGCTCCGTGAAGTCCTCGGTGCCGGTCCCGCTCGCCACGGTGACGCTCCGAGACAGCAGCGGTACGGTGCTCGGCATGGCGACCACCGACTCGGCCGGTCTGTGGGGCATCCGGCTCCGGCGGCACACCGGGCCCGTGGAAGTCAGGGTCCGTCGACTCGGATTCGAGATGGGGACCATCACGGTCGCCCAGAAGCCCGAGACCGACACGCTCGACTACGAGTTCCTCCTCGACGAGATCGCGGCGACGGCCGAGGCCGTGCGGGTGACCGCAGCGGCTTCGCTGAACGAGAAGCGGCTCAACGAGGCCTACCGACGGGGCTGGAAGGTCTACGAGCCCGAACTCGTCGCGCAGGTGCGTGAGCGCTCGCAGGACCTCACCCAGCTGATCCGCGCGCTGGGGAACACGAGCATGTATCCGCCGCGCGGGCCGAACGACTGCTTCCGTGCCACGCGCAACAACCAGTGCCTGGCCATCGTCGTCGACGGGGTGGTCATGACAGGGAACCCGATCGTCCTGCCCAGCGACGTCTACTTCCTCGCCGTGCTGGGCGCATCGGAGGCGCGGATCCAGTTCGGCGACCGCGCGCCGTACGGGGCCATCGCCGTGTACACGCGCTCGCGCCTCGACCGCTACGGCGGGGAGCGCCGGCCCTGACCGCGGCGCGGGCCGCCCGCGCAACTTCGCGACCACTGCTCCAGTAGTATTCATCTGTGATCCCCTTCGTCCCGGTGCTGCTCGCGCTGTCACTCGCGCTGGAGCAGCCCCCGCAAACCCCGCAGATCCCCGCGCCCACGGGCTTCGTCAACGACTTCGCCGGCGTCCTGAGCGCCGCCGACGAGGCGCGGATGACGCAGCTCATCGAGATGGTCCGTGCGGGGTCGCAGGGAGAGATCGCGGTAGTGACGCTCGCCGACCTCGCGGGCCGCGACGTGGGCGAGGTCGCGCTGCGGATCGGACGCGAGTGGGGCGTGGGTTCGCGCGCGGCGATCGGCGACCGGGCGCGTAACGCGGGCGTCGTGGTGCTGCTCGTGCCGAAGGAGACGAGTGCCGACGGGCGCGGCTACATCAGCATCACCACCGGGCAGGGCGCGGAAGGGTTCCTCACGGACGGCACCACCGGTGACATCCGGCGCGAGGCGACGCCGGCGCTCGCCCGCGGCGCGTACGGCGAGGGACTCACGCTGATCACCGCGCGTCTCGCGGAACGGTACGCCGCGGAGTTCGGGTTCACGCTCGATCCTTCGGTCGTGCCCCGGCGCGCGGCGCCCAAGCGCCAGCGGATCCCGCCCGCGCTGGTCATCATGGCGATCTTCCTGTTGGTGAACATCATCAGTGCGTCGCGGCGCGGGCGGCGCGGCGGCCTCATCGTGGTGCCGTTCCCGCTCGGCCGTCGCGGTGGCGGGTTCGGCGGCGGATTCGGCGGGGGCGGGTTCGGCGGCGGTGGTGGCTTCGGCGGGTTCGGTGGCGGCGGCGGATTCTCGGGCGGTGGCTCGAGTGGGAGCTTCTAGCATGGCGAAGACGGCGACGACGATGACCCTTGAGGCGCTGACGGAGCGTCTCCGCAGCGACCTCGGCGAGGCCCTGGTGGCGGCGGTGCTCTACGGATCGGCCGCGCGCGACGAGCGCATCGACCAGCGCTCCGACTTCAACGTGCTCGTGATCGTGCGCGCGCTCTCGCCGGCGGCGCTGCGCAACCTCGCGCCCACCGCGGCGGAGTGGACGGCGGCGGGCAATCCGCCGCCGCTCATCCTCACGGCGGAGGAATGGCGGTCGAGCGGCGACATCTTCGCGATGGAGGTCGCGGACATCCTCGCGCGGCATCGCGTGCTCGCGGGCGCGTTGCCGGCCGAGCCGTCGCGGGTGGACCCGATGCACCTGCGCCACCAGCTCGAGTTCGAGTCGATGGGAAAGCTCCTCGCCCTCCGGCAGGGCATCCTCGCCGCCGGCGCCAAGGCCGAACGCGAGGTCGAGCTGCTCGCCGCGTCCCGCAGCGCGGTGCTGGTGCTGTTCCGCACTCTGCTGCGGATCCACGGCGAGCCCGGCGCGGACGGTCCGGAGGATGTCGTGCGCCGCGTGGCGGCGCGCGCCGGGTTCGACGCGACGCCCTTCCTGCAGGTGGTGGCGCACGTCGCCGGCACGGCACGGATCCCGCTCAGCCAGGCCGACGCGGTGCTCACCGCGTACCACGCCGGGCTGGAGCGGTTCGTGGCGCACGTCGACGCGATCGTCCACCCGGGGTGAGCCCGGCCGCTCCCACCCGCCGGCTGACACCGCCGGCGCCCGCGTACGTATCATTCACCCAGTCCCTCATTCGGAGACGATGATGAAGAAGTTGCTGCTCCTCGCGCTGCCGCTGTTCCTCTCGGCGTGCGGCTACAACACGATCCAGACGATGGACGAGACCGCGACCGCCGCGAAGCAGCAGATCGCGGTGCAACTGCAGCGGCGCGCCGACCTCGTGCCGAACCTGGTGGAGACCGTGAAGGGGTTCGCCAAGCAGGAGGAGACGATCTTCGTCTCCGTCGCCGAGGCGCGGGCGAAGCTCGCCGGTGCCGTGCAGGGCGGGAACGTCACCGAGATGGCGAACGCGAACGACGGCATGACGGGCGCGCTGGGGCGGCTGCTCGCGATCTCCGAGAACTATCCGCAGCTCAAGAGCGACCAGAACTTCCTGCGGCTGCAGGATGAGCTCGCGGGCACGGAGAACCGGATCGCGGTGGCGCGGACGGACTACAACAACGCGGTGCGCGAGTACAACGCGTACATCCGCAAGTTCCCGGCGGTGCTCACGGCGAAGGTGACGGGCGCCAAGCCGCAGGTGTACTTCGAGGTCACGAACCCGGCGGCGGCGAATGCGCCGGCGGTGAAGTTCTAGCGGCGGCAGAGCCGCCGCGGATGGCAGACGGGGGCGGCTCCTTCGGGAGCCGCCCCCGTTCCACTACTCGGCGTCGGGCAGGACGTACGTGAGCGGGTCGACGGGCTTCCCGTTCACGTGGATCTCGTAGTGCAGGTGCGGCGCGGTCGCGAGGCCGGTCATGCCGACCGCGGCGATGAGCTGGCCGCGGGTGACGCGCTGACCGGTGCGCACGGCGAGGCGGGAGCAGTGCGCGAAGCGGGTCCGGATGCCGTTGCCGTGGTCGATCTCCACCGAGAGTCCGAACCCCTTGTCGTTCCCGGCCGAGACGACCGTCCCCGAGGCCGGTGCGACGATCGGCGTGCCGGTCGGGGCGGTGACGTCGATGCCCTCGTGAGGACGGTTCTCGTGCAGGATGGGATGGAACCGGCTCGACGTGAACTGGCTCGACAGCCAGCCGGTGGTCGGCATGATGCTCGGCGTGTTGGCGAACTTCTCGAAGTTCCGCTGCAGCGTGTCCGAGACGACACTGAACGAGCGGGCGAGGTTCGACGCGCGCGCGATCAACCCGTCGACGTCCGGGCGGGCGCTCCATCCGAGCCTGCCGAGGAACGGACGGCGGCGAGGCACGGCGACGCCGACGCCTTCGTCGTTGGTCTCGCTGGTGAGTGACGCGGTGGTCAGGACCGACTGCCGGGAGGTGTCACGGATTCCAGTGGCCTCGACCGGCATCCCGGCCAGCATCCGGAGCTGCTCCTCACGCTTGGCGAGCATCGCCAAGGTGTCCTCCAGCACGCGGAAACGGGCCTCGACGGCCGCGATCTCCTCATGCAGGGCCGCGTTCTGGCTAGCGACGATCCGGGCGCCGGGCGTGCCCCACGGCGTGAAGAGCACGGTCACCGCACCGAGCACCAGCAGCGTCACCACCAGCGCCGACCAGCCGAGCGCACGGAAGGTCCATCCGGGCAGCGACAGCTCCCGGGTGGACCCGTTCTTTGGCGGGACGATGAGCAGGGTCCAGCGGCGGCGATCCATCACGGGAAGATAGGCCTCATGGGTGTGGTCCGGCCCCGAGGATACCCCGAAGTGAGAGGGTCAGCTCTTGGCCGGCGGCTCCGGGCGGGGGAACAGGCCCTCCCCCTTGCTGACGCGCCACCCGGCGCAATCGAACGCCTCGAGGTCCGCATAGCGCACCGAGGCGGCGGTTCCGGGGCCGCCGAGCGCCCGCCAGAGGCTCTCGGCCTTCTCCGGCATGAAGGGCGAGAGGTAGACCGCCTGACGGGCCAGCTGGCGCACGAGGGACGCAAGGACACGCTCGAGCTCGGCCCGGTTGGCCGGGTCCTTCGCGAGCACCCACGGCTTGGTGTCCTGGATGCACTGGTTCGCCCGCCCGACGGTCCGGACGATCGCGTCGAGCGCCTCGTGGCAGCGGTAACCCTGCGACCCGTCCAGCGCACGGCGAGCCAGCGCATAGTCCGCGGCGTCCGCGGCATCGATGTCGCCGCGCGCGCCGGGCGGCACGACGCCCTCGCAGTACTTCTCGACCATCGCGGTGGTGCGGCTCGCGAGGTTGCCGATGCCGTTGGCCAGTTCCGAGGTGTACACCGCCTCGAACCGCTCCCACGAGAACGAGCCGTCGCCGTCGAAGGGGACGTCCCTTAGCAGGTAGTAGCGGAAGGCGTCGGCGCCGAAACGCGCGATGGCATCGCCCAGCTCGAGCTTCACGCCCGCCGACTTGCTGAAGCGCTCACCGCCGAGGGAGATGAAGCCGTGGGCCCAGACCTGCTCGGGGAGCGGGAGTCCGGCGGCCATGAGCATCGCGGGCCAGATCACGGTGTGGAACCGCGTGATGTCCTTCCCGACGACGTGCACCTGCGCGGGCCAGCTGGCGCCCGAACCCGCGAAGAACTGCGCGGTCCAGTAGTTGGGGAGGGCATCGAACCACACGTACGTGGTCTGGACCTCGCCGTCGCTCAGCGGCCGCGGGAACGGCACGCCCCACGTGAATCGCGCTCGGCTCGCGGAGACGTCCTCGAGGCCCTGGTCGAGGAGGGCGAGGATCTCGTTGCGGCGCGTCTCGGGCTCGATGAAGCGGGGGTGCGCCGCGTAGTGCGCGCGCAGGCGATCCGCGTAGGCCGAGAGGCGGAAGAACCAGTTGCGCTCGGTGATCTCCTGCAGGGTGCGCGTGGGGTGGAGCAGGCACTTCCCGTCGACGATGTCGGCAGGCTGCTTGAAGCTCTCACAGCCGACGCAGTAGAGCCCCGTGTACGAGCGCTCGTAGAAATCGTCGGGGCTCCTCGCGAAGATCCGCTCGAGCAGGTCCTGCACCGCCTTGTGGTGCGTGGGGTGCGAGGTGCGGATGAACTGGTCGTGCGAGAGGCCGAGCGTCGCCCACATCGCCTCGAAGCGCGCCGCGACCTTGTCCACGAAGGCTTGCGGCGCGAGGCCGGCCGCCTCGGCCGTCTGCGCGACCTTCTGGCCGTGCTCGTCCATGCCGATGAGGAACCACACGTCGTCGCCGAGCTGGCGGTGGAATCGGCAGATTGCGTCCGCGCCGATCTTCTCGAGGGCGTGGCCGAGATGCGGATCCCCGTTGGCGTAGTCGATCGCGGTGGTGAGGAAGAAGCGGGCCATGGTCCGTCAGTCCGTGGAGGAGGGGCCGGCATTCCCACCGGGATTCCCACCCGGATTCCCACCGCGGCCGCGGCGGCCACCACGACGTCCGCGGCGCCGGCGGCCGCGCTTGCGGCCGTCGACGGACGCGGCGTCGTCGGCGCTGGCGTCCGCCGAGGACGCTGACGCGTCCGTACCGTCTTCGTCGAGCTCGTCACCTTCGAGGCCGTCGGCGTCGACCGGTGCGGGAACTCCGGGGACGACCGGAGTGGTCGCATCGCGGCCCGCGGATGCCGGGGGTGCAGGTGTGGGCGCCGGCCGCTGCGGTCGTGCGGTGCGTTCGGTGCGTTCGGTGCGTTCGGTGCGCGGACCACGGTCCGTGCGCTCGCCGCGTGGCGGCGCCTTCTGCGGCTGGGGCGGACGGGCGATGCTCACGAGCTCCGTTTCCTCGCCGGCGTCCTCGTCGCGCGTCGGCTCGTCGTCGACGGGGAGCGTACCGTCCCCGAGTTCGCGGCGCAGCTGCGCGAGCGGGATGGTGCGGGCCTCGCCGGCCGCGGTGCGGAGCGTGACCTGATCGCGGAAGATGTCGTTGCTCACCACCTTCTCCTCGCCGAGCGCGGTGGTGAGCACCTTGCCTTCCTTCGGGAACCGCTTCCGCGACTGCACGTAGAACTCGTGCTCATAGCGGAGGCAGCACATGAGGCGGCCACAGGTGCCGGAGATCTGCGCCGGGTTGAGTGTGGAGAGCCGCTGGTCCTTGGCCGAGCTCGATTTCACCGGGCGGAGCTCGGGGAGCCACGAGCTGGAGCAGAACTGCCGTCCGCAGCGTCCGATGCCGTCGAGTCGCCGCGCCTCGTCGCGCACGCCGATGTGCCACATGTGGACCCGCGTGCCGAAGCGCTTCT
>CAYXGS010000057.1:0-17419 GCA_964464585.1 uncultured Gemmatimonas sp. | reverse complement strand
CGCCCACTCGGCCGCGAGCGCGAGGAGCGCGCCGCCGAGGAGCCACGCCGCGAGCGTCTGATCCGTGGCGCCCGCCGCGACGAGGAGGCGCGCGCTGGCCGCGCGGTCGTCGCCGGTGAAGGCACGCGCCGCGGAGTCGCTCACGGTCGCGCCGCGCGCGCCGCCGCAGGGCTCCACCACGGCCTGCAGGAACGCCACGAACGGCGCGCGCAGCGTGAGATCGCCGGCGAGCGGGACACCGACCGCGACATCGCGGACACAGCCGGCATCGAGCCGACGCTCGGTCGCGGCGACCGCACCATCGCGCCAACGAGCGATGACGCGCGCGCGTTCCGCCGGGCGCGAGCCGCTGCGCGCCGGTGCGGTGGCGGCAGTATCCACCACGCTGTGGAGCCGGGCGAGCGGCGCGACGAGCGTCGCCGGGCGCTGGCCGAACGCCATCACGCCGTCCGCGCTCGCGGGTGCGGTGGCCCCCACCGGCCAGTGCACGAGCACGCGCCCGGCCTGTCGCGCCCACGCGGAGTCGGCCGCGCTCGGCGCGCGGCGGACGATGCGCACCGCGTGCGCGCCTCGCGCCGGGTCGAGCCGCGGGAGCGCAGGGGCGAACGGATCATCGGCCAGCGGCGTGTCGAGGGATGGCAGCGGTGCGCGCGCCGTGTCGGTCGCCGCGGGCACGCGGACGAGGGTGATCCCGCCCGGCCACGCAGCGCGCGCGCCCGCGGTGGCGGCGTCGAACGCCTCCTCGGCCAGCGGCGAGACCACCACGAGACGCACCGAGTCCGCGCCGCGCGCGATCGCCCGCGCCTCACGGAGTCCCGCGACCAGCGCGGCGGAGAGGATCCCCGGCGCCGAGCGCGGCGGGTCGGGACGCGCGACATCGGCGGTATCGAGACGCCGCGCCGTCGTATCGAACGCGACGATCGCGCCGCCGTCGCCCGCGCGTGCGATGGCCTCGCGCGCCGCGGCGGCGCGGTCGGCCACGTTGGACGAGAGATCGAGCAGCACCACGTGCCGCACGCTCGGCCCCGGCGCATCCGGCACCGGGCGGGCGAACGCGGCGCCGATGAGCAGGGCCGCGAGCACCCGCGAGGCGAGCAGCAACCGGTCCGTGGGCCGCGAGGACCGCGACACCGCGCGCGCCTCGCTCTCGGGCACGAACCGCGCGGTGGGGAGCACCGCGCGCGGCGGCCGCCGAGTGGAGAGCAGGTGCAGCACGACGGCCGCGAGCGCGGCGACCACGCCCGCACCGAACGCGAGCGGCGCGAGGAAGCTCATCGCCGCGCCTCCGCCTCGGCGCGCGCGCCGGCCGGCGTCACCACGCGGCGCACGAGCTGCTCGACCGCCGCGTCATCGCACACCTCGTGATACGCCACGCCATCGGCGCGGAACTGCCGCGCGACCTCTCCCCGCCAGGCATCGAACCGCGCACGGTACGCGTCGCGGGTATCGGCGACGAGCGGCCGCGCGATGGTCTCGTCCTCGGGGTCGGTCGCGAGCACCGCATCACCGGCGGGATCGAGCTCGAGCCGCGCGACCACGTGCAACAGGTGGGCCTCGCCGCCCTGGGCCTGGTGCCGCGACAGCGCGGTGCGCAGGGCATCGGCGTCGCCGAGCGCATCGGTGATGACCACGCATCGCGAGGCGGACGCGGCCACCAACGGCGCGAGGTCCACCGTGCCGCCGCATTCGGTGTCATCGAGCGTGCGCGCGAACTCGGCGATCACCCCGCCGCGCGCGCGCGGCGGCAGGCGACGCGCGCGCGACGCGGACGCGACGATGAGCCCCACCGGGTCGGCGCTCGCGTGCGCGACCGCACCGAGTGCCACCGCGAGCCGCTTGGCGAGTGCCCACTTGCCCGCGAACCCCATACTCGCCGAGGCGTCCACGATGAACGTGGTGCCGAGCGTCGCGTGGTCGGGCGCCAGCCGGATGAAGGCGCGATCGGAACGCGCGAGCAGCTTCCAGTCGATGCGCCGCGGGTCATCGCCCTGCCGGTACGGCCGGTACTCGGCGAACTCCGGTGCGATGCCGCGGGTGCGCGCCTGATGCGCGCCGGGCGCGCCACCGGGGACGGGGCGTCGCGCGGGCCATCGCACGCCGCGCACGGCGTCGAGCAACGCGCCGTACGGGCCCACCGCCACGGCCTAGATCCCGGTGAGGCCGCGCGGTTCGGGCACGCGCGCGATGAGGTCCTCGACGATCCGTTCGCTGTCGATCCCTTCGGCCTCGGCCGCGAAGTTGGGCAACACGCGATGGCGCAGCACGGGGCGCGCGACGCGGCGGATGTCCTCGGGCGCGACGGCGTGGCGGCCGGCGAGGAGCGCGGCGGCCTTGGCGCCGAGGATGAGCGCCTGTCCGGCTCGCGGCCCGGCGCCCCAGCGCACGTACTGCTCGACGAGCGGCGTCGCCTCGCCGCCCTTGGGCCGCGTGGCGCGCGCGAGCGAGGCCGCGTAGCGCAGCGCCGCGTCGGCGGCGGGGATCTCGCGCGTCATCCGCTGCAGCGCCTTCGCCTGCGCCGCGTCGATGATCGGCTTGAGCGGCGCCTGGCCCACGCCGGTCGTGGCGCGCAGGATCGCGACCTCCTCGTCCGCGCCGGGATAGCCGATGCGGATGTCGAAGAGGAAGCGGTCGAGCTGCGCCTCGGGGAGCGGGTACGTGCCTTCCTGCTCGATGGGGTTCTGCGTCGCGAGGACGAAGAACGGCTCGGGGAGCGGCATGGTCTGCCCCGCCGCGGTGACGCGGTGCTCCTGCATGGCCTCGAGCAGCGCGGCCTGCGTGCGCGGCGGCGCGCGGTTGATCTCGTCGGCGAGGACGATGTTCGCGAAGACCGGGCCGCGCACGAAGCGGAACGAGCGATGCCCGGTCTGCGAATCCTCCTCGAGCAGCTCGGTGCCGGTGATGTCGCTGGGCACGAGGTCGGGCGTGAACTGGATCCGCCGGAAGTCGAGCGCCATCGCCTCGGCGACGGCGCGGATCATCATGGTCTTGGCGAGGCCCGGCACGCCGACGAGCAGCGCGTGGCCGCCGGCGACGAGCGCCATGAGGATCTCATCGAGCACCTGTTCCTGTCCGACGATGCGGCGTCCCACCTCGGCGCGCAGCTGCGCCGCAGCGGCCAGCAGGTCGTCGCGTTCGCTCGCCGTGGGACGACTCGCCGCGGAGGTCAGCGGACCGGCCGCTTGAGGCGGAAGCTGAGGAGGAAGGTCGACCCGTCGCGCGCGCCGGCGACCGTCACCGGGGCGCTCTCGTCGAGGACCTCGAAGCCGCGGAGCTTGAGCACGTACTCGTCGGCCGGGTGGTGGCGCTCGCCGAACGCGTCGAGCACCGCCTGCTTGAGCGCGAGGCAGGTGGTGCCTTCGGCGCACCGGACCGCGACGGTGTCCCAGAGCTCGGGGATCTGCACGCGGACCGTGATCGCGCCCGGCCCGTCCTGCCCCAGCGTGAGCAGGCCCGGCCGCGCCCGCAGGCCGTTCACCACGGCCGTGCCCGACGCGCGCGTGACGGCGCCCGCGGCGCTCACGAGACCAGCTCCGCGGCCGCGACCGGCGGGAGCGTGGAGAGGAACTGCGCCACCTGCGCGTCGAACATGTACGACGAGCCGGTGACGGCCGTGCCGCCCGCCTCCTCGTTGGCCGCGATGATGATCTCCTCGCCGCCCTGGCCGCGCAGGCTCATCCACGTCGGGCCTTCCTTCTCGAGGAACGCCGAGTAGATGCCGGACCCGCGCGAGAAGAACTCGCGCGCCGCGTCGAGGACGTCGGCGGCGGGGAGGGAGGTGCGCTGCTGCTGGAGGGTGCGGCCGGTCTGCTGATGGGTCACGTGGTGTCCTCTGGAGCTTCGACAACTGATACGGTCGGGGGGTTCCCTGCGTTGATGGAATCTAGTGCCGCTTCCGTCCGGCGCAGGCGGTCCCGCAGCGCCGATTTCTCGGCGATGGCGGCCATGATGTCCGCCGTGGCGCGGAGCAGGTTCCGCGTGCGCGGCTCGGGGGTGCCGGGCTCGGCGAAGTAGAACGTCACCGCCCCGGCGGTCCCTTCATTGGTGAGCATCGGGAGCGCGACGAGGGACACGAACCCCAGCTCGCCGGCGACTTCCTGCCAGTCCTCGAGGGTGGCGTCGGCGAAGACGTCGGGGACCTCGATGACGCGCCGTTCCGAGACCGCTTCACCGCTGGGCCCGAACCCGACCCGGACTCGCATCTCACCGAGCCAGGGGCGCCAGCGGTCGGGCCAGGCGTGCGCGGCGACCAGCTTCATGAGCTCGGATGCTCCGTCGAGGACGAAGACGGAGCCGAGCGAGGCGCCGACGACCGGGCAGGCGCGGTCGAGCGCGAACTGGAAGGCCTCGTCGGCGCGCTCGGCGACGAGGAGAGTGTGGGCGAGATCGCGCAGGAGCGTGATGTCGCGATCGACGTCCGGCCCGGCCTCCACGCCGGGGGTGGGCGTCTGCCAGATCCGGCGGCGGGGGGCGGGAGTCACGCCGGGGAATATCGCGCCGCCCACCCTGTGCCGACACTAGGAGGGACACCTGCCCCCGCCCCGCTCCATGGCCTACATCTACCCGCGCCTCCAGCACATCGTCAGCCGGGGAGAGGATCTCCCCACGCTGCCGAGCATCGTCCTCGAACTGCATCGGGCGCTCGACAACCCGTATGCAGGGGCGGCGCACGTGGCCCGTCTGCTCGACCAGGATCCGTCGCTCACGGCGCGGCTGCTGCGGCTGGTGAACTCGGCCTCGTTCGCGCGCTCCGGCGCCCCCATCACCTCGGTCTCGGCCGCGGTCTCGCGCATGGGGCTCAACCAGGTGCGCGCGACGTGCGTGGCCCTCGCCATCGTGAACGGACTCGGGAGCCGGCGCGCACGATTCGACCACCTCGACTTCTGGGTGCACAGCGCGACGGTCGCGGGACTCGCCGGCAGCCTCTGGAACATCGTCGGGAACAGCAGCGTCATCCGCGCGCAGGACGCGTACCTGGTCGGCCTGCTGCACGACGTGGGCCTGCTGGTGATCGACCAGCACTTCCCCACCGAGCTCTCGAGCGTGCTCGATGCGCGCGGTGGCCTGGACGACACCGATGCGCCGATCGGGCCGCTCGAGGAGGAGCACCTCGGCATCGACCACGGCGCGGTCGCGAGCCTGCTGATCGGCCGCTGGGCACTGCCGTCGTTCGTGGGCGACGCGATCTTCCACCACAACCATCCCGAGACCGCGCCGCCCGAGGTCGCACGCCTGTCGATGGTGATCGCGGCGGCGGAAGCGATGTGCTGGCAGCTCGACGTGGGGCTCGCCGTCGAGGGCCGGCCCAGTCAGCCCGCGGCGGCGCTGCTCCGCGCGATGGACGTGCCGGCATCGGAGGTGCGGGGGATCATCGAGACCACCGGCGACGCGTATGCGCTGGCGGCGGAGCTGGTGGCGTAGCGGCCCCGGACACGACTACGCCCCGGCGTACGCCCGCTCGAGCGCCGCGACATCGAGCTTCACCATCGTCAGCATCGCGTCCATCACCGCCTTCACCTTCTTGGGATCGCGGTCCCCGACCAGCTCGATGAACCGCCGCGGGACGATCTGCCACGACAGCCCGAAGGGATCCTTGATCCATCCGCACGCGGTGGGCGTCGCGCCGGCCTTCAGGAGCTTGTCCCAGTAGTCGTCCACCTCGCGCTGGTCGGCGCAGTCCACATAGAGCGAGACGCCCTCGGAGAAGCTGAAGTGCGCGCCGCCGTTGTAGCCCATGAACCGCTGCCCGCCCACCACGAACTCGGCCGAGCTCACGGGGCCGTCCTTCCCGGTGCGCGCGAGGCTGCGGACCTCGGAGTCCGGGAACGTCGCGGTGTAGAACGCGATCGCGGCCTCGAGCTGGTCGTTGAACATGAGGAACGGAGTGACCTTGTTCATCGGAGTGGCTCCTGGTGTGAGTCGATGCGCTGCGCGGCGATGTGCCGTCAGGCTGCCTGTTCGCACACGGCGTCGAGCCGCGTGTAGCTGAACTCCATGCCGTCGGTCATGCCGGTGGAGACGGCGGCCTCGCGCGCTTCCTTCGAGGCGAACCGCATGGTGCAGACGAGCGTGGTCACACCGTCCCGCTCGCTGAGCTCGAGCGTGATGATGCAGGGATCGCCCGTCGGCATGGCACCACCCATGTCGCCCGGATCGAAGTACTGGTCGTGCACGAGCCGCGAGGGCGGGTGCACCTCGGTGAACGTGCCGAAGAACCCGAACTGCTGGCCGTCCTCCCGGTTCTTCCACTGCCAGCGGTACCGGCCGCCGACGCGCACGTCCATCTCGTTCACCGGCATGTCCCAGCCGTCGTAGCCGAGCCATCGCCGGGCCAGTTCGGGCCTGGTGTGGGCATCCCACACCAACTGGCGTGGGGCGTTGAACCGGCGCGTGACGCGGACTTCGCGATCACTCGGCACGGTGACCTGCGCGGGTGCTGGCATCGCTGTTCTCCCTGAGCGGTGGTGCGGTGGCCTGCCGTGCTATCGCTTCGCCCGCCGGCGCTTGGCCGGCTTGCCCTTCATCTCCTCGAGCAGCGCATCGAGCCGCTGGTAGTTCCGTTCGAAGACCTCGCGGTACCGCTGGATCCACTCCACGGCCTCGCCGAGGCGCCTGGGTTCCAGCCGGCGCGGACGCCGCTGCGCGTCGATGTCCACCGCGATGAGCCCCGCGCGCTCGAGCACCTTGAGGTGCTTGGAGATGGCGGGCTGGCTCATGTCGAACGGTGCGGCCAGCTCCTGGACGGAGGCCTCGCCGCTGGCCAGGCGCGCGAGGATCGCGCGGCGGGTGGGATCGGCGAGGGCGGCGAACGTGAGGTCGAGACGGTCGGAGGCTTGCATAACTCTCGTGTTTAATAGCCTGTCGGTTATATACAATGGCGCACCGGGCCGGTCAAGGGCGACGTCGCGAGCGGGCCCGAGCCCGGTCGGGCGCCGGCGTGCTACATTCGCCCGTCATGGACTCGCGCCGACCGCCACGCCCTCACTCGCCCGCCATGCGCTCCGCCATCCTCCTCGCCCTCGCCGCCTCGCTCGCCTCGTCGGCCATCGCCACGCCGCGCGCCGAGGCCCAGACGCCGGTCGCCGCCGGCTCGCGCCCCGTCGTCGCGTCCGCGCGCAAGCTCCTCACGTGGAGCGAGCAGATCGCCGTCCGCGAGCGGTGGCTCGCCGAGAAGCACGCGATGCTCCTCCCCATGATGCGCGCACATGGCATCGCGATGTGGATCGTGGTCAACGAGGAGTTCCATGACGACCCCGTGGTCGCGAGCATCGCCCCGCCCCGCCCGTACACCGGGAATCGCGACCTCTTCGTGTTCGTCGATGCCGGCGAGCGCGGCCTCCGCCGCTTCGCCGTCACCGGTTACACGGAGGAGAACCTCGCCCGCTTCTTCGAGGCCCCGTTCACCGAACCGCTGCCGCCCGCCGCCACGCTCAGGCGGCTCTGGGACGAGTACCAGCCGCGCACCATCGGCCTCTCGATCGGCGGCGGTCGCGGGCAGACGCGCGCGCTCGGGCACGACACCTACCGGTTCATCGCCGAGGCGATGGGACCGGAGGCCGAATCGCGCTTCACCAGCGCGGCCCGGCTCACCATCGACTATCTCGACACGCGGCTGCCCGACGAGCTCGAGTACTACCGCACGGCGGTCGAGGTGACGGAGGAGATCGTGCGGCGCGCGCTCTCGAGCGAGTTCATCAAGCCCGGCACCACCACGGTCGGCGACGTGCGCCGCGCGCTCTATGACCTGCTGTGGGCCGCCGGCGTGCGCACATGGTTCCAGCCCGACCTGCGCGTCCAGCGCGCCGAGGGCGACGTCGCCACGTCGCGCGGCTTCCTCGCGGTGGCGCCGGAGGCGACGGTGATCCTGCCCGGCGACCTCGTGCACATCGATTTCGGCATCACGTACATGGGCTTCGACACCGATTGGCAGAAGATGGCCTACGTGCTCAAGCCGGGCGAACGCGACGCGCCGCCGGGGCTCAAGGCCGCGCTCCGCAACACCAACGCGCTGCAGGACGCCCTCATGCTGCGCGCCGCGCGACCGGGACGCACCGGCGGCGAGGTGTTCAACGCGACGATGGCCGAGATGCGCGAGCGCGGGATCGAGGCGATGGTGTACTCGCACCCGCTGGGCAACCAGGGGCACGGGCTCGGCACGTCGATCGACTTCCGTTCGGCCCTGCGCACCGACACGACGGCCGTCAATACGCGGCTCAAGCTCGGCAGCTATCAGTCGATCGAACTCAACACCGCCACGCTCGTCCCCGAGTGGGGCGGCAAGAAGGTCTTCGTGATGATGGAGGACTGCGCCCACCTCACGACGGACGGGTACCGGTTCTTCCGGCCGCGGCAGGAGGCGTTCTACCTCATCGGATCGCCACGGCGGTGAGGGCGGCGGACGTCGCGCGACTCAGTCGCTCGCCGCGGCGTTGAGTCCGTAGCGCATGATCACCGCGTGGCGCCCGCCGGGCTCGCGCTCCAGCGCGTAGACGTCGCCGGCGGGGCCGCCACCGGGCGGCAACGCGGCGTCGATGGCGGCGTGGTCCGTCGCGTCGAGCCGGAGTGCGAGCGCCGCGAGCGTCGTCTCGAGGTGGCGGCGATGCCGGGCCCCGACGATCGCGGCTCCCACGCCGCGCTGCTCGAGCACCCACGCGAGCGCCACCGCGCCGATCGTCGTGCCGTGCCGCCCCGCCGACGCGTGCAGCGCGGCCAGCAGCCGCTGGAACGTCGCCCACGTCCCCCACTCGGCGATGATGAGCCGGTACTTCACGAGGGAGCGGTTCTCGAGCGGTTCCGCCGGTTCCGGCACGCCGAGCCAGCGTTCGTGGAGGAAGCCGCCGGCCAGCGCCCCATACGTGAGCAGTCGCACGTCGCGCGCCTCGCAGAGTGCGCGCATGGGACCGAGTGCCCTGCGATCGAGGACCGAGCCCTGCACCTGATGCGCGACGATCGGCACGCCGGCGTCGAGCATGGCCGCGAGATGCGCGGTGTCGCAGTTGGTGGCGCCCAGCGCCGCGATCCTGCCGTCGCGGCGCATGGCGTCGAGATGCTGCGCCGCCTCGACCATCCGGCCGACCTCGTAGTCCCACCAGTGGAACTGCACGAGATCGAGCCGCTCCACGCCGAGCCGGCGCAGCGAGCGATCGACCGTGCGCTCGAGGTCGGCGCGCGTGAGGCGGGGCAGCAGGTCGAGGTCGGGGACGCACTTGGTGTGCACGCGGATGGCCGGGGCGTTCGGACCATGCCGCTCGCGCCATTCGCGCAGGAAACGGCCGATGAGCGCCTCGACGCCCGTGTAGATGTCGGCGCAGTCGAAGGCCGTGATGCCGGCCTCCGCGAACGCGTGCATGTCGTCGAGCGCGGCGCGCTCCTCGACGGCGCCGTGTCCGCCGGCCAGCTGCCAGCCGCCCTTGATGAGCCGCGGGATGCGTGTCCCGTCGGCGAGGGTGACCGCGGGGATCGTCGGCCCCGCCGCGGCGCTCACGTGGCGAGCGGGACGCGCGTGACCTCGCCGTGCCGCCACGTGCTCGTCCCGATGCGCGTGATGCGGAACCGGGCCCCGCAATGCGGATCCGGACAGGCGACCTCGGCGTCGGTCGTCATCCAGTCGTTCGGGTGCGTGGGCCGCTGCTTGGCCGGGAGGAGCGGCAGCAGGGCCGCGAGCGGATAGAGCGGGAACGACTGACCGGGCGGGAAACGCAGGCTCTCGCCGACGAGCTCGAACCAGTCGCCCGCGCGATGCGCGCACACCATGGGCCGGTCGGTGGCGACGACCTCCACGCGCAGGTCGAAGAGCGTGAACGAGTCGTCGTGGATGGCGTCTGGCATGGTGCGAACGTTAGCGGCCGTGGCGTATCTTCGTCCACCATGACCGACGCCCCGTTGCCGCGCGACGCCGATGCCGCGCCACCCCCGCTGGCGTTCCACGGCGGCACGCTCGGCGCGCTCGCCCCGTTCGCGGTGTTCCTCGGGGGCGTGACGACCCTCGCGCTCGCCGGCGCGCCCGACGAGCGCGGCTTCTGGCCGGTGCTCCTGGCCGCCCTCGTCGCGGGGCTCGTCCTGGCGCGCGACCGCACGCGGTACGCGGAGGCGATGCTCGACGGGATGAGCCAGCGGCTGGTGATGGTGATGCTGTGCGCGTGGATGTTCGCGGGCGTGCTGGGCGCGGTGCTCGCCGAGGCCGGCCTCGTGCGCGCGCTGGCGTGGAGCGCCCACGCGCTCGGGCTCTCGGGCGGCGCGTACGTCGCCGCGGCGTTCGTCGCGTGCGCGCTCGTGTCCACGTCCACCGGGACGAGCTTCGGCACCATACTCCTCGCCGGTCCCCTGCTCTATCCCGCGGGTGCGGCGGCGGCCGCGCATCCGGCGGCGCTCGCGGGCGCCATCCTCGCCGGCGCCACGTGGGGGGACTCGATGTCCCCGGTGTCCGACACGACCATCGCCTCGAGCGGCACGCAGCAGGCCGACCTCGGCGGGACGGTGCGGGCGCGCCTCAAGTACGCGGTCCCCGCCGGTGTCGTCGCGCTCATCGCCTCGTTCGCGCTCGGCGCGCGCGCGGATGCGCCCGGTGCGCTCGCGCGCGCAGGCGAGGCGGTGGATCGCACGCTCGCGGCGCTCGCGACCACCGACGCCGGCCCGCGCCCGCTGGTGATGCTGGTCGTCCCGGTGCTCGTGCTCGCGATGCTGCTCTCGCGGCGTCACCTGCTCGAGGCGCTGCTGCTGGGCATCCTCGCCGCCGTCGTCACGGGGCTCCTGGCCGGCCTGCTCTCGCCGCGCGACCTGATCCGCGTGGACCCCGGGAGCTTCGGAGCCACGGGCGTGATCGTGAACGGCTTCGGCCGGGCGGTGGGGGTGAGCGTGTTCACGCTGCTGCTGATGGCGCTCGTGGGGACGATCCAGGCGACCGACCTCCTGTCGCGCCTCATCGCCGCGGCGGAGCGCCGCGCCCGTAGCCCGCAGGCGAGCGAGTGGTGGATCGTGGGCGCGCTCTCGGCGGCCGTGCTGCTCACCACGCACTCCGTGGTCGCGATCCTGCTGGTCGGACCGTTCGCGCAGGCGGCGGGAGCGCGCCACGGACTCACCGCGTACCGGCGGGCCAATCTCCTCGACCTCACGGCGTGCACGTGGCCGTTCCTGCTGCCGTGGTTCCTGCCGACGATCCTCACGGCCGGCACCACGCGCGACGCCGGGCTCGGCATGCCCGCGCTGTCCCCGCTCACCGTGGGGCTGCACAACACCTACGCGTGGGCGCTCGTCGTGACGGTCGCGCTGATGGTCACCACGGGGTTCGGGCGGTCGAGCGATGACCGCGCGGCAGCCGAACCGGTGACGAAGGGGCGATAGCGACCGAGGCGCCCACACCGCATGGTGTGAGCGCCTCGTGATCGGTGGTCCGTCTCCTGCGTTCGGGCGTGCGCCCGCGGACGCCTACCGCGAAGCCGCCGCCAACCGCCGGATCTCCGCCGCCATGGCACGCACGCGCGCCGCGTCCTTCGCACCGGCGACGTCCTTGTCCACCTCGGCGGCCAGCGCCGTGAGGGCGCGGCGACGCTCGCGGCCGCTCATCGCTTCCGCGGCCTTGAGGGCCTGATCGATCGCCGTCGTGCGTGCGGCCGCGAGTCCCTGACCGCGCACCAGCTGGTCGAGGTAGGACCGCACCACCGGGAACGCAGCCGGCCACTCGAGACGCGGCTGGCTCTGCGGGTTGTAGTTCACGAACCGGACGAGCTTCGCGGCCGCGATCTCGTTGGCCGAGAGCTGGTCGCTGGGCTGGAGTTCGAGGACGTCGAAGCCGCGGTCGATCTCGGACGAATAGATGTGCCCGTTCCAGTAGTACGCGCCCCACGAGCCGCCGATGGTGCCGCGCGCGCGACCGCCGGCGGGCGGAGCCGCACGCGGAGCCGCGACCGGCACGTCCGCGCCTTCGGGCGACGGATCGATCGAGCCGCGATCGAAGTAGCCGACCTCGAACGGATGATCGGGATCGGTGAAGTCGATGACGTTCACGCCGCCCTGGTACCAGCCCTGCGCCATCAGGTCGCGCCCGGGGACGGGGATGAGTCCGCCGTTGTGCGAGACGCAGTTCTCCTGTGCGGTCTGCGCCGACGGGATCTTGAAGTAGGCGTGCTGCGTGAACTTCCTGTCGCCGCTGATGGTGACGGTGGTGTTGCCGCCCATCTCCATCATGCTCGACTTCTGGCACATCGGCGAGGTGCCGCCGCCCCACTCGTCGGTGAACACGACCTTCTGGCCGTCGTTGCTGAACACGGCGGTGTGCCAGAGCGAGAAGTTGGTGTCGCTCACGGCCGAGAGGCGCACGGGCTTCTCGGGATTGCGGATGTCCACCAGGATGCCATAGCTGCCGCACGCGCCGGCGAGCAGGTGGCGCTCCGGGTACACGGTGACGTCATGGCAGTTGCGCGGACCGGTCGGCGCGGGCGCGGGCTGCGGCGCGGCACCTGCGGCGCCAGCGGCCGGCGGCGGACCACCGCGTGCGGGACGGCCCGCGGCACGCGGGGCCGGCTCGAGGCCGGTGAAGATGCGCGCGCCGGTGACGACCTCGGAGCGCTCGGGATGATCGAGCGGCACGCGGATCACGTCGAGACGGAAGAGCGAGTTGCTCTCATCCGCCGGGTCGGTCCCGTTCACGCAGCCCGCGAGCTCCGTGTTGGGGCGCGCCTGCTGGCTGCCCGAGACGTAGATGTAGATGAGGTTCTTCTTCTTGGGGTGCGGCACGATGGTGTGCGTGTGCGACCCCTTGCAGGTCTCGACGTTCTTCACGAGCCGCGGGTTGGCCGGGTCGGAGACGTCGAAGATGCGCACGCCCGCCATGTGCTCCTCGGGCTTCTGCACGCCGCCGCTGCCGCAATCCTTGCGATTGCCGTTCCCTTCGGCCGAGATGAAGAGCAGGTTGCCGTAGATCGACGGATCACCCTGCGAGGTGGTGCACTTCACGACCGAGACCACCTTCGGATGGGCCGCGTCGCTCACGTCCCAGATGGTGAAGCCGGCGAAGTTGCCCTGGTACACGTAGTTGCCGCCGAACGCGAGATCCGAGTTGGCGAACGTCAGGCCGCGCGCGGTGTCGAACTGCGCGGGCTTGGTGGAGAAGGAGACGAGCGACAGTCCCTTCGCCGCGACGCCGGCGTCGAGGCGCCCCGACGCGAGCGCATCGCGCGGGTCGGTGCCGGTGGGATACGTCTGTGCACCGGCGGGCGCCGCAGCCGACACGAGCGCGGCCGCCGCGGTGAGCGTGAGGATCCTGCGAAGCTGGTTCATGGTCGGGATGGCTCCGGTCGCGGGTGACAGCGGCTTCTACGGAAGGTTGGCGAGCATCTGGCGCATGAGACCGATCTCCGCGGTCTGCACGGCGACGACATCGTTGGCGAACACCGACACGTCCACGTCCTGTGCGGCACGCGGCGTGGCGAAGAGGTCCTTCACCATCATCAGGGCGCCATCGTGATGCTGGATCATGAGCACGAGGAAGGCTCGTTCGAAATCCGGTCCCTTCGCCCGCTCGAGCTCGGCGATCTGCTCCTTGGTGAGCATCCCCGGCATCATGACCGTGTGGTACGACGAGGTGTCCGGCACGAACTGTCCGTTCGCGCGAAGCCATCCCTGCATCTGCTTGATCTCGGTGGTCTGCGACTGGTCGATCTTGATGGCGAACCGTTGCAGACGCGGACTCGCCCCATGCGCCTCGGCCATGCGCGACATGTAGATCGCCTGCGCGTGGTGGGCGATCATGCCCTGCATGAAGCGGACGTCGGCTTCGGTGTAGATGGCGCCCGGCGGGATGGTGACCGGGGCGTCGAGGCCGGTCATGGTGTGCGCGGTGTGCGCGGCACCCATGGACGACATGTCGTGCGCAGCGCCCATGGACGACATGTCATGCGCGGCAGGTTCGGTCGCGGGCGGCGCGGCACTGCGGGAGGCGCAGCCGAGGGCGAGGGATGCGCCGAGGAGTGCGACGGCGATGCGGCGCGCGAGGGTCGCGTGGACCAAGGAGATTCGGTGTGTCATGTGGGGACGGAGGGCACGAGCTACGCTACTCCATTCAGCCGGGTCTGGCCAGCGTACGCTGCGCGGGGCACGGGTGTTGACGGCGCGCGAGGCGCCCCGGGCCGCGCGGCCCGTTCGGCCGAAACCCCGACCCATGCCCCGCGTAGTCGGTGACAACCGCGGAGACCCCTCGTGACCGACTCGTCCTACCTCGAAGCCTTCGTGCGCGACACGCGCTTCGCGCTCCGCCGCCTCGTCCGCGACTGGCGATTCAGCGTCGCCGCCGTGCTCATCCTCGGCATCGGCATCGGCGCCAACGCCGCGATCTTCAGCTTCGTGAACGCCGCGCGGTTCCGGCATGCGGCGCTCCCCGAACCCGATCGCCTGGTGGACATCTACCAGCGCGCCGCGAATCCCGATGCGCAGGACGCCGCGTCGTATCCGGCCTACGCCGACATCGCCGAAGCGGGCCGCGACCTGTTCTCGGCCGTGATGGCCACGTCGGTGCCGCGCGGCGTCACGTGGCTGGACCGTGGCGAGCTGCGCAGCGCCGTCGCCGAGCACGCGAGCGCGAGCTACATGCAGGTGCTCGGACTGCGCATGACCGCGGGCCGGTGGTTCCTCCCCGAGGACGATGTGCGCGGCGCGCCGCTCGTGGTCGTCGTCGGGCATGGCACATGGACGAGGCAGTTCGGCGCGGACCCGCGCATCGTCGGGCGCACCGTGCGCGTGGACGGGCTCACGGCGACGATCGTCGGCGTCGCGCCCGCGGGCCACACCGGGACGCTCAACACCGGCATCATCACCGACTTCTGGCTGCCCATCGAGTCCATGCCGGCGTTCGGGATGAGTGCGCAGCTGGAGCGGCGGCCCGACGAGTCCGGCTTCCTCGTGAAGGCGCGGCTGCGCCCCGCGGTCACCGTCGCGCAGGCGCAGGCGGCGATGGACATCCTCGGCCGCCGCCTCGCCGAGGCGTACCCGGCGCTGGATCCCGGCAAGGGCATCCGCGTGATCGCGTCGGAGGACGTGTGGGTCCATCCGCAGCTCGACGCGCCGCTCAAGGCCGCCGCCGCGGTGATGCTCGCCCTCGTGGGGATGGTGCTCGTGATCGCGTGCAGCAATCTCGCGACGCTGCTCCTCGTGCGCGGCGCGGCGCGACAGAAGGACATGGCCATCCGCCTGGCGATCGGCGCGCCGCGTGGCCGTCTCATCCGCCAGTTGCTCACCGAGAGCATGCTCCTCTCGGTCGCCGGCGGTGCGCTGGGCTGCCTGCTCGCGTGGTGGAGCATCCGCGCGATGCGGGCGGTCGAGCTGCCGATCGCGGTCGACCTCGCACTCGACGGCCGCGTGCTCGCGTTCGTGGTCGCCGTCTCGGCGGTGACGGCGATCCTCTGCGGACTCGCGCCCGCGCTCTCCGCGACGCGCGTGAACGTGCCCGCGTCGATCCTCGGCGGCGGAGTGAGCGGCGGAGGCGGCGATCGCCGGTTCACCCTGCGGAACTCGCTCATCGTCGGCCAGATCTCACTGTCCGTCCTCCTCCTCGGCGTCGCGTCGCTCTTCATGCAGTGGGCCAACGCCGAGTATGCGCGCCCTGTGGGGCATGCGGTGGATGGCGTCGCGATGCTCGAGGTGGACCCGAGGTTCTCCGCGCAGGCGACGACGCAGGTGCGCACGACGTTCGACGAACTCGAGCGCCGCGTCGCCGGCCTGCCTGGCGTCGAGGGCGTGGCGCTCACGCGCGGAGTGCCGATGCAGATGAACGGCCGTCGCGTCCTCGTCGAGGGTGACGTGCAGGCCGACGCGTCCGATGCGACGGGCCGACCGGCCGGCGCCTACATCGCCGGCCCGGGCTTCCTCGCGACGCTGGCGATCCCGGTCACCTATGGGCGCGCGCTGGACTCGCGCGACGTCGCCGGCGCGCCGCTGGCAGCGGTGGTGAACGAGTCGATGGCGAAGGCGTACTTCGGCACGGTGAACGCGGTGGGTCGCCGCTTCCGTCTTGCGACCGCGCCGGGCGCGTGGATGGAGGTCGTGGGGGTGGCGCGCGACGTGGGTCCCGAGCTGCTCGACCCGCTGCCCTACGCGTTCTACGTGCCGTTCGCGCAGTCGGACGCGGGCCCGACGACGATCATCGCGCGATCGTCGGGTGATGCGCGCGCGCTGCTCGCGGCGATGCGGCGCGAGTTGCATGCGCTCGATCCGACGCTGCCCGTGGTGCGCGCGAGCACCATGGCGCAGCAGCGCGCCGAGGCGTCGAGGGGCGTGGAGGCCATGAGCACGGCGCTCACCGCAGCCGGTGCGCTCGGGATGCTGCTCGCGGGGATCGGACTGTACGCGGTGATCGCGCTGACGGTCACCCAGCGGACGCGGGAGATCGGGATCCGAATCGCGATCGGCGCGGGCTCCATGCGCGTGGTCTGGGGACTGGTGCGCGGGGTCGCAGCCCTGCTCGGCGTCGGTGCGACGATCGGGCTCGGACTCTCGGTGGCAGCGACCATCGCGGTGCGAGGCGTGTACTCGCCTGCGTCCGGGCTCGTGCTGTACCGGCCGAGCGTGGATCCGGTCGCGATGAGCGCGATCGTCGCGGTGATACTCGCGGTCGGCATCGCGGCGGCGTTCGTGCCGGCGAGGCGCGCGGTGCGGCTGGACCCGATGGTGGCGTTGCGGGGCGAGTGACGGCGCGGAAGGAGAGAAGCCCTCCCCGCTCGGCAGGAGTCGCCGGCATCCCCTTTCATTTATACGCGCGCGTCGCGGGACCGGTCGACGGCAGGGCCGCTGCCGAGAATCGCGACACCGAACTCCCCGACCGGCACGCGCAACGACAGGGGATCCGAACGGAAGGAGAAGTGGGCGAGGGCAAACGCCGGACTGGTCTTGCTCGACGAGAGTGTCGTGAAACAAGACGAATTCTCTGACAGGCTCAACTGTGGAGCGGTGACCCTCAACGAACACGCGGTCACTCTCTTCGAGCGAGCTGTCACTCTCCTTCCGCGCGCGGCCACCCTCTTCGAGCGAGCGGTCACCTTCGACGAGCGCGCGAGCAGCGAGGTCCAGCGGACCACGACGCGACTGCGACGGCCGGTGAGCAAGGTCCAGCGGACCGCCACGCGACCGCGACGGCCGATGAGCAAGGTCCAGCGGACCGCCACGCGACTGCGACGACCGGTGAGCGAGGTCCAGCAGACCGCCACGCGACCGCGACGGCCGGTGAGCAAGGTCCAGCGGACCGCCACGCGACCTCGACGGCCGGTGAGCAAGGTCCAGCGGACCGCCACGCGACCTCGACTTCCGGTGAGCAAGGGCCAGCGAACCGCCACGCGAGTTCAGCGGGCCGTCACACTCGTCGTGCAGACTTGCACTCGACCACCGCAGACTCTCACGCGACTTCCGCAGCCTGGAACGGGCGCGAATCCGCTCTGCG
>CAYXGS010000056.1:0-17640 GCA_964464585.1 uncultured Gemmatimonas sp. | reverse complement strand
GCATGCGCGGCCTGATGGCGAAGCCGCAGAAGAAGCTCACCGGCGGCATCGGCGAGATCATCGAGAACCCGATCAAGTCGAACTTCCGTGAGGGCCTCTCGGTCCTCGAGTACTTCTCGTCGACGCACGGCGCCCGCAAGGGCCTCGCCGACACGGCGCTCAAGACGGCCGACGCGGGCTACCTCACGCGCCGCCTCTGCGACGTCGCGCAGGACGTGACGATCTCCGAGGAGGATTGCGGGACGGTGATGGGCCTCGACATCGGCGCGCTGAAGGAGGGCGAGGACATCATCGAGCCGCTCGCCGAGCGCATCGTCGGCATCGTCGCCGCCGAGGACGTGGTCGATCCGCAGCTGCTCGACGAGGCGGGGCGCCCGATGCTCCTCGTCGAGGCGGGCCAGATGATCACGGAGGAGACGGCCGCGGCGATCGAGGAGGCGGGCATCGAGACGGTGAAGATCCGGAGCGTGCTCACCTGCGAGGCCAAGCGCGGGCTCTGCCGCATGTGCTACGGCCGCAACCTGGCCACCATGCAGATGGTCGACCTCGGCGAGGCGGTCGGCATCATCGCCGCGCAGTCGATCGGCGAGCCGGGCACGCAGCTCACCCTCCGCACCTTCCACATCGGCGGCACGGCGGCTCGTATCGCCGAGCAGACGGCGCGGAAGTCGAAGGTCGCCGGCATCGTCGAGTTCGGCGATCGCCTGGTGAAGGTCACCAACCCGGAAGGCCAGGAAGTGGTGACGTCGTACGAGGGCGAGCTCTACGTGCGCGCCTCGGCCGACAAGAACGCGCCGATCGTCGCGCGCCTCGCCGTGCCCCTCGGCGCGATCCTCGAGGTCACCGACGGCGCCGCGGTCAAGAAGGATGACAAGATCTTCACGTGGGACCCGTACACGAACCCGATCATCGCGGACGTCACGGGCACCCTGAAGTTCGTCGACCTCGTCGAGGACGAGACCGTGTCGGAGGAGCTCGACGAGCTCACCGGCCTGCGGCAGCGCGTCGTCATCGAGGACCGGGAGAAGAAGCTCCACCCGCACATCGAGATCTGGCAGTCGAAGGGCGGGAAGGAGAAGAAGATCCGTGACTTCGTGATCCCGGTGGGCGCGCAGCTCATCATCGAGGACGGCGCCGAGGTGGCGGCCGGCCAGACGATCGCGAAGATCTCGCGCGAGGCGTACAAGACGCGCGACATCACGGGCGGCCTGCCGCGCGTCGCCGAGCTGTTCGAGGCGCGCAAGCCGAAGGATCCGGCGACGATCTCCGAGATCGACGGCGTCGTCCGGTTCGGCGACATCAAGCGCGGCAAGCGCGAGATCTTCGTGCAGCCGGTGGACGCCGCGGGCTCGCTCGACGAGTCGCAGCAGCCGCAGCTCTACGAGGTGCAGTCGGGCAAGCATCTCCGCGTGCACGAGGGCGACCGCGTGCGCGCCGGCGACCGCCTCTCCGAGGGCCCCGTCAACCCGCACGACATCCTGCGGATCAAGGGCCCGCGCGCGGTGCAGGAGTACCTCCTCAACGAAGTGCAGGAGGTCTATCGCCTGCAGGGCGTGAAGATCAACGACAAGCACATCGGCGTGATCGTGCGCCAGATGCTCCAGAAGGTGCGGGTCGTCGAGTCGGGCGACACCGAGTTCCTCGAGGGGGAGAACGTCGACAAGGCGGTCTTCCGCGACGCGAACGACAAGGCCAAGAAGAAGAAGACCAAGGCCTCGCAGTCCGAGCCGCTGCTCCTCGGCATCACCAAGGCGTCGCTCACGACCCAGTCGTTCATCTCGGCCGCCTCGTTCCAGGAGACGACCCGCGTGCTCACCGATGCCGCGATCCGTGGCGCCAAGGACAACCTCCTCGGCCTCAAGGAGAACATCATCATCGGGCACCTGATCCCCGCAGGCACCGGCATGTACCGGTACCACGACGTGGACATGGACATCGAGCCGCCGCCGGCGCCCGCGCCGGAGTTCGGGGCGTTCGGCGAACTGCCGGCGAGCTTCCTCACGTCGCCGTCGGAAGCGGATGCGTCGCTGCTGGCGGGTCCGGCGGACGAGGACTGAGCGCGCGGCTGAAGGCAGCGGACATCAGGCAGATGACAGAGGGCGCCCCGAGGTCGGGGCGCCCTCTGTCATTCCTGACATCGTTCCTACTGCCGTCCGGCACCCGCCATCGGCCCACCGCTTTCTCTCACTGTGACCGATGTCACGCCACGCTCTATTGAAGCCCCCGTACATTGGCGCGGGTCCCGCACTCTGGCGGGAACGCAAGGCCGGAACCCCACACGTCAACTTTCCGGAGACATCATGCGCTCGTGGTTCATCCTCGGTGCCGCGCTCACGCTCGGCATCGCCTCACCCGCTCTGGCGCAGGACGAAGGCACGGTCGATCTCGGCCTCTTCGGCCGCATCACCATGCCGGACGATCAGCTCTCCGACAAGATGCCGCTCGGCGGTGGCGGCCGGTTCGGGCTCTTCCTCAAGCGGAACCTCGCGCTCGAGTTCGAGGTGGCCCGGACCGAGACCGAGAAGGCGTCGTACCTCCTCATGCTGCCCGTCTCCGCGCGCCTCGCGTACCATCAGCCCCTCTCGGCCAAGTGGACCGGGATCATCGGCGCCGGCTGGGTCCGCGAGTACATCGATCCGCCGGGTGTCGGCGAGACCTGGGCCGACGACGGCGTGAGCGCGCTCATCGGCGTCCAGCGCCGCCTCTCCGGGCGCATGTCGCTCCGGCTCGACGGCATCATGGAGCGCTTCGTGACGCCGATCGGGTACTCGTCGCTGACGAACGACATCGAGCACACGCACATGGCGGTGCAGTTCGGCGTGACGTGGCGCTTCCGGGACAGCGATGCCCCGCCGGCGGCGGCCCCTGCGCCGATGCCGGCTCCCGCGCCCGCGCCGCCACCGCCGGCCGACAGTGACCGTGATGGGGTGATCGACGCGAACGACGCGTGCGCCAGCACGCCCGCCGGCACCCGCGTCGATGCCAGCGGCTGCCCCGTCCCCGTCGACAGCGACCGCGACGGCGTCATGGACAACGCCGATCGGTGCGCCAACACACCGGCCGGCACGCGGGTGGACGCGAGCGGTTGCCCGGTCCCCGTGGATACCGACGGTGATGGCGTGATGGACAATGCGGATCGCTGCGCCGGCACGCCGGCCGGCACGCGCGTCGACGCGAACGGCTGCGCGATCCCGGTGGACACCGACGGCGATGGCGTGATGGACAACGTCGATGCCTGCGCCAACACGGCGCGCGGCACGCCGGTCGATGCGCGCGGCTGCGCCCGGATCTTCGAGGAAGGGAAGGCCAATATCGTGCTGGAGGGCGTCACGTTCGCCTCGGGCAGCGCGGTCCTCACCGAGGGCGCGAAGGTGGTGCTCGACAAGATGGCCACCACGCTGAACGGTGCGCCGGACGTGAACGTCGAGATCCAGGGCCACACGGACAACACCGGCTCCGCAGCGGCCAACACCCGGCTCTCGGGACTCCGCGCCGAGTCGGTGCGGGCGTACCTGGTCTCCAAGGGCGTGGCCGCGGAGCGCCTGACGGCCAAGGGCTACGGCCCGACGGTGCCGGTCGCCGACAACGCGACGGCGGCCGGTCGCGCGCAGAACCGCCGCGTGGAGCTCAAGAAGACCAACTGACCGGTCCGCGCATCCACGGCGAGGGGGCGCTCCCAGCGGGGGCGCCCCCTCGTGCGTTCGACCTCGAAGCACCCCGCGGAGGGCCGCGATCCGGAACCCTTCCTCGGTAGCGGGGTCGTTCGGACGGGGTATATTCCCCCGTTTCGCAGGCCATCCCCCCAGAACCCAGGTCCCCCGAATGGCTGAACACAAGGAAGAATGGGGCTCAAAGCTCGGCGTCATCCTCGCCGTGGCCGGCTCCGCCGTCGGACTGGGCAACTTCCTCCGTTTCCCCGGCCAGGCGGCCGCGAACGGTGGTGGTGCCTTCCTCATCCCGTACTTCTGCGCCCTCTTCCTGCTCGGCATCCCGATCGGGTGGGCCGAGTGGGCGATGGGGCGCTACGGCGGCAAGAAGGGCTTCCATTCCGCGACGATGATCATGGGCGCGATCGGCAAGGGCCGGCTCCCGCGCTATCTCGGCATCATCGGCGTCATGATCCCGCTCGGCGTCTCGACGTACTACATGTTCATCGAGACCTGGACGTTCGGCTACTTCCTCAAGTACCTCACCGGTGGCATCGGGATCGATCCGGCGTCGTCCATCGAGACGCAGACCGCGGTCGCGAACGCGTTCTATGACAAGTTCACTGGCGCGGGGGCGGACGGGTCGCTGTTCTCCGGCGAGGGCCTCAAGACGCTCCTGACCTGGGTCGTGGTGTTCGGCATCAACATCTATTTCGTCTTCCGCGGTCTTTCGAAGGGCATCGAGAAGTTCGTCTCGTTCGCGATGCCGGTGATGGCGCTCTGCGCTTTGATCGTGCTCGTGCGCGTGCTCACGCTCGGCACCCCCGACCCGACGCACCCCGACCAGAGCGTGCTCGCGGGCCTCGGCTACATGTGGAACCCGAACTACGCCAAGCTGGGGGACTTCAAGACCTGGCTCGCGGCGGCCTCGCAGATCTTCTTCTCGCTCTCCGTGGGCTTCGGCGTGATCATCAACTACGCCTCCTACATGAAGAAGAACGACGACGTCGCGCTCTCGGGCCTCACCGCCTCGGCGACGAACGAGCTCTTCGAGGTCGGCTTCGGCGGCATGATCACGCTCACCGCCGCAGTCGTCTTCCTGGGACTGTCCGGCACGTCGATCGCCGTCTCGGGCGGCACCTTCAAGCTCGGCTTCGCCACGCTGCCGGTGGTCTTCGCCCACATGGGGGGCTTCGGCAACATCATGGGCGCGCTCTGGTTCCTCGTGCTCTGGCTCGCCGCCATCACCAGCTCGCTCTCGATGTACCAGCCGGCCGTGGCGCACCTGAAGGAGGCGCTCGACTGGTCGCACGGCAAGGCGACCGCGACCATCGCCTGCATCGGCACCGCCGGTGCGTTGCTCACCCTCTGGTACTCGGCCGGTGGCAGCTTCCTCAACACGATGGACTTCTGGGTCGGCACGTACCTGATCTTCTTGCTCGCGATGGCGCAGATCATCTACTTCGCCTGGGTGTTCGGCATCGACCGCGGCTGGAAGGAGATCCACAACGGCGCCGCCATCCAGATCCCGCCGTTCGTGAAGATCATCATGAAGTACGTCGCGCCGGCGTACCTCCTGATCGTCTTCATCGGCTTCAACCTCCAGTCGTTTGCGGCGGAGCTGAAGAACGCGACGGCCTCGGTGGGGGCGCGCGTCGGCCTCATGACCATCGCCGCGCTCGTCGTCTACCTGGCCGCCGTCACCTTCATGGGTGAGAAGCGCTTGAAGGCCGCCGGGTATGACATCGATGACACCAAACCCGCCGACTGAGGAGATGACCATGCAAGACGTCGCACAGCCGGTCCAGCAGGTCGGCCTCACCGCGGGCGGGTGGGCCACGATGATCTTCTCGTTGGTGCTCGTGTGGGTCGGCACCTTCTGGTGCTTCAGGAAGGTGCTGAGCACGCCGGAACCCGAGAAGGAGAAGGGGATGCCCGGGTTCGGGCCGTGAGCGCCTGAGCACGGTGGTCGATGACGCGGGGGCGCGGCCGAAGGCCGCGCCCCCGCGTCGCTTCCCGGCGCCGCGCGCGCACTGCATCGTTCGACGCCCATGCCCGTCATCGATTCCACGTCACCGTTCCTCGCCATCGCGACCGCCTTCGCGAGCGGATTCGCCGTCGGCATCCTTCCCGTGGGGCTGGCCGAGGTGGCCGCGGTCGCGTTGGGCCTCGTGCAGCCGCCCGGGCTCGCGCTCGCCATGCTCGCCGCCTTCACGCTCGGGCACGTGGGCGCCAAGCTCCCGTGGTTCGCGCTGGGCCGCGCCGCGGACCGCGCCTCGCATCCGCGCGCGGTGGCGTTCGTGTCGCGTGCCCGGGCGCTCGTCGAGCGGTACCCGGGCTACGGCGCGGGGCTGCTCGCGGTGAGTGCGGTGGCGAGCGTGCCGCCGTTCCACCTCGCGGCGATCGCGGCGGGGATCGTCGGCATCCGCTTCGCGCCCTTCGTCCTCGTATGTCTCGCCGGCCGCAGCGTCCGGTTCGGCCTCCTCGCGGCGGTGCCTGCCTTGGCGCGACTCTGGACCGCCTGAGCGGCGCGCCTACACCGATGCGCCGAACAGCCTGCCGACGGCGTAGGTGAGCCCCATCGCGAACGCCCCCCAGAACCCCACGCGGATCGCACCGGTGGCGGCCTTGGCCCCGCCGGTGCGCGCCGCGATGCCCCCCAGCACCACGAGCAGGAGCAGCGAACTCGCCGTCACCGTCCACGGGAGCACCCGGGCGGGGGAGAACCACGCGACGGCGAGCGGGAGCGCGGCGCCCACCGCGAACGTCCCTGCGGAGGCGAGCGCCGCCTGCAGCGGTCGCGCGCGCTGATGCTCCGTGATGCCGAGCTCGTCGCGCAGGTGCGCGGCCAGGGCGTCCTTCGCCATCAGCTGCTCGGCCACCTGACGCGCCAGCGGCTCGTCGAGCCCGCGCGCGACGTAGATCCCGGTGAGCTCGGCGAGCTCGTGGTCGGCATCGGACGCGAGTTCCTGTGTCTCGCGCGCGATGTCCGCCGCCTCGGTGTCGGCCTGCGAGCTCACCGAGACGTACTCGCCGGCCGCCATCGACATCGCGCCGGCGACCAGGCCGGCGACCCCGGCCACCGCGACGGCAGCGCGATCCGCGCCGGATGCGGCCACGCCCACCACGAGGCTCGCGGTGGAGACGATCCCGTCATTCGCGCCGAGCACGGCGGCACGGAGCCAGCCGATGCGGTCGACGCGGTGCGATTCGATGTGCGCCATGGTTGCTCCTGTGTGCCGCGGCATGGGTCCGCCCGTCAGACGCGCGCCGCGTCGTCCACCGGGAGCGTCAATCGGAACACCGTGCGCCCCGGGCCCGACGACTCGAGCACGAGCGTCCCGTCGTGCAGTTCGGCGATGCGCCGCGCGATCGCGAGGCCGAGTCCGGCACCGCCGCTGCCGGACTCGCGCGCGGTCTCCGCGCGGACGAAGCGGTCGAAGATCCGTCCCTGCGCCTCGGCCGGCACGCCGGCGCCATGGTCGATCACGCGGACCGCGCACTGCGAGCCGGCCAGCGACTCCATCGCGAGCTCGACGCGGCTCCCGGCGGGGGCGTGGCGGATGGCGTTGTCGAGCAGGTTGAGCAGCACGCGGCCGAGGAGGTCGGCGTCGCCGGTGAAGGGCGCGGGCGTGAGCGACCGCACGGCCACCTCCACGCCGCGCGCGGCCGCGAGCTGCGTGACGGCGCGGGCGCTCTCGTCGACGAGCTCCTCGAGGTAGAGCGGCGCGCGGCGCAGCTGCAGCTGCCCGGCGTCGGCGCGGGCCAGGAGGAACAGGTCGTCGACGATGCGCGTGAGCCGCTGCGAGGAGTCACGCACCACCTCCAGCGCCGCGCGGTACTCGCCCTCCTCGCGATGCGGCCGCGCGAGCGTCACGTCGGCCTCGGTGCGGACGATCGCGGTGGGCGTGCGGAGCTCGTGCGACGCGTCGGCCATGAAGCGTCGTTGCTGTTCGAACGACTGCTGCAGCCGGTCGAGCAGCGCGTTCACCACCGTCGCGAGCCCGACGAGCTCCTCGCCGCCGGTGACGGGCAGGCGTTCATGCAGTGTGCTCGCGCTGATCTCCGCGGCGCGCGCGCCCATCTCCGCCACGGGCCTCAGACCCCGCTTTGCGAGCAGGAACCCGCCGGTCGCGGCGAGCGCGAGCAGGATGGGCACCGCGAGGATGAACCCGGTGCGGATGCGCCCGAGGACCGCCTCCTCGTCGCGCAGCGGGTAGGAGCCGATGACGCGGAACCGCTGGCCCTCGAGCACCTCGTCGCGCTCGAGGACACGGGCGCCCTCGAGCGGCACCATCTCCTCGCTCGCCGCGACGACGGCACCGCTCGAGTCGCGCACCTCGATGCGGAGGTCCTTGAAGTGCACCTCGCGCACCGTCGACCGGATGGATTCCACCGCGTCGCCGCGCACGAACCGCTCGGCACGGAGCTCGCGGCTGAACGCCGAGAGCGCGTCGTCGATGAACCGCTCCGTGCCCGCGCGGAGCGCGGTCGCGAACATCAGGTAGCCGGCGACCTCGAACGCGAGGAACGGCACGCCGATGACGATCGTGAACCAGAGCGTCAGCCGCCCGCGCAGCGTGACGGGCCAGCGTCTCATCGGCCGCGGGGCGCGCCGTCGGCGGAGGTCACCGCACCGTCGCCGGCGGCCTCGAGCACGAACCCGGCGCCGCGCACCGTCGTCAGCGACGGTCCGCCGGGGACGCTCTCGAGCTTCCGCCGCAGTCGGCTCGCGTACACATCGATGATGTTCGAGTACGACGCGCGCGCGTCCTCCCACACCACCGCCATCAGGTCGGGGCGGCTCACCACGTGTCCCGCGTGGCGCGCGAGGTGCACGAGGAAGTCGAACTCGCGCGCCGTGAGTGGCAGCTCGGTCGCGCCGAGCTGCGCGCGATGCCGCGCCGTGTCGATCACGAGCGACCCCACCTCGAGGCGGGTGACCGCCTCGCCATGCCGACGGGTGAGCGCCCGCAGGCGCGCGAGCATCTCGTCGAACGCGAACGGCTTGGTGAGATAGTCGTCCGCGCCCGCGTCGAGCCCGGCGATCCGGTCCGACACGGTGTCGAGCGCCGTGAGCATCAGGATCGGCACCCGGTTCCCCTCGGCGCGGACCGTGCGACAGACCTCGAGCCCGCTCAGCACCGGGAGCACGAGGTCGAGCACCACCACGTCGTGTCCGCCCTCGCGGATCATGGCGAGGGCCTCGCCGCCGTGCACCGCGAGCGTGACCGTGTTCCCGGCCTCGCGCAATCCGCGCGCGACCGACCCGCGCAACTGCTCGTCATCCTCCGCGAACGCGATCCGCATGCCCGAATCTACTGCGGATCGCGTCGCCCAACGAGGCGGGCGTCGCGGCCCATCGCCGTGCCGCGCTGCCGCCGTCCGCTCACGCGCCCGCGTGCGCGGCGCCCATCGCCTCGGTGATGTCCAGTTCGGTGAGGCCCAGCTTCGCGGCCACGCGCTTGCCATAGTCCTCGTCGGCCCGCCAGAAGTGGCAGACCTGCCGGAGTTGGATGGCCTTCCGCGCCTGGCCCAGACCGCCGGCGATCCGCGACGTGAGCCGGTCGCGTTCGCCGTCGCTGAACAGGCGGTACAGGTTCCCCGCCTGCGTGTGGTCGTCGTGCTCGAGCGTCGAGTCGAACCGGTCGACGATCACCTGACCGAGCTCCCACGCCGGATCGGCGAACCGCGGCTCGGGCTTCGGCGCCCCGGCATGCGAGTTGGGCCAGTAGTTCGGCGCGGCGCCGTAGGCGGCGGCGCTGGCCTGCTGGCCGTCGCGCGAGTAGTTCATCACCGGGCAGCGCGGCGCGTTCACCGGGATCTGGTGGTTGTTGGACCCCAGCCGATGGAGCTGCGTGTCGGCGTACGACATGAGCCGCGCCTGCAGCATCTTGTCCGGGCTCGGGCCGATGCCGGGAACGAGCGCGCTCGGCTTGAATGCCGCCTGCTCCACCTCGGCGAAGTAGTTCACCGGGTTCCGGTCGAGCTGCACGATGCCGATCTCCTGCACCGGGAACTCCGCGTGCGGCCACACCTTCGTGAGGTCGAACGGGTTCCAGCGGAACTCGGCCGCCTGCTGCTGGGTCATGACCTGCACCTCCACGCGCCACCGCGGGAACTCGCCGCGCTCGATCGCCTCGAACAGGTCGCGCTGGTGCGTCTCGCGGTCCTCGCCGATCGCCCGCGCGGCCTCGGCGTCGGTCATGTTCCGGATGCCCTGCAGCGTCTTGAGGTGGAACTTCACCCACACGCGGTCGCCGGCCGCGTTGATGAACGAGTAGGTGTGGCTGCCGAAGCCGTGCATGTGGCGGTACGTCGCCGGGATGCCGCGGTCGGAGAAGAGGATCGTGACCTGGTGCAGCGACTCGGGGCAGAGCGACCAGAAGTCCCACTGCATGTCCTGGTCGCGCAGGTTGGTCCGCGGATGCCGCTTCTGCGTGTGGATGAAGTTCTTGAACTTGTACGGGTCACGGACGAAGAACACCGGCGTGTTGTTGCCGACGAGGTCCCAGTTCCCCTGCTCCGTGTAGAAGCGCATCGCGAACCCGCGGACGTCGCGCTCCGCGTCGGCCGCGCCGCGCTCGCCGGCGACGGTGGAGAAGCGGAAGAAGACCTCCGTGCGCTTGCCGACCTCGCCGAGGAAGGCGGCGCGCGTGAGGTGCGAGACGTCCTTCGTCACCGTGAAGGTGCCATAGGCGCCCGAACCCTTGGCATGGACCACGCGCTCGGGGATGCGCTCGCGGTTGAAGTGCTGCATCTGCTCGAGGAGCGCGACGTCCTGCATGAGCAGCGGGCCGCGCGGGCCGGCGGTGAGCGCCTGGTTCACGCCGATCGGCGCGCCGGTGAGCGTGGTGAGGACCGGATCCTGTGACATGTGCGACCTCGCAGTGGGGAATGCCGGGCCGCGGCCGGAGACGGATCCGCGCGCGGCCATGGAACACGATGGAACCATGCCGGCGCGCGAGCGATAAGGGAAATACATTGTCCTTAAGGAGCGATAGCCTGAGGTGATTGCCTGACCCGACTGCCCTTCACGCTGGCCCAGCTGGAATACGCCGTCGCGCTCGCCGACCACGGGCACTTCGGCCGGGCCGCGGCGGCGTGCGGCGTCTCGCAGCCCGCACTCTCCATGCAGCTGCGCGCCCTCGAGCGGCAGCTCGGCGTCACGCTGTTCGACCGGGCCACCGCGCCGGTGCGGCCCACCGACATCGGGCAGCTCATGGTCCAGCAGGCACGCACCATGCTCGGCGACGGGGCCGCCCTCGTCGACCTGCCGCGGCGCGTCGCCGGACGCGTGGAGGGCGAGCTCACGCTGGGCGTGCTGCCGACGCTCGCGCCGTATCTGCTGCCGCGCGCGCTGCCGGCCCTCGCGCGGCGGCACCCCGCGCTGCGGCTGGTGGTGGAGGAGCTGCCCACGCCGGTCGTGCTCGACCGGCTGCGGGGCGGCGCGCTTGACGCGGGCCTCATCGCGACGGTCCCGCATGTGGAGGGCATCCGCCACCGCGCGCTCTTCCGCGAGCCGCTCCTGCTGTACGTCCACCGCAGGCATCCGCTCGCCGGACGGAAGCGCGTGCGACCCGACGAGCTCTCTCCCGAGGACGCGTGGCTGCTGAGCGACGAGCACTGCCTGCGATCGCAGTCGCTCGCGCTCTGCCGGGACCGGACCGGCGCGGGCGGCGAGAGCTGCGTGAGCACGGTGCGGTTCGAGTCGGGGAACGTCGAGACGCTCCGAAGGCTCGTGGAGGGCGGCGAAGGGTTCACGCTCCTCCCGTGGCTGGCCGTGCCGCGGCCCGCGCCGCGCGACGTGCGCGTCATCCCCATCGGTCCGCCGGGGCCTGCGCGCGAGGTGCGGCTCGTGCAGCGGCGGCTGTTCCTCAAGGCGCACCTGGTCGACGCCGTCGTCGAGGTGCTGCTCGAGGAACTGCCGCCCGAGTGCGCGCGCGCCTGACCGCTCAGGCGGGTGGCGGCGCGCCGTCGTGTCGAGGCTCTCCGGGCGCGCCGACAACGACGCGGATGTCGCGTGTGCGGCGAGGATGCCAGAGGACAGCAGCGCGCAGGACCCGGACACGGATCGGCAGAGGCGAAGCATCGGGGAGTGCCAAGCGACTCGTGCGCTTGACGCCGCCCCGCATCGCCGGGACGTTTCCGCCCGTGAATCGCCCCCCCACCTGGGTCCTCGTCCTCGCTGCCGCCGCAGTGCTCGTCCCGCTCGGTCTCGGCGTCTGGAATCGCTGGACCCGGCGGACCGCCCTGCGCGCGATGCTGCGGTTCCGCGCCCGCGTGGACCGGTTCAAGCTCACCGGCAAGCGCTACATCCGCGACGCGCTCCTCGCCGATGAGGCGGTCGCTCGTGCCGCGCGGGCGCACGCACAGGAGAAGGGGATCACCGACGCGAAGGCGTGGGCTCGGGTGCGCGGGTACATCGACGAGATCGTCCCCGCGTTCAATCTCCTCATGTACTACCAGTTCGGATACGCCGCGTCCAAGGCATCGCTCGACCTGTTCTACAAGACGTCGGTGAAGGTGCGCGATCCTGCGGCGTTCGAGCGGCTCCCGCGCGAGTCGATCGTGATCTACCTGATGAACCACCGGTCGAACGCGGACTATGTGCTCGCGAGCTACGCCCTCGCCGGGCAGGTGGCGATCTCCTACGCGGTGGGCGAGTGGGCGCGCGTGTTCCCGCTCGAGTACCTGTTCAAGTCCTTCGGGTCGTACTTCATCCGGCGCCGGTATCGCGAGCCGCTGTATCACACGGTGCTCGAGCGGTACGTCCAGCTCATCACCCGCAACGGTGTCACGCAGGGGCTCTTCCCCGAGGGCGGGCTCTCGCGCGACGGGCACCTGCGTCCCGCGAAGATCGGCCTGCTCGACTACATGCTCGGCACCGCCGCCGAGCCCGGGTTCGCCGAGCGGATGTACGTGGTCCCCGTCGCCATCAACTATGACCGGGTGCTCGAGGATCGCACGCTGCTGCGCGAGCTGCGCGCCACGGAGGGTCGCGCGACGTCGGGGCGGATGCAGCAGTTCCGCGAGGTGCTCAACTACCTCGTGTCGAGCTTCGGTCGGCTGTCGACGCGGCGATGGAAGCGCTACGGGCGCGCCGCGGTCGTCGTCGGCGATCCCGTGCCCGTGGCCCCATGGCTCGCGACCCTCGCGGGCGAGGGCACTCCACTGTTCGAGCGGCCGCGGCCCGAGCGGCTCCAAGCCGTGCAGGAGTTCACCGACGGCATGATGGCCCGCATCGGGGCGATCATCCCCGTGACGGCGGTGCCGCTCACGTGCGCCGCCCTGCAGACGTTCGACGCCGAGTACATCCCCGAGGCGCGGCTGCTCGCGCGGATCGAAGCGCTGCGCGACACGCTCGTCGCGCGCGGGGCCGAGGTCGTCGAACCGGCCCGTGAGGCGTCCGAGACGTTCGAGCGCGCCTTCCGCATGCTGCGCATGCGGCGCGTGCTCACCAGGGAGGGCGATGCGTACGTGATCCTCCCGCGCGGCCGCGAGCTGATCAGCTACTACGCCAACGGCATCGCGCACCTCTGCGGGCAGTGGGAGTCCGAGGTGCGGGAGCGGGACGCGTTGCCGGCGGATACGCTGGTCGGGCGGTGAGCGCGTTGGCGCGGTCCGGACCGCCGGAGCCGTGGTCGGGGTGACGATCGTGGTGGGGGCCTTCACGGGCCTCCACTTGGCCGCGACCGACCGGGATCGGCACGTGGAGCCCCGTTGACCGGGGGGCCTCTCCCCGACTAGCTTCAAAGGCTCTGTTCCGTGCCGCCCGTCCGGGCGATCCACGTAGTGGCAGATGGTCGAACAACCATAGGGTACGATGCCGACGATCAATCAGCTCGTCAGGCAGAGCCGCCGCGAGGTCCTCAAGAAGGACAAGGCGCCGGCTCTGAAGCAGAACCCGTTCAAGCGGGGCGTGTGCACGCGCGTGTACACCACCACCCCCAAGAAGCCGAACTCCGCGCTCCGCAAGGTCGCGCGTATCCGCCTCGTGAACGGCTTTGAAGTCACCGCTTACATCCCGGGCGAAGGCCACAACCTGCAGGAGCACTCGATCGTGCTCATCCGCGGTGGCCGTGTGAAGGACCTCCCGGGCGTGCGTTACCACATCGTGCGCGGCAAGCTCGACGCCTCCGGCGTCGCCGGGCGTAATCGCAGCCGCTCCAAGTACGGGACCAAGAAGCCGAAGGCGGGTGCCCCGGCTGGAGGTAAGAAGTAATGAGCCGCCGCAAGAGTGCCGTGAAGCGCACCATCCTCCCGGATGCGCGCTACGACAGCCAGACTGTCAGCAAGTTCATCAACGTCCTGATGTACCAGGGCAAGAAGTCCACCGCCGAGCGCATCTTCTACGGCGCGATGGACATCGTCGAGGCCAAGGCCGCGCAGCCGGGCGTGAACGTCTTCAAGCAGGCGCTCACCAACCTCAAGCCGGTCGTCGAGGTGAAGTCCCGCCGCGTCGGCGGCGCGACCTACCAGGTCCCGGTCGAGGTCCGTCCCGAGCGCCGCACCGCGCTCGCCATGCGCTGGCTGATCAGTTACTCGCGCGACCGCAACGAGAAGTCGATGGCGGAGAAGCTCGCCGCCGAGACGCTCGCCGCGGCCAAGGGCGAGGGCAACGCGATCAAGAAGCGCGAGGACACGCACAAGATGGCCGAGGCCAACAAGGCGTTCGCGCACTACCGCTGGTAGCTCCGGGCGGTCTGACGATGGACGAGCGGGGGGCGACCGACAGGTCGCCCCCCGCTTCGTTCCCTGGATGCGTCCACCACCTGTTACCTGATCACGTCCACCCATCCGCCCTCGTTCGTCACCAGCACACGGTCCCCGTTCGGCGTGAACGCGATCCGACGCGGTCCGCCACCGGTGAGCACCATGGTCCGCACCCGGAGCGTGCCCGGATCGATCACCGCCACCTTGCCCGTGAGGAACGAGGAGACCACCAGCCGGTCCCCGGACGGCGAGAGGCGCAGCCCGAACGGGAGGAACGACTCGTCCGGGAAGATGAGCGCGTCCCGCGTCGACAGCGTCGTCGCATCGAGCGCCATCACGCGGGACTGATCCTCCTGCGCGACGAAGAGGCGCGTGCCGTCGCTCGAGAACGCCACGTCCTGCGCGAGGTAACCGAAGAGCCTCCTGCCTCCCACGCTGTCCAGTGTCGCCGCGTCGAGCAGCAGGATGTCGCCATCCCCGGTCAGCGCGAGGCGGCCTGCGTTGGCGTCATAGGCGATCCCGCGCATGACGCGACTTCCGAACGTCGCGGAGTCGAGGACCGCGCCGCTCGCGCGGTCCACCGCCCAGATGGTCCCGCGCATCGAGAGGACCCAGTAGCGGCTGTCATCCGGCGAGACGAGGATCCGGTGGTGACGGCGCCCAAACGTCGCCGAGTCGGTGACCGCGCCGGTCGCCATCGCGACCTCATAGACCTTCGCGCCATCGAGCAGCGTGACGTACGCGTGATCGCCGTTCGCGGTGAACGAGACGTCGATCGGGTTCCACCCAAGCGTGATCTGCTGCTCGGCCGACTCCGCCGAGATCGCGAAGCGCGCGGCGAGTGACTCGTCGAGCTGCAGCGCGATCGCCTGGCCGGAGGGCGCGATCCCGAATCCGAAGGGCCGTCCCTCCAAGCCCTCGATGGTGCGCTCCGGTCGTGCGAAGTCGATGCCCGACTGGCACGAGGTCGCGCACAGCGCGGCCAACAGGGTGCCCATCGCCATGAGCGGACGTCGCGTGCTCAAGTGGGTCTGCTCCTCACGGGGGTGATGGGACTCAGTGGATCACGTCGATCCACCCGCCTTCATTCGCGACGAACGCCAATGCGCCGTTCGGGCTGAACACGATGCGCCGCGGGACGCCGCCCGGCACGAGCGTGCGGCGCACGGTCAGCGTCGGGACGTCGATCACCGCGATGCGCCCGTTCGCGGCCGAGCTCACGAGCAGCGTCTGCCCGTCGCGCGAGAGTTGCATCCCGAAGGGGGAGATCGGGGTCGCGGTGAACACCACCGAGTCCTCGACGACCAGCGTCGTCGAGTTCAACACCATGACCTTGTTGGCGTCCTCGAGCGCGACGAACACGCGGGCGCCGTCCTTCGAGTGCACGACCTCCTGTGTCATCCCGCCCAGCGTGGTGCTGCGGAGCGAATCCAGCCCGGCGCCGGTGTAGGTCGAGACCGCGTCATAGCCATGCGCGAGGACGAGCCGGCCCGTGGTCGGGTTCCGCGAGATGCCGCGGATGATGTCGGTCCCGACCGTCGCCGAGTCGATCGGCTGACCGCTGATGCGGCTCACGGACCAGATCTTCCCGCCGATGGAGGTGACCCAGAAGCGGGTGTCATCGGGATGCATGAGGATGCGATGATGCCGGGCGCCGAAGGTCGTCGAGTCGATCACCCGACCGTTGGACATGTCGACCTCGAACAGCTTCGCCCCGTCGAGCAGCGTCACGTACGCCCGCGCGCCGCCGCGCGTGAAGCTGACGTCGATCGGGTTCACGCCGAGCGTGACCACGTTCGCGATCGAGTCCGTCTGGAGGTCGAACCGGCCGGCGGTCATCCGGTCCAATTGCAGCGCGAGCGCCTCTCCTCGGCTCGACATCCCGAGTCCGAACGGCCGGCCGGCGGTCCCGATCACCTGGCCGAGGAGCAGGCCATTGATGGGCTCGATCGGGGGACCGGAGGGTCCCGAGGGACCGCAAGCGCTGAGCAGAGCGGCCACCGCAGGAAGGAACACGCGTTTCGTGCGCATCGGGCTCGGGGGTCAGGGGACGGACGACAAGGCGAGGGGACCGGCCGTCAACGATACCCTCCGGTACCGTCCGATGTAACGGTTCACCAGCACAGTGGCGATCTGCCCTTGACCGGTCGCCGGCACGGTGGAGCTTCCGGTCAACCTGAGGAGCCCGAGATGCCCGACATCCTCCACGACTTCCCCGTGATCGGCACCCGCGCCGCCGTCTTCGCCGCGGTCGCGACCCCCGAAGGCCTCGAGAAATGGTGGACCCGGGGCGGGGACGGCGAGCCCGCCGTCGGCGCCGTCTGGTCCCTCGATTTCGGCCCCCAGTACCAGTGGCAGGCGGTCGTCCGCCACTTGGAGCCCGACCGCCTGATCGAGTGGGAGCTCACCGTCGCCGACCCGGACTGGACGGGGACCCGGGTGCGGATCGCGCTCGAGGACCCCCCAGGGGGCCTGACGTGGGTCCGGTTCTCGCACTCCGGCTGGCGGGAGGCGTCCGAGCACTACCGGATCTCGTCCTTCTGCTGGGCCATGTATCTCCGCCTGATGAAGCACTGGGTGGAGAAGCGGGAGACCGTCCCGTACGACCGACGGCTGGCGGTCTGAGCACGCGCGGCCCAGACGGTTGTGCCCCATTGACATAGGCCCTGCACGGACTACTTTTATCGGGCTACGTCGAAGCGCCTGAAAAGGCTTCGTCGCGGCATGGGACCCGATCCGTCGGGTTCCCCGGGGCACTGCGACCCGGACTGATGGGCCCGCCAACGTCGGCAACGGTGACGCGCGGGGGGAGTGGACAGCCCGACCGATCCCGCTGGTGCAGGTGGCCAGCGCCGAGGTTCCCGAAAAGTTCGCAGGACAATTCGACGTCAGGTGATGTAGGTGCTGGCACCTGATGCGCCGTGGGTCCCCAGTCGCGCTCCAGTGGCGACTGTACCCGGCGAGTGCGGATGGATACCGGTCCCCCGGATGCTTCATGGGGGGGACGCCCGGTCCAGCCGCGTTTTTGTTCTCCGTGAGTCACCCAGACGCACCCACGACGTTCACTCAGCGATACCGAGCGATATAGACCGATGCCCCGCACCACAGACCTGAAGTACTATCGCAACATCGGCATCATGGCCCACATCGATGCCGGCAAGACCACGACGACCGAGCGCGTCCTCTACTACACGGGGAAGTCGCACAAGATCGGCGAGGTGCACGATGGTGCGGCCACGATGGACTGGATGGAGCAGGAGCAGGAGCGCGGCATCAC
>CAYXGS010000055.1:0-17894 GCA_964464585.1 uncultured Gemmatimonas sp. | reverse complement strand
ACCGAGTACTCCATCGCGAGCGCGCCGAGGAACGCCCCGGCGAACGAGCCGACGATGGACCCGACCACGGGGATCGGCACCCCGACTACCGCGCCGACGATCCCGCCGATGAGCGCGCCCCAGCCGGCTCGTCGGGACCCGCCGTACTTCGAGGTGTAACGCGTCGCCAGCATCCACTCGAGACCCTCCGCGACGAGCGCGACCACCGTGGCGATGACGATGGCGTTCCACGAGACGGTGGCAGACGGATCGAACGACTTCCAGACTCCCACGCCGGCGAGGAACGCCCACGTGCCGGGGAGCCCGACGGCCGTGAGCGGCAGTGACACCAGCGCGCCGAGGATGAGGAGGATGATCGGAAGCATGAGTGGAAGATGGCAGAGGACGGATGGCGGCGGGCGGACGGCGGAGGAATGACCCCATGGCGCCGGGACGTCCGCCATCTGCCATCCGCCATCCGCCATCTGTACCTTCCTTCATGTCCCAGAGATTCAAGGAGACCCTGCTCCGTGTCGTCACCATCCAGGTGATCGCCCTCGCGCTGCTCTGGCTGCTCCAGCGGCGCTACGCGGGCTGACGGATGCATTGGATCAACTGGCTCATCGTGGTCGCATACCTCGCCTGGGTCGTCGGTGACGGACTCCGGCGCGCGAGGGGCGCGACCAACATCGAGGCGTACTTCCTCGCCAACCGCTCCCTCCCGTGGTGGGCGGTCGGGCTCTCGGTGATGGCGACGCAACTCTCCGCGATCACGCTCATCGGCACCACCGGCCAGGGCGCGACCGACGGACTCAAGTTCGTGCAGTTCTACTTCGGACTGCCGATCGCGATGGTCATCCTCGGGGTGACGCTCGTCCCGTTCCTGCACGGCGCGAAGGTCTACACCGCCTACGAGTACCTCGAGCGGCGCTTCGACGCGCGGACGCGGTCGCTGACGAGTCTCCTCTTCCTGCTCTCCCGCGGGATGTCGTGCGGCGCGATCCTCTCGGCACCGGCGGTCGTCCTCTCCGCCATCTTCGGCTGGTCGCTCACCGCGTGCGTCGCGCTGATCGGCGTGCCGACGGTGATCTACACGGTCGTCGGCGGCGTGCAGGCGGTCACATGGGCCGACGTGAAGCAGATGTTCGTCATCGTGGGTGCGGTGCTCGCGATGCTGTTCGTCCTCGTGTCGCGCCTCCCCGTCCCGCTCGACGACGCCTTCGCCATCGCCGGCGCTGCCGGCCGGATGCAGGTCTTCGACTTCTCGTTCTCGCTGACGAACCAGTACACCTTCTGGTCGGGGATCATCGGCGGGACGTTCCTCATGCTCTCGTACTTCGGCACCGACCAGAGCCAGGTGCAGCGGTACCTCACGGCCAAGTCGGTCGACGAGGCGCGCAGCTCGCTCCTCATGAGCGCGTACTGGAAGATCCCGCTCCAGGCGATGATCCTCCTGCTGGGTGTCCTGGTGTTCGTCTACTACACCTTCGCGCCGTCGCCCCTCTACTACAATCCGTCGCACGAGCAGGCGATGCGGGCCGAGGCGCCGGGCACCCTCGACTCGCTGGGCGCGCGCTTCACCGAGGTCACCCGGGCGCGCAGCGCGGCCGCCCTCGCGGCGTCGGCCGCGCGCCGTTCGGGTGACGCGTCGGCGACCGCTGCCGCCCTCGACGCGTATCGCGCCCAGGAGCGCGCGGCCGGCGCGGTGCGCGCGGCCGCGCTCGACGAGGCGGGCCGCGTCACCGGGCAGCCGACCCGCGACGTGAACTACATCATCCCGCGGTTCGTCATCGACCATCTCCCGCTCGGCTTCGCCGGCGTGTTCCTCGCCGCCGTGCTGGCCGCGGCGATGAGCTCCGTCGCCGCCGAGCTCAACTCGCTCTCCACCGCGACGGTCGTCGACTTCTACCAGCGCCGCTTCAGGACCGATGGCGACGACGGCCACTACCTGCGCGTCTCGAAGTGGGCCACCGCGCTCTGGGGGACGTTCGCGTGCGTGGTGGCGACCTACGCCGCCACGCTGGGGTCCCTCATCGAGGTCGTCAATCGGTTCGGCTCGTACTTCTACGGATCGATCCTCGGCGTCTTCCTGCTCGCCATGATCCCGCGCGCGCGCGCCGTCGGCGCCTTCGTCGGGCTCATCGCCGGCATGGCGGTCGTGGGCCTGGTGAGCTGGCAGGTGCCGAGCATCGCGTTCCTGTGGCACAACGTGACCGGTGCCGTGGTCGTGGTCGCGGTCGGCATGCTGCTCAGCCTCGGCGCGTCGGAGCGCCCCGCCGGCACCGCCTGACAGCGGCCGGGCAGTGGGAGGATATGCTCCGCCGCGCGCATAGCGCGAGCATACGCTGCATGCGCATGCGCGCCCCTTCCCAGCGGACGTGCGCCGTGTAGCCTCCGCTCATGCCTTCTGCCCGCATCATCGGCGTCCCCATGGACCTCGGCGCCTCGCGACGTGGCGTCGACATGGGCCCGTCAGCCGTCCGCTACACCGACCTCCGCGACCGCATCGAGCGGCTCGGCCATCAGGTGGTCGACACCGGGAACGTCTCGGTGCCGTTCCGCGAGGATGCCGCCAAGGGTGCCCAGCGTGGCGCACGCTACCTCGGGGCCATCACCGACGTCTGCATCGACATCGCCTCGCGCACGCGCGCGGCGCTCGAGGCCGGGGAGATGCCGATCGTGCTCGGCGGCGACCACGCGCTCGCGGCCGGTTCGATCGCTGGCGCGGCGGCGCACCTCGCGAAGCAGGGGCAGCGGCTCGGCGTGCTCTGGGTCGATGCGCACGGCGACCTCAACACGCCGGCCTCCTCGCGCTCAGGCAACGTCCACGGCATGCCGCTCGCGGCGCTGCTCGGACACGGCGACAAGGCGATGTCGTCCATCGCCGGGGAGCGTGCGGCGCTGCAGGCCGGCGACGTGGCGCTCGTCGGCCTGCGCGACCTCGACACGGCCGAACGCTCGCACATCAGGAAGTGGGGGCTCTCGGCGTTCACCATGCGCGCGCTCGACGAGCGCGGCGTGCGCGCGGTGATGGAGGACGCGATCGCCGTCGCGACCCGGGACACCGGTGGCCTCTGGGTCTCGTTCGACATGGACGTGATCGATCCGGACGAGGCGCCGGGCGTCGGCACGGCGGTGCCGGGCGGCATGACCTATCGCGAGGCGCATCTCGCGATGGAGATGCTCGCCGACAGCGGCAAGCTCATCGGCCTCGACATGGTCGAGGTCAACCCCGTGCTCGACGAGCGCAATCGCACGGCGGAGATCGCGTGCGAGCTGATCCTCAGCGCGCTCGGGCGGCGGATCCTGTGACCGGGCCCGTACGCTACGTCCCTCCGGACTTCGCGCGCGCCGACCTCGTCGCTGCACCGGCTGCGCGCGCCGAGCGCGCCGAGCGCGACGGCGTCCTCCCCGACGGCTTCTTCGCCACGACCAACCTCCCGACCTACGTGAAGGAGACGGACGGGCGCTGGGTGATGCCGCGGGAGCCGCGCATGGACGGTGTGCTCGTGCGCGACGCGAAGGGCACCTGGTGGGTGCGCGAGGGCCGCCGCGTGAAGCAGGGCGATGCGGTGGTCGTCGGCAGCGCCGAGGACGGGCGTGACGGGGTGCTCGTGCACGCGACGGGCTTCGCGGGCGAGGCTGGTGCGCACGGCGACTTCCACTTCATGAGCAGCCAGGTGTCGCGCGAGAAGCCGATCGATTACCGGATGATCGCGCGGATGCTCGTGGAGGAGAAGCGGCGCGGCGGTTACACGCTCTGGGTCACGGGTCCCGCACTGGTCCACTCGCGCGCGCGCGACAACCTCGTCTGGTTCATCCGCAACGGCTATGTGCAGGCGCTCCTCGCCGGCAATGCGGTCGCGGTGCACGACATCGAGGCCAACATCGTCGGCACGACGCTCGGCATGACCAGCGAGGGCGACCCGACGGTCGGCGGCCACGCGGCGCACATGCGGGCCATCAACGCGGTCCGGCGCGCCGGGTCGATCGAGGCCGCGGTCGCCGACGAGATCATCACCGGCGGCATCATGCACGCCTGCGTGGTCGAGGGCGTGCCGTACGTGCTCGGCGGCTCCATCCGGGACGACGGGCCGCTCCCGGGCGTGTACACCGACAACGTCGCCGCGCAGGACGCGACGCGGCAGCACACGATCAAGGCGACGATGGCGGTGATGATCGCGACCGCGCTGCACTCCATCGCCGTGGGCAACATGCTGCCGGCCTACTACGCCGAGGCGTCCGGCGAGTTGCGGGAGCTCCCGACGATCTGCGTGGACGCGAGCGAATTCCTCGTGAGCAAGCTGAAGGACCGCGGCACGCATCAGGCGGTGGGTGTGGTGACGAACGCGCAGGATTTCATGAGCATCCTGCGGAGCGCGGTGGAGCGCGAGGTGCACGGGGCCGAGTAGGAGCGCTACCCCAGCTTCACACCCGCCGCCGCCCACCCCGCCGCGTTCGCCTCGCCGTCGATCGGTGCCGACGTGTCGACGAGGACGTTCGCGCCCTGCAGCGTGACCTTGTAGCGATCCAGTCCGCGCGGGGCCTTGCCCTGGATGCGCGTGCCTTCCGGGTGGAAGGTGCTCTTGTGCTTCGGGCAGTAGAACCGCGCGTTCTGCGGTTCCCACTGCACCATGGTGCCCTTGTGCGGGCACTCCAGGGCGCAGGCGTAGACCATGCCGCGGTAACGGATGAGGATCAGCCGGTTCGCCCGGTCGATCGTCGCGCCGTCGGCCGCGGGGACGGGGAAGGTCACCGTGCCGGCGCTGGCCATGCCCTCGAGGTACTCGCGGGTCATGGCGTGCAGCGGCGCCGCGCCGCCGACGATGGCGCTGAGGGCGGCGACGGCCATGAGGCCGTCGCGCAGGAAGTCGCGGCGTGTGCCGCAGTCACCGCCGCACGAAACGGGCGACGCATCCGCCGCCGCATCGTGTCCGATCCGATCCGACATTCGCGCTCCGGACAATGGGTGCATATTGGACGCCGACCCCTGCCATCCGTTACCCCGTCGCCGGACCCACGTGCCACGCCGCGCCGCGCTCGCGTTCATCTTCGTCTCGCTCGTCCTCGACATCGTGGCGTTCGGGATCGTCATCCCGGTGCTGCCCCAGCTCATCAAGGGCTTCCTCGGCGGCGACACGGCGCGCGCGGCCGAGTGGTACGGGATCTTCGGGACGGTGTGGGCGGCGATGCAGTTCGTGTGCTCGCCGCTGCTCGGTGCGCTCTCCGACCGCTTCGGTCGACGGCCGGTCCTGCTGCTGTCGATCCTCGGACTCGGCCTCGACTACTTCCTGATGGCGCTGGCACCGAGCCTCGCCTGGCTGTTCGTCGGACGGATCCTGTCCGGCATGACCGCCGCAGGATTCGCCACGGCGACCGCGTACATCGCCGACGTCACGCCGCCCGAGAAGCGTGCGGGCGCGTTCGGGATGGTCGGTGCGGCGTGGGGCTTCGGGTTCATCGTCGGGCCGGCGCTGGGCGGCGTGCTCGGCGCGACCGATCCGCGGCTGCCGTTCTTCGTGGCGGGCAGTCTCGCCATGGTGAATGCGCTCTACGGCTTCTTCGTGCTCCCCGAGTCCCTGCCCGCCGAGCGTCGCGCCCCGTTCAATCTCGCGCGGGCCAATCCGCTCGGCTCCCTCCAGCTGCTGCGGAGCCATCCCGAGCTGCTCGGCCTGGCCGTGACGAGCCTGCTCTACAGTCTCGGCCATACCGTCTTCCCGAGCGTGTTCGTGCTGTGGGCCGGGCACGTGCTGCATTGGGAGGCGAAGCAGGTCGGCTACGCCTTGGCGCTCGTGGGGGTCGCGAACGTCATCGTGCAGGGCGGGCTGGTCCGGCCGTTCGTGCGGCGCCTCGGGGAGCGACGTGCGCTCGCGATCGGGGCGACGTTCGGCACGCTCGGCTTCTTCCTGTACGGGATCGCGGCCACCGTGCCGGTGTTCTGGCTCGGGGCGGCGCTCTACGCGCCGGCGGGCTTCTTCAATCCGTCGCTGCTCGGCTTGATCTCGCGCCGGGCCGGGCCGTCCGAACAGGGGCGCGTGCAGGGCGCGAACAGCAGCCTGATGGGGATCGCGGGGATGCTCGGGCCGGCGCTCTTCAGCGCGTCATTCGCGTGGGCCATCCGCGATGGCGCGCGATGGCACCTGCCCGGGCTGCCGTTCCTGATCGCGGCGGCGCTGTTCGCGACCGCGGGACTGCTCGCGATGCGCACCACGCGCGGCAGCGGCGAGCCCGCCACTGGCGCCGTGGACCCGGCGCACGCATCGTAGCGGGACCGATCCGCGCGGCCCGAGGCATTCACCATCCGAGGAGACGGCATGACCTTCACCGCAGAGGCCCAGAACATCTGGGATCAGGTCCCGGAGCCGATGCGCGCCAAGCTGCTCGACAGCGGGTTCTGCGCGCACTGCCTCACCACGCGGCACTTCGAACTGCTCGAAGGGGAGATCCGGGGGAAGGACCTCGCGCTCATCGGGAAGTGCGGCACCTGCGGCCACCGCGTCGTGCGGCTCATCGAGATCTGAATCCGTGAGGTTCCGTGTGCGAACGAGACTGAGGCGGGACCCATCGACGACCCTGTCGCCGTCGCGGACTTGGCTGGCGCGCACGCTGGCCGTGGTGCTCGCGCTGCTCGCGATGGTGCCCGCGCGCGCGGCCGCGCAGCGCTGGACCGAGATCGGCACCACGTCCGACGGCAACAAGGTCTACGTGAACCGCGCCACCATCGTGCGCAAGGACTCGATCGTCACGGCGACGGTCCGCGTGGTCTACACCACGCCCAAGGACACCCCCAAGGGTCCCATCACCGGCTCGCGCGCGATCGCGATGTTCAACTGCCCGCGGAAGACGGTCGCGGTGAAGGAGAACATCATCTGGCACGATGAGGCGAAGGGCACCATCTACCTCAAGCGCGCGCCGGCCATCCCCGGCTTCGGTCCGGTGTTCAACTCGAACTTCTCGGGGGTGGCACTACGCTACCTGTGCGAGCCGGCTGATGCGCCGTAGGGCGGGACGCGCGGGGGTGTCGACCGACGGCGAGTACTTGATGCGAAGGGCGGAGGGGAGGCGTCAGGGGCGGAGCGCGAGGCGCTCCGCCCTTCTGCCATCCGCCCTCCGGGATCAGAACACCAGGAACGCCTGCAGCCGCGCCACTTCCTTCGCGTTCACGTACTTCCCGATCTCCTTCTGGAAGTGCGCCGCGCCGGTCCACGGCCGGTACTCCTTGAACTCGCGCAGCATCCTCGGGCCGAAGCCCGGGATCGTCATCAGGTCCTCGTCGCTCGCCGTCGTCGGGTTCATCGGGACGAACGTGTACTGCTCGAGGCGCGCGACCTCCTCGGCGTTGACGTACTTGCCGATCTCCCGGCGGAACACGCCCATGTCGGCGTAGGGGCGGTACTCGAGGAACTCGCGGATCATGCGCGGTCCCATGCCGGGGACGAGCGCGATCTCCTCGCGGGAGGCGGCGTTGAGGTTGATGTGCACCCAGAGCTTGGGATAGAGCTCCGCCCGCTGCTCCTTGGTGAGCTTGGGTGCGAGGAACGCGTCGAGCGCCGTCATGCTCGCGAACGGCCGCGCGGCGACGAGGTCCTTCGCGAGCGCGGCGGTCATGTGCGGCATCGCGGCGATGTCGGCCTCGGCCGCGGTGTTGGCGTCCCTGATGGTCACGGGCTTGCCGACCTGCGCGACAGCGGGTGCCGCGAAGACGGCGATGGCGAGGAGCGCGGCGAACACGCGCGAGCGGAACGGAGCAAGGGAGCGCATCTCAGGTGTCCTTGTGGGTGGAGAGGGCAGGGTGCTTGTAGGCATAGAGCAGGCCGAGGAGGCCGAACTGCACGAGCGTGCCGGGGGCGAGCGTCGGGGCCTCGCCGCGGACGACGGCGAGCCACATGTCGAGCCCGAGCACGCTCGGGTCGAACTCGCGTTCCATCTCGTAGTTGCCCTTCAGATGGAGGAACATCCCGAGCGGCCCAGCGACGATGAGGAGCAGCATCACCGCCTGGAACCACCGGAGGCTGGTGCGACCGCCATCCGCCCAGTGCCACGCGGTCACGGCGAGGGTGAGGACGAGCAGGCCGAACGGGATGAACTGGTAGGCGTCCTCGTAGTGCTCCAGGAGGATCAGCTCGCCGATGAGGCCGACGGCGCCGATCAGGAGCAGGACGAGCAGGCCACGGCGGAGGAGCGACAGCGATTCCTGGGCAGTCACGGGAGAGGGGCTGGGGACCTGACCACCGGGTTGGACGCCGGATATCATCCAACGTAAGCCTGAACCGCCCGCGCCGTCACGTCAGCGCACTGCCGTGGCACCCGTACCCGAATCCCGGACATCTCCATGGGTCGCCTTCCCGTCCTCTCCGACATCGAGATCCAGCGCCGCCTTGGCGCGCTGCCCGGCTGGCACCGTCAGGGGGATGCCCTCAGGCGGACCTTCACGTTCGCCGGGTTCCCCGAGGCGGTCGCATTCGCGCAGACGCTCGTCGCGCCGGCGGAGGCGATGAACCATCACCCGGACGTCGACATCCGGTACAATCGCGTGATCGTGACGCTCTCGACGCACGACTCGGGCGGGATCACGGAGAACGACCTGGTGCTGGCGGAGCGGATCGTGGGGTGAGGGGACCCGCTCAAGGCGCGGTGCCGTCCGCCCCGAGCTTGCGCAGCGCCACGCTGCCGTTCATCGCATACCCGTGCACCACCCGTGACCCGGCCCCGACGGTGCCGCGCACATGCTTCCCTTCCGCGACGATCCCCGCCGTCGTGAATGCGCTCGACACCGACCCGTTCGCCACACCGAGGTCGAGCACGGCGTCGTCGAGCGACGCGAGATAGATGTACACCTCGCCGTTGAGCGTCTTGCCGACCACCGAGTCGGTGCCGGCGAGCGTCGACATGCGGATGTCCACGCTGCCGTTCAGCGTCTCGCCCCGCACCGGACCCACGGCGGTCGCGACGCGCACATCGCCGTTCATGGTCACTGCCGTGACCGGTGCGGCCGACGAGACGGCGATGTCGCCCGAGATCGTCGTGAGGTCGAGCTTCACGCCGGTGGGGACCTCGACCGTGAAGTGCACCTTGGCATCCTCGCGGCCGAACTTGAGGTTCGCCGAGTAGTCGTCGGCGGTGCAGCGGCCATCGCCCCACACGGCGCAGATGAGCGCACCGACGCCGGGGGTCGCGGAACCGGAGAAACTCAGCTTCTTGTCGGGTTCGCCCCGCGTCCACGTGAGCTTCGCGGTGACGCGCACGGTGTCGTCGGCACTCGGCTTCACCTCGATGTCGCCCGAGAAGTCTCGGACCTTCACCGTGAGTCCGGGGGCCACGACGTCCTTCCAGACGAACGCGTTCTCGCGGGTCTGGAGCGGGCCACCCGGCGTGTCATCGCAGGCGGAGGCGGTCAGTGCGATGACGAGCACGAGCGAGGCGAGGCGCGAGCGGGACACGTAGGGCTCCGGATGGCGGATGCCCCAATGTACGGCGCGCGCCCGACCGCGGTTTCCGCGATCGGGCGCGCGCTCCGCGACGCCTATGGCGCCGCGGTCGGGCAGCGTGCTAGAGCTTCCGCAGCCGGATGCTCCCGTTCACCGTGCTCGCGCGGATGGTCGGTCCGCCGTTGCCGATCTTCGCCCGGATGCGCCGCGGATTGATCTGCCCTTCGAGCGTGAGCGGGAAGTCGGTCTGGATCCGCCCGTTCACCGTCGAGAGGTTCACGTTCGCGTTCGTGTTCTCCGCGAGCTCGATCGTCACCGAGCCGTTCACGGTGCTGTACTCGAGGTCGCTCGTGTTGGTCGCGGTGGTGCGCACGGTGACGCTGCCGTTCACGGTGGTCGCTTCCACACGGCCGGCGGTCGACCGCGCCTCGACATCACCGTTCACCGTGCGCGCGTCGATGTCACCGCTCGTGCCGTCGACGGTCATGCCACCATTCACCGTCGACGCATCGACCCGGGCGTTCGCCGGGATCCGCACCGTGAAGTGCACCGACACGTCGTTGTTGCGGTTCCACTCGCGGTCGTTGTCGCGGTTGTTGTGATAGCCTTCCTCATCGCAGGTCGCCCGGTCGTTCCAGAGCGCGCAGATGACGATGTCGCCGTTGCCGCTCCCCGTCTGTCGCGCCTCGATGCGCACGTCCTCGGGGTTGCCGCGCCGCCACCGCTTCTCGGCGACGACCTCGACGGTGCGTCCCGTGCCCTGCTCGAACGTCACGCTGCCGTTGATGTTGTGCAGATACACGGTACGGCCGTTGCCCAGCTGGCCGTTCCACTTCCATTCGCGCGACTCACTGCGCGAGTCGCGGTCACGATCCTGGGCGCCCGCCGGGGCCGCCGACGCGGTGGCCAGGGCGAGCAGGGTGCCGATCACGAAGTTCCGGGTCATGGTCTCACTCCTCCGTGCCGCGGGGCGTCCCGCGGCGGATGGCGATGTCGCCGCTGAAGGTCTCGGCCGAGAGGCGGGCGCCGCCCGTGCCAACTCTGAACTGCATCCGGCGACGCCGGCCGGTCATCTCGCCCGGCTGGAGCGTCAGCGGGAAATCACTCGCGATGTTGCCGCTCCACGTCTCGAGGTCGAGCGAGGCACCACCGTTCGCGGGGATGGTCACGGTCACGTCGCCCGAGTGGCTGTTGAAGCGATAGTCGCCCGCAGGGTCGAACGTGCCCTCGTAGCTGAGGTCCGCCGAGACCGACTCGCTGCGCATGCTCTTGAGCTTGCCGCGACGGACCGCGACGCCGCCGCTCACGGTGTTCGCCTCGAGGTCGCCGCTCGCCTCGTCCGCGTCGATCTCGCCGCTCACCGTGCTCGCGCTGACGCGGCCGGCCACGCGACGGAGGTCGATGTCGCCCGAGACGCTCTCGGCGTCGACGATGCCGCTCGCGTCCTCGATGCTGATCGCGCCGCTCACCGAATGGGCCTCGACCTCGGTGCCGGTGCCGCGGATGGTGATGTCCCCCGAGACCGAGTTCGCGTCGACGCGCGTGCCGGCGGGCACGGTGAGCTCGTATCGGGTGTCGCCCATGCGGCCGTTGATGCTGCGGGCCTCGATGGAGACGCGGCTCCGCGAGATGGAGGTCTCGAGCCGGCCGCGTTCGATCGTCGCGAGGATGCGGATCTCATTGCCCGTGCCGGTGATGACGCGGATGGAGCCGCTGACGAGGCTCAGGCTCACCGAGCCGCCGCGCTCGAAGGCGAAGGCCGTGTCGACGCGCTGGCGTTCGACCTGCGCTTGGAGCGCGACGGGCAGGAGGAGCGCGCCGATGGCTGCGCGTGTGATGGTGCGAAGGAGAGACATGTGGTGGTCCTGGTTCAAGTGCCCATCGGCATGGTCGCCGTGGCGCGGAGGAGCGTGAGTTTGGTGTTGTACGAGCGGGCGAGCTGTGCGGCGAGGAACTGGCTGGCCGGGTCGCGCAGGAAGGCGGCGCGGCTCTCGGCGATCGCGGTGTCGATCAGCCTCAGATTGCGCTCGACGATCGCGATGGTCGCCGAGTCGAGCGTGCTGCGCCGCTGGTCGAGCAGCGCCTGGAGCGTCTGGATCTCGAGGCCGACCGACGTGAAGCCCTCCTCGTAGCCGGCCGCGCGGATGGCGACCAATCGGTCACCGGTGCTGTCATCGATCGCGTTCGGCGCGTCGGTGGCCGTCGCCGGCGTGCCCGACCCCACGGTCGCGATCGCAGGGGCAGCGGTCCGGCCGCTCGCGATGTTCCACGTGATCGTCGCGGTGGTCGCGACGAGGAAGGTGGCGGCGGCCGCGTAGCGGAGCGCCGGCGCATCGAACCAGCGCTTGCGCGCCTTCGCCAGCGCGGGCGCCGCGGCGAGCATCGTCTCGGTCTCCGAGCGCGAGCGCATGTCGGCCGCGCCACCGATCCGCGCCTCGATCCCGGCCCACAGGTCGCGGCTCGGCGTCAGCGTCGGCAGGGCGCGCGCCTCGGCGCTGATCGCCTCGAGCTCGGCCCACGTGGCCGTGCACTCGGCGCAGACTTCGCGATGCGCTTCGTCGGTGAGGTCGTGTTCGGTCATCGGGTCAGCATCCTCCTCAGGAGCATCCGTGCGCGGTGGAGCTGGGCCTTGCTGCCACCGGAGGTGATGCCGAACTGCTCGGCGATCTCCTCGTGCGTGTAGCCTTCCACATCGTGCAGGACGAAGACTCGCTTCGCCCCCGCCGGCAGTGACGCGATGGCCTGCTCCAGGTCGAGCGACAGGCCCGGGACGGGGAGCGGGCGCACATCACCATAGGCGATGGAGTCCATGTCCTCGATCCCTTCGTCGTGCCGGTTCCTGCGCCGCCCCTCGGCTTCGCGATCGTTGAGCACCACGTTCACCGCGAGTCGATGAAGCCAGGTGCTGAAGAGCGAGTCACCGCGGAACGTCCCCAGCTTCTCCCATGCCCTCACGAAGCAGTCCTGCGTGAGTTCCTCGGCCCGTGCCCGGTCGCCCACCATCCGCACGCAGACCGAGAAGATCCGGTCGACGTTCGTCCGGTAGAGTCGCTCGAAGGCGCGGCGGTCGCCGGCAGCGGCGAGCGCGACGTCATCTGGCGCGGGAGCGGAGGAGATGGGCAGTGGGAGGGTCATTCGGCGCCGTTGTCTTGGCACCGGATAGGATGGGCGGGTGGCCGGAATGGTTTGAAGCCCGACGGCACCCGGTCGGGGCGGCGGCGGCGGTGGTGCCGACCATACGAGAATCTGTATTGTTGGGTGTCCCCTTGGCGCCGCCGGAACCCGGGTCGCGCTGTCGCCGTAGAGGGGGACATCCCCAGCGCTTCGAGGAGACCGTCGTGACCGCGTCCGTGATCCCCCTGCAGGGCCCAGCCCGGGCGCCCTCGCCGCCCATCCCGGCCCTGCCCGGTGCTCCTGGTGCCGCGACCGCGGCGCGGCAGGCGGCTGAGGCAGCGACCGCGGCCCAGCGGGCGGCGAGCGACGCGGACCGGGCGGCGCAGGAGGCGGCCCGGATCGCCGGTCAGCCGACGACCGATCCGGCCATCGCCGATGTGCCCGCACCGCCAGCGCCGCCGTCCCTCACGACGACCACGGGATTCCCGGTGGACCCGGCGGAGATCATCCGAGAGGCGGTCCCGATCTTCGGGATGTCGCTCGCCATGATGATCGTGCTCTTCATCGGCTGGCCGCTGGCGCGGGCGTTCGCGCGGCGGGCGGACAACCGTTCCAAGCTCGAGGCAGGCACCTCCCGCGCACTCGAACCGCAGATCCGGCAGCTGCAGGAGAGCCTCGACCTCATGGCGGTCGAGCTCGAGCGCATCAGCGAATCCCAGCGCTTCCAGGCGAAGCTGCTCGCGGAGCGCGCCGTGCCCGAGGAGCAGCGCCGACTCTGACCGTCCGCGTCGCGGGCCGCCGACCGTGCGAGGGACGGCGCGTCAGCGGGCGCGCAGGATGAGCAGGCATCTGAGCCGGCCGGGGTCACTCGGCCGGCTCTTCTCCGTTCGCGGCCCTGCGTCGAGCAATAGCGTGCCCAACCGACGCGCGAACGTGGCGTCATCGAGGTCGTCGCGGAGCAGGGCATCGAGCCGATGCTCGCGCGCGAGTTCCAGCGGCTGCCCGAGCCGCGTGAGGAGCGTCGCCTGGCGCGCTGCGACCTCGGCGCGCGCGAGGGACGGCGTTCGCGCGAGGAGTGCCGCGAAGCGCGCACGCACCAGCGCGACGCGGCGCTGCGCGGCGAGCGGCGGAGCATGCGCGATGGATCCAGTGGTGCCGTGCCGCGCGAGCTGGCGCGCCGTGCGCCGTGCGATGGCCTCGCGGATACGGCGTTCGACGCTGCGAACGTCCGTCGCGGGCGGGACCCACTCTTCTGACGAGACCGCGCGGAGCAGCCGCGCGACCGCGCGCGGGTTCGAGGACATCCTCCAGCGTCCCTCCCCGCGATGCTCGCCGATGAGCCACTCGGGTGGCTCCCCGACGACCGCGATGCACGCGTCGCGGTCCGCGAACGCACCACCGATGCACGCGTCGCCGGACCGCGCGCCACGCGCGCACTCGGCGACCTCGGTCGCGGCCGCCTCGCTCGCGTGATGTCCTGCTGAGTCTGCCCACGCGTGCAACGTGCGCGCGATCATCGCCTGTGCCCGTGCTTCGCGCAATGATCCGCGCCGCGCGTCCGACTTCCGACGGAGCCGCGTCCCCAGCCTGATCAGTGACGACGCCCCTGGTGGCGGGCCGAACCACGCCTCCATGACCTCGGTCGCCTCGCTCCCCACGCGCGTGAGACGCCCGAGCCGTTGTTCGAGCCGCGCCGGCGTCCACGGGATGTCCGCGTGGATGATGATCCCCACACCATGCATCTCGACTCCTTCGGCGACGACGTCCGTGGCGAGGACCATCCGGATGGCGCGCGCATCGTCCGCGCGGAGCGCCCTGCTCCGAGGGCCGATCGCCCGCAGCACCTCCTCCCGCGTCCACCGGCCAGCCGCGGCACTCACGCGCGCGCCGACGATGGACACGACGCCGGGTTCCGCCCGCAGCGCGGCATGGAGCGTCCGGACGGTCTGCGCATGACGCGCGAACACGACGATTCGGCGATCGGGGTGGCTGCGCGCCGTGGCCATGACCGCCCCGGCGCGCGCGGCGGCATCCGCCTCCACGTACGGTCGGATGAGGGCGCGGATCCGCGCGACCGCATCGACATGCGCGATGACGGCCTGCAGCGCGATCGACCCGTCGTGCGGTCCGGAGTCGTCGAGGAGAGGCCCGAGCGCGAGCTGGGTCGCGTGATCGCCCATGACCCAGTGACGCAGCAACGTGTGCGTGGGCCGCTGACCGGCGAGGAGGAGATCGCGCACCGCGGTCCCGCGCTGGATGCGGCGTCGCAGCGCCGCGTCGAGCGCCGCGAGACTGGATCGCCACGCCATCGCGAGGGACATCGCGACGAGCGCCGCCGCCGGCGCGCCGTCGGCGAGGGGGACCGGCGCGGGGAGCGAGCGGATCGCGTCCGCCAGCCCGGGGACGTCGACGCCGCGCCCGATACGCCCGAGTCGGCGGACGGCGGGACGGCGTGCGTCCTCGCCCATCCGGAGCACGCAGCGCGCCACGTCCCGCGGCGAGATCGTCGTGCCCCGCGAGCCGAGGAAGAGGGCGAGCAGCGCATCGCGGTCGGCGGCGCGATTGACGACCGGCGTGGCGGAGAGCAGCAGCACCCGCGCACCGAGGCAGCAGGCGGCGAGGCGCGCGTACCGGCGAGTGGTCGGCGTGCGCGCGTGGTGCGCCTCGTCAACGATGAGCGTCCGGGCGCGCCTCGGGGAGCGGCCGCGGCTGAGCGACTCCAGGCTCACGAACTCCACCGGGATTCGCGCGCGCTCCGCCGCGGCGTACCACTGGTCGCGCAGCGTCGCCGGCGCGATCACGAGCACATGCGCGGCGTCGCCGCCGGTGGGCGCGTCGGCGCCGATCCCATGGGCGACATCCTCGTCCAGCAGTGCGCGCGCGGTGGCGAGCGCGAGCACCGTCTTTCCCGATCCGGGCGGATCGGCGATGAGCACGCCACCGAACTCACGCACGGCCGCGAGGGCCGCCGCGAGTGCGCGGACCTGCGCCGGCCGCAGCACGAATCCTCCCACTCGGGTGGCACTGGCACCGGCCACGCCCGCGCCCGGCGCGAGCATGAGCGCCGCGATGCGCGCGCGCACCGCGCCCGGGTTCATCCACGCCATCCGAGCAGCGGCGCGAGGGTCTCGTGCGTGAGGCCGTAGGCGCGCACGACCTCCGCCGTCAGCGTCGGCTCGTCGGGCGGCCGGCCGGCCGCACCAGCGAGACCGAGCGGCGCGAGCCGCGCCCGTGCGAGCGTCCAGTCGCGCGGCAGCGGCATCCTGGCGCACGTCCAGCCGAGGAATCGGCGGAATCCTCCGCGCGCCGGTTCCGCGACCGCGCTCAGCCAGGCGGCCGCGACGCGGGAGTTGAGCAGCGCCGCGAGTGCGTGCGCGTCGTCCGCGTCGGGCGCGCGCACGACGTAGCAGGTGTTGAGCGGCACGGTGGGGTCCCCTGTCTCGAGCACGAGCGCGCGCGGTGCCCGGCCGATGTCACCCCACACCACGCGCGGCCGGTCGGTGCGAGCGGAGTCGGTGCGGAACAGCGCCCACCACGGTCCACCGCGCCCATCGGTGCGCTGCTCGAGCTGCCGACGCCAGCGCAGGAGCCAGCGATGCGCGTGGGGCGGCAGCGCATCGAGGGCACCGCCATGCGCGCGGTGCGTCCATACGATCGCGCTCGCGTCCGCCGGTGCCCCCCGGGTCCACTCGCGCACGTGCTCGCCGCGCACGAGTGGCCGCAGCAGCGTCCGTTCGACGGCACCCTGCACCTCACCGCTCCGTACCGGCACGAGCTCGGCATCATGAACCGCGGGCGAGGGCTCCACGACGAATGCCGCGTTGCATCCGCTCTTCACGCCGAGGAGCGGCCGGCCGAATGGGCTCTCGGCGAGCGCGATGCCCGCGCGCTCCAGCGCGTCGAACGCGCGACGCACTTCCGGCGGGAGGAGGAGCCACGGAGCGCCGGGCGATCCGTCGATGCCGAGCGCGGAGCGCTCGACCTCGAACGACGCGGACTCGGCGCCGCGGTGCAACGTGAGCCGGAGCGGTACGGGACCCTGCGGCATGCGTCGCGCGCCCCCGGGGTCGCCTCGACCGGACCGCCGCGCGATGATCGACGAGGGGTACACCACCGCGTCGAACCCGGCGGACGCACCGCCCCAGTCGTCGATCGCGAGCAGGTGCGTGCGATGCTGGAGGAACGTGCGCACGCCGCCCCCCGCGAGCGCGCTCCAGAGCTTGGACGGCAAGAGCAGCGCCACCACGCCGCCGTCGCGCACGAGGTGCACGGCGCGCTCGGTGAAGAGCGCGGCGAGGTCCGCTTGCGACGCGAATCCCCTGCCGGCGCCTGCCGCTTCCGCGCCGGCACCCCATGCCGCCTCGCGCGCCGTGATGAACCGCTCGCGGAGCGACTCGCGCATCGCGGCCGGGAGTGCGTGCGGTCGGACCCACGGCGGATTGCCGATCACCGCGTCGAACCCGCCGGCCGCGGCGACCTCGGGGAAGTGCGTCGCGAACGAGAAGGGGAGCGCACCGCCGTCCCGGAGGCGGCGGACTTCGGCGCGCGCGACGCGCAGGGCCACGCGGATCGCATCGAGCGCGCTCCGCGTGGCCGCGTCGGGGCCGCGGCGGGCGCGGAAGAGGTCAGGTGAGCGCGCGGCGACCAGGAGCTCGAGCCGATGCGAGCGGAGCGACGTGATGCGCTGCTCGACCGCGCTGATCGCCCGGTGCCGCTCGCGCAGGTCGAGGGCGCGCGCGAGCGTCCGCTTGCGGACACCGCTCGCACGCGCGTAGCGCAGCCGGAGCGGGGCGAGCGCCGCGCCGTCAGGCACGACGGCATCCTCGAACCCGAGCCCGCTGAGCGCATCGCCCTGCCGGATGTTGCGATCGAGGTTCGGGAGCGGCGGCAGGCGCATCGGGTCGTCCCGCTCGTCCTCCACCACCACCGAGAGCCACAGGCGGAGCTGGCACAGCCAGACCGCGATCGGGTCGACGTCGACGCCGAAGATGCTGCGCGTGAGGACCTCGCGGCGCACCGCAGGGACCGTGCGCGCATCCCCGCGAGCGATGCGGAGCGCGGTGATGGTCTCGAGGGCATGCACGAGGAACGCGCCGGAGCCGCACGCCGGATCGGCGATGCGCACGGCGGCGAGGTCCCGGGCATCGCCGTCACGGGCGAGCGCGGCGAGCGCGCCGCCCGTGAGGCGCGCGATGAGCGGCTGCGGCGTGTAGAACGCCCCGTGCCTCCGTCGCGTCTCGGCGCCCATCAGCGACTCGAAGGCGCGGCCGAGCATCTCGGGATCGACCGCCGCATCGGAGAGGTCGACCGACGACTCCCGCGCCGTGAGGCGATAGCGCGGCAGGAGGTCGCAGACGAACGCCGCGATCGCCT
>CAYXGS010000054.1:0-17988 GCA_964464585.1 uncultured Gemmatimonas sp. | reverse complement strand
GCGACCGAGTGCGACTTGTTGAAGCCGTAGCGGCCGAAGGTCTCGATCTGCGCGGAGATGTCGTCGATGACCTTGGGCGGGAAGCCCTTCGCGACGGCCTTCTCGACGAACTTGCCGAGCTCCTTCTTGATGAGTTCGGCGTCCTTCTTGCCCACCGCCTTGCGCAGCACGTCGGCTTCGGCGAGCGAGATGCCCGCCAGCCGCTGCGCGATGCGCATCACCTGTTCCTGGTAGGTGATGACGCCGTAGGTGGGCGCGAGGATCTCCTCGAGCTCGGGGAGCTGGTACGAGACCGGCTCCTCGCCCTTCTTGCGGCGCTGGTAGACCTTGTGCATGCCCGCGTCGAGCGGGCCGGGGCGCATGAGCGCGTTGGACGCGACGAGGTCGTCGAACCGGTCGGCGCGCATGCCGCGCACCATGTCGGTGGCGAGCGGCGACTCGAATTGGAAGACGCCCGCGGTGCGGCCGGCGCGGAGCTGGCGGTACGTCGCCTCGTCGTCGAGCGGGATGGCGTCCACGTCGATGTCGAGCCCGCGGCGCGCCTTGATCGCCCTCACCGCGTCGGTGATGATCGTCAGCGTGGTGAGGCCGAGGAAGTCCATCTTGAGCATCCCGGCCTTCTCGAGCGCGATCATGTCGTACTGCGTGACGACGACGCGCTCCTCGCCGTCGCCGCCGCCCGAACCCTTGGACTCGGCGGTGCAGACGGGGACATAGTCATCCAGCGGTCCCGGCGCGATGACGATGCCGGCCGCGTGCACCCCGGCGTGGCGCGAGAGCCCTTCGAGCGAGATCGCGAAGTCGAACAGCTGCTGGTGGCGCTCGTCCTGGTCGTAGAGCTTGGCGACCTCGGGCACCTTCTCGATCGCCTCGGCGACGGTGAGCGAGAAGTTGGGCGCGTTGGGGATGAGCTTCGCGATCGCGTCGGTCTCGGCGGGCGTGAAGCCGAGGACGCGGCCGACGTCCTTGATGCAGGCGCGCGACTTGAGCGTCCCGAAGGTGATGATCTGCCCGACCGAGTCGCGCCCGTACTTGTCGCGGACGTACTCGATGACCTCGCCGCGGCGCTCCTCGCAGAAGTCGACGTCGATGTCGGGCATCGAGACGCGTTCCGGGTTGAGGAAGCGCTCGAACAGCAGGTCGAACTTGAGCGGGCAGACGTTGGTGATGCCTGTGGCGTAGGCGACGATGGAGCCGGCCGCCGAGCCGCGGCCCGGGCCGACGGGGATCCCGCGGTCGCGCGCCGCCTGGATGAAGTCGGCGGTGATGAGGAAGTAGCCGGCGTAGCCCGTCTTGGTGATGACGTCGAGCTCGAAGTCGAGGCGTTCCTTGACCTCCGTCGACAACGGGGCGCCGTAGCGCTTCACGGCGCCGTCGGTCGCGAGCTTCACGAGCAGGTCGTTCTCGCTCGTCACGCCCGCGGGGAGCGGGAAGGCGGGGACGTAGTACTTCTTGTCGAACCGGACGTCGACCGCGTCGGCGATGGCGAGCGTGTTCTCGAGGACGTCGGGGCGGCCCTTGAAGTGCGCGGCGATCTCCGGTGCGCTCTTGAAGTAGAGGCCGCGGTCGTACTTCATGCGGTCCGCGTCGAGCCGGTCCTTCTTGAGGCCGATGCAGAGCAGCACGTCGTGCGCGTCGTGGTCCTCGGCCCTCAGGAAGTGGGCGTCATTGGTCGCCACGACCGGGAGCGAGAGATCCTTGGCGAGTCGGAAGACCAGGTCGTTGAGCTGCTTCTGCTCGCCGGCCTCATGTGCCTGGACCTCGAGGTAGTACCGGTCCTTGAAGACGTCGGCGTACCAGGAGGCCGCGGCCTTGGCCTCCTCGTACTGGTCCTGCAGCAGGTGTCGCGCGACCTCGCCCGCCATGCAGGCGCTCGAGACGATCAGGCCCTCGCTGTGCCTGGCGAGGAGTTCGCGGTCGACGCGCGGCTTGCCATAGAAGCCCTCGGTGTAGCCCAGCGAGGTGAGCTTGACGAGGTTCTTGTAGCCCACGAGGTCGCGGGCGAGGAGGACGAGATGGAAGTAGTTCTTCTCGCCCTGTGCGGCGCGGGTCTTGAGGCGGCGGTCGCCCGGCGCGACGTAGGCCTCCATGCCGAGGATCGGCTTGATGCCGGCCTTCTTGCCCTTCTCCTGGAACTCCCACGCCGCGTGGATGTTGCCGTGATCGGTGATCGCGAGCGCCGGCTGCTCGAACTCCTGTGCCCGACGGATCAGGTCGTCGATCCGGTTCGCGCCGTCGAGGAGCGAGTACTCGGAATGGCAGTGGAGGTGCACGAAGGACATGGACCCGGAAGAATAGCGCTCGCTGACCCTCGCCGCCATGCGGGGGAGACCCTTGATTCGTGACGGTAACTCGTTGCGAATGCTCGGCTTGCATCGCGCACGCGACCGGCCAGATTCCGGACGATGTCACCGTACCGTACACGGGGGGCGGGCCGCTTGAAGCTGCGATGGGGCGGAGTGGGGGTGGTGCTGCTCGTCCTCGCGGCGGGCGGCGCGGTGTTCCTCGCGGCCACGCCGCTCGGGCGGTATCTGGCGCGCGCGGCGTGGGAGGAAGGGAAGATCCTCCGGGGCCGCCGGCCGATCGCCCAGCTCGCCGAGGATCCGGCCCTCGATGCGGCGACGCGGGCCAAGCTGCAGCTGGTGCTCGAGGCCCGCGCGTTCGCGCGCGATTCGCTCGGGCTGCCCGCGAAGGATGCCTTCACCCAGTTCACCCAGCTGGCGTCGGACACGCTCGTGCTGGTGCTCTCGGGCGCGCGGAAGGACCGACTCGAAGGGAAGAGCTGGTGGTTCCCGATCGTGGGGCGGGTGCCGTACAAGGGGTTCTTCGACGTGGCGGCGGCGCAGCGCGCCGAGCGTGCGCTCGCGGCGGAGGGCTACGACACGTACCTCCGGCCCTCACCCGCGTTCAGCACGCTCGGGTGGTTCAACGACCCGCTCCTCTCCACGACGCTCGCGGCGGACTCGGTCGACATCGTCAATACCGTGGTGCACGAGCTGACGCACAACCGGTATTACGCCAAGGATGGGGCGGTCTTCAACGAGTCGTTCGCCAACTTCGTGGGTGCGCGCGGGGCTGAGCGGTTCTTCCTCGCGCGCGGCGACTCGGCACGCGCACGGGCGAGCGTGGACCGCTGGGCGGACGACCGCACGCTCGCCGCGTATTGGGCCGTGCTCTATCGCAGCCTCGATTCCACCTTCAAGGCGCATCCGGGCGATGCGCTCCGTGAGCGGCGGATCGCGCTCCGGGACTCGACGTACCGCGCGGCGCGACGGACGCTGGTCGACTCCATCGCACCGCTGCTGCGCACGATCCCGCGGGCGTATGCGGAGCGGGTCCGCCTCGACAACGCGGCGCTCCTGGCCCGGCGGATCTACCTGACGGACCTCGAGCGATTCGAGCGGGCGTACGAGGCGGAAGGCCGGGACCTCGAGCGGACGATCCGCGCGCTCATCGCCGCCCATGAGGCGGAGATGCGGGTCGCTCAATTGCGCGCCCGTCCTGCCGAGACTAGTCTCATGACCATGACCAACGCGGCCGCCCGGGTGCGCAACGACAATCGCAACGTCAATCCGCTCCGGCGGGTCGGCGTCGGTTCGCGCATCTAGCAGCACGCGTCGCGACTGAATGCCGGGCCCGCATCGACCGATGCGGGCCCTTCTTGTTCTTCCCTCGAACGACGGACGGGACGATGTGCGGGATCGTGGGTGTGTTCGACCTGAGGCCGGATGACGACGCCGCGACGCTGCGGCGGCGCGCGGTGGCGGCCTCCACGCGGCAGCGGCATCGCGGCCCGGACTGGAGCGGCGTCCACTGCGACGGCGGCGCCGTGCTCGCGCACGAACGCCTGGCGATCGTCGGCATCCACGGCGGGGCGCAGCCCATCCGCAGCGGGGACGGCGCGCTCGCGCTCTGCGTGAACGGCGAGATCTACAACCACCGTGAGCTCGAGGCGTCGCTGTCCGCGCCCTACGCGTTCACCGGCGACTCGGACTGCGAGGTGATCAACGCGCTCTGGCGCGCGGCGACCGCGGCCGACGCGCAGGGGACGGATGCCGTCGCCGCAGCGGTGCGGCGCCTCAACGGCATCTTCGCGTTCGCGCTCTGGGATGCGGCGCAGCAGCGCTACCTCATCGCGCGCGACCCGATGGGGGTGATCCCGCTCTACCACGGGCGAGATGCGCAGGGGCGGCTCTGGGTCGCGAGCGAGATGAAGGCGCTCGTCGGCACGTGCCCCACCATCGAACCGTTCCCGCCCGGGCACCTGCTCGACAGCGCCGACGGCACGATCCGCCCGTACTACGCACCGCGGTGGCGCGCGTACGACGCGGTGCGCGGCGTCCCCGCCGATGCCGCCGCACTCCGCGAGGCACTGATGGAGTCGGTCCGCCGCCAGCTCATGAGCGACGTGCCGTACGGCGTGCTGCTCTCGGGCGGGCTCGACTCGTCGATCATCGCGTGGTGCGCGCAGCAGTTCGCGGCGCGCCGCGTGGAGGAGGACGGGAAGAGCCAGGCATGGTGGCCGCGGCTGCACTCGTTCGCCGTGGGCCTCGAGGGCTCGCCCGACCTCGCGGCGGCGCGCATCGCGGCCGAGGCGATCGGGACGGCGCATCACGAGTTCCACTTCACCGTCGAGGAGGGGATGGATGCGCTCTCGGAGGTCATCCGCCACATCGAGACCTACGACGTGACCACGATCCGCGCGTCGACGCCGATGTTCCTCCTCGCGCGCCGGATCCGTTCCATGGGGATCAAGATGGTGCTCTCGGGCGAGGGGTCGGACGAACTCTTCGGCGGCTATCTGTACTTCCACAAGGCGCCGAACGCCGAGGAGTTCCACGCCGAGACGGTGCGCAAGCTGGGCGCGCTGCATCTCTATGACTGCCTGCGCGCCAACAAGTCGATGGCGGCGTGGGGCGTGGAGGCGCGCGTGCCGTTCCTCGACGTGGAGTTCGTCGAGACGGCGATGGGGATGGACGCGGCGCACAAGATGGTGAAGCCGCGCACGGCGGGCGGTCGGAAGGTCGAGAAGCACCTCCTGCGCACCGCGTTCGAAGGGACCCTGCCAGAGTCGATCCTCTGGCGGCAGAAGGAACAGTTCTCGGATGGCGTGGGCTACGGGTGGATCGACTCGCTCAAGCTGGCGGCCGAGGCGAAGGTGAGCGACGCGGACCTCGCGGCCGCGGCGTACCGGTTCCCGGTGAACCCGCCGCAGACGAAGGAGGCGTACTGGTACCGGACGATGTTCGAGCAACACTTCCCGGGCGAGGCGTGCGCGCAGACGGTGCCGGGCGGGAAGTCGATCGCGTGCTCGTCACCGGCGGCGATCGCGTGGGACGCGTCGTTCAGCGCGGCGGCGGATCCGTCGGGCCGTGCGGTGGCGGGGGTGCACGACGCGGCGGTGTGATCCGCTGGTGTCCGCTGGTGGCGCGGCGCCGCTCAGTGCGGACGGTAGCGGAACCTCGCGACGGTGAGCGCCGGCACCGGGATGCCCTGGCGCCGCGCAGGGACGTAGCGGGCGCGAAGCAGCGCGTCGCGCGAGGCCCGCGCGAGGTCGGGGTTCGGGTCAGGGATGAGGAAGATCGAGCTCGGGATCACGCGGCCGGCGGCATCGACGGCGAACCGCAACTCCACCTCACCCCCATGCGGCGCACTCGCGATGCTCGGCGGATACTGCAGTCCCGCCGGGCCTTCGATCTGCGTCACCCACGTGTCCACCTGGTTCCAGAGCCAGACACCGTCGACCATCGGCTTGCCGCTCTGTCCCCGTCCGGCCTCCGGAGGAGCGTAGGCGGTCGCGGTCCCGGTGGTATCGCCCAAGAGCGCAGCGACCACCGCACCGAGCTGCGGCTCGGTGAGGTCCATCGCGAACCCCCATGCGGTGTTGGTGCCGGTGATCGTGTACGGCGCGCCGTCGCGCCGGGCGTGGCGGGTGAACTGCCACGTCACGCGCGCGTCGGAGCCGTGGCGAAGCGGGACCGACTCGGTCGTCCCGTCCGCCATCGGCGCGCGACGGAGCGCGTCGATCGCACGCGCCCACTCCTCGATCTGCGTGGATCGCGCATAGGCGAGGAGGAACGTGCCGGTCGGCGTGACCGCTTCCACCGTCGCGGCGGCCTCGGTGACCTCGGTGCGCACCTCGCCGGAGTCGAGCTGCGCGCGGAGGCGCCAACGTCGCGGAGCGTCCGGGTCGGCGAGTTTCGCACCCTGCGGCTGTTTCGTGACGGCGGCGCGGTCCGGCTGCGGCGAGGGCTTGGCCGTGGTGGCTGTCTCACGACCCGCGCCCACGTTCGTCTGCGTGCCCGTCGTCACGTCCGCACGGTGCCGGCAGGCGGACGTCGCCGCGAGCAGAAGCAGGACCATCGAGGCACGGGATGCTCGGTACACGTCTCTCTCCGGTAGGGCCGCGGATCCGGCTGCGACGCGCGACAGCATACCCCGGTGCACGATCCACCGCCAGCGTGCACCCCAGCGCGCACCCCAGCGCGCGTCAGCCCGAGAACCGGGACTTCATCAGGCCGCGCAGGTCGACCACCGGTGGCTGCGCCGCAGGCGGCTCGGGCTCGGCCGCCGAGGCGGCCGTCTCGAGCACCACCTGCTGGAACGTCCGCACCACGCCGCGGTCGATGAAGCGGCTCAGCTGCGCGAGCGAGTAGTCCGCCCCGCGGCGTGTCTGGTAGACGTTGAACGGGTGCGTCACCGCGAGGTGGTCGCGCGCGCGGGTGAGCGCGACGTACATCAGCCGGCGCTCCTCCTCGATCTGGTCATCGTCCCCGAGCGAGCGCGACATGGGGAACCACCCGTCCACTGCCCAGATGACGAACACCGCGTCCCACTCCTTGCCCTTCGCGCTGTGCGCGGTGGACAGGATGAGCACGTCGTCCTCGGACTCGCTGCCGAAGCCGAGGTCGGTGGTGGACGATGGCGGATCGAGCGAGATCGCGGCGAGGAAGTCGGCGCGAGAACCGTAGCCGTCGGCGATGGCCTGGAGGCGGTCGAGGTCGGCGAGACGCGGCTCCTCGCGATCGTAGCGCGCGCGCAGGATGTCGTCGTACATCGTGCGGATGCGGACGATGTCCTTCGCGACCCCACCGTCGCTCTCGAGGTCGGCGCGCCGGAGCGCGCGCAACAGGTCGACGAGGTTGCGATGCGCCTCCACCGCGCGCGGTGGCGGCGAGAAGTCGGCGAACGCCTCTGGATCCCAGCCCCGCTCCGCGAGGGCCTCGACGGCCCGCCGTGCCGTCGTCTCGCCGATGCCGGGCATGAGCTGGAGCAAGCGGTACCAGCTCACCTCGTCACGCGGATTCTCGAGCACGCGCAGGAACGCGAGCACGTCCTTCACGTGCGCCGCCTCGAGGAACTTGAGCCCGCCCCACTTCTCGAACGGGATGTTGCGCGCCGTGAGCTCGATCTCGAGGTCGGCGCTCATGTAGCCGGCCCGGAAGAGCACCGCCATCTCGCGCAGCGGCGTGCCCGCCTCGTGCAGCTCGAGGATGCGGTCCACCACGAACCGCGTCTGCTGCGATTCATCCTGCGCGGTGACGAGCCACGGCTTCTCGCCGCCGGTGCGGCTCGTGTACAGCTCCTTGGTGAACCGCTCCTCGGCGCGCGAGATGAGCATGTTGCTCGCGTCGAGGATGGGCTGGGTGGAGCGGTAGTTCTGCTCGAGCGTCACGACCGCGGCGCCATGGAAATCGCGCGGGAAGTCGAGGATGTTGCGGATGGTCGCGCCGCGGAAGGCGTAGATGCTCTGCGCGTCGTCCCCGACGACCGTGAGGTTGCGATGGACGCGGCACATCCCCTTGAGGATGCGGGCCTGCAGGACGTTGGTGTCCTGGAACTCGTCGACGAGGATGTGGTCGTAGAGCGCGCCGATGCGGTCGCCGATCGCGCGCGCGGCGTCGGTCTCGAGGAGCATCGCCCAGTAGAGGAGCAGGTCGTCGTAGTCGACGAGGTTCCGGGCCTGCTTGCGCGCGGTGTAGTCGGCGAAGACGCGCGCGAAGTCGTCCTCGAACTCGATGAACCGCGGGTACTCCTCGCGCAGGATGGCGCCCACCGGGATCTCGGTGTTCACGTGCCGCGAATAGACGTGGTGCAGCGTCTCCTTCTTGGGGAAGCGCTTGGTCTTGTCGGCGAGGCCGCACGCGGCGCGGGAGAGCTGCATCAGGTCCTCGGCGTCGCCCTGGTCGAGGATCGTGAAGTCGCCGGGAAGCCCTGCCTCGGCACCGAAGCGACGGAGCAGGCGATGCGCCGTGCCGTGGAATGTGCCGCCGTGCACCGCGCGGCTCTCGCTCCCCACGAGCTTCTCGGCGCGGGCGAGCATCTCCTGCGCGGCGCGGCGCGTGAAGGTCAGCAGGAGGATCCGCTCCGGCCGCACGCCGTGTCCGATGAGGTGCGCCACGCGATAGACCAGCGTCCGCGTCTTCCCCGTGCCCGCGCCGGCGACGATGAGGAGTGGGCCATCGGCGTGCGTCGCGGCCCGGCGCTGCGCGTCGTTCAGCTCGGCGGCGAAATCGACCTCGCGACGCGGGGCGACCTCGCGGACGCGGGCAGGGTAGGCGCGTGGGGCATCGGACACGACCTGAATATATCCCGAAGCCTCCGCCTGGGCGCATCCGCATGCCGCGCTTTGGTGCGAGTTCACGCATCGCGGACGTTCGCACGCTCCACTTCGCCGTGCACGTGGCGTAGGCTCCGTCATCGGCCATCACCTGAACCCGTCGGAGCAGCCATGTCTCGTCCGTTCGCGGGAGTGTTCGTCGTCGCGTCGCTGGTGCTGTCGTTGGGGATACCGCGTCCTGCGCGCGCGCAGTCGGCGACCGGGACCGCAAGCGCCGCCGAAGAGGCCGCGGTGCGCGTGCCGTTGGAGGCATACCTGCGCGGACACGCGACGGGCGACTCGACCGCCTTCCGCCGTGCGTTCTGGAAGGAGGCGAAGCTCTGGTTCGTGCGCGACGGCCAGCTCGCGTCGCGCACGGCGGACGAGTACATCGGGGGCGCGTCGGGGCGTCCCGCCGCCGACGAGGCACAGCGTCGCCGGCGCATCGTGAGCGTGCACATCACCGGGAACGCGGCCATCGCCGTCGTCGAGCTCGACTACCCGGCCACGCACTTCATCGACTACATGACGCTGCTCAAGGTCGGGGACGAGTGGCGGATCATCAACAAGTCGTTCTTCGCGGCGCCGCGCCCGCGGCCGTAAGGGACCACGCTGGCGTGGCGCCGGCATCGGTCCGTCCCCGTGGGCGACCGCGGCGTCCCGCCCGACTGGAAACACCGTCCGCGACTGGTGTAATTCCCCCCATGACCTCAGCACTCGTCCGGACCCTCGGCTCGCGCAGCGGGCGCCTGTCCCGCGTCGCGCGCGTCGCCGCTGCCCTCTCGCTGGCTGGTGCCGGCGCGTGCATGACCGACCCGACGCCGGGCGAGGGGCCGTCATCGCACATCCGTGTGGTGCAGGCCGTGCCGAACGCGCCGACGGTGAACCTTGTCGTCGATTCCACGCTCACGGTGCCGGGGCTCGCGTTCCGGACAGTCACGGCCTTCCTCAAGATCGAGGCTGGGGATCGACGGATCCGACTGATGTCGACCTCGCCCGCGTCGACCCTGCTCGACTACTCGTTCCCGTTGGAGTTCCCCCGCGCGTACACCGTCCTCGCGACGGGGATGGTGGGCGGGGTGGAGGCGGTCGTGGCGCCCGACACCGCGCCGGTGCCCATCCCGGGCGAGGTCGCGATCCGCGTGCTCCAAGCATCGCCCACTGCGGGCACCGTCGACATGTACGTGACCGACGTGAACGCCTCCCTCGCGACGGCGACGCCGGTGCACGAGGACATGGTCTTCCGCGGGAACTCCGAGTACTTCTCGTTCCCCACGGGCCGCTACCGTGTGCGTCTCACGACGGCGGGGACCAAGACGGTCGTGTACGACCTCACGTACACGTTCCCCGAGCGGGCGATGCGCACCATCGTCACGTTCGACGCGACCGGCGGTGGCGGGCCCGTCGGCGGTGTGATCCTCGTCGACTTCTGATCGCGCGCGGTCGGCGCGCCTAGCGGAACCGCCAGAACACCGAGCCGTCGGCGCGCCGCACCTGCAGCAGGCGGCGTTCGCTGGGTGTCCGACCGTCGGTGAGCACGGCATGCAGGTCGCTGAGCAGCGCCGAGTTCCCGAAGAGCGTGTGGCCGAGCATGTCGCCGCGCACGCGCGTGGCGTCGACGGTGGTCATCCCGTCGAGGACGGTGAGCGAGTCGCCGCCGAGCCCGAGGCGCCAGACGCCGTTGAGCACACGGGAGGCGCGGAGCGCCTCGTCCTCGCTCGACGCGTAGAGCGTGACGCCAGCGGCACGCTGGCGCAGGATGGGAAGGATCTCGCGCGAGAAGATCCGTGCATCGACATCGGGCGCGGCGAACACGACCTGTCCGAGCCGGGGCAGCGAATCGCGCGGGTCGATGAGGGACATCGCCTTGCTGAGCACCTCGGAGCCCATCGAGTGCGCGATGACGTGGATCCGGTCGGGATTCGCGCGCGGGAGCTGATCGCGGAGCAGGCGCAGGAGATGCCAGCCCGCGTTGCGTGCGGTCTGCTGGTCGCGCACGTAGCCGGAGAGCGCGCCCTGCGAAGGCCAACTGAAGAGCACCGCGGTGCCGTCGAAGCCCATGTCGGCGACGAGCTGTGCCATGCGGACGGCGGCGTCCTCGAACGACGAGTTGTAGCCGTGCACGAACACGAGGATGTCGCGCGAGCGAGTGCGCGCGAGGTCGTCGCGCACGCGCTGCAGGAAGCGGGACGAATCCGCCGGCAGGAGCGAGTTGATGAACATCGCGCGCGTCGCGTCGGGGTTGTCGACGGCGCTCGAGCGCGGGATGGTGCCCTCGGCGCGCACGCGGTACGACGGGACGCTCACCTGCGCGAGACCCCAGCTGAGCGTGTTGGCGTCGGTGGTGCCGAAGCGCGCGCCCGCCCAGTCCGCGTTGACCGGGGCGCGGGTGGTCGCGATGAGGAGCGGGATGCGTGTGGTCGCGGTGTCGAGGTCGTTCCAGGCGCGTGGGAAGTCGGCGCGCGGTTGCATCGGCACGGCGGGCATCTCGAGCCGGAGCGACTCGATGGGCGCGGGCATCTGGATGAGGCCCAGCGAATCAGCGGCCGGCGCCGGGGCCGGCGCCGGGGTGGCGGCCCGCGCGCCTCCGCACGCCGTCGCGACGATCGCGGCGGTCAGGATCAACTGGCGTCGCGTGCGCCCCGTGCAACTCACCGTCACGTCCGTTCCTCGAGTAGCGGTTGGATCACCTCGAGCGTCGCCGCCCTCGGCGCGCGCTCGAACACCTCCGCGAAAGATCGCACGACCGCCGACCGGACGGCATCGCCCAGATCGGGGGGCGGCGCCAGGCAGGTGCCGCTCGCGCGCTCGAGCAGTTCCCGACTGACCGAGGTCATGTCGACCCCCGGCAGCCCGCACGGCACCATCAGGTCGAAGTAGCTCAGGTCGGTCGTGACGTTGAGCGCGAACCCGTGCCACGTGACCCACTGCCGCGCATGCACGCCGATCGAGGCCAGCTTGCGGCCGTTGGTCCAGATGCCGGTCTTGCCCGGATTCCGCTCCGCATCGATGCCGAACCCGCGCACGCCCCGGATGAGCGCCTCCTCCACCTGCCGGAGATACCAGTGGAGGTCCTGCTTGTGTTCCGTGAGGTCCACGATCGGGTACCCGACGAGTTGCCCCGGTCCGTGGAACGTGACGTCACCGCCGCGTTCGACATCGAAGAGCTCCACGCCGCGCGCGGCCAGCAGCGCGCTCGAGGCGAGGAGGTTCCCCGCCTTGGTGGATCGTCCGGTCGTGATCACCGGCGGATGCTCGACCAGCACGAGCACGTCGTGCGCGACGCGCTTGGCGATCCGCGCCGCCGCGAGGGCGCGCTGGAACGACAAGGCCTCCGCATAACTGCGGAGGCCGAGGTCGAGGACGAGGAGGTCCTTCATGGGTTCCCGCTGCGCGCGCGAGCGGGGCTCACGCGTGCAGCATCTTCCCCATCGAGTCGAGCACCGCCTCGGCGATCGCCTCGCTGAGGGTCGGGTGCGCGTGGATCGCGAGGTCGATCTCCTCGACCGTGTACTCGTTCTCGCGGGCCACCGCGAACTCGTGGATGAGCTCGGTCGCGTGCGCGCCGCAGATGTGCGCGCCGAGGATCTCGCCGTACTTCTCGTCGCGGATCACCTTCACGAAGCCCTCGGTCTCGCCGCTCGTGCGGGCGCGGCCGTTGGCCGAGAAGGGGAACTTGCCGACCTTGTACTTGAGGCCCTTCTCCTTGCACTGCGCCTCGGTGAGGCCGATGCTCGCGACCTCGGGATGGCAGTAGGTCGCGTTGGGGATGTTGCCGTAGTTGACCGGGTGATGCGCGTGGCCGGCGAGGATGTCGGCGACGACGTGACCTTCGCGCGAGCCCTTGTGCGCGAGCATCGGCGGCCCGGCGACGTCGCCGATCGCGTAGATGCCCTTCGCGGTGGTCTCGAACCTCTCGTTGATGCGGATGAAGCCGCGCTCGGTGGTCTGCACGCCGGCCTCCTTGAGCCCGACGTTCTCGATGTTCGGTGCGCGGCCGGCGGCGACGAGGACCAGGTCGAAGGTCATCTCCTTCTTCTCGCCGTTCGCCTCGACCGGGATCGTCACGTTGTTCTTTCCCTTCTTCACGGTCCCGAGCTTGGCGCCGGTGATCACCTCGATGCCGCGCTTCTTGAACGCCTTCGCGAGCTCGGTCGAGCAGTCCTCGTCCTCGACCGGCAGGATGCGCGGCATGACTTCGAGGACGGTGACCTTCGAGCCGAAGGCGTTGAAGACGTCGGCGAACTCGCAGCCGACCGCGCCGGCGCCGATGACAGCGATGGTCGCCGGCGCCTTGTCGAGCGTGAGCGCCTCATCCGACGAGAGGACGAGGGACTTGTCGAGCTCGAGGCCAATCTGCGGCAGCCCCTTCACGCGCGAGCCGGTCGCGATCACGACGCCCTTGGTCGCCGTGTGGGTCTCGACCTTGCCGTCGGCACCGGTGACCTTGACGGTCTTGCCCGCGCCGAGGACGCCGGTGCCCTTGAGCCAGGTGATCTTGTTCTTCTTGAAGAGGAACTCGACGCCCTTGGAGTTCTGCGCCGAGACGGCGCGCGAGCGCTTCATGGCGACGCCGTAGTCGAGCGTGACCTTCTCCGCGGTGACGCCGAACTCCTTGCCCTTCGCGACCTTCTGCGCGATCGAGGCGGCCTCGAGGAGCGCCTTGGCGGGGATGCAGCCCCAGAGGACGCAGGTGCCGCCGAGGCCTTCGCGCTCGACGACGGCGACGGACTGGCCGAGCTGGGCGGAGCGGAGGGCGCCGACGTAGCCGGCCGGGCCGCCGCCAACATAGATCACGTCAAAGTTCGCCATGGGAGATGCGGGGGAGAGGGAGATGGAAGAAGGATAATCGTCAGCGCGGCGCGGGACGAACGCGCTGCGTGACGCTCTGGAGTCCGTCGGAGACGGTGACGTCATAGCCGGCGGCGCGGAACGGCACGACCGCGTCGGCCCGGCGCGCGATGGTGATGATCCGGCCGGTCTCGCGGTCGCGCACGATGAGGCCGCGCGCGGCCGTCGTGCCGGTCCAGCCGATCGCGACCTGGCCGTCGGTGCGTGTCGAGGCGGCGACCGCGCCGGCGCCCGACTGGAGGAGCGCCGGTCCCGCCCGCAGTTCGGCGCGGCGCCCCGCGACGGTGACCGCGAGGGAGGCGGGCACGCGACCGGCGAACCGCTCGACCGGGATCGCGAGCGTGAAGTGCTCCACGCCGGCGGTCGCCTCGGCGACCTCGGCCGAGGAGAAGGCCGCCTCGAGGATCGTCGCGCCCGACGCGTCGCGCAGCTCGAGCCGGTGTGGCCCGGTGCCCGGGAGCGCGGCCGCGCCGGCGGTGACGAAGGCCGGATCGAGGCTGACGACGCCGTTGGTGATGCTGCCGCTCACGAGGAGCACGTCACCCGCGACCGCCGGACGTTCCGCCGCCGCGACGGCGTCGCGACGGGCGAGGACGCCGGTGTAGGTGTACGCGCTCGTCCACGCGGGCTCGCAATACGACATGAGGTCGGGGGTGCTCGCGGCCACGCTCGTGGTGCTCCCCGGATTCCAGCCCAGGTCGCCGATCGAGCCGTCACCGCGCGGGAAGTTGAAGTCGACGCCGCCCGGATTGCCGCAGGGCGCGTGGTAGCGCCCGAAGTTGTGTCCCAGCTCGTGCGCGAGCACCGCGTTCGCCGAGCCGAGGTCGTCCCAGATCAGCGTCGTCCGGCCGCCGATGTATCCGACGCCGGCGATCCCCGACGAGTAGTTCACGTGCATGACGCCGAGGTAGTGGCGATCACCGCCCTCGAGGACGCGCAGGGCCTCGAGTTCGCCGATGATGTTCGTCCAGACCGCGCCGTCGAGCGAACCGGGCCGCGGCTGCGAGGTCACGTACTCGGCGCCGACGTCGAACGCGACCTGCTGGAGCGGATGCAGCCGGTAGGTCTCCTCGAGAAGCGCCGACGCGACCGTCGAGGGGATCGAGACCTCCGACGGCGAGGTGCTGAAGCGGACCGGCACGAAGCGCACGCTGAGGGGCGGGACGTCGCGGATCGCGAGCGTGCCCTCGGTCGTGTCGCGCGGCCAGTGGTCATTCACCGGGTCGAGGTCGGTGAAGGCGTCATCGGGATCGAGGAAGGCGACGACGCGCATTCCGGGACGCAGGAACTCGCCGGGCAGGGCGAGCGTCGCCGAGGCCCAGTCGCCGTCGGGGCGCGCCGTCGGGATGCCATCCGGGAAGCGCCCCGTCACGATCGTGTCGATGAGCGTGGTCGCTCCGTCGGCGACGCGGATCCGCACGCGCGGCCGAAGCGTGTTCGCGCGGTCGGCGAGCGCGAGCACGCGCACGAGCGCCGGGCGTCCGGCGAGCAGCGGCACCGAGTTGGCCATCGTCTGGATCGCCTGCGAGACGGTGACGCGCTCGATGCGCGCGTCGAAAGTCGACGCCCCGTCGCGGTAGTCGAGCGCGACCGTGGTCAGCGACTCGGACGCGATGCGGATGTCGGTCACCGGGAGGGCGTCGAAGAACGCGCCGTCCGCCGTGAAGGCGATCGGCTCGATCGCATAGCCGCCCGGCATCAGGAACGGCACCGTGTCCGTCCCGAGCGTGATGCGACGGTTGGTGGCCCAGCCGGTGAGCTGCACCTGCGGCACGACGCCCGGCGGCAGTCCCGTCGTCGTGATGCGCATCGCGCCGCTCGCGTAGCCGTAGCGCACCTCGACGTCTCGCGGCGTGGTGGAGGCCGTGTACTCGACGACGGCATCGGTGAACGACGCGTACCGATACGGTCCCGCGTCGACGTATCCGCCGCGCAGGTACGCCCAGGTCGGCCGGAGGCCGGTCAGCAGCGTGTCGCCGAAGAGCCGGGCGGTGTCCGGGTAGAACCCGTGGATCACCGTCGCACGCTTCGGCACGCCGGCCGGGTAGTTGACGAAGCGCACGTTCAGCTTTGCGCTGGCGAGCGAGTACGTGAGCGCGAAGCTGGTTTCCTGAGGACCGGCCTCGATCGTGAAGGTGCCCGCCGGCGGGAAGGCGTAGACGTCGCCGTTCTTGCGGTAGGGGTCCTGGAGCACGCGCCAGACACCGGGCTGGAGCCCGCGATGCCGTCCCGGGATGCGCAGCGACGTCAAGGAGTTGTCGGGGGCTCGCACCTGCAGTAGGGCCGTGTCTCCCTCGGGGAGGCCGTAGGCGCCGATGTTCGCGCCGCCCGTGAGATAGCTGTAGCGAAGGATGATGTAGGCAGTCTTGTCCTTCGTGACGCGGATCGTGGTGTCCGACGGACTGGCGACGTCGTCCGGCGAGATGTCGGGATCCGAGGGGCGCACCTGGTAGGTACCCGCCGGCAGGTCCTGCAGGAGGCCGTTGCCCGTCACCGCGATCGAATCGCCGCGCGGCCCGATGAGGACCACGCGGAACGGCACCGTGGCGGGGAGGCCGCGGACCTCGAGGGAGAGGTCGCCACGCGCGGGCGCGGTCGGCTTGTCGCAACTGAGCGCCGCACCGAGCAGCCCCAGCAACGCCACCGCCGCGGCCGCGCCGCGCCGCATCGGCTAGAACACCAGCAGGAGGGGGTTCTCGATCAGCCGCCGCAGCGTCTGCAGGAACTTGGCTCCGACCGCGCCGTCGATCACGCGATGGTCGCAGCTCATCGTCACGCGGAGCTTCTTGCGCACCTCGAACCCGCCGTCCGCGCCGACCACGACCTTGTCCTCGATCGCGCCGATCGCGAGGATGCCGACCTCGGGCGGGTTGATGATCGCCGTGAACTGGTCGATCTGCATCATGCCGAGGTTCGAGACCGAGAACGTCGAGCCGGTGAACTCCTCGGGCTTGAGCTTCCGCTCGCGCGCCTTCTTCGCGAGCGCCTTGGCCTCGGCCGAGATCTCGGACATCCGCTTCTGCTCGGCGTTGAAGATGACCGGGACGATGAGCCCGTCATCGGTCGCGACGGCCATGCCGAGGTGCGCCGTGTTGAAGTAGCGGATGCGGTCGCCGAGCCAGTGCGCGTTCACCTCGGGATGCTGCGTGAGCGCGGTCGCGGTCGCCTTCAGGACGAGATCGTTGAACGAGAACTTGTAGGCGTCGCCGAGTTCGGCGGCGGCGCTGCGCATCTCGGCTGCGCGGTCCAGGTCGAACTCGGCCGTCAGATAGAACGTCGGGATGGGCCCGATGGACTCGCCGAGCCGACGCGCGATGGTCTTGCGGATCTGCGTGAGCGGCTCGTCGCGGTACTGCTGGCCCGGCGCCGCGACGAACGCGCGCGCCGCAGGCGCGGTGGCTGCCGCGGCGGGAGCGCCGCCCGACGCGAGCGCCTGCTCGATGTCGCGCTTCACGATGCGGCCGCCGGGGCCGGAGCCCTGGAGCGCACCGAGGTTCACGCCCTGGTCGCCGGCGAGCCGGCGCGCGAGCGGCGACGCGATGACGCGACCCACCGGCGCGGCGGCGGCCGCCACGGGCGCTGCGATCGGCGCCGCTGGCGCGCGCGTCGGCACTGCGGGGCTCGGCGCGGCCGCTGGCGCAGCAGTCGGCGCCGCCGGCGCAGGCGCCGGAGCGGCCGCACCACCACCCGCGACGAGCGCGGCGATGTCCTCATCGGCCGCCGCGATGACGCCGACGAGCGTGCCGACGGCAGCGGTCGTGCCCTCGGGCACGAGCTGCTTGCGAAGCACGCCATCGCCGCGCGCGACGAGTTCCATCACGGCCTTGTCGGTCTCGACCTCGGCGAGGATGTCGCCCGCCTTGGTCGCGGCCCCTTCGGCCTTCACCCACTTCACGAGGCGGCCCTCTTCCATCGTCGGGCTGAGCGCCTCCATGAACACCTTCGTTGCCATTGGTCAGTCGCCTAGTTGAGGTACATGACCTTCTTGACCGCCGCGATCGTCTTGGCGACGTCGGGCTTGGCCGCCTTCTCGATCGCCTTGGCGTACGGCATCGGGACGTCGGCCTGGTGCACGCGGATGACCGGGGCGTCGAGATCGTCGAAGCAGTCGCGCTGGACGTAGTCGACCACCTGCGCGCCGATGCCGGCGATCTCCCAGCCCTCCTCGAGCACGACGGCGCGATTGGTCTTCTGCACCGACGCGCGGATCGCCTCGACGTCCATCGGACGCACCGTGCGGAGGTCGACGACGTCGACGCGGATCCCTTCCTTGGCGAGCTGGTCGGCGGCGTTCATCGCGACGAGGACCATCTTGCCGTTCGTGATGATGGAGCAGTGCTCGCCCTCGCGCTTGAGGTCGGCCTTGCCGATCGGGACGATGTAGTCGTCCTCGGGGACCTCGCCCTTGGTGTTGTAGAGCATCTCGCCCTCGAGCACGATCACCGGATTGTCGTCGCGGATGGCCGCCTTGAGGAGGCCCTTCGCGTCGTACGGCGTGCCGGGGGTGACGACCTTGAGGCCCGGGATGTGCGCGAGCC
>CAYXGS010000053.1:0-18811 GCA_964464585.1 uncultured Gemmatimonas sp. | reverse complement strand
TGGGGAAGAATCCCTTCCTGATCACGAGGTTCAGGAAGTAGCGCAGCATCTTCTCCGTGACGTCGAAGTCGGCGATGACGCCGTCCTTCATGGGCCGCACCGCGATCACGCCGTCCGGCGTGCGACCGAGCATGCGCTTCGCCTCGAGGCCCACGCCCTTGATCGCCTTCGTGTCACGATCGATCGCGACGACGGAGGGCTCGTTGAGCACGATGCCCTCGCCCTTCACGTAGACGAGCGTGTTCGCCGTTCCGAGATCCACCGCGATGGCGTTCGCGGGGAGGAAGCCACCTTTCTTGAAGAACGGCCAGCGCATGTTTCTCGGGTTCTCGCTCGTCGGGACCTGAAAGACGGCTGAGTGCGCCTCAGCGCAACGGGGGGACGAGGGAAGTTACCCGGCGGGCGAAGGGGCGACAAGCGATTGGGGCGAAAGCAGATGGAGCCCGGCCCCTGAGGATGGAAGAAGGGGGCGCCCGGACTCGGTCCGGGCGCCCCCTCGGCCATCCGCCATCCGCCATCCGCCAGCTACTTCAGGAACTGCTCCGGCGCATGGTACTCCATCCCGAAGGCCTCGGCCACCCCCTGATAGGTGACCTTGCCGTCCACCACGTTCAGCCCCTTCACCAGCGCCGCGTCCTCGCGGAGCGCCTGCTTCCATCCCTTGTTCGCCAGCTTGAAGGCGTACGGGAAGGTCGCGTTGGTGAGCGCCAGCGTCGACGTGCGCGGCACGCCACCCGGCATGTTCGCCACGCCGTAGTGGATGATGCCGTCCACCGTGTAGACCGGGTTCTCGTGGGTGGTCGCCTTGATGGTCTCCACGCAGCCGCCCTGGTCGATCGCCACGTCCACGATCACCGAGCCCGGACGCATGAGCTTCAGGTCCTCGCGGCGGATGAGCTTCGGGGCCTTGGCGCCCGGGAGCAGCACCCCGCCCACCACGAGGTCGGCCGTCGCGATCTGTTCGAGGATGTTCGCGCGGTTCGAGTAGATGAGCTGGACGTTCGCCGGCATCACGTCGCTGAGGTAGCGGAGCCGCGGGAGCGACGTGTCGAGGATCGTCACCTTCGCGCCCAGGCCGGCCGCCATCTTCGCCGCGTTCACGCCGACGATGCCACCGCCGAGGATCACGACCTTGGCCGGCGGGACGCCCGGCACGCCGCCGAGCAGCACGCCGCGGCCACCGTAGAGCTTCTCGAGGTACTTCGCGCCCTCCTGGACCGCCATCCGGCCCGCGACCTCGGACATCGGGATGAGCAGCGGCAGGTCACGGTTGGAGAGCTCCACCGTCTCGTACGCGATGCACGTCGCACCCGAGTCCATGTGCGCCTTGGTGAGCTTCTCGTCGGCGGCGAAATGGAAGTAGGTGAAGATCGTCTGCCCCTTCTTCATCCGCGGCCACTCGACCGCGATGGGCTCCTTCACCTTGATGATCATCTCGGCTTCCTTCCAGACGGCGTCGGCCGTCGGGAGGATCTTCGCCCCGACCGTCGTATACTGGTCGTCCGAGAAGCCGGAGCCCTCGCCCGCGCTCTGTTCGACGTACACGGTGTGACCAGCGGCCACGAGCGCCTCAGCGCCGGCCGGGACGAGCGAGACGCGGTTCTCGTTCGTCTTGATCTCCTTCGGGATACCGATCTTCATGAGTAGCGGTGTTTGGAGTGAATGGATGCGGCAATGACACAGGGCGGTCGACTCACACCGGCCCCAACCGTACCACGGTCTGCGAGTCGACCGCATAGAAATCTCGACACACCGCTGCCACCTCGCCAGCCGTGACAGCATCGACGCGCGCCAGGACCTCGTCCAGCGGGCGATAGGGCTCGTTGTAGAGCTCCACCGCCGCGGCGCGGTACATCCGCGCCGAGACGCTCTCCATCGAGAGCGTCATCTGTCCCTTCAGCTGCTGCTTCCCCATCGCGAGCTCGTCGGCGGGGATCCCCTCGGTGGTCAGGCGCAGCATCTCCGCGCGCACCGCCGCGGCGGCCTCCTCGGCCCGCTCCGGCGCGCAGCCCACGTAGATCCCCTGCGCGCCGGCCGTCACGTGGAAGCTCTGGAACGAGTGCACCGAGTACGCCAGCCCGAGTTCCTCGCGCACGCGCTGGAAGAGCCGCGAGCTCATCCCGCCGCCGAACAGCGAGTTCACCAGCATCAACGCGTGCCGGCGCGGATCGCTATGCGGCACGATCGCGTTGCCGAACACGAGATGCATCTGCTGCGTGTCACGTTCGACCGACTGGTCGCTCGGCGGCGCCGGCCGCGCAGCGCTCAGCCGCGGGGTCGCGCCCGTGCCGGCGGGCAGTGCGTCCCAGCCGGCCGCCGCGAGCACCGCCAGCAGTTGCTCGTGCCGCACGTTGCCCGAGGCCGCCACCACGACGTTCCCGGCGCGGTAGGATCGGTCATGCAGTGCGCGCAGGTCGGCGAGCTCCAGCGACTCCACCGTCTCGGGCGTGCCGAGGATCGAGTAGCCGAACGGATGGTCGCCCCACAGCGCCGCGTTGTGCAGCTCGAACACCACGTCGTCGGGCGTGTCCTCGACCATCGCGATCTCCTCCAGCACGACGCCGCGCTCGAGGTCGAGGTCGGACTGGCGCAGCGCCGGACGGAACATGAGGTCGAAGAGCACATCGGCCGCCTGCGGCAGGTGCTCGTCGAGCACGCGCGCCTGGAACGACGTCTGCTCGCGGCCCGTGTACGCGTCGAGCGAGCCGCCGAGCGACTCGAGGGCGAGCGCGAGCTCCTTGGCCGAACGCCGCTCCGAGCCCTTGAACACCATGTGCTCGAGGAGGTGGGAGACGCCCATCTGCTCGCGCGCCTCGTGCAGCGAGGCCGCGCGGACCCATGCCCCCAAAGACACCGACCGCACCCCCGGCATGAATTCCGAGAGTACGGTCAGTCCATTCGGGAGGACGGTCCGCTGCACGCCGCGCTCGTTGGAGGCGGCGGTCACCACGGACGCATCAGGCACTCGTGCTACCGGCCCCCGCGACCGCCACGGCGATCACGATCGCCGCCGCGCGGCCGATCGCTCCGCGGACGGTCCTCGCGCGGACGCTCGTCGCCCGAGCCGCCGCCCTCGCCGCCGGCCGGCGCGTCGGGCATGCCCTCCGGCTTCGGGAGCAGCGCCTTCATCGAGAGGCGGAGCCGGCCGCGCTCGTCGCGGTCGATGAGCTTCACCGTCACCTGCTCGCCCTTCTTCACCACGTCCTCCGGCTTCTCGACGCGCGTGTGGCGCATCTCCGACACGTGGAGGAGCGCCTCGGTGCCCGGCATGATCTCGATGAAGGCGCCGAAGGCCGTCACCGACTTCACGGTGCCCTGGTAGGTCTCGCCCACCACCGGCTCGGCGGTGATCGCCTGCACCATCTGACGCGCACGCTCCATCGCCTCGCCGCCGACGGCGGCGATGGTGACGAGGCCCGAGTCGTCCACCGAGAGCTCGGCGCCGGTCTCGTCCTGGATGCCGCGGATCGTCTTGCCCTTCGGGCCGATGAGATCGCCGATCTTCTCGGGGTTGATCATCATCGTCACGATGCGGGGAGCATACTTCGACAGCTCGGGGCGAGCGGCGGGCAGCGCCTTGTTCATCTCGCCGAGGATGTGCAGGCGGCCTTCGCGCGCCTGGGCCAGCGCCTCGACCATGATCTTGAGGTCGAGCCCCTGGATCTTGATGTCCATCTGGATCGACGTGATGCCGGCCTCGGTGCCCGCGACCTTGAAGTCCATGTCGCCGAGGTGATCCTCGGTGCCGAGGATGTCGGTGAGGATCGCGTACTTCTTGCCTTCCTTGATGAGCCCCATCGCCACACCGGCGACCGGCGCCTTGAGCGGGATGCCGGCATCGAAGCAGGCGAGCGAACCGCCGCAGATCGAGGCCATCGACGACGACCCGTTCGACTCGAGGATCTCCGAGACGATGCGGATGGTGTACGGGAACTCCTCGAACGCCGGGAGCACCGCCTGGATCGCGCGCTCGGCGAGGGCGCCGTGGCCGATCTCGCGACGGCCCGTGCCGCGCATCGGCTTGGCCTCGCCGGTGGAGAACGGCGGGAAGTTGTAGTGGAGCATGAACGACTTGGTCGTCTCCTTCGCGTCGTCGATGTTGTCCATGCGCTGGACGTCATTGGCGGTGCCGAGGGTCGCAACGACGAGCGCCTGCGTCTGGCCGCGCGTGAAGAGCGCCGAGCCATGGGTGCGCGGGAGGACCGACGCGTCGATCGAGATGTCGCGGACCACGTTCGGCTTGCGGCCGTCGACGCGGAGGCCGGTGTCGAGCACCTGCGCGCGGAGCGCGTTGTATTCGATGTCGCCGACGATCATGCCGACGAGGCCGTGGTGCGCCGGGTCGAGCACCGTCGCCATCTCGGCCTTCACCTCTTCCTTCACCTTCTCGACGGCCTGGATGCGGGTCGCCTTGTCCTTCTGGTTGATCGCGGCCTCGATGCGCTTCTCGGCGGCCTTGGTGACCGTCTTCCGCACGTCATCGGGGATCTCGGTGCCGGCCCACGCCATCTTCTCGATCTTGCCGAGCTTCTTGAGCAGTTCCTCCTGCATGGAGACGATCTCGCCGATGCCCTTCTGGGCGATCTTGAGCCCTTCGACGATGTCCGCCTCCGACACCTCGAGCGCGCCGCCCTCGACCATCATGATCGAGTCGGCCGAGCCGGCGACGACCATGTCCATGTCCGAGAACTCGAGCGCCTGGAACGTCGGGTTGAGCAGCCACTTCCCTTCCACGCGGCCCACGCGGACACCGGCGATCGGGCCCGCCCACGGGATCCTGCTCGCGCTCAGCGCGAACGACGTGGCGATGAGGCCGAGCACATCATGGTCGTTCTCCTGGTCCGCCGAGAGGACGTAGATGACGACCTGGACCTCGTTCTGGAAGCCTTCCGGGAAGAGCGGCCGGATGGAGCGATCGATGATGCGGCAGGAGAGGATCTCCTCATCGCGCGGACGCCCCTCGCGCTTGATGAAGCCGCCCGGGATCTTGCCCGAGGCGTACATCTTCTCCTTGTACTCGACCGTCAGCGGGAAGAACGGGAGGGGGCTCTTCTTGTCGCTGACCGTGACGGCCGCGAGGAGGACGGTCTCCCCATAGGTGAGGAGCGCCGAGCCGGCGGCCTGCTTGGCCATGCGCCCGGTCTCGATGGAGAGGGTGCGGCCAGCGAAGGTCCGCTCAATGCGATGCATCATTTGTGGGTGGTCTCAGTCTCTGTGCACGAAGCGCGCGATCCGCGTCAGTGCGGTCGCGCGCTCGTGAATGTGTGGGGCGCTTAGTAGCGCAGGCCGAGTTCGGCGACGAGCTTGCGGTACGTGTCGATCTCCGTCCGCTTCAGGTAATCGAGGTGGCGGCGACGCTGGCCGACCATCTTGAGGAGACCACGGCGGCCGTGGTGGTCCTTCTTGTGCGCGCGGAAGTGCTCCGTGAGGTAGTTGATACGCTCCGTGAGCACCGCGACCTGGACCTGCGACGAACCCGTGTCGGTCGCGTGCTTGCGCTGCTTCTCGATCGCTGCCGTCTTGACGAACGCCATCCCTGAAATCCTTGCCTGCGAACGCAGTGCGTTTGAAATGCCGATTCTGTTGTAGCACGGTAAGTTAGGGGCATTCCGGGGGTCTGTAAAGGCCTCCCTGAGCGACCACCGAGGAGCACCGTCATGCGAGTGCCTGCCGCCCCATCCGGCGTCCGCCGCAGCAGTTACATCCCGGCCGCCGCATACGGCCTGATCGGGACCCTCTGGCTCGCGCCGCCCGCCCGGTCGCAGGAACTGACCGGGACCATCCGGTTTCCGGACGGTCTCACCCCGGCCCCGGGGGTCGTCCTCGAGGCGACCCGCCCGGCCGATGCGCGGCTCATCGCGCGCGCGATCTCCGGCGCGGACGGCAGCTTCGTGCTCCGCCTGGACGCCGGAGACTTCAGACTCCGAGCGCTCCGCATCGGCTACCGCCCGACCGACCTCGGTCGGCACACCCTTGCCCCGGGCGAGCGGCGCCGGACCGACTTCGTGCTCGGGGACCGCCCCGTGGTCCTCGCGGCCGTCACCACCCGTGCCGCCTCACGCTGCGAGCGGCTCGCGGCCGCCGACGCCGGGACCACCCGCGCCGGACTCCGCAGCGCCGGCGAGGCCGTCGCGACGCTGTTCGAAGAGGCCCGCAAGGCCCTCGTCGCGTCCCAGCTCACCCCGCCCGAGGGCCGTCCCACCGCTCGGATCCTGCTCGAACAGTCCGTGATGGAGCCGGACGGGCGCCCGCGGGTTCGACCGGTCCGCTCCATCGCGGCCGGCTTCGCGGCGCGCCCCTTCCGCAGTGCCCCACCCGCCCAACTCGCCGCACTCGGCTACGCCATCGAGGAGCGCGACGGAACGACCTACTTCGCGCCGGACGCGAACGTCCTGCTCTCGGACCAGTTCGCGGCGCAGCACTGCCTGCGGCTGGCGTCCTCCGATCCCGAACGGCCGGGGCGCGTCGGGATCGACTTCCGGCCCGTCGGCTCCGCCGGCGGAGCCGTCCGGATCAAGGGAACGATCTGGCTCGACTCGGCCAGCTTCGCGCTCGAACGGCTCGACTTCAACTACGTCGGGCTCCCCGGCGGACTCGACGGCGCCGGTCTCGGTGGGTCGATCGAGTTCGCACAGCTCCCCGACGGCCTCTGGTTCGAGGATCGCTGGGAGATCCGCATGCCGCGCCTGACCATCAGGCACGGCGCGTCCGTCGGCGTGGCATCGGTCGACGGCTCGTCCGGCGCACTCCGCCTCGACGCGATCCAGGTCGCCGGCGGCCGCGTGCTGTCCATCGCACGTGCGGACCGCGTCCTCTACGCCTCCGCGGGACGCGAGGCGGAGCTCCTGACGCCCGACGATCCGCGGTCCCTCGAGACCGCCCTGATGCTCGTGCGCGCCGCCTGCCCCGCGGCCGATGCGGAGGACTCCGAGCTCCGGAGCACCGTGGTCGGACTCGTGCTCGAGCGCGACGAGGCGCCGGTCGCCGGCGCCCGCGTCACCACCACCTGGCAGGAAGGGTTCCGCATCAGCGCCGGCGACGACATCACCTGGCGCGAACGGACGGTCTTCCAGACGTCCGAGTCCGACGGCTTCTTCGCCCTCTGCGGGTTGCCGCGGGAGCGCCGCATCCCGCTGCAGGCGATCCTGCCCGCCCGGCGGACGCCGCGGACCCTCGTGCGGTTCGAGGCCGACGCCGAGCACACGAGAGCCGACCTGCGTTTCGTCAGCCCGCCCTGAGCGGGACCGGCGCGCTAGGCGCCGATCCAGCTCATCACGAGGCGCTTGAGGTCGTTGAACGTCACCGTGAGGAACAGCGCGCCGATCGCCACCAGCCCGATGCGCGCATACCACTCCTTCACCATCGGGTGGAACGGCTTCCGCCACGCGCTCTCGGCGACCTGCATCAGGATCTGCCCGCCATCGAGCAGCGGGATCGGCAGCAGGTTGAGCACGGCGAGGTTGATGCTGAGGAACGCGATCAGCCCCCACAGCGACTGCGCACCGTTCTGCGCCGCCGCCACGCTCGAGCGCGCGATCTCGACCGGACCGCCGAGCTGTGACACCGAGACGTTCCCGGTCACCAGGTTGCCGAGGACCTTGAGCACGCTCCCGGCCATCGACCACGTCACGCGCCACCCGCCGGACACGGCTTCGCCGAACGAGACCGGTGTGCGCACGATGTTCTGCTTCACCGCCACACCGATCCGCCCGACCACCTGCTTCTCGCCCTCGGCCGACGTGGTCTCGGTGGCTTCCGGCGTCATCACGAGCGTCGCCCGCTCGCTCGCCCGCGCCACCACGATGGTGACCGGCTTGCCCGGCGCGGCCGAGACGGCGTCGAGCACCTCGTCCCAGCGGGTGATCGCCGTGCCGTCGATCGACACCACGCTGTCCCCCGGGAGCATCCCGGCGAGCGCGGCCGGCCTGCCGGCGACGAGCGAATCGACCACCGGCGTGATGTAGCTCTTGCCGTAGTAGCCCACGAGACCGGTCGAGACCACCACGGCGAGGATGACGTTCATGATCACCCCCGCGAGCAGGATCACGAGACGCGGCACGAGCGGCTTGGACTCGAACCACCGGTCCGCCGGGATCGGCTTGGGCCCGTGCGGGATCATCGAATGCTCGTCCCAGTGCTTCGACTTCTCGGCCTCGGGCGCTTCGCTGCCGCCCTCGAGCACGGCGGCGGTCTCGTCCTCCTTGCTCGCCATGCGCACATAACCACCGATCGGCAGCCACGAGAGGGCGTACTCGGTCTCGCCGCGCCGGAAGCTGAACAGTGGCGAGCCCCAGCCGAGCGAGAAGCGCGGGGCGTACACACCGGCCCACTTGGCGGCGAGGAAATGCCCGAGCTCGTGCACGAAGATCACGAGCCCGAGGACCAACAGCGGAGCGAGCCAGGTGAAGCTCATGGAACGCGATACTCCTGCACGAGGACGCGCGCCGCGGCGTCGGCCGCGAGCAGCGCTGGGAGGTCATCTGACATACGATCCGACAGGCGCGACAGTGCCAGCGCGATCGCACCGGGGATACCGCCGAACGGGAGCGAGCCCTCGAGGAACCTGGCGACCGCCGCCTCGTTGGCCGCATTGAACACCGCCGGCGCCGCGCCACCCTGCACGCCCGCGGCGATGCCCAGCCCGAGCGTGGGGAAGGCATCGTGCCGCACGGCCTCGAAGGTGAGCGGACTCGAGGCCACCGGGTCGAACCGTGGTACCCCGACGTCCTCCACCCGATCCGGATAGCCGAGCGCGAAGAGCACCGGCAGTTCCATCGAGGGGACGCCAATCTGGGCGATGACACTGCCGTCCTCGAACTCCACCATCGAGTGCACGATGCTCTGCGGATGCACCACGACCTCGATGCGATCGTAGGGCACGCCGAACAGCACGTGCGCCTCGATCACCTCGAGCGCCTTGTTCGCGAGCGAGGCCGAGTCGACGGTGATCTTCCTCCCCATCGACCAGGTGGGGTGCCTCAGCGCGTCCTCGAGCCGTGCGCTGCGGATCCGTTCCGGCTCCCACGTGCGGAAGGGGCCGCCCGACGCAGTGATGATGAACCGCCGCACCCCGGCCACCGGGAGCAATCCGGGACCGTCGCCGCCCACGCGTCCGGCGAGGCACTGGAGCAGCGCCGAGTGCTCGGAGTCGACGGGGATCACTTCGCCGCCACCTGCCGCGCGCGCAGCGCGCTGGACGAGCGCACCCCCGACGACGAGCGACTCCTTGTTGGCGAGCGCCACGCGCTTCCCGGCCCCGACCGCCGCGAGGGTGGCCTCGAGGCCCGCCGCGCCGACGACGGCGTTGAGCACGATGCGCGCCTCGGGGTGTGTCGCCGCCCGGACGAGGCACTCGCGTCCGTGGCACCATCCATCGGGCACCGGAGCGCCGGCATGATCCACGAGTCCGACGAGGGCCGGCGCCCAGCGCGCTGCCGCCGTCGCGAGCGCATCGCGGTTGCCGTGCGCGGTCATCGCGGAGAAACGGAACCGGTCGGGGTGGCGCGCGACCACCCGTTGCGCGGTCTCACCGATCGACCCCGTGGCGCCCAGGAGCGCGATGCCGACGGGCGGCGCCGCACTCACGCGCCCACCTTGAGGAGCACGTCGAGCAACACGTACCCGAGCGGGATGGTGAAGAACAGCGAATCGAGGCGATCGAGCACGCCGCCATGTCCCGGGATGAGCGCGGAACTGTCCTTCACTCCCGCCTGCCGCTTCAGCAACGACTCGGCGAGGTCGCCCACCTGCGCCGCCGCACTGATCGCCGTGCCGAAGATGATGATGCCGGTCCACGACAGGCCGAGGTTCGCGTACGGCCCGAGGAGGAACGCCGAGTACGCCCACGTGCCGACGAGGCAGGTCGCGACCGCGCCGACCGCTCCGGCGATCGTCTTCCCGGGACTCACCGAGGGCATCAGCTTGCGCCGGCCGAACCGCTTGCCGAAGAAGAACGCGCCGCTGTCGTTGATCCACGTGAGCACGAGCGGCAGCAAGAGCAGGAGCGTGCCGGCCAGCGCGCCGATCGCGAACCGGTGGTAGCGGAGCGCATACGCGAAGGAGAGCATCCCGCCGGTGTACCACGCGCCGAAGAGCGTGGTCGCGGTGGCTTCGAGCGGTCGGCCGGTCGCGCCCCGCGTCCACATCGCGACGGTCAGCAGCACGGGCGGGAGCAACGCGATCACCGTGAGCGGCGGGATCCAGAGCCCGAGGTGCACCGCGTGCACCGCGAGCGGCACGAGCGCCGCGAGCACGATCAGCCAGGCGGTCATCGGCCGCTGCCCCGCCGCCTCGGCGAGACGTCCGTACTCCCACGCCGACAGTGCGGCGGCGACCGAGAGCAGCGCCGCGAGCGCGGCCCCGCCGAACCACACGGCACCGACCACGACCGGGATGGCGCCCACGGCGAACAGCGTCCGCTTGGTCAGTTCGGTCATGAGTGGCTCAGGGACGACGCTCGCATTGCGTCGGGCGAGGGGTCGCTCGGGCGCGCGGTCCGCACGCGGCGCTCAGGCCGGTGCCTTGCCGAACCGACGGTCCCGGCTCTGGTAGTCGAGGATCGCCTCGTACAGGTTGGTGCGCCCGAAGTCGGGCCAGAGCACCGGCGAGATGACGATCTCGGTGTACGCGACCTGCCACAGCAGGAAGTTGCTGATCCGCTGCTCCCCGGAGGTGCGGATGAGGAGGTCGGGATCCGGGCAGTCATGCGTGTACAGGCGCGCGGCGAAGGCCGCCTCGTCCACCTGCTCCGCGCGCAGCGTGCCGGCCGCGACCTCCTCGGCGATCCGCCGCGCGGCGCGCGTGAGCTCGGCGCGCGAGCCGTACGAGATGAAGAGGTTGAGCGTGAGCTTGGTGTTGTGCGCGGTCTGCGTGACGACGCGCTCGACCGCGGTGCGCGCGGTGGGCACGAGGCGTTCCACATCGCCGAGGACGCGCACGCGCACACCCTGCGCCTCGAGCTCATCGGCTTCCTTCTGGATGTACTCCTCGAGCAGCGACATGAGGGCACTGATCTCGACCGGCGGCCGCTGCCAGTTCTCCTGCGAGAAGGCGAAGAGCGAGAGCACCTCCACGCCGGCCTCGATCGCGCCCTCGACCACCTCGCGCACCGCCTTCATGCCGTTCCGGTGCCCGATCGGACGCGGGAGCATCCGCTCGCGGGCCCAGCGTCCGTTGCCATCCATGATGATGGCGACGTGCCGCGGGATCGCGCCGTGGACGCGGATCTTGGCGAGGAGGCTCTGCGCGTGCGCGGTCATCGGGCGGTGTCGGGCGGTCGGGCCGCTCAGACCTCCATCAGCTCCGCTTCCTTGGCCTTCATCGCCGCGTCGATCTTCGCGATCTCGTCGTCGTGGAGCTTCTGGAGCTCCTTCTCGGCGTGCTTCACCTCGTCCTCGGACACGCCGCTGAGCTTCTTGAGCGCGTCGCGGCCGTTGGTGCGCGCATGCCGGATCGCGATCCGCCCGTCCTCGGCGAACTTGTGCACCTGCTTCGCGAGCTCCTTGCGGCGCTGCTCGTTCATCGCCGGGAGCGGGACGCGGATGATGTTGCTCTGGATCGACGGGTCGAGCCCGAGGTTCGACTCGCGGATCGCCTTCTCGACGGCCTTGATCTGCCCCTTGTCGAACGGCGTGACCACCAGGAGTCGCGGCTCGGGCGCCGAGACGCTCGCGCACTGGTTCATCGCCATGAGCTGGCCGTACATCTCGACCTTCACCGTGTCGAGCATGCTCGGGCTCGCCTTGCCGGAGCGCACGGACGAGAACTCGCGCTTGGCGGCCTCGACGCCCTTGTCCATCGCGGTCTTCGCGTCCTTCAGGATCTGCTGGGTGCTCATGAGACGAGGGTCCCCACCGGTTCGCCGCGCAGCGCCTGGGAGACGATGCCGGGCGTGTGGATGTTGAGGACGATCAGCGGGAGCGAGTTCTCCTTGCAGAGCGTGATGGCGGTCTGGTCCATCACGCCGAGCTCGCCCGCCATCACGTCCTTGTACGTGATGCGGTCGTACTTCTTGGCCGTCGGGTTCTTCTTCGGGTCCGAATCGTAGACACCGTCCACGCTCGTCGCCTTGATGATGACGCTCGCCTTCATCTGGATCGCGCGCAGGACCGCGGCGGTGTCGGTGGAGAAGTAGGGGTTGCCCGTGCCGGCCGCGAAGATCACCGCCCGGCCCTTCTCGAGGTGCCGCACCGCGCGCCGGCGGATGTACGGCTCGGCGATCTCCTCCATCCGGATCGCCGTCATCACGCGGGTGTCGAGCCCTTCCTTCTCGAGCACGTCCTGGAAGGCGAGCGCGTTGATCACCGTGCCGAGCATCCCCATGTAGTCGGCGGAGACGCGGTCCATCCCCATCTTGGAGATCTGCGACCCGCGGACGATGTTCCCGCCGCCGATCACCATCCCCACCTGCGCGCCCATCGCCGCGATGCGCTTCACCTCGCCCGCGAACCCGCGCAACGTGTCGAAATCGAACCCGAAGCCCCGCTCCCCGGCGAGCGCCTCGCCGGAGAGCTTGAGCAGTACGCGGGGATACTTCAGGTCACTCATGCGGCGGCGGGGATCAGGACTCGCCCATCTTGAAGCGCACGAACCGCTTGACCGCGAGGGGCGCGCCGGCCTCCTTCGCCGTCGCCCGCACGAGATCCCCGATGGTCTGCTTGTCGTCGCGCACCCATGGCTGCCCGAGGAGCGTGACCTCGCCGAGCATCTTGGCGATGCGCCCCTCGACCATCTTCTCGGCGATCGCCTGCGGCTTGCCGCTCTCCACCGCCTGCGCGACGAAGATGTCGCGCTCCTTCGCGATGAAGGCGGGGTCGACGCCGTCCTTGTCGACCGCGATGGCGACCGACGGGACGCCCGCGGCGACATGCTCGGCGATGTGCTTGCCCAGCTGCGCGGCCGCCTCGCCCTTGCCGCCGGTGATCTCGACGATCACGCCAGCCTTGCCGTTGAAGTGCAAGTAGCTGCCGACCGCGCCGGCGGAGGCGAACCGCGCGACGCGGCGCAGCTCGACCTTCTCGCCGGTCTTGGCCGAGGCGGCCTTCACGATGTCGCCCACCGTGCGCGACGGGTCGGCGTACCACGGCGTGGCGAGGTACGCGCCCTCGGCGCCCACGGCGACGAGGCCGTCGACCTTGGCGTCCTGTGCGACGTGCTCGGCGACCTGCCTGGAGAGCGCCACGAACTCGTCGTTGCGGCCCACGAAGTCGGTCTCGCAGTTGAGCTCGATGATGGCGGCCATGGCGCCGTCGGCCGACGCGGAGATGACGATCTGGCCCTCGGAGGCCGCGCGGTCCGCCCGCTTGTCGGCCTTCGCGATGCCCTTCTTGCGCAGGATGTCGACGGCAGCGTCCATGTCGCCGTTCGCCTCCTCGAGCGCCTTCTTGCAATCCATCATGCCGGCGCCGGTGCGAGCGCGGAGCTCGGCGACGTCCTTGGCGGTGATCGTGGCAGCCATCGGTGTACCCAGTCCTGAGATGTGCGGTATCTGTGAGATCGCCGCCGGGGAGTGATGAGACTCATCCGGCGGCGATGGGAAGTTACTCAGGGGCGGACCCCTGCACTACCGACGACGCTCACTCGCTGGCGTCGTCGCCCTCGGCGGCCGCATCGCCCTCGGCCCCCGGCTTCAGGCGGGCCGCGATCGCCTCCGGCTTGGCCCGGCGACGGCGCGGCCGGCCGCCCTTCTTCCCACCGCGACGGTCATCGCTCTCCTTCTCGGTCCCGCGCTCCGACGACCACGTGGTGGCCTCACCGGGCTCCTCGACTTCGGCACGGACCGGCGCCTCGCGACGAGCCTCGAGGATCGCCGCGCTGAACGCCGCGGTGATCAGCTCCACCGAGCGGATCGCGTCGTCATTGCCGGCGATCGGGACGGTGATGAGGTCCGGATCCGAGTTCGTGTCGCAGATCGCGACGATCGGGATGCCGAGCTTGTTCGCCTCGTCCACCGCGATGCGCTCCTTCTTGGCGTCGACGATGAAGAGCAGGCCCGGGAGGCGGCCCATGTTCTTGATGCCCGAGAGGTTCTTCAGGAGCTTGTCCCGAAGGCGGGTCATCATGAGCTGTTCCTTCTTCGTGTAGTTCTCGAAGTTGCCGCCCTCGGCGGACCCGGCCTCGAGCTCCTTGAGCTTCTTCAGCTGCTTCTTGATCGTCGCGAAGTTGGTGAGCAGGCCGCCGAGCCAGCGCTCGGTGACATACATCGCGCCCGCGCGATCGGCCTCGGAGGTGACGATCTGCGCGAGCTGGCGCTTGGTGCAGACGAAGAGGACGTTCTCGCCGCGCATGATGACCTCGCGGGCGAGCTTCTGCGCGAGCTCGATCTGCGTGAGCGTCTTCTGCAGGTCGATGATGTGGATCCCGTTGCGCTCCGCGAAGATGAAGCGGCGCATCTTGGGGTTCCAACGGCGGGTCTGGTGGCCGAAGTGGACACCGGCCTTGAGGAGTTCGTCGAGCGACGGCTGGGACATGGGGATCTCTGCGGGTGGTTGGATTCGTCGCGGGTCCTCGTCGTCTCCTCTCGCCGCGCCGGCGGCGCGGACCCGAGAGGAGACTCAGACTCGCTGAGGGATTCGATGGAGGCGGAAGGATGGAGGCGGAGCGTCGACCGGCGGTGCCCCTCGACCTTCATCCCCCTGCCTGCATCGTCGTGCTTATCGCTTCGAGAACTGGAACTTCTTGCGCGCCTTCGGGCGGCCCGGCTTCTTGCGCTCGACCGCGCGGGCATCGCGCGTGAGCAGCCCCAGGTCGCGGAGCTTGCGGCGGTGCGACTCGTCGATCTTCACGAGGGCGCGGGCGATCGCGAGACGGAGCGCGCCGGCCTGGCCGGTCTGGCCGCCGCCGGTGAGGTTCGCCTGCACGTCATAGGTGCCGAGCGTGTCGGTCGCCGTGAACGGCTGCTGGATGGAGCTCACCAACGCCGGACGCGGGAAGTAATCGCCGAGCGTGCGGCCGTTGAGGCTCCACTTGCCCGAACCCTGGGTGAGGAAGACGCGGCAGACGGCTTCCTTGCGGCGGCCGACGGTGTGGGTCATCTGGTCAGCCATGGATTACTTCGCCTCGGCCTTGCTGAAGGTGATCGCCTCGGGCTGCTGCGCCGCGTGCGGGTGCGTCGCACCCGGGTAGACGCGCAGCTTGAGCCGCAGCTTCTGGCGGCCGAGCGCCGTCTTGGGCAGCATGCCGAACACGGCCTTCTCGATCACCCGCTCGGGGTGCTTCGCGAGCATCGACGCGAAGGGCGTGTAGAGCTCGTGGCCCATGTAGCCGGTGTGGCGGAAGTAGTTCTTCTGCTCCGCCTTGCGCCCGGTCACGCGGACCTTCGACGCGTTGATCACGATGACGTTGTCACCGGTGTCCATGTGGGGCGTGAACATCGCCTTGTGCTTGCCGCGGATGATCCGCGCGACTTCGGTCGCCAGGCGACCGAGGACCATGCCATCCGCATCGACCACGAACCACTTGTGCTCGATGTCGGCGGGGGTCGCCGTGTACGTGCTGCGCATGTGTGCTGAACAGCTGGAGAGGTACCGCGCCTCACCGGTGCGGGATGCAACCCGGGTCTCGGCCGCCACAGGGGCGTTTTGGGACAGACTAGAAGGATAGACGGAGCGGGACCGGTGGTCAACCCACGGAGTTCCAGCGACTTGCGGGGCCTGCCCCCCTCGCGCCAACTCCCCGGCGCGCCGATACTCCCTCCCTGTGAATCACCTCGGCACGCCTCGCGACGACGCGGACCCGGCCCCCGGGACCGGACGCTGGCTCAGCCCGCTGACCGCGGCAGCGGCCGTCTGGACCCTCGCCTACATCGTCGAGAGCGTCGCGGGGCCCGATCTCGGCACCGACCTCGACCGCCTGATCGACGACACCGCCTCGCTGCCGTTCCGCGCGGGCATCGCCATCATCTCGGGGCTGCTCGCGAAGGCGGCGACACCAGGATCGCGCACCCGGCTCGCCTACAGCTTCCTCGGGATCAGCGTCGGCGTCGGGGCGGTCACGACGCTCCTCCGCATGGTCGGGCTCGCGCTCCCGATCGAAGCCAGCGTCGCGCTCGCCGTCCCGCAGTCGATCCTGCTCCTGACGGGCCTCTGGCAACTCGCGAATGCCGGCCACACCGACTCGCGCGCCGCGGACTGGATCGACGCCGCCGCGATCCTCATCGCGCTCTTCCTGCTCGGGTCGCACTACGTCGCCGGCGGGAATCCGTTCGACTCGGGCGACGTCGATGCGCGCCGCTGGCTCTTCCTCATCTACCTCATCGCCGATGCCACGGCGGTGCTCTTCTGCGCCACCGCCTGGTTCCGGCGGCCCGAGGGCCTCGCGCGGCAGGCCATCGGATTCGTGACGGCGGGCTTCGCCCTCATCACGCTCGCCGACCTCGTGTTCGACCAGCAGAGCCAGCTGAGCCAGCCCATGCCCAGCGCCGTCAGCGACGTGATGGTGGCGCTCGGGTTCCTCCTCGTCCTCGCGGGGGTCGACTGGCAGCGGCGGTTCCCGCCGGCGCGCGGCGGCCCCAGCGCCGAGCTGCGCGGCACCGAGCCGGGACGGGAGATCGTCGCGCCGATCGCGATCCTCGTGTCGACGATCCCCATGCTCAACCTCACGTATGCGCTGACGTCCGCGGGCGAGGCGCATGGGGAGCACCTCGCGTTCCATGTCACCGGGGTCGTCGGGCTGCTCGTGCTGGTGCTGCTGCGCCAGCACCTGGCGCGGGCGCGGACGTTCGCCCTGATGCGCGAACGGCACGCTGCCGACGCGCGGTTCCGGTCGCTGGTGCAACGCTCGTCGGACGCGATCCTCCAGGTCTCGACCGACCACGTGATCCTCTGGGCGAGCCCCTCGGCGAGCGAGCTGGCCGGCACCATCCCGGCCCTGCTCGTCGGCCGACGCATCGTGGAACTGGCGCATGAGGAGGACCGCGACCGCCTCTCGGTGTTCCTCGCCAACGCCAGCCAACCCTTCTCGCGCAACGCGGCGCTCCGGTGGCGGATGGGACGCGCCGGCACCTGGCACGACGTCGAGAGCGTCGTCACCGACCTCACGACGGACCCCGACGTCGGCTCGTACGTGCTGAACACGCGCAACGTGACCGAGCGCGTGCGACTCGAGCAACAGCTGCGGCAGTCGCAGAAGCTCGAGGCCGTCGGTCGCCTCGCGGGCGGCATCGCGCATGACTTCAACAACATCCTCGCGGCGATCATCTCGCACGCGCAGCTCGTCCGCGACGACCTGAAGGCGGGGGAGGCGCGCGCCTCGGACCTGATCGAGATCGAGCAGACGGCGCAGCGCGGCGCCGCGCTCACGCGCCGTCTCCTCTCGTTCAGCCGCCCCGAGGCAGGCGAGCTCGAGGTCCAGTCGCTCCCGGCGGTCATCCGCGGCATGGAGCCGCTGCTCCAGCGCCTGCTCCTCGGGCAGGTGCGGCTCACGCTCGAGCTCGGCGATGAGCCGCTGTGGGTCCGCACGGCCGAAGGACAGATCGAGCAGATCCTGATGAACCTCTCGATCAATGCGCGCGACGCGATGCCCGAGGGCGGGACGGTGCTCGTCCAGACGCGCACCCGCACGGTCCGACCGGGGTCCAGCGGCGGAACGGGCCTGATCCCGGGGCGCTGGGCCGAACTCGAGGTCCGCGACGAGGGCGTCGGCATGGACGCCGAGACGCTCGGCCGCCTGTTCGAGCCGTTCTTCACGACGAAGCCGAGCGGGCTGGGCACCGGTCTCGGCCTCACCACGGTGCGCGGCATCGTGCGCTCGCTCGGCGGGCACGTGTTCGCCGAGAGCGAGCCGGGCCGCGGCACCACCATGCGCGTGCTGCTCCCGCTCACGCAGGCGGTCGACGCGGAGGCCGAGCCGGCTGCGGCGCCCGCGGAGGCGGTGCCGTCGGAGCGGAGCGTCGTGCTCGTCGTCGACGACGAGGCGGCGCTCCGGAGCGCCATGCAGCGCCTCCTGGAGCGGAGCGGCTACGCGGTGGTCTCGTGCGGTTCCGCGCTCGAGGGGCTGCAGCTGCTCGAGGCCCGGCAATGGCGCGTGGACCTCGTGGTGACCGACATGGTCATGCCGGGCATGGGAGGCCGAGAGTTCGTGCGCCTCATCCACGAGCGACGGCCGTCGCTGCCGGTGCTGTGCATGTCCGGACACATGGAGTGGGGCGCCTCCGCGGAGGATGCCGCCGACGCGCCATGGCGACCCGAGCGCCTGCTCGCCAAGCCGTTCGCGTTCCCCGACCTCCTCCAGCGGGTGCGCGAAGCGCTCGCCGCCGGCGCCGCGGCCGGCTAGCCCTCGGCGTCGAACTCGACGAGCGTCGCCCCCTTCTCGACCGCCTGGCCGGCAGCGGCCGAGATGGCGCGCACGGTCCCGTCCGCCGGCGCGCGGAGTTCGTTCTCCATCTTCATCGCTTCCATCACGACGAGGCCCTGGCCCGCCCGCACGCGATCGCCGACGGCGACCTGCACGCGGACGATCAACCCCGGCATGGGTGCGATCACCGGCGTCGGACCTGCGGGGCCCGCGGTGGCGGCCGAGAGTTCCTTGATGGCGCGCGCGCGCTCATCGAGCGCCTCGACCTCGAAGCGCCACCCGTCCATCCAGAGCACATAGCCGCCGCGCGGTCCCGTCCGACGGGCGACGACGCGATGCTGGACACCACCGATGGTCACGAGCCGCACCGAGGTGCCCTCGACATCGGCGAGGTGCGCCGCCTCCCGCTCGCCGTCGACCGTCGCGGTGCCGCCCTCGAGCGACACCTCCACCCGCGAGCCATCGAGATCCACGAGATACCTCACGCTGCCTCCGGCACGAGTTCACAGACCGTCTCGAC
>CAYXGS010000052.1:0-18971 GCA_964464585.1 uncultured Gemmatimonas sp. | reverse complement strand
CCGGCGGCGATCGAGTAGAACGTCGTCCCGAAGAAGCGGTCGAACAGGAGGAAGACGAGCGCGACGGTGATCGGCGGGAACGCCAGCACGAGCAGGAACTGCACGACGAACGACATCCACGTGAACATCGGGAGACGCATGAGCGTCATGCCCGGCGCGCGCATGTTGATGATCGTCGTGATGAAGTTGAACGCGGCGGCCAGCGACGAGACACCGAGGATCTGGAGACCGATCACCCAGAAGTCGATGTTGGGGCCGGCCGAGAAGCTGAGCGTGGTGAGCGGCGCGTAGCCGAACCAGCCGCCGTTGGGCGCGATCTTGAACAGGATCGGCGCGGTGATGAACAGGCCGCCGAGGAGATAGACCCAGTACGAGAACGCGTTGAGCCGCGGGAAGGCGACGTCACGCGCGCCGATCTGGAGCGGGATCAGGAAGTTGAAGAACGCCGCGCTCAGCGGCATGATGGCGAGGAACACCATCGTCGTGCCGTGCATCGTGAACAGCTGGTTGTACGTCTCGGCGCTGACGAAGCCCATGTTCGGCTTCATGAGCTGCGTGCGGATGATCGTCGCCTCGAGACCGCCGACGAGGAAGAAGAAGAGCGCGGTCCAGAGGTACAGCGTGCCGATCCGCTTGTGGTCGACCGTGGTGATCCAGCTCCAGATCCCCGTGTTCTCGGCGGACGCGGCGGCGCTGCCGGCGTGCGTCGGGGCTGCGATGGTGGCCATGTGTGGGGGCTCCGGTTACTTGAGCGAGAGCAGATAGGCCACGACGTCGGCGATCTGCCGGTCGTCGAGGCCTGCCGTGACGGTCGTCTTCATGATCGGGTCGTACTCGCCCTTGCCGATCGTGTTCATGATCGAGCCGGGCTTCATGTGGCGCGCGTTCTTGACCCAGCGCGCGAGCGTCGGACCGTCGTTCTTGTAGAGGCCGCCGGCGATCGTGTGGCGCGAGGCGACGTGCGTGAGGTTGGGGCCGACGTTCGATACCGCGCCGGGCACGCCGTTGATCGCATGGCAGCCGATGCACCCGCCGAGCATGAAGCCCTGCGTCGCACCGCGCGTCGCGTCGCCGCCGGCGAGGAGCGCGTCGTCGTACGTGATGCCCGCGGGGATCGGCGTCTGCGGCACGACGTGCGCCGGGAGCTGTTCACGCGGGAAGACGTAGCCGCTCGCCGGAGCCGGCGTCGTGTCCACCGGCGCCGCGGCCGTCTGACGTGCGCCACCGCGCGCGTTCGCCGCCGGCGCGACCGGCGTCACCGGCGCGGCCATCGGGTTGAACACCGCGGCGCTCGCCTGATGGCGCGCCCACGACTCGAACTCGTCGGGCTGCACCGTGTACATCCGGATCCGCATGTTCGCGTGGCTCGCCCCGCAGTACTCGGTGCAGAACCCGTTCCAGGCCGACGACTTGAGCGTGTCGCTCGGCGTGAACCAGAGGTAGTTCGTGCGATTGGTGATGAGGTCGCGCTTGCCACCCATCTGCGGGATCCAGAAGGAGTGCAGCACGTCCTTGGTGGTCAGCACGAAGTTCACCGTGCGCCCGACCGGGACGTAGACCTCGTTGGCCGTGACGACGCCGAGCTCGGGGTAGCGGAACTCCCACCACCACTGATGGCCGATCACCTCGACGGTGAGCGCGCCTGCCGGCGCCGGCTTCTGCGTCTCGAAGATCGTCTTGACCGTCGGGACCGCGATGAGCACGAGGATGATCGCCGGGATGGCGGTCCAGGTGATCTCGAGGGCGGCGTTGCCGTGGATCTGCTTGGCCTCGGGGCCGCCCGGCCGCTTCCGGAAGCGGATGATCGTGACGACCAGGGCCGTTTCCACGACGACGAAGACGATCGTCCCCCAGAAGACGAGGCGCTGCCAGAGCGCGTCGATCGAGGAGTTGAAGTCGGTCGTGTGGTTGAACGTGGAGTTGGGATACTCCGTGAGACCGCACGCGGAGAGCGACAGCAGGACCGCCATGACCAACAGGGCGGGTGCCGCCGAGCGCAAGCGCAGCTTCGGCATCGGGATGAAGGCTGGGGGGAAGGCAGGGACCGGACGGCCGCCGCGACGCTGGGATCCGGTCAAGAAAAGCGAGCGAAAGCTAGCCCACCCGAACGGGTAGGGTCAAGCCAAAATCCCGACTCGGCGTCCGGGAATATCCGTAGGCAGGGCATGGACTTGGGTCCGGTCGGCGTCGGACTCGGCGGTCCGTGGACTCGGCTCGGACCGGCGCGCTCCGCGCGCGCCCAGTATCGGCGCGCGCGCCTCGATTCTTGAGCGCGGATTCGTGCGTGGCGTCGCGGCGCGGGGAGACCCCTCCGAGCGCCCCGGCACGCGACGCCCGCCCCCGCAGCTCAGTCCGGAGAGACCTCGATCGGCACGGCGTGCTGCTCCTTCACCTTCGCGGTCATGATGTCGAGCGCCTGCCGGATCTGCCCCACGTACTCCCGCAGCGCGCGCACCTTCGTCTGCTCGCCGCCGCCGCGCCCGGTCGCCAGGATCATCGCCGAGACCTGGTCCGCGATCATGCCGAACTGCCCCTTGAGCTGCCCCTGCAGCGGCGTCGCGATCCGCTTGATCTGCGACGGGATGATCCCCGCGCCGCGCTGGTTCTTCACGTCGATCGCCATCCGCTCCACGTGCCCGTGGATCGTCTGCATCGTCGCGAGCGCCTCCTCCAGCGTCTTCATCTTCTGCGCGCCCGCGCCGTCCAGCTTCACGCCACCCATCAGTGCCCCCTCGTCCCGGTCATGCGGGACGGGTCGAGGATCTCGTCGATCTGTGCGCGCGTGAGGAGCCGCTTCTCGAGCAGCAGCTCCACCACGCCGCGGCCGCTCTCGAGCGCTTCCTTCGCCACCTGTGTGCACACCTCGTACCCCAGCTCCGGCAGGAGCGCCGTCACCAGGCCGATCGAGCGCTCGACCGCATCGCGCATGACCTTCGGATTGGCCTCGATGCCCGTGACGCACCGCTCGCGGAGCACCTGGCACGCGTTCCGCAGCGCGCTGATGTTGCGCAGCAGGCGGAACGCGATGATCGGTTCGAACACGTTGAGCTGCAGCTGTCCCGCCTCGGCGGCCATCGTCACCGTGACGTCGCCGCCGATGACGTCGAAGCAGACCTGGTTCACCGCCTCGGGGATCACCGGGTTCACCTTCCCCGGCATGATGCTCGAGCCCGGCTGCATGGCGGGCAGGCGGATCTCGCCGAGTCCGGTGCGCGGGCCGCTCGAGAGGAGCCGCAGGTCGTTGCAGACCTTGGAGAGCTTCACCGCGCAGCGCTTGAGCACGCCCGACACCTGCACGAACGCGCCGGTGTCGCTCGTCGCCTCCACGAGGTCGGGGGCGGTGATCATCTGCAGGCCGGTGACCGCGCTCAGTTCGGCGCGCACGCGCTCGGTGTAGCCGCGCGGCGCGGTGATGCCGGTGCCGATGGCCGTCGCGCCCATGTTCATCTCGCGCATGAGCGCCTTCGCCTCCTCCAGCCGATCCACGTCCTCGGCGATGGTGTGCCCGTATGCGTCGAACTCCTGTCCGAGCGTCATCGGCACGGCGTCCTGCAGCTGGGTGCGCCCCATCTTCACGTGCGGCGCGAACTCGGCGCCCTTGGCGAGGAAGGCCGCCACCAGTTGGCGCATCTGGTCCTGCAGGCCGCCGATGGCGGTGTGCAGCGCGATGCGGATGGCGGTGGGATAGACGTCGTTGGTGCTCTGCGCGAGGTTGACGTGCTCGTTGGGATGCACGCGTGTGTAGGTCCCGCGCGGCTCGCCGAGGAGCTCGAGGGCGCGGTTCGCGATCACCTCGTTGGCGTTCATGTTGGACGAGGTGCCGGCGCCGCCCTGGATCATGTCGACCCGGAAGTGCTCGTGATGCCGGCCGACCTGGATCTCGCGGCACGCGGCGACGATCGCCTCGAACACGTCGTCGGGCAGGTCGGGATTCCCCTTGTTGGCGCGCGCCGCCGCCTCCTTCACCTGCGCGAGCGCGACGATGAGCTCGGGGAAATCGCGGAGGACGACGCCGGTGATCGGGAAGTTCTCGATCGCGCGCATCGTCTGCACGCCGTACAGCGCCGCATCGGGGACGTCGCGCTCGCCGAGGAGGTCATGCTCGCGGCGCGTCGCACCGGCGGCACTGAAACCGAGGAGCCGGCCTTGCCCGGTGAGCGAGGCGTCGGCCTGCCGGAGGCGGTCGCGGATGGCGCGCGCGCTGCGGCTCACGAGGGCGGCGTAGAGGGCCGGCTTGTCCTTGAGGAGCGGGTCGAGCGCTTCCTTGGAGAAGCGGATCGCGCGGGTGCGGATGGTGGCGCGGCCGGTGGTGCTGTGGATGCGCTCGTCGAGGAGGATGCTCTCGCCGATCACCTCGCCGGGGCCGAGGGTGGAGAGGCGATGCGCGGTGCCGTTCGCTTCGGACTCGATGGCGATGTTGCCCTCGAGGCAGACCCAGAAGGCGCGTCTCGGGTCGCCGGTCTTGAAGAGGGTCTCGTTGGGGGCGTATTCGATCTGCTCGGCGGCGCGCTGGAGGTGCCAGAGCAGTTGCTCGCCGATGGGTTCGAAGAACGGGATGCGGGAAAGGTCCGATTGGCTCATGCCTCCAAGGTACTGCGGGATGCGGGGAGGTGAACACCGATGCGGGGTGCGGGGGAGGCGGGGGGCTGGCGCTCGGCCCTCTCGGGGCGGCTCGTGGTCTCGTACCAGACGACACGCGGCATTCGGCAGTAGCTTCTACCGCATGACCACCCGCCGAGACTTCCTATCCGCGACCGCCGCCGCCGCTGCGGCCGCGACCGTCAAGCCGTTCCCCGCATCGCCCGCCAACTCCGCATCGCGCACCGCCGTCGCGAGCCGCCCGGTGATCATCGCATCGGCGAACGGCCTTCGCGGCGTGAAGGTCGCCTACGACCGGATCCAACGCGGCGACGACACCCTCGACGCCATCATCGCCGGCGTCAACATCACCGAACTCGACCCGTCCGATCAGTCGGTGGGCGTCGGTGGCCTCCCCAACGCCGACGGCGTCGTCCAGCTCGACGCGAGCTGCATGCACGGCCCCACCAAGCGCGCCGGCTCCGTGGGCGCGCTCGAGGGCATCGCCACCCCGAGCCTCGTCGCCAAGGCGGTGATGGACTACACCGACCACATCATGCTCGTCGGCGAAGGCGCCAAGCGCTTCGCGCTGTCGATGGGGTTCAAGGAGGAGAACCTCCTCACCGAGCAGACGCGGCAGGACTGGCTCCGCTGGAAGGCGCGCCTGAACAAGGACGATGCGTGGCTCGACCACGACGATGACGTCGCGATCAAGTTCACGACCGGCACCATCAACATGAACGCCGTGAACGCGCGCGGCGACATCTCCTCCGTCACCACCACCAGCGGCATGGCGTGGAAGATCCCCGGTCGCATCGGCGATTCGCCGGTGGTCGGCGCCGGGCAGTACTGCGACAACACCGTCGGGGCGGCGGGCTCCACCGGGCGCGGCGAGGCGAACATCAAGGTGTGCGGCGCCTTCCTCACGGTCGAGTTCATGCGCCAGGGTCTCGCGCCCGAGGTCGCCGTGCTCAAGACGCTCGAGCGCCTCGTCGCGATGACCGAGCAGCGCCTGCTCATGCCCGACGGCCGGCCCAACTTCGACATCCAGTTCTACGCCGTGGCCAAGGACGGACGCTACGCCGCGGGCACGCTGTACGAGGGCGCGGACTTCGCCGTCTGCGACGAGAAGGGCGCGCGCCTGGAGAAGTGCGTGCACCTCTACGCGCGTCCACAGCGGCGGTGAATCGTCCCGGGCGGAAGGCCGGAAGAGGGCGAGGCCGCACGGCCTCGCCCTCTTTCCGCTCCGAGCCTCCACCGCCCGTCTACGCGCCGAACGCCTGTGCCGTCCCGGCCACCTTGTCCGCCGCGTTCACCAGCGCATTCGCCGCTGCCGCGATCTCCTGCGTGCTCGCGCTCTGCTCCTGGCTCGCCGCCGCCACATCCTGCATGGCGTTGGCGAAGCTCTGCGTGCCGGCCGAGAGCGAATCGAGCTTGGACGTGATCTCCGCGGCGAGCGCCTTGCCCGACGCCGCGGTGCCGGCCATCGTGCCCACCCACTGATCGGCGCCGTCCACCGCGCGCTCCACCTGCGTGAACGCCTGCCGGCCGTGCGCCGTCGCGCTGCGCACCGTCTCCACCGTCGTGAGCGACCGCGCGCTCGTCTGCCGCGCGGTCTCCATCTGCGCCATCAGCTCCTGCATCAGCTGGTCGGTGTGCTCGGCCGCCTCGGCGCTGCTCTGCGCCAGGCGCCGCACCTCGTTGGCGACGACCGTGAACCCCTCCCCCTGCTCGCCCGCCCGCGCCGCTTCCATCGCCGCGTTGAGCGCGAGGAGCTTGGACTGCCGCGCGATCTTCTGCACGAGCGTCACGAAGCCGCTGATCTGGTCCGACGCGGTCGCGAGCGACTCGGTCGCCTTCGCGCTCGCCTGCACGTCCATGAGCAGGGCGTCGAGCCGGCGCGCGCTTTCGTCGAGGCGTTCGTGGCTCTCCATCGCCAGCGCCTTGAGCCGCTGGTTGCGCGCGATGCCGTCGGCCGCGCCCTCCGAGACGGTGGACGCGAGCGCGTTCAGCCGCCCCGCGTCGAGCGAGAGCAGGCGGATGGTGTCGGCCATGTCGGTCGCCTGCGTGCTGAGCGCGCTCGCCGTCTCGGCGATCCCCGACGCCGCGGCCGCCATGTGCTCGGTGCCGCCGGTGATCTCGTTGGATCGGCGCGCCGTCTCCGACGCGTTGTCGCGGATGAGCACGCCCAGGCGGCGGAGCTCGCCGGACATCACGACCATGGCTCGCGCGAGCCGGCCGAGCTGGCCGCCCTCGCCCACCGCGGTCGGCGTGCGCGAGAGGTCGCCCGCCGTGATCGCCTCGGCGACATCGGCGAGGTCGCGGTTCTGCCGCCCGATGGCCGGGGAGATGAACTGCAGGAACACGCCCGCCGTGGTGCCCACGGCAAGGGTGATCGCGAGGGCGAGGACGAGGAGGAGGCCCCCCGCCTGGGTCATCGCCGCGACCCGGTCCCAGAAGAGCCACACGAGCACCGCGAACCCGCCGAGCCCGGCCAGCGTGGCCCAGCGGGCCAGCCGGTCGATGAAATGCGCCTCGACGACCTCGGCGTCGCCGGTGTCGCGCAGTTTGGTGCCTGCTGCGGAGACGGATAGATTGCTCAGATTCTCACTCACAGACGATGACTGAACCCGTTGAACCGATCGCCTACGAACCGTCGGCCGTCGAATCGCGCTGGCGCCAGCGGTGGGCCGAACGCCGGACCCACCAGACGGACATCGCCGGCGGCGAGCGTCCGTTCTACGCGCTGATGATGTTCCCCTATCCCTCCGCGGAGGGACTGCACGTGGGGAACCTCTTCGCGTTCACCGGATGTGATATCTATGCGCGATTCCAGCGCCTGCAAGGCCACACGGTCTTCGAGCCGCTCGGCTATGACGCGTTCGGCATCCACTCGGAGAACTTCGCGCTCAAGGTGGGCAAGCACCCGATGCGGCTCATCCCGAGCAACATCGCGAACTTCCGCCGCCAGCTCGACCGCGCGGGGCTGATGGTCGACTGGTCGCGCTCGGTCGACACCACCGCACCCGACTACTACAAGTGGACGCAGTGGGTCTTCCTGCAGCTGTACAGGAAGGGGCTCGCGTACAAGAAGGCCGCCGCGGTGAACTGGTGCCCGTCGTGCAAGACCGTGCTCGCCAACGAGCAGGTGGAGGGCGGGCACTGCGAGCGCTGCGGCACGCTCGTCGAGCAGCGGTTCCTCGAGCAGTGGTTCTTCCGGATCTCCGACTACTCGCCGCGCCTGCTCGACAACCTCGAGCGGCTGGACTGGTCGGAGACCACCAAGCAGGCCCAGCGGAACTGGATCGGCCGCTCGGATGGCGCGCGGCTGCGCTTCCAGGTGATCGACGCCTACTCCGATGCGGGGAGCGCCGCCGTCTCGGTGACCGCCGAGACGCGCACCGAGGACATCGAGATCGAGGTGTTCACCACGCGCCCCGACACGATCTTCGGCGCGACGTACCTCGTGCTCGCCCCGGAGCATCCGCTGGTGCCGCGCATCACCACACCGCAGCAGGAGCGCGCGGTGGCGGAGTACCGCGCGCGCGCCGCCAAGCAGGACCTGGTGAGCCGCAAGACGAGCAAGGAGAAGACGGGCGAGTTCACCGGCGCGTTCGCCGTGAACCCGGCCACCGGCGCGATGATCCCCATCTGGGTCGCCGACTACGTGCTCATGGAGTACGGCACCGGCGCGATCATGGCCGTGCCGGGGCATGACGAGCGCGACTTCGAGTTCGCGACGAAGTTCGACCTCCCGATCGTCCGCGTGGTCGCGGGCGAGGGGCAGCACGCGCGCACGCCGTTCGACGGCGCGGCGTACGTCGGCGACGGCCGGCTCGTGAACTCCGGCCGGTTCGACAGCATGCCCGTCGACACGGCCAAGCGCACCGTCACCGAGTGGCTCGCGGGACTCGGCGCGGGCACGGCGGTGACCAACTACCGCCTCCACGACTGGTGCATCTCGCGCCAGCGCTACTGGGGCCCGCCCATCCCGATCATCTACTGCGACGCGTGCGGCACCGTGCCGGTGCCGGAGTCGCAGCTGCCGGTGGTCCTGCCCGACATCCCCGACTTCAAGCCGGACGATTCGGGCGTCTCGCCGCTCGCGCGCCACGAGGAGTGGTACCGCGTCCCGTGCCCCACGTGCGGCAAGAAGGCGCGCCGCGAGACCGACGTGAGCGACACGTTCCTCGACAGCGCGTGGTACTTCCTGCGCTATCCGAGCGTGGGGCGCGACGACGTCGCGTTCGATGCCGCGACGACGGAGAAGTGGCTGCCGGTCACGACGTACATCGGCGGCAACGAGCACGCGGTGCTCCACCTGCTGTACTCGCGCTTCATCACGATGGTGCTGCACGACATGGGCATGCTCCACTTCGAGGAGCCGTTCACCAGGTTCCGTGCGCACGGCCTGATCATCCGCGAAGGCGCGAAGATGTCCAAGTCGAAGGGCAACGTGGTGAACCCCGACGAGTACATCGACCAGTGGGGCGCGGACTCGTTCCGCACCTACCTCATGTTCCTCGGACCGTTCGAGGAGGGCGGCGACTTCCGCGACGCGGGCATCAGCGGCGTGAAGCGGTTCCTCGACCGGCTGTGGGCGTCGGTGCGCGACTGCACCGCCGACGGCGCGCCCGACCCCGAGGTCATGCGGAAGCTCCACGCGACCATCAAGAAGGTGGGCGAGGACGTGCCGGCGCTGAGCTACAACACGGCGATCGCGGCGATGATGGAGTACATGAACGTGCTGCGGCGCGGCGAACGCGCGTGCCATCGCGCCGAGGTGGAGCCGGTCGTGCAGCTCGTCTCGCCGTTCGCGCCGCACATCGCGGCCGAGCTGTGGGAGATGCTCGGCCATGCCGCGAGCGTCTTCGACTCCCGCTGGCCGTCGTACGACGCCTCGCTCCTCGTGAGCGACACGATCGAGCTGGTGGTGCAGGTCGGCGGGAAGACGCGCGGCAAGCTCGTCGTCCCCAGGACCGTCACGCAGGACGAGGCGCTCGCCGCCGCACGCGCCGACGCGGCCATCGGGAAGTTCATCACGGGCGAGCCGAAGAAGGTGATCCTCGTGCCGGGACGGTTGCTGAACGTCGTGATCTGAGTCCCCGCGCGGCTGCCGACGGGGATGACGAAGGGCCCTCGCCGCGATCCGGCGAGGGCCCTTCGTGCGTTCCGATGTCCGGTCACGCGCGTCGCATCACGCGTGCGCGGCGGACCGCTCCGCTACCGCGACACCCGCGACGACGCGCCGCCCTTCTGCGAATCGACCGTGACCGTGAACGGTCCGGCGCCCTGCACGATCCACTTCACCCGCACCAGCCCGTTCCCGGGGATGTTGCGCACGCGGATCGTCGCCGGGTCGCGCTTCTGCTCGGTCGCATCGCCGTTGAGCGGATTGTCGACGATGAAGCCCGCCACCACGCGTCCGCCGGTGAGCGTCACCATGTCGGGCCGGGTGATGCGGTTCTCGAGGTCCTGCTGCGTGTGTGTCGGCGCGAGACGCGTGTTGAGCACCACGGCCGTCACCTCGGTGAGCCCGCCGCCGAGCGAGCGCGTGGTGACCGAGTCCACCGCCACGCGCGGCATCTGCCCCGTCTGGAACAGCGTGAACATCATGTTGCGGTGCGCGTCGCTCTGGAGGAGGAAGCCCGGCTCCACGCGGCCGAAGTTCTTCTTGGTGCCGCCGATCTCGATCCGGCCGTACTGCGGGTGGTCGACCTCCTGCCACTCCACCATCGCCTCGCCCAGCAGCAGCAGGCGATTGAACCGCGACTCGGTGGTCTGGTAGCGGCGCGCGTTCGGGTTGAACGGCCCGTCGTCGTCCGCGTTGGCCTTGCTGAAGTAGAGGAACGGCGTGAACAGCTCGTTGCTGAACGTCAGGATGCCGCGCGCGCCGTAGAACCAGTCCAGCTCGCCGCCCCACACCGTGTAGAGGTCCTTCCACACGATCATGTAGCGGTAGCCCGGGAGGATCTCCTCGCCGGCGCGTCCGATCACGTCGAACACCTGCACGTCCTGCGGCCGGTACTCGTCCTGCGGGACGCCGGGGCCGCGCAGCAGCATGCCGCCCGAGTTGTGATAGCTCTGCGCGCCCGCGATGTTCGGGTGCGCCGTGACGAACCGGATGATGTTCTGCGTCTCCACGAGCGACGTCGGATACGGATCCGACCCGCCCTGGACGTACTGCGGTGCCCAGCGCCACGGCCAGTTGCGGTTGGGGTCGTAGCCGCCGTCCGCGTCCTCGTTCACGAACCCGTCGCCGTCGTTGTCGAACCCTTCCTGCCCGAGCAGGTCGTACTCGCCGCGCTCGCCTGGCTGCACCGGGATCATCAGGCGCGAGTCCTCCGGCGACACCTTGAACCGGCCGTTCACGTTGCGCCGGCGCATCTGCGTGATGTGCCCGTCGCCGTTGAGGTCGTCGAGGTTGTCCTCGTCCACCCGCCCGTCGCCGTCGTTGTCGCGCGGCGCGAGGCCCGTGCGCGGCGAGCTCGCCGTGTTGGGCTTGTGCATGAAGTGATCGCGCGCGTCGGGATTGATCGTCGGCACGATGTACAGCGTGTAGTCGTTGAGCAGCGAGTCCACCGCCGGCACGCGGTCGGCCATCTCGGCCAGGTACCACGCGGTGTACAGCGAGAACTCGGCGCCCTGGATCTCGTTCGAGTGGATGTTGCCGTCGATCCACATCGCCGGCTTCTTGTCCACGTCGCCCACGTTGAAGTTGGTCACCGTGAGCAGCACCATGTCGCGGCCCTGCGTGCTCTTGCCGATCGAGCCGACCTTCACGCGGGTCGGGTGCGCCGCGCCGAGTCGCCGCGCGATCTCGACGATGCCGGCGTGGTCATAGAAGCGGTCCCAGTTCACCGCGACCTTGGGGTCGGGCGGCGAGCCGAGCGCGGCGAGCGCGCCGGCGACGGGAGCCTGCGTGGCGCGGGGCGTCTGGGCGTGCGCGCCAACCGCCGCAGAGGCGAGCGCCGCGGCGGCGAGGAGGAGATGGAGTGATCGCATCGGCGCTTACCTCGCGCGAAGTGTGATGGTCTCGGTGGCGCTGCCGGTGTTCGGCGCGCCGACGGTCAGCGTCACGGTCGCGCCGGCATCGCCGACGACGATCCATTCGAAGCGCTGCATGCTGCCGCTGCCGCGGAGCGCGTCGATGTACTGCTGCCGGCGGCCGCTCGCGAGCGACTGCCCGGCGCCGAGCTTCATCTCCACCTTCACGCGCATCGGGAGCCGGGACCGCGCGCCGATCGCCGCGTTGCTCGGGAGGTACCCGTTGTTCGTCACCTCGGCGGTGATGCGCCACGTGCGCGGACCCACCGCCTCCACCGTCGCCGGACGCACGAGTCCGACGTTGGGGAGCATCTTCGCGAGCTCCACCACCCAGTCGGCCTGCTTGCGGCCGAGCGAGTCGAGCGTCGCCGCAGGCGGATTCAGCGTCGCGCCCGGCGCGAACCCGCCCACCTCCACCGGCTTGCCGTCGATCGTGTAGCCCGGCACCGCCGTCCACTCCACGAACGCGCCCGGCGCGTTCGCCTTGAGCCAGCGATAGTCATTGCGCTCGGCCGCGATCGGATCCGGCGTCGGTGCGCGACGGCCCGCGGCGGTGTCGGCCGGCGCCTTGCCCGGCCACCACACGCGCGACCCGAGCGCGAAGCGGCCCATGTGATAGTAGGACCACGACAGCGGATCGCCCGCCTCGGCGGCGCTCACCGGGTCCTGCCCCATCACCGGCCGCGGCGCGCGCTTGGAGAGCTCGGCGAACCACGCGTTGTCCGCAGGGAGCGTCGAGGTGAGCGGGCCGCCGGCGCTCGTGCCCTGCGGATTGCCGCCGATCCCCGGCACCGTGCGTCCCTCCCACGGCTTCACGAGGTTGTCCTGCATGCCGAGCACATAGACCGCGGCGATGTTGAGCCGCGCCGTCACGAGCTCCGCGATCGCGCGCGACTCGGGCGACGAGAACGCATGCTCGCCCGCGCCCGGCACGAAGAACGTGTAGTTGTGCGCGAAGTTGATGGCGACGTCGGTGCCGCCGAGGCCGTCCTCGTTGAACGCCTCGTCACCGTCATCGTCCTTGCCCTCGATCATCAGGCGGTGCGTGCCGCGCTCGCCCTTGGTGACGTCGGCGCGGCGCATGAGCGACGGATCCACCGGGTCGACCATCCACTCGCCGCCGGCGTCCACCTTCACGCGCATCATCGTGATGAGGCCATCGCCGTTGAGGTCGTCCGGCGCGTCCTCGTTCACCGCGCCGTCGCGGTCGTCATCGTCCTTGGCGTCGTTGCCGCGGCGCTCGGCGCGCACCGGGGCGAAGAACGCCTCGGCCGCATCGGGATTGAGGCGCGGCACCACGTACACCGTCTGCGCGGCCCCGAGGCCGTTGGCCGCACCGGCGCGCGAGGCGAGCTCGCGGATGAGCCGCAGCGCGACCTCGCTCGACGCGACCTGCGGGCCATACGCGCCGGCGAGCACGAGGATCGCGGGCCTGTCGTCGGCGGTGCCGATCCGGACGAGCGGCACCGGCCGTCCGCCGGGCGACGTCGCGATGGTGCTCACGGTGACGACACCCGGCTTGGCGCGGGCGATGGAATCGAGGGCGGCGGCGAAGCGCGCGGCGGTGTGATAGCCCGCCGTGGGCGCCTGGGCGCCGAGCGGGAACGCGGCGAACGCCACGAGGGCGAGACCGGCGATCCGTCGGACCGGGGAGATGGTTGGCATGTTCCGCTTGAGGGTGATGGGGACTCGTCCCAATGTACGCGCGGGGCCGCGCGTCGGTTGACGCGCGGCCCCGCGGATACTGTGCGCTGTGCGCGGCCGCCCGTTCGGGCCCCGCGGCCCGCTCAGCGGTTGAGCCAGTACGCGAACTTCACGAGGAAGGTGTTGTCCGGCTGGCGATCGAACAGGTCCTGGTAGTCGGCGGTCCACGACTGGTTCCCGAACTGGTTCTGGAACATCTCCTTGCCGTGCTGCCAGACGACGAACATGGTCGACCCCGGGCGGTACTCCCACCGCACCACCGCGTTGGCGCGGAGCTGGGCGTACTTGAAGGCGTCGTCCACCCCGGGCGGCGGCGTGTACGCGACGAAGCGATCGTCGTAGGCGGCGGCGCGCGGTGTGGCGCTCAGCTCCCGGAAGTCGGTGTACCGGCCGTGCGAGACGAACGGCGCGCCGTAGAACTCGAACGTGAGCCGCGGCGTCGCGGTGTAGTTGGCGCGGACGCTCATCGACACCTCGGTCTGGTCGAGGTGCGCGAAGCTGTAGTGCGTCACCGCGCCCGAGGTGAAGTTGCCGAACCACTGCGAGTCGTTGACGCGCTCGCTGTAGCCGGCGCTCACGCCGAGGGTGGCGCGCGTGCCGAAGCGGAAGTTGACGTACGGGCTGTAGTTCACCGAGTGCGACTTGCCCTCGTCGGACTTGCCGAGGTTGATCCAGACGCCGTAGTAGACCGGCTTCCGGCTGTCGGAGTTCACGCCGCCCCACGGATAGATCCCGCGCGACACGCGGAGCAGCGGTCCGCCGCGCGAGCAGCGGTCGCACGCGGTGTTGGAGATGTTGGCGAGCGTGCCGCCGAGGTGCACGTCCCAGTTGTTGGTGAGACCCATGTGGCCGTTGAAGTTCACGGCGTGGTCGAACCGCGCGCCCGAGTTGCTGGCCGCGACCCAGTGGTTGCCGTTGAGCTGCGCCCACCGGTAGATCCACTTGGCCTCGCGCCACGTGAGCGCGCCCCAGGTGCTCCAGTTGATGAGGTCGGCGCGGCGCAGGTAGCCGAGGTCGTTGATGTCGAACCCGGACGACATCTGCACGAGGCTCGACTCGAACCGCGTGATGCCGCCGCCGTACTTGCCCACCTTGATCTGCGCCGAGGTGCCGGTGAGCGAGGTGCGTGCGGGGTCGACGTCGAGCTTGTCGCCCGGCTGCTGGTAGAAGTGCACCGGGTTCCGCTGGAGGCGGTCGATCATCGCGGTGGTGCCGTCCACGCGCGAGACGGCGAACTGGCCGTTGACCTCGTAGTTACGGTTGCCGAAGCGGTTGCGGAACGTCGTGCCCGCCGCGTACGCGCCGCGCGCGAGGTACGGGTCGGTGAGCGGGTCGAGCGAGCGGTTGACCGCCGTGGCGATGAAGCTGAAGCCGGCCTGCCCGCCCCGCAGGTCCTGGTTGGCGCGGAGCACCGCATAGTTGGTCTGCGGCTCGACCGTCTGGTCGCCCACGCCGGTCACCGGCTGGGTCACCGCGTCGAGCACGCCGAACGAGAGCCCGCCGCGCGTGCGGCCCGTCAGCTTGGTCGCGGCGGCGATCGGCGTGGCGGTCGCCGTGCGCGCGTCGCCGTAGAACGGCGTGAGCGAGGGCGCGCGCCCGATGCGGCGCGAGTAGAAGAGTCCCTCGTTGGTGCTGCAGTCGACGACGATGTAGCAGTTGAGCGAGAACTGGTAGAATCCGTTCCCTTCCACGAAGAAGGGACGACGTTCATTGAAGAAGACCTCGAACGCGGTGAGGTTCACCACCGCCGGGTCGGCCTCCACCTGGCCGAAGTCCGGGTTCACCGTCGCATCGAGCGTGACGTTGGGCGTGATCCCGAACTTGAGGTCCCCGCCCACCGTGAACTTGTCCTGCCGGTCGAACGTCGGGCCCGGGACCTTCTGGTCCTTCGCCACGAGGTAGGGCGTCGCCTCGAGGCGGCGTGCGGTGGTGAGTCCGCGAAGGCCCGTGAGTCGTCCGAGCTGCGACGAGATGCCCTGACGCGTGGGCGACCACAGCGGCCACGCCGAGCGCTCGCGGAAGCGCTCCACGTCGCGCCAGATGCCGAAGCCGAAGGTGTGCTCGGTGGCGTCGGCGTAACGCAGCTGCGAGAGCGGGATCCGGAACTCCGCGGTCCAGCCGAGCGAGTCGATCGCCGTGCCCGCTTCCCAGATGCCGTCCCACGAGTCGTCCTCGTCGGCGTCGTTGCTCATCGCGTAGTCGCGCTTCACGCCGTCCGGGTTGACCGCGAACTCGTAGCCTGAACGCTTGTCGTCGTAGGAGTCGATGAGGAGCTTGATCTGGTCCGACGGCCCGCGCACGTCGCGGCGCGAGAGCGCGCGCATGATGCTGTCCGGGTGCGGGTCGAACATGCGGACGAACACGTACAGGTTCTTGTCGTCGTACGAGACCTGGAACTCGGTGTCGAACGTCGGATCGACGTCGACCCGCGGTTCGAACATGCGGAATCCACGGTGGCGTGGCGCGTCGCGCCAGACGCCCTCGTCGGCGCGCCCGTCGATCCGCATCGGCTCGGCCGACCGCTTCGCCTCGGCGACCGCCGGTGCGGCGGTGCCCGCACCCGCCGCGGGGGATCGCGTCGCCAGACTCGACTGGGCCTGCACGGGGGTCGCCGCGAGCACGGCGAGGAGGATGATGCGCTTGGACGGCACGGACCCTCTCCTTCGGGGGTGGGATGCCGGTTCGACAGTCGTAGAGGAAAAACGGTTGGTCCCGGGACCGGGCGAGGTCGGCGGGGCTCCCGCGCAGGGGGTGGTGCCGGCAGGGGCGGAGAGGTTCCCTTCTATATATGACTGCGCCCCTCTCCCCCTCCATCGCCGACACCCTCCAACTCGTGGTCGGCTGGCGCCGGCTCCTGCACGCCAATCCCGAGCTCTCGTTCCACGAGAACGAGACCGCCGATTTCGTCGAGTCCACGCTGCGGGGGATCGGCGGTCTGACCATCACCCGGCCCACGCCGACGAGCGTCGTCGCGAGACTGGAGACCGGTCGTCCCGGGCCGGTGCTCGCGCTCCGCGCGGACATGGATGCGTTGCCCATCACCGAGGCGACCGGGCTTCCGTTCGCCTCGACCAATCGCGGCGTCATGCACGCCTGCGGACACGACGGGCATACCGCCATGCTGCTCGGGGCTGCCCGCGAGCTCGTCGCGCGGCGGGACCGGCTCACCGGCGAGGTGCGATTGATGTTCCAGCATGCCGAGGAGACCTTCCCCGGTGGCGCCGAGGAGATGGTCCAGCGCGGGGCGATGGATGGTGTGACGAGGGTGATCGGCGCGCACCTGTGGGCGCAGCTGCCGCTCGGGTCGGTGGGCGTGCCGGTCGGCGCCGTGACCGCCGCGCCCGACACCTTCTGGATCACCATCCGCGGCAAGGGCGGCCACGCGGCGATGCCGCATCTCGCGGTGGACCCCGTCGCGGTCGCGGCGCAGGTGGTGATCAACCTGCAGCATCTCGTCGCCCGCGGCGTCGATCCGCTCGAGAGCGCCGTGGTGAGCGTCACCCAGTTCCACGCCGGCACGGCCCACAACGTGATCCCCGAGTCCGCGGAGCTCAACGGCACCGTGCGCACCCTCGACCCGCAGGTGCGGACGGAGATCGCCGCGCGCATGGAGCGCGTGATCCGCGGCGTCACCGAGGCGCATGGGGCGAGCTACGAGTTCACGTACGAGCGCGGCTATCGGCCCGTCGTGAACGACGAGGCCGTGAGCGTCGAGGTGCGGCGTGTCGTGGCGGACGTGTGCGGTGTCGGCGCGCTGGTGGAGATGCGGCCCGTCATGGTCGGCGAGGACTTCTCCGCGTTCCAGCAGAAGGCGCCGGGCACGTTCGTGTTCATCGGCGCGGCGCGGCCCGTGGACGGTGCGGTGCACCCGCATCATCATCCGAAGTTCGATGTGGACGAGCGTGCGCTGGGGACTGGAGTGCGGGTCTTCGTCGAGGCGGCCGTGAGGTACTGCGGGATCCGGGGCTGAGGCTCAGGCAGCATCGGATCCCAGTCGGGGCTCCCTGCGCCGTCATGGAACCTCGCACTCACCGCCTCGGCGCCCAGTCGCGGCCCATCGGACGCAGGGGACTCCGCATACGCCTTGGATCGTGCGGGATCGGCGACGGCCATCGATCTTCCGTCCTCGGAGAACAAGGCGCTTCGCGACTCTGGCAGCGCAGGTGCCGAGCGCCGGGCGCGGCCGGTGGAGGATCCTGGCAAGCCGGCTTCCGGTCTGCGGTACCTGCGGCAGCTGGGCTTGGGACGCGGGACGGCCGGGTGTCTCCGCGGTCGCACACGCGGACCCGATCCCGAATTAGCTCGGTCGAGCTAATTGGGAGGTTCGTGGCATGTTCGGCTGAGAAGCGGTGCGAGCTGATGCGAGCTAGCGCCATCGGCTGCAGGTGCTTGCGGGATCGCGGTCCCGAACCGAGGTTAGGCCGGCGCCGAATTATGTCGACCGAGCTAATTCGGGAATAACGAATTAGCTCGGTCGAGCCAATACACGTTAGGCAGAATCCTCTAGTCATGAGTGACGGACAGTGAGCCTGCTTCGAGACATCCAGAGCGCAGCAATCTCGAGTGACGCTCCGATTGCCGACCTCCTTCGGCGGTGTAAAGTGCTAGCCTCGCGACTCGGAAGTCGTGAGTTTGCGGATTGGATCGAGCACGAACTCAATGGTTACCCGGAAGCAGCGACGCTTCCGGACTATCGTGTTTCGGAGGTCAACTCCAACGGACACTTCGTCGGCGCGTTCGGCAGGCAGATCCGAAACGGCGCCATTCCACTTTCGAACGTGCCAGCTGAGTATCGCGATCGCGTGAAGTGGATGCGAAACCGACAGCCTATCAGTGCACTTCAGGATTTGCTCACGCGGAAGGAGGAGGGGACCTTTCACGCGCCCTGGCCGCCCGATCTCGTGAAGTTCATCGCCGAAGACGTTTACCAAGACATGACCTGTCTTGGTGCATGGCAGGTGATCCCTCGCGGGAGTGTGGTGGCCGCAGTCGACGCGGTGAGAAACCGGATTCTCTCCTTTGCCTTGGAGATTGAAGCCGTTGCTCCCGGAGCTGGCGAAGCATCGCCGGGCACTCTTCCGGTCGCTGCTGAGAGAGTTCAACAGGTATTCCAGACCAACATCTTTGGCGGAACGGTCGGCAACGTGGCAACCGGCGGCGAACACATCGAGCAATCTGTTCACAATGTGGTGTCCCAAGGCGACTGGGCCCAACTCGATGCGCGCCTCAAGGAAATGGGATTCGATCAGGACGATCGGGGTGCACTAAAGTCGGCAATCGACGAAGACAAGGCGGAGAAGAAGCCGGGCATTGGCAGGGCTGTCGCCGCGTGGCTAGGAAACGCGCTGGCGAAGGCAGCTAGCGGCCTACTCACCGTAAGTGTGAATGTTGCCTCGAAGGTTCTCCCGACACTCGTCAGCTCCTACCTCGGACTGCCGCAGCCGAAGTAGTGCGTGCGATCTGCCTAACGACGGTTGGTGACTGACGGCCGCGCTAGGGTAGCGGGTTGGCGGCCGCGCTTTATCGTTCCTTTCGGATCGGCGCGGCCGCCAACCCGCATCTTATGGAGCGTCCGCAGCACAACCAAACGTTAGGGCGACGGGAGCGTATCTCCGGTCGAGGGAGATCGACGTGTCACATCG
>CAYXGS010000051.1:0-19501 GCA_964464585.1 uncultured Gemmatimonas sp. | reverse complement strand
GACTTAACCCAACATCTCACGACACGAGCTGACGACAGCCATGCAGCACCTGTGTACGGACTCCGAAGAGGGCCCGATGTTTCCACCGGGTTTCCCGTACATGTCAAGCCCAGGTAAGGTTCTTCGCGTTGCTTCGAATTAAACCACATGCTCCACCGCTTGTGCGGGCCCCCGTCAATTCCTTTGAGTTTCAGTCTTGCGACCGTACTCCCCAGGCGGGGTACTTACTGCGTTAGCGACGGCACCGAGAGGGTCGCTCCCCCCGACGCCTAGTACCCATCGTTTACGGCGTGGACTACCAGGGTATCTAATCCTGTTTGCTCCCCACGCTGTCGCGCCTCAGTGTCAGCAACGGCCCAGCAGGTCGCCTTCGCCACCGATGTTCTTCCCGATCTCTACGCATTCCACCGCTACACCGGGAATTCCACCTGCCTCTACCGTGCTCAAGCCCGACAGTCTCGAAGGCAGTGCTGCGGTTGAGCCGCAGCGTTTCACCCCCGACTTATCGAGCCACCTACGCGCCCTTTACGCCCAGTGATTCCGGACAACGCTCGCACCCTCTGTATTACCGCGGCTGCTGGCACAGAGTTAGCCGGTGCTTCCTTTGGAGGTACCGTCAGAGCTTCGTCCCTCCCGACAGTGGTTTACAATCCGAAGACCTTCATCCCACACGCGGCGTCGCTGCGTCAGGCTTTCGCCCATTGCGCAATATTCCCCACTGCTGCCTCCCGTAGGAGTCTGGGCCGTGTCTCAGTCCCAATGTGGCTGGCCATCCTCTCAGACCAGCTACCCGTCATAGCCTTGGTGAGCCATTACCCCACCAACTAGCTGATAGGCCGCGAGCGCCTCTATTAGCCCCGGAGGTTTCCTGACCAGACGATGCCGTCCGATCAAGATATGCGGTATTACCCGGCCGTTGGGCCGGCTATCCCCCACTAATAGGAAACTTGCTCACGTGTTACGCACCCGTTCGCCGGTTGCCCTTGCGGGCCCCCTTGACTTGCATGTGTTAAGCACGCCGCCAGCGTTCGTCCTGAGCCAGGATCAAACTCTCCAATAGGATGTTCAATCAGCTCTACCCGAATCGCTGTCACGCTGTCATCGCATGACAGCGTCATTCGGAATCACAATATTGTTCAGGTCTGAACTCTCCCCTCGCCCCCGAACGGGACCAGGATCATTGAGTTCGCCTCGCACAGTTTGCGATCTCTCTCGAATCGATTGTCAATAAGCGCTCTTTCGGTCCTGCGCTGCCCGCTTTCCGCGGGAGCCTCCAAGAATACTCAGGAAGTGCAGCGGCGTCAAGGGGAGAATCACAACTTTCTTCTCTCCGTCACCGCTCGGCGCTTCGCAGCGCCACATCACTTTCCTGCACCTCCCGTTTCGGGGAAGGACGCGAATAGTAGTGGACCGGTTTCACGTCCGCAAGGGGGTCTTTCACGACATCCCGCACGGCGTTGCCGCACCCGCCGATCGCACCCTCTCCTGCACCGCGTCGAGCCACTCGATCCAGCCCGCGCGCGCGTCTTCAACCACGACTCCGCAGACGCGAAGGGCTCCGGCTCATCGCCGAAGCCCTCGCCTGCCTCTCACGACTCATGCGCCCTGAAGGAATCGAACCTTCAACCTAGTGATTAAGAGTCACTTGCTCTGCCAATTGAGCTAAGGGCGCGCATACGACACGATCCACGCGAGACGCGCCAGGAGGGACTCGAACCCCCGACCCACAGCTTAGAAGGCTGTTGCTCTATCCACCTGAGCTACTGGCGCTTCACACTTGCCGGGTGCTTCCTGCCGCTGCATCACTCGCGTCCGATCGGGGCGGCCGGATTCGAACCGGCGACCTCCTGCTCCCAAAGCAGGCGCGATACCGGGCTACGCTACGCCCCGTGAACCGAGCACGAACAGTAGCCACCCCGCGCGCGCAGGTCAACTGCCGCACGCCGCCGCATGCCGCCGCGTGTCGCGCGCGCCTCATCCGAGCCGCGCTGCGCGCAGCTGCACCACGAGATCGCGGAAGGCGCGCCCGCGGTGACTCACCCGCGCCTTCGCCTCGCGCGACGCGACGCCGAACGTCTCGCGGAGCTCCTCGGACCAGAAGTACGGGTCGTATCCGAACCCATTCGCGCCGGCGGGTGACTCGAGGATCGTCCCTCGGCACTCCCCACGCGCCACGAACTCCCGACCATCGACGATCGCGACGACCACGCACACGTAGCGCGCCGTGCGCACCGACAGCCCCACGAGCGCGCGCTGCAGCGCCGCGTTGTTCTCGGCGTCGAGCGCGCGTCCGGTGGCGCGACTCCCCGCCCAGCGTTTGCTGTGCACGCCGGGCGCTCCCTCGAGCGCATCGACGGCGAGCCCCGAATCGTCCGCGACGACCAAACGCCCCGGCAATCGCGTGGCGAACCAGCGCGCCTTCGCGCGCGCGTTCTCCTCGAACGTCGCGTGCTGCTCGAGGGCGTCCTCGGCGTCATCGGCCGCGCCCAGGCCGACCTCGGCGAGATCGTGCAGCGAGAACGCCGCCTCCGCGAACAGCGCGCGCAGCTCGAGCAACTTGCCGGCGTTGCGCGTCGCGAGGACCACCGGCAGCGATGCCGTGCTCGCGTGCGGCGATGTCACGCCGTCCACTCCACGTCCCCGCGTGCGTCCGTCAGCTGTAGCCGAGCGCCGCGCGCTGCGCGCCATCCAGCGCGAGGATCCCGGCCGACGCGAGGTCGAGCAGCTGGTCGAGGTCTCCCCTCGCGAACGTCCCGTTCTCGCCCGTGCCCTGCACCTCGACGAAGCGCCCCTCACTGCTCATGACGACGTTGGCGTCGACCTCGGCCCGCACGTCCTCGGAGTACTCGAGGTCGAGGATCGGCGTGCCATCGACGAGTCCCACGCTGACCGCGGCGACGAGTCGCTGGACGGGCGTCGTCGTGATGCGCCCGGTGCGGACCATCCAGTCGAACGCGTCGACGATCGCGACCGCCGCGCCGGTGATCGCCGCCGTGCGGGTCCCACCGTCCGCCTGCAGCACGTCGCAGTCGACCTTGAGCGTGAACTCGCCCCACTTGAAGTCGTTGACCATGGCGCGCACGCTGCGGCCGATGAGCCGCTGGATCTCCTGAGTGCGGCCCCCCACCTGTCCGCGTTCACGGGGCGACCGCGTGTGCGTCGCGCGCGGGAGCATCGAGTACTCGGCCGTGAGCCAGCCCTCGCCGCGCCCCTTCTTCCACCCCGGCACGCCGTCCTCGACGCTGACCGCGCAGAGGACGCGCGTGTTCCCGAAGGCGACCAGGCAGGAGCCCTCGGCGTTGGGCACCGCGCCACGCTGGAGGGAGATGGGGCGGAGCGCATGCGGCGCGCGGCCGCCGGGACGTACGGTGGGATCAGGCACGGAGGCGTTGGATGATCGAAGTAGTGGATTGCCCCGCCGTGAGCGGGATGATGACGACGCGCCCGCCGCGGGCGCGGACGACCTCGCCACCGACGACGGACTCGGGCGCATAGTCTCCGCCCTTCACGATGACGTCAGGCTGCAGCGCCTGCACGAGTTCCAGCGGCGTGTCCTCGTCGAAGATCACGACGGCATCGACGGCGGCGAGCCCGGCGAGGACGTACGCGCGCTCGGCCTCGGAGCGCACCGGGCGCTCGGGGCCCTTGCCCAGTCGGCGCACGGAGGCGTCGCTGTTGACGCCGACGACGAGGCAGTCCCCCTGCGCGCGCGCGCCCGTGAGCACGTCGATGTGCCCCGGGTGCAGCAGGTCGAAGACGCCATTGGTGAAGACGACCGACCCCGGTCTCGCCGCGCGCCAGCGCACCGCGCCGCCGCGGGTCATGACCTTGGTGCGGGGATCGACGGGCGCGCTCAGAAGGTCGTGACCACTTCGGGGTGGAAGTGGACCTCGCGCACGAAGCCGGGGAACTCGATCACCTCGTAGTACTCGGACCAGATGTGGATCGTGCCCTGGCGCCGGCGCACCGTCACCTTCTGCGCGGCCTCGGGCAGCTTGAGCGAGTCGGCGAACTCCCGGAGCCGCCGGGCGATGAGGACGTCGCTGCGATGCTGCGCGAACCGCGCCTCCTGACGCATGCGGTCCTGGAACTGGTAGAAGTTCCAGTACTTGGTGCCGATGTGCACCCCGAAATAGCCGACGAAGCCGATGATGACGAGCGTCAGCAAGCCGCCCAGCCCGCTCTTGCCCGGTCTCGATCTCACCATTGGGACTGCGCTCCTTCGATCACGTCGTTGACGATGCGGTCGATCGCCTGCTTCCGCCCCTGGGCCTCACCACGGTCGGCGTACTCGCCGTCGGCCTGCATGCCGTTGCGGCTCCAGAGGACCTTCCCGGTCACCTGATCGACGATCTCCACGTCCACTTGGACACGGAGCCGGCGGCGGGCCGAGGTCGATTGGTTGGGATTGGCGGAGAACCCCGCGGCTGCGTCGAGCTCGAACCGGGTGATCTTGCCTCGGACGACGGCGTTCGCGCGGTCCTCTGGCGCGTCACGCAGTCCGAGCCGGGACTGGAGTCCCTGCCGCATGGCGGCCTGCAACTCCAGCGGGAGCTCGGGCGACGATGTCTCGTTGTCGAAGGGCAGGACCGCGACCGTCCGCACGTGCGGCGGCAGGCCACCTCCGGCGAATCCGTAGAGGCACCCACCGAGGAGCGGCAACAGGAGGAGCGCGGCGAGGTTCCGCCAGTGGCGTCGCGAGCGGTTCACCCCGTGAAGTCTCTGCTCCGGCCGCGGCGCGGTCAATCGGTCCCCCGCACCGCGCCGGCGAGGAGGCTGCGGATCTCCGGCGGCAGCGTGACGAGCTTGCCGTCGCGGGTGATGGAGACGAGCATGGTGGAGGCCGTCACGAGCCGCTCGCCGCCCGGCTCGCCCGGCGCGCGGATCCGGCGCAAGTCGTACTCGAACGTCATGCCGCGCGAGTTCACGCGCGCGAGCCGGGTCTCGACGCGCACGAGGTCGTCGTAGCGCGCACTGCCGTGATAGCGCAGGCTCGCCTCGGCGACGGCGAGCAGCACGCCCCGGCGCTCCATCTCGGCGTAGGTCATGCCGAGCGACCGGATGAAGTCGGTGCGGCCGACCTCGCACCAGACGAGGTACTCCGCATGATAGGCGACGCCCATCTGATCGGTCTCGCCGTAGCGGACGCGGATCTCGGAAGCTGTGATCATCTGCGGCGAGTCTACCGGGAGCGGGCGGCCTTTGTAAAGGGAGCGGCGCGGCGGTATCATCCTGCGATGCTCCCGGCCCCCTGCTATGTCCTCTCCGACGCGCATCTGGGTGCCGCGCCTCGCGAGACGGAGCGCGACCTGCTCTCCCTGCTCCATGCGCTCCCGGCCGATGCCAAGTCGCTGGTGATCAACGGCGACCTCTTCGATTTCTGGTTCGAGTGGCGACACGCGGTGCCGCGCGCCGGCGTGCGCGTGCTCGGCGAGCTCGCGCGGATCCGCGACGCGGGGATCCCCGTGCTCTGGATCGCCGGGAACCACGATTGCTGGGGTGGTGACGTCCTCCGCGAGGATCTCGGACTCGAGTACCACGTCGGCCCGTGGCGTGGCCAGGCCGGCGGCTGGGACACGCTCATCGAGCATGGTGACGGCCTGCGCGCGACCGAGGATGCGCCGTACCGGCGGATGCGCGCGGTGTTGCGGCATCCGCTCTGCGTGAAGGCCTTCCGGCTCCTGCATCCCGACTTCGGCACGTGGCTCGCACTCAAGAGCTCGCACACGAGCCGGAACATGCGCCCGCGCGACGGCGGTGAAGGCCTGCGCCGCGTCGCGGACCAGCGACTCGCCGGCACCGATGCGCCCGAGATGCTGATCTTCGGACACTCGCATGTGACGACCCTCGAGCGGCTGCACGGGCGCACGTTCGCGAATCCGGGCGCGTGGATGGATGCGCCGCGCTTCCTCCGCATCGTGCCCGAGCAGGTGGAACTCTGCCGGTGGACGGGGACGGAGCACACCGTCGAGGGGACGCTCGCGCGCGCCGGCTAGCGGAACGAGAAGCTCGCGTGGATGAGCGGACCGAACGGCGTCTGCCGGAGGCCGACCTTCCCCGGCAGATCCCAGAGCTGCGCCGCGACGAACGCATCCGCGCCGGCGAACAGATGATTGAACGCCATCACGGCGAGCCAATCCTCGTAATGCAATCGCCGCGTGCGCACGTACGCAGCGTCGTAGCGAGGGGCGCGCCACTCGGCGACGATGGGCTGCCCGTCGGTCCCCAGCGTCGGGAGTCCCGTCGCGGCGTTCACCTGGTAGCGGAACGGCATCGAATCACCGGCGAACCGGCGCGCGACGCGCAGGTCTTCGGCCGATCGATGCACCAGCGCGAGGGAGGTGACCTCGATGAGGAAGAACATCGCGCCTGCGTAGCCGCGGTCGAGCCGCGCCTGCCCGGCGCCCGGGACGAGGAACGAGTAGAGGAACGCGCGGCGCGGCGTGATGGGCGGACGCACTCCGGTCTGCGCGCTGTCGCGCTGCTGCGCGGAGCCGAGCGCCGGCAGGCACAGGAGCGCGACGGCGAGCAGCGTGCGGCGAATGGTCGGGAAGCGAGTCACAGGCATGGATGGGACGTGCGACCCCGGAGCAGATCGAGGGTTCCGGGAACCGTGGCCGATGCACGAAAGATAGTCGTGGCGCGAGCGGGCTCGTTCACTTGGTCCAGACGACGATGAGGCCGCACACCATGTTGTGCTGGTCCCCGGCGTACTCGCTGGGGATCGTCGCCGGACCGGCGAAGACCTCGATCCCGTGGATCTCGGTGACCGGCGGCATCCGATCGCGGAGATTGACGGGAGAGTCCGCGAGCAGGACGCCATCGATCGCCATCCGCATGTAGCACGGGCGGCTGTTCGGGCTGCGGAGGTCCTTCGTGAAGGTGCGACGCGAGGTCGGCAGGACACCCTCGGGCCCCTCGATCAGGGCCACGGCACTCACGTTCTGGAGCATCTGCCAGGCGTTCACGACGTTCCGCCGTCGGATCTGCTCGCTCGTGATGCTCGCCGTCGTGACACCCGCGCGCCGACGGGCTTCGAAGGCGCCGTAGCGGGCGCGATCATCGGCCTCGGCCTCGATGCGCACCGCGCCGAGCACCTGACCGCCCTGCATCCGCTCGAGCAGGACCTTCGCGGGCGTGACGCCTTCGGCGACGACGACCGTGCCATACGCGAGGTAGTAGCCCGGTGTCCGGGCTTCCACCCGCATCTCGCCGAGCGGGAGGTCTTCGAGGACGGCCTTCCCGAGGGAATCCGATCGTAGGCGATACTCCTTGCCCTGGGCATCCACGGCACCGATCTCGACGTTCGGCACGGCGGTCCCGAGCGAATCCGAGACCGTGAACTGCACGGCCGCCCGCAGCCTGCCCTGCGGCACGAGCCCGAGTGCCGCAGCGGTCATGCGCCGCGCGGGGAGGCGCACCTGCAGGCGGTGCACCGTGTCGCCGCGGATCTCCACCTCGCTTCGCGCCGGCGGGTCGTGATCGAGCTCGAGCGCCGGGCTGCTCACGGCAACGCGATAGCGGCCGGGGAGGACGAGCGGGAACCTCGCGACCCCCGTGGAGTCGGCGCGGGTCTCGTAGTCCGTCCCCACCAGCGCGACACGGGCGTTCTCGCGCCGGACCGGGTTCTCGGCATCGGGCAGCGTGACGCGCACGAGCAGCGAGGCACCGGCGGCGCGATAGACGACGTCACCATTCCGCTCCACCTGAGTGACCTCGCCGCCGACGACCTTCACTCCCTTGAGCACGAGGGACGGCCCCGTGACGCGGACGCGCGCGCTCGTGGCGCGATTCGGGATGATCCGTTCGAGGTCCGGCATGCGGATGAACCAGCGGGTCACGAGCCAGGCGCCGTCCGCGATGCGCCGGAACTCGACACGGCCGCCCGGCTCGGCCCGATCGGCGACCGCGGGCAAGCCGGTGTACGTGAACTCCAGGAACCGCAGCTCCGCGCTCGCCCGGTCGAGCCAGAGGGTCCCGGTCACGTCACGGCGGCGCCGCGATCCGTCCACCGGACGGAATCGCACGCCGATCAGTCCGTCCCCCGGCTCGCCGTCGACGAGCTGGAAACAATGGGTGCCGGCGAACGACTCCGAGAGGAGCACCTCGGCGTCCGGCGCGTAGTAGGAGACCCCGGCATCGTCCTCGACGATGTAGCCGTCGCGCGCCAGCGCGGTCGCGTCGAGGCTCCGGAACGGGCGCTCGCTCGGTGCGCGCGTGCGCTGCACCGACTGGTCGAGGACGCGCTCCCCGAGCGAATCGAGCTGGCGGTCGTACTGCGTCCACTCGGCGACGAGGGCGTCACTGTGCCGTGACGTGTTGGCGAGCACGAGCGCCTTGCGGGCCTCCTCCCAGACGTCGACGACGCGCGCCCGCGCGTCATCGCGCGCGCGGCACGGGTCGCTGCGGCGCACGGTGATGGCCGCGAGCCTGACGGTCTCCGGGGCGAGCACGATCCGCAGCGTGAGCGTGTCGGCGACGGAGACATCGCGCGCGGGGAGTTCGGTCGGCCGGAAGCCGACGCGCAAGGCACGGACGGTGACGCGCCCCGGCGCCGGGAGTGCGAGCGCGAACTCGCCGCGCGCGCCGGTGACACCCCGGGCGACGACCGAGCCCCGCGCGTCGGTGGCCGTGACGATCACCGACGGGGCAACGGTGACCGAATCCGGCAGTACGACCGAGCCGCGGAGCTGCTGCGCGGCGGCCGGCATCGCGACCCATACCGACATCGCGACGACGCGAACGACGACGCTCACCGACCCTCGACGCGATCGCTTCATCGGCAGCACCCTCACCAGGGTCCGAAGGAGTAGCGGGAAGGCTGGTCGGTCGGGCAACCCCCGGCAAGGCGGCGGGCGGCACGATGGCGGGAGCGTGTGGGAATCGAACCCACCCAGCCCGACGTGGTCAGGCCGCTACGGTTTTGAAGACCGCGGGGACCACCAGACCCCATCCACCCCCCTGCACCGTCGAGCCCGGCGACGCGCACCGGACCCCTGAGCGTCACGCAAGGCAGATGCGTGGTCCGCCGGTCCAGCCATCGACCCGGCCAACGACCACCGCCGCGGACACGCGCTCACGATAGGCGCTCACGCGGTCCGCCGGGAGGGCCACCAGCAATCCGCCCGACGTCTGGGGGTCGCTCAGCAGACCGCGCCACTCGTCGCCCGAATCATTCCAGTCGACTTCGGGCGCGACCCATTCCGCGTTCCGCCGGGCGCCCCCGGTCGCGTGCCCGGCCGCGAGCGCCTCGCGCGCGCCCGCGAGGACCGGCACGGCACCGAGGTCGATCACGAGCCGCACGCCGCTCGCGCGCGCGATGTGCAGCGCATGCCCGAGCAGCCCGAAGCCGGTGACATCGGTCGCGCAGCGGGCGCCGAGGGCCACGGCCGCGCGCGACGCCTCGGCATTGAGCGTGCTCATCGTCCGGTAGAGCAGCTCGTCCTGCGTCTCGCTGAGCAGGCCGCGCTTGTGCGCGGTGGCGAGGATCCCGGTCCCGATGGACTTCGTCAGCAGGAGGACGTCGCCCGCGCGCGCGTTGGCGTTGGAGAGGATGCGCCCCGGATGCACCCACCCGGTCACCGACAGCCCGTACTTTGGCTCCTCGTCGGTGACCGTGTGCCCGCCGACGATGCGCGCGCCGGCGGCGTGCGCCGCGTCCTGTCCGCCCCGGAGGATCTCGGTCAGCACCTCGAGCGGCAGGGTCTTGTCGGGGAACGCGACGATGTTCATCGCGGTGAGCGGCTCGCCGCCCATCGCATAGACGTCGGAGAGCGCATTGGTCGCCGCGACGCGGCCGAACCGATATGGATCGTCGAGGATCGGGGCGAAGAAGTCGACGGTCTGGACGAGGGCGTACTCGTCAGAGAGCCGGAAGACGCCCGCGTCGTCGAAGGTCTCCCGGCCGACGAGGAGGCGCGGATCGACCTCGCGTTCGAGTGGCGCGAGCGCCCTCGAGAGGTCGCCCGGCCCCATCTTGGACGCGCAGCCCGCGCAGCGCGCGAACTCGGTGAGCCGGACGACCCCCGCGGCGGTCACGGGAGCTTCGCGACCAGTTCGACCTCGACGCTCACGCCGCGCGGCAGCGCCGCCACCTGCACGGTGGATCGCGCAGGCCTGGCCTCGCCGAGGGCCGCGGCGTAGACCTCGTTGAACCGCGGGAAGTCCGCCATGTCCTGGAGGAAGACCGTCGTCTTCACGACGTCCTTCCACGTGCACCCCGCGCTCTGGAGCACCGCGTGGAGGTTGGCGAGCACCTGCTTGGTCTGCGGCACGACGTCGCCCGCGACGACGTCCATCGTCTTCGGATCGAGCGGGATCTGGCCGGCGGTGAAGAGGAAGCCGCCGGCGGTCGTGGCCTGGCTGTAGGGCCCGATCGCGGCGGGCGCCTGGTCGGTGCTGAGCGTGTTGACGGGCATCGCGTTCTCCTAGAAGAGGCCGGAGATCGAGCCATCCGGATGGATGGCCATCTTCTCGGCGGCCGGCGCCTTGGGGAGGCCCGGCATGGTCATGATCTCACCGCACTGCGCCACGAGGAAGCCCGCACCAGCCACCGGGTAGACGTCGTTCACCGTCACGCGGAACCCCGTGGGGCGGCCGAGCTTGGTGGCGTCGTCGGAGAGCGAGTACTGCGTCTTCGCCATGCAGATGGGCGTCTCGCTGAGGCCGATGCTCTCGAGGTACGCGATGGCGCGGTCGGCCTTGGCGCTGTAGTCGGCGCCGTCGCCCCCGTACACCTTCCTCACGATGGTGTCGATCTTCTCCCGGATGGGGCGCTTGGCATCGTAGATGGGCGCGAACCTCGACTTGCCACCCTTGAGGATGTCGAGCACCTCGCGCGCGAGCGCCTCGCCACCGGCGCCACCCTTGGCGAACACCTCGCAGAGCGCGACGCGCGCGCCGGCCTTCTCGGCGGCCTCCTTCACGATCGCGAGCTCGGCGTCGGTGTCGGTGCCGAACCGGTTGATCGCCACGACGAGATCCATCCCGAACTGGCGCACGTTGGCGATGTGGTGCTCGAGGTTCACGACGCCCTTCCGCAGCGCGGCGAGGTCCTCGGTGGCGAGTTCGGTCTTCCTGGCCCCGCCGTTCATCTTGAGGGCGCGGATGGTCGCCACCAGCACCGCGGCCTCGGGCTGGATCCCGCCGAAGCGGCACTTGATGTCGAAGAACTTCTCGGCGCCGAGGTCGGAGCCGAAGCCGGCCTCGGTCACGACGACATCGCCGACGGCGAGCGCCGCACGGGTGGCGAGGATCGAGTTGCAGCCGTGCGCGATGTTGCCGAACGGTCCCGCGTGCACGAACGCGGGGCCCCCCTCGAGCGTCTGCACGAGGTTCGGCCGGATGGCGTCCTTGAGCAGCATCGCCATGGCGCCGTGCGCCTTGAGGTCGCGGGCGTGCACCGGCTTGCGGTCGGCGCCGGCGGTGGAGCCGACGATGATGTTGCCGAGCCGCGTCTCGAGGTCGGCGGCGCTCGTCGCGAGCGCGACGATCGCCATCACCTCCGAGGCGGGGATGATCACGAAGCGCTCCTCGCGCACCACGCCCTCGGCGGGGCCGCCGAGGCCGATGATCACCTTGCGGAGCGCGCGATCGTTCATGTCGATCGTGCGCGGCCAGGTGATGCGGCGCGGGTCGATGTTGAGCGCGTTCCCCTGCTGCAGATGATTGTCGAGCATGGCCGAGAGGAGCGCATGCGCCGACGCGATGGCGTGGAAGTCGCCGGTGAAGTGCAGGTTGATGTCATCCATCGGCAGGACCTGCGCGTAGCCGCCGCCGGCCGCGCCGCCCTTCACGCCGAACACCGGGCCGAGCGAGGGCTCGCGGATGCAGAGCACCGCGTTGGTGCCGATCCGCCGCAGCGCCTGCGCGAGGCCGACCGAGGTCGTGGTCTTCCCCTCCCCCGCCGCCGTCGGGTTGATCGCGGTCACGATGACGAGCTTGCCCTTCGCCGGTCGCGTCGTGAGCTCGAGTGCGACCTTCGCCTTGTGCTTGCCGTAGAGGTCGAGGTCATCGGGGCCGAGGCCGATCTCGGCCGCGACGTCTGTGATCGGCCGGAGCGTGGCCGCTTGTGCGATCGCGATGTCGGAGGGAACGCTCATACCGGGATGCTGAACCTCGAGTCAGGGGGGAAGGAACGAAGGACCACATCGACCGCCGCGGGCGCTCGTGCGGCGGTCGCCTCACGGCAGCGCGAACAGCCGTCGGGTGTTCTGCAGCACCCGCGTGGCGAGCGCCGACGGGTCCGCCCCGCGCACCTCGGCGAGCCGTCGCAGGGTATACGCACACCACGCCGGCTCGTTGCGCTTGCCGCGATTGGGCACCGGCGCGAGGTAGGGACTGTCGCTCTCCACCAGCAGCCGGTCGTCGGGGACGAGCCGCAGCAGCGCGAGGTCCTCCCACTTCCGGAAGGTGATGATCCCGCTGAACGACACGAACCACCCCGCGGCGAGGCCAGCCTCGGCGAGCGCGTGCGATCCCGTGAAGCAATGCAGCACGCCGCGGATGCCCGCGTCGCCGGCCTCCCGGACCATCGCCGCGGTGTCGTCCTCGGCCTCGCGCGTGTGCACCACCACGGGACGGCCCGTCTCGCGGGCGATGGCGAGCTGGTCGGCGAACGCCCGCCGCTGGAGCGGCCGGGGCGAATGGTCGTAGTGGTAGTCGAGGCCGCACTCCCCGACCGCGATGGCACCGGTCGCCACCATGTCACGGATCGCCGCGGCGTCACCGGTTGGATCATACGCTCCGGCGTCGTGCGGATGGACACCGGCCGTCCACCACACGAACCCCGGATGCCCCGCGCTGACGTCACGCGCCCGCCTGGCGGCCTCGAGCGACTCGCCGATGCAGATGACGCCAGCGCCGCCGGCCTCGCGGAGCCGGGCGAGCACGGCGCCGCGATCGCCGTCGAACTCGGGGCCTGCCACATGCGCGTGCGAGTCGATGAACGGCAGCGGAGACGACGAAGCCCCGGCGCGCTGCTCGCGCCGGGGCTCCGAGGCCTTCGGGTCGTGCACCGTCAGGCCCGGGCGGCCGCCGCGGCGCGCGCATCGTTCTCGCGCGGCCACTTCGCCTCGACCCACATGAGGATCGGCGAGGCGACGAAGACCGACGAGAACGTGCCGGTGAAGATGCCGAAGCTCATGACCCACGCGAAGGGCCGGATGACCTCGCCGCCGAGGAGGAGCAGCGCGAGCGTCGCGGCGAGCGTGGTGCCGTGGGTGAGGACCGACCGCGGGAGCGTCTCGTTCACGGACTTGTTGAGCGTGACGCGCAGCTCCTCCTTCCGCTTCTTCCGCAGGTTCTCGCGCACCCGGTCGAAGATGATGATCGTGTCGTTCAGGGAATAGCCGACCACCGTGAGGATGGCGGCGATGACCGTGAGCGAGATCTCTAGGTCGATGAGCTTGATGAACGCGAGGGTCGCGATGATGTCATGCGCGGTCGCCGCCACGGCGGAGACGCCGAATCGCCACTCGAAGCGGATGGCGAGGTACACCATGGTGACGAGGAACGAGACGAGCACCGCGATGATCGCCCCGCGCCGCAGTTCGCCGCCGACGCGCGGCCCCACCGTCATGCGGTCCGCGACGGTGTAGCTCCCCTCGCCGAACTCCGCGGTGAGCGCCCGCGTGATCACCTGCGAGACGCCTTCCGAGCCGGCGCCCTGCGCGGCCTCGGTCTCGGACTCCTTCGCCTTGATCGTGTACGTGGTCGCCGAGCCGAACTGCTGGATCTCCGCGCCCGCGATCCCGGCCTTGTCGACCGTCGCCCGCAAGCGGGCGACGTCCGGCGCCTCCTTGAACTCGAGCTGGATGAGCGTGCCGCTGGTGAACTCGATCGAGTAGTCGAACCACCCGGTGAACACGGCGGAACCGAGGCCGATCACGACGAACGCGATGGTCGCGAGGGCCGCCGTCCGCCAATGCTTGATGAAGTCGATCTTGGTGTCGTGGAGGATGCGCAGCATCAGATGCTCAGGGCCTGCTCACCGCGCGTGCGCGAGAGCCAGACGTAGAAGAAGGTCTTGGTCACGAAGATCGAGGTGATCATCGAGGCGGCGATGCCGGCGACGAGGGTCACGGCGAAGCCCTTCACGGGGCCTGTGCCGTACTGGTAGAGCACCGCGGCGGTGAGGATCGTCGAGACGTTCGAGTCGACGATCGCGCTCATCGCGTGCTGGAACCCTTCCTCGACGGCGGTGCGCACCGTCTTGCCGTGGTCCAGCTCCTCGCGGATGCGCTCGAAGATGAGCACGTTGGCGTCGACGGCGATGCCGATGGAGAGCACGAACCCGGCGAGCCCGGGGAGCGTGAGGACCGCGTCGAACATCGAGAGCGCGGCCATCGTGAAGAGCACGTAGAGGACGAGGGCGCCGATGGAGAGCACGCCGGAGAAGCGGTAGTACCCCACCATCACCACGATCACGCCGACCACCGCGACGATGCCGGCGAGGATGCCCGCGTCGATCGAGTCCTGGCCGAGCGACGCGCCGATCTCGCGCGCCTCGGCGACCTTGAGCGGCACCGGCAGCGAGCCGGCGCGGAGCACCAGCGCGAGATCCTGTGCGGCCTGAAGGTCACGGCCGCCCATCGTGATCTGCCCGCGGGCGCCGATCGCGCTCTGGATGACGGGGGCGCTCATCACGCGCTCATCGAGGACGATCGCCATGTTGTCGCCGATGTGCCGCGCGGTCTCCTTGCGGAAGCGGCTCCCGCCCTCGGTGTTGAACACGAAGTCGACCTTGGCGCCTTCGAGCGGATCCTGGTTCGGCGTGGCCGTCTGCAGATACGTGCCGTCGATGATGGCGCGCGAATCGAGCACATAGAGCGTCTGGTACCACTGCGTCCCGAGCGCGATCGAGTCCGTCCCCCAGCGCACATCCTTGCCCGGCGGGAGCGCCGCGGCGATGAGCGGGTTCTCGAGGAGCCCACGGATGAGCGGATAGTCCGCCTTGCTCACGACGTACTGCCCCGGCATCGACCCGGGCGAGACGCTGCGCCGGAACGGGCCATCGGTGGAGGTGCCCGCCGTGTCGGCCTTCTGCGTGGAGTCGGCGCTCCGGAGGAGCCCGCCAAGCGCACCCGACGTGCCCGTGTCCGCGGCGGCCGTCGGCGACGTCGTCGCGAGCTTCTGCTCCTTCACGATGCCGTCCAGACGCGGGATCACGCGCTCGAGCGCCTGCGACTCGTCGGTGATCTGGAACTTGAGGAAGGCCGCCTTCTGCACCACGGAGGTCGCGCGTTCGCGATCGGTGATGCCGGGGAGTTCGACGATGATGCGGTCGCTGCCGACCTTCTGCACCACGGGCTCGGCGACGCCGAACTCGTCGATGCGGGTGCGGACGACCTTGAGTGCGCGGTCCAGCGCATCGCTCACGTCGGGGACGGTGCCCTTGGACTGGTCGATCTCGAGCGCGAGATGCATGCCGCCCTGGAGGTCGAGCCCGAGCTTGAGGGGGACCCTGCGGACGGTCGTGTCAGCGTACGAGTCCTCGCCGCGCGCGATCCGCTCCACCACGCTGCGCGGCCAGAGCTGGTACGCTGACAGGAGCACGAGCGCCGCGATCACGGCGAGGCGCGTCTTCAGATTCTGCATCGCGAAACTGGATAGGGGGAACTGACCGAACGAAGCCTTGAAGAGTACCGAGCGAAACCGCCCAAGTCAATCGAATACAACGGGTTGGAAGTCATCGACGTGCACCGCCAGACCCGGTGGAAAGCGCCGCGCGCGCGCCCTGCTCGTCACGAGCGAGCTGGGCGCGCAGTGCCTCGGTCGACTCGAACTTGCGCGTCTCGCGGAGCCGGCCCACGAAATCGAGCCGGACCCGCATGCCGTAGAAGTCGCCGTCCGCGTCGAACAGGTGCGCCTCCAGCCTCGACTCGGCCTCGTCGAACGTCGGACGCGGGCCGAGGTTCATCATGCCGCCGAACGCGCCGCGTGGCGTCTGCACACGCACCGCGTATACCCCTTCGGGGGGCAGGAGTTTGTGCGCCGGCGGCAGCGCGATGTTGATGGTCCGGAACCCGAGGGTCCGTCCGCGCTGCGCCCCGGGCTCGACCGTCCCGCTGGCGCTGTAAGACCGGCCGAGTCCGTCGGCCGCGCGCGCGAGGTCCCCGCCCGCCACCGCCCGACGGATGGTCGTGGATGAGATCGAGCGCCCGTCGCTGCCGAGTACCGGTGGGACGATCTCGACGCCGAAGCCGCGGGACGCGCCGAGGGCCTGGAGCACGGCCGCGTCCCCCGAACGTCCGCGGCCGAATCCGTGGTCGTGCCCGATGAGCAGGTGCTGGAGGCCGAGCCGCTCACGCAACACGAGGTCGACGAAGTCGTCGGCGCCGTACGTCGCGAGGGCCGCGGTGAACGGGATCACGACGACGTAGTCGACGGGACTCTCGGCGAGCACCTCGGACTTCTCCGGGCCGACGGTGAGCAGTGGTGGGGCTGCCGTCGGGTTGACGACCTGGAGCGGATGCGGGTCGAAGGTGACGAGCACGGCATGCAACCCGCGCGCCTTCGCGGACTCCGCGAGGCGTTCGAGCACGAGCCGATGGCCACGATGCACGCCGTCGAACGTGCCCACCGTGCACACGGTCCCCTTCACCCCCGGGGGAAGGCCGAATCCCGAGTCAGGCTTCACGCATCACCACGCGCGGCTGCCAGCGGTCCTCACGGCGCTCGGCGAGCGCGACGAGGATCCCGTTCCCGGGATTCGTGAGCGCCCCCCACGCACCGGCGACGAGCGCCGGCACGTCGATCCCCCGCGAGATCCGCTTGACCTCGTCCTCGGTGAGCGTCTGCACGGGGATGCCTTCCAGCGCCGCGATCGCGGGCCGCACCTGTGCCTCTCCCGCCTGCAACGCCTCGACGGTCTGGGCCGCCTCCACCGCGAACGGTCCGCTCCGCACGCGACGCAGTCGCGTGAGGTGCGCCGCGCTCCCGCAGGCGCGCGCGAGGTCGCGCGCGAGGGACCGGACATAGGTCCCGCCGCCACACGCGATGCGCACGATCGCCTCGCGCACCGGCATGTCGTCCGCGGCAGGCTCCCCGGCGTCGTCGTGCAGTGCGAGGACCTCCCACCGCATGACGCGAATCCGTGCGGGCTTCAGCTCGACGACCTCCCCCCGCCGCGCCAGGTCGTAGGCCCGCGCGCCGTCGATCCGCTTGGCCGAGTAGGCGGGCGGCACCTGCTCGATCTCGCCGGTGAGCGCGGGCAGCGCCGCGAGGAGGGCGCCACGGCGTGGCAACGGCGCGTCCCGCACGACGGTCCCGAGGTGGTCCTCAGTGTCGGTCTCGCTGCCGAAGCGGATGGTGGCCTCGTACACCTTCGGCTCCCCCGGCAGATGCGGCAGGAGCCGGGTCGCGCGTCCGACGAGCAGCACCAGCAACCCCGTCGCGAACGGATCGAGCGTGCCGGCGTGGCCGATCCGCTTCTCGCCGAGGGCGCGGCGCGCGAGGCTCACGACATCGTGGGACGAGACCCCGGCCGGCTTGTCGACGAGCAGCAGACCATCAATCGTCGGCGTCGTCCGGCGCGGCATCGGGCGTGGCGGCAGGAGCATCGGCGACGGGCGGACGCAGGCCGGCGAGCAGCGTCTCGATGTGCGCCGCGCGCGCCACCGACTCGTCCACGCGGAACGCGATCTCGGGAGCGAACTGCAGCTTGAGCGCCTTCCCGACCCGGCTGCGCAGGTGACTCGCGGTGCTCTTGAGTCCGTCGAAGGTGGCGGCGCGCTCGGACTCCGTGCCCATCACGCTCACGAAGACCTTCGCGTGCCGCAGGTCGCGCGTCATCTCCACCGCGGTCACCGTCACGAGACCGGTGAGCCGCGGGTCCTTGGCGTCGCGCGCCAGGAAGGCGGCGACCTCCTCGCGGATGGCCTCGCCCACCCGATCGGCGCGGCGCGGGTCCCGTGGCGGCATCAGCGACCTCCTTCGCCGGGCGCGCTCAGCCGGCCTTCGCCGGCTCGAGCGTGCGCGCGACCGATTCCTTGCGGTAGACCTCGATGAGATCGCCGACCTTGAGGTCGTTGAAGTTCTCGACGCCGATGCCGCATTCGTAGCCTTCCTTGACTTCCTTCACGTCGTCCTTGAAGCGGCGCAGCGAGTGCAGCGTCCCCTCGTAGACCTCGACGCCATCGCGGATGATGCGCGCACGGCCCTGGCGGTTGATGACGCCCGACCGGACGAAGCAGCCGGCGATGACGCCGATCTTCGGCACCTTGAAGAGGTCGCGCACCTCGGCCTCGCCGACCACGACCTCCTTCTCCTCGGGGCGCAGCATGCCTTCGAGCGCGAGTCGCACGTCGGCGACGGCCTCGTAGATGATCCGGTAGAGCTTGATGTCGACGCCCTCACGGTCGGCCATCGCGCGCGCCTTGGTGTCGGGGCGCACATGGAAGCCGATGATGATCGCGCCCGACGCCTTGGCGAGGAGGATGTCGCTCTCGGTGACCGCGCCGACCGCGCGCGCGACGACCTCGACCTGCACCTCTTCGTTGCTGAGCTGCTGCAGCGCGTCGGCGAGCGCCTCCGCCGGGCCGCCCTGGTCCGCCTTGATGAGGAGCTTGAGCTGCCGCTTGCCGTCGGCGCCCGACGAGGCCATGAAGTCCTCGAGGGAGACCGCGCCCTTGGCGGTGCGCCGGCTGCGCGCCTCGCGGTCGAGCCGCTCGCGCCGCTGCGCGATCTCGCGCGCCTCGGATGCGTCGGCCACGGCGATGAACTGGTCACCGGCCATCGGCACGCCGGTGAGGCCGAGCACCTGGACCGGGATCGCCGGCCCGGCCGACTTGACCGTCTTGCCGCGCTCGTCGAGGAGCGCGCGGACGCGGCCGGAGAAGAGGCCGCAGATGAAGTCGTCGCCCACGCGGAGCGTGCCGTTCTGCACGAGGATCGTCGCCACGGCCCCCTTGCCCGCGTCGAGCTGCGCTTCGACCACCGAGCCCGTCGCGCGCCGGTCCGGATTCGCCTTCAGGTCGAGGATCTCGGCCTGCAGGAGGATCTGGTCGAGCAGCTCGGGCACGCCGGTGCCCTTCTTGGCCGAGATCTCGCTGGCGAGCGTCGTGCCGCCGAAGTCCTCGAGCACCACGCCGTGCTGCAGGAGGTCCTGGCGGACCTTCATCGCATTCGCGGTCGGGAGGTCGATCTTGTTGATCGCGACGATCATCGGCACGCCGGCGTTCTTGGCGTGCGAGATCGCCTCGATGGTCTGCGGCATCACCGCGTCGTCGGCGGCGACGACGAGCACCACGATGTCGGTCACCTGCGCGCCGCGGGCGCGCATCGCGGTGAACGCCTCGTGGCCCGGCGTGTCCAGGAACGTGATGGACCGGCCATCGGGGAGCGACACATGGTAGGCACCGATGTGCTGCGTGATGCCACCGGCCTCGCCGGCGACGACGGTGGCCTTGCGGATGTAGTCGAGGAGCGACGTCTTGCCGTGGTCGACGTGTCCCATGATGGTGACGACCGGCGGGCGCGGCTTGAGGTCGCCGGCGGCGTC
>CAYXGS010000050.1:0-20633 GCA_964464585.1 uncultured Gemmatimonas sp. | reverse complement strand
GTGGTCTTGCCGTGGTCGACGTGGGCGATGATGGCGATGTTGCGAATCTGCATAGCCATACAATGTAGCTGCTCGGGGCGGCGGATTGCAGTGCGGTCGAGGAGCGAGTATCGAGGAGCGAGAATCGAGGGCCTGAGGAATCAAGGAGAGGGCTCGAGGGAAGCAGGCGGGAGGGGTCTCCCCTTCCCCTTGCTCTTGAAGCCCTCCCTTGGCCCCTCGATCCTCGCTCCTTCCCCTCGCTCCTCGTGGTCGGCTACCGCCGCCCCGCGGGCTTGGTCGCCGCGGCCTGCCCCATCGCCGGCGTTCCCGCAGTCCCGCCACCCGCCGGGGTGTTCGTCGGGTCGGCCTCCACGAAGCTGACATCGTGCCCCTTCGCCTTCAGCTGGTTCACGAACGAGCCCTTGTCCACCGACTTCATGTAGGCCTCCTTGGGCTCCACCAGCTTCTTCTCCACGAGCTCGAGCAGCGTGTCGTTCATCGTGATCATGCCGAGCCGCTTGCTCGTCTGGATGATCGACGGGATCTGGAAGGTCTTCCCTTCCCGGATCAGGTTCGAGATGGCCGGCGTGACGAGCAGGATCTCGCGCGCCGCCACGCGGCCGCCGCCGATCTTCTTGCAGAGGACCTGCGAGACCACGCCCTTGAGGGACTCGGAGAGCATCGTCCGCACCTGCTCCTGCCGGTCGGCGGGGAACTGGTCGATCAACCGGTCGATCGTGCTCGCCGCGGTCGTCGTGTGGAGCGTGCCGAACACGAGGTGGCCCGTCTCGGCCGTCTCGATCGCGATGCTCACCGTCTCGAGGTCGCGGAGCTCGCCGACGAGGATGATGTCGGGATCCTCGCGCAGCGCCGCCCGGAGCGCGCTCTTGAACGAGCCCGTGTGCACGCCCACCTGCCGCTGCGTGATGATGCAGTTCTTGTTCTCGTGCACGAACTCGATCGGGTCCTCGATCGTGATCACGTGGTCGGACCGTGAGCGGTTGACGAGGTCGATGAGCGCGCAGAGGGTCGTCGACTTGCCGGAACCCGTGGGTCCGGTGACGAGGACGAGGCCCTTGGTGAGGTAGCAGAGGTTCTGCACCTCCTGCGTCACGCCCAGCTGGTCGGCGGTGACGATGTTGCTCGGGATCACCCGGAACACCGCGGCGACGCCCTTGCGGTCGCGGAGCACGTTGGCGCGGAACCGCGCCACGCCCGCGATCTCGTACGCGAAGTCGGTGTCGTTGGTCTCGGCGAACTCCCTCCGGTTCTTCTCGGGCATGATCGACTGGAGCAGCGACTCCGTCGTCGCGGGGTCGAGCTTGCTCTGCCCCTCGATGCGCTCCATCTCGCCGCTCTTGCGGAGGATGGGCGGCTCGCCGACACGCATGTGCAGGTCGGACGCGCCCTGGTCGACGAGGAGCCGGAGCAGCTTCTCCATCGCGACGCGCGCCGCCTCCGGGTCGGCGGCAGCGGCCTTCACGTCCGGCACCTTCGCCGCCGCCACGGGGGCATCCTCGGGGAGCACCATGCGCTGCATCATGCCGGTGGAGCGCTTGAACTCCGCGTCGTCATCGATGACGATCGTCGCGGTGAGCAGGTCGCCCTGGAGCATGGCGCGCACCGCGAACACCGAGTCGACGCTCGTGTAGCGGAACTTGGTCGGCTGCTTGGCGTCCAGCTGCGCGGCCGCCTGCGGGCTCGCGATCTCCTTGAGCAGCGCGATGACCTGCGGCCCCGTGAGCGGCTTGGTGACCGGCCGCGGCTGCCCCTCCACCATGAGCGCCGCCGCCTCACCCTCCCGGATGGAGAGCGAGTCGGCGCGATTGGAGATCATCACGGAGAGGAGGCGGTCAAGCTGGGCCATGCGACTCGGGGATGAAGGCGGAAGGAGGCACGGGGAAAGATGGCACGGCGGACGCCGGAGCGTCGGCTAGGCGTGCGCCAGGGTCTGCGCCGGGGGACAGCAGGCGTCGAGGGGCTCGCCTTCCAGCTGGATGGTCGCGTGATGGATGCCGAAGCGCTCGACCGCGGCGTGCAGCTCCCGGAGCACCCGCTGATGCCCGGCGTCGGCCGGGGCGACGGCATGCGCACTCATCGCCACCACGCCCGAGGTGAGCGTCCACACGTGCAGGTCATGGACCTCGCGGACGCCGGCCACCGCGGCCATCGCGCGGCGGAGCGACTCGAGTTCGATGTGCGCGGGCGTGGCCTCGAGCAGCACGTCGACCGCCTCCTTCACGAGGCGCCACGCGCCGAGGACGATGAGGCCGGTCATGATGATCGACGCGATGGGATCGGCGACGAGCCAGCCCTGCCAGCGGACGAGCACGGCCGCGACGATCGCGGCGACCGATCCGAGCAGGTCGCCGAGGACGTGGAGGTACGCGGCGCGGATGTTCATGGAGTGGTGCGCGCTGCCGTGGAGCATCCACGCGGAGAGCGCGTTGACGAGGAGCCCCGCCACCGCGACCACGAGCATGAGCCCGCCGGCGACCGGCTCGGGCGCGGAGAGGCGGCGCACCGACTCCCAGAGGATGAACGCCGAGGCGACGAGGAGCACGGCGCCGTTGATGAACGCGGCGAGGATCTCCCAGCGCAGGTAGCCGTAGGTCTTCTGCGGCGTGGCGGGCTGGCGCGAGAACCACGCGACGAAGAGCGAGAGGGCCAGCGCGCCGACGTCGGTGAGCATGTGCCCCGCGTCGGCGAGGAGGGCGAGCGAGTTGGAGAGGTACCCGCCCACGACCTCGGCCACGAGGAAGACCGCCGTGACGACGAGCGCGATCGTGAGCCGCCGCGTCCCGACCGCCTGCGCGACTTCTCGGGCGTGGTGGGAGTGGTCGTGCGCATGATCGTGCGCGTGGTCGTGCCCCGACGCGTGCTCGTGCGAGTGGCCGTGCGCGCTGTCAAGCGCCGCGCCGCCCTCCGCTGACTGGCGATTCATCACGCAATCGCCATAGCTTTCGCCCGTGTTCTCGCGCCTGTTCGCCATCGTCGCCCTGTTGGCCCTCAACGCCTTCTTCGTCGCGGTGGAGTTCGCGCTCGTGCGGGCGCGTCGCTCGCGCCTGGAGGCGATGGTCCGTGGTGGAGACCACTTCGCCCGGTTCGCCGTCACCGCGACCTCCCGTTCAAATCTCACACGGGTGCTGTCCGCGGGCCAGTTGGGTATCACATTGGCCTCGCTGGGCTTGGGCTGGGTGGCCGAGGCGAGCCTCGGCGAGGCCCTCGAGCATTGGTTCGTGGGGCTGCCCCTGCCGCTGGAGCTCCCGGTCCGCGCCGGCATCGCCGCCGCGGTCGCGATCACGGTGGTCACCTACCTCCACGTGGTGTTCGGGGAGCTCGCCCCGCGGGCGCTCTCGCTCAACTATCCCGAGCAGTTCGCCAAGTGGCTCGCCCCGCCCATCCTCGCCTTCACGTGGCTGGTGTGGCCGTTCATCTGGGTGCTCAACGGGTCGAGCAACCTGCTGCTCCGCGCCCTCGGGCAGAAGACGGTCTCCGAGGAGGAGGCGCCGCACTCGGCCGACGAGCTCAAGCTGCTGGTGGAGCGCGCCTCGGAGGGCGGCGTGCTCGCGACCTCGGACGCCGAGATCCTCGAAGGGGTGTTCGAGTTCAGCGAGAAGAACGCCCGCGAGGTGATGACCCCGCGCACGGCGATCGTCGCGATCGCGGCGGAGTCGTCGCTCGACGAGGCGGTGGCGGTGGTGGAGGAGGCGAACTTCAGCCGCTACCCGGTCTATCGAGAGACGATGGACGACATCGTGGGGATGGTGCACGCGAAGGACCTGCTCAAGGTCCTCGCACGCCGTCCCGAGGACTTCGCGCTGGAATCGATCATCCGGCCGGTGCACGTGGTGCCCGGCTCACGCGAGGTGGAGGAGGTGCTCGCCGACTTCAAGCGGCGCAAGGAGCACCTCGCGATCGTGCTCGACGAGTACGGCGGCACGGCGGGCATGGTGACGATGGAGGACCTGCTCGAAGAGATCGTCGGCGAGATCCTCGATGAGTACGACGAGGCGCCGGGACCGGCACTCGACTCGGGCATGAAGGGGACGAAGGTCGTGCCGGGCGACGCGAACATCTCCGAGGTGAACGCGGAGTTCTCGCTCACCATCCCCGACGAGGATTACACGACGGTGGGCGGGTTCGTGTTCGGGATGCTGGGCCGCCTGCCGGTCGCGGGCGACCGCGTGACCGGCGGCGGGGCGCACTTCACCGTGCGGGAGATGGACGGACGCCGGATCAAGCTGCTCACCCTCGAGGTGGTGCCGCGGGTGTAGCCAGCCGCGCGGCGAGCAGCACCGCCGCCACGAACGAGGCCTCCGACGCGCGTCCCGTGCCCGCGATGTCGAGCGCGGTCCCATGGTCCGGTGAGGTCCGCACGAACGGCAGGCCGAGCGTCACGTTCACCGCCGAACCGAAGCTCGCGACCTTGATCGCCGTCATGCCCACGTCGTGGTAGGGCGCGATCACGCAGTCGAACTCGCCGCGCATCGCCCGGACGAAGACGGTGTCGGCCGGCAGCGGACCCGCGACCCCGAGCTCGCGGGCGAGCGGCGCGAGGAGTTCGTCGTCCTCGCGGCCGAAGCGGCCGTGGTCGCCGGCGTGCGGATTGAGCGCACACAGCGCGAGCCGCGGCTCGGCGATGCCGAACGCGCGCCGCAGCCCATCGCGCGTGATGTGCACCGTGCGCTCGACCCGCTCGCGGGTGAGCGCCGCGTGCACGTCGCGCAGCGCGATGTGGGTGGTGGCGAGCACCACCCGGAGCCGCTCGCTCGCGAGCATCATCACCGTCGGCGTGCCGGCGAGCGATTCGAGCATCTCGGTGTGTCCCGGGAAGTCGTAGCCGCCGGCGAGGAGCGCGGCCTTGTCGATGGGCGCGGTGACGATCCCCTGCGCGGCGCCGGACCGGACCAGCGCGACCGCGCGCTCGATCGCGCGGCCGGCCAGCTCGCCCGCGCGCCGGTCGCGCGCCTCGCCGGCCGTCCCCGGGGCGCTCGGTCCGGTCCCCTCGTCCCAGGTCCCGATCGCCTCGTCCACCGCCACGCCGCACCCATCGGGCCCCACCACCACGAAGCGCGCGGCGCCCGCCACCGCAGGGGTGGCGAGCGCCTTGGCGACGATCTCCGGACCGATGCCCCGGGGATCGCCGAGGGTGACTGCGAGCGTGGGGACCGGGGCCCGCGCGGTCAGATCCGGAGCGAGACGTAGATCTCGCGTCGCAGGTTGTCGAGCGTCCGGCGGATGGATTTCTCCTCGCGCAGCTGCTTCCGGATGTTCTCCTGGTACTCCTCGAGCGTGAACTGCCCCTCGGGCTTGCTGACGAGCACCTGGGCGATGGCCCACTTGTTGAGCCCCGCACCGCGGTCCGGCAGCGCGAAGATGGGCGTGAAGCCGTTCACCGGCACGTCCTTGAGCGCCACGCGGTACTCCGCGGGGAGCGAGTCGCGGGCGAGCCCTTCGGGGATGGAGCGCTCCTCGTCGTAGTCGTGGTAGCGGGCGAGGAGCGTATCGTACGGCGTCCCGCGCTGCCACAGCGCGAGCACCGTGTCGGCGATGGCGCGCGAGGCGCGGAGATCGACGGAGTCGACGGCCGGCTTGATGAGGATGTGCCGCGCCCGCACCTCGCCCGCGCGCACGCGGTCGACGCGGATGATGTGGAACCCGTACTGGGTCTCCACGATGGGGCTGATGCGCCCGGGGATGAGCGCGAACATCATGCGCTCGAACTCGGGCACCATCACGCCGCGGCGCTGCCAGTCGAGGTCGCCGCCCTTCTCGGCCGTGCCGTCCTGCGAGAACCGCTTGGCCGCATCCTCGAAGCTGGCGCCCTTCTCCAGCTCCAGGCGGATGCTGTCGATGAGCGCCCGTGCGCGCGCGATGTTCTCGGCGCGGGGGCGGATCTTGATCACGATCTGCCGGAAGCCCACCGTCGCGGGGCGCGGCGGGAGCGACGCGCGCAGCCGCTCGAACGCATCGGCGACCTCCTTCTCCGTCACGTTCGCGGGCGCCATGCGGCCCTTCGCCTTCAACGAGTCGATCGCGCGACGCTGGGACTCGTCGCGGATGGCCGCGAGCACCGCCTGCTTGCGGTACTCCTCGGCGGTTCCGAACCCGTCGCGCTGGAGCGCGGCACGGAACTCGGCGTCGCTGCGGAACTGCGCGCGCGCGCGATCGAGGTCACGCTCCACCGAGGCGGCGACGTCGGGCTCGGTCACCTCGATCTTGTAGTCCTTGGCGACCGCGATGAGCACCTCGCGGTCGACGATGCGGCTCAGGAACTCACGGGCGACACGGATCTGGCCCGCGCTGTCCGGCGGGAGCGTGAGCCCCTGCGCGCGCGCGAAGTTGATCGCCTCGAGCACCTCGCTGAAGAGGATCGGCGTGCTGCCGACGACGCCGGCCACCCGGTCGACCTCGATGCCGCGGAACGCCTGCGCCTGCGGCAGCTGCGGAGCGGCCGCCTGCGGCACCTGCGGCACCTGCGCCGCGAGCGGCCCGGTGGCCAGCACCGCGAGGAACACGAGGCCGGCCGCCCGACCAGCGGGGCGCCGCCCGCGCGCCATGGCGTGACGCATTACGGCTGCGGCGCGGGCGGGGTCACCGGCGCGCCCATCGGCACGGCGGAGGGCGGCTGAGTGGCCGCGCGGGCCGAGTCGGCCGCGGCGCGGATCTTCGTCGCCTCGGCGAGCACGCGGTCGACACCCGCCGGCACCAGCCGGCTCTCGTAGCGGCCGCGGAGCACGAGCGCCATCTGCTCGGCCACGTCGACGTACTGGACCTGGTTCTTCACGAGCGCGCTCATGTAGTCGTCCACGCGCGTCGCGGCGAGGCGCTCGCGCGCGCCCACATCCGCGGCGCTGTCGGCGAGCATCTGCGGCGCGATGCCGAGCTGGGCCATCGTCTGCGAGACGCGCGCGCGGAAGGCCTCGCGGATCTGCTTCACGTCGGCCGAGTCGAGCTTGACGCCCGCCGAGTCGGCGGCGCGGAGGAGCAGCTCGTTGCGCATCACGTAGTCCTTCACGAACACCGGGATCATCGAGTCCGGCGCCGAGACGACCTGCTGCCGCATGCGGGTCTGCGCCGGGAAGGCCGCCATCCACAGCGCCATCCGCGCCGCGGTGAGGTTGCCGGTGCGCGCGGTCGCGATCACGGTGTTGTCGTCCCGGAAGGCGTCGACGTCCTCGGCGATCGCCTTCACGAGCTTCGGCGCGCTGGCGCGCACCTGCACGTTCACCGACTTCTCGAGCCCCGCGAAGTAGGTGCTCTCGGCCGACTGGCCGGCGACCTGCGCGTACTGCTGCGCGAACTGGTCCTTGATCTCCGCCCAGGTGTGCCGGCGGATGATGTGGTAGCCGAACTGCGACTCGACGACGCCGGTCACGCCGCCCGGGGGCACCGAGCGGATGCCGTTGTCGAACTCGGCGACCATCTGGCCCGGCGCGAAGACGCCGTAGTCACCGCCGCGGTCCTTGGAGCCCGGGTCCTGCGTGCGGGCCTTGGCGACCGCCGCGAACTGCTCGAGCGATGCGTTCTTGAGCTGCGCCGCGAGCGCCTCCGCCTGCTTGCGCACCTCGGCATTGGCCTCGGGCGACATCCCCTCGGGCTGCTTGCTCAGCAGGACGTGCGAGGCGCCGAGGAGCACGCCGTCGTTGTACGCCTTCTCCATGGTGGCGGGGTCCATCGCGCCCGCCCAGCCCTTGGAGATCTCGTCGTAGAGCTTGCGCGAGCGCATCTGCGCGATCGCCGACCACATCCCCGCGTCGGCATCGGCATCGCTGAAGAGCGAATCGCCGTGCGCCGACGCATGCCCGAGGAGCTGGTAGTTCACCCAGAGCTGCGCGATGGTGCGGATGGCATCGGCCTGGAGCGGCACGTCGGTCGGGCCGACGAGCTCGGCGAGCCGGGTGACCGTGAGCTCCTGCGAGCCCGCGCGGGCGACGACGTCGACATGGGCGGTCATCGCTTCCTTGAGACCCTCACAGGCGGAGAGGCCGACGAGGGCGACGAGCGAAGCGGTAAGGAGGCGTGTGCGGGTCATGAGCGAGAGAGGGGAGAGGTCCTGCGCGGTCCGGCTGAGGTCCTTCTACCGTGCGTCGGGGGAAATCGTTCGGAGCGCCCGGACGAGTCCGTCCAGGAGCGAGGAGCCCCCGAGGCGCGTGAGCTTCAATGACAAGGGCTGGACGCGACGCACATCCACCTGGAACTGCACGTCCCGGAAGGCGGCCGCGAGGGGCTTCAGACGCGGGACCGCGTCGGCCCGGAAGTTAACACGGGCCTCGTTCCCATGCACCAGAATCCCCTCGGCCCCGAGCGGGGCGCCCAGGAGCCGGAGCCGGGCGACGGCGAGGTATGCCTCGGCCGGCGGCGGCAGCGGCCCGAAGCGGTCCCGGACCTCGTCGCGGAGCTCGTCCACCTGATCGACCACCCGCGCCGCGCCGAGGCGGCGATAGAGGTCGAGCTTGATCTCCGGCGCGGCGATGTAGTCGTCGGGCAGGTAGGACGGGATGTCCAGCGTCACGTCGGTGGGCGGCGGCGGGGGGGCCGCGTCGCCGCGCATCATCCGGTTGACGGTCTCGTCGAGCAGGCGCAGGTACAGGTCGAACCCCACGGCATGGACGAACCCCGACTGCTCGGGGCCGAGGAGATTCCCCGCCCCGCGCAGCTCCATGTCCTTCAGGGCGACGCGATACCCCGCCCCGAGCTCGGTGTGGTGCTCGAGGACGCGGAGCCGGCGTTCGGCGTCCTCGTCGGTGTTCTCGGGGACGATCAGGTAGCAGTAGGCGCGCCGGTGCGACCGCCCGACGCGGCCGCGCAGCTGGTAGAGCTGCGCGAGGCCGAGGCGGTCGGCGCGATTGACGAACATCGTGTTCGCGTTGGGCACGTCGATCCCGCTCTCCACGATGAGCGTGCTCACGAGCACGTCGAGCTCGCCGCTCACGAACTGCTTCATGACCGACTCGAGCTCGCGCTCCTTCATCTGGCCGTGGCCCACTCCCACCCGCGCGCGCGGCACCACGCGCTTGATGTGGTCGGCGATCGCGAGGATGGTCTCGATCCGGTTGTGGACGAAGAAGACCTGTCCGCCACGGTCGAGCTCGCGCGAGATCCCCTCCTCGATGAGGCCGTCGTCCCACGGTTCGAGGAACGTGAGCACCGGCGAGCGGTCGCGCGGCGGCGTCTGCATGAGCGTCATGTCGCGGAGCCCGGCGAGCGACTGATGCAGCGTGCGCGGGATGGGCGTCGCGGTGAGGGTGAGCACGTCGGTCTCGAGCTTGAGCTGCTTGAGCCGCTCCTTGTGCTTCACCCCGAACCGGTGCTCCTCGTCGACGATGATGAGGCCGAGTCCGTTGAACTTCACGTCGGGCGAGAGCAACCGGTGCGTCCCGATGACCACATCGACCTTGCCCTCGCCGAGCTCGGCGAGCGCGGCGTCCTGCTCCTTCTTGGTCTGGAACCGGCTGAGCACCGCGATGCGCACCGGGAAGTCGGCGAAGCGGTCGCCGAAGGTGCGCGCATGCTGCTCGGCGAGCACCGTCGTCGGCACGAGCACGGCGACCTGTCGTCCGCTCTGGATGGCCTTGAACGCTGCGCGCACGGCGATCTCGGTCTTGCCATAGCCCACGTCGCCGACGAGGAGGCGGTCCATGGGCTTGGCGCCTTCCATGTCCTTCTTCACATCGTCGGTCGCCTTGCGCTGGTCGGGCGTGTCCTCGAACAGGAAGGAGCTCTCGAGCTGCTTCTGCCAGGCCCCGTCGGGATGATGCGGCGGCCGGCTCGCGATGCGCCGTCCGGCGTAGAGCGCGAGCAGTTCGGCGGTCATCTCGTGGATGGCGGAGCGCGTGCGCTCCTTCTGCGCGGTCCACTTCCTCCCGCCGAGCTTGTGAAGCTTGGGCGGCGGGAGGTCGTCGGAGACGTCGCCGGCGGCGCGGTACTTCTCCACCTGGTCGAGCCGATAGAGCGGCACGTTGAGGCGGTCGCCGCCCTCGTACTCGATCACGGCGACCTCGATGGTCGCCTCGCCGTGGAAGACCGTCGTCATGCCGCGGTAGATGCCGACGCCGTGGTCGAGGTGCACGACGAAGTCGCCGGGCTTGAGCGCGGTGACCTGCTCGAGCGCGGTGCCGGTGGCGTACTTGCGGCTGCGCCGGATGCGGCGCTCGCGCCGGAAGATCTCGTGGTCGGTGAGGACGCGGAGTCCGGCCGGCGTGCCACGGGGCGGGATGAGGAAGCCGCCGGCGAGCACGCCGACCACGAGGGCCGCCGGTGAGCGGCCCTCGCCCTTGGCGTCGAGCAGCTCCTCGAGCCGCTCGGCCTGCCCCGCATTGTCGCAGAGGATGATCGTCGGCGTGCCGTCGCGCGTGAGGGCGCTCAGGCGCGGGATGTCGCGCTCGATCGGCTCGGGCGCGCGGAGCGGGAACTGGACGACCTCGTGCGGCCGCTTGAGGTCGCGCGTCGCGTTCGCCGATCCCGCGGCGTGCAGCGCCTCCGCATCGGCGCCCGCGATCACGCTCGCCGGCAGTTCCTTCGAGGCGGCGGCGCTCACCGCGAGCTCGCGCGCCTTGGCGGTGCCGGCGCCGATCACCTCGAGCGACGGGAAGGCATCGATCGCGCGGAGCGTGTCGTAGGGCGACTGCAGCAGCTCGTCTCGCGCGGGCACCTCTTCGCCGCGCCGTCGCGCGAGCGTCGCGTGATGCTCGGCCTCGGTCCACGTGCGCTGCAGCTCGGGCTTGAGCGCGACGCCTGCGGGGATGACCACGAGCGAGCCCTGCGGCCACAGGTCGGTGAGCGACGCGCGCGCGTAGCGCTGCTCGGCGACCTCGCCCGTCACCTCCACCGGGAGGATGAGCACCGCGTCGGCGCTCGCGAGCATCCGTTGCGTGGCGACGTCGAACCGGCGGATCTCGGTGAGCTCGTCGCCCCAGAACTCGAGGCGGACCGGCTCGCTCATCCCGAAGCCGTAGACGTCGAGGATCCCGCCGCGCACGCTGTACTGCGCGACGTCCTCCACCAGCTGCACGCGCTCGAACCCCACCGCATCGAGGTGCGCGGTGAGGTCCTCGAGGCGATGCACGTCGCCGCGGCGGAGTTCGAGCCGCGCATCGGCGAGCGCCCGCGGCAGCCGCGTGCGCTCCTGCACGGCGCGCGCGGTGGTGACGAGCACGCGCACCGCGCCGCGCGCGAGCTTCTCGATGGTCTCCACCCGCTCGCCGGCGACCTCGGCGTGCGGCTCCACCTCGCCGAAGCCCTCGCGCGGCGGATAGAGCGCGACGCCGTCCTCGCCGAACACGGACGAGACGTCGGCGAGCCAGCGTTCGGCCTCGGGGAGCTGGTCGGCGACGACGACGAAGAGCCGATTCGGTTCGCGCGCCGCGAGCGCCGCGAGCAGGACCGCGTCGGAGGACCCCGCGAGGCCCGTGACGCCGACGCGGCCCCCCTGCGACGGGAGCGCGCGCGCGAGGCTGGTGAACGCGCTGAGCGCCGCGAGGCGCTCGACGAGGATCGGGAGGGCCATCAGTCCTCCGTCTTCGACTGACCGCGACACGCGACGAGCGTCTCGGCCACCAGCAGCAGCAGGGCGAGCAGGAGGAAGGTGCGGGCGAGCGCGCGCGCGCCGCCCGCCGCGAACGCCGCCCGCGCGGCCGCCGACGCGTCGGCGCCCGCGGTGCGCGCGTGCAGCCGCGCGGCGAGCGAATCGCCCTCGAGGCGCGCGAGGTCGCTCTCGGAGGCCTCGGCATTCACCACCAGCGCGCCGACGCGGTCCGTGCCGCGGCGCCAGAAGTGGACGCCCGCGGTCCACGGCGCCTCGCGCGAACTGCCCGCGATGACCGGCGTGACGGTGCCGTCCGGCGCCTCGATGGCATCCGCCAGTGAGGGAACGCGCACCGGACGTCCGGGCGCGCTCTCGAGGATGCCGGCCGTGCCCGTGGTGAGGCGCTGGGCCAGCAGGCCATCGAGCCACGGGATGAAGCTCGCCTTCACCGGGAGATCGGTGGCATCGGCCACGGCCGCGGACGCGACGATCACATAGCCCTCACCGGCCACGGCCCATGGCGCGCCACCGACGCGGGCGATGGTATCGGCCTTGGAGACGTCACCCGCCGCCTCCAGCACGTACCACGATCGGGCGACCGCGCCATCGACGCCGGGGCCGCGCAACGGCGCGGGGCCGTCGCGTCGCGTGCCGAATCGCCACGGGACGCCCGCGCGCTCGAGCGCGCGGTTCGCATCCGGCACCCGCACGGGGTCGGTGGGCGCGAAGAGCAATGCAGGGGTGCGCGCCCGCTCGGCTGACGCGAGGAGGACGCCGTCGCCGCGACGCGCGCGACCGCCCAGCACGAGCGCATCGACCGCCCCGCGCAGGAACGGGCCGCTCGCGGCATCGGCGGTCACCGCCGGCGGCTCGCCGACGTGCGCGGCGAAATGCCGCACGTCGTCGCCGCGGAGCTCATCGGGCGCGAGTTCGATGGTGCCCGCTACCCAGCCGCGTGCCGGGGGCTGCACGCGCGCGAGGACCGTGGCGCCGGGCTGGGCGGTGCCGCGCGCGAGGGTGCGGCCGTCGAGGACCACGCGCCAGCTGGCCGAATCGGAGCCGGCGACGGTGGCGCGCACCGTGCCACGCGGATCCCAGTGCTGCGGCTCGGTGGCGACGGCGATCACGGCACGATTGAGCCCGACGGTCCCGCCCGGCGCGATGACCGTCACCGGCGCCGCGGCATCGTCCGGCGCAGAGACGTCCGCCCAGCTGGTGCGCTGCGCATCGGTGAGGACCATCACCCGCCGCGACGGGATGCCGCTCTCCTTGATGAGGGCGGATGCGCGCCGCACGGCGGCCGCCGGGTCCCCCGCGCCGTCGAGCGGGCGCAGACCGGAGAGCGCCGCCAGCAGCGTCCCCTTGTCCCCGCCCACCACGGCGCCATCCATCGTCACCAGCCAGAGGCGGTCGCCTGCTGCTGAGGCCTCGACGACGCCGCGCGCGGCCGCGACGAGGCGGGCGAGCATCTGCCCCTCGGCGCCGGCCGCGGCCGACGACAGCGAGTTGTCGAGCACGATCGCCACGGCGCTCGGCGCGTGGCCGATCCCCGGCAGCCACCCCACCGGGCGCGCGGCCGCGAGCGCGAGCGCCACGACGATGCCGATGCGCAGGACCATCAGGAGGAGGTTCTTGAGCCGCACCTCGCGCGCGTGCTCGCGCTCCATGCGGAGGAGGTAGCGCACCGCGGGGAAGTCGAGCGTCATCCCCGAGCGGCGGCGAAGCAGGTGGAGCAGGAGCGGCACACCCGCCGCGGCGGCGAGCAGGAGCGCCCAGGGCGCGAGGAAGCTCACGAGAGGCGCTGGCGGGCGGCGAAGGCGCGGCGCAGGGGCACGCCGAACGGCTGGTCGGTCATGATCGGTTCATAGAACGCGCCCGCCGCGGCGAAGCGCGCGCGCCATTCGTCCATCGCCTCGCCCACCGTCGCTTGATAGAGGTCGCGCACGTCGGCCGGCGTCACGGCGAGCGAATCCCCCTTCTCGGGGTCCACGAAGAGCGACTCGCCGGCCTGCATGTCGAACTTCTTCTCCGCCGGGTCCATGATGTGCAGCACGGTGACGTCGTGTCCCTGCGCGCGCAGGGCGTGCACCGTGTCGTCGATCTCCTGTGCATCGAGCAGCAGGTCGGAGATGAGGATGACGATGCCGCGCCGCTTGATGAGCTTGCCCGCCTGCGAGAGCGCGCCGGCGGCGTCCGACCCCTTCCCCGCGCCGGGGTCGGCGAGCGCGGTGAGGATCCGCTTCCATTGGACCGTGCGCGACTTGGGCGGCACCACCGAGCGGAGCTGGTCGTCGAAGCGGATGAGCCCGACGGCGTCGCGCTGGCGGATGAGCAGCAGCGTGAGCGCCGCGGCCAGTCGTTCGGCGTATGCGAGCTTGGTGAGGAGATCGGGCCGGCTCCGCCAGTCCATCGACTTGGAGACGTCGACCACGACGGTCGAGCGGACGTTCGTCTCCTCCTCGTACTGCTTGATGAGCCACTTGTCGGCGCGCGCCGCGACCTTCCAGTCCATGAAGCGCAGGTCGTCGCCGGGCTGATACGAGCGGTGCTCGGCGAACTCCACCGAGAACCCCTTCTTGGGGGAGCGGTGCAGCCCCGCGAGGAGCCCGTCCACGATCCAACGCGAGATGACCTCGAGGCGCCCGAGGGCCGCGAGGGTCTGTGGGTCCATCAGGTCAGCCCGGACGGACTGCTGGGCGGGCGCGGTCATGCGGGATGGAAGGTACGGGGAGAGGCCCGCGGGTCAAAGGGGATACGCGGGCCGCGGCCGAAGCGCTCGGGCCGCTGTCCCCCGTCCCCGCCAGGAACGAGATTCAGTCCATGACGCCCACCCGCCACGCAGTCACCCGCGCCCTCGTCTGCCTCGTCCTCTGCAGCCCGGCGAGCGCCGCGCAGCTCCCCGCGCCGACCGAATGGCCCGCCTATGGCCACGATGCCGGCGGATCGCGATTCGCGCCCATCGCGCAGATCGACCGGGCCAACGTCGCGCGCCTCGCCGTGGCGTGGACGTTCCACACCGGCGAGACCGAGGCTGGCGAACGCTCGTTCGAGGCCACTCCGATCCTCGTGGACGGAACGCTCTATCTGAGCACGCCGCTCGGCCGGATCATCGCCCTCGATCCCGTCAGCGGCACCGAGCGCTGGCGGTACGACGCGAAGGTCCTGGTGCGCAGCGGGTTCGGCGACTTCACCACGCGCGGCGTCTCGAGCTGGGTCGACTCGGCCGCCGCGCCCGGCGCTCCGTGCCGCCGCCGCATCATCGCCGCGACGGTGGATGGGCGGCTCCTCGCGCTCGACGCGCGCGACGGGAAGCCGTGCGCCGGCTTCGGCCGCGACGGCACCGTGAACTTGCGCGACGGCCTTCGCAATCGGCCCTTCGAGTACGGCGAGTACGAGGTGACCTCGCCCGCCGCGATCATCGGCGGGATGCTGGTCGTGGGTTCGGCGGTGGCCGACAACAACCGCTTCAATGCCGCCAGCGGCGAGGTGCGAGGCTATGACGCCCGCACCGGCGCGCTCCGCTGGACGTGGGACCCCGTGCCGCAGGATCCGCGCGACCCGGCCTACGACACGTGGCGCGGCGATTCGGCGCATCACACCGGCGCGGCCAACGCCTGGAGCGTCATCGCCGCCGATCCGGCGCGCGGTCTCGTGTTCGTGCCCACGAGCTCGGCGAGTCCCGACTACTACGGCGGCCGCCGGCTCGGCCGCAACGACTACGCCAACAGCATCGTCGCCCTGCGCGCCGCGACGGGGGAGGTGGTGTGGCACTTCCAGACCGTCCATCACGACCTGTGGGACTACGACAATGCCTCGCCGCCGGCACTGGTCGACCTGATGATCGACGGCCGGTCCGTGCCGGCGGTGCTGCAGGCGACCAAGACCGGGATGCTGTTCGTGCTGCACCGGGAGACGGGTGTGCCCCTCGTGCCGGTGGAGGAGCGACGCGTGCCCGCGAGCGACGTCGCGGGCGAGGAGGCATGGCCGACGCAGCCGTTCAGCGCGCTGCCGCCGCTCAGCCCGCATGCGTTCAGCGCCGCGCAGGCGTTCGGGGCGACCCCCGAGTCTCGCGCGGCCTGCGCGGCGCAGATCGGCGCCTTGCGCAACGAGGGGATCTTCACGCCGCCCAGCCTCCAGGGCACGCTCGCGGTGCCATCGAACATCGGCGGTGCCCATTGGGGCGGCGTCGCCTGGGACGCGGCGCACGGCGTGGCGGTGGTGCCGGTGAACACCATGGCCGCGTTCATCCGACTGGTGCCCAACACGACGAACATCGATTCGCTCCGCCGCGAGGCGTCGCGACTGGACCAGCAGGTGAATCGACTGCGCGGGACGCCGTTCTTCCAGGTGCGCGGCCTGCTGTTCACGCCCGATGGCGTGCCGTGCACATCGCCGCCGTTCGGCAAGCTCGTCGCCGTCGACCTCGCCCGACGGTCGATCGCGTGGGAGGTGCCGCTGGGTTCGCCCGCGCCGGACACCGGCGCGATCCGCGGCGCGTTGCCGGCCGGCATGGTGCCGCCCGGCTCGCCCATGCTCGGCGGCCCGATCGTGACCGCGGGCGGGCTCGTCTTCATCGCGGCGACGCTCGACCGGCGCATCCGCGCGTTCGACGTGACCACCGGGAAGGAACTGTGGAGCGCGCCGCTCCCGGCGGGCGGGAAGGCCACGCCCATGACCTACGTGGGCGCGGATGGACGCCAGTACGTCGTCATCGCGGCCGGCGGTGATGGCGACCGGTTCGGCGCGAGCGACGCGGTGGTGGCGTTCGCGTTGCCGCGATAGCGGCCGGGCACACAACGGTCTCTCCCCACCGATTGTCAGACGGGAGACCCCAACCCCCGCTCCGATGCCGTTCGGTCGTCCTCCTGCACCCGGGTCCCGCGTGACGCACCGGTCGAGCGCGCTCCTCGCGTTCACGATCCTCGCGGTCGTCGGTTGCGGCGGCGCATCGACCGCCGACGCGTCCATCACGGTCGACACGCTCCCCGGCGGAATCGTGCGCACCCTGAGCCAGCGTCCCATCGACGCCGGCCGGTGGTCGCTCGTCCACGCGCGCGATCTCCAGCCGGGCGAGACCGATCCGGCCGAACTGCTCGATCCGCGCGACCTTGCGCTCGCCGACGACGGCTCGCTGCTGGTCGTCGACACCAAGCCCGAGCGCATCAAAGTGTTCGACCGGGCGGGCACGTTCGTTCGCGCGATCGGCGGCGAGGGGGATGGCCCCGGCGAGTACCGCGTGGCGTACATCGCCATCCGGGGCGACACGCTGGTGCTGCAGGATCCGCGGAACTCGCGCGCCACCACGTTCGACTGGCGCACCGGCGCGCTCGTGCGCGACCGGCGGACCGCGTGCTGCTACTGGAGCCCCATCGCCATCGACCGGGACGGCTGGGGGTACGCGCGCTCGATCCTGAACTCGCCCGACACCACCGAGCGCAACAACCTCGCCTACGTACGATTCGCGATCGGCGGCACCGCGGTCGACACCGTGTACGCGGTGGAGCGGCAAGGCACGCCCGCGCAGCAGAGCTGGGTGGTGCGCGACGGGAAGACCGTCCGCATGGCGACGCTCGTCCCGCTCCAGCCGCGGGCCATCTTCGGCATCGAGCCGGGCGGCGCGCATCTCACGGGGTGGAACGGGGAGTACCTCCTGCGCACCAGCCGCGACGGCCGCGACACCGTCGCGCTCTTCGGCCGCGCGGCCGCACCGGTGCCGGTGGACCCCGCGCTCAGGTCCCGCCTCACTGAGGCGAAGGTGGCGGAGATCCTCAAGGCGGACCCCATCGGATCCTCGGAACAGGCACTGCGGCTGGCCTTCGACCCGGCGATGATCCCCGATCGCTTCCCGGCCTACGAGAACTTCTCGACCGATGGCGAGGGACGGCGCTGGGTGCGGCTCGTGGGACCCGACACCACGCGCGTGGCATTCGACGTCTTCGACGCGCAGGGGCGCTGGCTCGACAGCGTGAGCGTCGCGGCGCGCGACTGGCCGGCGGAGTGGTGGCGGCCGGTCGCGTGGAGCCGGCGCGAGGTCGCGGTGATCCTCGAGGGCGAGGACGGCCGGCCGCTCGTGCGCGTGTTCTCGATCGTACGGAGGTAGCGCAGCACGCTCCGCGTGGCGCCCTCGGCGCCCGCGGGGTGTTCGATGGTCACTTCGCCATGTGCGGGCGCAGGTACCCCACGAGCGCGTCCGGCAGCGCGCCCTTGGGGATGCTCAGCACCGAGCACGGCACGCGCTCGAAGACCCTCGTGAGGATCGCGCGCGACTGCGCCTCCACCTCCCCGAGCGTGAGCAGCGTCCGCGCATTGCCGCCGCCGTGCACGGCATTCGTCACGAGCGCGAAGGGGTCGATCTCGCGGAGGAGGATCGCCGTGCATCGGTCCGCGAGCGACGCGGCGTCGACCGGCACCAACCGGAAATCGCGCCCCGAATGGCGCTCGAGGAAGATCGCCTGCGTGAGCTGCGCCGAGCGGGCGATGCGCTCGGGCCCGAACATCGACTCCGCCGAGAGACGACGCCGCACGCGCTGGTCGCTCTTGAGCACGCGATGGATCGACCACGAGACGCGGTCCGCGACGCTCCGCTCGCGGAAGAAGGCATCGCGGATGGCCGGCTGTCCCTTGAGGTTGTAGCCGTAGACCTGCATGTGCTTCGGGCTGCGATGGAGCAGGCCGTCGGCGTCGAGGATGCCGAGGTCGTCGGAGAGGAACCGCCAGCCGTCCTCGAGCACGAACTTGAGCATGCTCGTCGTCTTGCCGATCCCGCCCCAGGCGAGGAGTGCCACGGCGCGGCCGTCCTTCTCGAGCGAACTCGCGTGCATGAAGGTCTGGCCGAGCGGCAGCTGGGCGATCTGCGCCGTGTAGTCGAAGATGTCGTAGACGAACGACTTCACGCGGCGTTCGGCGTGGCTCAGGTAGTTGAAGTGCGCGAACCGTTGCATGGCCGGTGGGGCGAGCTCGCGGATGCCCGCGCGCGGCACGGTCACCGATACGCGCAGTCCCTGCGCATCGCGCCGCACCTGATAGCGGACCTTCCCCGCCACATGCTGGAACCCGTCCGGCGCCACGGTGAGCGGGGCCATCGCGACGGTGTCGGCGAACGGTTCGAGGCGGTCGACGACCTCGATGCGGAGCGGCAGCGCGTCCGATCCGGCGCGGGCGGAGCCCGCCGCGACGGGTGCGAACTCGGCGGCCAACGCGTCGGCGAACGCCGAGTCGCCGTGGAGGGTGAACGGGAGGCGACCGAGCTGGTAGTGGCGGGTTGTGCTGGGCAGATCCGGCTCCACGTGGGTGCGATGGACCCAAGTATAAGGGCTCACGGGCAAAGCCGTTGCAGGTCAAAGGCTTGGAGGCACTCGGGCGCCCGACTAGTTTTCAGGGCTGGCCCACTCCGCTCTCGACGCCGTGACTCCTCCGAACCTGATCCGCAACTTCTGCATCGTCGCCCACATCGACCATGGGAAGTCGACGCTGGCCGATCGCCTCATCGAGGCCACGGGGATGCTCCAGAAGCGCGAGATGAAGGCCCAGGTGCTCGACACGCTGGACCTCGAGCGCGAGCGCGGGATCACCATCAAGCTCAACGCCGTCCGCATGTCGTATGACGCCAAGGACGGCACCACGTATGAGCTGAACCTCATCGACACGCCCGGGCACGTGGACTTCACGTACGAGGTCTCGCGCTCGCTCGCCGCGTGCGAGGGCGCGATCCTCGTCGTCGACGCCTCGCAGGGCATTCAGGCGCAGACGCTCTCCAATCTCTTCCTCGCGATGGACGCCGGGCTCGAGATCATCCCGGTCCTCAACAAGATCGACCTCCCGGGCGCCGAGCCGGAGAAGCGCCGCCAGGAGGTGGTCGACCTCCTCGGCGTCGACCCCGACGACATCCTCCTCGTCTCGGCGAAGGAGGGCCTCGGCATCCCCGAGCTGCTCGAGCAGGTGGTGAAGAAGGTCCCGCCGCCGAAGGGCGACGCGACGAAGCCGCTGCGCGCGCTCATCTACGACTCGTACTACGACAAGTACCGCGGCGCCATCCCGAGCGTGCGCGTGGTGGACGGCGAGCTCACGAAGGGGATGCACATCACCTTCGGCGCGAGTGACGAGACCTACGAGGTCGACGAGGTCGGCTACAACCAGCTGCGGCAGGTCCCCACCGGCAAGCTCACCGCGGGCGAGGTGGGCTACGTCGTCGCGAGCGTGAAGTCGGTGCGCGAGACCCGCGCCGGCGACACCGTGTTCGACGCCGAGAACAAGGCGAGCGAGCCGCTGCCGGGCTACCAGGCCGTGCGGTCGTTCGTGTTCGCCGGCGTGTTCCCCACCGACACGCAGCAGTACGAGGACCTGCGCGACGCGCTGGAGAAGCTCCAGCTCAACGACGCCTCGCTCAACTACCAGCCGGAGAACTCCACCGCGCTCGGCTTCGGCTTCCGCTGCGGGTTCCTCGGCCTCCTGCACATGGAGATCGTGAAGGAGCGGCTGGAGCGCGAGTTCGACCTCGACCTCATCACCACGGTCCCGAGCGTGGAGTACCACGTCTTCAAGACCGATGGCGAGGAGCTGCTGGTGGAGAACCCGGCGCTGATGCCGCCGGCGAGCGTGATCGACTGGGTCGAGGAGCCGTACGTGAAGGCCCGGATCATGGTGCCGTCGGAGTACATCGGGCCGATCATGACGCTCGGCACCGAGCGCCGGGGCGAGTACAAGGGGATGAGCTACATCGACACGACGCGCGTCGAGATCGACTGGGAGTTCCCGCTCGGCGAGATCATCCTCGACTTCTTCGACAAGCTGAAGTCGATCAGCCGCGGCTACGCGTCGCTCGACTACGAGATCCTCGGCTACCGCCGGTCGGCGCTCGTGCGCCTCGACATGCTGATCAATGGCGACCCGATCGACGCGTTCAGCGTGATCGTGCACACCGACAAGGCGTACGAGTGGGGCCGCAAGGTCGCCGACAAGCTCAAGGACCTGATCCCGCGGCAGCTGTTCGAGGTCGCCATCCAGGCGGCGATCGGCCAGAAGGTCATCGCGCGCACGACGGTGAAGGCGCTCCGCAAGGACGTGCTCGCCAAGTGCTACGGCGGCGACGTGAGCCGCAAGCGCAAGCTCCTCGAGAAGCAGAAGG
>CAYXGS010000049.1:1756-21740 GCA_964464585.1 uncultured Gemmatimonas sp. | reverse complement strand
TGAGCACACGCCGCTGAGCGCGCGGCGCTATAGCGAGGCTTGCTGTCCACAACCGCATCATGTGGGAGCGCTCGCAGCAGAAGCACACATTATGCGGACGAGTCGAGATGACAATTGGGCAAGTGATGGAGGGAGTGGCAGTTGTTGCGATGGCGGTCTCTGCGCTGTGGTACGGCGTTGTCGACTCGATGCTGCCCCGCCATCGGGATCCGAGAACAAGTGGACGCTTTGCTCTTCCTGGCCCCCTTCGCTGGCGAGCCGATCTGTATTCCGAGTCCGGATGGCCGCTCGTTAAGTCCGCTTGGAGAGCATTCGGCATGTTCATTCTGAGTGCCGTCGCCTTCCTCCTCGTGCGGCTCATCCGGGGCGCCGCATGACGGAGGTTGACGCAGACGGCCGCGTCAGGGAAGCAGGTGGGCGGCAGCGCTCTTCTGTACCTTTAGGTATCGCGCAACCGCCCACCTGCATTGTCTGAACGCGGCGTAGGTACAACTAGCTGCTTCTGGGACTGAGCCGACATGCGTCCATTCCGGGCACTCGTTCCACCGCTTCTCGTCGCGCTAGCGTCTGCGTGCCACGGGCGCGGTCCTGTGCCCATCGGCGCGCTCGGCCCGTGTGCCGATCTGGACGTTGGTCCGCATCGCACCACGCTACGCCTTGCCGCTAGCTCCGCGGAGCAGCTGCGCGCCTCCAACCTGGGTGGCCTCGCGGTTCGAGTCACATCCGCGCGCTACCAAGAGCTCATTGCGCTGCACGAGGCCCGCATCACCCTCTCGCCGATGCGCGCGAGTGTGCCGGGCGGACCGAACGCCCAAGGGCTGAGCGACTCGATCGGCGCTTGGAACTCCGGAGCGCTGCCGCCCGGCCCCTACGCCATCGAAGTGCGCCTCATCGGTTACCAGAGTTTGCGCGACACGCTCAGCGTTCGGAGCGCTTTCCAGGACACGGTCGACGTCCAGCTTCGGCGCGACGTTCTCTGTTGAACGATCCGCGCGCGCCACTTAACGACGCTTGCTGCCGACAACCACAGGGCGGTAGCGGTTGCAGGGTCACCGCTTCACGTTATGGAAGGAGGCAATGGCTCCCCAGCCGCATTCTATGGGAGCGCTTGCAGCAGGAGCAAACGTTGAGTCGAAGCGACGGGTTGGGGAGCTTGCCGGAGTCGCCCCTCGGCTCGTCGAAGTCTTCTCTGAGCTCGTCGGCGTCGCCTCAGAGCCCGTCGCGGCCGCCTCGCAGCGTGTCGGAACCGCGCGGTAGCTCAGCGGATCTGATTTGCCACAGGGCACTCGCGGCTCGCGAATGTCGGGTCCGAGTAGACGGTTCGGAGTACGGCTCGACCTAGCGATGGTTGCTGCTGACAGCCAAGCTGGGACGCGGTGGCGGGCCACCGGTTTGTGGCGCTTGGAGGCGCCCGGTGTCCCACCTGAGCAACTGGTATGATCGGCCACAGCACAACGTCATCCGGACATCCGACACTTGAGCTTACGAAGGACCCTGGTCACGTGTGCCTTCCTCGCCTCCGCGCCGTGGGCGATGGCGGCGCAGCCCCCGGTGCTCCGGCTGCAGCCTGCGCGCGATTCGGTCGCGCATGAGTTCTCGCGCGTCGCGTCCGTGCGTGAGTTGGGTGATGGACGGGTTCTCGTCGTCGACGCCCGCGACCGCACCCTCTATGTCGCCACTCCCTCGACTGGCATGGTCGAACAACTCGGTCGCACGGGCCGCGGGCCCGCGGAGTACGAACGCCCCTCGCGCCTGATCGCGCTGGGCGGGGATTCGTCGCTGCTCCTCGACCCCGGCACGCGGCGCTGGCTCCTCCTCCTCGGATCGCGAATCGCTGGTACGCTCTCCCCGAGCGATTCCGTCGTGGAGCGGGCCGGCACCGCGGTGTTCGGCGCTGATCGGTTCGGGAATGTCGTGAGCACGTCCTTGATCGACCGCGAGGTCGTGGAGGGCGATCGCCAGCGCGATCGTGTCGTTGTGCGACGGACGAATCGCCGAACGGTCCGCACCGACACACTGCTCGTCATTGCGGGCGCCACATCGCGCGTGGTAGTGGAGACGGTTGGCGGCGGCACCCGCCGCAGCATCCTCGAACTGGCGATGTCAGTGCCTGAACAGGTGCTGCTGTTCCCGGACGGATGGCTCGCCATCGCGCGTCAGCACCCCTATCGGATCGAGTGGCGCACTCCGTCCGGCGATTCCCTCGCAGGCCCGTCGCTTCCCTGGCCCGATCCGCCCGTGACGGCAGCGGAGATCGAGATCTACCGCCAGGGGATGGAGCGCCAGCTTGGGCGGAGCATCCCCGCACCACTGACCGGTCTCCCCTTCGTCGACATGGTGCCGCCGTACGCGACCAGCGCACTGCAGGCACTGCCGAACGGGTCCCTACTCGTGGCGCGTTCTCGGTGGAGCGGTTCGCAAGGCACCGAATACGATGTCGTGGATCGACTCGGGCGCCTGACGGGTCAGGTGCGCCTGCCCCCGAACGTTCGCATCGTCGGCGTCGGGGCGCAGCACGTCTTCACAGTCTCGATTGATGACGACGGCATCGAGACGCTGCGCCGCCATCGCTGGTCGTGGTGAGCCGGATGACGACGCGTGCTGCCGATGATCGCGGTGCGGATCGGGTTTGAGCGTTCACGGCAGGAGCGCACGTTAGTCACCCGAGAGAGAGGACGCGATTGATGCTTCGTGAACTTCGCGCGTTGGCTGCCTTCGTCAGTCTTGCCCCCTTGGTCGCTGGCGCCCAGGCGAGAAGTCCAGTGGGGAGTCCACTGTGGTCGACGAGCGTCGAGTTGCTCGCCGTCGAATCGGTGCGAGAGCTGAGCGCCGGCGATCTCATCGTGCTCGACAGCAGAAGGCCCGCGCTGTACCTGATCTCGCGCGACGGGACCTCGGCCCGGTCCCTCGTCACCGTCGGCGCCGGACCTGGCGAAGTCCAGCGGCCACGTGGACTCTGGGCGCTCACCGGCGACAGCACGGCCGTCCCCGACTTGGCGTTGCGGCGTCCCCTGATTCTCGCTCCGTCAGGAGTGCCCGTGCGCGACGAGCCGCTTCCTGATGCCCTGGCCCAGATGGTCTTCGGCGTGTCGGTGCCTTCGGAAGGAACCGCGGCGCTGTTCCCGGCCACCTGGTCTCCAACGTCACGGCAAGGCGATTCCGTCCCGATTCTCCGCTGGAGGCTCCGATCATCTCGGGTGGATACCCTATCTCCCGAACGACGTCCTCGTCGCGTCCACTACGGGACGCTTCAGTTCGTCGCGCCCGGCATGGTGCCAGAGCTCGAGCCACCGTTCACCGAGAGCGGACATCACCTCGATCCGACCGATCGCGCGTGGATCCGCCGCTCCCGTCGCGCCGGAGACTCGACGTACACCTACGACGTCTTCTCCCCGCGTGGCGTCCACGAGCGCACCCTCGTCTTCCCGAACGACGGGCGCATCGTGGCGGTCACGGCGAGTGGCGTCTACGCGGTTGATCGGGATGACGACGGGTCGAGCGCCTCCGGCGCTACGCGCTCCCGAGGCCCTAGTGCGGAATCGGCGCGCCGCATGACGGTAGTTGGTGCCGACGGCCACCAGCCTGCATCTTACGCGATCGGCCATTGCACGTCGTGACGTCAGATTGATGCAACGAGTCCGCCGTACGGGAGAGTACGACCTTCGTGTTCGCGGATGTGTCCATCCTGCAGGGGACCTTGGAGGTCGCATGGGTATCGTGCCGATCGCGATCGTCGCCGTCGCCGCTGTCGCTCTCGTCGCGCAGCCAGCCGACGCTCCGCGGGCTACCGCCGAGCATCAAGTGCCATCGTGCGTGCCCACGGCACCAATGCTCATCCGCCGTGATGCTCCGCGATCGCGCGAGCCGATGCCGGTGACCAGGGCGAGCGTGGTCCCTGTGATGCCGACGACGAGACTGATTCCGTGCTATCAGGCTGACTCGCTCGCGAGGGCCCCGCGCCGCTAGCTTCACCGTGGCATGCCGTGACCTCAGATGGCTGCCGGCTCTTCGCCGATCGCAGGCTCCCTGTTGATGGAGGACGTGATGTTCGGTATGCCTTGGGGACTGCTCCTCGTTGCGTACGCGCCGTGGTTGCTCGGGCTGAGCGGAGCGTTCTACCTCGGTCTGCGAGCGGTTCGGGCGCTGGAGCGGCGCGCGGGCTCGAGGAGGGAGGTTGAGGAGGCGCAGGAGCGCCTCCTGCGGCTTGAAGAGACGGTCGCTGGCCTCTCGGACCAGATGACGAAGCTCGCCGACGGCCAGGAGTTCACCACGCGCTTGCTGTCCGAGCGGAAATAGTGCCTCGCACGACGTAACGACGCTTGGAGACTGATGGCCGTCCCGCGACACTCGGCGCGGCCACAGCACGACTTGACGTTCGGCCGACACGAGGAGTTCTCGATGCACAAGGCGAGTGCGCCGCTCCTGGCCTGCATCCTGGCGGCCACCCTCATGGGCGCCTGTCGTCCGCGGTACGTTGCACCGGGCGCGGAGATCCGATCGCTCGCACGATCGCTTCGCGTGCACGGCGTCGCCGTGAGAGTGCCGGCGGACTTGCGCGAGGAGGGCGTTCCAGAGCATCTCGGGCCTCCCAATTCGCGGTACTTGAGTTGGTCGGACGCGAGGGTCTGGGTCACCGCCGATAGCGCGTCCGAGCGGACCGTCGTCCTCATCATCGGCCGGACCCTCGGGGACTCGGCGCTCGTTCGGCGCATGGCCGATACGGTTCAGCCGATGCCGGATTAGACCGTCATCCGGTTCGCAGTGCCACTCCTGCCGTGGTCGCGCCAGCGCTGCCTCAAGCGCGTACTCGACGCGGATCGTCGAACGGCGCGACCTGCCGCCGGCTGACCTCGCGAGCCTCTACGCCGGCCTCACGGCGTCCGACCCACGTTGTCCGTTGGCGTCATTCGAGTCTCTCGCGACCGTCGCGGCCATGTGGTATGCGCGCAGGTTGACGGGTTCCCGGTCGGACAGATACGGTTTCATCCTCGGAGGGCGCTGCCGACAGGTCCGTGCGCCTCCCGTGGCACGAGGCCCACGCGCGGCATAGCGGCTTCCGGCCGTTCACCGTCGTCCCGTTCGAGATCCGCCCGTCGCTCGAAACAAACGCCTCCGCCCCTTCGTCGGTCAGCCATGCGCCTCCCCGCCACGGACGCCGTCGTCGGCGACGTTCGCTTCGCATTCCGCTACTTCGCGCGCCACAAGGCGACCATCGCCATCATCGTCGCGGTGCTCGCCCTCGGCTCCGGCGCGAACACGCTGATCTTCTCCCTGTTCCAGGGGCAGTTCCTGCGCCCGCCGCCGATGGTTCCGGACGATCCGGCGCACGCGCGCGTCTGGCTGCAGGAACGCGCGAACCCCACCGCGCGGTGGGACCTGACGGCTCTGACCGGGACCCAGCTCGAACAGCTCGGCGCGCGCCGCGAGGTGTTCGCATCGGTCGCGGCATGGGTGGACGAGTACGTCATCATCGGCGCGGCCGACAGCGTCGGCGCGCAGAACACCCCGGTGCACTTCGTCACGCCGAACTTCTTCACCACCGTCGGCGTCCCGATCACCCACGGCCGTGGCCTGCAGCTCGCTGATCCGAACCCCGCCGTCGCCGACCTCACGGGTGTGATCGCGGCGATCGCCGCCGAGCGGATGTTCGGCTCGCCGGAGGATGCCGTCGGGAAGCAGCTGAAGGTGAACGATGTGCCGGTCCGGGTGGTCGGCGTCGCGCCACGCCGGTTCCAGGGAGCGGAGCGCGACGACGACGAACCGCTCCTCTGGATGCCGCTGAGCGCGCGCAGTGCGATCACCGGCGCGCGGGCCGGGTGGATCGCGGATGACGAGGTGCTGCAGGTGATCGGACGCCTCGCGCCGGGTGCGACCTTCGAGCAGGCGACCGCCGTCGCGCAGCAGGTGGCCATTGCCACGCTTCCCGATTCGGCCGACCGCATCGGGATGGCCCGCATGGCCGACGTGCAGCGCATGGGTGCGTTGCCACCGGGTGAGGCGGGCTCGGAGATGAAGCTCGTGTTCGCGCTGATGGCGCTGGTCGGCATGCTCATCCTGCTCATCGGCTGGATGAACGTGAGCTCGCTCATGGTCGCCGCCGCGGTCGCGCGGCGGCAGGAGATCGCGGTCCGGCTCGCACTCGGCGCGTCCCGTCTGCGGCTCATCCGGCAGTTGATCACCGAGTCCACGATCGTCTCGACGCTGGGCGCGACGGCGGGCGGACTGGCGGCGTACTGGGTCCTCCGAGCGCTGACGCGCAGCGGGCTCGATGGCATCGACCTCGCGCCGGACTTCGGGACCTTCGCCTTCGTCGCCGGGCTCGCGGTGGCGACCGGCGTGCTGTTCGGGCTGTCGCCCGCGCTGCACGCGACGCGCGGTGTGGCGGGCGCACTCCGCGACTCGGGCGGCGGCGCGAGTGTGCGGTCGCGCCTCCAGCGCGGACTCGTCGTGGCGCAGATCGCGCTCTCGCAGCCGCTCCTCGTGCTGCTCGCGATGACGCTGATCACGGTCGCGAGGGACCACCAGCCGATCGCGCCGGAGACGGGCCGGACCCTGATCGAAGCGAGCTTCCGCCCGCTCTCCGACACCACGAAGGCGCTGGGGCCGAGGCAGGTCGCGGCGCTCATCCCGCGACTCGAGTCGCGTGCCGAGGTGCTCGCCGTGGTGCCGGCCGCGTCGGTCATCGGCACTCGCAGCGTGTACGCGAGCACGCGCGGCCGCGAGGGGCGCGGAGCCGCCGGCGACTCCGTGCGGACCATCCTCCAGCTCGAAGCGGCTGCGCCCGGATGGTTCGGCGCGCTGGACGTGCCGATCCTCCTCGGTCGTGACATCGCGTGGTCGGACACCACCTCCACCGATCGTCCGATCGTGATCGGTGCGGATCTCGCGCGGGCACTCTGGGGCGACGCGAATCCGGTGGGGCGCGTGATCCACTCGCCCTCACTCGACGACGCCCGGCAGGGCCCGATCGCGATGTCCGTGGTGGGCGTCTACGATTCACGGGTGAAGGTGCCGGGAGCGACACTCGCGGGCGCGAGGTCGCGGTCGAGTGACCCCTACCGCATCTACACGGCGTACGGGCGACAGTGGCGGCACGACCGACTGCTGATCCGCACCCGCGGACCGGCGGCGCCGCACCTGGCCGACCTGCAGCGCTTCGCGATCGTCGAGGCGCCGTCGTTGCCCATCGCCCGGTTCAGCACGCTGCAGCAGATCGACGAGCTGGAGCGGAAGGTCACCGTGCAGGTCTCGATGCTCGTGTGGTTCGGAGGAGCGATCGCGCTCGGACTCGCATCACTCGGGCTCTATGGCGTCGTGTCGCTCGCCGTCCGGCAGCGCACGCGCGAGATCGGGATCCGCATCGCCATCGGCGCCGCGCCGATGCAGGTGGCGCGGATGTTCCTCGGGTCCGGCGTGAAGGCGTCGGTGATCGCGCTGTTGATCGGGCTCCCGGTCACGATCGTCGGACTCCGGATCCTCATCTCGCAAGGCGAGATGATGGTCACCGCCATGGACGCCTACGTGAGCGGTGTCGCGATCGCGGTGATGCTCATCGCGGTGGCGGCGACGGCGACCTGGATCCCCGCGCGGCGGGCGGCCCAAGTGGATCCGGGAACGACGCTGCGTGCGGAGTGAACGCGCTGAGGGAGCGTGGCGAACGACCGCACGCCGCTGTACGAGTTGACGGTCGTCGGTCCGGAGTCGGGTCTCGAACCCTAGCTGGGAGTGCGCATGCGTATGCTCGCGGGTCTGCTCGGCGCGGTGCTCATCGTGCTGTCTCTCCTCCACGTTCGGTGGGCCTTCGGCGGCGCTGCGGCGGGCGCGGCAGTGCCGAGCCGCCCCGACGGCACTCCGATCTTCCGCCCCGGCCCGTTCGCCTCGCTCACGGTAGCCGGCGCTCTCCTGCTCGCGTCGGCGCTCGTGCTGGCACGCGGCCAGCAGATCCCCGACTTCGCGCCGGCACCGTGGATCGACGTCGGCACTTGGGGTGTCGCAGTCGCGTTCGCGGCGCGCACCGTGGGAGAGTTCCGGTACGTCGGTCTGTTCCGTCGCGTGCGCGGAACTCCGTTCGCGCGCTGGGACGCGCGCCTGTTCACACCACTGTGCGCGCTGCTTGCCGCGGGGACAGCCTGGCTTGCGGCCAGCTGACGGCGGTCGGTCGCCGACGGACATGCCGTCGCAGTGCGCTTGAACGGCCGCGGCCTGAGCGGACGTCAGGGCGTCCTGACCGAGTGACGCTCTGCACTCACCGCAGGTACTCTCGAGCATGAGTCAAGCGGCTCGCATATTGCTCGATGCGTGGTCGCGCGACGTGCGAGCGCGTGTGCGTACGCTCCTTGACCTGTTGGTGCTCGGCCGCGCCTTTTCCTTCCATCAACATCGCGGCCGACGGACGCCGTTACCGGCCCGCGCGACGACCACCGAGGTCCAGTGCGAAGCTCGAGTGAAGCCGCAGTGAGGGGTCCGACCATCGCGCAGGTCGTCCGGCATCCGTGGCCCGCCTTCGCAGCGGCGCTGGTGCTCGCCGTCGCCGGATTCTGGCCGAGCTTCTTCGCGAGACTGCCGGCGACGCCGCTGCCGCATCACGTCCACGGATGGTCAGCGACCGCGTGGATGTGTCTGCCCCTGCTGCAGTACGCTCTCCTGCGCCGCCAGCAGCGCGCGGTGCACCATTGGCTGGGGTACGCCGCGCTGGTTCTGGCCGCGATCGTGGCCGGCAGTGGGGTCTACGTCGTGCACATGATGGCCTATCGCAACCTCACGACCTTCGATCTCGCGAGTGTGAAGTTCGTGTGGCTCGACCTCACCGGCATCGTCCTCTTCGGCGCATTCGTCTCGGCCGCGATCGCCGCGGCGCGCCGGCGTGACATCCGACTGCACGTGACCGCGCTGGCCGCGAGCGCGGTGATCCCGCTCGAGGCGGCCCTGGAGCGCCTCTTCGTCAATCATCTGCCGTCGATCACGCCCGATTTCGACGCGGCGCTCTACGCCTCACTGATATGCCTCGAACTCGCGTGCGCCACCGTCGTCGCCTGGGAGTGGCGGTCCGGCAAGGTGCGCTGGCCCATGCCGGTGTTGCTCGCCTACTACCTGCTCATGCACGTCACCGTGACGCCTGTCGCCAGGGATCCGGACTTTCAGGCGTTCAGCGACTGGTTCGGGATGATCGGGCGCACGGGGCCGTCGGCTCCTCCCGTCGTCGATCGAAGTCCCCTCCGCCGGCACACCGGTGGATCCTCCGCATGACACGGCAGACTGGCTTGCGCGCCGTGGTGCTCCTCCTCGCGGCGGCGAACATCTTCGGCTTCTACCTGGGCGCGACGCAGCGCGAGATGCTCGTCGGCATGTGCTCGGGCCTCGCCGACGTATGGCCCGTGTACAGCGCGTCGCCGCTGGTCGCGCTGATCGGACTCGCGGGCCTGTGGTTCCATCGTGTGTGGGGCGTATGGCTCACGCTCGGCATGGGCATCGTGGTCCTCGCGCTCGAGCTGTATGGCTGTGGTCCTGCCCCGCATGTGGCGCGCATTCCGGTGGCGATCGCGCTCGTGGTCTGGGTCACGTGGCTTGACCGCGAGCGGTTGCGGTAGGGGGAGTCGGAGGGGATCCTCCCCATCCTGCCCTCGCACGCCCCGCTCACTCCGCCACGTACCGCCACGGCGCTCCCGCGCCCGCCTTCCGCCACACCGTGAAGAACGGATATCGCGGCTTGGCCTGACCCGCCGGCGGTTCCCCGTTCGGCTCGATGAACCCGAACGTGATCCCGAGGTCACCGCTCGAGGCGGCGATCGCGCGCTCCGGGCCCCAGTTCACCGGACTCGTGCCCTCCGGCGCACCCTGCGAGACCGCGACCGAGATCGCCTCGTTGCCGATCACGAATCCGGGGATGAGTGGTCCGCCCATGTTCATCGCATCGGCACTGCCGTACTTCGCGAACCCTGCGCGCAGCCCGATCCGCTGCGACTCGCCGGCGAAGTCCCGCTCGGCCTGCATCACCGAGGCGCGGTGCGCATCGATCGTCGCCGCGTCGCGTGAGGGGACCACCATCGCGGTGGGCAGCGCCGGCGCGAGCGGGGTGGGATCGGTGGGACCGTCCCCCCGCCGGATGCGGCGATACGCCGCGATGCGCCAGCCGTCGGCGCCCTTCACCCAGTAGGCGAGATACTTCCCCGGGACGGCCGAGCCGTCGGCGCGGCGCACGTCGATGTAGCCGAACGTGAAGCCCTGCAGCCCGTCCGCGGCGATGCCGCCGCGCACCGGCGTCCACGCGACGGTCGACGACGCATTCAGCGGATCGCGCGTGAGCTCGGCGCGCACGGCCGCGACGCCGTCGGCGAACCCGCGTCCCGGCACCGGCATGATCACGTCCGCGGCCATCGGTGCGGTGAGCCCGTCGATCAGTCCGAGTCGCGCCGCCGCTGCACTCGCGCCGCGGTCCGCCGCGAGCAGCTCGTTCACCGCCGCGTCGGGCGACCGGGGCTGGGCGGTGAGGGGGATGGCGCCGGCGAAGGTGCCCGCGACCGCGATCGCGACGGCGACCGCGACGGTCCGCGCGAGCGGCACGCATCGGAGCAGTAGCGCACCGACTCCCAGTCGCATTCCCACTTCCTTCGCCACGTGAACGGTCGGCCGCATGCGATGCATTCCTTGGTCGGGAGGTCGGACTTCTTGCGCATCCTCGCCATCACTACCCCGCTAGAGCAGCGTGAGCGCACGCGGCGGCGCACCGCCCGCCGCGCGAATGGTCCCGGCGCGCGCGCGGATGGCCGCACGATCCGCCTCACCCAGCCGCTCGATGTTCCGTACCTGCAGGGCCATCCGTTGGTTTCCTGCCAGCAGCGTCTCGTGCCGCATGAGGAAGTCCCAGTAGAGCGTCGTGTACGGACACGCATCGTCGCCGGTGGCCTTCGCCGGGTCGAACCGGCACCGCGTGCAGTGGTCGCTCATCCGCTGGATGTACTTGCCGGTGGCCGCGTACGGCTTGGAGGCCATCACGCCGCCGTCGCCGTACTGCGACATGCCGAGCGTGTTGGGCAGCTCCACCCACTCCACCGCGTCCACGTACACGGCGAGATACCACTCGTGCACCCCCTGGGGTCGCACGCCGAGCAGCATGGCATAGAGCCCGGTCACCATGAGCCGCTGGATGTGATGCGCGTACCCGAGCCGCAACGTCTGGCCGATCGCGTCGCGCAGGCACGCCATCTCGGTGTCGGCATCCCAGTAGAACGATGGCAGCGCCTCCTGCGCATCGAGCGCGTTGCGGTCGGCATACCCGGGCATGAACCGCCAGTAGATGCCGCGCACGTACTCGCGCCAGCCGAGGATCTGCCGGATGAAGCCCTCGGCCGCCGCGAGCGGGACCCGCCCGTCGCGATACGCGCGCTCCGTGGCCTCGAGCACCGGGCGTGGATCGAGGAGCTTGAGGTTCATGGCCGCGGAGAGACGCGAGTGGAAGAGCCACGGCTCGTCGTGCCACATGGCGTCCTGCGTCTCGCCGAAGCGCGGGAGCCGATGCTCGATGAAATCGTCCAGCGCGCGCGCGGCCTCGTCCGGCGTGACCGGCCAGTCGAACGCGGCGAGGTCGCCCGGGTGCCGCGCGAACCGCGCGTTGACGAGTGCGATCACCTCGCGCGTGACCGCATCCGGCGGGAACGCGATGGGCGGCCGGTGCGGCGGAGGCCCCGCCTTGCCGAACGCGCCCCGATTCTCGGCGTCGTAGTTCCACGCGCCGCCCTCGGGGCCTCCCGTGGCGTCGAGCAGGATCCCGTGCTTGCGCCGGAGTTCGCGGTACCAGTACTCGAGGCGCAGCTGCTTGCGGCCCGCGGCGTGCGCGTCGAACTCGGCCTGGGTCGAGAGGAAGTGCCGGTCGACGCGGATCTCGAGCGGGACCGCGTGCTCGCGGGCGGCCGCCTCGATCGCGCTCCGCACGCGCCGGTCGCCGGGCTCGGTCATGATGAGCCGGGCAGGCCGCTGTGCGGCGATCGCGCGCGCGAGCTCGCCGGCGAGCGTGCCGGCGCCCGCGCCCGCTTCGCGCGTGGCCTCGGTCGGCGGGCCGTCGAGCGCCGTGTACTGCACCGTGCGACCGCGCGCGCGCTGCGCGTCGCGATAGTGCCGCATCGCCGCGAGGAAGAGCGCGATCCGCGGCTTGGACGACCAGACGTGCGTCGACTCCTCGTCGACCTCGGCCATCCAGATCGCATCCTGTGCGTCGTCGAACCCGTCGAGCGCCGAGGCGGCAGGATCGAGCTGGTCCCCGAGCACGAGGATGAGGTGACGCAACGGGGACGGGGCGGCGCTCGGCGGCATCTGCCACGAACGCCGCCCCGGTCACTTCGGTTCGCGGTCCGCGGACCTCAGCCCGCAGGCGCCTCCGCCGGCATCGCGGCGGGCATGCCACCGGCGATCCCCCTCGCCCGCTTCTTCTCCGACTCGCGATACAGCAGCCAGACGGTCAGGATCGATGCGAGCGTCGACGCCGCGACCGAGATGTACCACAGCCAATGCAGCTGGAACCCCGGCCGCGAAGAGATCCAGAACGCCGGCACCGCGAAGACCACGAGGCGGAACGCGCTCGCGACGACCGACGGCACCGTGTTCCCCATCGCCTGGAACATCCCGCTGCAGGTGAACACGATGCCCGTCGCGACGAAGTTCCACGAGATCGTCCGGAGGAACTGCACCGCGACGTCGACCACCGCCGGGTCCTGCGCGAACGCGCTGATGAGCCATTGCGGCCGCCAGTGCGCGAAGAGCGTCGCGGCGAACATGACCACGCTCCCGATCTTCACCGCCTCGAAGAAGGTCTGTCGCGCGCGGTCGAACTTCCCGGCCGCGAAGTTCTGGCCCGCGATCGGCGCCGCGGCGAACGCGACGGCCATCGCCGGGAGGAAGATCGCCTGCATCATGCGCGAGCCCACGCCGAAGCCGGCCTGCGCCGCGGCGCCGAAGTCGCGCACGATGTAGTAGTTGATCGCCATCGACAGGAAGATCAGCGCGAACTCGCCGCCCGCCGGCACACCGATGCGGAGCAGGCGCGTCCACGTCGGGAGGTGCGGCCGCCAGAGCGCGGCGTCGAAGCCCACGAAGTGCTCGAGCTTGATGAAGTACCAGAGCAGCAGCACCACCGCGAACGCCACCGAGATGGTGCTCGCGAGCGCCGCACCGGCCACGCCCATCGGCCGGCCGGTGCCCCAGCCCGCGATGAGGATCGGCGCGAGGATGGCATTGAGCACGACCGTGAGCACCTGCACCACCATCGTCGGCTTGGCGATGCCCGTGCCGCGCAGCGCCGAGCCGATGGAGATGATGGCGAACTGCAGGCCGAGCGCCGGCAGGAACCACACCAGGTACTCGGTCCCCGCGCGGAGCGTCGCCTGGTCGGCGGCGAGCGTGCGCAGGTAGTCGTCGGCGAACACGAGCCCGCCCACCCAGACGATCACCGCGGCGATGGCGGCGAGGAGGAGCGACTGGTTGAAGACGAGGTTGCCGTCCGCCTGGTCCTTCCGGCCGGCGGCATGCGAGATGAGCACCATCGTGCCCACGCCGAGCACCTGCGTGAGGGCCATGACGATGAACTGGATGTTGCCCGCCGCGCTCACGCCGGCGAGGGCCGCATCGCCGAGCCGACCGACGAAGTACAGGTCGACGAGATAGTAGAGCGTCTGGAACACCATCCCGATGGCCATGGGGATGGCCATGCGCACGATGTGTCTGGGGATGGAGCCCTGCGTGAGGTCATGCATCGGACGGTGGTGCTGGAGTGAAGGCCGCCTTGGCGAGCCGGCGCGCGTGATCGCGCAGGTCGCGGGGCCAGGGTTTGCTCAATGCGGTGAAGCGGGCGCGGTCGCCGGCGAAGAAGGCGCGCATCGCCTCCTCGAACGACGGCTCGTCGCCGAGCGTGGCGGACATGAAACGATACGCCGCCTCCTGCGCCCGGCGGACCCGGTCGCGGTCGGCGTTCGCCACGCGCGCCTGGTCGACGAGCCGGCGGAGCGCCGCCGAGACGCCGCCTGGCTGCTCGCCGAGCCAGTCCCAGTGCCGCGGCAGCAGCGTGACCTCGCGCCCGATCACGCCGAGCCGCGGCCGGCCGGGTCCGCGCGGCTCCTCCTCCTCGGCCGGCGTGCGCCGGGCCGCGTCCGCTGCGGCCGCCTCCTGCGCGCGGGCGCGCGCGACGACGGTCGCGGTGTTGCCGCGGAGGTCGAGCTCCACCGGCCGGCTCGTCTCGCGGTCGAAGACGAACGGCGCGTGGGCGTCCTCGTGCGCGAGGAACTCCTTGATGGCGAGCGCGACCGACGGCAGGTCGCCCTCGGCGATGCGCGTGGGGCCGGCGAAGGCGATGACGGGACGGGACGACATGGGAAGAATAATGCCCGGGTAATACGAAAAGTCAATATCACCCGGGTGAAACGGAGCGCCGGCCGTCAGACCAGGCCGAGCTTCTTGAGTCGCGCGACGGTGGACGTGTCGCGCGAGAACCAGCGCGCCGCGAGCACGCCGCCGAGGAAGCCGCCGAGGTGCGCCTGCCACGAGACGCCCGGCGCGCCGGGGAGCACGCCCCACACGAGTCCGCCCCAGAGCACCGTCGTCCCCACGCTCAGCGCTATGCTCCCGAAGCTGCGCGCCCACCAGCCCGCGAAGATCAGGAACCCGAGGAAGCCGAAGATCACGCCGCTCGCGCCCACGTGGACCGACCCCGGCGCGCCGAGCGTCCAGGCGCAGAGGCCGGCGCCGAGCATGGCGAGGATCGCCACCAGGCCGAAGTGGCGCGGGTCGCGCAGCATCACCAGCCACCCGAGCACGAGCAGCGACGCGGTGTTCGCCGTGAGGTGCGCGAGGTCGGCGTGCAGGAACGGCGCCGCGAGGATCCCCCAGAGACCGTCGGTGGTGCGCGGCACGATGCCGAAGTGGAGCAGCCAGCCGCCGAGCACGGTGTCGACGGCGAAGACGCCCCAGAGCGAGGCGATCGACGCGCCGAGGATCCAGGCGTGCACGCGGAGCGTGCGCACGACGCTGACGGGGCGGGGGGTGACGAGCACTGGTCGGCCCTCGGTGGGGGAGGACTCGCGCGCCGCGCACGGGGCGCGGATGGAACCTAACTTCCGGGTCGCTGATAACTGCCGCACGGAGGCGACCCCTATGCAAGCTGACGATCTACGGGTGGTGATGGTACGGGACCTACGCGCGCTCGCGCGGGAGGTTGCAGCGTACCCGGACGACGAGACGGTCTGGCGCGAGATGCCCGGCATCACGAACACCGGGGGCACGCTCGCGCTGCATCTCGCGGGCAACGTGCGGCACTTCATCGGCGCGGTGCTCGGCGGGAGCGGGTACGTGCGCGACCGCGACGGCGAGTTCGGCCGGCGTGGCGTGAGCCGGGCCGAGCTCGCGCGCGAGATCGGACTCGCCGTCGCCGATGCCGAGCGCGTGTTCCCGCAGCTCACGCCGGAGCGGATGGCCGCCGAGTTCCCGATCGAGGTCGGGGGACGCCGGCTCGCGACGGCGCGGTGGCTGAGCCATCTCGCATCGCACTTCGCCTACCATCTCGGACAGATCGACTATCATCGCCGGATCGTCGCGCCGGCGAGTGGCGTGGTGCCGACCATGGGCGTCGCCGAACTCTGACGCGGCGCGCGCGCCACCGCGCGCGCGAGGGGCGGCACGAAACAGGGGTCGGCGCGCCCGCGTACGGACGCCGACCCGCTCCGAGGCATGCATGGCCGCGCCGACCTTCCGATTCGACGACCCGATCGCCCCGCCGTCCCACTCGCACGCGACCGCGGCGATCGACGCCGAGCGCGCACGTCTCGCGCGGGCGACGGCGCGCGGCATCGGGATGCCGATCGCCGGCTTCCTGTTCTGGATCGCGGTCGCCGCGCTGCTCCGCGCGTTGCCGCTCAAGCAGGCGCTCCTCTGGAGCTACATCTCCACCGGCGCGGTCTTCCCGCTCGGCGTGCTCTTCACGCGCCTGCTCGGTGGCGACCTGTTCGCCCGGAGCGAGACGCTCACCCCGCTCGGCCTCCTGCTCAACGCGACGCAGTTCTTCTTCTGGCCCGTCATCATCCTGCTCGGCCAGGTGGCGCCGCTCTGGGTCCCCTTCGTCATGGCGACCCTGTTCGGGTCGCACTTCCTCGGGTACGCCTGGCTCTACCGCAGTCGCGGCTATGCGGTGCTCGCCGTGGGCGTGAGCGTGCTGCTCACCGCGGCCGTCCTGCTGGCGCGCGACCCGTTGTTCACCCTCGTCCCGCTGTTGACCGCGGCCGTGTACGCGGCCGCGATCGCCTTCCTCTGGCAGGAGCGCCGTGATGAACGCTGAGCTGCTCGTCCTTCGCCTCGTCCACGTGCTCGGCGGGATGCTGTGGGTCGGCTTCGCCGCCTACAACACGTTCTTCCTCATCCCGACGTTCGCCGAGGCCGGACCGGCGGCGGCACCGATCTTCGGCGGTCTGCAGAAGCGGAAGCTCTTCGTCTTCCTCCCGATCATCGCCACGCTGACCATCCTCTCGGGCGTGCGGCTGCTCATGATCGCGTCCGGCGGGTTCACTGGGGCGTTCTTCCAGACGCGGATGGGGCTCGCGTTCACGGGCGGCGGCGCGGTGGGCATCATCGGCTTCGTCATCGGGCTGCTGCTCACGCGGCCGTCGATGGACAAGGCGGGGACGCTCATGGCGCAGCGCGCGTCGGCGACGCCGGACGGCCAGCGCGAGATCGACGCGAAGGTCGCCAAGCTCCGGTCGCTCGGCGCGACGTCGGGGCTGTGGTCGACGCTGTTCATCCTCGTCGCCGGCATCGCGATGGCCGTCGCGCGCTACCTCTAGCCGCGCGACGACGGCATCACGGGGTCTGCGTCTTGGCCCGCGAGATGGAATAGACGTACGCCGCGACCGCCTTCACCTGTTCGTCGGTGAGGTTCATCGGGCCGCCGCGCGGGTTCATCGGGAAGCGGCGCGTCTGGTCCTTCAGCGCCGTCCGCGGCACGCCGTTGGTGATCGTCGCGACGATCTCCTCGAACTTCCCCGTGCTCTGGAGCCACTGGCCGGCGACGAGGCTCGGGCCGTTCTGGCCGCCGACCCCCTTCTGTCCGTGGCAGCGCTGGCAGCTGCCGGCGTGGAAGATCGAGTCGCCGATCGCGATGTTGGCGGCGGTGACCGCGGCAGGCACCGCGGGCACGGCGGGAGCGGGTGCCGCGGCGGCGCCGCCGCTGGAGGCCTTCGAGCAGCCGGCGACGATGACACCGGCGAGGAGTGAAGCGACGACGAGCGACCGGCGCATGCGAGGAGCCTCGGCGGAATGGGTTCGGAGGAGCTTACGTCCCGACCGCGGTGGACGTTGCCGGGAAGTTGCGAGGGACCCGGCGGCGTCGCTAGCCGGGCAGGCGGAGCCGCTCGACACTCCCGCTGAGGCTCGCGCCCCCGACGTCGATGAAGAGCTGGCCATCGGTCACCGTGAGCGAGAACGCCATGCGCCGCTCGAGCCGGTCGATCAGCTCCGCCAGCAGCGTGCGGTCCATCGCGAACACCTCGATCGCGTCGGCCTTGTGGATGCGCTGCCCCTCATAGCCGAGGAGGAGGAGCCGCGGCTCCTTGTGCGTGTAGAGCGCGACGCGGGGGCTGGCCTTGCTCGCCTTGTGCAGGCGCGCGGCATCGGGCGCGCCGACCTCGATCCAGCTCCGCCACGCCCCGGTGAGGTCCTTCACCATCAGCGGCGGGTCATCGGGATCGGAGATGCCGCCCTTGGAGAACGCGATGCCGTCGGTGTACTCGAGGCAGTAGGCGAGGACCCGGGTGAGGAGATACTCCTCGGATTCCGACGGGTGGCAGGCCGCCTTGATGGCGAGCTGCTCGTAGACGCCGCGATCGACGTCGTTGAGCGCGACGTCGAACGAGTAGAGGGTCGCGGTGAGCGCCATCGGCGAAAGCTAGTCGTCCCGGCCCATCCGTTCGACCGGCGCGGGACGGACCGCGACGGATCGGGAGTGAGCCGGGGACAAAGGTCAAGGGCGCGCGCGTGTCGTCGCGCCCACATCCCGGCGCAGGTCCCGAGTATCTTTCATGCACTCTCACGCGGGCAGCGGATGATCCAGGGATTCGAGTTCAATGACGCCGGACGCACCTACACGTGCACGGTGGAGGAGCGGAAGGGGGCGGGCGAGTCGTGGTGGTGGTTCGCGGTCTCGGGGGACGGACAGCGCTACGCGCCGTTCATCGCCGCCAAGGGGGACACGCGCGCGTCGGTCCAGGAGCGCGTGGTCGCGTTCTATCTCAATCGGCTCTTCCAGCTCACGCAGCCGCCGAGGAAGGGATCGCACTGGGGCAAGCGTCCGGACCCCAAGCCGGCCGCACCGTCGGCCGAGCGGCCGGCCTCGTAAGGGCAACGCCGGCCGCCAGCGCGGCGGCACGCATACCGAGTGAACGCACAGAGAGGCCGGACTGCCCGCAGTCCGGCCTCTCTCGTGCGTTCGTGGACGGCCGCGTTGCGCGGCGGTTCAGGGCTGCTTCCGCTCGAGCTCCTCGAGTCGCTTGGTCAAGGCGTCGACGCGGTCGACCTGCGCGCGGAGCGTCTGCACCTCGCGCTGGAGTGCCGCGTTCTCCTCGCGCAGCCGGTCCGTGCGCGCGATGAGCGCGTGGATGGCAGCGAGGTTCACGCCGTCGATGTCGATCGAGTTGATCATGAGCTCGCTGGTGCCGAGGCCGAACGCGGCGCGGAAGTCCTGCGCCATGGGGCCCATGTGCCGGACCGCGGTGCCCTGCGACCGGTAGCTCCACTCGGTCACGGGCACGGTGCGCACGCGCGAGAGGATCTCTTCGCCGTCGATCGACACGAAGTCCATCTTGCGGTTGCGGTCGGAGACCGAGCTCCATGCACCGTCGCCCGGCGCGAGCGTGACGCCCGCCGTGGCACCGGCGTTCGAGTAGATGATCGAGCCGCCCGCGGCGCGGACCATGAACTGGTTCGCGGCCGAGTTCTCGAGCGTGGTGACGAGGTTGGAGCGGTCACCGTAGATGAAGCTGCCCTCGAATCCCGCGGTGGAGACGCCGTAGCCCATCGCGGTCGATGCGTTGCCGCTGGCGATCGTGCTGAAGCCGATCGCGGTGGCGCCTTGGCCACTCGAGACCGTGTTGAAGCCCATCGCGTAGGCGGCGAGCCCGGTCGCCTGCGAGCCGAAGCCGATGGCGACGGCGCCCTGGGCGCTCGCGAGCGTGCCGATGCCGATCGAGGTCGACTGCAGGCCGGTCGCGCGGGTGTTGGTGCCCATCGCGATCGAGCCGTCGCCGATGTTCGCATCGTTCCAGGCGGTCTCGTCGACACCGGACTCGATGGCGCCGACGCGGAAGGCGGCGCGGCGCGGGTACCACATCATGCGCACGCCGGCGCCTTCGACCGGGATGGTGCCGCTGCCGTAGTCACCCGTGGCGACCATGCCGTTGACCGAGGACGTGCTGAGTCGGCCAGTGAAGGTCCCGGTGGTGCCGGTGACGCCACCACTGAACGTGGCGGTGGTGCCGTTGAGCGCGCCGCTGAGCGTGACGGCGGCGCCATTGAGCGCGCCGCTGAGCGTGGCGCTGCCGGCGGAGATCGAGCTCACCGTGACGGCGCCGGCGGCGAAGGCGCCGTTCGCGTCGCGCTGCACATGCGTGCCGGGAGTGTTGGCGGAATCACCGACCGCATCCGCACCGGCAGGACCGGCGGGACCGGTGGCACCCGTCGCACCCGCTGCGCCGGCGGGTCCCTGAGGTCCAGCATCGCCCTGGGGGCCCTGCGCGCCGGTGGCACCGGCCGCACCGGCCGGCCCCTGCGGGCCGACATCACCCTGCGGGCCCTGCGGCCCGGCATCACCTTGGGGGCCCTGTGCGCCCGTCGCGCCGGTGGCACCCGTCGCACCCGCGGGACCCTGCGGACCGACATCGCCCTGCGGGCCCTGGGCACCGGTCGCGCCAGTCGCACCCGTGGCGCCTGCGGGACCCTGCGGACCGACATCGCCCTGCGG
>CAYXGS010000049.1:0-1656 GCA_964464585.1 uncultured Gemmatimonas sp. | reverse complement strand
GCACCTGCGGGACCCTGCGGACCGACATCACCCTGCGGACCCTGGGCACCAGTCGCGCCCGTTGCACCAGCAGGACCGATCGGACCCTGCGGCCCGACATCGCCCTGCGGGCCGACCGCGCCAGTCGCGCCAGTCGCGCCGGTAGCTCCCACGGGACCCGCGGGTCCCTGCGGCCCGACGTCACCCTGCGGACCAGCGGCGCCAGTCGCGCCCACGGGTCCCTGCGGACCCACGGCACCCGTTGCGCCGGTCAGACCGACCGGACCCTGAGGACCGACGTCACCCTGCGGACCGACCGGACCCGTTGCACCTGTTGCTCCGGTTGCACCAGTCGCTCCGGCGGGGCCAGCCGGACCCTGCGGGCCGACATCACCCTGCGGGCCTTGTGCACCTGCAGCACCAGTCGCGCCGACAGGCCCCTGCGGACCGACAGCTCCGGTCGCACCGGTCGCACCGGTCGCACCCGTCAGTCCAGTCGCGCCGGTCGGGCCGGCGGGACCCTGCGGACCGACATCACCCTGCGGACCAGCGGGGCCGGTCGCACCCGTCGCGCCCGTGGCGCCCGTTGCACCAGCAGGACCGATCGGTCCCTGCGGCCCGACATCGCCCTGCGGACCGACCGCTCCCGTCGCTCCAGTCGCACCGGTCGCTCCAGTCGCACCCGTCAATCCGATCGGCCCAGCCGGGCCAGCAGGCCCCTGCGGCCCGACGTCACCCTGAGGGCCAGCCTGGCCGACCGCACCCGCCGGGCCGGCGGGACCCTGCGGACCCACTGCACCGGTCGCGCCAGTCAGACCGGTCGCACCGACCGGGCCCTGCGGTCCGACTGCACCAGTGGCACCAGTGGCGCCAGCTGCACCCGTCGCACCAGCCGGGCCCGCCGGGCCCTGCGGCCCGACGTCTCCCTGCGGACCCGCCACACCTTGCGCACCCGCAACACCCTGCGGACCCGCGGCGCCCTGCGGACCAGCCGGACCAGCCGGACCAGCCGGACCAGCCGGACCAGCCGGACCAGCGGGCCCGACGGGACCGACCGGACCCTGCACACCCGCGGCGCCTTGGGCACCGGCCGGGCCCTGCGCACCAGCGGGGCCCTGCTCACCAGCGGAGTTCCAGGTGAACTCGATGTGCGTCGGGGCCAGGCACGCGTTCGACAGGCCGGCGACACCGATCCTATAGATGGTGCCCGTCGTGGGGACGTAGCACGCACGAAGCTCGACGCCGTCGAGCGCGACGCGCGGCGACTGCGTCGCGACCGCGTTCCACGCATACGACGCGTGCTTGGTGGGCGGGCATGCCTGCGCGCGCTCGCCCGCCCGCACCCCTTCCGCGCTCTCGCGGACGCAGCTGGACGCCGCGTCGCGCGGCGCGGCCGCACGGGTCTGCGCGGCGACGCGGGATGACGCCGCGGTGAGTGCGATGAGCGCCACGAACAGCGTCAGCGCGGATCGGCGAAGGGCGGGAAGGGAGGACGTCATGGGGATGCCGCGGAGTGAAGGTCGGATGCGAAGCGCGGACGACATCAGTTGGCCGCGAGGTAGGCGTGCGTGAGGCGGAGGACGAGACGGACACTCTCGATGTCCGGACCTTCGGATGCCGGGGCCGACGCGGCGATCTGCTGGAACCGCTCCGCGACGATGTTGAACGCGGTGCAGC
>CAYXGS010000048.1:0-22202 GCA_964464585.1 uncultured Gemmatimonas sp. | reverse complement strand
TGCCCACCGACGCGCGCACCCGGGTGCCCGGCGCGAGCCGCCACGCCGCTCCGAGTCGCATGGTGCGGAAGGTGCCGAAGGCGCTGTTGTCGTCGAGCCGGGCGCCCAGCGAGTAGGCGAGCCGGCCGGTCTCCCCGAGCACCTGCGCGTACGCCGCGCGCGTCTCGCGCGATGCCGCGAACGCGTCAGGCGAGTCCCCGTATTCGCTCTGGCTCAGCGACGTCGAGCGCTCAGCCTCGCGCGCGTATTCGCCGCCCGCCGTGACGGTCGCGGCACCGAGCCGCACATTCGCGCGCAGGTCGGCGACGCGCCGCGTGACGGTGCCGCGAGCGAAGTACCCGAAGAAGCCGAGCGTGTCCGCCGCGTCGTCCGCACCGTCGCTCGTCCGCGGGTGCAGGGTGTTGGCCGCGAGGGCGACGCGCGTCTCCACGCGGTCGTTCCAGCGGTGTCCGGCATCGAGTCCGAGCAGCAGCCGGTGCTCGGCGCGCTCGGCGTTCCGGTCGACGATCGCGCCCCCGGAGTTCGTGGGATAGCGGTACGACGACGCGCTGTACCGCGACGTGACGCGCAGGTCGCTGTTGCCGGTCCCGGCGAGCGCGACCGCGGCGGAGAGCCCGTCGTTGCGATATGCGTTGTTGAACGGGAGGATGCCGTCGCTCGCGTGGTGGTCGCCCTGCAGGCTCCACGCCGCGCTGCGGAGCGCGCCGTCCGTGCCGAGGGAGGCGCGGCGCGCGCCGTACGAGCCACCGCCGACCTCGGCGCGCGTCGTCCGGTCGCCGGCGCGCCGCGTGAAGAGCTGGATCACGCCGGTGACCGCCTCGGAGCCATACAGGACGCTGGCCGGGCCGCGCACGACCTCGATCCGTTCGACGTCGTCGAGGGTGATCCGGCCGAGGTCGAGCACGCCCCCCGGGTCGTTCACCGGCACCCCGTCGATGAGCACCCGCACGTAGTTGGACTGCCCGCCGCGGAGGAACAACGAGGTCGGCGATCCGAACGACGAGGTGCGCGCGAGACTGAGCCCGGGCACGCGACGGAGCGCGTCGACGAGATGCGTGAGCCCTTCGGCGCGGAGCTCGTCGCCGTCGAGGACCGTCGCCGTGGCGGTGGGCGCGACGCGCGCCCCAGGGAGCCGGGTCGCCGTCACGACCTCGGTCGGGAGCCGGAGCGTGTCGGCCGCGGATTGCGCGCGCAGCGCTGCAGGGACAGCGGCGAGCGCGAGCAGTGCGAGAAGGGACTGCGTGGACGTCATCGGTCTGAGGGAGGCTGGAGGATGGGTGATGCGGTCGAGGGCCGGCATCAGCGGGTGCCGCGCCCGCGCAGGGGCACGAGCACGGGAGCACCCACGGCGGGATCGCGCGAGACGACGAGTGGCCACTCGTAGACGCGTTCGAGCACTTCCCCGCGCATCACGTCCGCCGGCGTCCCGGCGGCCGCGATGCTGCCATGGTCGAGCAACACGATGTGGTCCGCGAAGCGGGCCACGAGGTTGAGCTGATGGCTGACGAGCAGGATGGCGTGCCCCTCGCGCGCGAGCGCGTCGAGGAGTTCGAACACCGCCATCTCGTGCGCGATGTCGAGGAACGCCGTGGGCTCGTCGAGGACGAGTGCGCGCCCGCCCTGCGCGAGCGCGCGCGCGACGCGCACCCGCTGCCATTCGCCGCCGGAGAGCTCGTCGGTGCGGCGCGCGAGGAACCCGCGCACGCCCGCCCGGTCGACGGCGCGCGCGATCGCGGCGCGATCCTCGGCCGAGTGTCCGCTGAAGGCGCCGCCGTGGGGATAGCGCCCGAGCGCGATGAAGTCGCGTACGTCCATCGGGAACGCCGGCTCCTCGCGCTGCGGCACCACGGCCATCAGGCTTGCGGCGGCGCGCCGCTCCATCGCCGCGAGCGGCTGGCCGTCGAGGCGCACGGTGCCGCGGCGGGGGACGAGACGCCCCAGCAGCGCGCGCACCAGCGTGCTCTTGCCCGAGCCGTTGGGGCCGACGACCGCGGTGATCCGCCCCGCCGCCGCCGCGAAGGAGACGCCGCGGACCGCAGGCTCGAGCGCCCCGTACGCGAGCACGACGTCCTCGAAGGTGATCATCGCGCCACCCCGGCGCGCAGCCGCCAGAGGAAGAAGGGCACGCCGACGAGCGCGGTCACCGCCCCGAGGGGCAACTCGGCCGGACTCAGCACCGTCCGCGCGACGACATCGGCGGCGACGACCAGCGCCCCGCCGGCGAGCGCCGACGCGACGACGGTCGCGCGAGCACCACGGCAGCCCATGGCCCGCGCGAGCGCCGGCACGACGAGCCCGACGAAACCGATGAGCCCGGCGCCCGCGACGGTCGCTGCGGCGAGGAGCGAGGCGGTGAGATAGATCCGGCGCGTCACGCGCTCGACATCGAGTCCGAGCGCGGCCGCGGCGTCCTCGCCGAGCGCGAGCACGTCGAGGTCGCGTCCCCAGAGCGCGAGGAGCGTGACCCCGAGGACGACATAGAGTGCGACCCAGCGCAGGCCGCTCCACTCGGCGTCCCCGAGCGAGCCCATCATCCACCAGAGCGCGCCCCGCACCGTCTCGGCGGGCGCGGAAGCCAGCGCGACCATGATCGCGGCCGTGCAGAACGCGCCGACCACGACGCCGGCCATGAGCAGCAGCCGCGGATCCGCACGGCCACCGGCGGCGCGCGCGACGAGCAGCACGAGCACCACCGCGCCCGCCGCGCCCGCGAACGCCGCGACCGGCACGAGCCCGGGGGCCGTGAGCCCGAGCGTCACGGCGAGCACCGCTCCCACCGCGGCGCCTCCGGACACCCCGAGCAGGTACGGCTCGGCGAGCGGGTTGCGCAGCGTCGACTGGAGCGCGGTCCCGCTGGCGGCGAGGCCCGCACCGACCGCGAGCCCGAGTGCGACGCGCGGCAGGCGCAGGTCACGCACGATGGCGATGACCGCGGGATCGCCGGCGCCGCGCAGCGCGTGCCACACGTCTGCGGGCGCGAGCGGCACCGCGCCGATCGCCAGCCCGAGCGTCACCGCCACGGCCAGCACGGCGATGAGCAGGACCCAGAGGCCGCGCGGCGCCCCGCTCACCGGGCGCCGTCGGGGTACAGGAGTCGCCGCAGATGCTCAGCGGCTTCGCCCATGCGCGTGCCGGGGCGCCCGACGATCAACGTGTCGATGACGAGGATGCGCCCCTCCCGGACCGCGCGGACCGCGCGCCAGGCCTGGCTCGCACGCATCGACTGCGCCGTGTTCGGTCCGGCGAGGATGACGTCCGGGTCACGCCGCGCGACCTCCTCGAGCGTCACCTGCGGTGACGGGGCCTCGAGATCCGCGAAGATATTCTCCCCGCCGGCGATCTCGAGCAGCTCGGACAGGTAACTGCCCTTGCCGATCGTCAGCACCGGCGAGTCCCACACGTGCCAGAACGCGCGCACACGCACCGCCGGCGCGGGCAGCGCGCGCAGCGAATCGAGTCGCGCCGTCACGGTATCGACCACGCGCGCACTGGCCCCGCGCATCCCCAGCGCTTCGGCGATCACCGCTCCGACACGCGGCAGGTCGCGCACATGATCGGTGCGGAACGCGAGCGTGGCGACACCCGCGCGCCGGAGCTGCGCGGCGGCCGCGCGATTCGACTCGGTCGCGTAGAGGATCACCAGGTCCGGCCGCTGCCCGAGGACCGCCTCGACGTTCGGCATCATCCCGTCGCCGACGTCGGGGATGCTGCTCGCCTCCGCGCTGAAGTTGTCCCAATGCGTGCGCCCGACGAGCCGGGCACGCGCACCGAGGGCGAGGACGAACTCCGTGGTGACCGGGTTGAGCGAGACGACGCGCTGCGCCACGACGCCGGTGCGGATGGTGTCGCCGAGGTCGTCGAGTGCGGCACCGCCGCCATCACCTGCGGCGTCGCGGGACGGCGCGCAGGCCAGGAGAGCGGCGAAGGTCGCGAACGCGACGGCCAGGTGCGGCACGGCGGGACGCCTGGTGAAGCGGATACGGGTCGGCACGGAACGAAAAGGCTCCTTCGGTGACGAAGGAGCCTCGATGCACGTGGCGGGTGCGTCCCGATGCGGACGACGTACGCCGACGCCACCGACCCTCCCCCGAGGGTCCGGATGTGGCGCGAACGTGGGTCGTCTCCTGGCTCCGGGCCGTCGCGCTCGCCTTCCCGGATCGCTGATCCAGTGGCTGGTGATGAGCGGACGTGTGCTGCTGCCCGATACAGTGGCGGGGCCGCGCCGGCGTGTCACCGGCTTCCGTGTCCCGCGTTCGCCTTCAGTTGTGCGGGTGAACCTAGGTCAGCCCATCCCGCTTGGCAAGCGCTGCCGCGAGCCGGCTCTTCGCGCGCGCGCGCGCGAGGTAGTGCTCGGCCCGCTGCGCATCGGTCGGCGACTCGAGTCGCTCGAACGCCTCGTCGAGCGCCGCGGCCTCGAGCGCGAGCGTCTCCACGTCCTCCGTGCCGCGACGCGCGATCCCGGGTCCACGCCGGAGCATGACCATCCCGAGGCCGAGGAGCATCGCGGCACCGACCGCGGTGACGATGAGCATCACGCGCAGGCTGCTCGACGACGCCGAGGGCGGGATGGTGATGGTGAAGGTCTGGGCCGCCGCGACGTCCTGCGCGAGGAACCGCTTGAAAGCCCGCCCGTCGATCTCGACCGGATCCGAGGGCACCAGGCCCGCGCCCTGCACCAGCGCCCCGGGATCCTCGACCAGCACCTCGAGCACCATCGTGGGCGTCTCGACGAGCACCTCGAAGGGGTCGGACGAGACGGGGATCTCGTACGAGAAGCTCAGCTGGCGCAGCCCGGGAGAGATGGGCGCATTCACCCGCACGCGGCCATCGACCGCGCGGATGGCATCCTCGGAGATGTCGCCCTGTCCGGCGCGCACCACCGCGATGTCCGGCGGCAACGCGGCATCGAACGTCACGCCGTCGACGCCGCTGGCCACGCGCGTGACGGAGGAATCGTTGCTCAGCTCGAACGCTTCCACCACCGTGCGCGCGCGCCGCGTGGAAGAATCCGGCGCCGTGAGGATGAGGTGCCGGCCGCGTACGGTGATGGGGATCGGGGCGCTCGAGGTGTCGAAGACGGTGAGGTCGGCCATCCCGCCGCGGACGGCCGCCTCGCGCATGGGTGGCGTGAAGTAGTTCACGCCGCCGCGGCTGGTGGAGACGAAGTACACCGCGAGCGAATCGCCGAAGGGGCGGTAGCGGAATCGGTAGCCGCCGTCGCTCGCCGTGCGCACGGAATCGAGCGGCCCGGCGGTGTCGGGCCCGACGCGATGGAGCACCGCCCACGCGCCCGCCACGCCGAGGCCGGCCGGCGTCGGTCCGGGACGCGAGATGCGCCCCTCGATCGACCGGGTCGCGGTCTGCGCGCCCAGCACGGCGGGCACGGACGCGGATGCGAGCGCGACGGCGGCCGCGGAAGCGACGGCGAATGCGGCGCGCGCCGCGCGCTCAGAGCGAGAAACGGCCAAAGTCCTCGGGGCGCAGCTGCGCGAGATGTCGCTTGAGTTCATCGGAGGAGAGAGGGTCGCCCTCGCCAACGGGCGGTGCATCGCGGCCGTCCACCTCGTCGGCCTCATCGCGGAAGAGCGCCTCGGCCACGTGGATCGGCGCCTCGAGCCGCAACGCCAGCGCGATGGCATCGGACGGGCGCGCGTCGATCACGACCGGCGATCCCGCCCTGGTGAGATGGAGCTCGGCGTAGAACGTGCCCTCGTGCACCCGCACGACCTGCACGCGGCGCAGGAGACCGCCGAGCCCGTGGACGAGCGACTGCATGAGGTCGTGCGTCATGGGGCGATCGCGCTTCACGCCGTTCAGGTGCGCGGCGATGGCTTCGGCCTCCGGGCGCCCGATCCAGATGGGGAGCATCCGCTCCCCGCCCTTCTCCTGCAGTACGACGACATACGCCTGGGAGGAGGCGTCGAGCCCGAGCCGCGAGACCACCACCTCGATCACGACGCCTCCCTCGGGGCCGCTCAGCCGCGCGCAGCGCGCTTGAGCTCGGCCACCTTGTTGGTCCGTTCCCAGTTGAACAGGGAGACCTTCTTGCCGTAGCGCTCGGCCTTCTCCGGCGCGCGGCCGAAGTGCCCGTACGCGGCGGTCGGGCCGTAGATCGGCTTGCGCAGGTCGAGCGCCTCGATGATGCCCTTCGGCGTGAGGTCGAAGGTCGTCTCGACCGCCTTCATGATCCGCCGCTCGTCGACGGTGTTGGTGCCGAAGGTGTCGACCATCACCGAGACCGGCTTGGCCACGCCGATCGCGTACGCGACCTGCACCTCGCACTTGGTCGCGAGCTTGGCGGCGACGATGTTCTTGGCGACCCAGCGGGCGGCATACGCGGCGGAGCGATCGACCTTCGACGGATCCTTGCCCGAGAAGGCGCCGCCGCCATGACGGCCGTAGCCGCCGTAGGTGTCGACGATGATCTTGCGGCCGGTGAGCCCGGCATCGCCGTGCGGCCCGCCGACGACGAAGCGGCCGGTCGGGTTGATGTGCACCTTCATCTTCTTGGCGCGGAGCTCCTCGGGGATCACCGCGTGGATGATGTCGCGGGTGACGGCCTCGTGGATCGCCTTGTTCTTCACCGTGTCGGCGTGCTGCGTGGAGATGACGACCGTGTCGACCTCCACGGGGCGCCCGTCCTCGTACACGACCGACACCTGCGACTTGCCGTCCGGCCGGAGCCACGGCAGCGTGCCGTCCTTGCGGCGGTCCGCGAGCGCATGCGTGAGCCGGTGCGCGAGCTGGATGGGGAGCGGCATCAGCTCCGGCGTCTCGTCACAGGCGAACCCGAACATCATCCCCTGGTCACCGGCGCCGCCGGTGTCGACGCCCTGGCCGATGTCGCGCGACTGCTGGCCGAGCGCGTTGAGCACGGCGCACGAGTCGGCGTCGAACCCGATGCCCGCCTCGGTGTAGCCGATGTTCTTGATCGTCTCGCGGACCAGGCCGCGCAGGTCGGCCCACGCGCCGGTCGTCACCTCACCGAAGATCGTCGCGAGGCCGGTGGTGACCATCGTCTCGCAGGCCACGCGCGAGTACGGGTCCTGCGCGAGCAGCGTGTCGAGCACCGCGTCGGAGATCTGGTCGGCGACCTTGTCCGGGTGGCCTTCGGTGACCGATTCGGACGTGAAGAGATGGCGATGCAGCACGGGAAGGTTGGCGAGGCGTGGGTGGAAATGAAACGGCCGGCGCGTGACGCCGGCCGAGCTTGGATCGCGCCCTGAACGATAACGTCGCTACGCGAGGCCGAGCAACCCGTCCAGCAGTTCCTCGCCGAGCTGTTCGCCGAGCGCCTGCCGCAGCACCGCCTCCGCCTCGCGCGGCGTGGTGCAAGCGAGCGCGGCCGTCGCGGCGGCCGCGGCCGCGGCGGCGTTCACCCCACGCACGAGCCGCTTCACGGCGGGGATGCCGCTCGCCGAGACGCTCAGGGTGTGGATCCCCAGCCCGAGGAGCGCGAAGGCCATCAACGGCTGCGACGCCATCTCGCCGCAGACGCTCACCTCGAGCCGCGCCCCCTTGGCGACCTCGACCGTCCGCGCGATGAGGCGCAGCACCGCGGGGTGCAGCGGCGTGTAGCGCGTGACCAGCGACGCGTTGCCGCGGTCGACCGCGAGGGTGTACTGCACCAGGTCGTTCGTCCCGATCGAGAAGAAGGAGACGTCCTCCACGAAGCTGTCGGCCGAGACCGCGGCCGCGGGGGTCTCGACCATCACGCCGAGCGGGACGTCGGCGCGATGCGGGACGCCGCGCCGCGCCAGTTCGTCGGCGGACTCCTGCAGCAGGAAGCGCGCCTGCCGCACCTCGTCAACCGAGACCACGAGGGGCAGCATGATCCGGACGTCGCCGTGCAGCGCGGCCCGCAGGAGCGCGCGCAACTGCACCTTGAACAGCTCGGGCTCGTCGAGGCACATGCGGATCGCGCGCCACCCGAGGAACGGATTGGGTTCGTGGGGGAACCCGCCGATGGGCAGCTTGTCGCCGCCCACATCGTACGTGCGGATCACGACGGGATGCCCGGCGAAGGCTTTCACCACCTTGGTGTACGCCTCGTACTGCTCGTCCTCGGTCGGCATCGCGGTGCGGCCGACGACGAGGAACTCGGTGCGCATGAGGCCGACGCCCTCGGCGCCGCTCTCGGCCGCCTTCACCGCCTCGTCCGGCAGGTCGACGTTCGCGCGGAGCGTGACGCGCGTGCCGTCCGTCATCACCGGCTCGGCGTCGGCGAGCGTCGCGAGCTCCGCCTGCGCGGCCGCCTCCCGGCGTGCGCGATCGGCGAACTGCGCGAGCACCGCCGCGGTGGGGCGCGGGATGAGCGTCCCGTTGGTCCCGTCGAGGATCATCCGGTCGCCCATCTGGATCCGGCTCGTCGCATCGATCAGGCCGACCACCGCGGGCAGGCCGAGCGAGCGCGCGAGGATCGCCACGTGCGATGTCCGCGTGCCGGCGTCGGTCGCGATCCCCGCGATGGCGCGGCGGTCGAGCTGGATGGTGAGGCTCGGCGTGAGGTCGTGCGTGACGAGGATCGCGTTGGAGCCGGGCTCGAGGTCGACCGGATCGTGGTCGGGGAGATCGAGCAGCAGCGAGAGGAGGCGGATATGGACGTCGACGAGGTCGCCGACGCGCTCGCGCATCATCGGGTTCGTCGACCGGCCGAAGTGCTCGCGCCACTCGAGCATCACGAGGTCGAACGCCTTCTCGGCCGAGAGGTTCTGGCGAACGAGCGTCTCGACGCGGGTCCGGAGCTCGGCGTCCTGGAGGATCGCGACCTGGACATCGAAGATCGCGGCCTCGGCGGCGCCGGCATTCACCTCCGCGCGCGCCTTCACCCCACGGAGCCGCTCCACCGCGTCGTCGATCGCGCGCCGCAGCCGCGCGATCTCCTGCTCCACCTCGGCGTCTTCGATGACGCGCGAGCGCACCTCCGGCACCTCCCAGCGCAGGAGGTGCGCCGGCCCCACCACGATGCCGGGCGAGGCCGAGACCCCGTGCAGCGTGGTGGCGCCCACTCAGTGCTCCCCGAACTTGTTGGCGATGAGCGTGGCGAGCGCATCGAGCGCCCCGTCCGCGTCCGCACCCTCGGCGCGCAGGCGCACCATCGAGCCGCATTCCGCCGCGAGCATCATCACCCCCATGATGCTCTTGGCGTTCACCTCGAGGTCGTCGCGGGCGATCGTGATGTCGGCCTTGAACCGTCCGGCCGTCTTCACGATCTCTGCGGCGGGCCGGGCGTGGATCCCGTTGGCGTTGACCACCTGCACGGCACGTTCTGGCATCAGCGCACCATCGCGTAGAGGACGAAGGCGGCCAGCAGGATGGTGGCGAGGCGCCACCCCTCGATCCGCCCGTGCAGCAACGTCACCAGCACGGCCCCGCCCGCGACGGCGGCGAGGACGCTGCCCAGCACCACCCGGCCCGGTCCGATGATCCCCGCCGCCGCGACCGGCAGCGCGACCCCCGCGACGAGCGCCGTCGCGCGCGCGACGTGCGCCGGCCCCTGGCGCAGGAGCGGATTCCCGAGCGCCTGTGCGACCCGCAGGCCGTGCGTCCAGCCCGCGTGCAATCCCCAGATGCGGAGCCCCAGATGCAGGACATTGTACGTCCCGAGGAAGATCAGCACCACGGCGAGCGGCGAGGCGCCGAGCCCGAACGCGAGCAAGCCGACCGCCGAACTGAACGGGACCCAGCCCGCCCACACGAGGCGGTCCCCGACCGACCCGAGCGGACCGGGCGCCGCGACGCGGAACCGCTCGATCTGCGCCTCCGGGACCTGGTCGAGTTCAGCGCGCGCGAGCGCCCCGACGGCCACCGCCGCGAGATACGGGTGGGCGTTGAAATAGCCGCTGTGGCGCGCCATCGCGCGCCGGTAGGGCTCCCCGCGCTTCCCGCCCGGCAGGCGCTTGAGCGCCGGCTCCAGCGCGAACGCGATCCCGTTGCCGAGCATGGTCTCGTAGTTCCAGACGCCCTGGATGGCGAACATCCGCAGCAGCATCGCGGCGCGGACACGCAGCGGGAGCGGCGGGGGCTGGTCCGAGGGCGCGTTCACATGATGCTCCCGGCCAGTCCGAAGCCCAGGACGAGGCCCGCCAGCAGGTACCAGCGCGCGCCGGCGGTGGTGTGCACCACCTTCCAGACCGCCGCGAGCCCCACCGCTGACGCGACGGCGACGACGAAGGCGCGGCTCAGCACCGGGGACACGCGCACGGTCTCGGTCGCGGCCGCGTGGATCGGTTCGAAGATGATGAGCGCGACCATCGTCAGCGCGCCACCGCGGATGAGGTCGGAGGTCATCCCCACGAGCTGCAGCGCGGTGACGGCACTCCCGGAGCCGTTCGCGATGCGCGTCTGCTGCTGCCGCGCCCAGTGCGCGTTCCAGCGGCGGAGCACGACCATGGTCCAGCCGCCGATCCCGGCGGTAACCAGGGCCGCCAGCGCGGCGACGCTCATCGCCGCCGCGGTGCCGTCCGCGACGTGCGCGAAGAGCGCGCCGCCGACGACGGAGGCCGAGCCCCACTCGGGGTAGCGCGACGCGCCGAAGGGCATCGACTCGAGCGCGAAGAACTCGAGCGCGATGCCCATGAGGAGGCCCCGCCCCGGTTCCCCGAGCAGCGCGCCGGCGAGCGTGGCCGCGACGATGGGCCGCGAGATCATCGCCTGCGGGAAACTCACCACATCGAGCCCGAGCACGGCGCCGAGCACCGCGAGCGGCAGCAGCTGCAGGAGGCCCTGGGCGTTCATCAGTCGGACCCGTCGCCCGTGAGCAGGTCGGCGAGCGACCGCGCCGTGGCCTGCGGGACATCCTGCGCGACGACCGTCACGCCGGCGCGTGCGAGCGCGCCGAGCCGCGCCTCCTCGTCCGGCGTGAGGAACACATAGCGGAGCCGCGCGGCGCGACCGGGCTTGTGATGGATCCCGCCGACCATCACCGACGTGATGCCCGGTGCCGCGGCGACGAGGCGCTGCATGGTGTCGATGTCGCCGGTGAGGAGCATCCCCGCGCGGCGGTCGGCGCGATAGTCCGGCAGCCGTCGTGCCGCACTCTCCACGGAGTCGAAGAAGAGGTCCATCTCGGGCGGCACGCCCATGCGATAGAGCTCCTGCTCCCATTCCGACTTCGCGACCTCGTCGTCGACGAGGACGAGGAAGCCGAGCGTGCACGGCTGGCCCCAGCCGACCACGACCTGCCCGTGGATCAGCCGGTCATCGATGCGGTAGAGCTCAAGCGTCACGCTTGCCCTCGAGCACGGTCAGCGCCTCGCGCCCCTGCTCCGCCGCCTTGCCGAGGTCGCCGCCGCACGCATAGCTGAGGATCGTGGGCAGTGCCGCGCCGGTGACGACGGTGATCGTCGGGTCCTCGCGCTGCAGCCGCCGCGCGGCCATGGTGCAGCTCCCGGCAGGGAGGTCGGTGAAGATGAGCTTGCTCCCGGTGCGCGCCATCGCATCGCGCAGCGCGGCCTCGATCTCGGCCGGCGCGAGCCCCGCGTTGCTGATCGCGACGAAGCAGTCCCCGCGGCCGGAGATCTGCTCGATCGCCGAGCGGATCCCCTCGGCGAACGACCCGTGCCCCGCGACGATCGCCTTCACCGGATCGCTCATGCGTCACTCATCGTCGTCGAGGAGATAGCGCTGGACGTCGGCGGTCTTCTCCCGCATGTGGCCCTTGAGCCGCTCGTTGAACGCCTGCGCCGGGTCGTGACCGCTGTACCGCATGAGGTGGTTCATCGCGATCACCTCGGCGATGACCGTGATGTTCTTCCCCGGGTTGAGCGGCACCGTGATCTTCGGGATCTGCACGCCGAGGATCGAGGTCTGCTCCATCTCCAGGCCGGTCCGCTCGACGGTCATGCCTTCCTTCCATTCCTGGAGGACGACGACCACCTCGATGCGCTTCTGCTGGCGCACCGACCGCACGCCGAAGATCGAGCGCACATCGATGAGGCCGATGCCGCGGATCTCCATGTAGTGGCGCTGGAGCGGGTGGCCCGACCCGATGAGGATGTCGGGTCCCTTGCGCCGCGTGATCACCAGGTCGTCGGCGACGAGCCGATGGCCGCGTTCCACCAGGTCGAGCACGCACTCGGACTTGCCGATCCCGCTCGCGCCCGTGAAGAGCAGCCCGACCCCGTACACGTCCGCGAGCGAGCCGTGCAGCGAGGTCTGCGGGGCGAACGCGTCGAGCAGGAACGGGGTGATCCGGTTGTAGAACTCGGCCGTCTTGAGCGCCGACACGAGGATCGTGACGCCGGCCTGTTTCGCGGCCGCATCCATGCCGGTCGGCAGCGCGAGCCCCTTGGTGACCATCACGCAGGGGATCGGATAGCCGAGGAAGGTCTCGAGGATCCGCTCGCGCTCCGCATCGGGGAGCGAGTTGAGGTAACTGACCTCCGTCTCGCCGAGCACCTGGATGCGCGACGGGACGAAGCGGCCGGTGTAGCCGGCGAGGACGAGCCCGGGGCCCGAGGCGTCGGAGGACGGCACCTCACGCGTGAGGCCCTCGACGCCGCCGAGCATCGTCAGCTCGAGCAGGTCCTTGGTGCGCTCGTAGAACGCGCCGACGGAGAGCGGGGCCATGGGGGCTCGGCGCTCAGGCGCGCGACCGGGCGCGGGCGAGGTCCCGGGCGCGTCCCTTCGGGAGCGCCTTCCGCTCGCGGGACGCCTGCGTCCGGACGCGGGCGAGCGCCTGCGCCAGCGCGGGGCCGTACCAGCGCCCCTCGGCGCTGGCGACGATGTCGTGGTTGCGCGGCGCGCGCAGCGTGACGGAGACGCGGCGCACGGCGCCGTCCTCCTCGAACCGGACGATCGCCTCGACGACCCGCGGCAGGCGCAGGGCGGCCCGGCGGACCTCCCGCTCTGCGCGCTTCCGCATGTGGTCGGAGACATCCGCGTGGTGCGTGTGGAAGTGCACGTCCATCGTCACCCTCCGGGGTTCACTTCGGGTTCACCACGCGGAGCAGGTGCGCCTCCGTCTCGCGCGCACACCGGTCCCACGTGAAGGTCTCGGCGAACGCGCGAGCGCGCTCACCCATCTGCGCCACCAGCGCCGGCGACCCGGCGAGGCGGTCCATCGCGGCCGCGAGGGCGGACACGTCCCCGTGCGGGACGAGGAAGCCGGTCTCGCCGTGCCGCACCGACTCGCGGATGCCAGGGGAGTCGGAGGCGACCACCGGCGTGCCGCACGCCTCCGCCTCCACGTTCGTCAGCCCCCAGCCTTCCTTCGGCGAGGCCAGCGCCACCGCCCAGGACCGGCGGAGCAGCGCGAGCTTCTCCGTCTCGCTCACGAAGCCAAGGAAACGCACGCGGGAGCCGAGGTCAAGCGAACGCGCGAGGGCCTCGAGCGCCGGACGATGGTCCCCGGCCCCGGCGATCTCGAGCACGGCGTCCGTCCGCGACACCCGCGCGAAGGCCCGGATCACGAGGTCGACGCCCTTGTACTTCTTCAGGCGGCCGAGGTAGGAGAACACCGGCGTCGCGCTGCGCGCCGCGGCATCCGGCGTGTAGTGCTCGTAGGAGACGCCCGGCGGGATGACGACCACGCGCTCGCGCGCTATGCCGCGCGCCACGAGATCGTCTCCCGTGCTCTCGCTGATCGCCTGGAACGGCACCCCGCCGTACATCCACGGGATCGGCCGCTCGGAGAGCCACACTGCCGAGGCGAGCACCGGATTCAGCTCCTGGAACGCGGCGCCGCCGAACAGGTGCGGCACCACGACCACCACGCGCTGCGCGCCGCTCCACCGGGTGGTGAACAGCGGCATCTTGTTGATGTCCTCGTAGAGCACGTCGAACGCGCGCTGCGCGAGATGCCGCTCCCAGTAGCGCCGGGCGTGCAGGGCGAACGTCTGCCGGGTCCCCACGCGGTGGATCTCGATCCCCTTCCGGGTGACACGTGGCGGACAGCCGGGCCATCCGCCGCAGAGCAGCACGACCTCGTGGCCCCAGTCGGCGAGGCGCTCGAGGATCTCGTGCAGGTGCGTCTCGGCGCCGCCGCCCAGGGGATTCTCGATGTCCTGCCAGTTGACCGCGCAGATCCTCACGAAAGCCGGCCCATCTTGCGGGCCAGCGCATCGATCACGCCGTTCACGAAGCGCGCGCTCTGGGCGGTCCCGAACCGCTCGGCCAGGCGCACGCACTCCTGGATCACCACTCGCGGCGGCGTCCCCCCCTGCATGAGCTCGGCGGCCGCCAGTCGCAGCACCGACCGCTCGATGTGCCCGAGCCGCTCCAGGCGCCAGTTCGTCGTCACCTCGCTCAGCTCGGCGTCGATGCCCTGCCGCTCGGCCGCGACGAGGAGGATGAGCGCGAGCGCGAAGGCGCGCTCGTCCGGCTGGATCGCGAGGTCATCCCAGACGGTCGCGGCCACGCGCGCGAGGTCGGGCGGCGTGCCGCGCACGTCCCACGCGTACAGCGCCTGCAATGCGCGGGAGCGTCCCCGCGTCTCCACACGAGCCGGCACTATTCCTCCGCGCCGGTCGCATTGTCGAACCGGCCGAACAGGTCGGCCATCTCGAGCGCCGCGAGCGCGGCATCACGGCCCTTGTTGCCGTGCGCGCCACCCGCGCGCGCCTCGGCCTGCGCCATGTCGTCGCAGGTGAGGAGACCGAAGCCGACCGGCACCCCGAACTCACCCTGGAGCAGGGCGAGGCCGCGCGAGGCCTCCCCCGCGACGTACTCGAAGTGCGGCGTGTCGCCGCGGATGACCGCGCCGAGCGCGATGGCCGCGTCGTAGCGGTCGGTCTGCAAGGCCTTCATCACCGCCGGCGGCAACTCCCACGCGCCCGGCACCCACAGCACGTCGACGTCCTCGAAGGCGACGCCCTGCTGCACGCACGCCTCCATGGCCCCGTCGACGAGCCGTTCCGTGATGCCCGAGTTGAATCGCGCGGCGACGATGACCACCCGGCGGCCGACGCCCGCGGGTTCCCCGATGAACTCGGCCATCAGACGGCCCGCAGGTGACCGAGCTTCGTCCGCTTGGTCTCGAGGTAGTCGGCGTTCTCCGTCGTCGACGGAGAGATGATCGGCACCCGCTCGCCCAGCCGCAGGCCGTAGCCCTCGAGCCCGACGAGCTTCTTCGGGTTGTTCGTGATCGGCCGGATGGACGAGAGTCCGAGATCGAGGAGGATCTGCGCGCCGATCCCATAGTTCCGCAGGTCGGGCGCGAAGCCGAGCTTCTCGTTCGCCTCGACGGTGTCGGCGCCCGCATCCTGCAGGGCGTAGGCCTTGAGCTTGTTGAGCAGGCCGATGCCGCGCCCTTCCTGGTCGAGGTAGACGATCACGCCCTTGCCCGCCTCGACGACGAGCCGCATCGCCTCGTGGAGCTGCCAGTGACAGTCGCAGCGCATCGAGTGGAAGGTGTCGCCGGTGAGGCACTTCGAGTGCATGCGCACGAGCACATCCTCGCCGCCCGCCACTTCGCCGTGCACCAGCGCCACGTGTTCGCGGGCGTCGACGTCGTTGCGGTAGCCGACGAGCCGGAACTCGCCGAACTCGGTGGGGAGGCGGACATCCGCCTCCCGGTGCACCAGGCGCTCGTGCTGGAGCCGGTACGCGACGAGCTGGGCCACCGTGATGAACGTGAGGCCGTGCGTGCGCGAGAAGTCCTCGAGCTGCGGGCGGCGCGCCGAACTCCCGTCCTCGGTGAGGATCTCGCAGATCACGCCCGCGGGCTGGAGGCCTGCGAGCCGCATGAGGTCGATCGCCGCCTCGGTGTGGCCCACGCGCTGGAGCACGCCGCCCTCGCGCGCGCGCAGCGGATGCACATGACCCGGGCGCCGGAGGTCGCTCGGATGCGTCGTGGGGCTCGCCGTGAGGCGGATGGTGGTCGCCTGGTCACTGGCGCTGATGCCCGTGGTCACCCCGTGCTTGGGCGCCGCGTCGATCGTCACGGTGTAGGCCGTGCGGAGCGCGTCCGTGTTCTCGTCTCCCATCATGGGCAGGCCGAGCTGGCTCACGCGCTCCGGCGACAGGGCGACGCAGATCATGCCCTTCGCCTGCATGAGGAAGTTCACGCCCTGCGGCGTGATGAACTCGGCCGCGCCGATGAGGTCGCCTTCGTTCTCGCGATCCTCGTCGTCGGCCACCACGATGAACTTGCCGCGGCGCAGGTCGTCGAGCGCCTGCTCAATGGTCCCGAACATGGTCACTGGTTGGTCAGAAGGGGCGCCGCGAGGCGCTTGAGATGCTTGGCGAGCATGTCCGCCTCGAGCTGCACGCGATCGCCCGCTCGGAGCGCACCGAGTGTGGTGTGGCGGAGGGTGTGCTCGATGATGCTCAATTGGAGAACGCCGGGTCGCGGGAGGGCGTTCACGGTGAGGCTCACGCCGTCGACGGCGACGGATCCGAGGGGCACGAGCAGCTCGTCGATGTCCGGCGGGACGTCGAGGTCGATGAGCCAGGCGTCCTCGCGCCGCGCGACGGTGCGCACGGTGCCCACCCCGTCGACGTGCCCCTGCACGATGTGTCCGCCGAGCCGGTCGCCCACGGCGAGCGCGCGCTCGAGGTTCACCTTGGTCCCGACGCCCCACGCGCCGATGGTGGTGCGGTCCAGCGTCGTGACCACCGCGGCGACCCGGAAGGCGTCGACCGAGGAGTCCCGGACGGTGAGGCAGGCGCCGTTGCAGGCGATGCTCTCCCCGAGCGACAGGGCGCCGTAGGGGCTCGCGATGAGGAACTCGCGACCGGCGTCCGTGCTGGACACCTCGCGCACCTCGCCGATTGCAGTGATCAGTCCCGTGAACATGGGTGGTGCGTGCGCGCCTGACGACGGTGGAATCAGCGGCCGGCAGGAGCGTAGACGGTCATGAGGTCGTCGCCGAACTCGCGACGCTCCGTGACGCGCCATTGGGCTGGCGCCCCTGAACCCGGCTGCACCGCCCCGAAGGCGGGGAGTGCCCCGGCCCCGAGCAGGACCGGCGCCTGAAAGATAATCAGGCGGTCGACGAAACCACCGTTCATCATGGCCCCGGCCAGCCCCGCCCCGCCCTCGACGAGCAGGTGCCTGACCCCCTCCGCCCGCAGCGTCCGAAGCTGCTCCGCGAGGCCGATCGCGGCATGGATCCGCACGCCTTCCCGCTCGAGCGCAGCCACGGCCTCAGGCGCCGCTGACGAGGTGAGGACCCAGGTGGGGACCTTCCGCGCCGTGCGGACCAGCTGGGCGCTGCGCGGCAACCGCGCGGTCTGGTCGAAGACCACGCGCACCGGGGCCACGCGGGGACGACGGCCGTAGCGGATGGTCAGCGCGGGGTCGTCCGCCATGGCCGTGCCGATCCCGACGCCGATCGCGTCGGCGTTCGCACGGAGCCGGTGGACGAACCGCCGGGCGGCGAGGCCGGTGAGCCAGCGCTGCGTGCGGTCGCCTGGCGCGAGCCCGCCGTCGAGCGACACCGCGAGCTTGAGGCTCACGAACGGACGGCTCCCCTCGCGTTGTGCGAACAGGAAGGGCGCATTGAGCTCGCTCGCGGCCGCGGGCTCCACGCCCTCGGTGACCGAGATGCCGGCGGCGCGCAGCTTCGCGATCCCGCCCTGCGCCTCGGGATTGGGGTCGCCCACCGCGACGATCACGCGGCGCACCCCGGCCGCGATGAGCGCGTCGACGCAGGGCGGCGTCTTCCCGTGGTGGGCACAGGGTTCGAGCGACACGTACACGTCGGCGCCGCGCGCGCGGTCGCCGGCAGCGGCCAGCGCGGCCACTTCGGCGTGCGGCCCGCCGAAGACATCGTGCCATCCCTCGCCGACCACGACATCGTCGCGAACGACGACGGCGCCGACCATGGGGTTCGGCGCCGTCCGTCCCCAGCCGCGCCGCGCGAGGAGCAGTGCGCGGCGCATCCGGGCCCCGTCCTTCGGGCCCGGTGCGGGAGCAAGGGGGTGGTGCTGGTCGATCAGAAGCTGATGCGGATACCGACCGAGCCGTACAGACGCGACTTGTCGGCCGCCTCGGAGAAGGTGTTGAACGTGGTCACGTCGCCACCGCTCACCTGACCGACCTCCGCGACGACCTTCGCGATGAGGAGGTTGAAACCGAGCGAGCCGTACATCGTGGTGCGCTTGAGTTCCTGGGACGGGTTGGCCGAGAAGTTGCCAGCCGGCGCCACAATGCCCATGATCGACGTGCTGGCATCGTACGTATCCTGACCGACGCCGGCTCCAAGCTGGAATAGCAGCAGGTTCTTTTGCGCGGCAAGACGCCACGAGGTCGTCTTGACACTGAAGTCATTGAGCGAAAAGCCCGCGTTCGACATGTTCGCGATGACGGTCATCACCGGCAGGTCTCGCACAAGGTACGAAACCGACACGCCGGGAACGATCAACGACTGCTCGAGCAACCCAATGCGAGCGCCGAGGCCGATCTTGGTGCTGCCATCCTTCACGGAGAGCGTGACACCGTCGCCTTCGATCTCCGGCACATACGTGACGCTGCCGATGAGGTCGACGCCGCCGATTCGGGTGACGCCGAGCGGGAACCCCTTGTAGATGCCGAGCGCGAAGTCGACGCCCGGGAGTCCGATGACCTGCTCCTTCGCGTCGATGTTGGAGTTCTGCGCAGCCCCCGGGTTCACGGTTATCCCGGAGATGTCGGGCAGGTTGCCCATCACTGCATTGCCACGAAGAGCGATGGCGAAGTGCGGGAAACCGCCGAGCGTCGTGCCGATACCGAGGGTGTGCGACCCACCAACGAGTGAGGTGCCCAGCTGCGGCATCAAGTACGCCCAGAGGTCAACCGCCTTCTGACACGCATCCCCTGTATCAGGAGTCCCGCTGCACTGGGCTTTGGCGGGCGCGGCGGCAGCCACGATGAGAGCGGTTCCGGCGAGAAGACGACGCATGTGGTGGAACTCCGTGTCAGACGAGGTGAACCCGCCCCGATCCAGGACGGGTGTGGCCGATGATCCAATTACCGACGCCGGCCTGCGAGGCAAGGTCACGGATCTTCGCGGCACCCGCTGTGTCAGTCATCACAATCATGCCGACACCCATGTTGAAGGCACGGTACATCTCCGCGCGATCCACCCCGCCCGCCTGCTCCAGTACCCGGAAGGTCGAGGGAATGTCCCACGCGTTCATCTCCACCACCGCATCGAGATGCGACGGCAGCGCCCGGTCGAGATTGCCGGGAATGCCGCCGCCGGTGATGTGCGCCATCGCATGGATGTGACGCAGGACCGGCTTGAGGATCGGGAGGTAGCTCCGGTGCACGGCGAGCATCACGTCGGCGACGGACTTCCCGCCGGCGTCCGGGAACGCATCGTGCGGCCCGAGCCGCAGGCGGTCCTGCAGGATGCGGCGCGCGAGCGAATAGCCGTTGGTGTGGAGCCCCGTGCTCGCGAGTCCCACCAGCACGTCGCCGTCCCGCACGCCGGCGCTCGTGATGACCTCGTCCTCCTCCACCGCGCCGACGATGAACCCGGCGAGATCGTAGTCGGGCGGCGTGTACACGCCCGGCATCTCGGCCGTCTCGCCGCCGATGAGCGACGCGCCGTTCTCGCGGCAGCCCGCCGACACACCGGCGACGACGCCCTCGACGACCGACGGGATGAGCTTGCCGAATGCCACGTAGTCGAGGAAGAACAGCGGCACGGCCCCCTGCACCAGGATGTCGTTGACGCAGTGGTTCACGAGGCAGTGCCCGATGGTGTCGTGCCGGTCGGCCTCGATCGCGATCTTGATCTTGGTGCCCACGCCGTCGGCGCTCGCCACGAGGAGCGGCTTCCGCATGCCCTCCGGGACGCGGAACATCCCGCCGAAGCCGCCGAACGCGCCGCGGGCGCCCGCCGTGAACGTCGATTCGACGAGCCGCTTGATGCGGTGCTTCGAGTCCTCCGCGGCGTCGATGTCGACGCCGGCACTCGCGTAGGTCAGCTTCGTCTCGCTCATCGGTCGTTCCTCGCCTCGCTCACGCGTTGAGGGCCTGGTCGAAGCTCACCAAGCGATGGAAGTCGGCGACGCGGCGCTCGATATCGGCGCGCGAGACCTCCAGCAGTCGCGTGATCGAGAAGCCCTCGACCACGAACGATCCCATCGCGCTGCCGACCACGACCGCGCGGCGCATGTTGGCCTCGGAGATGTCGTCGGTGCGCGCGAGCCAGCCCATGAACCCGCCGGCGAACGAATCGCCCGCCCCGGTGGGATCGAAGACGGACTCGAGCGGGTACGCCGGCGCGAAGAAGATCTCGTCCTTGTTGAACATGAAGGCGCCGTGCTCGCCCTTCTTGATGAGCACCGTCTTCGGCCCCTTGGCCATGATCCACCGCGCGGCCTGCACGAGGTTGGCGCACTCGGTGAGCTGGCGCGCCTCGCCGTCATTGAGCGTGATCAGGTCGACATGCTTCAGGAGCTCGAGCAGGTCGTGCCGGCGCGACTCGATCCAGAAGTTCATCGTGTCGCAGGCGACGAGCTTGGGTGCCTTGACCTGCTTCAGCACCTCGAGCTGCAGGCGCGGATCGATGTTGGCGAGGAACACGTACTTCGCGTCGGTGAACTGCGCGGGGATCTTCGGCTTGAAGTGCGAGAACACCCCCAGACGGGTCTCGAGCGTCTCGGCCGAGTTGAGGTCATGACGATAGCGGCCGCGCCAGCGGAAGGACTCGCCCTCCATCTGCTCGAGCCCGGCGAAATCGATGCCACGGGCCTTGAGCGGGTCGAGCTTGGCCATGGGGTAGTCGCTGCCGACCACGCCGACGAGCTGGACCTTGGTCTGGTGGCTCGCCGAGGCGGAGAAGTAGTTCGCCGAGCCGCCGAGGACCTCCTCGGCCTTGCCGAAGGGGGTCTCGACGGAATCGAGGGCGACGGAGCCGACGACGAGAACGGACATCTGGAGGAAGGCTGGAGGATGGACGATGGTGTCTGACGGCGACGACGATACGAGACGAGCTGTTCCTACAGCGGCTGCGGTGCTCCTTCGACCTGCATCGTTCGGCCCGCAGGTCGCGCCGACCTCACATCCGCTCCGGGGCCGCGATACCGAGCAGCCCGAGCCCGTTCGCCAGCGTGATGCGCGCCGCCTTGGCGAGCGCGAGCCGCGCCTGCATCACCGGCGCGGGCTCGCCGAGCACGTGACACTTGTGGTACCACGTGTGCACCATCCGCGCCGTCTCGAGGAGCCAGTTGGCGACGCGATGCGGTTCGGTGGACTCGGCCGCGCCGGCGACGAGGGCCGGCCAGTCGAGCAGCGTCTTGACCAGTTCGCGCTCCTCCGGCGTGTCGAGCACGCTCCAGTCGATCCCGGCCCCGGTCACCGTCGCCGCGTCGATCGCACCCACCCGGAAGATGCCGCAGAGCCGCGCGTGCGCCATCTGGATGTAGTACACCGGGTTCTCCTCGCTCTGTGACCGCGCGAGGTCCACGTCGAACACCAGCTGGCTGTCGCCCTTCCGCATGAGGAAGAAGTAGCGCACCGCGTCGCGGCCCACCTCGTCGATGAGGTCGCGCACCGTGACATAGCTGCCGGCGCGCTTGGAGATCTTCACCTCCTCGCCACCCTTCATCACGGTCACCATCTGGTGCAGCACGTACTCGGGGTATCCCTGCGGCACGCCCATGTCGAGCGCCTGGAGCCCGGCGCGGACGCGCGCGGTGGTGCCGTGATGGTCGGCGCCCTGCACGTTGATCGCGCGCGTGAACCCGCGTTCGAACTTGGTGACGTGGTACGCGACATCGGGGACGAAGTACGTGAAGGTCCCGTCGCGCTTGCGCATCACACGGTCCTTGTCATCGCCGTACTCCGTGGTGCGGAGGTACAGCGCGCCGTCGTCCTCGAACGTGTGTCCCGCCTTGACGAGCTTGCCGACGGTCTTCTCGACCAGACCATCGGTGTAGAGCGAGCTCTCGAGGTAGTAGACGTCGAACTTCACGCCGAACGCACGAAGGTCGAGGTCCTGCTCCTTGCGCAGTTCACGCACGGCGACGTGGCGCACCTGCTCGAGGTCATCGCCCTTCGGGTCGTTCGGGAACTCGGCCGCGTACCGCTCGGCGATCTCGGCGATGTACTGCCCGTGATAGCCACCCTCGGGGATCTCGAGCGGCATGCCCGCGCGTTCGCGGAGCCGCGCCTGCACCGACCTCGCGAGATTGGCGATCTGCACGCCGGCGTCGTTGTAGTAGAACTCGCGCGTGACCTTCCAGCCCTGCGACGCGAGCAACGACGCGATCGAATCGCCGAGCGCGGCCTGACGGCCGTGGCCCACATGCAGCGGACCGGTCGGATT
>CAYXGS010000047.1:0-22389 GCA_964464585.1 uncultured Gemmatimonas sp. | reverse complement strand
CCGGCGTCATCGACCCGACCAAGGTGACCCGCACGGCGCTGCAGAACGCCGCGTCGATCGCCGGGCTCCTCCTCACCACGGAAGCGCTCATCGTGGAGAAGAAGGAGAAGGAATCGCCTGCGCCGGCGGCGCCGGGCGGTGGCATGGGCGGGATGTACTAGGCGGCGCCTTCGGCGCCGGAGATGGCAGATGGCGAAGCGGGCCCGGGTCGATGACCCGGGCCCGCTTCGCGTCGTCCATCGGATCGGGTGGGGCCCGCTCAGTTCCTCGGCAGCACCTGCGCGGCCTTCTCCGCACTGTCGATCTGCTCCATCACGCGCTCGATGAGCCCGGTGCCGATGTCATAGACCCACCCGTGCAGCATCGGTCGCCGGCCGCGCGACCAGGCGTCGAGCACCGTCGGCGTGCGGCTCAGGATCCCGACCTGCTGCAGGACATTGAGGTGCGAGAGCCGGTGCAGGCGCTGCTCGGACGTGGGACACGCGTCGAGCTCGCCCTGGTTCCAGCGGATCGTGCTGCGGATGTCGGAGAGCCAGTGATCGAGCAGGCCGTGTGCGCTCGACGCCTGGGCGGCCTTGAGGGCACCGCAATTCGAGTGGCCGCACACGATGATGTGCTCCACATCGAGCACGTCCACCGCGAACTGGATCACGCTCTGGATGTTCATGTCCGTCTCCCACACCTGATTGCCGATGTTCCGGTGCACGAACATCTCGCCCGGGAGGGCGCCGGTCATCAGCTCGAGCGGCACCCGGCTGTCGGAACAGCCGATGATCAGGTGGTGCGGGGTCTGCGCCGCCTCGCGCTTGGAGAAGAAGTCCGGATCCTGCGCCACCATCTCGCGCGCCCACTCGGCGTTGTTCTGCAGGAGCTTGTGGTAGTGCTGCATCGATGCGATCCCGGATGGAGGAGAGTTCAGTGCGCCCCGGCGCCCGAGGGGCGCGACGGGATGGCCACGAGGCGATAATCGATGTTGCGGAGTTGCGCCGTCTCGGAGAACTGGTGCAGCGCCTCGAGCGCGTCGGCATCGATGCGGCGCACCATCCGACCGTCGATCTCGAGCCGGCTGCCCGGCGCGATGGCGTCGAGCTCCTTCAGCAGCGCGGCCTTGTTCAGGAAGTTGACGTGGTCATGGAGCTGCCAGCGCTCCAGCACGCCGCCCTTCGGACCGATCGCCGTGAACGGCGGGTTGCTCAAAGTGTCCCGCAGGATGATGAAGACGCCCACCGACATCCCGATCGCGATCCCGACGAGCAGGTCGGTGAGGAGGATCGCCGTGACCGTGATGACGTACGGGACCCATTGCGATCGGCCCAGGCTCACCATCCCCTTCAGGATCGAGGGGTGCGCGAGCTTGTAACCGGTGTGGAGCAGGATCGCCGCCAGCGCCGCCAACGGGATCAGGTTCAGGAGCCGAGGGACCGCGACGACCGCGACGAGCAGCAGCACGCCGTGGAGGATCGCCGACCAGCGGGTGCGCGCGCCGGCGGAGACGTTCGCCGCCGAACGCACGATCACGCCCGTCAGCGGAAGTCCGCCGATGAGCCCCGACAGCATGTTGCCGATGCCCTGCGCGAAGAGCTCACGGTTGGGCGGCGCCTCGCGCTTGAACGGGTCCATCTTGTCGGTGGCCTCGAGCGAGAGCAGCGTCTCGAGCGACGCGACGATGCCGAGGGTCACGCCCACGCGCCAGACGACCGGGTTCGCGATGGCCGCCCAGGCGGGGAACGAGAACTGCGGGAGCCAGTCCGCCGCGGCCGCGGGCACCGGCAGCGTCACGAGATGCGTCGAGGCCAACGCCAGCTGCGGCGCGACGACGGCGAACAGCGCATTGAGTCCGGTGCCGAGCGCGACCACCGCGAGCGGGGCGGGGAGCAGCTTCATCCGGCCGAACGGCGTCGCCGACCACCCGAAGAGGATCACCAGCGACAGTAGCGCGATGATCACCGCACCCGGCTCGAGCGCATCGAGCGCGTGCGTGAGGCCGCTGAAGGTGTTCTCGGCGTTCGCCTGCTGGAACGTCTCGTCACCCATGCTGTCGGCGTCGTAGCCTACCGCGTGCGGCAGCTGCTTGAGGATCAGGACCAGGCCGATCGCCGAGAGCATGCCCTTGATCACCGACGACGGGAAGTAGTAGCCGATGATGCCGGCGCGGAGCGCGGCGAGCGCGAGCTGGATCGCCCCGCCGATGACCACCGCCACGAGGAACGCGCGATAGTCGCCCAGCTGCGTGATGGCCGCGAGGACGATCGCGGTCAGGCCGGCGGCGGGGCCGCTGACCATCAGCGCGGAGCCGCTCAGGGGAGCGACGACCAGGCCGCCGACGATGCCGGCGATGATGCCGGCGAACAGCGGGGCGCCCGACGCCAATGCCACGCCGAGACACAGGGGGAGGGCGACGAGGAAGACGACCACCGCGGCGGGTGCGTCGTGATTCCACTGCGGCTTCAGCGGATCGATCAGGTGCGGCGGCGCGTCAGGCATGGTCCTCCTCAGACCGGTCGGCTGGGGCGATCGGAGCGGGTGTGGATCACGCCCTCACGGCGTGACATTCTGTGCTCGCACAGTAGTGAGCGAGGATAGCGAAGTAAAGTGTTCCCGATTCCGGATACAGGTAGCCGTCGCGGGGAGCGTTCAAGCCTCATACGCCAAGGCTCAGTTGAACGCTGACGCTCCGGCGGAGGGCGTCCGGACCGAGGGAGAATGCTTCGGCCGTGGTCCGCCGAGCGGCAGCCACCACCGGACCGCGGAAGCCCGCGCGCCGCAGTTCCGCGCCCACCGTGCGCTCGGCGACCTCGGGTCGGTTGTTCACTTCGCTGAGATGCAGCAGCGTGACCGCGCGAAGCGAGGGGCCGGCGAGGTCGGCAGCGAGTCGGGCCGATTCGGTGTTGCTGATGTGGCCACGCCCTCCGCGGATCCGCTGCTTCAACGCCACGGGATACGGACCGTCGCGCAGCATGACCACGTCATGGTTGGCCTCGAGACAGAGCGCGTCGCAACGCGCGAAGGCATGCCGCAGCGCGTCGGGCACCGCGCCGAGATCGTGGGCGACGCCGAGCCGGGCACCGCTCGCGGTCGCCGTGACCGCGAACGCCAGCGGGGCGGCCGCGTCGTGCGGGACCGCGATCGCCTCGATGCTGAAACCGTCGATGGTGATCGCCGTGCCCGGCGCCACGGGGCGACGCCAGCGCGCCTCGAGCTCACGCAACGCGCCGAGGGTCCCGGCGGACGCGATCACCGGCCAGCGCCACTTCTTCTGGGCACGTTCGGCACCCTGAGCATGGTCGACGTGCTCATGCGTGATGAGCAGGGCGCTGATCGACTCGGGGGCGACACTGATCGCCTTCAGTCGGGTCGCCAGCGCACGCGGACCGAAGCCGCAATCGATGAGGATGCGATGGGGGCCGCTCTCGACGAGGAGCGCGTTGCCCGAACTGCCGCTGCCAAGGGTCCATCCGCGCATCAGGGGACTCGGCGGGTGGCCGTCAGGCGGACCAGCGCGCCGCGTGCGCGGCGCGGAGGCACGCGCGCATCGGTGCGCCGAGGGTGACGCCGCGCCGGGCCATGACGCGCGCGGACACCTCGAGGAACTTGTCCACGGCGAAGGTCTCCCACGCCGGCGCCTCTCCCCAGGCGAACGGCGCGACGACCTTGGGCGGCATCGCCGTGCCGAAGACGTTCGCGCCGGCGCCGAGCACGGAGCCGGTCGTGAGGCGGGTGCCGATCCCGGTCTTGGCGTGGTCGCCGATCATGGCGCCGAGGAACTGGAGCCCGGTCTCCTCGAGGCCGCGCGGCGTCCAGAGTTGCACGGTGCCGTACGAGTTCTTGAGGTTGCTCGTGACGGTGGCGGCACCGAGGTTCGCCCAGCGGCCGATCACCGAGTGGCCGACGAATCCGTCGTGCCCCTTGTTGGCGTGCCCGATCATGATCGTCGAGCTGATCTCGCCGTTCACCTTCACGCGCTCGCCGATGCTGCACGCGGCGACGCGACCACCGCTCACCGTCGCGTCCTCGCCGATGATGCAGGGCCCGACGAGACGCGTGAACGACTGGACCGTCGCGCCACGCCGGACGAGCACCGGGCCGGCGGTCGCATCGATCACCACGAGCGGCTCCACGTGGGCGCCGAGGTCGATGTGCACCGGATGCGCGCCGAGCACCGCGACGTGCGGGGGCACTTCGGTCTGCGATGGCGCCATCGCGAGCACGTCGGCGGCGAGCATCGCGTTGAGGTGGCGGATGAGGTCCCAGACCTGATCGATCCACCAGCCCTCGATCCCCTGGGCTTCACCGGCAGCGGCGAGACGGTCCAGCGACGTCCGGCCATCGGCGAGGTCGGCGACGGCGACGGCGGACCGGAGTCGCACCGCCGCGAGGAGGCCGCTCACGCGGACGGCGCCCGCCGTGCCGTCGACCGTGCCATCGAGCCGCGGCGCGCATCGCGCGTTCGCTACCCAGGTCCCGGCGGGCAGGGTCCCGCTGGCCGCGCCGGGGGCGTCGAACTCCTCGAACTCCGCGAGGTGCGGCGCGCCGATGAAGCCGGTCGCCTCGGTGCGAAGGATGCGCGCCCAACGGCGCCGCGTGAGCTCACCGCCGGCGCGGAGCTCACCGGCCGGTCGCGTCAGGGCGAACGGCTCGAACTGCCGCGCGCGGGCGTCGTCAAGGAGGACGAGCGCCATCAGCGGAGGTCCTTGAGGTCCGCGGGCAGGCCATCGACGAGCGTCTTGAGGTCGGAGGCGCGCTCGACCGTGGTGACGAGCGTGACACCGTCGCGGACCACGACGACGAGGTCCTCGACGCCATAGAGCACCACGGCACTCCCCTCGGCGTGCACCACGTTCCCGCTCGCCTCTCGCGTGATGACGCGGCCGTGACTCGCGTTGCCCGCGTCGTCGTGATGCCGCACGCGGCGCAGCGCGCTCCACGTGCCCACGTCGTCCCAGCCGAAATCGCCGGCGAGGACGACCACGCGCTTGCTGCGCTCGAGCACGCCGACATCGATGCTGACCCCGGTGGTCACCGCTCCGAAGAACGCCGTCGCACCGTCGCCGATCCTCGCCATCGCGGTCGAGAGCTCCGGTGTCACGGCGCGCACCTCGTCGAGCAGGTCCTGAGCCCGCCACGCGAAGATGCCGGAGTTCCAGAGGAATCCGTCGGCGACCATCGCCGCCGCGCGCTCCCGGTCGGGCTTCTCGACGAACCGTGCCACGGCGCGGGCCCCGTCAGCCAGCGGCGCGCCGGGTTGGATGTACCCGAAGCCGACGTCCGGCCGCGACGGGACGATGCCGACCGTGGCGAGCGCACCGCGCGCGGCCGCGACCGCCGCCGCCTTGGCGAGGGTCTCCCGGAAACGCGCCGCGTCGGCGATCGCCCAGTCGGCGTGGACGCAGACCATGCGGGCGTCCGACCCGCCACGATCGACGACCTGAGCGGCCGCCCACGCGAGCGCCGCGGCGGTGCCGGCGGGCCGTGGTTCCAGGAGGAGCTGCGACGCGTCGATTCCGGGCAGCGCGGCGAGGATCGGCTGGCGCAGGCGTTCGCTGGTGAGGATCAGCACGCGCTCGCGGCCGACCAGCGGGATGAGGCGGTCCACCGTCTCGGCCAGCATCGCCTGGCCGGTGATCAGCGGAAGCAGCTGCTTGGGCCGGTCCGGCGTGCTGAGCGGCCAGAAGCGCGATCCCACGCCTCCGGCGAGCACCACGGCGTAGAGGGGCGGCGTCACGCGCCCTCCACGCCGGCGAGCTGCGAGACGCGGGCGAGCAGGCGCTTGGGACTGAAGGGCTTGGTCATGAAGTCGTTCGCGCCGCGCCGCAGGGCATCGGCTTCGTGATGGTCCTGACCGGCGGCGGTCAGGATGAGGCAGGGCAGGGCGCGCCAGCGCGCATCGGCGCGCACGCGGTCGAGGACCTCGAGGCCGCTCACGAGCGGCATCATGAGATCGAGGATGAGCAGCTTCACGGCGGGGTCGCGCTCGAGTTCGGCCAGCGCCTCCGCGCCATCGTAGACGAGCGTGACGGCGAACGGCCCCTGTTCGAGCTTCGTCTTGATGATCCGGCCGATGTGCGGTTCGTCATCGGCGACGAGCACATGGTACGGCCCGTTGGCGGCGAGGGAACCCACGGCCCGCGACGGGGAAGTAATGTCGGTCAGGCCAGCGCCGCGATGTTGGCGCGGTGACGGCGGAGGTCGAAGAGCAGGGCGCCGACGTCCGCGCTCGGCTGCAGCAGCACGAGCAGGACCGCGTCGGCGGACATGGCGGCGATGACCGCGGTGCCGCCCGCGTGTTCGTGCACCGCGGTGAGGAGGTGCCCCTGGCCGGCAGCGGCGGCGAGCTCGTCGGCGTGCGTGAGGATGGAGGGCACGTGGGCCGCGATGCTCTCCGCATCGAGGCCTGCGTTGGCCTGATGGTCGATCAACAGGCCATCTCGGCCGAGCACGACGGCGGCGTCGATGCCGTCGCGCCGCCGGATCGCCGCGACGAGGTCGCGAATGGTGGGCATCGCCGCTCCGGAAAGGTTGCCGAAGTGTACCCACCGTCAGAGTGAAGTCAAGCACGTTTCGCTTGGCGCCGTCCCCCTCATCCCGTTAGTTTGAGAGCACTGTGCACACACTCCTGAAGCCCTCCGCGCGGCGCCTGCGCCGCGGCCTCCTGTTCGTCGCCGTGGCCGCCCTGGCGGGCGCCTCGGCGTGCGAGGATCCGTTCAAGCGCACCGCGAGCAGCCCCAACCTCGACAACACGTTCGAGTTCTGGGCCCTGAGCGGCACGCCCGCGGCCTACCCCTCCGCGCTCCTCGTGCCGCAGGCGACGGCGGTGCGGCTCGACGCGGCCGGCTCGTTCGACATCGCGTTCGACATCGACGACGACGGACGCCTGAAGGTGTACCCGGTCGGCTCGGTGGTCTCGCCGATCGCGGGCACCCGCGCGGTGGAGTTCCAGCGGAGCGCGGGGCCGTACAACGCGATCGCCGAGGCGCCGCGGAACGGCTGGACCGCGGACAGCGTGCTCACGGTCAACGAGGGGCAGATGTTCCTCGTGAAGGTGACGACGCTGTTCTGCCAGTATGACCTCCAGCAGGTGGTCTACGGCAAGTTCCTCGTCGACTCCGTGATCCCGGCCGAGCGCCGCATCAAGATCTCGGCGCGCATCAATCCCAACTGCGGCTTCCGCTCTCTCCTCAGCGGCGTCCCGGAGTTCTGAGGGTGCACGACCTCCGGATGGTGCGCGACCAGATCGAGCAATTGCGCGACGGCATGCGCCGGCGCGGCAAGCTGGAGCAGTACGCGGGGGACATCGACGAGGCCGAGCGCCTCGACCGCACCCGGCGCGCGACGATCACGGCGGTCGAGGAGAGGAAGGCGCGGCGGAATGCCGTGACGCAGGAGGTCGGACGGCTCAAGAAGGCCCAGGAGAACGCGGACGCTCCACTCGCGGAATCCCGGGCCCTCGGCGAGGAGATCGCCCGTCTGGAGGCGGAACTCGCGCCGATGGAAGCGCGCCTCGACGAACTCCTGCTCGGCATCCCGAACATCCCGCTCGCCGACGTCCCCGCGGGGGACGAGACGCAGAACCGGGTGGTGCGCACGTGGGGGGAGCCGCGCGCGGCGGAGAGCGTGAAACCGCATTGGGAGGTCGGAGCGCGGCTGGGGATCCTCGATCTCGAGCGCGGCGCGAAGATCGCCGGCTCGGGGTTCATCGTCTATCGCGGCAAGGGCGCGCGGATGATCCGCAGCTTCATGAACGCGATGCTCGACCTGCACAGCGGCGAGTTCGGCTACGAGGAACTCTGGGTCCCCGTCGTGGTCAATCGCGCGTCGATGGTCGGCACGGGCCAGCTCCCGAAGTTCGAGGACGACATGTACGCGCTCAAGGACGAGGAGCTCTTCCTCATCCCGACGGCGGAGGTGCCGGTGACGAACCTCCATCGCGATGAGATCCTCAGCGCGGAGGACCTGCCGAAGGCCTATTGCGCGTACAGCCCGTGCTTCCGTCGCGAGGCGGGTTCCGCGGGCAAGGACACGCGTGGTGTGCTGCGCGTCCACGAGTTCGACAAGGTGGAACTGGTGCGCTACTGCGCGCCGGAGCAGTCGGACGCCGAGTTGGAGCGGCTGCTCGGCCACGCCGAGGCCGTGCTCCAGCGGCTCGGCCTGCCCTACCGCGTGCTGCTCCTCGCCGCCGGCGACACGGGCTTCTCCAGCGCGAAGACCTACGACCTGGAGGTGTTCGCGCCAGGCGTCGGGAAATGGCTGGAGGTCTCGAGCTGCTCGGTGTTCACCGACTTCCAGGCGCGCCGAGCGAACATCCGCTTCCGTCCGGCCGCGGGCGAGAAGCCGCGGTTCGTGCACACCCTGAACGGGTCGGGCCTCGCGTTCCCCCGCATCTTCGCGGCGATCCTCGAGCACTACCAGCAGCCGGACGGCAGTGTCGCCGTCCCCGAGGCGCTGCGCCCGTGGTTGGGCGTGGACCGCCTCGCGTGACGAGCCGGCTCAACCCCTCCCAGCAGGCGGCGGTCGAGCACCACGAAGGCCCGCTCCTCGTGGTCGCCGGGGCGGGCTCGGGCAAGACGCGCGTGCTCACGGCGCGGATCGCCCGGCTCATCGACGTGCACGGCGTGCCGCCGCAGGCGATCCTCGCGGTGACGTTCACGAACAAGGCCGCCGGCGAGATGCGCGATCGCGTGGGGCGGTTCCTCGGGAGAGAGCCGGCGGGCATGTGGATCGGCACCTTCCACGGCATCGGGGCGCGTCTCCTGCGCATGTACGCCGACCTCGCCGGTCGGACGCCCGAGTACACGATCTACGACGAGGACGACACGCTCGCCGTGGTGAAGCGGATCGTCGAGCGCCTCCGCATCGATCCGAAGCAGTTCGCGCCGAAGACGATCGTCCACGAGATCTCGTCGGCGAAGAACGCGCTCGTCGAGCCGGCCGAGTTCGAGGCGCTCGCGCGCACCCCGCTCGCCCAGGCGGCCGCGCAGGTCTACCGCGAGCTCGAGCCCGCGCTGCAGCAGGCCAACGCGGTCAGCTTCGACGACCTGCTCGTCCTGCCGGTGCGCATCCTCCGCGACCATGCGCACGTCCGCGAGCGGCTCGCGGCCCGGTTCCGCTACGTCCTCGTGGACGAGTACCAGGACACCAACCGCGCGCAGTACGAGTTCGTGCGCCTCATCGCCGGGGCGCACACCAACCTCGCCGTCGTCGGCGATGACGACCAGGCGATCTACGGCTGGCGCGGTGCCGACATCCGGAACATCCTCGACTTCGAACGCGACTTCCCGTCGGCGACGGTCGTGCGGCTCGAGGAGAACTACCGGTCGACCGCGCCGATCCTCGACCTCGCCAACGAGGTGATCTCGGCGAACGAGGCGCGCCGCGGCAAGACGCTGCGCGCGACCCGGGCCGGCGGCGAGAAGGTCGTGCTGCTCGAGGCGGCCGACGATCGCGACGAGGCCGACGCGGTCGTCGAGGCGATCCAGCAGTGGCGGGGCTCGCGCGGTACGCTGCGCGACTGCGCGATCCTCTACCGCACCAACGCGCAGAGCCGGGCGATGGAAGAGGCGATGCGGAAGCAGGGGATGCCCTATCGTCTGGTGGGTGCGGTGCGCTTCTACGACCGCCGCGAGATCAAGGACCTCGTCGCCTGGCTGCGCCTCGTCGCGAATCCGGCCGACGACGAGGCGTTCCGCCGTGCCCTCACGGCGCCCAAGCGCGGTGTCGGCGACGCGACCGTCGATCTGCTCGAGGCGCACGCGCGGCGGCAGGGCATCCCGCTGCTCGAGCAGGCGCGTCGCGTCGAACAGATGGAGCGCGTGCGGCCGCAGACGCGCTCGGCGCTCCTCGACCTCGCGGCGACGGTCGATCGCTTCCGCGCCGTCGCGGCCGAGACGAGCGTCGACCAGCTGCTGCTGCAGCTGATCGGCGCCGTCGGATACGACACCGCGTTGCGCAGCGAGGGGCCCGAGGGCGTCGAGCGGCTGGAGAACGTGCGCGAGCTCGTGACCTCCGCGGCCGAGGTCATCATCGAGGACGGCGGCGAGGTCGGATTGCGGCCCCTCGACCACTTCCTCCAGCGCGCGACCCTCGTCACCGGCCTCGACCAGCTCGGCCCCGACGCCGATGCGGTCACCATGATGACCGTCCACACGGCGAAGGGGCTCGAGTGGCCGATGGTCTGCGTCACCGGCCTCGAGGACGGCCTGTTCCCGCTCTCGCGCGCGCTGAGCGACCCCGCGATGCTCGAGGAGGAGCGTCGGCTGCTCTACGTGGCCATCACGCGCGCGGGCGAGCGGTTGCTCCTCGCGTGGGCGCACCAGCGGCGGCGCAACGGCGAACTCCTGCCGAGCATCATCTCGAGCTTCCTGCGCGGCCTCACGCCCTCGCACTTCGAGCGGAAGGCGACGCTCCGCCTGCGCGGCTCGGCGCGCCTCGCCTCGCCGTTCGCCGCGTCGTCCGGGGACACGGGCGCGCGCCCTTGGCGCGACGAGGGCATGGTGTCGTTCGCCCGTGCGAGGAAGCCGGCGTGGACGCCGCGCGAGGGCGAGCGCGTGACGAGCTTCGTGCAGGACGAGGAGGCGTCGCAGGACCAGCCGTCGTTCGTGCGCGGGGAGCGCGTGCGCCACGCGAAGTTCGGCTCGGGCACCATCGCCGAGGTGAGCGGCGCGGGCCGCGACGCCAAGGTGACGATCGACTTCGACGACGAGGAGATCGGCCGCAAGAAGCTCGTGATCGCCTTCGCGGCGCTGACGCGCGGGTTCGACTGACGGTTGACGATTGAAGTGACACCTCGCTAGCCTGACGGGACCGCGTCCCCCGCGATCGGACACCAGCCCGCGACTTGATGCCGTCGGTCAACACCTCATTCGCGAAACTCGGACGGGACACGAGTCTGTACGCGCTCGTGTTCGGCCTCCAGCGCCTCGTCGGATTCGCGATGCTGCCGGTGTACACGCGGCACCTTCGACCCGCGGACTACGGGGCGATGCAGCTGCTCGACATGGCGGTCGACGTCGCGGCGATCCTCTTCACGGCCGGGATGTCCTCGGGGGTCCAGCGCCTGCTCATCCGCGCGCCGGACGAGGAGATGCGCGGGCGCGTCATCTCGACCGCGTACGTCGTGGAGGTCGGGCTCAGTCTCGTCGGCGCCCTGCTCATGCTCGGCTTCGCGCCGCAGCTGCAGCAGCTCTCGCACGGCGGCGTCGCGACCGTGCGCCTGGTGCAGATCGCGGCCGTCAACTTCTGGCTCTCCACGCTGCTCGCGGTCCCCTTGCAGGTCATGCAGTCGCAGCAGCGCTCGGGGCTCGTGCTCCTGGTGGCCGCGAGCAAGCTCCTGATGCAGGTCGGGCTCAATGTCTGGTTGCTCGTCATCCGGGACATGGGCGTGATCGGCATCCTCTACAGCACGATGATCACCAACGCCCTCATCGGCGGCGTGCTGGCGGTGTGGATGATCCGGACCGGGGGCACGCGGATCGACAGCGCCGTCCTCGGTGATCTCATCCGGTTCGGCCTGCCGATCCAGCTGACGACGGCCGGGGAGTTCATCCTGACGTGGGGCGACCGGTTCTTCCTCCTGCAGTATCATGGGCCGGCCGAGGTGGGGCTGTACGGCCTGAGCTACCAGTTCGGGTTCCTGCTGGGGCAGGTGAGCGGTCAGCCCTTCCTCTCGGCGTGGAATCCGCATCGGCATCAGATCGCGCTGGAGGATCCCGCGAGTCGCGACGTGCGGTTCGCGCGCGGGTTCCTCTACTTCAACCTCTTCGTGATCACCGTCGCGGTCGGGATCTGTTGCCTCGTCCGTCCGATGCTCGGGATCATGGCGCCGCTCGAGTTCCAGGCCGCGGTCCGGCTGGTGCCGGTCATCGTGCTCGCCTACGTCGTGCAGTGGTGGATCTACGCCGTCGGGTTCGGTCTCGAGGTCACGGCGCGGACGGTCGAACTGGCGAAGGCATCCGCGATCACGGTCGTGGTCGTCGTCACCCTCTACTGGGCGCTCATCCCGGACTACGGCGCGGCCGGCGCGGCCGCCGCGACGCTCATCTCCTTCGTACTGCGATTCCTGCTCGTGTTCCGTCGCGCACAACAGGTGTATCCGGTCCGGTATGACTGGCGGCCAGCACTCCAGTTGGTGGTGATCGGGGGGACGACGGTCGGGGCGGTCATCTGGTTCGCGACGGGTGGCATCGTCGCCGACCTCCTGATCGGGCTCACCGGGGTCGGCGCATATCTGGTCGCGGCCTGGCGTTTCGTCCTCGATGGGGAGCAGCGTCAGGCGTTGCTGCTCGCGGTCCGCGAGCCACGGAAGCTCACCGCGGCGCTCGCGAGCGAGTGACCGACACGCGCGACCGACACGCGCGACCGACACGCGCGACCGACACGCGCGACCGCCGCGGAGCGCGGATCACCCCACGCCGTTCGCCACCGCCCGCGGCACATGCAGCGGCGCGGGCAGCTTCTCGGCCCAGCCGAGGCTCCCTGCCGTGAGACCGAACCGCTCCGCGGCCTCCCGCCGTGCCGTCCGCTCGCCCCCCGCGGCGAGCGCGGCCTTGCGAAGCCGCTTCGCCTCGCGGAGGGCCTCTTCGCCGCTCGGATCGAACCGCCGCGGCGCGCTCTGCTCGCCGCGCACGAGGAAGTCCACCACGTAGTCGAACGACCGCTCGAGATGCGAGGCGACCGCGGCATCGCGCAACGGGTACCGGCTCCGCTCCGCGGCGACGGACATCAGCCGCTGCCACGAGCCGAGGTCGGCGACGGTCACCATGCCGCGGAAGATCCGCCGGTTGGTGCGGGTGCTGAAGATCGTCGGACTGAGGATCCGGTCGAGGTGCTCGTCGGAGCGCTGGTGATCGAGGAGGATCACCTCGCGGGCCCGTCGCGCCCACTGGTCGCCGGTCGCCGTCTCGAACCGGCTCTCCCAGTACGTGTGCCCGGCCCCCGCGCTGCTCGCCGTGATCGCCAGCTGATGCGGCACGAAGTGGTTGTGCGCGATGACGTCGGCCGAGAGGTGCGCCAGATAGCCGTAGCCGAACGCGCGCAGCGAATCGTCGCGTGCGCCGTCGAGGATGTCGTACGCGACGTTCCAGTTGTGGCAGTGGCGGCCCACCCGCGCGTAGCGCTTGGCGAAGCTCGTATCGGCCGCGATCGATCCGTAGAGGAAGTCGTAGGGGAACGCCTTCAGCAGGCCGGCGAGCCCCGCCGGGAGGAGCACGTCGGCCGAGCGCAACAGCGTCTCGCCGATGAGGATGTGCGTGCCGGGCGTCCACGCCCAGGCCTCCCCGGGGAGCAGCGCGACGAGCAGCGCCGCGGCGACGAACAGGGCCGGGCGCGGCACGCGCATGCGGTTCAGTCCCGGCGGCGGAGCCGCGGCGAGTCCTTCGTCGCCCCGCGCGGCTTCTTCCGCTTCTTGCCGAGGCCGAGCGCGCTGGCGCCGACCTTCAGGCCCGCCACCGCGGTCGAGGCGAGGCCCGAGACCCGCTCGGCGGACGCGTTCACGCGGCCCACCAGATCGCTCAGGTCGTCGATCTCGTCGGTGAGCTTGACGACCGACTTGCGCACCCGGTCGTTCACCAGGGTGACCGTGTTGCGCGAGTCGGCGACCATCGCGTTCACGTTCTTGGCGACCTCGCGCACCTCGATCGACATCTCGTTCGCGTTGGCCGCCATCGGTGCCAGGTCGGCGATGAGCTTGTCGAGCTTGCCCTGCACCTGATCGGCCTTCGCGCGGAGCACGAGGAGTCCGACGACCAGCACCACCACCACGAGCAGGAGCAGGATGGACGTGAGTCCCGACGCGACGAAGACGATCTGCTCGAAGGGCGTGCGCGCCGGCGGGACGTTCCGCACGAGCACCGTGTCGGCGGCCGCGGCGAGTTGGAGGAGCAGGAGCATGCCGAATGCTCTCTCGTGGCGGTGGTCGCGTCAAGCGTATATTCCCCGATATGACCTCGCCCAAGTTCATCGTCGAAGGCGGTCGCCGACTCGCCGGCACCATCACGCCCACCGGCAACAAGAACGCGGCCCTCCCGATCGTGTGCGCCGCGCTCCTCACCGACGAGCCGGTCACGCTCGAGAACGTCCCGCGGATCCGCGACATCGAGAGCCTGCTGCAGCTCGTGCGGCAGACGGGTGCGACCGCCGAGTGGACCACGGCGACGTCGAACACGCTGGTCATCGTGGCGAAGCAGGTCCGCGGCGACCAGCTCGACGCCGAGCTCTGCAAGCGGATCCGCGCCTCGATCCTGCTCGCGGGTCCGCTCCTCGCGCGTGCCGGCGCGGTCACGCTCGCGCCGCCGGGCGGCGATGTCATCGGCCGCCGGCGGCTCGACACGCACTTCCTCGCGCTCGAGGCGATGGGTGCCGTGCACGAGTTCGCCGAGCGCATCACGTTCCGCACCACGGGGCTGGTCGGCGCGGACATCTTCCTCGACGAGCCGAGCGTCACCGGCAGCGAGAACGCGATCATGACGGCGGTCGCCGCGAAGGGGACGACGGTGCTCCACAACGCGGCCAGCGAACCGCATGTGCAGGACCTCTGCCGGATGCTCGTCGCGATGGGAGCGACGATCGATGGCATCGGGTCGAACGTGCTCACCATCGCCGGCGGCGCGCGGCTGCACGGGTGCACGCACCGGATCGGGCCGGATCACATCGAGGTCGGCTCGTTCATCGGCCTCGCCGCCGTCACGCGGTCGCGGCTCACCATCGCCAGCGCCGGCGTGGAACACCTGCGCTCGGTGCGGCTGGGCTTCCAGCGGCTCGGGGTCGAGACGGAGGTCGCGGGCGCGGACCTGATCGTGCCGGCCGAGCAGGAACTCCGCATCCGCTCCGACCTCGGCGGCGCGGTGCCCAAGCTCGAGGACCAGCCCTGGCCGGCCTTCCCGGCGGACGTCATGTCGATCGCCATCGTCACCGCGACGCAGTGCGAGGGCATCATCCTCATGCACGAGAAGATGTTCGAATCGCGCATGTTCTTCGTCGACAAGCTCGTCGGGATGGGAGCACGGATCGTGCTGTGCGACCCGCACCGTGCGCTCGTCAGCGGTCCGACCGAGCTCCGAGGCGCGACGGTCGAGAGTCCGGACATCCGCGCGGGCATGGCGATGCTCATCGCGGCGCTCTGTGCGAAGGGCACCAGCACGATCAACAACATCGGGCAGATCGATCGTGGCTACGAGCGCATCGACGAGCGGCTCAACGCGCTCGGCGCCGCCATCCGGCGCGTCGATTGAGTCCGGCGCGCCCTCGCCCGCCCGTGGGGCTCAGCCCACCGCGTCCAGCACGCCGAACTCGTACAGGCGACGGACGAGGGCGGGCTCGAGGGTGAGTCCCTGCGCCTCTTCGATCGCCGCGACGGCCTCGGCCGTCGGGCGTCCGTCGAAGTAGTGCAGGCACCCGAGGAGACGGAGCGGCACTTCGAGCGGGTCGAGTCCGCTGTACGCGCCGAGCCGCACCGTGCCGTCATCCGCGCCAGGTGCAACGGAGTACTGGTTCAGCCGCAGGTGCGCGGGAGGTGCCTCACCTAGCAGCTCGGCATGCGCCGCGCGCAAGAGTGTCGAGGCGAGTGCCAGCTCGGAGCCGCCGAGCTGCACGACCTCCGCCCACCCGAGGCGGGCGGCCAGACGTGCGGCCTCTTCGTAGAACGCGGCCTCCCGTCCGGCCCAGCGACCCCAGACCCTCCGTTCATGCTCAAGGTCACGGGTCTCGTCAAGCTCCATCGCCGTGAGTCCCGTCGATTCCTCGTTCGGGAGCGGCTGCAGCGCTGCAAGCGCTTCCGGGCCAAGGTCCAGCTCCAGCACGGCGTGGCGTGCGACCGACTCCTCCGCGATGCGGAGCAGCGCGTGCAGGCGATCCCAGAATCGCTTCGCGACCGCCCCATGTTCATGCTTGCAGAACCAGGTGGCGCACGTCGATTCGCGGTGCTGCCAGATCCCGCACAGCGAGCCGTCCACCACATAGTGCGGACAGGTGAGGCTCCGCGCGCGGCCGAACGCGCTGCCACCGAGTTCGGAGAGCGCCGCGTGTCGACGGCTCCGGGGCAGTCCGAGCGGTGTCCCACCCGCGGAATCGAGTCGCGCGAGCACCGATGCCCGCGCCACTGCACCGGCGGCCGAGCGGTCGAGCAACGCGGCTCCGGCGAGGAAATTCCACACGTGCGGCTGGAACGTGCAGCATCGCGCGTCGGGGTCGAACGCCACCGGGAGGAGGACGCGCTCCGGTGACCGGCGTCCGGATACCGCGGGCATACACATCGCACAGTCGCTGCAGGTCGCGAGCGGCTCGGCTGGTGGCGGTGCGCCCAAGAAGGCCTGGACCCAACGATCGTACAGTGGGGGCAGGGAGGCAGCGGTCGGTCCTGGCGTGGACATGGCTTCCGAAGCTAGGCATCGGACGCTCGGCCGGCGAGCGATGCGCCGCGTGTGCCCTGCGTCACTGCGGACCGCGTCACCGCCGGATATGTTCTCGCCGTGGCCGAGCGTCACGACCGGCGAGAGCGGCGTTCGCCGCCTTCGCATCCCACCTCGCACGGGAGATCAGGTATGGCGGACAAGAAGAAGGGCGCGAAGAAGTCGGCGAAGGACCTGCCCACCAAGCTGAGCGCCTCGGCAGCGAAGCAGGTGAAGGGCGGGATGATGAAGGCCAACCCGCTCTCCAAGAAGGGCCCCTGATCCCGCACGATCCCTCTCTCCCTGGATGAGGCTCCACATGGCACCTCAGAAGAAACCGTCGAAGCCGACGAGCAAGGTCGTCAAGTCGCTGCCGAAGAAGGGCGCGAAGGGCACGGACTCGGTCAAGGGTGGCGCGCTCCGCCGCGGCGGCGATGACGACCTGAAGGACCTCGAGGTCGAACGGCTCCGTTGATGGGCGCGGCGAGCGCCGCGCCGCTGGCCTCGCCGCCGCAGAGAAGGCCCCCGGGACTCCCCCCGGGGGCCTTCTGTACTCGCCGGCCTACCGTCATCCGCCCGCTGCCGGCCGCGGTCTTAGACCAACACCGGCGCCATCACCAACATGATCGTCGCCAGCAGCTTCACCAGGACGTGGATCGATGGCCCGGCCGTGTCCTTGAACGGGTCGCCCACGGTGTCGCCGACGACCGCCGCCTTGTGCGCGTCCGACCCCTTGCCGCCGTGGGTACCTAGTTCGATGAGCTTCTTGGCGTTGTCCCATGCGCCACCCCCGTTGTTGAGCAGGGTCGCGACGAGGATCCCGGCGATCGTCCCCACCATCAGGAATGCCGCGATGGCCTGCGCCCCGACGTCGAAGCGCGAGAAGAGCCCGGCGACCACGATCGGCACCGCGACCGCCACCACCCCGGGCATGACCATCCGGCGAAGCGCACCCTGCGTGACGATGTCCACGCACCGCGCGTAGTCCGGGCGGTCGGTGCCCTCGAGGATCCCCGGCTTCTCCTTGAACTGTCGCCGCGAAGGGGAACACGAGCACGTTGTTGAAGTATTCGGTTCAGGCGATCGCCACCGTCGCCGCCCCCACGGCGTACTCGAGGACGAGGTCCCAGCCGATGATCCACGCGACCAGTTCGCCCATCGTCGCGTAGGAATACGTCTACGCGCTCCAGGCGATCGGGATCATCGACCCGAACTCGGCGTAGCACAGCCCCGCGAGAGCGCCCCGGCCAAGCGGGCTCCTGCGCAAGGGGGACGGGAAGGCGCAAGCTCGGAGGGCTGGAATCCCGAATCCAGTCGGCGGGCAGGGATCTAGCGGCTTCATAGTGCGCATCGGATGCATCATCCGCACAATCGACGCGCGCCCGCGTTCTCCCCACCGCAGCACACGATGAGCAGAGAACTCACCCTCGCGGTCAATGAGTTCGCCCTCGCGACTTCGCCGGCTACTAGGTCATCGGACGGGTGCCGGCGGTGCTGCACACGCCGCTATGGATCGGATCGTCGGATCATCCTCGACCGAGAGGATCGTCCGACCGGACGCCGGTGGCCGGGCGGACGTTCCGACGGAGCGCGAGGGGAGCGCAGGCATGAGGGGAAGTACAGCAAGCCAGCGGACACGACGCAAGGTGGGAGGCCGGGGGCGGTTGTGGGGACGCGTGGAACGTGGCTATTCCTTCCCGGGTGAGCCCCGAAGCGAGTCCACATCTTCCCCCGCACCTCCCGGTGCCGGCCCTCGCCGCCCTTGGCGTCACCGCGTTCATCACCACGCGCTCGGCCGGGAGCTTCGGGTTCCCCGAGCACGGTGACGACCCGGAGGCCACGGCGCGATGGCATGCGCTGCAGGTCGCCCTTGCCCGCCGCGGGGTGCCGCGACTGGCCTCCGCGCGCCAAGTGCACGGCACGCGCGTCCTGGTCCACCGCGATCAGTGGGAGGGCTGGGTCCGGATCGACGGGGCGGATGCGCATCTGCTCACCGCCGGCGGGGCGGCGGCCGTCACCATCGCCGACTGCGTCCCCGTCTTCGTCGCGCACCCGTCGGGCGTCGTCGCGGCCGTGCACGCCGGGTGGCGAGGCGTGGCGGGCGGGATCCTGAAGGAGACCATCGACGCATTCGCCGTGCTCGGCTTCCCGGCGGCGGAGCTCGTCGTGCATCTCGGGCCCTCCATCTGTGGCCGCTGCTACGAGGTCGGTCCCGAGGTCTACGAACGACTGACGGGCTGGGAGACGCGACATCCCCGTCATGTCGACCTGCGCGCGCTCCTCGCGGAGCAGGCGAAGTCCCTCGGGGTCACGAAGTGGACGGCGAGCGGCGAATGCACGCGCTGCGACAACGACCAGCTCTATTCGCACCGAGCGGGCGATGCCGGTCGGCAGGTCGCCGTGATCATCGCTCCATCCTTGACGGCCTCTCCACCCGGCGGTAGCTTCTAGCTCGTTGGGAGACATTCCGGTGCGCTGGCGGAGTGTGGGGGCAGGTCTCCCCACACTTTTTTGTTCTCCATCACTCTCGGGACCACCGTGGACGAAGCGATCGAAGCCCTTGTCATCGCTGAACTTACGCCGCTTGGATTCGAGTTGGTCGAGATGAGGCGTGGCGGGTCGAGAGCACGGCCGGTCCTGGATGTCCGGATCGACCGACTCGATGGCGAGAAGGTGCAGGTCGGTGACTGTGCGACCGCGTCGCGCGCGATCGAGGCCCGCCTCGACGCCGAGCCGCAGCTGCTCTCGACGCGCTACGTGCTCGAGGTCTCGTCACCCGGCATGGAGCGGCCGTTGCGGAAGGCGGCCGAGTGGAAGCGCTTCGTGGGACGCAAGGCGAGCGTGAACGCGCCCGCGTTGCGCGGCAGGCAGGAACTGGAGATCATCGCGGTGCAGGGAGAGGCGGGGCAGGAGCGTCTCCGGCTGCGCGATGCGAAGGGCGACGAGCACGAGATCGCGCTGGCGGACGTCACGGACGCCCGTCTCGCGTTCCACTGGGAACCGTAAGCATTCTTCCTGAAGGAGAGCGGGATGTCCGGATCGGCTGAGATCCTCACTGCACTGCGCGAGCTCGCGAACTCGAAGCAGATCGAGCGCAGCGAGCTGCACGAGTTGCTCAAGGACGGCATCCTCGCCGCCCTCGCCAAGAAGCACGGTCCGACCGTGCAGGCGGAGGTGGAGATCGATGACAACAAGGGCGCGATCCGCATCGTGATCCTCAAGAAGGTCGTCGAGGAGGTCCAGGACGGCATCACCGAGATCTCCCTCGAGGAGGCTCGCTACGAGGATCCCGACTACCAGCCGGGCGACCTCATGGAGATCCCGGTCGAGTTCGCGGAGTTCGGGCGCTCGGCGGTGCAGGCCGCCAAGCAGCGCATCGTCCAGCGCGTCCGGGAGGGCGAGCGCTCCAAGATCCGCGACGAGTTCTCGTCGCGCGTCGGCGACCTGCTCTCCGGGGAGATCCAGCAGATCGAGCGCGGCAAGATCGTGCTCATGCTCAACAAGTTCCGCGAGGCCGAGGCGATCATCCCGTATCGCGAGCAGAATCATCGCGAGACGTACACGCAGGGCGAGCCGGTGCGCGCGGTGCTCAAGAAGATCGAGGAGACGCCCAAGGGGCCGCGCCTCATCCTCTCGCGCGCCGATGCGATGTTCGTGCAGGCGCTGTTCCGGCTCGAGGTGCCCGAGATCCAGTCCGGCATCGTCGAGATCCGCGCGGCCTCGCGCGAGGTGGGCAGCCGCACGAAGATCGCGGTCGTCTCGCGGGATGATGGGATCGACCCGGTGGGCGCGTGCGTCGGGCTCAAGGGCTCGCGCGTGCAGGCGGTGGTGCAGGAACTGAACGGCGAGCGCATCGACATCGTGCCGTGGTCGGCCGACCCCGAGCGCTTCGCCAAGCTCGCGCTCGCCCCGGCCAAGGTCGCGCGCGTCTTCTCGGAGCCGAGCACCAAGACCATCCAGGCCGTCGTCGACGAGGACCAGCTCTCGCTGGCGATCGGGCGCAACGGCCAGAACGTGCGCCTGGCGTCGGAGCTGACGGGCTGGAAGATCGACCTCTACTCCAGCCGGGAATGGCTCGAGAAGGGCGGCGACATCCCGCTCTTCGCCCCGCTGCCGGATGACGAGGCCGCGGACGTGCCGCTCACCGACATCGAGGGGCTCGCGACCGCCACCGTCGCGGTGCTCGAGGCCGGCGGGTACCGCACGCTCAACGACATCATCGACCTCGAGCGCGAGGACCTGCTCAAGCTCCCGGGCATCGCGCCCGAAGAGGCGGACCGGATCATGGCGATCATCAACGAGCTGACCGAGGAAGGCAGTGACGCCGCGGCGGGCGAGGCGGCGAGCAGCGACTGATGGATGACGCGACGCGGCGCCGGGTGCTCGGCTTGCTCGGGCTCGGTGTGCGTGCGCGGAACGTGCTGGTCGGCGTCGATCGGGTGCGCGACGCCGTGAAGGGCGGGGCCGTGAAGGTCGCGGTGGTGGCAGAGGACGCGTCCCACAACAGCCGCGACAAGATCGAGGGACTGCTGAAGGCGAAGGAGGTGCCCACCTGCTGGGTGCCGTCCGCCGCCGAGCTGGGGGAAGTGGCCGGACGCGAGTCCACCGCCGTCATCGGCGTCGTGGATGCGCAGTTGGCGAAGGGGATCCTCGCGCTCGCCCATCCGGCGGTCGCGGTGCAGAAAGGCTCAAGGGGGAAGGTTTGACGAAGCTTCGGGTTGGTGAATTGGCAACGGAGTTCGGCGTCTCCGCCGAGGAAGTGATGGGCTTGCTTCGCTCGATGGAGATCGTCGCGCGCAATCCTGCGTCACCGCTCACGGACGAGCAGGTGGCGCGCGCGCGCTTGCGCTGGGAGCGCGAGAAGCGCCATCGGTCGGCACCGGTCGAGGCGGCGCCCGCGAAGAAGAAGCGCGCACCCGCGAAGGATGCCGAGGCCGATGCGAAGCCCGTCGCCAAGAAGTCGGCCGCGAAGAAGAAGGTGACCGAGCCGGAGCCGGCGCCTGCGCCGGTCGAGGAGGCGAAGGCCACGACGCGCCGCCGCCGCGCCGCCGATGTCGCCGAGGCCGAAGCGGCCGCCGCCGCGGTCGCCGAGAAGGCCGCGCACGAGGCCGCCCTCGCCGAGGCCGCCGCACAGGCCGAGCGCGACGCGCAGGCGCGCGCCGCCGAGGAGCGCGCCAGGGCCGAGGCGGCCGAGCGCGAACTCGCCCGTGCGCGTGCCGAGGAGAGCGAGCGCCAGCGCGCCGCCGCGGAGGCGGCTCGCGCGGCGGCCGAACCGCAAGGGACCGCCACCGCGCACAGCGCAGCGCCCGCCGCCCCGCCGACGCCCGCCGCCTCGGCGGCGCCGTCGCGTCCGCGTCCGCAGCCCATCACTCCGTCCGCCCCCCGGCCCCGGCCGGTGACGAGCGGCATGCCGCTCCCCCCGCGTCCGATCGCGTCGGCGACGCCGGGCGGCGGACTCGGTGGCGGACGCCGCGATGACCGCGGCGGCAGCGGCCGCCCGGGGCAGGGCAGCGGGTCAGGGGGTGGTGCGCCCAGCAGCGGGGCACCGTCCTCCGGACCGCGCCGCGGCAAGAAGGGCAAGCGGGTCGATCAGGAAGCCGTGTCGGCCAACATCTCGCGCACCATGCGCCAGATGGGCGGAGCCCCGGGCAAGCGTCGCGACCGCGGCGCCGCCGACGCGCGCGAGGAACTCGAGGCGATCCGCGCCGAGATGGCGGAGCGCGAGAAGAAGCTCGTCCGCGTGAACGAGTTCATCACCGTCAGCGAGCTCGCCGACATTCTCAAGGTGCCGGCGACGCAGATCGTCGCGTTCGCGTTCAAGCACCTCGGGCTGATGGTCACGATCAACCAGCGCATGGACTTCGACCAGATCGAGCTCATCGCGAGCGAGTTCGGGTTCATCGCGACGAAGGAAGAGGAGTACGCCGCCGCCCCCGAGGAGGAGGCGAAGGACGCCGCCGGCGACCTCAAGCCGCGCCCGCCGGTCGTCACCATCATGGGACTCGTCGACCAC
>CAYXGS010000046.1:0-22804 GCA_964464585.1 uncultured Gemmatimonas sp. | reverse complement strand
TTCGAGATGCTCGGCAACTTCTCGTTCGGCGACTACTTCAAGCGCGACGCGATCCGCTTCGCCTGGGAGTTCGTCACGCAGGAGCTGCGCATCCCGGTGGAGCACATCCGCGTCACCGTGTACAAGGACGACGACGAGGCGCGCGGGCTTTGGCGCGAGGTGACCGGGATCGCGGCGAGCCGCATCTACGGGCTCGGCGAGAAGGACAACTTCTGGCAGATGGCCGACACCGGTCCCTGCGGGCCGTGCAGCGAGATCTACATCGACCTCGCGCACATGACGAAGGACTTCGCGTTCCCCGCGGGCGCGAGCGGCGAGTGGACCGACACCACGCGCACGGAGTTCTCCGAGGACGCATTCGTCGAGGGCGCCGAGGCGGGGCGCTTCCTGGAGATCTGGAACCTCGTCTTCATGCAATTCGACCGGCAGCCCGACGGCACGCTCGTGCCGTTGCCGAAGCCGTCGGTGGACACCGGGGCAGGGCTCGAGCGCATCGCGGCGGTGCTCCAGGGCGTGTCGAACAACTACCACACGGACCTGTTCCGGCCGCTCCTCGACACGGTCGCGACCATCGTCAACAAGCCGTACGCGTACGCCAACGCCGATTCGGCGAGCTATCGCGTGCTCGCCGACCACGCACGCGCCGTGAGCTTCCTGCTCGCGGATGGCGTCTTCCCGAGCAACGAGGGTCGCGGCTACGTGCTCCGCCGCATCCTTCGTCGCGCGGTGCGCCACGCCTGGCTGCTCGGCCGGCGCCAGCCGACGCTCGTGCTCGTGGTGGAGCAGGTGATCGCGGCCATGCGGCCGCAGTTCCCCGAACTCGAGCAGCGCCGTCAGCACATCCTCGACACGACCCGCGCCGAGGAGGAGCGTTTCCTGGCGACGATCGAGGGCGGCCTCACCCGGTTCGACGAGCTCACGCCGGCGGGCCGGAAGGGCACCATCAGCGGCGACGACGCCTTCAAGCTCTACGACACCTTCGGCTTCCCGATCGACCTCACCGAGCTGATGGCCGCCGAGCGCGGCTACGCGGTCGACATGGCCGGGTTCGACGCCTCGCTCGACGCGCAGCGGAAGCAGTCGCAGGAGGATCGCAAGGCGCGGAAGATCACCGTCGCCGCGGACGAACTGCGCGACCTCGCGCAGTGGGAGACCGCGAAGGGCGTCGCGCCTGCGGCGGGGTTCGTCGGCTACGACGCCATCGAGGTCGAGTCGCTCGTTACGGCCGTGAAGACGCTCGGCGACGGTCAGGTGGCGGTGATGTTGCGCGAGTCGCCGTTCTACGCCGAGTCGGGCGGGCAGGTGAGCGATGCCGGGGAGATCGTCGGCACCGGGTGGCGTGTCGACGTGCACGAGGTGCGCAAGCTCGACGGCCGCGTGGCGGCCATCGGCGCGCTCACCGGCACGCCGAGGTTCGAGATGGTGAAGGCGCGGGTGCCGGCGGACCGCCGTCATGACACCGAGCGCAATCACACCGCGACGCACCTGCTCCATGCGGCGCTGCGCCAGGTCCTCGGCGAGCACGTGCATCAGGCGGGTTCGCTCGTCGCGCCCGACCGGCTCCGGTTCGACTTCACGCATCACGGGCCCATCAAGGCCGAGGCGCTCGAACGCATCGAGCGGATCGTGAACGAGGGCGTGTGGGCCAACGTCGACGTGACCACGAAGGAGAAGCCGTATCAGGAGGCGATCGCGTCAGGCGCGATGGCGCTCTTCGGCGAGAAGTACGGCGACGTGGTGCGCGTGGTGGAGATCCCCGGGCTCTCCGTGGAACTCTGCGGTGGCACGCATGTGCGGAACACGGGGCAGATCGCGCTCATGCGCATCGTCTCGGAGAGCGGCGTCGCGGCGGGCGTGCGGCGCATCGAGGCGGTGACGGGCCGCGGTGCGTATGAATTCCTTCGCGACAAGGAGAAGGCGCTCGGGGAGGTCGCGGAGCGGCTCAAGGTGAACGCGACCGCGCCGGAGCTGATCGCCAAGCGCCTCGACGCGCTGCTCGGCGAGCATCGCGCGCTTGAGAAGAAGCTGGCTGAGGCGCTCAAGGGCGGCGGGGCGCAGGGAGGGGACCTCACGGCCGGCGCGGAGTCGGTGAACGGCATCGCGTTCCTCTCGAAGGTGGTGAAGGCCGAGGCCATGAAGGACCTCCAGGCCCTCGGCGACGTGGTGCGCGAGAAGCTCGGCAGCGGCGTCGGTGTGCTCGTCGCGGACTTCGGCGACGACAAGGGCGGGTTGGTGGTGGTGGTGAGCGATGATCTGCGCGCGCGGGGCATCACGGCGGGCGGGATCGTGAAGGCGCTCGCGGCGAAGACCGGCATCCGCGGCGGTGGCAAGGACCACATGGCCCAGGCCGGGACGACCGGGGCGCAGGTGTCGACCATGCCGGCCGCGGCCGCGGAGGTCGTGCGCGGCCTGCTGGAGGCGGCGAAGTGAAGGCCGCCGAGTGGATCGCCGCCGCCAAGCCAGAGGCCCCTGAGCGGCTCGTGGCGCGTGTGCAGGAAGTGCTCGGCGAGCGGTCGCGCGTGCCCAAGGCGTCCGTCGCCGATGCGCTGGTGGATGCCGCCGAGGTGCTCCTCCGTGAGGTGCTCGCGGAGGCGGACGGTCCGGCGCGCGACAAGGCGCTCGACCTGCTCGCCGCCGACGCCTGCGTGACGTGGGCGTTCGAGGCGGCGGCCGATGATCCGGCGTCGTTGGGCGCGCACGCCAAGGCGACGATGGAGCGCCTCGCGGCGGTGGTGGTCAAGTGAGCATCGATCCCGTCGGTCACCTGCGCGAGCTCTCCGAGACCGCGGCCCGCGCCGCCGATCAGCTCGCCGACCAGATCCGCGCCGCCACCGCGCTCACCCGCGAGGTGGCCCTCGCGGGCGGTACGATCTTCTTCTGCGGCAACGGCGGCAGTGCGGCCGATGCCCAGCACATGTCGACCGAGTACGTGGTGCGCTATCAGCGTCAGCGGCGGCCGCTCCGCTCCATCGCGCTGACGACCGACACGTCCATCCTCACCGCCGCGGGGAACGACTTCTCGTTCGACGAGATCTTCAGCCGCCAGCTCGCGGCGCTCGGACGCACCGGCGACGTGCTGATGGTGCACACCACGAGCGGCAACTCGCCCAACTGCCTGCGCGCGATCGAGACCGCGAAGGCGATGGGCATCCGCACGATCGCGCTCACCGCGAAGGACGGCGGCAAGGTGAAGGCCTTGGCGGATCTGTGCCTGGTGGTGCCGACGCAGCGCACCGACCGCGCGCAGGAGATCCACCTGGCGATCCAGCACGCCATCTGCGACGTGATCGACGAGGAGGTCGCACGATGAGCGACCTCTTCTCGTTGAAGGGCAGGCGCGCCGTCGTCACCGGCGGGACGCGCGGGATCGGCGCGGCGGCGGCCGAGCTGCTCGTCGAGCTCGGAGCGTCGGTGTGTGTCGGCTACCGGTCGCGCAAGGCGGATGCCGAGGCGCTGGTCGCGCGGTTGTCGGCAGCCGCTGAGCGGCGCGGTCGCGAGGCGCGGGACGGCGTGGTGCCCGTGGTGTGCGCGCATGCGGCCGACCTCGGCGATCCTGCCGGCGCCGATTCACTGGTCGACGCGGCGGTGCGGAGTTTCGGCGGGCTCGACCTCGTGATCCACAGCGCGGGCATCTGGCCGCCGGAGGAGCTGCCGGTGCACGAGATGCCCGACGACCGCTGGCGCCGCACCATGCGCGAGAACGTCGATGCGATGTTCTTCGTCTCGCGCGCCGCGGCGCGGGTGCTCGGCGACGGCGGGCGGATCGTGCATATCGCCAGCACGGCGGGGCAGCGCGGCGAGTCGATGCACGCGGACTACGGCGCGAGCAAGGGCGCGATGATCTCGTTCGTGAAGTCGCAGGCGGTGGAGCTGGCGCCGCGCGGGATCACGGTCAATGCGGTCGCGCCGGGATGGGTGGACACGGAGATGTGCGTGCTGCCCTTCGCCGACGGCGGGAAGGCGCGGATCGCGGCGGGGATCCCGAACGGGCGGGTGGCGAGCGCGATGGACATCGCGTGGGCGGCGGTGGCGCTCTGCATGCCGGGGGCGCGGCATGTGGTGGGGGAGATCGTGAATGTGAACGGGGGGAGTGTGCTCGCCGGCTAGGTGTCGGACCGACGGTCGTTGCTCACGCTTTGCTGTTGGTCCGCGGGCGAATGGACCGAGCCCTGAGATGGCGAATCGTGTGGGCGTCGAGCGCGGTGCGCATCGTGTGACTCATTTAGGCGTTCGCGGTGTCGGTCATGACGCCGGTCACCGGGATGCCGAGCTGCGAAAGCCGTTGGAGCGCCCGTCCGAGCAATCGGCCGCACGACTGAAGATCTTGCGCTGGGAGCGGTGCCGCGCAGCCGAGGCGCGTGGCGTCGTCGGTCGCGACATGCAGGTAGTCCTGCTCGACGCCACGCTGGCGCCGGGCCTTCGGGCAATTGTGCATTGTTGTGGATGCTCACTGAAGCCTCTAGCTGTAGGTTAGGTAAGTCGCTCCTCCAGCTTCCTCAGGGTTGACTCAGTGAACATCCTCTTTGGAACCGACCGCTAAGGCAGCTGCGGGAGCGGGTCTCCGAAGGCTGGCGCGACCACTGATGTGAGTGCTGGCCCCACGCCGTGTCCGTCGAACGCCTCGCCATGGAACCGCCACCGCGCGTTGACGCGCGCGAGGGCGTCGGCGTACGCGCGATGGCGATCACCGAAGAAGCAGCAGCGGTCCGACGCGTTGTTGACCTGCGTCTGCGAGCGGCCGCCGCTCGCCGCCATGAGGTAGAGGTCGAGGTATTCGAGTGGTTCCCGACCGTCCCAGGTGAGCCCGGGCAGGCGCTGCTCCCAGTCTCCATGGTCGGACGGCAACTCGCGATGCCGCAGGGCCAGCGGCAGTGAACCGGCGATGGGGATCGAGGTCGAGATCCGCTCGTCGAGCGCGCTGAGGAGGACCGTGAGCCACCCGCCGCCGGAGATCCCCGCGCAGGCGATGCCGTCGGGCATCGCGTGCGCCGCGAGATACTCGTTGAGCGCCACGATCGCTGGATCGAGGAAGTAGCGCAGCGGGTGGAACCCGGCCGAGAGGTCGCGTCCGAGCCGGTCGTGATCCGCCGTCCCCGTCCCGGGCATCGGGACGAAGATCACCGTGTTCCCGCGCTCGAGCGCGACCCGAACCAGCTTGGCGGACTCGTGGGCGCCTTCGAGCGTCGGGGCGCGACTGTGCCCGTGCGCGATGATCGCCAGTCGGCCGTTGCCTCGCACCGGATGGAGCACGAAGGGCTGCACCACGTTGCCGCGCGTCACGACCGTGTAGCGGTCGACCGTTGCGAGGTTCGGCAGCTCGACAGGCGATCGGAGCGCGAACGCGCTCACGTTGACCTCGACCGAGTCTGCGCGCGCGAGTGGCAGGTTTGCGACGCCCCAGATCCGCGTGAGGAGGACTGCGCGGATGCGCGCCGCAGCGGAGTCGCTCGTCGCGTGCAGGTTCGCGCGCACCCAGTCAGCCGGCTGCCCGCCCGCGCGTGGCGCCGCCGCGAGCAAGGCAACCACGAGCACGACGGACTCTCGGACCCGACGGGACTCCCGACTCACGCCACCTCCCGGTGAGGACGCACAGGATGATACCGCTGTGCATGCGCAGGTGCGCGCCTTAAGTTCCGGGCGACACCTGCCGGAGAGACGCCTGCCGCCGAAGGCCCCTGGAACCTCGTTGTGCTCGCCGCGCGGGCGGCGTTGCGCCGCCCCCGCGTCGTCCTGACCCATGTGCGGTATTGCTGGTCTGTGGCGCCCGGGTGGAGCTGCTGAGGATCAGGTAACAACCCTCCGGACGATGTGCAACGCGATACGGCATCGCGGTCCCGACGCCGAGGGGACCTGGACCGACTTGCCGCGCGGAATCGCCCTCGGGCATCGCCGACTCTCGATCATCGACCTCTCCCCGACGGGCGCGCAGCCGATGCGCTCCCGGGACGGGCGCTGGACGCTCACGTTCAACGGGGAGATCTACAACTTCCGTGAGCTGAGGCGGGAGCTGGCCGCGGCGGGCGTCGAGTTCCGCGGGACGTCGGACACCGAGGTGCTCGTCGAGGGGGTCGCACGATGGGGGATCCGGCCGACCTTGGCGCGTGTCGCGGGAATGTTCGCCTTCGGACTCTGGGACTCGCGTGACGAGGTCCTGACCCTCGGACGGGACCGGCTGGGAGAGAAGCCGCTCTACTACGGATGGCGCGATGGCCAGTTCGCGTTCGCCTCGGAGTTGAAGGCGCTCCGCGTGGCCGGTGCGCTCGGCCGGCCGTCCCTCGACCACCTCGCCGTCGCGCGGCTCCTGCGATACTCGTGCATCCCGGCGCCGCTGACGGTCTTCGCCTCGGTGGCGAAGCTGCCGCCCGCCACCATGGCGACGGTGCGTCCGGACGGGACGGTCACCGTGGAGCCGTACTGGTCGCTGGTGACTGCCGCGGAGGAGGGGCGGGCGCGCGTCCGCGCCGCAGAGTCGCTCGACGAGGCCGCGGATCGCCTCGAGGCGCGCTTGTGCGAGACGATCGCCGAGCAGATGATCTCCGACGTCCCGCTCGGTGCGCTCCTCTCCGGCGGCGTCGACTCCTCGCTCGTCGTCGCGTTGATGGCCAAGGCGAGCGCCCAGCGTGTCCGGACCTTCACGATCGGGTTCCGCGAGCCGGGATACAACGAGGCGGAGTTCGCGAGCGACGTCGCTCGGCACATCGGAACCGACCACACCGAACTCTACGTCGCGCCCGAGACCGCGCAGGCCGTGATCCCCCAGCTTGCCGGCATCTACGACGAACCGTTCGCCGACGCGTCGCAGATCCCGACCTACCTCGTCGCCCAGCTCGCGCGCACCCAGGTGACGGTCGCGCTGAGCGGCGATGGCGGCGACGAGACGTTCGGCGGCTACGTCCGGTACTTCAGCGGCGAGCGGCTCTGGCGGCGGATCGAGCACATCCCGCGTGCGCTGCGCGCGCTCGGTGCCGGCGTGGTCCGGGCCGTGCCGCCGCGCGGGTGGGACGCCTTCGCGCCGCTCGCCCGGCGCGTGCTCGGGGGCGAATGGCAGGCCGGCCGCGTGGGAGACCGCGCCCACAAGGCGGCCACGCTGCTCGGCGCGCGCTCGCGCGGCGAGCTCTACGATCGGTTCTGCTCGCACTGGGTCGAACTCCCGAGCCTCGTGCGCGACGTGCCCAGCGCGGAGCGAACCCTGCCGCGCCTCGCGGATGGGACCTCGCCCTTCTCGTTCGTCGAGGAGATGATGCTCGCCGACGCGACGGGGTATCTGCCCGACGACGTGCTCGTGAAGGTCGATCGCGCGGCGATGGCCGTGAGCCTTGAGACCAGGGCACCGCTCCTCGACCATCGGGTCATCGAGCTCGCCTGGTCAATGGCGCTCGGGCACAAGGTCTCCTCGGGCGAGGGGAAGCGGGTGCTGAAGCAGGTGCTCTTCCGCCACGTCCCGCGCTCGCTCGTGGATCGGCCGAAGATGGGCTTCGGCGTGCCGCTCGATGCGTGGCTGCGTGGTCCGCTCCGCGAATGGGGAGAGGATCTGCTCTCGGAGGAGCGCCTGCACCGACAGGGACTCTTGCGCGTCAAGCCCATCCGGGCCGCATGGCGCGAGCATCTCTCGGGGCGCGAGAACTTGCAGTATCCGCTGTGGAACGTGCTGATGCTGCAGAGCTGGCTGGATGCGTGAGCCGTCCGCCGGGCGGGGCGGGGCGCGCCCCCGTGTGCTCCATGTGATCACGGACCTCCGGGTGGGCGGCGCCGAGGTGCAGCTCGCGCGGCTCCTCGAGGGACACGACAGCGGGGAGGCGGACGCCGAGGTGGTCGGGGTCGCGTGCCTGCGCGCGGGCGGCGAGATCGCTCTGCGTCTCGAGGCGATGGGGATCCGCGTGTGGCGGCTCGGTGCCTCCGGTCCGATCGGCTTCCTTCGCGCGACGATCGCCCTCGCGCGCATCCTGCGCCAGGAGCGGATCGAGGTCGTCATGGGATGGCTCTATCATGCGATGATCGCGACGGCCCTCCCGGGCATCGCGCCGCAGGGATGCCGCGTGCTCTGGAACGTCCGCGGCACGGTGCCGACCGCGAGCGACAAGCGGGGAACCCGTGCCGCCCTCCGCGTCAGCGTGCTGCTCGCGCCGCGTCCCACGCGAATCGTCTACAACTCGAACAAGGCGCGGCTCGAGCACGAGCGGGCCGGATATCCCGCTGCCGCCGGGACGGTGATCGCGAACGGCTTCGACGTCCCGGCCGCGCCCCCGGCGCCGCCGACGACTGACAGCCGGGTGATCCTGCTCGCGGCCCGATACCATCCGATGAAGGACTTCGAGGGATTCCTTCGCGCCCTCGCGCTGGTGCGCGCTGCTGGCGTCGATGCCCGCGGGCGCCTGGTCGGCGAGGGATGCGAGTGGTCCAATGCGTCGCTCGTCGCCCTGCTCGACGCGACGGGGACCCGGCCACACGTGGAGCTCGGCGGGATGGTACGGCCGATGGCGCCCGAGTACGAGGCCGCCGCGGTCGTCTGCTCGTCCTCCGCGTGGGGCGAGGGATTCCACAACGTCCTCGCCGAGGCGCTGCTCGCCGGCCGCGTCGCGGTCAGCACCGACGTCGGCGACGCGCGGACCGTCGTCGGCGACGAACGGTTCGTCGTGCCCCCGAGCCGCCCGGACCTGCTCGCGGCGGCCCTGCGCGCCGCGCTCGGCCTCGCGCCGGCGGAACGCGCGCGCGTCATCGCGCAGTCCCGCGAGCGGATCGCGACTGACTTCGGAGCCCCAGCGATGCGGTCGCAGTACGCACGGCTCTACCGCGAGGCGATCGATGCGGCAAATTGAATCGGCTCCGTCCCTCACATCGCGCGAGACTGGCTTGCTGGCACTGCACGATTGGTTCTCGGTGAACGTGTCGCGCCGCGGCCTGTGGTACGCGCGGACGCTTCTCCCGCGCACGCGCCATGACGGACGGCACTATCGCGCCGGACTCCGCTTTCGCCGTGAGTCGTGGGAGTGGTCCAACGAGAGGCGGCGCGAGTGGGTCCTGCAGCGGCTCCGCGAGGTCGTGCGCCGGGCGTACGACACGACGGTGTACTATCGCGAGGCGTACGACCGCGCCGGCTTCGATCCGCGCGCGCCCTTCTCCTTCGCCGACTTCGGGGCACTGCCCGTCCTCGAGCGCGCCATCGTTCAGGAGCGGCAGGACGACCTGCTGTCGTCGGCGGTGCCGGCTCGTGAGCGCCTCGCGAACGCGACCGGCGGCTCGTCGGGCCGACCGGTCCACATCGCGATGGGTCCGGCCGAGCGCGGCTGGCGCGCGTCAGGCTCGGACTTCTCGATGGAACGCCTCGGCGTCGAGCCGGGGGTGCGGCGCGCACTGCTCTGGGGTCACCACCTCGACCCCGTGATGCGGTCGGGGATCCTCGACCGGGTCGCGGACGTCGCAGGCAATCGCGCCTGGTTCGATTGCCTGCGCCTTTCGCCTCAGCGCCTCCTCTCATATCACGAGGAGCTCACGCGCTATCGCCCGCGGTGCCTCGTGGCGTACGCCTCCGCCCTCGCGCTGCTCGCGGAGACGATCGACCGTGCCGGCCTCGGCCCCGCATCGTACCCCACGCGGCGCATCGTGACGGGGGCCGAGAAGCTCCTGCAGGAGCAGCGCGAAGTGGTGGAGCGCGTCTTTCGCGTCCCGGTGCACGAGCGCTACGGGAGCCGGGATGTCGGGGACATGGGGTTCCAGTACGATCCGCGCACCACCCTGGACTATCGGATCGACTGGGCACTCGTCCTCGTCGAGCCGGCGGGCAGCGGCCCCGAGAGCGACATTCTCGTGACCAAGTTGCAGGCGGACGCGATGCCGATGATCCGCTACCGGACCGACGACGTGGGCGTGTTCCCGGCCGACGCGCGGACCGGCGAGCCGACCTTCGTGCTCCACGAGGTGCTCGGGCGCCGTGCCGACCGGATCTTCAAGCGCGACGGCTCGTGGGTGAACGGGCTGCACTTCCCCCACCTGCTCAAGGACTTCCGACTCGCGGACTTCCGGGTATTCCAGCGGGAGGACCATGCTGTCGAGGTGTCGGTGGTCCTGACACCCGACTCGCCGCCGGATGCCCTCGCGCGCATCCGCGCGAACATCGCGGCGAACGTGGGCGACCTCCCCCTGACCGTCGAGCCCGTCGCGACGCTCGAGCGCACGAAGGCGAACAAGTGGAGGCCGGTCATCTCGATGGTGCGCCAGGCGGGTCGCAATGACTGACGGCACCGTCGTGGTGTCCGCGCTCGCCCCGGGCGCGTCCCTCGCGGACTGGAAACACGCGCTCCGGCGGCTGTCAGTCGCGCGCGGCTGGTCGGCGCCGGGCGCACCCGCCTTCTCCGCGGTGGTCGGCGGAGACGATCGCGTGCTGCTGAAGCCGAACTGGGTGATGCACGCGAACAAGGGGCCGTGGGGAACCGCGCCCCTCATCACGTCGCCGCTCCTCGTCATCGCGGTCGCGGAGCTCCTGCTCGAGAATCGCCTCGCCGCGCTGCGGATCGGCGATGCGCCGCTCCAGTCCTGTGAGGTCGATGCGCTCTGGTCGGAGGGCGGCATCCGCGCCTGGTGCGACGATGCGCGCGCCCGCGGCCTGCCGGTCATCGGCCCCCTCGACTTCCGGCGAACGATCTCCACGGTCTCGGGAGCGGTCCTCCGCCAGGCGCGCGACCAGCGCGACCTGAGTGGCTACCGACTCGTGGACGTGGGGGCAGACTCCCTCCTCGAGCCCGTAACGGGCGACGCGCACGCGTTCCGGGTGACGCAGTACGACCCCGACCTGATGCACGCCCGGCACCATCGCAAGCATCACGAGTACCTGATCGCGAGCGAGGTGCTCGACAGCACCGTCGTCATCAACCTCCCGAAGCTGAAGACGCACAAGAAGGCCGGCATGACCGCGGCCCTCAAGAACCTGGTCGGCATCAATGGGAACAAGGAGTTCCTGCCGCACCACCGCGTGGGGAGCCCGTCCGAGGGCGGCGACTGCTATCCGCGGCGCAATCCGTTCAAGCGCGTGCAGGAGTACCTCTACGACGTCCAGAACCGCCGCACCTCGCTGCTCGCGAAGAAGGCGCTCCGATATCCGATCGGCGTCCTGAGCCTCATGTCGCGCTATCACGGCGAACGGTACGGGCTCGAGGGGGCGTGGTCGGGGAACGACACGGTCTGGCGCATGGCGCTCGACCTGAATCGCGCGCTGCTCTACGCCGACGGGGACGGTCGGCTCCAGGACCGCATCCAGCGCCGTGAGCTCCACATCGTGGACGCGGTGATCGCGGGGCAGGGAGACGGGCCGCTCGCGTCAGAACCGTTCGAGCTGGGACTCGTGCTCGGCGCCGACGAGGCGCCCGCGGCTGACTGGGTCGGGGCGCGCCTGCTGGGGTACGATCCGGCCCGGATCCCGATCGTGCGCGAGAGCTTCGGAGCGTTCCGGTATCCACTCGCCTCGATTCCCGCGCGCGAACTCGCCACGATCACCGACGCGCAGCAGCCGTTCGACTTCGCGGCGCACCCCTTGCCGGGGCGGTACCCAGAGGGCTGGGTCGATTGCGTCGTGCCGCGCGAACGAGGGGCCGCCCCGATCGGGACCACCTTCCATCCCCGCCGCGCGGTCGTCGTGCGCTCGCCGGGCGTGGCGGCCGCGACCGAGTAGGCTCAGCGATGCAGCGACGCGGGGCCCGACCGCCGCGCGACTGCGCGATCGAGCGCATCGAGCCAGCGCCCCGCGACGGTCGGTCCGTCATAGCGAGAGGCGACGGTGAGCGCCGCGCGTGCGCGCTCGTCGAATCGCGCGGGGGTGAGCACGTCGAGGAGCGCCGCGGCGAGCGCATCGGGGTCGTCGACCGGGGAGAGGGCGCCCGCGAGCGAATCACCGAGGATCTCGCGCGGTCCCGATCGGCAATCCGTGCTCGCGACGGGGGTGCCCTGGGCCAGCGCCTCGAGCAGCGCGTTGGGGAATCCCTCGAAGCGGGACGACATCACGAACGCGCGCGCGCGCGCCATCCGCTCGGTCACGTCGTCGACCCGGCCAAGCAGGCGCACGCGTCCGTGGAGGCCGAGCGAGTCGATCTGTGCCTGGAGTTGCTCCCGCTCCGGTCCTTCGCCGGCGATGTGCAACTGCATTCCCGGCACGGCCGGCATGACGCGGGCGAAGGCCTGCACGAGGATGTCGAAGCCCTTCTGCGCGCTCAGGCGGCCTGCGGCCAGCACCACCGCCTCGCGCGCGTCGAGCGGGAGCGGCTGCGCGGCGACGGCGACACTCAGCGGATTGGGGAGGACGGCGACGCGATCCTCCGCGAGGAAGGTGCGGGCCCACCCGGCGGCGACGCCGTCGGTCTGCAGCACCACGAGGTCCGCCGATGGATAGGTCATCCGCCGGAGCGTGCGCCAGGGCTGCGCCAGCGTGTAGGTGCGGGGATCGACGCGCTCCGACACGACGACCGCGCGTCCGGTGAGTCGTGACGCGATGATCGACGCGACGTTCGGCGACTCCATGAACGCGACCGTCACGTCGGGGCGCCACTGCTCCAACAGGGCGCGCAGGCGCGCGATCCGTCGTGCGTTCCGCCAGAGGGACGCGACGATCCGCGGCTCGCCGATGCCGATGTCGAGCGTGAACCGCTCGACCTCCGCCGCCAGATGATAGTCGCGCGGGCTCGCTCGCAGGAAGGTCACGACTGCGACGGCGATGCCGCGGGCCGCGAACTGGTTGGCGAGCGTCGACATCACGCGCTCCGCTCCCCCTCCTTCCAACGATGAGATGCAGAGCAGGACGCGGCGACGGCGCCCCGCCTCGGTCGGCTGCTCAGGCACGCGCTGCGACGCCGTGGTACTCGCGGTACCAGCTCGCGAATCGCTCGAGCCCGACCGCCAGCGGCGTCGACGGCTGGAAGCCGGTGTCGCGCTGGAGGTCGCTCACGTCCGCGTAGGTCGTGAGCACGTCGCCCGGTTGCATCGGCTTCATCTCGATGCGCGCGCTCACGCCGAGCACCGACTCAAGCGTGCGGATGAACTCCAGGAGCGGCACGGGGCTGCTGTTGCCGATGTTGTAAAGGCGCGCGGGGGCGCCATCGCCGGGCGGCGGTGGCCGATCGAGCACCCGCAGGATCCCCTCGACGATGTCGTCCACATAGGTGAAGTCGCGTGAGAGCTTGCCGTCGTTGAACACCGGGATCGGCGTGCCGGCGAGGATGGCGCGTGTGAAGGAGTAGTACGCCATGTCCGGCCGACCCCACGGGCCATAGACCGTGAAGAAGCGAAGGCCCGTCAGCGGGAGGCCGAACAGGTGCGCGTAGACGTGCGCCATCAACTCGTTCGACTTCTTGGTCGCGGCATAGAGGCTCACGGGGTGGTCGACGGGGTCGCCGACCGCGAACGGCACCTTGCGATTGGCGCCATACACGGAGCTGCTCGAGGCGTACACCAGGTGCGCTGTCGACGCCGCCCGGCAGCCCTCGAGGATGTTGCCGAACCCCACGAGGTTGCTGTCGACGTACGCCGCCGGGTTATCGATGGAGTAGCGCACGCCGGCCTGCGCAGCGAGGTGCACGACGCGCCGCGGCTGCTCGCTCGAGAATAGCCCGGCGAGGAGCGCCCGGTCAGCCACGTCGCCCTCGACGAAGTGGAAGGCCGGGTCGGCGGCGAGACGCGCCAGCCGGGCGCGCTTGAGTGCCGGGTCGTAGTAGTCGTTGACGTTGTCGAGGCCGAGGACCCGCTCGCCTCGCGCGAGGAGCCGCTCAACGACATGCATGCCGATGAACCCGGCAGCGCCGGTGACGAGGATGCTATCCATTGCGGGGCAGGTCCCGTAGCGAGCGCCGCGGCGGTCGTCGAGAGGCGGCGCTGTGGTGGTGGAGGAGGCGAAGCTGAAAAGTAATCGTCGTCCGTCCCGGACGAGGAGCGCCGCCGCCGAGGACGCGCCGACCTGGCCGCGGGTGTCCACCGGCACGCACGAGCAGTACATTGCTCCCGGCACGCGAGGGGGCGCCGGATCCGTCCATCACGACCGCAGGCCCGCGGCGGGCGCCGCGCGAATCGCAATTCCCGAGGATCGAATGAACGGCCACCGGGGGACGACTGACCCCGCCTACGTTCCAGACGAGGGCGCACTGCTCCGATTCACCAACCTGCTGCTCCAGTCGAGGCGGACGCTCGTCCTCGCGGGCCTCGCGGGCGGCCTGCTCGGCGGGATCAGTGGGCTCACGGGTCGGCGACTGTACGAGTCGCGGGCGATGTTCCTCCCGCAGTCGTCAGAGGAGTCGCTGTCCGGGCTCGCGCTCGCCGCGAGCCAGTTCGGCGTCGACGTGCCGATCCCCACCGGCGGCGGATGGGGTGCGGGCGTCTACGCGCGCCTTCTCGGCACGCCGGCGCTGCGCGCGTCCGTGGTCGCGGAGTCGGTCACCGTGGTGGAGGAGGGCGGCCGGCGGACGACGCTGACTGCGCTGCTGAAGGTCTCCGAGGATGACCCCGCGCGCGCGGAGGCGCTCACGATCGATGCGCTCCGCAGCGTCGTGAGCATCACCGAGAACAAGACGCTCGGGGCGGTCGAGGTGTCCGTGCGCACGCGGTGGCCGAGTGTCTCGCAGGTCATCGCGGAGCGCCTCGTCGCCAGCGTGCACCGGTTCAATGTCGAGAAGCTGCAGGCCAAGGCGACCGCCGAGCGGGAGTTCATCGAGTCGCGCGCGGCCCTCGAGCAGACGACGCTGCGCAACGCCGAGGAGCGCCTGCAGGCTTTCCTGCAGCAGAACCGCGCCGTGACCAACTCGCCAGAGCTGACCTTCCGGCGCGACCGGCTCCAGCGCGAGGTCACGCTGCACGAGCAGCTCTATACCTCGCTCGTGAAGGCTCTCGACGAGGCGCGCATCCGCGAGGTGCGCGATACGCCGGTGATCACGATCGTCGAGGAGCCGCGCCTGCCGGTCCTCGGCATGTCGCGGCGCACGGTCCTCAAGGCGGCCCTCGGCGTCTTCGGCGGCGTCCTGCTCGGCGTGCTGCTGGTGCTCATACGGCATGGCGCAGCTCGCGCCCGCGAGTCCACCGATGACGCGACGCGAGAGTTCGTCCGGCTGCTGGACGAGAGTCTCCCCCGAGCGCTGCGCCGGCTGCTCGGCTGAGGGTGCGCCGGCGCAGCTTGGGTTCGCGGACGACGGCGTGAACCGCTTCGACCGATGGCTCGGGGCCCGCTGGCGGGGCGCTCGACAGGAGCATCGCGCGATCGCGCGCGGCTTGGTCCTCGTGAGCGTCTTCGCGTTCGCAGGCAAGCTCGCGGGCGCCGCCAAGGAGATGATGGTCGCGTGGCGCTTCGGGATCAGCGCCGAGGTCGACGCCTATCTCTTCGCCTTCAGCTTCGTGAACTGGCCCGTCGCCGTCGCGTTCAGCCTGCTCGCGACGATCCTGATCCCGCTCGAGGCGAAGATCCGCGCTGATCGCCCTGACGGACTGGCGGGGTTCCGGCGCGAGATGCTGGCGGCCACGCTCATCGTCGGTGCGTCGCTCGCGCTCGTCGGGATGCTGCTCCTCCCCCGCATCGTCACCAGCGCCTGGGTCGACTTGCCGCCCGAGACCGCGGCGATCGCCGCCGCCATTGCCCCCGGCCTGGCCTGGTACACGCTGCTCGGCCTCGTCGTCACGCTCTATTCGACCTGGATCATGAGCGCCGGCGGGCACGCGAACTCGCTGCTCGAGGGCGTCCCCGCGCTCGGCATCCTCGTTGCGCTCGCGATCAGCGGGTCGGTCGAGGCCCTGCTCTGGGGCACGCTCGGCGGAGCGCTGGTCCAGCTGGCGAGTTCCGCGGCGATGCAGCCGCAGCGCGGCCGCGGGGCCTTGCCCCGCTTCTCGCTCCGCTCTCCGCATTGGGCGAGTTTCCGGCGCGGCTTCGGGGTGATGGTCATCGGGCAGGTCGTCATCAGCTTCACGGCGATCGTCGACCAGTTGCTCGCGGCGCGCCTCGAGGAGGGCGCGATCAGCGCCCTCGGCTTCTCCGGCCGTATCCTCTCCCTGGTGCTGACTCTCGTCGCCACCGCCGTCACACGCGCCACGCTTCCAGTGTTCAGCGACACCGAAGCCGCCGGCGCTCGGCTCCGCCCGCTCGCCCTTCGCTGGAGCCGCGCGATCGGGCTCGCCGGAGTCGGCGTGGCCGCGATCGGTTGGCTGCTCGCACCCCTGGCCGTCCGATTGCTCTTCCAGCGCGGGACTTTCGATGCCGCGGACACCGACGCGGTCGCGGGCGTACTGCGGTACAGCCTCGTGCAAGTGCCGTTCTACTGCGCGTCGCTCGTGCTCATGAGCATGCACGCGAGCCAGCGACACTTTCGCACGATCCTCGCGAGCGGCATCCTCGGGCTGGCGGTGAAGGTCGCGGTCAGCCTCGCGTTGCTGCCCCGACTCGGTGTCGCTGGGCTCATGCTCTCGTACGCGGCGATGTACGCCGCGAACCTGCTGCTGTTCCTGCGCGCGGGTGCACGATGAACGATCCGCACGGTCCCGCGTTCCTCGCCGTCGGTGCGGCCTATCTCGGACTCATCGTGGCGATCGTCCTCGGGGAGCGCCGTCGCATCCGGACCGGCGGGCCGGATGCGATCACGGTGTTCATGGTGATCTTCACGCTGCAGACCTGCGTCGCGAGCGTGGCCATATGCGGCACGCTGCCGTTCGTCGACCGAGCAAACGCGACGGGGATCGCATTCATCGACAACATCTACCGCGCCGCCGACCCGACGATCTTCGGGGTGGTCTTCGCCCTGACGGCGGCGTTCGTCATCGTCTTCTACGTCGGCTGCGCTGTGGGCGGACTGCTCCTGCGGCCGATCGTCGGGACGGCCACGGGCGAACGCTTCGAGATGGTGGTGCACTGGCGCCGGCTGCTGCCGCTCCTGCTGTTTGGCGCCTCGTTCACGACGGCGTCGTTCCTGCTCCTCGGCGACACCTTCCTCATGCGGTACGCCAACCTGATCCTGCTCCGGTCGGACGACCTGCCGGGCGGCCGCACGATCTTCACGTCGAATGCATTCGTGCTCACGCAGGCGTGGGCGTGGCTCGCCGTGATCCCGCTGGTGGCGGCCGCGAAGCGTCGCGGCCTCAGCCTGCACTGGTGGGCGTCCCTCGCCCTGGTCCTCGGTTTCGCGCTGATGGGAGTCTCGCGACGCGCGATCTTCCTGCCCCTGCTCATGGCCTACCTCGCCTCGGTGCTGCGCACCGGGCGTTGGCGCATCGGCTGGATCGTCGCGTTGATCGGCCCCGTGGTCTTCTGGGTCGCGTTCGGCAAGGACCTGCTCTCGACCATCGCCTACGGCGGCACCGTCGAGCGCGCGCTCGGCGTCTACGAGAGCTGGATCAACGCCCTGCTGCGCGCCGCCTCCGACATCGGGACGACCGTCGTCGAGTCCGTCGGGACGCTGGCCCTCATCGACCTGCCGCCGCGCTGGGGCGTGGACCACCTGCTGTCGATCGCGCAGCGCGTGCCGGAGGGGTTCCTCGGATTCGAGATCGACTGGCCCGACCGGATGGTGCGCGTGAGCACGCGGGCGTTCATCGGCGAGTTCCACCAGGACGTGCCGCCGGGGATGATGGGGCAGATGTGGCTCGACTTCCGCGGGGCCGGTCCGATCGCGTGGGGACTCGTCTTCGGGCTGCAGATGGCGGTGGTGCAGCACTTCTGGAGCCGCTCCGCCCGCACCGCGGAGGCCGCGGTGGTGTTCGTCATCGTGACGTTCATGATCGCGCTCCCGGTCAACTCGGGCTCGTTCGACTTCAGCTTCGGGATGGACTTCATCGCGCTCGCCCTCGCGCTCTACTGGTGCTGTCATCTGCGTCCCGTGGCGCGCGCCGACACCGCGAGCCTCGGTCGCGCGCCAGCGACATGACAAGCCTCGCCGCCGTGAGTATGCTTCGAGATGCTTCCCAGTCAGCCGTGACGGCGGCGCGGATCGCGAGGGGGTGCACGGCGGCCGCGGCCATCATCGCCGTGCTGTGCGCACCGTCCCTTGGGGCTCAGGACGCCATACCACGCGATCCGGCCGTGCCGCCGGTCGTCGGCGTCGCCCGCGTGACGCTGGAGGTGGACGGGGCACGGCGCCTCACGCCGGGGCCGGTGGTCGGCGCGAGCCGCATCGTGCTCGGCAATGGGATACTGCGGCTCACCTGGCGTCCCGACCTGTGCGAGAAGGCCGCGTTCGAGTCCGATCTCCGGGTCGGCTCCGCGTGGTATCCCATGACGGCCCGTTGCGTCGGCGACTGGGTCTATCCCGCCTCTCCGGTGCACACGCAGCCGACGGCAATCGAGATCCTGCGCATCGACTCCGCGGCCGTGGTCGTGCAGATGCGGTTCGACGACCACAGGTTCACGCCGCAGAGCCTCGGCTTCCCGTCGTGGTATGTCGCGCAACCGTATCCCTTCGTCCGCACCATCTGGCTCCGCGCCGGCGAGAGCGGCTACTTCTCCGAGGTCGTGCTCGAACGCCGAATGCACTTCGCGTATCCGGACATCGAGCATGAGGTCGGTTTCGGCGGTCTCTGGGGTCCTGGCCGAGTGCGAACGTCGCAGCTCGACTACCGGACCGAGGGGCAGGAGGGCCACGTCAAGCACAACCTGGCGCGGCGTGTCGAGGCGGCGGAGTTCCGGCGCGACGGGGATCTCGTGACGCGGATCCTCGTCCCGCTTGGCCGGTTCCCGATGATCACGCCGAAGTTCCCGAAGACCTATGGGAGCCTCTACGTGTTCGCGACCGGGCCCACCGAGCGCTACTCCGCGTATCTCTACGCCGCGCCGATCGCGACCGCCCTCGCGCCGCGCGCCGTCTGCCGCTTCGCCTGGACGCGCGCCCCGATGCCGCTCCCCTCGGTCTCGAACACGGAACTGGACTCGTGCGGACCGGGAACGCCGTGGCCGCCGGCATAGCGTGAGTGACCCGGGCGCACCCGTCCTCCTGTTCGTCGTGACGGAGGACTGGTATTTCGTCACGCACCGGTTGCCCCTCGCGCGCGCAGCGCGCGATGCGGGGTATCGGGTCATCATCGCAGCGCGCTTCGGTGATCACGAGGCTTTGCTGCGGAAGGAAGGGTTCCAGCTGGAGCCCATCCGGCTGCGTCGCCGTGCGCGATCGCCCCTGCATGAGCTGGGGGCGCTTCTCGAACTGCGCCGCCTCTACCGGCGCCTGCGACCCACAGTGGTCCATCACGTGGCGCTCAAGCCGGTCGTGTTCGGCTCGCTCGCCGCGCTGGGCCTGCGCCCGTTGGGTGTCGTCAACGCGGTCGCCGGGCTCGGATACACCTTCTCTTCGACGCGCCTGCGCGCACGGCTCATCCGTCTTGCGATGATCCCGGCCCTCCGGTTCCTCCTCCGGCGCCCGGCGAGCGTGGTCATCGTGCAGAACGATGTCGATCGGGAGACACTGGAGCGGAACGGGATCGCTGATGCGGCGGACGTGCTGCTGATCCGAGGAGCCGGCGTCGATCTCGCCGACTTCACGGCGCGGCCCGAAGGCACCGGGACGCCGATCGTCCTCTTCGCCGGGCGTCTGCTCTGGGAGAAGGGCGTCGGCGATTTCGTCGAGGCGGCGCGTGCGCTGCGTGGCGCCGGCGTCGATGCGAGCTTCGTGCTGGCAGGCGAGCCGGATGAGGACAATCCGGGCTCGCTCACGGCGAAGCAGGTGGCCGCGTGGGTCGCCGAGGGCGTGGTGGAGCATTGGGGGCGGCGAAGCGACATGCCGGTGGTGATGGCGGAGTCGAGCATCGTCTGCCTTCCGAGTCGCTACGGCGAGGGCGTGCCCAAGGTGCTGCTCGAGGCGGCCGCTTCGGGCCGCGCGGTCGTCACGACGGATTGGCCCGGATGCCGCGACGCCGTGCGACCGGGTGAGACCGGCCTCCTCGTCCCGCCGGGCGACGTTGACGCGCTGACCAGCGCGCTCCGGGGCCTCATCGACGACCCGGAGCGGCGCCGTTCGTTCGGCAGCGCGGCGCGCCGGCTCGCGGAGCGCGAGTTCGACGTGCGGGCGGTGGCGGCCCGAACGCTCGAGTCCTACCGGCGGGTCGCCGCGCCGTAGCTGTTCTATTTCGTCGCGACGATGACGACGGTCACGACCGCCGCGACGATCTGGGCGATCGAACTCATCAGCGAGACGTAGTCCTTCCGGTCCGCCGGGTCCTTCGACGGCACGACGACGACGGCACCGGCGAGCGGGACCGGGTGACGGTCCGGAAGGAACGCGCGGCGCCGCACGCTCTCGATCGCCCCGCTCGGCTGGATCACGTACGCCCGCTTCACATCGGCATCGCGACTGAGGCCGCCCGCGGCGTCGATGTAGTCGTCAAGCTTGCGTCCCGCGATGAAGAGCACCGCCGCCGGCGCGTGCACGGCGCCCCCGACCTGCACGAGTGGGACGTACTCGGGGACGAAGATCGAGTCGCCCGCCATGAGGATCAGATTGCTCGGCGACTGCGGATTCCGCGTCGCCGCCATGAGGTCGAAGCCGACGCGACCTCGCGAGCCGGCGTGCCGCCAGAACTCCGTGGCGAGCGGATAGGCCGAGGGGGCGAGGCCGCCCGCATGCGCCAGGAGCTCCGAGACCCGCTGCGTGCGCGACTTCAGGGCGTACCGTCCGGGAAAGCGGACCTGCCCGAAGATGCTGACCGTCCGCTGAAGCTCCCACTCCGGCTGCCGGAAGACGACGACGTTGTCCCACGGTTCGAGCGCGAAGTCCGCCGCGCCCGTGCGACGGAACTGGCCGCCCGGCGGACCGATGTATCGACCGAGCGTGTCGCGATCGAACAGGTAGGTGGAGTCGATCGGCACGCGGATCGTCATCGCGAGCGCGCCCGGTGTGCGGGGCGACGGCAGCCGCGCGATCTCGATGCTGTCGAGCCAAGCCCCCGGCGCGAGTCCGTCCGCCGCGAGCACGAGGTCACGCACGGTCATGCCTTCGACGAACGGGATCCGTCGCGGCGTGTTCACGGCACCGCTGATGACGACCTCGCGATCCGGGCGCTGCTTCAGGAGCCCGTAGATCGTCACCACGTCCTCGTTCTGCAGCACCGGATCATCGACCCACGGGGCGGTGCTGTCGGCCGGCAGCTCCACCGAGATGAGGCGGCGCGTCTGGTCCTCGGGATTCAGTCGCGCGATGTGCGCTCGTCCAGCGTACGTCGCACGCCGGCCACCGCCCGCCCGCCGAAGGAGCTGTGAGAGGCGCATTCCGGGGGCGAATCCGACGCGCCCGGGGAGATACACGTTCCCTTCGATGGTGACGAAGCTCGACGCCTCGGCATCGACCGCGAGGACGGTCACCTTGTCGTCGTCCTCGAGCGGGATCGCGGGGACGAGGAGCGAGTCGCTCGGGGTCACCGGCACGTCGATCACGACCCGCTGCGGACCGCCCGGCGACCGCTGGTTCGCCGGGAGGACGCGATCGATCGTGATGCGTGACAGTGACCCGTCCGCCCGGATCCCGCCGGCCGCGGCGAGCAGGTCGCGCAGCGACTCCGCAGGACCGACGTCGTACCAGGCAGCGCGCCGCACGGCACCCTGGACCTGCACCCGGCGCTCGCGGATCCCGACGTAGATCACGTCGCCGTTCTCCAGCCGGATGTCCGAACGCGTGTCGCCGCGCAGCAAGTAGTCGTAGAGGTCGAACGTCGCGACCGTCCGGCCGCTGCGGCGGATGCCGACGTTGCGGAGGTTCGCCATCTCGGTGACGCCGCCGGCGGTGTAGAGCGCCGTGAGCGCCGTGCCGAGCGCGCTGACCTGATACGCGCCCGGCTGGTTCACTTCGCCGATCACGAAGACCTGGACCGCGCGGACACTCGCGACCGAGAGCTCGAAGTGCGTCGTCGCCGCGCCGCCGCGCCGCACGCCGGAGTAGACGCGCCCGAGCCGATCGAACAGCGTGCTCCGCGCCTGCTCCATCGTGAGGTTCGCGAGGTACACCTGCCCGACCTGCGGGATCAGGACGAATCCTTCGCGTGTGATCGGCAGCTGGTGCGCCGCTTCCACGTCGCCGGTGAGGATGAGGACGAGCGCGTCACCGGGGCCGAGCCGGTAGTCCGGCGGGGCAGGGCCCGAGAGGAGCGGCAGGAACTGCGTGGTGTTCCGGCGGAACACGTCGACCCCGAAGATCCCGGACGGCAGGACCTCGGTATTCGGGATCGCGCCGAGCGCGAGGGGGGCGGTCGGCGCATCGAGCTCGGGGATCCCGAGCACGCGGATCGCCTCCTCCTGCTCGTTGCTCGGTGCCTCGAGCACCGCATCGGGCGCTCCGTCCGTTGCGATGTAGGCGTCAAGGAGGCCAGCGTTGAATCCGCTGGCGGAGAGTCGCGCGCGGATCTGCTCAGGTGTCAGGCCGGAGCCACGAAGCCGCTCGCGGACCATCGCAGCCGCGCCGGGGCGCTGGAGCGCCGCCTCTACCTGCGCCTGCGTCGGACGTTGGCCTTCAACCGGGGTCGCGACGACGAGGAGCAGCAGTCCAGTCGCGACGCGGCGCGAGAAGACAACGAATTGGAGGAGGCGGCTCATGAGACTTGGGAAGATGACTCTCGTCTCACAAGCAGTCAACGGAGCGTGTCGAATCGCTCCCACGCCCCGTTTCAGGCGATCAGCCGTCGTTGATTCACGATGGGCGCGGAGGGGCTCGAACCCCCGACCTCTGCTGTGTGAAAGCAGCGCTCTAACCAGCTGAGCTACGCGCCCGCGAGCCGAGAAGGATAACGGGGCAGGGAGCCCGACTCAAGGCGGAAGAAGCGAATCCTGGGCCGCCCCGTGGGGGGGGGGGGGGGGGGGGGGGGGGGGGGGGGGGGGGGGGGGGGG
>CAYXGS010000045.1:0-24821 GCA_964464585.1 uncultured Gemmatimonas sp. | reverse complement strand
AGCATCGCGGCCTCGGCCTCGATCCCGCCCACGCCCCAGCCGAGCACGCCGAGGCCGTTGATCATGGTGGTGTGCGAGTCCGTGCCGACGAGCGAGTCGCAGTAGACCGACTTCTTGCCGTCCTCGTCGCCGACGAACGCGACCTGCCCGAGGTACTCGAGGTTCACCTGGTGGCAGATGCCGGTGCCGGGCGGCACCACGCGGAAGTTGCGGAGCGCCGTGCCGCCCCAGCGCAGGAACTGATACCGCTCGCCGTTCCGCTCGTACTCGAGCTGCGTGTTGAGCAGCTCCGCCGCCGCGACGCCGTACTCGTCCACCTGGACCGAATGGTCGATGACGAGATCGACCGGCTGGAGCGGGTTGATCCGCGTGGGGTCGCCGCCGAGCGCCGCTAGCGCGTCGCGCATCGCGGCGAGGTCGACGACGCACGGGACGCCGGTGAAGTCCTGGAGCAACACGCGCGCCGTGCGGAACGCGATCTCCTTGTCGACCGGCCGCTTCACGTCCCAGCGCGCCAGCGCCTCGATGTCGGCGGGCTTCACGAAGCCGCCGTCCTCGTTGCGGAGGAGGTTCTCGAGGAGGACGCGGAGCGAGAACGGGAGGCGGGCGACGGTGTTGCCGGCGAGGCCCGACAGGGCGTCGAGGCGGTAGTAGACGTACGACTGCCCGTCGACGGTCAGGGTGTCGCGGCTGCGGAAGCTGTTGTGCGAAGCCATGGCTCAGGGGGTTGGGTACTGCGGTGCAATCTAGTCGGCATCCTCGAGGATGGGCATTTCCATCGTCTCGCGGCGACTGAAGCCGTCCATCGCGTCGACATGGATGGCGTTCGTCGGACACTGGTGGACGAAATCGCCGTCGGCCCGCGACCACTCGACCGGGCTCACGAGCACCTCGGCCTTCCCCGACTGGTCCATGATCATGGAGCGCGGCGCGAGCGTCACGCAGAGCGCACAGCCGGTGCAGGCGGCCTTGTCGACCCGGAGGTCGACCATCCGGCGGGGCCAGACGCCGCCGAGCATGAGGGACGCGCCAGCCCGGTCGAGCGCATCGACCGCCGCCTCGTAGCCCAGGTCGATCATCCGCCGGACGTGCGCGAACGAGAACATGTTGAACTGCCAGACCGCCGGGCGCACGAGGAGCAGCGGCGGCCCCTGCCACTTGGAGAGCTGCTGCGACTGGAGCGACTTCATCATGATCTGCGCCGACCGCATGTAGATCGCGGCGAACCCCTTCTCCTTGATGCGGCGCGCGCGCGCGATGTTGGTGCTGCCCACGTCCACCGCGATGACGGCGTCCATGCCGTGGGAGGACGCGAGAGCGGGCACGTTGTCGGAGATGCCGCCGTCGGCGCAGGTGCGGCCGCCGAGCACGCCGGGCGGGAAGAAGCCGGGGAGCGCGCACGAGGCGTAGACCGCCTCCCACACCGGCACGTCGCGGAGTCCGGGCAGTCCCCACAGCACCTGCGACGCGGCTTCGAGGTCGACGGTGTTCACGAGCAACGTGCGCGGGAGGTCGTGGAACGTCCCGCTGGGGACGATGTCGCGCACGAGCTTCTCGAGCGGCTTGCCGAGGTAGAGCGCCGGCGCGAGCATCCGCTTGGTGACCATGGAGATGTGGTCGATCCGGAACAGGTCGGTCTTCCGGAGGTCGAGCGCCCGGCGCTCCATCTCGTCGATCGGCATGCCGCCCACGTAGGCGGCGGCGATGAGCGACCCGATGCTGGTGCCCGCGACGACCGTCGGCTTGATGCCGCGCTCCTCGAAGGCGCGCAGCACGCCGATGTGGGCGAAGCCCTTGAGGCCGCCGCCGCCGAGGACGAGCGCGACCTTCGGCGGGAGGACGAGCGAGCCGTTCATCCCCGGTTCACCTGCGCGCGCTAGATTCGCCACTTGATGCGCCTGCTCCTCGTCGAAGACGACCCGCGGATGGCGGACACCGCCGCCCAGTTCCTGCGCAACGCCGGCTTCGCCGTGGACGTCGCGCCGGACGGCGCGACCGCGCTGCGTGAAGCGAACATCAATCCATATGATGCGGCCGTGCTCGACCTCGGGCTACCCGACCTCGACGGGCTCGAGGTCTGCCGACGGCTCCGTGCGCGCAAGCAACCGCTCCGGATCCTCATGGCCACCGCGCGCGACGCCGTCGAGGACCGCATCGCCGGCCTCGACACCGGTGCCGACGATTATATCGTCAAACCCTACGCACTGGGCGAACTGGTCGCTCGGCTCCGCGCGCTGCTGCGCCGTCCGGCGGAGTCGCTGCCGGCGGTGCTGCGTGTGGGCGAGCTGGCGCTCGACACCGCGGCGCGGACCGCGACACGCGGGGCGAGGGGCATCGCGCTCACCACGAAGGAGTTCGCGGTGCTCGAGGTCCTGCTCCGCCATCCCGGGACCGTGCTCACGCGCGAGCACATCAGCGAGCACGCGTGGGACCAGAACTACGATCCGCTGAGCAACGTCATCGATGTCTACATCGGCCGACTGCGGCGGAAGATCGACGCGCCCGGCGAGGCGCCGATGCTCGAGACGGTGCGCGGGGCCGGGTACCGGCTCTCGGCGCCGGGCCCCTCCGCATGACCGCGCGCGGCCGCTCCATCCGCCTGCGGCTCACACTGTGGTACGCGGGCTCCATCCTCCTGCTCCTGCTCGCCGGCACGTTCGTGGCGCGCACGGTGGTGCGCTCCGCGCTCGAGGCCGAGTTCAAGCAGTCCCTCGCGTCGTCGCTCGGACTGGTGCAAGGGTTCTTCCGGGTGGAGATCGCCGAGTACCGGCAGATCGACGCCACGCTGGCGCACATCGCCGGCGAGTTGATCATCCCGGATCGGCGGCTGGAGTTCGTGCGACCCGATGGCCGCGTGTTCGAGGTGCCCGGCGGCACGCGCACCGCCGACCCGGTCACGCTCGCCGAACCCACGCGTGTGGTCGACGCGGCGCTCAGCCCCTCGCTCGCGCCGCGGTGGCGTGTGCGCGTCACGGCCTCCACCGCGTCGCTCGTGCGGCAGCTGCGTGCCGTGGATCGCGCGGCGCTGCTCGCGATCCCGCTCGCGTTCGCCCTCGCGTTCGTCGTCGGCTGGGTGCTGACGGGCCGCACCCTGCAGCCGGTGGCGCGGATGGCCGACGCCGCCGACCGGATCACGGCCGGCGCGGGCGGACGGCTGCCGGTCGCTGACCCGGCGGACGAGCTCGGACGACTGGGCCTGCGCTTCAACGCACTGCTCGATCGCCTCGATGGCGCGTTCGCGCGGCAGCGGCGATTCCTCGCCGACGCGGCCCACGAGCTCCGCACCCCGATCGCGCGCGCGCGCGGCGTCGGCGAGCTCGCGCTGTCGCGGAGCGACGTGCCGTCGGGGGACCGCACGGCGCTCCAGCAGACGCAGCACGAGCTGGAGATGATGTCCCACCTGGTCGACGAGCTGCTCGAGCTGGCGCGCACCGAGGCGTCCGGCACCGGCGCGCCGCACGAGACGGTGTACCTCGATGACCTCGTCGCGGACGCGGCCCGGGCGTTCGGCGCGGTGGCGGCGCGCCGCAGCATGCGCATCGAGGTCGAGGTGCCCGAGGAGGTGCCGGTGCAGGGGAACGCCGCGGCGCTGCAACGGCTGCTCGGGATCCTCGTCGACAACGCGCTCCGCTATTCGCACGCCTGTGGGGTGGTGCACCTCGCGGCTCGCGTCACGCCGCAGGGGGCCGAGCTCGAGGTGCGTGACGCCGGCATCGGGATCCCCGCGGAGGAGCGGGCCCGACTCTTCGAGCGCTTCTTCCGCGGCGTCGAGGCGCGGAAGGCGGTGCCCGACGGCAGCGGCCTCGGCCTCGCGATCGCCCAGGCCATCGCGTCGCGGCACCGGGCGACGATCACGTTCGACCCGGACGTCGGCACCGGCACGCGCGTGGTGGTCCGCTTCGGCTGAGGCCGGTCGAGCGCGTTCATCGTGGGTTCATGCAGGCGGCCTAGACTGCCGGGCGATGACACGACCTCCAGAGCACCCATCGCGCATCGCCACGGCGGCCAGGCGCCATGCCGTCGCGGCGCTCGCGGCCATGCTGATGCTCCAGCCATCCGTCGCGCGCGCCCAGACGCCGGCGACGACGCGGCTCTCGCTCGCGGACGCGGTTCGCGCCGCCACCACCACCGGTCCCGCCGCGCAGGCGGCGGCCGGCCGTCGCGCCGAGATCGTCGGCCGTGCGCGCACGGAGGCGCAGTGGGCCAATCCCACGCTCGAGCTCCGGCGCGAGAACCAGGGCGCGCCGCTCCCGTTCGACGACTTCGCGACGCTCACCGTCCCCGTCGACGTGACCGGCCGGCGCTTCGCACTGCGGTCCGCGCTCGGCGCCTCGCGTGAACGTGCCGCGGCCGACTCGCTCTTGCTCATGCGGACCGCGGAGTACGCCACCGCACGCGCGTGGTGGCACTACTGGGCGGCGACGCATCTCGCCGAGGTCGCGCGCGAGCAATCGGAGCTCACCGATCGCGTCGCGCGGCTCGACTCCCTCCGTGCCGCGGAGGGCGACGTCTCCGAGGCGGCCGCGTTCCGCATGCGGATGGAGGCGCAGCGCGCCCGGCTCGCCGCCGGACAGGCGGCGGCCGCGGCCGCGACGGCGCGCGCCCAGCTCGCCGCGAGCATCGGAGAGCGCGATCCGTCGCGCGTGACCATCGCCGAGCCGCTGCTGGTGTTCGACGAGCTCCCCATGCTCGAGGCCGCGCTCGCCGCGGCGGACCGCCAGCGACCGGACCTCACCGTGGCACGCGCGACCGAACGCGCTGCCGAGCGCCGCCGCGCCGCGGAGTCGCGCGGAGCGATCCCCGACGTGGGACTCAGCGGCGGCTACAAGGGCACCGGCGGCTACGCGACGGCGCAGTTCGGCGTCGTGCTCACGCCGCCGTTGCTCAACCTGAACGGCGGGAACCGTGAGCGGACCGCCGGCGAGCTCCTCACCGCGTCCGCCGAACGGCGCGCGACGGAGCTGCGTGTCTCGACCGAGGTGCGCGCGGCCCTCGAGGCCGCCGACGCCATCGACGCCGGCGCGGCCGGGTTCGACGGGACCTTCGTCGCGCAGGCGGGCGTGGTCGCCGGCGCGGCCGAGGCCGCCTACCGCGAAGGTGCCGCCTCGCTGGTGGAACTGCTCGATGCCTTCCGCGCCGCCGCCGATGCGCGCGCGTCCTACGTGCGCGGCACGCTCGACCGCGCCCTCGCCCGACTTGACCTGCGGCGCGCCGTCGGCGCGCCCGCCGTGGAGATCCCGTGACCGACTTCGTCCCGCGCCGCGCCGTCCTCTCCGTGCTCATCCTCGGCACGCTCGCCTGCGGAGGCGCCGCCGCGCCCGAGCCCGCCGCCGCGGCCGTCGCCGACACCGCGCTGCTGTCCGCCGACGCCGTCGCGATCGGGCAGTTCGAGCTCGTCGCGGTGCGCGAGGCGCCATGGCGCGACGCGTGGAAGGTCCCGGCGCGCGTGAGCCTCGATCCGGCCTCCACGCAGCCGCTCGGCAGCATCGTCGAGGGGCGCATCCTCGAGGTGAAGGTCTTCCCCGGCGATCGCGTGAAGGAGGGCGACATCGTCGCCGTGATCCACTCGCACGAAGTCATGGATGCGCGCCAGCAGCTCTCGGCGGCGCGCGCCAATGCGGTCTCTGCCGACTCCACCGCGGCGATGGCCGATGCCGCCGCGGCGCGCGCCGAACGGCTGCTCGCGGCGAAGGCGGTCTCGCAGGGCGAGGTCGAGCGAGCCCGCGCGTCCCGCGCCGCGGCGGACGCGGCGCGCGAGGCCGCGCACGCCGAGCTCGACCGGGCCCTGGCGTTCGTCGAGCACCTCGTCGGCACGGGCACGCCGGAGGGCGTGGAGGAGCACGCCGCGCTCATCCGCGCGCCGTTCGACGGCGTGGTCACCGGGCGCGAGTCGCAGCCGGGACAGGTGGTGCTGGTGGGCCAGCCGCTCGTGACGATCGCGCGCGAGGGGATGCTCGGCGTCGTGCTGCGGCTCCCCGAGGAAGCCGTCGCGAGCATCGCGCTGGGCGTCGCCGTGAACTTCACGGTGCCCGCGTACGCGGGCCGCACGTTCGAGGCGCGTGTGGCGCGCGTCGCGCCGGTGGTGGATTCGCTCTCGCGCGCGATCGAGGTGTGGGCGGCCATCCGTGGCGAGGGTCAGCGGCTGCTCCGCGCCGAGATGACCGCCGATGCCGAACTGCTGGGAGTGAGCGGCACGAGCGTGCTCGCGGTCCCGATGGGCTCGGTGCAGGTGATGGAGGGCGACACGGTGGTGGTGCTCGGTTCGCGCATCGGCGAGGGGCTGCTGCTCGAGGCGCGTCCGGTGCGGCTCGGCCGCCGCACGTCGCTGCTCGCGGAGGTGCTCGGCGGCGTGACCAAGGGCGACTCGGTGCTCGGCGCGGGCGCCGCGATCGGCAAGGCGGAGATCCTCAAGCGGCGCAGCGGCGGCGAAGGCGGTGACCATTGAACCGGCTCGTCGCGTTCGCGCTCAAGCAGCGCTTCTTCGTCATCGGCGGCGTCCTCACGCTCGTCGCGGGCGGACTGTTCGCCCTCACGCATCTGCCGTTCGACGCGTTCCCCGACCTGACGGGGACGCGGGTGGAGGTCATCACCGCGGCGCCGGGGATGCCGCCGGAGGACATCGAGCGGCTGGTCACGTACCCCGTGGAGTCGTCGCTGATGGGCCTGCCGCGCGCCGAGGGCGTGCGGTCGGTCTCCAAGCAGGGACTCTCGATCATCACCGTGTCGTTCCCTGACGACGTGGACGTCTACTTCGCGCGGCAGCTGGTGCAGCAGCGCATCGCCGACGCCAAGAGCATGCTCCCCGACGGCGTCGAGGCGGGGCTCGGTCCCGTCTCCACGCCGATGGGCGAGCTCTACCAGTACACGCTGACGAGCGACTCCATGTCGCTCACGGAGCTCAAGACGCTGCACGAGTACACCATCCGCCCGCGGCTGCGCACGGTGCCGGGGGTGTCCGAGGTGAACTCGTGGGGCGGCTACACGGAGCAGGTGCATGTGGTCGTCGATCCCGCCAAGGCCGCGGCGCGCGGCCTGACGCTGGCCGAGGTGCACGAGGCGATCGCCGCGAACAATCGTGCCTTCGGCGGCGCGTATGTGGAGACCGCCGGCGAGCGCTTCACGCTGCGCGGCGTCGGGCGCGCGGAGTCGCTCGACGAGGTCGGCCGCATGGTGGTCGCCACGCGCGGCGGCGCGCCGGTGCTGGTGCGGGACATCGCGGTCGTGCAGCAGGGCGCGCTGCCGCGGAGCGGCGCGGTGACGCAGGACGGCAAGGGCGAGGTCGTCACCGGCATGATCCTCAAGCTCAAGGGCGCCGACTCCCGGCAGGTGATCGCCGGCGTCCGCGCGCGGATGGAGGAGATCAAGGGCGGCATCCCCGCGCACGTGCGGATCACGCCGTTCTACGACCAGACCGAGCTCGTCGCGCGCACCACCGGCACGATCGCGAAGAACCTCATCGAGGGCGGGCTCCTCGTCATCGCGGTGCTGTTCCTGTTCCTGCGCAACGTCCGCGCGTCGCTCATCGTCGCGTCGGTGATCCCGCTGTCGATGCTCTTCGCGTTCGTCGGCATGAAGCTCTTCGGCTACTCGGCCAACCTCATGAGCCTCGGCGCGCTCGACTTCGGACTCATCGTCGACGCCTCGGTGGTGATGGTGGAGAACTTCGTGCGGCGGCTGGAGGAGGGCGAGCACGGCGACCGGGACAGCCTCTTCCTGAACGCCGCGGTGGAGGTCGGGCGGCCGATCCTCTTCGGCATCGCGATCATCGTCGCCGTGTACATCCCGATCTTCACGCTCGACGGGATGGAAGGGCGGATGTTCAAGCCGATGGCGTTCACCGTGGTGACGGCGGTGCTCGGGTCGCTGCTCCTGGCGCTCACCTACGTGCCCACCATGTCGCACATGCTGCTGCGGCACGCGCACGAGAGACCCAACCGGCTGTTCGACCGGCTGAAGGCCGCGTACGGGCGCGGGCTCGAGTGGGTCTTCGCGCACGCCGGACGCGTGGTCGGCGCGGCGGTGGCGGTCGTCATCGCGGCGATGGCGTCGTTCGCGTGGATCGGGACCGAGTTCATGCCGAAGCTCGACGAGGGCAACATCCTCATCACGACGCGCCGCCTGCCGAGCATCTCGCTCGCCGAGGCCACGCGGCTCTCGAGCGCGGCCGAACGCATCATCAAGCGGTTCCCCGAGGTGATCACCGTGGTCACCAAGGAAGGGCGTCCCGACCTCGCGACCGAGGCGATGGGGCTCTTCGAGGGCGACACGTACGTGATCCTCAAGCCGCACGACGAGTGGACCACCGCGAGCGACCGCGAGGGGCTCATCGAGGCGCTCGATAGCGCGCTCGCCGACATCCCCGGCCTCGAGATCTCGTTCACGCAGCCGCTGGCGATGCGCCTCGACGAGGCCGAGAGCGGCATCCGGACCGACCTGGGGATCAAGATCGTCGGCGCCGATCGTGAGCTGAACGAACGCCTCGGGGAGCGGATCCGCGGCATCGTGGCCGGCGTCGAGGGCTCGGCGGACGTGTCGGTGGAGATCGCGGACGGCAGCGGGCAGTACCGCGTGGACGTCGACCGCGGGGCGCTCGCGCGCTACGGCGTGAGCGTCGCCGACGTGCAGGAAGCGCTCGACCTCGGCACCGGCATGTCGGTCGCGACGGAACTCGTCGACGGGCCGCGGCGCATCGGCGTGGCCGTGCAGCTCCCGGCGAGCGCGCGCGGCGACCTCGAGGCGCTCAAGCGCATCACGGTGCGCGCCGCCAACGGCGGGCTCGTGCCGCTGGGTTCGCTCGCGCGCCTCACGCCGGTCATGGGCCCCGAGCTCATCGCGCACGAGGACGCGCAGCGCCGCACGCTCGTGATGGCGAACGTCCGGGGCCGCGACCTCGGCAGCTTCGTGCAGGAGGTGCGCGCCGAGGTCGCGAAGCAAGTCACGCTCCCGCCGGGCGTGTTCCTGGAGTGGGGCGGGCAGTACGAGAACCAGCAGCGCGCGCTGGGCCGGTTCGTCCTCGTGGTGCCGGCGGCGCTGCTACTGATCTATTTCCTGCTCTTCCTGTCGTTCGACTCGGTGTCGCAGGCGGGACTCGTGCTGCTCAACGTCCCCTTCGCGCTGGTCGGTGGCGTCGCGGCGCTCTGGCTGCGCGGGCTCAACCTGAATCTCTCGGCGAGCATCGGGTTCATCGCCCTGTTCGGCATCGCGGTGCTCAACGGGGTGGTGCTCGTCGAACACCTGAATCACCTCCGGGCCCGGGGTCGTGACCTCGAACGGGCCGTCCGCGAGGGTGCGATGGACCGGCTGCGGCCGGTGCTCATGACGGCCCTCGTCGCGAGCCTGGGCTTCGTGCCGATGGCGCTCTCGACGAGCGCCGGCGCGGAGGTCCAGCGCCCGCTGGCGAGCGTGGTGATCGGTGGGCTCGTGACGTCCACCTTCCTCACGCTGTTCGTGCTGCCGCTGCTCTACCGGGCGCTGACCCTGTGGGAGGCGAAGCGCGCTGCGGCGGAAGAGGAGGAGGATCGACTGGCGGCCGACCCGGAGTGGGCGACGTGACGCGACGCGCGGACCGTCCGGCGGGGTGACGCGGGAGGGTTGACGGTCCGGAGGAGTTAGGACATACTAAGTCATGTCCTTTGTGCGAACGAAGTATCGCCGCCGCGTGGCGACCCTCGTCGGGCTCGCCAGCGCGCTCGTCGCCGGGTGCGCCGACCCGCTCTTCCCCGGGCCGCCGACCGACGACGAGATCCTCGAGGGTCCCATCGCCGGACTCAGCGCGCCGCAGCACGCGACCTTCGTGCGCGGCGACGGCGAGTTCGGCCGTCCGTTCGCGCCGGCGGAAGGGCTCGGGCCGCTCTTCATCGCCCAGTCGTGCGATGCCTGCCACGCCGGCGACGGCAAGGGACATCCACTCTTCGACATCACGCGGTTCGGGCGCTACGTGGGCCCGGTGTTCGATCCGATGGTCGCGGAAGGCGGCCCGCAACTGCAGAACCGGGCGATCCTCGGCTACCTGGCGGAGCGCGTCCCGGCGGGCGCCACGGCGATGGCGCGATTCACGCCGCCCGCCGTCACCGGACTGGGTCTGCTCGAAGCGGTCGATGACACGACCATCCTCGCGCTCGCCGACTCGGCCGACCTCGACGGCGACGGCATCTCCGGTCGTCCGAGCTGGGTCGCGGCGTCGCCGCTCGTCGCGCAGCTCGCCGCGAGCGCGACGGCCGGCGTGCCCGGGACGCCGAGTCGGCATCTCGACTGGTCGGGGCAGTACCTCGGACGATTCAGCAAGAAGGCACGCGCCGTCACGCTGCGTCATCAGACGGTCAACGCGTATCTCGACGACATGGGGCTCACCACCGACGACCATCCGGAGGACCTCCTGCTGCCCGGCGTCGCGGGCGGCGTGGGCGATGGCGTCGCCGATCCGGAGGTCGCCAGCGGGATCGTGAGCAGCGTGACGTTCTACCTGCGCACGTTGCGTCCGCCGCCGCGGCGCGGCGTGAATGACCCCGCGGTGCTCGCGGGGCGCGACCACTTCGTCGCGATCGGGTGCGCCGGCTGCCACGTGCTCACGCTGCGCACGGGGCGCTCGGAGATCGCACCGCTCGACCGCGTCACCTTCGCGCCGCTCACCGACCTGCTGCTGCACGACATGGGTCCGGACCTCGATGACGGCTACACCGAGGGCAATGCGACCTCCGCCGAGTGGCGGACCGCGCCCCTGTGGGGGATCGGGCTGGCCGAGCGGGCGACGGGCGGGACGATGTTCCTGCTGCACGACGGGCGCGCGCGGTCGCTGCGCGCGGCGATCGGCTTCCACGGCGGTGAGGCCGCGGCGAGTCGCGCGGCGTTCAACGCCCTCACGCCGGTGGAGCAGGAGCGCGTGCTCCGCTACCTGAGGTCGCTCTGATGGTCGCGCGACGCGAATTCCTCCAGCAGGTGCCACGCGCGGCGCTCGGGGCCTGCGTGCTCGGCGCACTGCCCGCCCTCGTCACCGGCTGCGCCTCGGTGCCGATCGTGACGGCGGTCGGTGCGGACGGGGTCGCGCGCGTGCCGTTCACGTCGCTCGACGCCGAAGGGCGTGCGCTCGTCGAGGTGCCCGGTCTCGACCTGCCCGTGTTCGTGCGGCGAGTCACCGGCGGAGCGCCGGTCGCCCTCTCCACGCGCTGCATGCATCGCGGCTGCGAAGTCGAACCCGCCACCGACCGGCTCGTCTGCCCGTGCCACGGGAGCGAGTACGACCTGCAGGGCGCCGTGCTCCGCGGACCGACGACGCTGCCATTGCGACGGTACACGGCTCGCGAGGACCGCGATGCGATCGTCATCGAGCTCACGCCGCGAGGCGGCGCGTGACCCGCGTCGCGTTGGTGCTGCTGCCGCGGCTCGCCCTGCGCCTCACGCGCGTCGTGCTCCTCGTCGCACTCGCGAGCGCCGGCCTTCGCGCGCAGGAGGACTCGTCGGTCGTCCAGGGTGCGATCTTCCAGCGGCCGTTCATCGCGTCGGCGGGCCGCACCGCCGTGGGTGGCTACGTCGAGGCGAACGCCATCTACCACCGCGAGGACGGCATCGGACCCGGTCTCTCGATGGAGCTCCGCCGCTTCAACATCTTCCTCTTCTCCTCGCTCGGGGCGCGCCTGCGGTTCATCTCCGAGCTCGAGTTCGAGCACGGGACGGAGGAGATCGCGCTGGAGACGGCGCTGATCGACTTCCGCCTCTCGCCGGCCCTCGTGCTGCGCGGCGGGATCCTGTTGCCGCCCATCGGCGCGTTCAACCAGAACCACGATGGGCCGCGCTGGGAGTTCATCGACCGGCCGCTCGTCTCCACCGAGGTCATCCCGTCCACGCTCTCCGAAGCCGGATTCGGCGTGAACGGCCGCCTCGCGCCCGCGGGGCTCACGCTCACCTACGACGCGTACCTCACCAACGGACTCGGTGATGGCGTGGTGCTCAACACCACGGGTCGCACGCACCTCGCGAGCGGGAAGCGCGCGGGGCGGTTCGCGGGCGACGACAACGGCGTGCCCGCCCTCTCCGGCCGCGTGGCGCTGCGGTCGTCCCGGTTCGGCGAGGCCGGCCTGTCGTACTACGGCACCACCTACAACGTCTTCCGCATCGATGGGATCGCGGTCGATGACCGGCGCGGCCTCTCCATCGCGGCATTCGATCTCTCGACCGACCTCCCGCGGGGCATCACGATGCGCGGCGAGGTCGCGATGGCGCAGGTGGACCTCCCGCCGTCGCTCGATGAACTGCACGGGGCGCGGCAGTGGGGCGCGCACCTCGATCTCGTCGCCCCGGTGTGGCGCGCGGATCGTGGCGCGCTGCGGGGGTCGGTGCTCAGCCTCACGGCGCGGCTCGAACACGTCGACCTCAACGTCGGACGGTTCCGCGCGACCGGGCAGCTCATCGGGGACGACCGTTCGGCGATCGTCCTCGGCGCGAGCCTGCGGCCGACGGCGGGGACGGCGTTCAAGCTGAACATGCGCCGGGAGTGGGCGCATGACCTGCTGCGCAATGCGGCGGTGCGGGGTGGGGCGGTGCAGGTGGGGGTCGCGAGTTACTTCTGAGCCGAGATGGCGGATGGCGCAGGCAGCCCTGATCGCCCGCATCGCTCCGCTCCGGCGATAGCTTTCCCGCGTCCCACGCGCCGAGTGCGCCCAGCCCCTCCTCTCGTGCACGACCCACTCCTCCGCTTCCGCGACGAGTTCCCCATCCTCTCGCGCAGCTGCTACATGGTCTCCAACTCGCTCGGGGCGATGCCGCGTACCGTGCCGGAGAAGCTCGCCGAGTACGCGGCGAGCTGGGCCGAGTGGGGCGTGCGGGCGTGGGCGCGCGGCTGGTGGGAGATGCCGCTCGCGGTCGGCGACCGCGTCGCGCCGCTCATGGGCGCGGCGTCGCACGAGGTGGCGATGGCGCCCACCGTCACGCTGGCGCAGGCCGCGATCCTCAGCGCCCTCGACTTCACCGCCGGTCGCGACACCGTGGTGATGACCGACCTCGACTTCCCCAGCGTGCGCTACGCGTTCGAACAGCTCGCGCCGAAGCTCGGCGCGCGCATCGTGGTCGTGCCGAGCGACGACGGGATCGCGATCGACCAAGGCCGGCTCCACGCGGCGATCGACGAGCGCACGGCGCTCGTCGCGGTCTCGCACGTCGCCTTCCGGTCCGCCGCGATCCTCGACGCGGACGCGCTGTGCGCGCACGCGCACGCCATGGGGGCGGTGGTCTCGCTCGATGCCTATCACTCGGTCGGCGTGATCCCGGTGGACGTGAAGCGGAGCGGCGTCGACTTCCTCACGGGTGGCGTGCTCAAGTGGCTCTGCGGAGGCCCGGGCGGCTGCTTCGTCTATGCGTCGCCGGCGGCGAGTGAACGCTTCGCGCCCGCGCTCACGGGATGGCAGGCGCATAAGCGGCCGTTCGCGTTCGAGTCCGGCATGGACTACGCGTCGGGGATCCACCGCTGGCTTGGCGGCACGCCGGTCGTGCCGGCACTGTACGCCGGGATGGAAGGGCCGCGCCTGGTCGCCGAGGCGGGGATGGAGGCGATCCGCGCGAAGAGCATGCGCCAGACGGCGCGCCTCGTCGCGCTCGCGGATGCGCGCGGCTACAAGGTCTCGGCGCCGCGGGACCCCGCACGCCGCGGTGGCACCGTCGCGTTCGACGTGCCGCACGGCGCGGAGGTGGCGCAGGCGCTCCTCGCGCGCGATGTCGTCATCGACTACCGCCCCGGCGCCGGCATCCGCGTGGCGCCGCACTTCTACACGACGGACGCGGAGGTCGATCGCGTGGTGGGCGAGATCGACGACATCCTCGCGACGGGTGGATGGAAGGCCTTCGAGGGGAACCGGCCGCGCGTGACCTGAGGGCCGCCGCGGCACGGCGGCGGGTCTTACGCGCCCGCTCCGCTCGCGGTACTTTCGCGATGGATTCCCCACCCGCGACGAGCCGACCACGATGCCCCAGCCGCCCAAGAGACTCCGCAAACAGTACCTCAACAACCAGTATCCCAACGCGGTGCTGAAGTTCGAGGACGGCCACGAGATCGTCATCAAGCGCGGCACCGGCAAGACGTTCGACTGCTTCGCCGGCGAGAACATCAAGCTCCTCGCGGTCTTCGATCCGGATGCGCGCGAGCGGGACCTGATCGAGACGCGCAAGGCGGACGACTTCCCCGACGCGTGAGCATCCCGCGCGTGCTCGGCCCCCTGGCCGCGATCGGCGTCGCCGTCGCGCTGGGGGGCTCGTCGCTTCCGGCGCAGGCCGCGCCGGCCGACCGTCCCGTCCGCCGCGCGGCGAGCGCGGACGCGGACACCGCCGGCCTCCGGCGCACCCTCGATTCGCTCATCGCGCGGCATCGCGGCGTGGTCGGGTACGCGGTGCACGACCTCGAGACCGGCGCACGGCTCGGGCGCCGGGCCGACGAGCCGTTCCCGACCGCGTCCCTCGTCAAGGTCCCCATCCTCGTCACGCTCTTCGCGCTGGTCGAGCAGGGGATGATCTCGCTCGACGATCCCCTCACCGTGCTCCGGATCGACAAGGTCGGCGGGGCGGGGCAGCTGCAGTTCCTCCACGACGGCGCGCAGATCACGGTGCGCGACGCCGCGTGGCTCATGACGACCATCAGCGACAACACCGCGACGAACCTCCTGCTCGATCGCCTCGTCATCCGTCGGGTCTGGGCGCGGATGGATTCGCTCGGGCTCCGGCGCACGCGGGTCCACCACAAGAGCTTCCTGCGCGCCATCGCCTCGGCGGCGCCCGACTCGAGCGCGAAGTACGGGCTCGGGGTCACCACACCGAACGAGATGGCGCGGCTCTTCGAGCTCCTCGCGCGCGGGCAGGCGGTGAGCCCGCGTGCCGATTCGGTCATGCTCGACATCCTCGCGCACAACGAGGACGGGGCGCAGCTGCAGCGGTTCGTGAGCGACCTCACCTCGCCGCACAAGACCGGGTCCGACGACGGCATCCGCACCGAATGCGCCCTCTGGACCCTGCCGGACCGCGTGGTCGCCTGCGTCCTCACCAAGGACAACGCGGACCTGCGATGGAACATCGACAACGAGGCGCAGGTGCTGCTGGGACGGATGGGGGAGGCGATCGTGCGGACCTTCCGCCGGCCCGGCGCGCGGTGAGCGCGACGCTCGCCTGGTCCGCGCGGGCGCGCGAGGCGCGCGAGCATGGCACGCCGATGGTCACCCTCGAGAGTTCGGTCCTCGCGCAAGGACTGCCCATCCCGCACAACCGCGAGGCGGATCGACGGATGCGGGCCGCCGTCATCGCGGCCGGCGCGGTCCCCGTCGTCACGGCGATGGTCCGCGGCACGCTCACGCTCGGACTCGAAGGTGCCGCCCTCGAGCGCTTCCTCGCGCGCGAGGGCGTCATCAAGGTCTCGGCGCGCGACCTCCCCGTAGCGGCGGCCAAGGGGCTCGATGGCGCCACGACCGTGGCCGGGACCCTCGCGGCGTGCAGCGCAGCGCAGCTTGATGTATTCGCCACCGGCGGGATCGGTGGTGTGCACCGCGAGCCCGCGTTCGACGAGTCGGCCGACCTGGTCGAACTCGGCCGCTCGAGCGTGGTGGTGGTCTGCGCCGGCGCCAAGTCGATCCTCGACCTGCCCGCGACGCTCGAGCGCCTGGAGACGCTCGGGGTCACCCTCGTGGGCTATCGCACCGACGAGTTCCCGGGCTTCTTCACGGCGTCCACGGGGCTCCGCGTCCCGGCGCGGGTGGAGCACCCCGCCGAGATCGCGTCAGTGCTCCGTCACGCCCGGGCGCTCGGGCGCCGTGGGGCCGTCATCGTCGTGCAGCCGCCGCCCGCCGCGCACGCCCTCGATCGTGCGGTGGTTGGACAGGCGGTGGACCAGGCGCTCGCGCGCGCACGCGCCGCGGGGGTGCGCGGCGGCGCCGTGACGCCGTTCCTCCTCGCGGAAGTGGAACGCGCCACCGAGGGCCGCTCGCTCACCGCCAATCTCGCCTTGCTCGAGTCCAATGCGGCGCTCGCCGCGCAGGTCGCCGTCGCATTGTCCGCTCCTGCCTGACACGCCATGGAACACCGCCCCGCCGCTGTCGTCGCGGGGTACATCCCTATAGGTTGTTGCGGAGTCCCCCCTTGAGCCTGAGGTCAGTCGCCCGATGCCCTCTCCGTTCCTGAGTTCCGAGGAGTACGACGAGCGCGCGCACCAGCTCTACAACGAGGGGAACTACGACGAGGCCCTGACGATGCTCCGCGAGGGGCTCGGCCTCTATCCCAACGCGGTGGAACTGCACGTGGGCGTCGGATACGCGCGGCTCGCCCGCGACGAGTTCGCCTGGGGCCGCAAGGCCTTCGAGGAGGCGCTCGTCCTCGACCCGGAGCATGAGGATGCGCTCGCCGGGCTCGGTGAGACGCTCCTGCGCTTCGGCCAGACACCGCAGGCGCTCAAGTCCTTCCGCCGCATCCTCGAACTCGGCTACGCCGACGACATCGAGCTCATGCTGCAGGTGGGCCGCGCGCTCTTCCGCGAGGGGCTCATCGCCGAAGCGAAGGAGTACTTCGAGATCGCGGTGCAGCAGGTGCCGGAGAACGCCGAGGCGGTGGCGATGGTCGGCTACGCGCAGCACCGGCTGGGGGACGACGCCGGCGCCGAGGAGACGCTCAAGAAGGCGCTCCAGCTCGACCCCGAGCACAGCGAGGCGCGCATCTACCTCGGGAACCTGCTCTATGACCGTGAGCAGTTCGAGGCCGCGCTCTTCCATCTGGAGCGCACCAAGCCCGAGGAACATTGGGACGAGCTCGGCATCTGGCGGCTCATGGAGCTCAAGAAGTCGCACCTGCGCATCAAGGACGACGACCCGTCCATGCGGATCTGGGAGGAGCGGCTCGCCGAGCTGAATCCGCCGGTCGACGCGCTGGAGGAGATGCTCGCCGAGATCGAGGCGCGCGCCAACGAGACGGCGCAGGAGGAGGCGCGCACGCAGCTCGAGCTCTTCGGCGCGCTGCTCGCCGACCTCGGGGAGCAGAAGGGCGCGCCGGACGTGCATCGCGTCGTCGGCCGCGACGGCCGGCGCTACGACGGCACGTGGGAACAGATCGTCGGCTCCATGCGTGACGCGAACGCGTCGGCGAAGGACCGCACGCTCGAGGAGTTCATGCAGGCCGAGGCGCGGCGCGGCTTCGCGATCACCGGGATCCTCATCCCCACGCGCGACGCCGAGAGCTTCCTGCGGGCGAGCGCCGACGCCGGGCTCCTCCGGATCGTCCACTGATCGTCTTCGAGGGCGTCGGCAAGACGTATCGGACCCTGTTCGGCCGCGAGACGAAGGCGGTCGACGGGGTCTCGTTCACGATCGCCCCGGGTGAGGTCGTCGGCATCGCCGGACCGAACGGCGCGGGGAAGAGCACCCTGATCGCGATGCTGCTCGGCCTCCTCGAGCCGGACGTGGGCGCGGTGCGCGTGGACGGCCTGGTGCCGCGACGGTACATCGAGCGCGAGGGCATGGCGTACCTCCCCGAGCTGATGACCATGCCGCTCACGTGGGGCGTCGAGGAGGCGCTCGACCGGCTCGCGACGCTGCAGGGCATCGCGGCGACCGAGCGGCTCGGCGCCCGCGAGCGCGTGATCGACGCGGTCGGCATCGGCGAGCATCGCCACAAGCGGCTCTCGGCGCTCTCGAAGGGGAACCTGCAGCGCGTGGGGCTCGCGCAGGCGATGCTCTCGCCGCGCCGCGTGGTGGTGTTCGACGAACCCACGCACGGGCTCGACCCGGTGTGGACGGCGCGCTTCCGCGAGATCGTCGCCGGCCTGCGGGCGGCCGAGCGCGCGATGCTCATCGCCTCGCACAACCTCGACGAGCTCGAGCGGCTCTGCGATCGCGTCGTCATCGTCGACCACGGGCAGGTGCAGCGGATCGTGGAGGTGCGCGCGAGCGGCACGGCGGGGGGCGAGCGCCGCTGGCGCATCCAGTGCGTCCTCGGCCTCGACGCGCTCGTGGCCCAGCTCCCCGGCGCGACCGCGACCGGCGATACGGTCGAATGCCGTGTCGACGTGCCGGCGCTCAATCGGGCGCTCGCCGCGGCGATCGCGCAGGGGAGCCTCGTCGTCGCGGTGACGGCGGCGGAGTCCTCGCTCGAAGAGGCCTTCCGCTCGGCGGTGCGCCCGTGAGCGTGGCCAACCTCATCGCCTACACCCGGTGGCACGTCCGCGATGCGGCCGTCCGCGCCGCGGCCGCGCCGATGCTCGTGCTGGTCCTCGCCGGGATCCCCATCTGGTCGCTCGCCCGGAACACCGGGCTCGAGGCGATCCGGGCCGCCGGCAGGACGCACGACGAGGTGGCGATGATCTACCAGAACGTCCTCACGCTCGCGATGACGCTCGGGGCGCTCCTCGTCGCGAGCGGGTTCGTCGCCATGGACCGCGAGAAGGGGCACGTCCGATTCCTCTTCTCCACGCCGGTCGTCGCGTGGCAGTTCTATCTCCAGCGCTACCTCGTCGGGCTGGTGGCGTTCGTCGGCGGCTACGCGCTCGTGCCGGTGCTGTTCTCCTGGATCGTGTTCCCCGTCGGGATCGTTCCGGTGATCGCCTCCGCGACGCTCTACGCCCTCCTGATCGGCAGCCTGGCGATGCTCGCCGGCGCGATCACGCGTCGCGACGGGCTCGTCGTGATCGTGGTGACCCTCTTCGGCTCGCTGCTGCAGTCCATCGCCCGGAACGCGCCCGCGCAGCTGCCCGACTGGATGCGCTGGGTGGCGGGCTCGCTCCCGCCGATCGACACCGCCGACCAGATCCGCGGCGCCTGGCTCGCGGGACGCGCGTTCGACCACGGCGACCTCACCTTCGTCGTCGGGTACGCGGTGGCGATGCTCGTCACGGCGCTCTTCACCATCCACCGCACCTCGCTCGTCCGCTGATGTCGCGCCTGCATGCCGTCCTGCCGCCGGACTCGGTCCGCCGCGTCACCCTCGCGAACGGGCTCACGATCCTCGCGCGCCGCGACGTGAGCGCGCCGGTCGTCGCGATCGTCACCTGGGTCAAGGCGGGCTACTTCGACGAGCCCGATGACGTCGTCGGGATCGCGCACGTCCTCGAGCACATGTACTTCAAGGGCACGCCGACGCGCGGCGTCGGCGAGATCGCGCGCGAGACCAAGGCGGCCGGCGGCTACCTCAATGCCGGCACGATCTACGATCACACCCACTACTACACGGTGCTCCCCGCATCCGGCTTCGTGCGCGGGCTCGAGGTCCAGGCCGACGCCTACGCCAACTCGGTGATCGACGCCGGCGAGCTCTCGCGCGAGCTCGAGGTCATCATCGAGGAGGTGAAGCGGAAGCACGACACGGCGTCGGCGCTCGCGGTGGAGACGCTCTTCGAGATCCTCCACGACCGGCACCGCATCCGGCGCTGGCGCATGGGGCGCCCGGACGCGCTCCGCGCCTTCACGCGGGACCAGCTGGTCGCGTTCTATCGCAACCACTACCGGCCGCGCAACACGGTGCTCGCCATCGTCGGCGACGTCGATCCCGACGTGATGATCGCCGAGGCGACGCGGCTCTACGGGGCGATCCCCGACGCGCCCGTCGTGCGCGCGACGGGCCCGGTGGAGCAGGGGTCGCCGGGGTTCCGCGTGCGCGAGTGGGAAGGGGACATCGCCCAGGCCGAGCTCCTGTTCGGTTGGCGCACGCCGGAGCTCCTCCACGCCGACACGCCCGCGCTCGACGTGCTCGCGACGGTGCTGTCCGGGGGGCGCGCGTCGCGCCTCGTGCGCGCGGCGCGCGATCGCCGGCTCGTCTCGAGCGTGAGCGCGTACGACTACACGCCCACCGACCTGGGCGTGTTCGTCGTGCACGCCGGCGCGCGCGCCACGGACCTGCCGGCGGCCGCGGCGGCGCTCTGGGACCAGCTCCGCCGGGTGCGCGACGGCGAGGTCACCGAGGCCGAGGTCGAGCGCGCGCGGTGCCTCCTCGAGGCACAGTGGCTCCGGCGCCTCGAGGCGGCCGACGGGCAGGCCAACTTCCTCGGGGCGTGGGGACTGCTCGGCGACTGGGAGAAGGGCGTCGTGTATCACGATGCCCTGTTCGCCGTCGACCGCCGGCGCATCACGGAGGTCGCGCAACGCTGGCTCGATCCGCGTGACACGTCCGTCGTCGCGTATCGACCGCGCGGCACGGCGCCCCTCGGGACCGGCGCCGATGACGTGCGCGCCCTCCTGGATCGCGCGCGTCCGGCGCCCATCGAGCCGACCGGCGCGCCGATCGAGGCGCCGGCTCTCGTCGGGAGCGGCGCCCGTCTCGAGCGCGTCGTCGACGGCGTGCATCTCTTCCGCACACCGCACGACGTCCCCGTGCTCGTGCGCCGCCGGCCGGGTGCGACGCTCGCGCATCTCGGCTGTTTCATCGATGGCGGCGTCGTGGAGGAGTCCGACGCCGAGGGGGGCATCACGACGCTGATGGCGCGCGCCGCGCTCCGCGGCACCGCGCGCCGCAGCGCGTCGCGACTGGCGGAGGACGCCGAGCTGCTCGGTGGGACGCCGAGCGCGAGCGTCGGCGCCGAGACCGTCCAGTGGAGCATCGGCGTGCCGGGACGGCAGTTCGCCGCCGCGGCCGAGCTCGTCGCGGACCTCGTGCTCGCTCCGGTCTTCCCGGCGGACGGGGTCGATGCGGAGCGCGCGGTCGCGCTCGCGGCGCTGGCCCAGCTTCGCGATGACATGTACCGGCAGCCGATGCGCCTCGCGGCGTCCGCCGCATGGCCGGGCCATCCCTACGGGCGCTCGACGCTCGGCACCGAGGCGTCCGTCGCGGCGGTCACTCCGGGGATGATCGCGCAGTGGCACGCGGCGCAGGTCCCCGAATCCGCCGCGGTGCTCGGCGCGGTGGGGGACTTCGACCCGCAGGAGGCGGCGGATGTCCTCGCCAGGCGATTCACCGGGTTGCGCGCGCGAGAAGCGCGTCGCGTCGCGGTCCCGCCGTGGCCCGCGAGCGCCCATCGCGTGGTCGAGGAGCGCGACAAGGCGCAGACGGCGATCTCGCTCCTGTTCGATGGTCCCCATGCGCGCGACGTCGCGCGGTTCGACGCCGAACTCATCGGCGGCGTGGCGAGCGGCCTCGGCGGCCGCTTCTTCGAGGAACTGCGCGACCGGCAGTCGCTCGCGTACACCGTCCTGGCGCGACCCTTCATCCGGCGCGTGGCCGGCACCTTCGCGGCCTACATCGCGACCTCGCCCGAGAAGGAGGAGCAGGCTCGTCGCGGACTGCTCCGCGAGTTCCAGCGACTCGTCGACGAGGAGGTCACGGCCGAGGAGCTCGAGCGCGCGCGGACCTATGCGATCGGCGCGTGGCAGATCCGCCAGACGTCGGGGGCCGCCGTGCTCGCCGACATCGTCGATGCCTGGATGCAGGACGACCTCGCCGGGCTCACGCGGTACCCCGATGACCTCGCGGCGGTCACGCCGGCGCGGATGCGCGCGGTCGCGCGGCGGTGGTTCGACCCTTCGCGGCTCGTCGAGGGGATCGTGCGCGGACGCGCCAAGGCGTGACGCTCCGCGCGGCCGACGTCAGAGGGACGGCCGCCACTCCTTCCACCACGCGAGCAGCTGCAGCACGGCCCACATCGCGTGCCCGTTCCCCGCGCGGCCTTCGCGCACACGCGTCCACTCGTCCCGCACGGCGGCGGCGCGCAGCACGGGCACCTGGGCGAGCGACGCCTCCGACAGCAGCTCCTCGGCCCACGGGCGCAACGGACCCGTGAGCCATCCCCGGACCGGCATGGTGAACCACCGCTTCGGCCGCTCCCACATCGCGCGCGGCACGTGCCGCGCGAGGAGCTCCCGCAGCGCCCACTTGGTCACGCCGTGGCGGATCCGCATCGCGTGGGGGAGCCGCCACGCGAACTCCAGCATGCGATGGTCAAGCAACGGAGCCCGCACCTCGAGGCCCACGGCCATGCCCGCACGATCGATCTTCTGCAACAGGTCGTCGGGCAGGTAGGTCACCTGGTCGGCGAGCATCATCCGCTCGGCGAGCGCGAGGTCCGGGTGCCGGGCGAGCACCTCCAGGAGCCGGTCCGGCGGCTCGGCACCGACGTCGAGCAGCACGGACGGGTCGAGCCACGCCGAGCGCAGCGAGCGATATCCCTCGAGCGCATCGCCCGCGGCGAGGAGATGTCCCACCTTCTGGATCCGTTCACCGATCAGTGGCGGGCGCCGATCGCGCGGGACGGGCGCGAGGACCAGCGCCGCGATCGCATCCCACGTGGACGCCGTGGGGGCGAGCAGCGCGCGTGCGAGCGGAGCGCGCAGCATCGCGGGCATCGCCGCCACGCGACCGAGCAGCCGCCGGCCCTGCTCGTACCGGGTGTACCCGCCGAACACCTCGTCGCCGCCGTCTCCGCAGAGGGCGACCGTCACGTCGCGCCGCGCGAGCCGGCAGAGCAGCACCGTCGGGATCACCGAGGGGTCGGCGAGCGGCTCGTCGTAGATGCGCGGCAGCTCGGTGACGACGGCGGTCGCATCGGTGCCCGCCACACGGAGCATCGTGTGCTGCGTGCCGACATGCGCGGCGATGCGGGCGGCCGCGTCGGTCTCGTCGATCGCCTCGTCGTCGAATCCGATCGTGAACGTGCGCACCGGGCCCGCGGTCACCTGCCGCATGAGCGCGACCGTGAGCGCCGAGTCCACGCCGCCTGACAGGAGGACGCCGAGCGGCACATCCGACTCGAGGCGTTCGCGCGTCGCGCGGCGCAGCAGCTGCTCGAGCTCGTCCAGCGCCTCGGTCTCGTGCCGCGCCTCCCATGGCCCGTGCATCGCCTCCCGTTCCGCGCGATACGCCGCCCCGTCCTCCGCGACCCGCTCGGCCTCCCACCACGGCTCGCTCGCCGGCAGCGGTGCGTCGGCGTCGGTGACGGTGAGCAGGTGTCCCGGCGCGAGCTTGGTGACATCCCGGTAGATGCTCCCCGGCGCCGGGACGTACAGGTAGCGCGCGTACCCGGCGAGCTGCGACGGATCGACGCGGCGCGTGAAGTCGGCGTCGGCGGCGAGGGACTTCAGCTCCGACGCGAAGAGCACCAGCCCCGGCGCGCGGAAGATGAACAGCGGCTTCTTCCCCAGCCGGTCGCGCACGAGCGTGAGCGCGCGCCGCGTCGCGTCCCACAGCGCCAGGGCGAACATCCCGGCGAAGCGCGGCAGCGCCGCGCGCACCCCCCACTGCTCGACCGCGGCGAGGATCACCTCGGTGTCGGAGTGCCCGCGGAAGGCGTGCCCGAGCGCCGCGAGCTCGTCGCGCAGTGCGCGATGGTTGTAGATCTCGCCGTTGAACACGAGCACGTAGCGCCCGCTCGCCGACCGCATGGGCTGGTGGCCCGCCGGCGAGAGGTCGAGGATCGAGAGCCGCTGGAACCCGAGGCCGACGCCGGCCGATGCGTCGGTCCACTCGCCGGCATCGTCGGGCCCGCGATGCCGGAGCGGCGAGCGTAGGCGTCGGACCGCCTCGTCGATCGTCGCACGCCGGTCGGGACGCGTGGTGAGGAGGCCGGCGAGCCCGCACATCGCGCGGCGGCGCCTCGCCTACCGGGACTTCGCCGCGGCGAACCCCAGCGAGCCGTTCAGCCAGCGCACGAGCGGCAGCAGCGCCACGTAGTCCTTCATGATCGTATCGACCAGCTTCGGCGAGAGCACGTCGGCGTCGGTGAGCGGACGCGAGGCCGTGAAGGAGTTGAACCGCAGCCAGTGCGCTGCCGGATGGTCCTGCGGCCAGCCGCGCGGGACGCGCGTGAGCCGCACGCCCGGGTCGTCGTCGGTGAGCCCGCCGAACCGCTTCACGAACACCGGCGCCCGCACGAGGCGCTCGAACGCCCGCTGCTCCTCGACGATCCGCTCGCGGATCACGTTGAGGATCGGTCGCGGCGGCATCCAGAACCCGGCCGCGACGAGCGACGCGCCCGGCTCGAGGTGGAAGTAGAACCCCGCGCCGCCATGTGCGTCGCGACCGACGCCGCGTCCCGCGTCGCGGTGGAAGACCCACAGCGCCGCGTGCGTCTTGTACGGTGACTTGTCCTTCGAGAAGCGCACATCGCGGTGGATGCGGAACAGCGCGCGCTTGGGCGGCGCGACGAACTCCGGCGCCACGCGCGCGAACCGCACGTCGAGCTCCTCGGCCAGCAGCTTGAGCGGGCCGAGGACCTCGTGGTCATACGTCGGGCGGTTCGCCTCGAACCACGGCTTCTCGTTGTGCCGCTTGAGGCCGCGGAGGAACGCCAGCGACTTCGGGCGGAACTGCGAGAAGGCGCTCACCGTCCTAACGCGCCTGCGGCGGACGCGCCGGTGCCTGCCCGCCAGGCCCCTGCTGGCGATTGGGCAGGCGCGGGCCTCCCGCGGCGCCGACGACCGTGGTCAGCGAACGATGCCCGTCCGCGCCGACCGCGCGCACCCCCACCCACACATCATCGAGCTGCTCGTCGAGCAGGAACTCGGTCACGTTGCCGGTCGCGACGATGCGGGTGTATGTGGGTGCCGTGGTGCGGCGCACGAGGAGCTCGTAGCCGACGGCGTTGGGCACGCCCGACCACCGGATGGTGAAGGACTGGCCACCGGAGGTCCCGCGGCTGTCACGGGCGTACGCGGTCGAGTCCGGCCGCGCCGGCGCCGCCGCGAGCGAGACGACCGTCGCGAGATTCAGGCGCGCCACGCGCGCGACGTACGGGAAGCTCACGTCGTTCAGCGCGTCGGTCGGGAGATGCTGCCGCTTGTAGTTCTCGAGCCGTTCCGTGAACCGGAGCGCGGGCGCCCCGCGCTCGTGGAACGGTCGGTGGTCGCCGCCGCGCCCGAGACGGTCCAGCCGCAGCACCGGGATCACCT
>CAYXGS010000044.1:0-25005 GCA_964464585.1 uncultured Gemmatimonas sp. | reverse complement strand
CGCGGGTCGTCGAAGTCGGGTGCTCGGCCGCCGCACTCGCCTCGCGGGTCGTCGAGGTCGGGTGATTGGTCGCTGCACTCGCCTCGCAGGTCGTCGAAGTCGGGTGATCGGTCGCTGCGCTCGCCTCGCTGGTCGTCGAAGTCTGGTGCTCGGCCGTCGCACTCGCCTCGCGGGTCGTCGAAGTCGGGTGATCGGCCGCCGCACTTGCCTCGCGGGTCGTCGAAGTCGCGTGCTCGGCCGCCGCACTCGCCTCGTTTGTCGTCGAAGTCGAGTCATTGGCCGCCGCACTCGCCTCGTTGGTCGTCGAAGTCGAGTCATCGGCCGCCGCACTCGCCTCTCCGCTCGCTGAACCTGTGTGGCAGCTCGGTAGTCTCGAGTCAGGGATCGATCGTTGATGGTGGGAGCTCCGTAGTTGTGCCTGTCCGCGAACTCGTCGAGGTGTTCCACCCTCGAGATCCGATCAGAAGGCACTTCGTCCCGGCTCTCCGGACCATGGATCCCTTCTATTGTATGGAAGTCCGGCGTGAAGACCCCTCGGTCGAAGCGGCGCGCCGAGCGGTTGAGCCTGTGTCGCTGTCAAAAGCGATGACAGTCAGCCGAGCCCCGCCATCATCCGCAACAGTTCGTCCTGCGTCGCCGCGCCTTGCGCGAGCTCGCCCCGCAGTCGGCCCTCGCGGACGACGAGTATCCGAGTCGACAGCGCAAGCAGCTCCGGCAGCTCGCTCGAGATCAGCAGGATCGCCGCCCCTTCCGCGGCACGCTGCGCGATCCACGCGTGCAGCTCCGCTTTCGCGCCCACGTCCACGCCGCGGGTCGGTTCATCGAGGATCAGCAGGTCGCTCTTGGCCGCGAGCCACTTGGACAGCACCACCTTCTGCTGATTCCCGCCCGACAGCGACGACACCTCCGCCTCGCCCCCGGCGCGCAGCCCGACGCGCGTGAAGCACTCGGCCACCGCCGTCGCCTCGCCCGACCGGTCGATCCATCCCGCACGCGAGAACCGCGACGCGACCGTCGGCATCGTGGCGTTCTCGCGTGAGCGCATGCCGAGCACGAGCCCCTGCTTCTTGCGGTCCTCGGGAACGAAGCCGAGGCCGCGACGGATCGCCTCGCGCGGATGACGCATCGACACGGGCGCGGCATCCACGAACACATCGCCCGTCGCTTCGTCATCGAGCCCGAAGATCGCCTTCGCGATCTCCGATCGCCCCGCGCCGACCAGCCCGGCCAGCCCGACGATCTCCCCGGCGCGCACGGTGAACGAGATATCGTGGAAACGCCCCTGCGAGGAGAGTCGCTCCACTCGCAGCCGCTCGCGCCCCATCTCATGCGGCACGGCCGCCGGCACGTACTCGGCGAGCTCGCGGCCGATCATCTGTCGCACGAGCGCGGCTTCGGTCAGTCCCTCCGCCGATTGTGTCGCGACATGCTTCCCATCGCGCAGCACGGTGACGGTGTCGCACAGCGCGAAGATCTCCGGCATCCGGTGCGACACGAACAGCTGCGTCACCCCGCGCGCCTTGAGCGTGCGGATGAGCGCATAGAGCCGCTCGGCTTCCGCATCGCCAAGACTGCTCGTCGGCTCGTCGTAGATGATCACGCGCGCGCCGGCACCCACCGCCGCCGCGATCTGCACCATCTGCTGCTCGGCGATGCTCAGGTCGCTCATCAGGCGCGACGGCTCGATCCGCGCGCCGGTCGCCTCGAGCGCCTTCAACGCCTCTGCTCTCAGCGCCGCGCGATCGATGAACCCGAATCGCCGCGGCAGGTGTCCGAGACAGAGATTGTCCGCGACGGTGAGGTTCTCGCAGAACGCGAGCTCCTGATGCACCATGGCCACGCCCGCCGCAAGCGCCTCGCGCGGCGAATCGAACCGCACCACCGCACCGTCCAGCTCGACGGTGCCCGCATCGGGTTGGTGCACACCGGCGAGGATGCGGCCGAGCGTGCTCTTCCCGGCGCCATTCTCCCCGCAGATCGCGTGGCACGAGCCCACGGCGATGTCGAACGAGACGTCGCTGAGCGCGATGTTCCCGGGGAATCGCTTGGTGATCCCCCGGAAACGGACGCGCGGTTCGGTCACGGTGAGAGCCTACTTGGGCAGCGCGAGATACTTCGGATCGACATCCGAGAAGCCCCACGCTTGCAGCTGCCGCGCCCACTCGCCGAGGTTGTCCTTGGAGACGCGCACGAGATCCATCTGCACGTGCGCCGGGACTTCCTGCTTGCGATAGACCTTGTCGAAGATCGTCTTCACCGAGACATAGCCCCAGTTGTAGACGGGCTGCGCGAACAGCACCGGGGCGAGGCCCGACTCGACGTACGGCAGTTCGGCCGGGAGGGCGTCGACCGAGACGATCTTGATCTTCTTCGGATCGAGGTCGGTGAGCAGCGTGCGCGTGAACAGCGCCCAGCCGCCGATCATCGCGAAGCCCTGGAGGTCAGGGTACGCGTTCTTCACGCGAAGCACCTCGGCGGCGGCGTCCTGCGGCGTCTCTGCGTGATAGAACGCGTCGATGATCGTGATGCCCGGGTACTTCGCCGCTGCCTCGCGCACGCCGCGCACGCGCGCCTGGAGGTTCAGCGCGTTCTGGTTGCCGGCGATGATCGCGACGCGGCCCTTGCCGCCCATCTGCGTCGCGAGCTCGTCCATGATCTGGTTGCCCATCTTGACGTCGTCGCCGCCGTAGAACGAGAACCGCTTGGAGTCGGGGACGTCGCTGTCGAAGGTCATCACCGGCACGCCGCGGTCCACCGCCTCGTTCACCGCGCCGGTGAGCTTGCTCGCATCGCTCGCCGAGAGGAGGATCGCGTTGGCGCCCGAGTTGGCCGCCTCGGCGATGCGCTGCGCCTGCACCGCGCCGTCCTCGTTGGGTGGCGTGAGCCAGTCGATGCGCACCGTGACGCCCGTCTCCTTGGTGAGCTCGGCCGCCGCCGCTTCGGCGCCCTGACGACCGGAGAGGAAGACCGGGTTGGTCGAGCTCTTCGCGATCATCGCGATGGTGAAGGTCTTGCTGGCGTCGGCGCTGCCGGCGCCACCGCATGCGGCGGTGAAGGAAGCCGCGGCAAGTGCAACGATGGCGGTGAGCTTGCGACCGGCAGAGAACGTGGAACGCGGGTGCATCGGTGCTCCTTGGAGGGTCGGGATGACGGGACTCAAGACGGTTTGGCGAGCCGGCCGGCGAGCAGCTTGGTGCCGCGCTGGTCGAGCACCACGGCGAGGATCATCGCGGTGCCGATGATGATCCATTCGTAGTTCTGGTCGAGATGCAGCGTGCGGATCGCCTGCCGCATGGTCACGATGAGCACCGCGCCGAGCATCGCGCTGAGCGCGCTGCCTTTGCCGCCCTTGAGCGACGCACCGCCGACCACCGCGGACGCGACGACATAGAGCTCGTACCCGTTGGCGTCCGAGGAGGTCGCCGATCCATAGAAGGACGCGCCGAGGAACGCCGCGAGCCCCGCGGCGAGCCCGGAGAGGACGAAGACGCCGAGCGTGATGCGTGGGACGCTGAGACCGGAGAAGCGCGCCGCCTCCGGATTGCCACCGATCGCGAAGATGTGCCGCCCGGGCACGGTGCGAGAGAGGTAGATCCCGCCCGCCGCCGTCACCGCGAGCATCGAGAGGAGCGGCACCGGATAGAGCGCCGTGCCGAGGCCGAGCGGCGCCTTGGCGACCGCGGTGAGCGCCTGCGGCACGAGGATGCTCTCGGCCCGGCTCACCACGAACGCGATGCCGCGCAGGATCCACATGGTGCCGAGCGTGATGATGAACGGATGCACACCGAGCCCGATGACCATGAGGCCGTTGGCCAGCCCGCAGAGCAGGCTCACCGCGACACAGACGCTGAGGCCGAGCAGGACCGTGGTGACCGGGTCCATGGGGCCGACGGCGCGGAGGACCATCGCCATCGCGACGCCGGCCAGCGCGTAGACCGCGCCGACCGAGAGATCGATCCCGCCGGCGATGATGACGAGCGTCGCGCCGACGCCCATGATGGCGAACGCGCTCGCGTCGGTCGCCATCTGGATCAGGGTGTAGCGGTTGAGGAAGTTGTTGACCGTCGCGCCGGTCTGCGGATCGGGGTGCGACCCGGCCGCGAAGGTGAGCGCCGTCATGAGCAGCACGAGCACGACGACGATGCCGAACTGCGGGGAGCGTACGATCGTGGCCCCGAGTCCGAGGGACGGCGGGGGAGCAGGGCGCGGAGTGGTCACGAGGGGAAGTTACCGGTGCGCGATAGCGCGTCAACGCGGTGATGGGTAACGTCAAGCTCCCTTCACCCGTTGCGACCATGGCCACACGTCTCCACAAGCTCGAATCGAACGTCGGTGGCGCCGCGCGCCCCCGGAAGTCGGCGCCCCGCGCCACGCCGGTCCGACCCCCCACTCCCCGTGTCACGCTCGGCGTGATCGTCGGCAATCGCGGCTTCTTCCCCGGGCACCTGGCGGCGAAGGGGCGTGTGGAGATCCTCCGCGCCCTCGAGGAGGAGGGGATCGATGCGGTGATCATCGACGCCGCGGCGACCAACCACGGGGCGATCGAGAGCCGGGACGAGGCCAAGGCTTGTGCGGCGCTCTTCAAGAAGCACCGCGAGCGGATCGACGGCGTGATCGTCACCCTCCCGAACTTCGGCGACGAGCGCGCGATCGCCGACACGCTCCGGCTCGCCGGGCTCGACGTGCCGGTGCTCGTCCATGCCACGGCCGACGAACCGGGCAAGATGCTCATCGACAACCGCCGCGACGCCTTCTGCGGCAAGATGTCGGCCTGCAACGTGATGTCGCAGTACGGGATCAAGTACTCGCTCACCTCGCAGCACACGCAGCGGCCCGAGTCGCCGTCGTTCCGCGCCGATCTGCGGCGGTTCGCGGCGACCTGCCGCGTCGTGCGTGGCCTCAGGGGCGCGCGCGTCGGCGCGATCGGAGCCCGGCCGGCGGCGTTCAAGACGGTGCGGTACAGCGAGAAGCTGCTCGAGGCCTCGGGGATCTCGGTCGAGCCGATCGACCTCTCCGAGATCATGGGGCGCATCGCGCGGCTCAAGGACAACGATGCCGCGGTGAAGCGTCAGCTCGAGCAGATCACCGCGTACGTCGACACCGGTGACATTCCCGCCGACGCGCTCGTGAAGATGGCCAAGCTCGGTCTCGTGATGGACCGCTGGATGAAGGAAGCCGACGTCACCATCAGCGCGGTGCAGTGCTGGACCTCCATGGAGGAGTTCTTCGGCGTCGTGCCGTGCACGGTGATGAGCATGCTGAGCAACGCCAACCTCCCGAGCGCCTGTGAAGTGGACGTGATGGGGACCATCTCGATGCACGCGCTCACGCTCGCCTCCACCACGCCGAGTGCGCTGCTCGACTGGAACAACAACTACGGCGAGGACCCCGACAAGGCGGTCTGCTTCCACTGCAGCAACCTGCCGCTCGACGTCTTCGAGGCGCCGGTGATGGACTATCAGGAGATCATCGCCGGGACCGTCGGCCGCGAGAACACGTACGGGACGATCGTCGGCAAGGTGAAGGCCGGCGCGATGAGCTTCGCGCGCTTCTCCACCGATGAACGCGCGGGTGTCATCCGGGGTTACGTCGGAGAGGGCAGCTTCACCAAGGACAAGCTCAAGACCTTCGGCGGCGCGGGGGTGGTGCACATCGAGCGGCTCCAGCCGCTGCTGCAGCACATCTGCCGGCACGGGTTCGAGCATCACGTCGCCGGTACCTTCTCGCACGTCGCCGACGCGGTGCACGAAGCCACCACGCGCTACCTCGGCTGGGACGTCATGAGGCACGCCTAGTCGTGGGGATCGTCGCGGGGGTGGATTTCGGGACGCAGAGCGTCCGGGTGTCGATCGTCGACCGGGACAAGGGCGTGATCGGGCACGGGGTGGCCGAGTATCCGGTGAAGCGCGATGCGCGCGATCCGGACTTCGCGCTCCAGTCGCACGACGACCACATGAACGCGCTCGTCGCGGCGATGCGGCTCGCGCTCGAGTCCGCGGCCGTGCCGGGGAGCGCGGTGCGATCGATCGCGCTCGACACCACCGGCTCCACCGTGATCATGGTCGGCGAGAGGCTCAAGCCGCTCGGCGACTACTATCTGTGGTGCGATCATCGTGCGAAGGACGAGGCCGCGCTGATCACCGAGGTCGCGCACCGGATGAAGGTGCCGCAGATCGACTGGTGCGGCGGCGTGTACTCGTCCGAGTGGGGCTTCGCCAAGCTGCTCCATTGGGTGCGCCACAACCCGGCCGACCGCGCGAGGATGGTGACCGCGCTCGAGCACTGCGACATGGTCGCCGCAGTGCTCAGTGGCGTGACCGATCACACGAAGGTCTCGCGCAGCATCTGCGCGATGGGCCACAAGTGGCTCTGGAACGCCGAGCTCGGCGGGTTCCCGAGCGAGGAGTTCTTCGTCGCGGTCGATCCGCTGCTGGCCGGCGTGCGGGCGAAGCTCGATGGGGTGTATCGCACCTCGGATCACATCGCCGGTGGACTCTGCGACGAGTGGGCGAGCCGACTCGGCCTCACGGCGGGCATCCCGATCCCGGTCGGTGCGTTCGACGCGCATTGGGACGCGGTCGGGGCCGGCATCGCGGAAGGCGACATCGTGAACGTGCTCGGCACCGCGACCTGCACCATGGCGATCGCGAAGCAGGCGGAGCTCGTGCCCGGTGTGTGCGGAGTGGTGGATGGGTCGATCCATCCCGCGTTCCGCGGGATCGAGGCCGGGCTGTCGGCGTGCGGCTATCTGTTCGAATCGCTCGCGTCGCGCACCGGTCGGAGTGTCGCAGCGCTGACTGCAGGGCTCACGAACCATCGCGCCGGTCAGACTGGCCTGCTGCGCCTGACCTGGGACAACGGCGACCGCACGATCCTCGTGAACCCCAACCTCGGTGGCGTCACGCTCGGCTGGACGCTCAACTCGACCGCGGAGGATGACCTGTTCGCGGCGATCGAGGGGACCGCGTTCCACACGAGAGTGATCCTCGATCGGATGCGCGAGCACGGCGTGCCGGTGCGGCGCGTGATCCACGGCGGCGGCATCCCCCAGAAGAACGACGTGCTCAACCGCGTCTACGCCAACGTGCTCGGCCTCCCGGTGCTCGTCCCCGAGACCCCGATCACGAGCCTCGGCTCGGCGATCTTCGCGTTCATGGCGTGCGGGGAGTTCGAGAGCATCGAGGCGGCGCAGCACGCGCTGTGCCCGGAGTATCGGGTGATCGAGCCGGATGCGCGGGAGACGGCGGTGTATGAGCGACTGTATCCGCTGTATCGCGAGCTCTACTTCGGGATGGGGGATCCGAAGTCAGCGGCGCGGCCGGTGGGGCATGTCCTGCCGACGTTGCGCTCGATCGCGGCCCAAGTACGGGCGGCCGGGGAGTAGCCTCGCGCGTGCGCGCGAGGCGGGCGGCTTCACCGCTGCCCGTAGTACGCGTCCCGCCCGTGCTTCCGTCGGTGATGCTTCTCGAGGAGCGCCGCCGCGATCGGCTTCGCGTCCGGCTCGAGTACGAGCGTGTGGTACGCCATCTGCGCGACCTCCTCGAGATATGAGGCCGTATCCGTGGCCGCCGCGACATCCGGCCCCCAGCAGAAGCTCGCGTGGTTCGCGACGAGCACCGCCGGCATCGACTTGGGATCGATCCCCTTGAACCGCTTCACGATCGCCACCCCGGTGTTCAGCTCGTAGTCGTCCTTGATCGCCGCCGCCGCGAGGGGCCGCGTCACGGGGATCGATCCGCTGAAGTAGTCGGCATGGGTGGTGCCGAGGCAGGGGATCTCGCGTCGCGCCTGCGCGAACACCGTCGCGAACATCGAGTGCGTGTGCGTCACCCCGCCGATGGTCTTGAACGACCGGTAGAGCTTGGCATGGGTCGGCAGGTCCGACGACGGACGCAGCGACCCTTCGACGACGCGTCCTTCCATATCCGTCACGACCATCGTCTGCGGCGTGAGCTTGTCGTACCTCACGCCACTCGGCTTGATCACGATCAGCCCGCGCTGGCGGTCCACGCCGCTCGCGTTGCCGAACGTGAACTTCGCCAGCCCGCGCCGGAAGAGTTCGATGTTCGCTTCGCAGACAGCCTGACGCAGTTCGAACGTCGCGCTCATCGCAGCCCCGCACGCGCCTTCGCCGCCGCGATCACCGCGGCCATCGTGTCGCGATGCTTGGTGAAGGTGTCATCCACCACCTGGAGCGTGGGGATCCCCGTCGGCGAGAGCCCGAGCGTCTCGGTGTTGAACCGCCCGAAGCCCGCCTCGTGCACGCCGCTGCTCCCGCGACCCGGTGCCGGTGCGCTGAGATGCGAGAAGAACCGCGCGTACTTGCGCCACCGCTCCCCGCCGCCGGCGTGGTACACGGGGATGAACTCGTACAGCGCGTCGTACGGCATCTCGCCCACGCCGAGCACCTTGGGGTACTTCTCGCGCAGGTTGGTGATCAGCGCGCGCGTCCCCTCGTGCATGTCACCGTTGGTCGAGTTCACGTGCCCGCCGACGATGTCGAGGAAGTACGCATCGACGCCGAAGCGCTCGATCATGTCCGCGATGCGGCCTTCCATGTGCTTGCGCCAGGCATCGTCGCCGAGGTTCATGTACGTGAGCCAGCCGTCCTGGTGGCGGTCGTTGTTCCAGTCGACCCAGTTCAGGTTGTAGATGTCGCCGTCGATCTTGTGCGTCGCGCCAGAGGCGATCTTGGGCCAGACCGGCTGCTTGCGATTGGCCGAGTTGGTGCCGTACATCGGCATCATCTTGAAGCCCATCCGCCTGGCCTCGGTGATGAGCTCGCGCAGGCCGCGCTCGCCGCCCATGCGGGCCGGCACGGTGTAGTTGGGATAGTCCCAGTAGTAGCGGCCGTCCCACGAGGCGAGGAACACCAGCACGCGGTCCGCCGGCATCTGCGTCGCGACCCAGCGCAGGATCGCGAGCTGCTGGGCGTAGTCGTTGAAGATGAACCCGGTGAAGTGCATCCCGTGCATGGTCATCACGAGCGAGGTGTCGCGCATCCACTGCGGCACGTCGGGGCGCGTCTCCCACGCCGGGAGCTTGAACGCCCGCTCCACGTGCGCCATGTGCGGGGCCATCGCGTCCTCGAACGTCGCCGCGTGCCCGATCTGCCACCGCGGCACGGTGATCCGCTTGTCGTTGCGCCACGCGTCGTGCTCGTAGATGGCCTCGGTGCGGAACATCCGCTCGCCGGCCTGGAAGTAGTAGCGCTTGGGGCGGACCCGCGTGTCCTGCGTGGTGAAGTACATGAAGTCGCTGTCGCTCGCCTGGATGATCGCGCAGGCGGTCGTCATGCTCTGCGGGGTGCCCGCGCCGTGCAGGTCGCCCGCGCCGAAGGTGTAGCCCCCGAGCGCGTCGCCGTCGCGGGTGTCGCGGAGCGGCGAGCCGCCGAACGACACCTGGCCGCGCGGCACGTCGCGGATCACCGTGGTGACGGTCTTGATCGGCTTCTCCATCTCGGCGACGATGTCCCACGTGGTCGTGCGGCCCGTGCGCTGGAACCGCACGGTCACCGTGCCGGGCGCCTTCTCCTGTCCGCCGGCGAACACGAGGCCGGTGCAGCGCAGCTCGAGCGCGTCGTCGTTGCCCGAGGCGCGCATGAGCGCGCGGTCGAGCGTGTAGGTGTTCTCCTCGGTGAAGAGCAGCACGCTGAACCGGTGCTCGCCGAACACCACCGCGGGTTCGGGGAAGTCGAAGCTGAACTTCATGTACGAGTTCCCGCGCGGCGGGATGAACACGTCGCTCGTGGAGTACAGCTCGACGATGTCGCCCGGCGCATGGAGGGTGCGCACCGGGATGGGCGCGGGCACCGGAGCCGCCGCGGCTCCGGCGAGGCCGTCCGTGCCCGGTCCCGTGCCGGTCTGGGAGGCGAGGGGCACCAGCGCACCCGCGCCGGCGGCACCGACGGTCTTGATCCAATCGCGACGGGAGAACTCTTCGGTCATCGGGAGGTGGGCAGGAGGTGCGGGAAACTTCGCCCGGGCCGTCGGCGATGTCGAGCCGCGCCGACCGCTGGGAGGCTCGTGCGCCGCGGGTGGGCGCGATCGGCGCGTCAGGGCGCGAGCACGAGCGCCACCACTTGGTCCGCCGAGACCGAGTCTCGGCGCGGGAGCGTCAGCGTCAGTCCGCCTTCGGTGGCCGACACGCGGACGGGGTCGCCCCCGTCGAGGAGTGACGCCCGGAGCACGCGCCGCGCCAAGGTCGGCAGCGCGACCACGCGATCCGCGCCGGCGAGCAGGTGCACGTACACGGTATCGCCGCGCTGCGTCGTCACACCCCACGGACGCGGCGTGAGCGGTCCCGCCCGCGTGCCGTAGATGCTCGCCCCGTTCACCGCGAGCCAGCGCCCCACCTGCGCCAGCGTGGCGTTCACGGTGTCGGGGAACGCGCCGTCGGGCCGCGGTCCGACGTTCAACAGATAGTTCGCGCCTCGCCCCGCGGCGCCCGCGAGCTCGCGGATCAGCTGCGCGGACGACTTCCACGCCCGGTCGTGCAATCGGAATCCCCACGAGTCGTTCATCGTCTGCGCGGTCTCGAGCGGGAGCGCGCCGATGGTCGTCGTGTTGAAGCCGGCCGTGTTGGCGCCGGGCAGGTCCTTCTCGAACGTCTGCACGTCCTCACCCGGACGCGGCGCCTCGTGGTTGTTCGGGATGATCAGCGCGGCCGGTTGCAGGCGATGGATCATCGCGTACGTGCGATCGAGCCGCCATTCGGCCTTGGGCTTGTCCCACAGCCCGTCGAACCAGATCCCGCCGATCGGTCCGTATGCGGTGAGCAGTTCGGTCACCTGCGCATCCATATGGTCGAGGTAACGCGGGAACTCCCCGGCGTCGGGTCGGCCCGCGGTCGCACCGGTCTGCCCGCGCGGGAAGTAGTCGGGGTGCCGCCAGTCGAGCTGGGAATAGTAGAGGAACAGCCGGATCCCCTGCCGCTGGCACTCCTCGGCGAGCGCCTTCACGATGTCGCGCGCGAACGGCGTGCGCTTCACCACGTTCCACTCGGACACGCGTGAATCCCAGAGCGCGAGCCCGTCATGGTGCTTGGCGACGAACGTGATGTAGCGCATCCCCGCTGCCTTCGCCGTGGCCACCCATCGCGCCGCGTCGAAGCGCGTCGGGTCGAACAGCGGCGGCAGCTGCTCGTACTCCGCTGCCGTGATGCCGCGGTTGTTCATCACCCACTCGCCGTCCTGCAGCACGCTCCAGACGCCCCAGTGGATGAACATCCCGTACTTGGCGTCCTGGTACCACTCACGCGCGGCGAGGTTCTCCGCACTGGGCACGTAGCCGGGTTGCGCGGCCACCGCGCGCGGGAGCGAGACCGCGAGCGCGCACGCGAGCACGCACGCGAGCGCCAGCGGCAGCACCCGCGCCAGGGTGAGCGCCGAGGCGCGGGACGATCCCGAGAGGTGTGGCACGGTGCGGCTCCGAGGCAGGTGTTGGCGCCAAGAACATAGCGGGACAGCCCGAATGCCGCGTGCTACCTTCTGGCACCCCCAAAGGAGCCTGCCGATGCTCGACCGCCGCACCTTCGTCGTGAGGGAACGCGTCGCCTTCATGAAGCTCAGCGACACGTATGACATCCTCGACGCCGAGTCCGGCGCGACGATCGGGTTCGCGCAGGAGCGGATCTCCGGCGTCGTGAAGGCCCTGCGCCTCCTCCTGGGCAAGCGCCTCCTGCCGACGACGGTGGTGATCGCCGAACACGAGCATGGGGCGCCGCTCATCACGCTCTCGCGCGGCCCGACGTTCATCCGGGCGCTCGTCACGGTGACCGACAGCGCGGGGAAGCGGCTCGGCCAGCTGCGCGCCAAGTTCTTCTCCATCGGTGGCGGCTTCCACGTCCTCGGCCCCAATGGGGACACGGTCGGCGAGGTGAAGGGGGATCTCGTGGGATGGAACTTCCAGTTCCTCTCCGGCGGGCGGCGCATCGGGACGATCTCCAAGAAGTGGGCGGGATTGGGGAAGGAACTCTTCACCAACGCCGACACCTACGTGGTCGCCGTCGAGGAGCCGCGCGCCACGGCGTCGCTCACGGGGCTCGTGCTCGCGTCGGGGATCGCCATCGACACGGTGTTCAAGGAGCAGCAGAAATGAGCCGGACACTCACCGCTGCGCTCATCGCCACGCTGGCCCTCGCCGCGTGCGAGCGAGAGGAGTCCGAGGAGTCGCATCGGACGCTCGTCCTCCAATCGGACTTCGGGACCCGCGACGGTGCCGTCGCATCCATGAAGGGCGTCGCCACCGGCGTGGATCCGGAGCTGCGCATCATCGACCTCACGCACCAGATCGAGCCCTACGGCATCTGGGAGGGTGCGTATCGCCTACGGCAGGTGATCGCCTTCTGGCCGGATTCGACGGTGTTCGTGTCCATCGTCGATCCTGGCGTCGGTACGGCGCGTCTTGGCGTGGTCGCGCGCACCAGGCGCGGGCAGCTCATCGTCACGCCCGACAACGGCACGCTCACCCTCATCGGGGGCGAGATCGCCGAGGTGCGCGAGATCGACGTGGCGCGGCAGCGGCTGCCGGGCTCCGAGCGCTCGCACACGTTCCACGGCCGCGACGTGTTCGCGTATCTCGGGGCGCGTCTCGCCGCGGGCCGGACGACCTACGAGGAGGTCGGCCCGAGCCGTGGCACCGAGTTCGTGAAGCTGCCGGTCCCCGTGGCGCGCCGCGAGGGCGACACGCTGCACGGCATGATCGCGATGATCGACCGCCCGTACGGCAACCTCTGGACGAACATCCCGGCGGCGATGGTCGACTCCATGGGGTGGAAGGTGGGCGACACGCTCGAGGTGGTGATCGCGGAGGGCGGCAGGACGAAGGTGACCACCACGGTCGCGCCGTTCGTCGAGAGCTTCGGACACGTCGCGGTCGGCGCGCCGGTGACGTACCTCAACAGCCTGCTCGAGCTCGCCGTCGCGCTCAATCAGGGGAGCTTCGCCGAGCGGCACGGTGTCGGCGCCGGCCCCACGTGGACCATCGCCGTCCGGCGGAGGGGAACGCCCTAGCGACGATGGCGGCCCCGCCGGTCGGGGAGTATCGTAGGCCCAACTTCGCCGCCTTCCGGAGGCCGCATGTCGTTCCGTTCGCTCGTTCGCGCACTCGCCGCGATCGTCCCCCTCGCACTCCTCTCCACCGCGGCCCATGCCCAGCCCGGCATCGTGCGCGGCAGGGTGGTGGACTCCACCGGCGCGCCGCTCGCGGGTGTCATCCTCACCGTCGATCGCACGCAGGTGCGCGCCCAGTCCTCCGGCACCGGAGCCTACTCGCTCGTCGGCATCCCCGCCGGCACGTGGGTCGTCCGTGCGCGCGTGATCGGCTTCACGCCGGTCACCGCGAGCGTGACCGTGCGGGCCGCCGAGGTCGTCACGCACGACTTCACGCTCCTGCGGTCGTCGCAGCAACTCGCCGCCGCTGTGGTCACCGGGTCGCGCGCGCAGCACATGGCGGCGGACGAGCTCGCGGTCCCCGTCGACGTCGTCACCGCCGAGACGATCGAGAAGCAGGGGACCACCGAGCTCTCGGCCATCCTCCAGGCCGTCTCGCCCTCGGTGAACTTCCCGCGCCAGTCGGTGACCGACGCCGACGACATCGTGCGGCCGTTCACCATGCGCGGGCTCTCGCCCGACCACACGCTCGTGCTCGTGAACGGCGTGCGCCGGCATCGCACCTCGCTCGTGCACACCTTCGCGTTCGGCATGCCGGCCGGCTCCACCGGCGTGGACCTCAACGCGCTCCCCGCGAGCGCCATCGAGCGCATGGAGGTGCTCCGCGACGGCGCCGCCGCGCAGTACGGCTCCGACGCCATCGCCGGCGTGGTGAACCTCCAGCTCAAGCGCGGCGAGTTCGCGCCGTTCGTCACGGCGGACTTCGGCCGCTACGTCGTCGGCGACTACCCGGACGACGGCAACACCTACAACGTGAACGGCGGATGGGGCGTGAAGGTGGGGCGCGGCACGCTCGGCCTGTTCGCCGAGCTCCGCAATCGCCAGCCCACCAACCGCGCGTGGCCCGAGGCCGCCGACCAGATCGTCCCCGGCGATGCCGACGTCGTGGACGCGCACGGCCGGATCCTCCAGAAGAACAACGCCGTCGACCAGCCCAACCACCGGCTCGGGGACGGGCTCGCGGACGACAAGCTCCTCTTCGCCGACCTGCGCCTCCCGCTGAACGATGCGGGCACCAAGACGTTCTATGCGTTCGGCGGCTACTCCGCCCGCGTCGGCACCGGCAACGGCTTCTACCGGCAGGGCCTCTCGGAACGCAACTGGCCGTCGCGCTACCCCAAGGGCTTCCTCCCCGAGTTCCGGCCCGACGTGGTGGACTGGTCGCTCGCGGGGGGCTTCAAGGGAGAGGCGGGCGAATGGACCTACGATGCCGCGCTCTCGTCCGGCTCCAGCGATTTCGACTACAAGCTCCGCAACACGCTCAACACCTCGCTCGGTCCCTGCTTCGTGACCGCCTGCGCGCCGGGGCTCGACGGCATCCTCGGCAACGCCGACGATCCCGGCATCCCCAACCAGACGAGCTTCTACGCCGGCGGCCTGCGCGGCATGGAGACGCAGGTGACGTTCGACGTCTCGCGCCAGTACGCGACGCGCCTGCCGAGTCCGCTCACGCTCGCCTTCGGCGCGGCGCTGCGTCAGGAGTCGTTCGAGCTCATCGCGGGTGAGACCGCCTCGTGGATCCAGGGCGGGCACCTCACGCAGTACGGTGATCCCGCGCCGGGCGGCTCGCAGGTCTTCAGCGGCTTCCTCCCGTCCACCGCGACCGAGGCGTCGCGCAACAACATCGCGGCCTACGCCGAGGCCGAGACCGACCTCACGCGGACGCTGCTCGCCAACGTCGCGGCGCGGTTCGAGAACTACAGCGACTTCGGCTCGCAGCTCAGCACCAAGCTCGCCTTCCGGCTGCAGCCGGCACCGCAGCTCATCCTCCGCGCCGCGGCGAGCACCGGCTTCCGCGCGCCGTCGCTCGCGCAGAGCAACTACGGCAGCCGCATCACGAGCTTCCGGCTCGACACGCTGAGCGGGCAGCAGGTGCCGTTCGAGATCGGCATCTTCCCGGTCGACGACCCCGCCGCGCTCGCGCTCGGCGCCAAGGAGCTGAAGGCCGAGACGTCGGTCAACCTCAGCGCGGGCATGGCGTGGAGCCCGTCGGAGCGCTTCACCTTCACGCTCGACGGCTACTCCATCACGCTCAAGGATCGCATCCTCCTCACCGGCTACCTCGGCGGCCCCGCGATCGAGGCGATCCTCGACGCCAACAACGTGCAGGCCGAGGCGGGGCAGTACTTCACCAACATCGTCGACACCCGGACCAACGGCATCGACATCACCGGCAACTATCGCAAGGCGGTCGGCACCGCGGGCGTGTTCACGCTGAACACGGGGATCAACTTCACCACCAACGAGATCGTCGGGCAGCGCGACAACCCCAGCGAGCTCGATGGCACGGGCGCCGAGCTGGTCGACATGTTCATGCGCATCCAGATCGAGCGCGAGCGGCCCGATTGGCGCGGCACCGTGACCGCCGACTACACCCGCGGGCAGAACAGCTTCCTCCTCCGCACCTCGTACTACGGCAAGTTCAACTCGGCGCCCGGTCTCTGCGGGACCTGCGAGCAGACCTTCGGTGCGCGGACGCTCGTGGACGCCGAGGTCGGGCGGCAGTTCGGGGGTGTCCGTTGGACACTGGGGGTGCGGAATCTCTTTGACACGTATCCCGAGCAGAACACGCTCGACAACGGCTACGGCATCTTCCCGTGGGCGGGCGCCTCGCCGTTCGGCTACAACGGCCGCTTCATCTATACCAGAGCGGCGATGACGTTCGACCTGCCCTGACACTCGCCGTCACAGGGTGACGCAAGTCACGCGCTGGCAAGCGGATGGCACGGGAATCGCTAGGTTAGGGGAGGCGTACGGACCATCCGTGCGCCTCCCTTCATCTCACCGGACCATGCGAACTCAGCGCTCCTGGCGCGCGTCTCGCGCCGCGATCATCGCCCTCGCCGCGGGGATCGCCGCGTGCGACGTCCCCTCGTCGCCGCCCATCTTCGAACAGACGTGGGTCGTCCCGGCCGATTCGGTCGAGGTGAACGTCTCCCAGATCCTGCCTACGAACGTCGCGCTGAACGGCGGCGGCACCGCATTCCTCGTGACGGTCGCTTCGCCCGCCGCGTTCGCGACCACGCTGGGCACGCTGTGTGGCCAGCCGGAGTGCCAGGCCGGTGCGCCCGTCTCCGCGCCGGTGCCGGCGTTCACGAGCTCGGGTGCGGCGCTCACGCGCGTGGTGCCGTTCCCGGCGACCGTCGCCTCGGCGACCATCACCGGCGGCACGCTCGCCCTCCAGGTGACCAACTCGCTCGGCTTCGATCCGCTGCGTCCCAACGGCGCCTCGGCGCCGTACGGGTCGCTCGCGATCACCATCACCAACGGGGCGACCAACACCACGACCACCTTCACCGGCGCCACGCAGGCGATGGCGACCGGCGCGGTGACGAACCTCTCGGTGCCGATCCCGGCCGGCACGTACGGGACGAGCTTCACCGTCTCGGCGGCCTTCACGGTGCCGGCGGGCAACACCGCGACGATGGCGGCGTCGAACGCCTTCTCCATCGCCCCGTCCGTCACGGGCCTCACGCTCTCCGCGGCGAGTGTCGTCGTGAACGGCGAGGCGATCTCCACGACGCCCACCGCATTCGACCTGTCGGACGTCGACTTCGGCGACGAGATCGAGAGCGGCGCGATCAAGCTCGACGTGGTGAATCCGTTCACCGCGACGGCGACGCTCCAGCTGTTCATCTCCGCACCGGCGCAAGGCAGCAGCGGGCCGGTGGATGTGGTGAAGAACATCAACATCCCCGCGACGCCGACCTCGCAGGCGACCGTGAACCTCACCAAGCAGGAGATCACCTCGCTCGCCGGCAAGTCGGGCGTGACCATCCGCGTGGTCGGCACGGCCAACGGCACCGGCGCAGGCAACACGGTGAGCGTCACGCCGGCGCAGGTCCTCAAGATGCTGACGAGCGTGCAACTCGTCGTGCGCGTGGGGGGCTGAACGATGCGCACTCATACGAAGGGACTCATCGGCCTCGCGGCGGTCGCGCTCCTCGCGCCCGCGGCGCGGGCGCAGGGCAATGCCTCCGCCGCCGCCACGGCGATGGGCGGCAACTACACGTCGATGGCGCGCAACTTCAACGCCGCCGCGTGGAACCCCGCCAACCTCGGCCTTGATGGCAACTCGCGGTTCTCCCTCGCGCTCTCGCCGCAGCTGGCCGCCGGGAGCGGTCCCATCACGCTCAAGGACCTCGCCGACTACGACGGCATCCTCGTCCCGCAGAACGTCCGCGAGGCGTGGCTGCAGAAGGTGATCGACAACGGCGGGCAGGACCTCACCGGCGACTTCCATATCACGCCGCTCGCGATGTCGATCGGCCGTTTCGCGCTCTCGGCGACGACGACCGTGCGCGCGAACGGCGCGATCCCCGCGGCAGTGGCCGAGCTGATCCTCTTCGGCAACGCCGGTCGCACCGGGCTCCCGGCGGACTACGCCCTGAACGACCTCGCCTTCGACGGCAACGTGACGTCGACCGTCGCGCTCGCGTATGGCCGTCGCGTGCCGCTCGTGCCCATCGGCGACCTCGCCATCGGCGTGACCGGCAAGTACATCGTCGGTCACGGCATGGCGTCGTTGCGCGACAACGGCTCGACGCTCACGTCGAACCCCGTCGCCGTCAACATCAATGCCCCGATCGTCGTCACCGACACCGGCGACGTGATGAACGGCTCCGGCTTCGGCATCGACGTGGGCGCCACGTGGAAGCTCGGCAACCTCCGCACATCGGCCGTGGTGCATGACCTCATCAGCACCTTCAAGTGGGACACGGACAACCTGTACTACATGCCGGTGGAAGCGACCTTCGCGCAGGGTTCCAACAGCGAGGTCGTCGATTCGCTGCTGCCGCTGTCGTCGGCGCCGCAGGCGCTGCAGGACGAGCTGCGGAGCCGCATCACCGAGACCAAGCCGACGCCGACGCTCGCGCTGGGCGTGGCGTGGAGTGGCCTGCCGCGCCTCACGCTCGCGGCGGACCTGCGCCAGCGCTTCGGGGACGGTCTCGAGCTCGGACCGAGCACGCAGATCGGCGTCGGCGCCGAGCTGCGGCTCATCCCCTTCGTCCCGCTCCGCGCCGGCGTCACCACGCTCGGCGACGGCATGCGCCTGAGCGGCGGCTTCGGTCTCGAGTTCGGTGTGGTGAACCTCCAGTTCGCCGGACAGTTGCTCCAGGCCGAGGGTCGCAACGACACCGGCTTCGGCTTCACGCTGAGCTTCGGCGGGCGCTGAGCAGGGGCGCGCCGCCGGTGCACGCACCGACGGCGCGCCACACGGCTGGACGGTGGGTGGCGGGGTAGATTCTCCGCGTCACCCACGCCAACCGCCCCGCCGATGCGATCCATCAAGACGTGCTCCGCCGCGGTGCTCCTCCTCGCGGCCTGTGCCAAGTCCGACACGGTCACCCCGCCGGTCGACGAGCTCGTCTCGTCGACCGGCGTCGTCGTCTCCGCCCATCATCTCGCGTCCGACGCCGGTGCGGCGATGCTCGCGAAGGGCGGCAACGCCGTCGACGCCGCCGTCGCGACCGCGCTCGCCCTCTCGGTGACGTATCCCGCCGCCGGCAACATCGGCGGCGGCGGCTTCATGGTCATCCGCCTGGCCGATGGCACCGCGACCACCATCGACTATCGCGAGAAGGCTCCGCTCAAGTCGACGCCGACGATGTACACCGATGCCAAGGGCGACATCGCGTGGGCGGCGACCGATTCGGGGTGGCGCTCGCCCGGCGTGCCCGGCACCGTGCGCGGCCTCGCGATGGCGCACGGCAGGTTCGGCAAGCTCGCGTGGAAGGACGTCGTGATGCCCGCGGTGACGCTCGCCGAGCAGGGGTTCGCCGTCTCCGCGCCGTTCGCCGACGAGTTGAACTGGGCGGTGGAGAAGTTCCTCGCGCCGTTCAGCGCATCGGTCGCCGCGTACGGGAAGCCCGGCGGCGGCAAGTGGGCGGCAGGCGACACGCTCAGGCTCCCGCAACTCGGCCGTGCGCTGCGCGCCATCGCCGACTCGGGCCCCGACGTGTTCTACACGGGCTGGATCGCCGACTCGATCGATGCGCAGATGAAGGCGCATCGCGGATTGATCACGCGCGCCGACCTCGCCGCGTACGAGGCGGTGGAGCGTGCGCCGGTGCGCGGATCGTTCAATGGCTACGAGCTCATCGCGATGGGTCCGCCGAGCTCGGGCGGCACCGTGATGATGCTGACGCTGAACCAGCTCGAGGCGCTCGGCGTGGAGCGCATGACCCGCGGCGACGCGCGCACGCTGCACCTGCGGCTGGAGGTCGCGCGGCGCGCGTATCTCGAGCGCGCACGGTGGATCGGCGATCCGGCGTTCAGCGACATCCCGCTCGAGCGCCTGCTGAGCAAGGAGTACGCGCGTGAGCTCGTCGCCGGGATCGACACCGCCCGGGCGGGCAGCAGCCTCGAGCTCGGCAGGGACATCGTCACGCCCGCGCGCGAGCCGGCGCAGACCACGCACTTCAGCATCGTCGACGCGGAGGGGAACGCCGTGTCGAACACGTTCACGCTCGAGGGGGGCTACGGCTCGGGGGTCGTGGTGGCCGGCTTCCTCCTCAACAACGAGATGGGTGACTTCAACAAGAAGCCCGGCTACACCGACCAGGGCTGGGCCATCGGCACGCCGGCGAACGTGATCGCGCCGGGCAAGCGGATGCTCAGTTCGATGTCGCCCGTGATCGTGACGCATGAGGGATCGCTGCGGCTCGTGACCGGATCCCCGGGCGGCCGCACCATCCCCAATACGGTGCTCAACGTGGTGCTCGGCGTGACCGCGTTCGGCGAGGGCGTGCGCGCCGCCGTGGATGCGCCACGCATCCATCATCAGTGGATGCCCGACACCGCCTCGTTCGAGGAGGGAGCCGCGACGCCCGAGGTGCTTGCCGCCCTTCGCGCGATGGGCCATGCGATCACCGTCGAGAAGCCGCGAACGCAGGGCGATGCGCACAGCATCCTGTTCGATGCCTCGACGAGGACCGCACGGGCCGCGAACGACCACCGCAGCCCGGACTCCGGAGCACGGGCCCCGAAGCCATGAACGGGCCGCTGGTGCGCGACCGGGCGTACATCGGCGGCGAGTGGATCGCCGCGACTGCGACGTTCGAGGTCCGCGACCCTGCGACCGGTCACCTGCTCGCCGAGGTCGCCGACTGTGGCGCGCGCGAAGCGGAGCGCGCCGTGCAGGCCGCGGCCGCGGCGGGTCCCGCGTGGGCGGCGCGCACCGCCAAGGAGCGCGCGGCCATCCTCAGGCGGTGGAACGACCTGATCCTCGCGTCGCAGGAGGAGCTCGCATCGCTCATGACGAGCGAGCAGGGCAAGCCGCTGGCCGAGGCGCGGGGCGAGGTCGCGTATGGGGCGAGCTTCATCGAGTGGTTCGCCGAGGAGGGGAAACGCGTCTACGGCGAGGTGATCCCGAGCCCGGTGCACGGCCGTCGGATCCTCGTGCTCAAGCAGCCGGTGGGGGTCTCGGCGGCGATCACGCCGTGGAACTTCCCCATCGCGATGCTGACGCGGAAGGCCGGTCCCGCGCTCGCGGCCGGCTGCACGTTCGTCGTGAAGCCCGCGCCGGAGACGCCGCTCTGCGCGCTCGCGCTGGCCGCACTCGCCGAACGCGCGGGCATCCCCGCCGGGGTGTTCAACGTCGTGACCACCGCGAAGGCGGGCGAGGTGGGCAAGGTGTTCACCGAGCATCCGCTCGTCCGCAAGTTCTCGTTCACGGGATCGACGCCGGTGGGGAAGCTGTTGATGGCGCAGTGCGCCTCCACGGTGAAGCGCGTCTCCCTCGAGCTCGGCGGGAACGCGCCGTTCCTCGTCTTCGAGGATGCCGACCTCGACGCGGCAGTGAAGGGCGCCGTGGCGTCGCGGTACCGGAACGCGGGGCAGACCTGCGTGTGCGCCAACCGGTTCCTCGTGCAGTCGTCCGTCGCCGACGAGTTCGGCGCCAGGCTCACCGCCGCGGTGTCGGCGCTCGTCGTGGGCGACGGGCGCGATGCGGGCGTCGTGCAGGGACCGCTCATCTCGGCGCGCGCGGTGGAGAAGGTGGAGCGCCTCGTCGCGGACGCGACGGCACGGGGCGCGAAGGTCGCGTGCGGCGGCGGACGGCATGCGCGCGGCGGGAACTTCTTCGCGCCGACGGTGCTCACGGGCGTGACGACCGAGATGGCGATCGCGCGCGAGGAGATCTTCGGGCCGGTCGCGACGATCCTCGCCTTCACGACCGAAGCGGAGGCGGTGCGGATCGCGAACGAGACGCCGTTCGGGCTCGCGGCCTACGCGTACACGAGGGACCTCGGGCGCGCCTGGCGGGTCTCGGAGGCGCTCGAGTACGGACTCGTGGGGATCAATGAGGGCGTGATCGCCAGCGAGGTGGCGCCGTTCGGCGGGATGAAGGAGAGCGGGCTCGGGCGCGAGGGCGCGAGGCAGGGGATCGAGGAGTACCTCGAGGTGAAGTACGTGGCCGTGGCCGGCCTCGGCTGAGCGCCGGCGCGCGGCCGCGCCGCCTTGCGGGTTCGGGCAGGAACGCCGACCATTCCTGCACGGCGCGCAGGGCGCCACCGGTCCGCGGAAAGGGTCACCCACCTGATGAGATCCGGGGTTTGTGGTCCTCCTACGAACTCCAGCCCTCCCGTGCGGACAGGGGCGACATGGAGATCGTAGCATGCCAGACCAGCAGCCCGCCGCGGGCGGCGATCCGCACGCCTTCGCGCAACTCCGACAGCAGGCGAAGCTCCTGCTGAAACAGGCCCGCGCCGCCGATCCGGTCGTCATCGGTGCGTTACGCTCGCTCCTGCCGCGCCTCGCGGCGCTCACCGATGCGCACGTCGCCGAGTCCATCCAGCTCGCCGACGTCCAGCACGCCGTCGCGCGCAAGCTCGGCCACGAGAGCTGGGCCACGCTCAAAGCCTTCTTCGAGAGGCTGGACCCGCTGCACGCGGAGGCGGCGCGCTTCCTCAAGTCCGTGCGCGATGATGACACCGCCGCGGCGGTGCGCGTCCTCGAGCGCACACCGGGCGTCGGCCGCTACAGCATCCACACCGCGGCTGCCGTCGGCGATGACGCAGCCGTCGTGGCGATGCTCGCCGCAGCTCCGGCGTCGGCCACGGCGCCCAGCCCGGGCGATGGCCTGCGGCCGCTCATCTACGCCGTGTACGAGGACGTCAAGCGCGCGCTCGGCGTCCCACCCGAGCGGCACCTCGCGGTGGTGCGCGCCCTGCTCGACGCCGGCGCCGATCCCAACACCACCGCGCCGATCGCCGACGCGGATGATCCCATCCCGGCGCTCTACTTCCCCTGCGCGAACGGCAACGTCCCCGTCGCGCGGCTCCTGCTCGAGCGGGGCGCGAACCCCACCGATGGCGAGTCTCTCTATCATGCCGCGCAGCACGGACACACGGAGTGTCTCGCACTGCTCGTGCATCACGGTGCGGACGTGCACCGCGGCCCTGCGGCGTACGGCAACACACCGTCGCACTTCCTCGCGGCGCACACGCCGGACAACCCCCTCGCGTCGAGCGCACTGCAGGGCTTGCTGTGGCTGCTCGCGCACGGGGCCGATCCTCGCGTGACGAGCACCGGCCCGTACGTGGGCGAGGCGCAGCGCGGCGAGACGCCACTGCATCGGGCGGCGGAGCTGGGGCACGACGTCGCGATCCTGCGTGCGCTCGTCGACGCGGGCGCGCCGGTGGACGCCAAGCGCGACGACGGACGCACCGCGTACCAGCTCGCTGCGCGCGTCGGACACGCTGAAGCCGCGGCGTTCCTCGCCGAGCGTGGTGCCGATCGCACGCTGGGCCCGGGCGACCGCCTGCTCGCGGCCTGCGCTGCGGGGCACGCCGATGAGGCGCGCCAGCTCGTGGCGGCGCATCCCGATCTCATCGCCTCGCTCGGACCGAGCGGTCACGATGCGCTCGCACATGTCGTCGCACGCGATGACATCGCGACCCTGGGCCTGATGGCCGAACTCGGCTGGCCGCTCACGCACGAGGGGCAATGGGGCGGCACACCGCTCCACTGGGCCGCATGGAACGGACGCACCGCGATGGTGAAGCGCTTGCTCGAGGCTGGTGCACCCGTCAACGTACGCGACAGCCGGTATGGCAGCTCTCCGCTCGCCTGGTGCTGCCACGGATCGATGAACTGTCCCGGCGGGAATGACATCGACCATCCGGCGATCGCCACCTTGCTGCTCGACGCCGGCGCGACGCGGGCGGAGTCGTACAATCGGTGGAACGAGGCGCCGGAGAGCCTCGCGCGACCGACTGTGGTGGCGGTGTTGAAGGCGCGGGGGTTCGCGGTGTAGTCGGCATCACCGGATGTGCCAGTCAAGCGGTTCCCACTCGATCCCTTCGCCCCGATGGCACTGATGTCCGCGAGTTCGCCGCGACGGAACCTCGCATTCCTCCTCGGCATCATCGGGGCGTACTTCCTCTTCAGCGCCGGGGCCGAGGTCATACCGCCGTTGCTGCGGTTGACGTGGCCGACCGTCCCGGCGCGTGTGATCTCGGTCGGCGTCGGCGGGCGCTACCTGCATACGGAGGTGGGCAAGTTCGGGAATGTCGGTGTCACCGGACGCGTCCTCATCATCAGGTACGAGTACGTGCGCGGCGGTCGGACGTTCGATGTCCGCGACGAGTCCCATCTCTCAATCCCGTTCGGACGACTGCCCGGAGCAGGCGACACCGTCCGCGTCCGCGTCGACCCGGATGTCGTGGGAATCAGCGTGTGGCGGCCTCGCCCTTCGCTTCGCGGCCTGCTTCTGCTGTCCGTCGGGGCGGCATTGCTCTTCGCGACACTGCGGCTCGCACGGCGCCCGGTCCCGTCGAGGACCTCGTGACCGCGTCTCGTCGGTCGCTCCCCGCGTACGCCGTGTTGCTGATCGCGACGGTCCTGCTCGGCCTCGCCACGCGCCGCTATCCGACCGCGTTCCCTGACGTCATCGCGGCCTACGGCGGCGATGTGCTCTGGGCCGCGATGGTGTTCTGGCTTGCGGCGCTGTCGCTTCGCGATGCGCCCACGATGCGGCTCGCGGCGATCGCGCTTGGCGTCTCCGTCGCGGTGGAGCTCAGCCAGCTCCACCACGCTCCTTGGATCGAGACGCTCCGCGCGACGCGACTCGGTGCACTCGTGCTCGGCCAGGGCTTCCTGTGGTCGGATCTCGTCTGCTACGCGACGGGCGTCGCTTCGGCGGCGGCGATCGACCGCGTCTTCGCCCGCCATCGCTCACCCCTCGGCGCGCATCGCCTCGCTGGCATCGATGGCGAGCACGCGCCGCATCGGCACGAGACACGAGAGGAGTCCGACGAGCAGCACGATCCCCGACGATAGGCCCATCGCGCCGAGCAACGCAGTCGTCGCGGAGCCGCCGCCGGACTCCTCGCTCGACAGCTCGAACAGGAACTGCGCGGCCAGCGGCATCCCGATGAGCGCGCCGAGCGCTATCTGGAGCAGTGGACGGCGGAGGATGGTGAGCAGGAGCCGCGCGCGCGTGGCGCCGAGCGCGGTGCGCACACCGATCTCGCGCGTGCGCTCCGAGACCGCGAGCGCGAGCATCGCATACAGCCCGGAGGTCGCGAGGCAGACCAGCACGACGGCCAGCACCGCGAGTCCGGCGGCGAGCCCCATCACGAGGTACCAGTCACCCTGCCGGATCTCGCTGAGTGGAGAGACCCGGGTCACCACGAGGTCCGGATCGACGGCGGCGACCATGTCGCGGATGCGCGAAGTGAGCGCGACTGGCGGCACGGTGGTGTGGATGCCCAGCTGCATCGGGTTGATCGCCCCCGGCGGCGCAGGCAGGTACACCGCCTCTCCGCGCTCGGGGTTCAGCACGTTCACGCCGAGGTGGGGCACGACGCCGATGATCTCGTACCACGCAT
>CAYXGS010000043.1:0-26770 GCA_964464585.1 uncultured Gemmatimonas sp. | reverse complement strand
GAGGACGGCCTCCATCTTCTCCGGATCGGTGATGAAATACGGCGACAGGTAGCCGCGGTCGAACTGCATGCCGTCGACCGTCTCGAGCGTGGTCTCGAGGCCCTTGGCCTCCTCGACCGTGATCACGCCGTCCTTGCCGACCTTCTCCATCGCCTCGGAGATCAGGTTGCCGATCTCCGTGTCGTTGTTGGCCGAGATCGTGCCCACCTGCGCGATCTCCTTCTTGCCCGAGGTCGGGACGGAGATCTTCTTCAGCTCCTCGACGATCGCCGCGACCGCCTTGTCGATGCCGCGCTTGATCGCCATCGGGTTCGCGCCAGCCGTCACGTTCTTGAGGCCCTCGCGGAAGATCGCCTGCGCGAGCACCGTCGCCGTGGTCGTGCCGTCGCCGGCGAGGTCCGACGTCTTGGTCGCGACTTCCTTCACCATCTGCGCGCCCATGTTCTCGATCGGATCAGCGAGCTCGATCTCCTTCGCGACGGTCACGCCGTCCTTGGTGACCGTGGGGGCGCCGAACTTCTTGTCGATGACGACGTTCCGGCCCTTCGGGCCGAGCGTGACCTTCACCGCCTCGGCCAGCTGATCGACGCCGCGCTTGAGGGCCGCGCGCGCGTCAACGTTGAAGTGGAGTTCCTTGGCTGCCATGTGTGGATCCCGGTTGATGGAGGATGGAGTTAGCTGACGATCGCGAGGATGTCGCTCTCGCGGAGGATGAGGAGCGCTTCGCCCTCGATCGTCACTTCAGTGCCCGAGTACTTCCCGTAGAGGACCTTGTCGCCGGCCTTCACTTCCATCGGGACGCGCTTGCCGTCCTCGGTGCGGCCCGGACCGACCGCGATCACCTCACCCTGCTGCGGCTTCTCCTTGGCGGTGTCAGGGATGTAGAGGCCACCACGCATCTGCTCGGCTTCTTCGGTCGCCTTGACGACCACGCGGTCGGCCAGGGGTGCGACCTTGCTCGCGGCTGCAGTCTTCGCTGCCATGGATATCGATCCTCCTACTAGGGATGGAGAGGGTGGATCCTGCGCTGGCACTCACGGGCTGCGAGTGCTAACAACACCCAAAGGTATGAGCAAACACCGGGCCAATCAAGAGCGCGATTTCGGGACGCCTTGGCCGCATAAGTATATGTAGCGAATATTCTTACACGCTCGCATCGGCCTGCCGTTCCGGCCGGCTCTCATCTGCCAACCCGACGAGACCGTGCCAGCCTGGCGGCCCATCCATCACCCCATGGCGCCGAGCCGCGCACGTGCGCATCTTCGGCCCGGGTCGCCGCGAAGCTTCGCGGCTCCCGCCAACCGCCCTGCACCCTCCTCCGCGTCGGCACGGCCTCGATGAGCCGCCCCTTCGACTCACCCGCTGACGCCGTCCTCCGCGCGACCGTACATCCGCGCGACGACCGACGCGCCGCCGCGCGGGAGCGGGCACTGCCGCTCATCGCCAGCCTGCCCGAGACGGCCGCGTGCGATCTCCACATGGCCGCGGCGCTCGGCGACGCGGACGCCGTGCGACTGGCGCTCGCCGCGGAACCCGGTGGTGCCACTCGACCCGGTGGTCCATTCCAGTGGGACCCGCTCACGCACCTCTGCTTCTCCGTCTTGATCGACGCGCCGGACCGTCCGGACCGCGACTTCGTCGCGACCGCCGAGGCGTTGCTCGCCGCGGGCGCCGACGCGAACACGGGGTTCCGTGATCCCAAGGCCGAACCCGACCTCGCGTTCCGGGGCGTCCTGTATGCCGCCGCCGCCCTCGCGCGCCATGCAGGGCTCACGCGTCTCCTGCTCGCGCACGGCGCGGACCCCAACGAGGAAGAGGTCTCGTACCACACGCCGGAGGGCTACGAGAACGCCACCCTCCAGGCCCTTGTCGAGACGCACCGGTGCACGCCGGACACGCTCGCGACCATGCTGCTCCGCAAGTGCGACTGGCACGACGTCCGCGGCGTCCGCTGGCTCCTCGACAACGGCGCGGACGCCTCGCGTGAGACCCGCTGGACGAAGAGCATCCTGCAGCACGCGCTCACGCGGGACAACGACCTCGAGATCGTCCAGATGCTGCTCGACCACGGCGCCGATCCGCATCTGCGGCAGCACGAGGTGAGCGCCGTCGCGCTCGCGGCGCGGCTGGGCCGCGGCGACGTGCTCGACGCGATGGCCCGACGCGGGATCCAGCTCCGGATCGAGGGCGCCGACGCGTTGCTCGCCGCGTGTGCCCGCGGCCATGCGCCAGCGGTGCGGACCATCGCCGACACGATGCCGGCCGCCATCGATGCCGTCCACGCGTTCGCGGCGCAGGTGCTGGCCCGATTCGCCGGCAACGGCAACAGCGCCGGGCTCCGCTTGCTGCTCGAACTCGGACTGCCCGTCGACGCGCGATTCCGCGAGGGGTTCGGCTACTACGACATCGCGCCGCACAGCACGGCGCTGCACGTCGCGGCGTGGCGCGGTCGGCACGCGGCCGTGCGGACGCTGCTCGGCGCCGGTGCCGACCCGAACGCAAAGGACGGCAAGGACCGCACGCCGCTCATGCTCGCGGTGAAGGCCTGCGTCGACTCCTACTGGACCGACCGACGGACCACCGAATCCGTCGAGGCGTTGCTGGCGGCGGGCGCGTCCACGGTCGGAGTCAGCGTTCCGAGCGGCTACGACGCCGCGGACACCCTCATCCGGGCCACGAGCGGATGATCCGGCGCGCGTGGCTGCCGCGGGCCGCCGAGCGCGCGCTCCGCCTCGTCGGCCTCACCTCCCTCCTGCTCGCGAGCGCGCAGCCGGTCAACGCCCAGTTGCTGCGCGGCATCCTGTCGGACAGCGCGTCAAGACGACCGATCATCGGCGGCGTCGTGTCCTTGCTCGACTCTGCCGGCGCGCCACGGCGCACGCGCGTCACGCTCGACGCCACCGTGACCGTGCTGCCGCTCATCCTGCCTTGAGGAGGTCGAAGGCCATCCGCAGTCCGTGCAACGTGAGATCAGGCTCCACGAGTTCGATCTCCGTGCAGTACGGCCTGATCACCGTGGCGAGCCCGCCCGTCGCGATCACCTTCGGCACCTGCGGCCGCGGCCAGTCCTTCTTGATGCGCCGCACGATCCCGTCAAGCGAGTCCGCGGCGCCGAACACCACGCCCGCGCGGATGCACTCCTCGGTCCGGGTGCCGATCGCCTTCCGCGGCGCGACGAGTTCGGTGGCAGGGAGCTTCGACGTCCGCCGGAAGAGCGTTTCGGCGGAGGTGCGGACGCCGGGCTGGATCACGCCGCCGAGGAAGACACCCTCGGCCGTGATGCAGTCGTACGTCGTCGCGGTGCCGAGGTCGACGACGATGCAGTCGGCCCGGTAGAGCCGACTCGCGGCCAGCGTGTTGATGATGCGGTCCGCGCCGACCGTCATCGGCTCGTCGACCTGGAGCGTGATGCCGATCTCGGACCGCGCGTCCACCACGACGGGGCGGCTGCCGGTGAGCTTCGCCGCGGCATCGACGAGGGCACCGGTCACGCCGGGGACGACCGACCCGATCGCGGCCGCGGTCACCCGCTCCAGCGGCACGTTGTTGGCGAGGAGCAGGCCGCGCAGCACGATGAGGACCTCATCCGGCGTGCGCTGCGCCTCGGTGGTGATCCGCCAGTGATCGGTGACGACCTCGCCCTCGCAGAGGCCGATGGTGGTCTCGGTGTTCCCGACGTCCGCGACGAGGAGCATGTGGGCCTCAGCTGTTGGCGAAGACGAGCGATCCGGCTCGGTGCGACAGGACTCCGGACGCGGTCTCGACGAGGAGCTCACCGTTGGGCGAGATCCCGCGGACGAGGCCATCCACCGGGAGGGAGATGCGCCGACCGACCGCGAGGTCGCGGCGCGAGAACTCGGCGAGTTCCTCATCACGCAGCGGTCCCGCGGCGAACGCGGCCGCGCGCACGGCCGGGATCACCTCGGCAAGGACCTCCTCGGCGCGCGCCGCCGTGAGCGACGCCGAGTCGGGGAGTTCGCGCGGTGTCTGCAGGTTGATGCCGAGCCCGATGGCGACCCAATCGGGATGTGCACCGCGCCAGCGCGCCTCGATGAGCACGCCCGCGAGCTTGCGGCGGCCGACGAACAGGTCATTGGGCCATTTGAGCCGGATGGGGCCCTCGCTCCATCGCTCGAGCACCGGCGCGAGATGCAGGCCCACGCGGAGGCTCAGGAGGTCGAGGCCATCAGGCGTGCGCGGGCGCTCCACCAAGGTCATCCAGAGCCCGCTGCCGGGCGCCGAGTGCCACACGCGCCCGCCGCGGCCGCGTCCCGCCGACTGCGCCTCGGCGACGATCAGCGTGCCCGCGGGCGCCCCCGCCGCAGCGGCCGCATGCGCCGCGTCCATCGTCGACGGAACGGTGCCGAGCGCGTCCACCCGCGGGAGTCCGAGCCGCGCGGCGAGCTGCGCGCCGTCGATCCCGAGCCAGCTCACCATCCGCCCCGCGTGATGACGAGCGCGATGATGACGGCGCCGAGCGCGAAGCGGTACAGCGCGAACACGCCGTACCCGCGCTTGGACACGTAGCGGAGCAGCACCGCGATCGCGAGGTAGCTCGAGGCGAACGCCGTCAGCACGCCGACGATGAGCGGCAGCGTGAGGCCCGATGCCCGCACGGCATCCGGGACCTTGAGCATCGCGGCCGCGGCGGTGATGGGCATCGACATCACGAAGCTGAACACGGCGGCCGCGCTCCGGTCGAACCCCAGCGCCCGGCCGGCGGTAATCGTCGACCCGCTCCGCGAGACGCCGGGGACGAGCGCGAGGCACTGCGCGCAGCCGATGAGGAGCGCGTCGCGCCACGTCATCGACTCCCGCTCGCGCACCCGCGGCACCTTCGCGTCCACGAGCCAGAGGAGGGCGCCCATGACGATCAGCGCGATGGCGGTGACGATCGGCGCCCGGAAGACGGTCTCGGCGTAGTCCTCGAGCAGCACGCCGGCGAGCGCGGCCGGGATGGTGGCGAGGATCACGAACAGCGCGCGGCGCGATGCGTCGTCGACCGGCCTGCGGGCGCGCAGGAGCGTGAGCGCGCCGAGCGTGAGCGACCGCCACTCGTGCCGGAAGTAGATCCCGAGCGCGATCAGCGTCCCCACATGCAGCGCGAGGTCGAATCCGAGTCCCGCGGGCTTCCATCCCATCACCCACGGCGTGAGCGCGAGATGCGCGGAGCTGGAGACGGGCAGGAACTCGGTGAGCCCCTGGAGCGCGCCGAGCACGAAAGCCTGGAGGACGGTCAGCTCTTGCATCGACGAAAGCTAACGGCGGCTCACTTCACCTGCGCCAGCGCATCCTCGTACAGGCGTTCGTACCGGCCGATGATCTCCGGCGTGGCGTAGCGCGCGCGCGCATCCGCCTGCGCGGCCGTGCTGGCCGCGGCCCATCGCGCGGGCTCGAGGAACCGGACGGCCGCATCCGCCATCCCGTCGACGTCACCGAGCGGGAGGAGCGCGCCGGTGACGCCGTCGCGCACCACCTCGGGCACCCCGCCGACGCGGGCACCGACGACGGGGACGCCGCTCGCGAGCGCCTCGAGCGCACTGAGGCCGAAGCTCTCGCTCTCGGACGGGAAGACGTACACATCGGCCGAGGCGAGCAGCGGCGCGACGACGTCGATCTTGCCGAGGAACCGCACGTCGGCACTGACGCCGAGCGTGCGCGCCTCCTCCTCGGCGGCGCCGCGCTCGGGGCCGTCGCCCACCATCACGAGCACGCTCGGGATCCGCTCGCGCACCTTGGCGAAGACGCGCACGACGTCGCGCACGCGCTTCACGGGACGGAAGTTGGAGATGTGCATGAGCACCTTCCGGCCGCCGCCGAGGTCATGCCGCAGCGCGTCCCCGTGGCGGGAGCGCTCGAACACGGTCGGGTCGACGAAGTTGGGGATCACCTCGATCCGCGAGTTGCTGCAGCCGAACGCCTTGATCGTCTCGTCCTTCAACCACTGCGAGACCGAGGTGATGCGGTCGGAGCGCTCGATGGAGAAGCGCGTGATGGCCTGGTACGAGTGGTCCTGTCCGACGATGGTGATGTCGGTGCCGTGGAGCGTGGTCACCACCGGGAGCGGGCGGCCCTGCTCCGCCAGCATCTCCTTCGCGATCCACGCGCTCGTGGCGTGCGGGATGGCGTAGTGCACGTGGAGCAGGTCGAGCCCCTGCGAGAGCGCCACGTCGTGCATCCGCACCGCCAGCGCGAGGTCGTACGGCGGATACTCGAAGAGCGGGTAGTTCCCGATGCTGACTTCGTGGAAGTACACGCGGGGGAGGAAGTGCGGCAGCCTGAACGGATGCTCGTACGAGATGAAGTGCACCTCGTGTCCGCGCGCCGCGAGCGCGATGCCGAGCTCGGTCGCGACGGCCCCCGAGCCGCCGTACGTCGGATAGCAGGTGATGCCGACCTTCACGCGTCGTCCCCCGTGAGGAACCATCGTTCGGCGCGTGCCAACGCATCGGGCACGCGCGGGTCGAGCCGCAGGACCGCCGGCTCGTCATCGAGTTGGTTACGGAACCAGGTGCGCTGCCGTTTGGCGTACCGCCGCGTGCTCACGAGGATCGCCTCGCGCGCCGCCGCCTCGGAACACCGCCCCTCCACCACCTCACGAATCTCCCGATACCCGCAGGCGTTCCACGCCGGGGCGTCGGCCGGCACCGTGGCGATCAGGCGGCGCACCTCGTCCACCCACCCACGCTCGAACATCGTCCCGATCCGCAGCGCGATCCGCTCCTGCAGCGCGCCCGCAGGATCGACGACCAGCCAGCGCGCGGCGCGGCGCGGCCGGCTCGGCGCCGCGTGATGGTCACTCAGTCGCGTGCCGGTGAGGAGCGCCACCTCGGCAGCACGCAGCAACTGTGTCCGGCCCAGGTGCGCACGCGGCGGATCGAGGCGCCCGACCCAGTCGCGGAGCGTGGGCGTATCGAGGTGAGCGAGTTCCGCCTGCAGGGTGCGACGCCGCTCGGGATCCATCGCCGGTTCGTCGGCGAGCGGCTGCACCAGCGCGCGGAGCCACAGTCCTGTGCCGCCGACGACGAGCGCGGGCCGCCCGGCACTCGCGGCCTCGTCGATCCACGCCGCCGCCTCGCGCGACCATCGCGCCGCCGAATAGCGCTCCGTCGGGTCGGCGATGTCGATCCCGCGGTGCGGGACGCGCGCGCGCTCGGCCGCGTCCGGTTTCGCCGTGCCGAGGTCGAAGCCGCGATAGACCTGCCGGCTGTCGGCGCTGATCAGCGTCACCCCGAACCGCTCGGCGAGGTGCAGCGCGAGTGCGGACTTCCCCGCCGCCGTGGGGCCCGTGATGATGCGCAGCGGCGCCATCGCCCCGCCGTCAGCGACGGCCGAAGCGTCGATCGAGTTCATCCCAGCCGAGCTGGAGGATGGTCGCACGGCCATGCACGTCGTGAGCCGGGAGCGTCGTGCGTGCGAGCGCGACATACAGGGCGCGCATCTCCTCGGGGGCGAGGAGGTCGCCGGCCTTGATCGCGGCCTTGCACGCCACGGTCGCGGCGAGACGCTCGTGTCGCGCGATGGCGCCCGCATCACGGTCCCCGGTGAGGGCCGCGAGCGATTCGCGGAGGCACCGCTCGGCGTCGAACCGCGGGTGCGGCGCCGGGACCGCGTGCACGAGGATGCTCGTGCCGCCGAACCCGTCCGCCTCGTATCCAAGGCGTGCGAAGACGTCGCGGTGCGCCTCGAAGGCCTCGGCCTCCGCGGGCGAGAGGTGCAGCGTGAGCGGGAACAGCAGGCGCTGCGCGGGCGCGTCCCCGCCCTCCAGCGCTTGCATGAAGCGCTCGTAGAGCACGCGCTCGTGCGCCGAGTGCTGGTCGATGAGGACCAGCGCATCGGGCCGCTCGAACGTGATGTACGTGCGATGGAACTGCGCGAGCGGTGGGACGAGGACCTGCTCGTCGCGCTCGGGCGCCGCGGCGTCCGACGGCTCGCGCTCCGCGCCGCCGGCCGAGACCGTCGCGGCACCGGACGTCGCAGCCCACAGCGGCGCGGCGTCCACGGTCCCGTGCTGCCGCAGCGCCTCGACACCGAGTGGCGATCCCAGCGCCGGTTCGCCGGGCAGGAACGTGCGCACGTACCCGACGGCAGCGGAGGACTCCTCGGTGCCGAGGGCGCGACGGACGGCGCGCTCCACGGCGCGCTCGACGTGCCAGCGATCGCGGAAACGGACCTCGGCCTTGGCCGGATGCACGTTCACGTCGACGTCGCCGCCGGGCAGCTCGACCTCGAGCAGGAGGCTGGGGCGCATGCCGGCCTGGATCGTCGTGCGATACGCCGCCTCGGCGGCACGCACGAGGCCCGTGTCGCGCACCGCGCGGCCGTTCACGGTGAGGAAGGTGCGCCGTGCCGCCGTGCCGACATCCGTCGGCCGCTCGACCAGGCCGGAGACGCGGATCGGCCCGGCGACATCATCGACCGCCACGAGGCGCTCGGCGACGTCACTGCCCCAGAGCGCGGCGACCCGCACGCGGAGATCGGGCGCGACGGGCAGCCGCAGCTGCTCCTTGCCGTCATGCGCGGCGGTGAAGCGCACGTCGCGGCGCACGAGCGCGAGCGTGGTGAGCGTGTCGGCGATGGCACGCCACTCCGAGCGCGCGCCGCGGAGGAATTTCTGGCGCGCAGGGGTGTTGAAGAAGAGCGAGGCGACGCTCACCGTCGTGCCACGCCGGCGCGCCGACTCGCGCACGCTCCGCAGCGTCCCGCCCGCGACCTCCACCGTGACGCCCGCCCCGTCCTCGGTCGATGTCTCGATCGTCAGCTGCGAGACCGAACCGATCGCCGGGAGCGCCTCGCCGCGGAACCCGAAGCTCAGCACGCCCACGAGATCCTCGGCATCGCGGATCTTGCTCGTCGCGTGCCGTTCGATCGCGCGTGCCGCGTTCGCACGGTCCATGCCGTGCCCATCGTCGCTCACGCGGATGAGCGCGCGACCGCCCTCGCGGATGTCGAGCTCCACGGCCGTCGCGCCGGCGTCGAGCGCGTTCTCCACCAGCTCCTTCACCACCGATGCCGGCCGCTCGACGACCTCGCCCGCCGCGATGCGATCCGCGACGTCGCTCGCGAGGACCGCGATCGTCGGTGTGGCGGTGCGGGGATTCATGCGGGCAATCTCCCGGTGCGACCGCGGCAGGTCAATCGCGCCGGAGCGGATACGTGCGCTCGACCGGATACCAGCCCTCGCGGCCAGCGTCGAGCGTGATCCGCACCCAGACGCCGCGGCGCTCGCGGATGGTCACCACTTCGCCGAGGAGCGGCACCGCGCCCGGCTCCGCCCCGAGGGCGGGCAGGGCGCGCAACGAGGTCTGCGTCGCGATGACGAGGAGGTCATCGGCACGGAGCCGGGACTCGGCGACCCCCGCGACCGCGACGAGCAGCATCGACGGCGCGAGCCACAGCCATCGCGGGCCGACCGGACCCCGCCGCGCGCGCCGGGCGAGGAGGATCCATGCGGCCCACCAGAGCGCGAACGCGACGGCGGCGATGGGCAGCGGCGGGACGGGCCACACCCGCGCGACCCCGCGGTCCTGCGGCGCGCGGACGCGCGCGAGGCGCGGCCGGAGGTCCGACGCGAGTGGATCGAGACGGAGCGACCGCTGCCAGCCGAGCACCGCGCTCGCGGTGTCGCCGGCCTGCCAGGCTGCCGTGCCGAGGTTGGCCCACGCCGCCGGATCGCGTGGCGCTGCGCGCGCCGCGCGCAGGAAGGCATCGCGCGCCCGGGCGAAATCGCGCCCGAGGTACGCGGTCTGCCCTTCGGTGAACGCGACCAGCGCGCGATCGGTCCCTTGCGCGAAGGCGCCGGCCGCGCCGGCCACGAGCGCGAGGAGCAGCACGAGCGGCGCGCGGCGGCGCGCCTCGGCACCGATCCGCCGCACCATCGCGCCCACCCGCTCGCGCAGGTCCCCGGCGCGCGCCCCGCGCGCATACGCCGCCGTGTCGAGCGCGTCGCGGAGGTACTCCGCGTCCTTCGCGGTCTCCGACGTCACGCCCTCGCGGCGGAGCGCTTCGGTGAGCGCACCGGGGCCGGTGACCTGCTCGAGACGGACGCCGGTGCGCTCCCGGATGGCGGTGTCGAACAGCATCCGCATCGCGCCCTGGTCGGTGGGGTCCACCGCCCCGATGCGCTCGATGGTGGTCAGCGGGCGTGCGCGCGCGGGGCGACGCCGACGCATCGCGCGGACGGCCCACGGGACCGGCGCGAGCAGCGCCACCCAGCCCCAGAGCCAGACGCGCGGCAGCGTGAGCGGTCGCGGGCCCTCCAGCGCCGGGCGCAGCGCGAGGATCGAATCGCGCGCGGCCGCCGCATTCGCGCCGGGCGCGACGCGCACATAGTCGCCGGGCCGCACGCGGAGGGGGATGGGCACGGTGCGCGCGGTCTCATAGCGGCGCGCGGTGGGCTCGAAGAACGTGAACTCGATCGCCGGCACCTCCGCCACGCCCGCGGTGCGCGGCGTGAGGAGCCAGGAGAACTCCTTCGACCCGCCCAACGCGTTCGGCGTGGTATCGAGCACCACGCGCTCATCCTCGGCGACCACGTCCGCCCAGCGCACGTCGAGCGCGGGCCGCGGCAGGAGCGTCGCGTTCCCCACGCCTTCGACGCGCAGCGTGAGCACGAGCGGATCGCCGACGCGCCCTTCCCGCACGTCCGTGCGGGCCGTGACGCGCCACCGTCCCACGGCGCCGAGCCACGAGGACGGCCGCCCGGCGCTCGGCGGCTCGATCGCGACGAGCGTGACGGTCTCCGACCGGAGCGTGCGCTCCTCCTCGCGACTGAAGAAGCTCGGGCTCTGCGGCAGCGCGTACGTGAGCTGCGACGGCGCGATCACGTAGCGGCCCGGGGTGAGCGGGAAGAGCGCCCGGCGGAAGACGTGCACCTCGGCCCCTTCGCGCGTCGGATCCGCCTTCGCCATCGGCAGCTCGTACGCGAGCATGGCGCGCGCCTCGGGTGGCACGAAGACGGGATTGCGGCGGAGTCGCTGGCGGACCTCCGCGGGGAGGCTCACCGTGAGCGAGTACAGTGCCTGCTGTCCCACATAGACGGTGTCCGGACCGACCGCAGCGCGGAACCCGACGCCGTCCTGCGCGCCGAGTCGCGTCCACGCGCCGCTCGGCGGGAGGGACACCAGCGCACCCATGAGCACGCCGATCACGCGCGCCGGGCATCTCACCAGTCCTTCTCCCCCGCGGCCCGGCGACTCCGCGTCCCGCGCTGACGGCGCGACTGGGTCTCGCGCTCCTCGCGAGCCGCCGCATCGAGCAGCGCCTCGGCTTGCTGCCTGGACATCTGGCCTTGCGGGTCCTGCCGCTGCTGCTGCGATGGCTGTTGCGGCGGCTGCGGGCCACCCCCACCGCCCCCGCTGCTCTGCGGCGCGCGCAGGGCGAGTTCGAAGTTCCATTGCGCGTCGGCGTCGCCGGGTCTCTCGAGGAGCACCGTGCGGAGCGCGCGCCGCGCGCTCTTGAGGGCCGCGGTGCGCGCCTCGCCGTCGGCGCGGAGCCCGCGCCGGAGGTACGCGGTGCCCAGGTTGTACAGCGCACGCGACCGGAGGTCCGCATCGGGCGTGAATGCAGCGCGCTCGAGCGCGTCGATCGCCGCGTCGATCGAGTCCGCCGCCAGCAACGCGGTACCCAAGTCGTAGAGCACCACGGGGCGACGGTCCCCGGAGCCGACGACATCGCGGTAGGCGCGGATCGCCGACGGCAGCCGCCCGGCCTGATGCTCGCGGATCGCCTCACGCAGGCGGTCTCCCTGCGCACCGGCCCGCGCGGGCGCCCCGAGCGCGAGGACCAGCAGCGCGGCGGCCCCGACGCGCGGCAACCGGCCTCCATCCGCGAACCAGGCATCGAGCATGAGCAGGACGAACGCGAGGCCGACGAACCACTGGTACTGCAGCGGCCGTGCGAGTCGCTGCTCCTCCTCGCGCCGCTCGGACTCGAGCTGCGCGAGCGCGCGACGCACGCGCGTGCCCTTGTCCGACACCTCCGCCGCGATGAACTCGCCGTCGGCTTCGTCGGCGAGCTCGCGGAGGAAGGCCTCGTCGTACCTGGTGATCACCACTTGCCCATCGTCATCGCGCTTCACCTCGGTCCCGCCCGACTCGAGGAGCGGGATGGGGCCACCCCCGGGCGTTCCGAACCCGACGGTCACGAGATTGATCTCCTTCGCCTTCGCCGAGCGCGCGAGTTCGAGCGCGGCGGGCTTGTCGTCGAAGGCCTCGCCGTCGGTCATGATCACCAGCGCGCGGTCCGCCCCGCCCTGGCTCACCGAGAGGAGGTCGATCCCCTGCTTGAGCGGCGGCGCGATCGCGCTGCCGGGCTGGCCGACGATCGTCGGGTCGAGGTTCTCGAGGAACAGCTCGAGTGCGCCGTCGTCGCTCGTGAGCGGCGAGAGGATGTAGCTGCGCCCGGCGAAGGCGATGAGCGCCACGCGGTCGCCGGGTGCGCTCGCGCGGAACCGGCGCACCTCCTGCTTCATCCGTTCCAGCCGGCTGGGCCGCTCGTCCTCGGCGAGCATCGACATCGAGACATCCATCGCGATCGCGACGTCGATGCCCTCCGTGTCGATGATCGCGCTCCCCTGCCCCCAGCGCGGCGCGGCGAGGCCCACGACGAGGAGGCCGAGCGCGCCCCCGAGCCGCCAAGCCCGCGCGCGCGGGACGTTCGCGAGGCCGGGCGGGCCGAGCCGGGCGAGCGCCTCGGGCGAGCCGAACCGCGCGAGCCTGGCCTGCCGCCGCCGGAACCCGGCGATGACGGCGAAGACGGCGAAGAGCGCGGCCGCGAGCGCGAGCCCGAGGAGCCACGGGTGGTCCGCGATGCGCATCACGGCAGGGCTCCGCGCCGCCACAGCAGCAGCAGCTCGAGGAACACGGCGATCGCCGCGAGAGCGAGGGGCCACGCATATAGCTCGGTGAACCGGACGTAGCGCGTCGAGCGGATCGGTGCGCGCTCGAGCTGGTCGATCTGGTCGTAGATGCGCTTGAGCGCCTGGGCGTCGCGCGCCCGGAAGTACCGGCCGCCGGTCTCCTTCGCGATGTCCTCGAGCAGCGCCTCGTCGATCCGCACCGGACGGTTCTCGTAGCGGAGTCCGAACACCCCGCGGCCGACCGGCACGGGCGCGACGCCCTCGGTGCCGACGCCGATCGTGTACACGCGCACCCCGAGGGCCGCGGCCGCCTGCGCGGCGGTCCGCGGGTCGATCGTGCCGCGGTTGTTCTCGCCATCGGTGAGCAGCACCACCACGCGCGAGCGCCCCGCCGCGTCGCGCAGGCGATTGGTCGCAGTGATCAGCCCCGTCCCGATCGCGGTGCCGTCCTCGAGCTGGCCAGGCTGGATGTTGTCCACCGCGGCGAGCAGCACCGGATAGTCGAGCGTCAACGGCACCTGCGTCAGCGCCTCGCCGGCGAACGCGACGACCGCCACCTGGTCCTGCGAGCGCCCGAGGATGAACTCCTTGATGGTCTGCTTCGCGACCGCCAGCCGATTGTCGGGCTGGAAGTCCTCGGCGAGCATCGACGTCGAGACGTCGAGGGCGAGCACGATGCTGATGCCATCGGCGCGAACCGTCTCGGCGCGCGCGCCCGCGCGCGGACGCGCGAGGGCCGTGACGGCCGCGGCGAGCGCGACGAGTCGCAGGGTGGTGACGAGGCGCGCCGCCCACTGTCCGCGTCTCGGGCCGCTCGCGAGCAGCTCGGCGCGAGCGTGGAGCAGCGCCGGCGGCCTGCGCCGACGCCGCCAGACGAGCCACGCGAGCACCGGCGCGATCGCGAGGAACGCCCACGGCGTCGTGAAGTCGAGCGCGGTCCAGTTCACCGCAGCGGCCTCCGCCTGACCTTCCCCTCGTGCTCGCGGCGGGCACGCCAGGCCGTCTCCACGTCACGCACGATCGCGCGCGCCTCGACGGCGATGCGCTTGGCCTCCTCCGCGGTGAGCGGTGCGCGCGCGAACGCGATCGGCTCGCTCCGGAGCAGGAGTTCCGCGACTCGCTCCGGCAGGATCGGGAAGTCGGCCCCGACGAGGGCATCGGCCACCTCGCGCGCGGTGCGCGACGGCCCCGCTTCCGGGAACCGCGCGCCCAGGTATCGGCGCATGACCTCCACGTGCGTCAGCGCGAACCGGCCATGCTCGCCGGCGTCGAGCAACCCGAGCCGCGCGGCGTGGGCGAACCCCTCGTCCGCGAGTGCCGCCGCATCCGGCCCCTCGGCCTGCCGCGCGAGCCCGCGCCGGCGCCACGCGCGCCACGCGAACCAGGCAAGCGGGAGGACCACCGCGAGCGCCACGAGCACGCGCCACCAGCCGCCCGGGACCGGGAAGGGCTCCCGCTCGGGGCGCGGCACCCGCAGAGCCGAATCGGCCGGAAGGACCGAGCGGACGCGGATCGGTGGCAACCGCACCGGGTACCGCACCTCCGCACCGTCGCGCACCACCGTGATGTCACCGAACTGCACGCGGCGCTGGCCCGTGTCCCACGCGATGAGCCGATAGACCGCCGTGCGGTCGAGCATGGACGCCGTCGACGCATCGCGGATGGCCCGCGGGTCCAGCGGCTCGACGAACTCGTTCGAATCGGGCAGCACGGGAAACCGCACGTCCGCACCGAGCGGGGCGCGCACACGGAGCTCGACGGTGACCGGCTGCCCGACGCCGACCGAGTCCGGGCTGATCCGCGCGGTGACCTGTGACTGCAGGACGGGCCCGAGCGCGCCTTGCGCCGCGGCCGTCGCGGCGAGCGCCACGACGCCGGCCGCCACGGCCAGTGCGCGACGGGTGCGGGCGTGCGTGGTCACCGGCGGCGCGCCCGTGACTCGCGCGAGCGGAAGAACCGCAGCAGGGGCTCCACGTACCCGGCCTCGAGCGGCACGAGGACCTCGTCGACGGCGAGCCGCCGGAGCAGCGCCTGCCGCTCCTCCTGCTCCTTGCGCACGAGCGCCGCATAGCGGGCTCGCACACGCCGGTCACTCGTGTCCACCTCCACGAGTCGCCCCGTCTCGGCATCGCGCAACCGGGCGACCCCCGCGTCGGGCAGCGTGCGCTCGGCCGGGTCGTCGAGCACCACGGCCACGACATCGTGCCGCTGCGAGAGCCGGGTGAGCGGCTTCTCGATCTCCGGGCTCACGAAGTCCGAGAGCACGAACACGATCCCGCGATGCGAGAGCAGGCGCGAGGCGTAGTCCATGCCCGCGCCGAGGTCGGTCCCGCGCGAGGTGGATGGCCAGGCGAGGCAGTCGCGCACGAGCCGCAGGGCGTGCCGCCGGCCCTTCTTGGGCGGCACCACGTGCTCCACACGGTCGGAATGCATGAGCAGGCCGACCCGATCGTTGTTCCGGGTCGCAGTGAGCGCGAGCACCGCCGCGAGCTCGGCGGCCACGGCCTGCTTGTCGCGGGCGCCGGCGCCTCCCCGCGACGACCCCGAGCAGTCGACGATGAGCAGCACCGTGAGTTCGCGCTCCTCCACATAGCGCTTCACGAAGAGCCGCCGCATCCGGGCGGAGACGTTCCAGTCGATGGTCCGCACCTCGTCGCCGGCCTGGTACTCGCGCACCTCGGCGAACTCCATCCCCATGCCCTTGAACACGGAGTGGTACTCGCCGACGAAACGCGAGTTCACGAGTCCGCGGGTGCGGAGCTCGATGCGCTTGACCTGTCGGAGGATGTCGGCGGGGACCGCGCCGGTGCCGCGCCGCTCCGCCCGCGCGGGGGCGGAGACGCTCGCCGTCACGGCGCGGGGACGGCGGAGAGGATCCGCGCGATCACCTGGTCGCTCGTCACGTTCTCGGCCTCGGCCTCGAACGAGAGGAGCACGCGGTGGCGCAGCACGTCGGGCGCCATCGCCTTCACGTCGTCGGGTGAGACGAACTCGCGGCCGCGCAGGTAGGCGTGCGCGCGGGCGGCCTGCGCGAGCGCGATGGTCGCGCGCGGGCTCGCGCCGTACTCGACGAGCGGGACGAGGTCGGCGAGGCCCGCGTCCTTCGGGGCGCGCGTCGCGTGGATGAGATCGACGATGTAGTCGCCGAGCCGGGGGTCGAGGAACAGCGCGGCGATCTGCTTGCGCGCCGCCATGAGGTCCTCGGGACCGGCCACCGGCTGCACGTCGATCGCCTCGCCGCCGGCCATGCGCTTCATGATCTCGCGCTCCTCATCGCGCGTGGGATACCCCACGCGGAGCTTGAGCATGAACCGGTCGACCTGCGCCTCGGGAAGCGGGTACGTCCCTTCCTGCTCGATCGGGTTCTGCGTCGCGAGGACGAGGAACGGCTCCACGAGCGGGAAGCTCGTGCCGCCGATCGTGACCTGCTTCTCCTGCATCGCCTCGAGCAGCGCCGCCTGCACCTTGGCCGGCGCGCGGTTGATCTCGTCGGCGAGGACGATGTTGGCGAAGATCGGACCGCGCTTCACCGAGAACGTCGCGGTCGCCTGGTCGAAGACCTGCGTGCCGATCACGTCGGCGGGGAGCAGGTCGGGCGTGAACTGGATGCGGCTGAAGGTCGTCCGCACCGTCTCGGCGAGGGTGCGCACCGTGAGCGTCTTCGCGAGGCCGGGCACGCCCTCGAGCAGCACGTGTCCGCCGGTGAAGAGCGCGATGAGCAGCCGCTCGACCATCGCCTGCTGGCCCACCACGCGCTGCGAGACCTGGTCGAGGATGTCCTGCGGGAGGCGATGCATCGTCATCAACGGGTCTCGGAGTGGGTCAGCGCGAGGATCTGCTCGCGCTCCTTCGTCGTGAGTGAGCGGGAGGCGCCCGGCGCCAGCGCACCGAGCGGCACCGGACCGAACGAGGTGCGGACCAGTCGCAGGACCTCAAGGCCGACCGCCTCGCAGAGGCGGCGCACCTCACGGGTGCGGCCTTCGCGGATGGTGAGGGAGAGATCGAACGCGCGCGGATGGTCGGACGGCGCGACCTCGACCGCCTCGGGCATCACGAGCCCGTCCTCGAGTTCGACCCCGGCGCGGATCGCCGCGGCCGCCGCGCGCACCGATCCGCGGACCGTCGCGACGTACCGGCGCTCGACCTGCGAGCTGGGGTGCGTCAGGAGATGTGCCGCATCGCCGTCGGTGGTCAACAGGAGCACGCCCTCGGTCATGTAGTCGAGGCGGCCCACGTAGGTGAGCCCCGGCTCCGGCGGCAGGAAGTCGAAGACCGTCTGGCGGCCCTCGGGGTCGGAGCGTGTCGTGAGTACCCCGGCGGGCTTGTGAAGGACGTACCACTTGGCCTGCGTGGGCATCCGCACCGGCTTGCCGTCCACCGTGATCTCGTCGTGCGCCGGGTCCACGCTCTGCCCGGTGCGCGCGACCGCCCCGTTCACGCGCACGCGCCCGGCCGCCACGAGCTCCTCTGCCTTCCGCCGCGATGCGATCCCGGCGCGGGCGAGCGCCCGATGGATCCGCATCGCCTCGTCGTTCACTGCGCCTCCGCGGCCTCGGCCACCCCTGCCCCGTCCGCCACCGCGACCGCCTCCACCGCCCCGACGAAGGTCTCGACGACGGGCTCCGGCACCGACTCGGGCATGGGCTCCTCGTAGCCCGGCTTGCGGAGCGCGATCGCCAGCTCGTCCACGCGCGGCAGCTCCTCGAGGTGCCGCAGCCCGAACTGTTCGAGGAACGACCCCGTGGTGCCGTACAGCAGCGGTCGTCCGAGGCCCTCGGCGCGCCCCACGACATCGATCAGGCCGCGCTCATGGAGCGACTTGATCACCGCGCCCACATCGACACCGCGGATCTCCGCGACCTCGGCGCGACCGATGGGCTGGCGATACGCGATGATGGCGAGCGTCTCCAGCGCGGCGGCCGAGAGGCGCGTCGGCCGGGACGCCATCTGCGCGCGCTCGATCGCCTCGGTGTACTCCGGGCGCGTCAGGATCTGCCAGCCGCCCCCCATGTCCACGAGCGCCACGCCATGCCCGTCGACGTCGTAGTGCTCCCGCAGCTCGTCGAGCGCCGACTGCACCGCGGCGGGCGACGACTCGGGATCGAGCGCCGCGAGCTCCTCCGTGGGGATGGGACGGGGGCTCGCGAAGAGCGCGGCCTCAAGCAGCTTCGCCAGCGAATTCACGGCGGATCTCCACGTCCGCGAACGGACGCAACTGGGTCAGATGAAGCTCGGTGCGCTTGGCGAGCTCGAGCAGGGCGAGGAGTCCGGAGAGGACCTCCCAGGGTTCGGCATCGGATCGAACGACATCACGCCAGCGGGCGTTGGCACGGAGCGCGAGCACCTGGCGCACCGTGGTCATGGCCCCGTCCACGTCGAGCGCACGCGGGATCACCTCGTGCACCGTCGGCTTGCGCGCCGCGCGCAGCACGCGATCGACCGCGACGAGCAGGTCCGTGAGCGAGAGCGCGAGCGGCGCTGGCGGCGGAGCGGCGGCCTGCTGCAGGAACGACCGCCCGAAACGGTTGCGACGGTCCTCGCCGAGCTTCTCGAGGACGTCGACGACCTCCCGCATCTGCTGGTACTCGAGGAGCCGGCGCACGAGCTCGGCGCGCGGATCCTCCCACCCCTCGGCTCCCTCCTTCCGCGGCAGGAGCATCTGCGCCTTGATGCGGATGAGCCGCGCCGCCATCTCGAGGTACTCGGCCGCCTCGTTCAGCTTGAGCTCGTGCATGCGCGCGAGGAACTGCCCGCAGATGTGCGAGACGGGGATGTCGTAGATGTCGAGTTGTTCATCGCGGATGAGCGCGAGGAGCAGGTCGAGCGGGCCGTTGAAGCCGGCGATGTCGACGACGAAGGTGGCGTCGGTCGGCGAGTGCTCGACCGCGGTCACAGGGACCACGCCGGGAAGCGGGAGGAGGCAGCGAACTGGGGCAAGCGCGGCGCGGCTGGAGTGAGGCCCGTCACGGGCAGTCGGGACGTAAAGTAGACCTCGTTCCAGTGGGAGTCAAAGCACCGCGTTCACTTGACTTAGGCGCCTTCCGCCCCTAGTCTTCCCGAGCTACGGGTGCCCGCAGGATTGGCGGCGGACCCGGGACCACACTCAGGAGAATCAGCTCGTGCCGAGAATCGCGTCCGCGAAGAAGAACATGCGCAAGACCAAGACGGCGACCGCGCGCAATCGTGCGCAGCGCGCTGCGTTGCGGACGGCGCTGAAGACCGCGAAGACGACGGCCTCCTCCCCCGCCGAGAAGCTCAAGGCGACGCAGCTGCTCGATCGTGCTGCGCGGAAGGGCCTGATCCACCGCAACGCCGCTGCCCGGCAGAAGTCGAAGCTCGCCAAGGCGAAGTGAGCGCAGGAACGCAAGAAAGGCCGCGCCTTCGGGCGCGGCCTTTTTTTTTCGTTCAGATGGCGGATGTCGGACGGCAGCGGCCGAACGGCCGCCCGCGGCGGAGCGTGACTACAACGCCGCCAACTCGCCGCCGCACCGCTCGCAGTACCACTCCGTCGGGTAGTTGAGCGTCCCGCACTCCTGGCACTTGAGCGTCTTGATCGCCTGCGACGTGCGGGGCGTCGGGCGGCCGAGCGGCCCGGACGTGCTCTCGTCACCCTCGGCGGGCTTGGCGCTCGTCGTGCTGCGCGGCGCGGACGGCGCGGGCGGGGGCGGCGCGGCAGGGGCAGCCGGTGAAGGCGTGGGCATCGCGCGTGCCGCGCCACTCGGCCGCGGCGCGTTCGCCGCCGGCGGCTCGTCCGCGCGCACCTGTGCCGACGCGCGTCCAACGACCGAGTTGAGGAACGCGAGTTCGTCGAACGAGGGGCTGCCCGCCATCGGAGCGCCAGCCGCGGGTGCAGGAGCCGGCGCAGGCTCCGCGATGGGCGGCGGGGCCGGCGCGGGAGAGGGCGGAACGGGAATCGGGGCGGGCGTCGGGCTCGACGTACGCGCGGCCGCACTCGGCTCGGCGGCGACGGGCGCGGTCTGCCCCATCGGCGTCTGACGGATGGGCGGCGGCGGCGCCGCCGGCGCGGCCGCCGCAGGAGCGGTCGCCGGTGCCGCGATCGGGGCTGCCGCCGGGGCCGGCGCCGACGGCGGCTCCGGCGGCGGGACCGCGATCGGTTCAGCCGCCCCACGCGCCTCGGTCAGCAGCGACCGCGTGCGCTCGAACGCCGCGACCTTGGTCGCGCGCTCCTTCTCGATCAGGGCGATCGACGCGTTCAGCGACTCGAGCTTCTTCCCCCACTCCTTCGGATCATACTCGCCCACTTCGGCGCGCAACTCGCCTTCGATACGCTCTTCCGTGACCGCCGCCAGCCGGGCCTCGATCTCCGCGACCGCCGCTTCATCGCTCTTCAATCCTTCGCTCAGCGACTCCGCCTCCATCGACGCGCGCACCTGCAGGTCGGTCAGCTTGGTGAGGTACTCATCACGCAGCCGATTGAAGACATGCGAGGGCGTGCTCGAGCGCTTCTCCTCGAGCTTCGCGAGGTAGCTCTCGTGCTTCCGCTTGTCCGCCAGGATGGCTTCGAGCGTATCGATCCGTGAGGTGTCAGGCTTCGCCATCGCTGTCCCTTATCGCTGATGGGGCGACCAGATCTTGGTCACCCGTCCAATTCGTAGACGATTCGACCACCCACGATGGTACGAAGCGCACGTCCGCGCAAAGTGCGGCCACCGTACGGGGTGTTCCGCCCCTTGGACTTGAACCGGGACGGGTCGACCGTCCAGCTCCGGGTCGGGTCGAACACACTGACGTCCGCGACCGCGCCCTTGGCCAGGGTCCCGCCGGCGAGGTGGAAGACCTTCGCCGGGAGGCAGGCCATGCGGTCGACGAGTTGCGAGAGCGTCAGGATCCCGGGCTCGAGGAGCCAGGTCACGTTCACCCCGAGCGCGGTCTCGAGTCCGACGATGCCGTTGGGGGCGTCGGCGAACTCGCGCTCCTTCTCGTCGTAGTGGTGCGGCGCGTGGTCGGTGACGAGGAGGTCGATGGTTCCGTCCTTGAGGCCCTGCTGGAGCGCTTCCACGTCCCGTTGGGTGCGAAGCGGCGGGTTCATCTTGGCGTTCGTGTTGTACCCCTCCACCGCCTCATGGGTCAGCGAGATGTGGTGCGAACAGACCTCCGCGGTGACGTTCACACCCTGGTCCTTGCCCCACCGCACGAGATCGACCGAGCCCTTCGTGCTCAGGTGGCACAGGTGCACGTGCCCACCCGTCAGCTTGGCGAGCAGGATGCATCGCGCGACGTCGATCTCCTCGGCTTCGCCGGGGATGCCCTTGAGGCCGAGCCGGGCCGAGACGGCCCCCTCGTGCATCGAGCCGCCGTGCGCGAGGGCCATCACCTCGCAGTGCTCGACCACGGGGATGCCGAACGTCTGGGCGTACTCGAGCGCCGTGCGCATCAGATGCGAGTTCTCGACCGGCCGGCCGTCGTCGGAGACCGCGACGGCGCCGGCAGCGACCATCTCCCCGAACTCGGCCAGGGTCTCGCCCTTCATGCCGAGCGAGATGCAACCGTAGGGATAGACGCGCGCGAAGCCCGCGGCCTCGCCCTGCCGCTTCACGAAGCCGACGGTCGCCTGGTTGTCGGTGACCGGCTTGGTGTTCGGCATCGCCGCGACCGCGGTGAAGCCCCCGGCCGCCGCCGCGTGCGCGCCGGTCGCGACCGTCTCGACGTCCTCGCGTCCGGGCTCGCGAAGGTGCACGTGCACGTCGATCATGCCCGGCGCGACGACCGCACCCGTGCAGTCGACCCGGGTCACGCCGTCGGGCCCGGCGATGGTGCCGCCGATCGCCGCGACCTTGCCGTCGACGAGCAGGAGGTCACCGACCGCGTCGAGGCCTTGCGAGGGATCGACGAGCCGGCCGCCGGTGAGGAGGAGGGGTTCGGTCATCAGGCACCACCCTTGGCGACATCGGCGAGCGACGCCTTGTTGCCGGCGAGCAGATAGAGGACGGCCATGCGCACGGCAACGCCGTTGGTGACTTGGTGCAGGATCACGGAATGCGGTCCATCGGCCACGTCGGAGTCGATCTCGACGCCGCGGTTCATGGGGCCGGGGTGCAGGATGAGGAGGTCACGCGGCGCCTTCTCCAGCCGCGCGCGGGTGACGCCGAAGACACGGTTGTATTCGCGCAGCGACGGGATGTAGCCGAGTTCCATGCGCTCGAGCTGCAGGCGGAGGACGTTCAGCGCGTCGGCCCATTCGATGGCGGCCTCGACGCGGTCGAAGACCTGCACCCCGAACTCGTGCATCGCCGGCGGGAGCAGCGACCGCGGCCCGCATACCGCGACCTCGGCGCCCATCGCCTTGAGTCCCCAGATGTTCGACCGCGCCACGCGCGAGTGGAGGACGTCGCCGACGATGCAGATGCGCCGGCCCTCGAGGGAGCCGAGCTTGTCGCGCAGCGTGAGGAGGTCGAGCAGGCCCTGTGTCGGATGCTCGTGGGTCCCATCGCCGGCGTTGATGACGTTCGACTCGATCCGCTCGGCGAGGAAGCGGGCCGCGCCCGAGCCGGGGTGGCGCACGACGACCATGTCGATCCGCATCGCCTCGAGGTTGCGCGCGGTGTCCACGAGGGTCTCACCCTTCGAGATGCTCGACGCCGCGGCGGCGATGTTCACCGTGTCGGCCGACATGCGCTTCTCGGCGAACTCGAACGACACCCGGGTCCGGGTGGAGGGCTCGTAGAAGAGGTTCACGACGGTCATGCCGCGCAGCGTCGGGACCTTCTTGATCGCCCGTTCGGACACTTCCTTGAGGGGATCGGCGACGTCGAGGATGGTGGTGATCTGCTCACGGGTCATCCCGTTGAGCCCGAGCAGGTCCTTGCCGAGCACGTTCACGAGGCGGCGTCCCCGCCGAGCACGACGACCTCGTCGCGATCGTCGAGTGCCGGGACGAACACGTCGACGCGGCCGCCGGGCCGCACGTCGACCTTCTTCCCGACCACGTCGGGCTGGATGGGCAGTTCGCGCCCGCCGCGATCGACGAGCACCGCGAGCATGATGCGGGCCGGCCGCCCGAAATCGGCGAGTTCGTCGAGCGCGGCGCGGATGGTGCGACCGGTGAAGAGCACGTCGTCGACGATCACCACGACCTTCCCCTCGAGCGCCACGGGGAGGTGCGTCTTCCCCACCACCGGGCGCGGCCCGACGGTCTGCAGGTCGTCGCGGTAGAGCGTGATGTCGAGGGCGCCACGCGGGAGGTCCACGCCCTCCCGCTCCCGGATCACGTCGGCGAGCCGCTCGGCGATCTGGACGCCGCGGCGCTGGATCCCGACGAGGAGGAGGCGATCGGTGCCGTCATTGAGTTCGAGGATCTCGTCCGCCATGCGGGAGATCGTCCGCGCGACCGCGCGCGCGTTGAGCACTACGGAAGGGGTCTGGCTCATGCCGCGTGTAATATGCGGCAATGCCATCACCCGCGGGAGCGCCGAGCGCCCGCGGGTGTCCGCGGATCAGGCGGCGTGCGAGGTCCGGTCGGCCGCGACGTGGCGCGCGAGGTAGACCTTCTCGCGCCCCGGTCCGAGGATCTCGGACTCCACCGGGCGGGAGATCACGCCGAGGACGCGGCCCTGTTCGTCGAGGACCTGGACCTGCTGCTTGTCGATGAGGCGCTTCACTGTCGGTTCCATGGTTGGCTCCTTCGGGGCTTCACACCATCTGACACCGGTGTGCGCCCGAAGGTTTGCCGACGCGTGTCAGGACTCGGTGAAGAACGGGTCACGGAAGCGGGAACGGCAGGCCCTCCTCGCGAAGGGCCTGCCGTTCGTCGTGCCATGGGAGCGGACGGGGTGGGATTCGAACCCACGGTACGCTTTTAACGTACACACACTTTCCAGGCGTGCGCCTTAAACCACTCGGCCACCCGTCCGAGGCGTCGAGAGCCGCCAGCCCTGCGGCAGGCGCCCCTCCAAACGACGACGCGCCGGCAGAGCCAGCGCGTCGGGTCCTGCCACGGACAGAGTGAGATTCGAACTCACGATACCGTTGCCGGTATGCCGGTTTTCGAGACCGGTGCCTTCAACCACTCGGCCATCTGTCCATCTGAGACGACGGAATTTAGATGGCGGATGGCAGAGGGTCAACGGCGCGACGCGAAGAACCCCTTCAGGAGCGCGGCCGCCTGGGGCTCGAGGACACCGCCCTGCACCTCCGGGCGGTGATTCAAGCGCGGATGCCGCAGCAGGTCGCCGACCGACCCCGCCATCCCGGCCTTGTCGTCCCAGGCGCCGAACACGACGCGGCCGACCCGCGCGAGGACGATCGCGCCGGCGCACATCGCGCACGGCTCGAGCGAGACATAGAGCGTCGCGGAGGTGAGCCGCGTGTCGCCGACCGCGTACGCCGCCGCCTTCAGCACGCGCATCTCGGCGTGCTGCGTGGCGTCCTTCCCGGCCACCATCGCATTGCCTCCGCGCGCGACGATGTTGCCGTTGTGCACGACGACGGCGCCCACCGGCACCTCGCCGGCCTTGCCCGCCCGCTCGGCCTCGGCGAGCGCCTCCTGCATCCAGAACGCGTCCTCGTCGGCACGCGTCGCGAACGTCACCGGTCCGCTCCTCACGCGGCCGCGAAGACGATGTGGTCGCCGTCGGCGTTCGCGACGATCGTGTCCCCGTCCTTGAACCGTCCCTCGAGCAGGGCCAGCGCGAGGGGGTTCTGCAGGAGCCGCTGGATCGCGCGCTTGAGCGGCCGGGCGCCGAACGCCGGCTCGTACCCCTCGGCCGCGATGAGCGCGCGGGCGTCGTCGCTCAGGCGGAGCGAGATGCGGCGCTCGGCGAGCAGGTGGTCGAGACGCCCGAGCTGGATGTCGACGATGTGACTGATCTGCTCCTCGGCGAGCGGCCGGAAGATCACGATGTCGTCGACGCGGTTGAGGAACTCGGGCTTGAAGTGCTGCCGGAGCGCCGACGTGACCTGCGTCTCGACCATCGCCCAGTCCCGCGTGCCCTGCTCGAGGATCCAGGTGGACCCGATGTTCGAGGTCATGATGATGACCGCGTTGCGGAAGTCGACCGTCCGTCCCTGCGAATCGGTGAGGCGCCCCTCGTCGAGGATCTGGAGCAGGATGTTGAATACGTCCGCGTGCGCCTTCTCGATCTCGTCGAACAGCACGACGCTGTACGGGCGACGGCGCACGGCTTCGGTGAGCTGGCCGCCCTCCTCGAATCCGACATAGCCCGGCGGCGCCCCGATGAGGCGTGCCACGGCGTGCTTCTCCATGTACTCCGACTTGTCGATGCGCACCATCGCCTGCTCGTCGTCGAACAGGAAGTGCGCCAGCGCACGCGCCGTCTCCGTCTTGCCGACGCCGGTGGGGCCGAGGAAGATGAACGAGCCGATGGGGCGATTGGGGTCCTGCAGGCCCGCGCGCGACCGACGCACGGCGTTCGCGACCGCGGTGACCGCCTCCGTCTGTCCGATGACGCGCTTGGCGAGCTCCTGGTCGAGCTTCGCGAGGCGCTCCCGTTCCGACTCGAGCATGCGGGAGACGGGGATCCCCGTCCATTTCGCGACGATCTCGGCGATGTCGTCGGCCGTGACCTCCTCCTTGAGGAAGTGCGCGCCGCTGCTCTTCTGCGCCGTGAGCCGCTCCTCGACCTGCTTGAGCTCGGCTTCCAGCTTGGGCACGGTGCCGTACTGGATCTCGGCGGCCTTGCCGAGGTCGCCGGCGCGCGTCACGCGATCGACCTCGATGCGCGCCTCCTCGATCCGGGCCTTGAGCTTGCCGACGTCGCCGAGGGCGTTCTTCTCGTTCTGCCACTGTGCCTTCATCGCACCGGAGCGCTCGCGGAGCGCGGCGAGCTCGTGCTCGATGCCGCTGCGGCGTTCGACCGTGGCCTTGTCCTTCTCCTTGGCGAGGGCCTGCCGCTCGATCTCGAGCTGCACGATGCGCCGCTCCACCTCGTCGATCTCCTGCGGCAGGGAGTCGATCTCGATGCGCAGCCGCGATGCGGCCTCGTCCATGAGGTCGATCGCCTTGTCCGGCAGGAACCGGTCGCCGATGTAGCGGTTGGAGAGCGTCGCCGCGGCGATCAGCGCGCCATCGGTGATCCGGACGCCGTGGTGCGATTCGTACCGCTCCTTGAGCCCGCGCAGGATCGCGATGGTGCTGTCGACCGTCGGCTCGCCCACCATGACGGGCTGGAAGCGCCGCTCGAGCGCCGGATCCTTCTCCACGTGCTTGCGGTACTCGTCGAGCGTCGTCGCGCCGACCACGCGGAGTTCGCCGCGCGCGAGCATGGGCTTGAGCATGTTGCCGGCGTCCATCGATCCCTCGGCCTTCCCCGCCCCGACGAGCGTGTGGAGCTCGTCGATGAACATCACGAACTGCCCCTCGCTGGCGGTGATCTCCTTGAGCACGGCCTTGAGACGCTCCTCGAACTCGCCGCGGAACTTGGCGCCGGCGATGAGCGCGCCGAGGTCGAGCGACACGAGCCGCTTGTTGCGGAGCGACTCCGGGACGTCGCCGTTGACGATGCGCTGCGCGAGCCCCTCGGCGATGGCCGTCTTGCCCACACCGGGTTCACCGATGAGGACCGGGTTGTTCTTCGTGCGGCGCGAGAGCACCTGCACCACGCGACGGATCTCCTCGTCGCGGCCGATCACCGGATCGAGCTTGCCCTTGCGCGCGTCCTCGGTGAGGTCACGCGTGAACTTCTGGAGCGCCTGGTACTGGTTCTCGGGCGTCTGGTCGGTGACGCGATGCGCACCGCGCACCGCCTGGAGCGCCTCGAGGAGCCCCTTCTTGGTGACGCGCTGCGCCTTGAGCAGGTTGGCCGTCTCGGCCCCCTTCGTGTCCGCCAGGGCGAGCAACAGGTGCTCGGTGCTGACGAACTCGTCGCCGAGGCTCTTCGCTTCCTTCTCGGACTGGTCCAGGACGGCGCTGAGCTCCCGCGAGAGGTTCGGCTG
>CAYXGS010000042.1:13299-27552 GCA_964464585.1 uncultured Gemmatimonas sp. | reverse complement strand
GTGAGGGCGGCCGCACCGTCGGTGCGGGCGTCGTGACCAAGATCCTCGCCTAACAACAACCGGGAGCGGGGCGCCCACGCGGCGCCCCGCGACCAGTGGAGATTCAATGGCTGGACGTATTCGCATCCGTCTCAAGGCATTCGATCACGCGGTGATCGACCAGGCCTCGGCGGACATCGTGCGGACCGCGGAGAAGACGGGGGCCCAGGTCTCCGGGCCCATCCCGCTCCCCACGAAGACGCAGCGCTGGACCGTCCTCCGCTCGCCGCACGTCGACAAGAAGTCGCGTGAGCAGTTCGAGCTGAAGACGCACAAGCGGGTGATCGACATCCTCGACTCCAAGGCGGTCACGGTCGATGCCCTGACCAAGCTGGACCTGCCGGCGGGTGTGGATGTGGAGATCAAGGTCGAGTAAGTGCGGTTGTGGGTTTTGAGTCGTGGGTCTTGGGCAGCGACGATGCGGGACTCCGCATCCGCAGCGCACCACCCACCACCCACAACCCACAGCTGATGGTCCTCCGGCCGTAACGGACGCCACGAATGCTGGCACCGGGCCGTGACTAACGAGAGCAACAGAGAGAGTCATGATCGGAATCATTGGCAAGAAGCTGGGGATGACCCAGATCTTCGACGAGGCAGGGATGCAGATCCCCTGCACCGTGGTGGAGGCCACCCCCAATCCCGTGACGAAGGTCGTCGCGCCGGAGAAGGAGGGGTTCGCCGCGGTGGAGCTCGGGTACGGTGCGCAGCGCACGGCCCGTGAGAACAAGAAGGGGGAGCGGACGCCCAAGGGCAGCCGCGCGACCAAGGCGGAGCTCGGACACGCGAAGAAGGCCGGCCTCGAGGCCGCCCCCGCCGTGCTGCGCTCCTTCCGCCTCGATGATGCGCCCGGGAAGAACCCGGCCGTCCCGACGTACAACGTCGGCGACGTCATCAAGGTCGACATCTTCACCGTCGGCGAGATGGTGAAGGTCACCGGGACGACGAAGGGCCGCGGGTTCCAGGGCGTCGTGAAGCGGTGGGGCTTCGGCGGCGGTCCCAACACGCACGGCAACACCAAGCATCGCCGTCCCGGCTCCATCGGACCCGGCACGGACCCGTCGCGCGTGATCAAGGGCAAGAAGATGCCCGGCCACTACGGCGCCGAGCGTCACACGCAGGGCAACCTCCGCGTCGAGAAGATCGACGCCGAGCGCAACCTGATCTACATCCGCGGCAGCGTCGCCGGTCCGACCAACGGCATCGTGCTCGTCCGCAAGCAGGGCTGACCCCGATGACTGAGACCATGAACCTCGACGCGGCCGCGTACACGGCGCTCGGCACCCCGCGCGATCGCGTGGCGCTCCCGGGCAGCACGTTCGACGGCACCGTGAACGTCCCGGTGATGCACCAGGCGGTGAAGGCGTTCCTCGCCAACCAGCGCCAGGGCACCCACGCCACGAAGACCCGCCGCTGGGTCGTCGGCGGCAACCAGAAGCCGTGGAAGCAGAAGGGCACCGGCCGCGCCCGTCAGGGCTCGACCCGCGCCCCGCACTTCGTCGGCGGCGGCACCGTGTTCGGCCCCCAGCCGCACGGCTACCGCGAGAACATGCCCAAGCAGGTCCGCCAGCTCGCCCGCAAGAGCGCGCTCAACGCCCGGGCCCGTGAAGGCGCGATGATCATCATCGACCGCTTCGCCTACGACAAGCCGAAGACGTCGCAGATCGCGCAGCTCGTCGCGCGCGTCGACGCCGAAGGCAAGAAGGTCCTCATCCTCACCGACGGCGCGAAGGCGTCGGTGTACCTCAGCGCCCGCAACATCCCCGGCGTCGAGGTGCGGCCCTACGCCGACGTGACCGCGTACGACGTGGTCTGGTCCGACGTGGTGCTCGTGGAGGCGACCGCGCTCGGGCACGAGCTCGCGCCGGTGGCCGAGAAGGCGATGGAGAAGGTGAAGAAGGCCGCGGCCCCGAAGGCCGAGAAGCAGGCCGAGAAGAAGGCCGCGGCGAAGCCGGCCGCGAAGAAGGCGGCCCCGAAGGCCGCTGCCAAGAAGGCGCCGGCGAAGAAGGCGGCGCCGAAGGCGGCCGCCAAGAAGGCCCCGGCCGCCAAGAAGGCCGCCCCCAAGAAGAAGGGGAAGTAAGCCATGCCAACCATGATCCGCACCATCGTCCGTCCGATCGTGACCGAGAAGACCTCGGCCGCGTATCAGAGCCGCGGCGAGTACACGTTCGAAGTCCACCCGGACGCCACCAAGACCACCATCAAGGCGGCGATCGAGTCGCTGTTCGGGGTGAAGGTGACTGGCGTCTGGACGTCGCAGCAGCGTGGCAAGCCCCGTCGTGTGGGCGGTGCCATGGGCCTGCGTCCCCGCTGGAAGAAGGCCATCGTGACGCTCAAGGCGGGCGACACGATCGAGATCTTCGAGGGCTGATAACATGGGTATCCGTCAATTCAAGCCGGTGAGCGCCGCGACACGGTTCCGTTCCGTGTCGGACAACGACGTCATCACCCGCAGCACGCCGGAGAAGTCGCTGACCGAGCCGCTCAAGAAGAGCGGTGGACGCGACAATCACGGCCACATCTCGATGCGGCGCCTCGGCGGCGGCCACAAGCAGAAGTACCGCATCATCGACTTCAAGCGGAACAAGCACGGCCAGATGGCGACGGTCGAGCACATCGAGTACGACCCCAACCGGTCGGCCCGCATCGCGCTCGTCGTGTACGCCGATGGCGAGAAGCGCTACATCCTGCACCCCAAGGGGCTCGCGGTGGGTGACACCGTCGTGAGCGGCAAGGGGTCGGACGTGCGCACGGGCAACGCGCTGCCGCTCCGCGAGGTGCCGCTCGGCACCGCGGTGCACAACGTCGAGCTCAAGCCGGGCAAGGGCGGGCAGATCGCGCGCTCGGCCGGCACGAGCGTCCAGGTGGTCGCGAAGGAAGGCGAGTACGTGACCGTCCGCATGGCCTCGACCGAGATGCGCATGATCCACGGCGACTGCCTCGGCACGGTGGGCGAGGTCGGCAACGCCGAGCACGAGCTGATCTCGTGGGGCAAGGCCGGCAAGACCCGCTGGATGGGGCGTCGTCCGAAGGTCCGCGGCGAGGTGATGAACCCGGTGGACCACCCGCATGGTGGCCGCACGCGCGGCGGCCGGAACGTGGTGAGCCCGTGGGGCAAGAAGGAGGGCGTCAAGACGCGCAACAAGAAGAAGCCGTCGCAGCGCCTGATCGTCCGTGGCCGGAAGCGCGGCAAGGCCACCCAGAGCTGACCCGGAGACACTGACCAATGGCACGCAGCATCAAGAAGGGTCCGTTCATCCAGGACTCCCTGCTCAAGCGGGTGCAGGCGATGAACGCCAAGAGCGAGAAGAAGGTCGTCAAGACCTGGTCGCGCGCGAGCACGGTGATCCCCGAGTTCGTGGGGCACACGTTCGCGGTGCACAACGGGAACAAGTTCATCCCGGTCTACGTGACGGAGAACATGGTGGGGCACCGGCTCGGCGAGTTCGCGCCGACGCGCCTCTTCCGCGGGCACAGCGGCAACAACAAGACCGACAAGAAGGCGGCGCCGGCCCCGGCGGCGGCTCCTGCGGCGAAGGGAGGGAAGTAACCGATGAGCCGGAAGAGCCGTGAGCGGAAGGAGCGGTACGAGGCCGAGCGCCTCGCCGCGCCGCCGTCGGCGACGCAGCGCACCACGCGCCAGTCGCCGTACAAGATGCGCCTCGTGATCGACCAGATCCGCGGCATGAAGGTGAACGAGGCCCTCGCGATGCTGAAGTTCAGCAAGAAGCACGCGGCGGTGCAGATCGCGAAGGTGCTCAACTCGGCCGTGGCCAACGCCGAGGCCAAGGCGCGCGCGGCGAACGAGTCGCTCGACGTCGACGACCTCTACGTGACGCACGCGATCGTCAACGAAGGACCGAAGCTCAAGCGGTGGACGCCGGCGGCCATGGGCCGGGCGACCCCGATGCTGAAGCGAACCAGCCACGTCGAGATCGTCGTGGATTCGAAGGAAGGGCGATAATGGGACAGAAGACTCATCCGATCGGCTTCCGCCTCGGCGTCTCCAAGGACTGGAGCTCGCGGTGGTACGCCAACGCGAAGGACTTCCCGGGCCTGATCAAGGAGGATGCGCTCCTCCGGAAGTACCTCAAGGCGCGCCTCGGCGGCGCGGCGATCGCCGAGATCACCATCGAGCGGAAGCCGGGGAAGGTCGTCGTGACCATCCACACCGGCCGTCCGGGCGTCGTGATCGGCAAGAAGGGCCAGGCGGTCGAGGAGCTCAAGAACGAGCTCCAGCAGCTGACCGGCAAGGACGTGGGGGTGAACGTCGAGGAGATCAAGCGCCCGGAGATCGAGGCGCAGCTCGTCGCCGACAACATCGCCGCGCAGCTCGCGCAGCGCATCTCGTTCCGTCGCGCGATGAAGCGCGCGGTGCAGAGCGCGATGCGCATGGGCGCCGAAGGCATCAAGGTGAAGTGCTCGGGCCGCCTCGGCGGGGCCGAGATCGCGCGCGTCGAGGGCTATCACGAGGGTCGTGTGCCGCTCCACACGCTGCGCGCCGACATCAACTATGCGACCTCGACGGCCAAGACCACGTTCGGCACCATCGGCGTGAAGGTCTGGATCTTCAAGGGCGAGATCGTCGAGGGGCGTCGTGGCGGCAACTCCACGTACTCCTCCGACGCGTAAGGGGGACTGACCAATGCTCTCACCGAAGCGCGTCAAGTTCCGCAAGATGTTCAAGGGCCGGACCACCGGGCTGGCGCATCGTGGCGCGACCGTGGCGTTCGGCACGTACGGCCTGCAGGCGATGGAGCCGGGCTGGGTGACGGCGCGGCAGATCGAGGCCTCGCGCGTGGCGCTCACCCGTCACATCAAGCGCGGCGGCAAGGTGTGGATCCGGATCTTCCCGGACAAGCCGGTGACGAAGAAGCCGGCCGAGACCCGCATGGGCAAGGGCAAGGGATCGCCGGAGCTCTGGGTCGCCGTGGTGAAGCCGGGCCGCGTGCTGTTCGAGATCGAGGGCGTGACGAAGGAGATCGCCCAGAAGGCGCTCGGGCTGGCCTCGGCCAAGCTCGGCGTGAAGACGAAGTTCGTGGCGCGCGAGGAGGCGCACAACGATGAAGGCTAAGGACATCCGGGAGCTGGGTGCGCCCGAGATCACGGCGCGCATCGCGGAGCTGGAGCGTGAGCGCTTCAACCTCCGGTTCCGCAGCGCCACCGAGGCGCCGAGCAATCCGCTCCGCCTGCGTTCCATCCGCCGCGACATCGCGCGGCTCCAGACGGTGCTCGCCGAGAAGGCGCGCACGACGGAGGCCGCGCGCTGAGGCGCGCAGGGAGAATGAATGGCTGAGACGATGAACGACGCCGCCACGAGCCGTCCGCAGCGCAAGGTGCGCCAGGGGACCGTCGTGAGCGACAAGATGGACAAGACGGTGGTGGTCGCGATCGAGCGTCGCGTGCCGCACCCGGTGTACGGGAAGATGGTGACGAAGACCAAGCGATTGAAGGCGCACGACGAGGCCAACAGCGCGAAGGTCGGCGACACCGTCCGGATCGTCGAGACCCGCCCGCTGTCGAAGGACAAGCGGTGGCGGTTGCTCGAGATCGTCGAACGCGCGCGTTAAGGGAGCCGACCAATGATCCAACAGGAATCCGTCGTGAAGGTCGCGGACAACTCGGGGGCCAAGAAGGCCCTCGTGATCCGCGTCCTCGGGGGCACGCGCCGCCGCTATGCCGGCCTTGGCGACAAGGTCGTGGTGGCGGTCAAGGACGCGCTGCCCAACGGCACCGTCAAGAAGTCGGACGTCGCGAAGGCCGTCGTCGTCCGCACCGTGAAGGAGACCCGCCGCAAGGACGGGTCGTACATCAAGTTCGACGAGAACGCCGTCGTCATCATCGATGACAAGGGCGAGCCCAAGGCGACCCGCATCTTCGGGCCGGTGGCCCGCGAGCTGCGCGAGAAGCGCTACATGAAGATCGTGTCGCTGGCCCCCGAGGTGATCTGACATGCGCATCCTGACCCATCGCAAGACGCGCGGACAGAAGAACGTCCTCCGCCATGCGCGCAACGCCGAGCGGATCTCCACCGAGATCACCAAGGGCGACGCCGTGCGCGTGATGCGCGGCGAGAACAAGGGCAAGGAAGGGAAGGTGATCAAGGTCGACCTCAAGGCGGGGCGCGTGACCGTCGAGGGGCCGAACTTCAAGATGCTCAAGAAGCACCGCAAGGCGCGGCGCCAGGACGAGCAGTCCGGGATCATCGAGCTCCCGCGGACCATCGCGGTCTCGAACGTGATGCTGCTGGACCCGAAGTCGGGCAAGCCGACGCGCGTCCGCACGCGGATCGACGTCGACGCGAAGACCAAGGAGCGGACGAAGGAGCGCGTGAGCGCGAAGAGCGGCGAACCGATCCTCCGCAGCCGCTGACCGAGGACTGACCAATGGCAACGACCAAGACGCAGGGCGACAAGAAGAAGAGCGGCGGCGCGGGCGAGAAGCGCGCGTCGATGCTCCCGAAGGACCACAAGGGCGCGGGCCTCCCGGCCCCGACGCCGCGCCTCCACACGTACTACGTGAAGACGGTGCGCGAGCGCCTCATGAAGCAGTTCGGCCTCAAGAACCCGCACCAGATCCCCAACCTCACGAAGATCACCATCAACGTGGGCATGGGCGAGGCGATCAAGCAGCCGAAGGTGCTCGACGCGATCGTCGACGAGCTCCAGACGATCACCGGCCAGAAGGCGATCCGCACGAAGGCGAAGAAGTCCATCGCCAACTACGGACTGCGCGAAGGGCAGGAGATCGGCGCGGCGGTGACCCTCCGCGGGACGCGGATGTGGGAGTTCCTCGACCGCTTCATCTCCACGGCGATCCCGCGCATCCGCGACTTCCGCGGGCTCAACACGCGCGCGTTCGACGGCCGCGGCAACTACAGCCTCGGCATCAAGGAGCAGATGATCTTCCCCGAGGTCAACTACGACCTCGTGGAGCAGATCCATGGCATGGACCTGACGTTCGTGACCACCACCACCCGCGACGACATGGCCTTCGCGCTCCTGCGCGAGCTCGGCATGCCGTTCCGCGGTGACGACAAGCCGATCGTCGTCCAGGGCTGAGGAAGACACAATGGCGAAGAAGAGCACGATCGAGAAGAACGAGCGCCGCAAGCAGATGGCGGCCAAGCAGGCCGCCAAGCGGAAGGCGCTCGCCGACACGGTGCGGAGCACCAAGGCGTCGGACGAGGAGAAGCGCGCGGCGCAGGTCGCATTGCAGAAGCTCCCGCGCAACGGGGCGAAGGCCCGCGTGCGCAACCGCTGCCAGATGACCGGCCGCAGCCGGGCGATCATCAGCACGTTCGGCCTGAGCCGCATCGCCTTCCGCGAGATGGCCCTCCAGGGGCTCATCCCCGGCGTCCGCAAGGCGAGCTGGTAAGGACGCAGTACCCATCGGAAGCAGGCCTCGCGCAGATGCGCCAGGAACCACTTCCTCCCTTCCTACAGGTCCGGCACCCGCCGGAAACCAGAGGAGCCAAGAAGCACCATGAGCATGACTGACCCGATCGCCGATATGCTCACGCGGATCCGCAATGCTGTCGGTTCGAAGCATCGGCGCGTGGACATCCCGGCGTCCAAGATGAAGGTCGAGATCGCGCGTCTCCTCCTGGAGACCAACTTCATCAGCGGCTACAAGACGCTCGAGACCGAGGACGGCAAGAAGGTCCTCCGGGTCGCGCTCAAGTACGCTGGTGGCACCCCCGTGATCCGTGAGCTGCACCGCATCTCCTCGCCCGGCCTCCGCCAGTACGTCGGCGCCGGCGAGATCCCGCGCGTGCGCAACGGCCTCGGCGTGGCGATCCTCAGCACGTCCAAGGGGCTGTTGACCGATCGCCAGGCGCGCGCCCAGCGCACCGGCGGTGAACTCCTCGCCTACGTCTGGTAAGGAGCCCGCACATGTCGCGTATCGGAAAGCTGCCGGTGACCGTCCCCGCGGGCGTCACGGTGAAGGTCGACGGGAACACGGTGAGCGTGAAGGGGCCGAAGGGCGAGCTCTCGCGCACCCTGCCGTCGAACATCTCCGTGAAGCTCGAGGGCAACGTCGTCACGCTGTCGCGTCCCTCGGACGAGACCAAGGACAAGGCGATGCACGGCCTCTCGCGGACCCTCGTGGCCAACATGGTCGAGGGCTGCGCGAAGGGCTACATGAAGTCGCTCGAGATCACCGGCGTCGGCTACAAGGCCGAGCCGAAGCCGTTCGGGCTGCAGCTGGCGCTGGGCTTCTCGCACCAGATCCAGTACAAGGCGCCGGCGGGCATCAAGCTCACCGCGCCGCAGCCCACGCAGGTCGTGATCGAAGGGGCGGACAAGGAGAAGGTCGGGCAGGTGGCGGCGGAGATCCGCTCGCTCCGGCCCCCCGAGCCCTACAAGGGCAAGGGCATCAAGTACACGGGCGAGACGATCCGGCGGAAGGCCGGCAAGGCGGGGGGTAAGTAATGCCGGGGAAGCGTGTACCGAAGACGCGTGCCGGGCTCCGTGCCCGTCGTCACGTGCGCGTGCGGGCGAAGGTGTCGGGCACGGCCGAGCGGCCGCGCCTGGTGGTGTTCCGTTCGCTCAAGCACATGTCGGCGCAGCTGGTCGACGATGTGGCGCACCGCACCCTGATGACCGTGACGGATTCCGGCCTGACGGGGAAGAAGACCGAGAAGTCGGTCGAGGTCGGCAAGCGCGTGGCCGAGAAGGCGAAGGCGGCGGGGATCACGAGCGTCGTGTTCGACCGCGCTGGTTACCAGTATCACGGCCGCGTGAAGGCGGTGGCCGACGGAGCCCGCGAAGGCGGGTTGGAGTTCTAAATGGCTGAACAGAGTGGTGGTGGCGCGCCCGCTGGGCGCGGTCGTGGTGGTCCGGGCGCTCGCGGCCCCGGCGGTCCGGGGCGGGGTGGCCCGGGCGGTCGTGGCGGTCCGGGCGGCCGTGGTGGCCCGGGCGGCGGTCGTGGTCCGGGCGGTCCTGGTGGCCGCGATGGCGGCCGCGGGGGACGCGACGGTGGTCGGGGCGCGCCGCAGCAGGATCGCGAGGGCTCCGATCTCCTCGAGAACGTGATCGCGATCAACCGCGTGGCCAAGGTCGTGAAGGGCGGCCGGCGGTTCTCCTTCAACGCGCTGGTCGCCGTGGGCGACGGGCAGGGGAAGGTGGGCGTCGCGACGGGCAAGGCGAACGAGGTCTCCGAAGCGGTCCGCAAGGCCGTGGACGGGGCGCGTCGCAAGATGGTGTCGATCCCGATGACGGGCGCGACCATCCCGCACGAGATCGTCGGCAAGCACGGGGCCGGTGAGGTCCTGATGAAGCCGGCGGCCCCGGGCGCGGGCGTGATCGCGGGTGGCGCGGTGCGCGCGATCATGGAGTGCGCGGGCATCCACGACATCCTCACCAAGTCGCTGGGCTCGACCAACCCGCACAACATGGTGCTGGCGGCGCTCGACGGCCTCCAGAGCCTCGTGACGGTGGAGCAGATCGCGCGCGAGCGTGGCGTCGAGGTCTCGTCGCTCGGCTACAAGTCGCGCGCCAAGTCCAAGGAGACCGTGTAATGCCGCGGACATTCGTGTGGCACCCGGGCGCAGGCCCGGCCAAGACCGCGCCGAACACCCTCACCGAGGGAAAGGTGCGCATCACCCAGGTGCGCTCCGGCATCGGTCACAACAAGGTCATGAACGCGACCCTGGAGGCCCTCGGCCTCAGGCATCACCAGGCCTCGGTGGTGCATCAGGACTCGCCCGCCCTTCGCGGGATGATCAAGCGCGTGCGTCACTTGGTCGAAGTGACGCCAGTGAAGGAGTAATCCATGAGTGACGAGAAGATCACCCTGAGCACCCTGGCCGCCGCGCCGGGGTCGCACCGGAACCGGAAGCGCCTCGGGCGCGGCCCGGGCTCCGGCACGGGCAAGACGTCGGGCAAGGGCCACAAGGGCATCAAGGCGCGCTCGGGCCATCACGGCCCGGGCGGCAACAAGCCGCATTTCGAGGGCGGCCAGATGCCGCTCACGCGCCGCGTGCCCAAGCGCGGCTTCCACAACCCGTTCCGCGTGGAGCACCAGGTCGTCGGACTCGCCGACCTCGCGCTCGTCTCGGGCAACGAGGTGACCGTGGAGACGCTCGAGGCCGCCGGTCTCGCCAAGGCGTCGAAGGGTTCGGTGAAGCTGCTCTCGAACGGCGAGATCGACCGCGCGGTGACGGTGCGCGGCATCAAGGTCAGCGGCTCGGCGCGCGAGAAGATCGTCGCGGCGGGCGGCACGGTCGAGGCGTAAGATGGCTCAGCCCAAGGCAATGGAAGCGCTGGGCAACATCAAGAACACGCCGGAGCTCTGGCAGAAGATCACCTTCACGCTGCTGTGCCTGCTGGTCTACCGGATCGGCTCGCACGTGACGGCGCCGGGCATCGATGTCACGGCGATGCTCAACTTCTTCCAGAACCAGGGCAACAACGGCCTCCTCGGCCTGTACGACCTGTTCGTCGGCGGCAACCTCTCGCGCTCGACGATCTTCGCGCTCGGCATCATGCCGTACATCTCGGCGTCGATCTTCATGCAGATCGGCGCCGCCGTGATCCCGACGCTCGACAAGATGCAGAAGGACGAGGAAGGCCGGAAGAAGATCACGCAGTGGACGCGCTACTTCACCGTCGGCCTCGCCGCGGTGCAGGGGTACGGCTACGCGCTCTTCACGCAGGGGATCACGGGCGCGGTGCAGTCGCCGGGCTTCGGGTTCACCATGCAGATGGTGCTGTTCCTCACCACGGGCGCGCTCTTCGTCATGTGGCTCGGCGAGCAGATCACCGAACGCGGCCTCGGCAACGGCGCCTCGCTCCTGATCTTCTTCTCGATCGTCGAGCGGTTCGTCCCCGGGATCCTCTCGGCCTTCGGGTTCCTGAGCACCGGCGCGGTGACGCCGCTCTCGCTCCTCGCGCTCACGGCGATCATGGCCGCGGTCGTCGCGGGCGTGGTCACCATCACGCTGGCGTCGCGTCGCATCGCGATCCAGATCCCGCAGCGCACCATGGCACGCGGGCGCCAGCGCGAGGCCGCGCGCAACCACATCCCGATCCGCATCAACTCCGCGGGCGTGATGCCGATCATCTTCGCGCAGTCGCTGATCGTCGTGCCGGGCGCCGCCGCGCAGTTCAGCGGCAACGCCCGCCTCGCCGACTGGGCCGACTACCTCGCCCCGGGCACCGGGCTGTACTACCTGCTGATGACGGTCCTCATCGTCTTCTTCACGTACTTCTACACGTCGATCATCTTCAATCCGGCCGACCTGTCGGAGAACCTGAAGAAGCAGGGCGGCTTCATCCCCGGCGTGAAGCCGGGCTCCAAGACGGCCGAGTACATCGGGCACATCGTCGAGCGGGTGACGCTGCCGGGGGCGATCTTCCTGACCTTCCTCGCGCTGCTGCCGGTGTTCCTCGCCGACGCGCTCGCGGTGCCGTTCCAGTTCGGCGGCACGTCGCTGCTCATCGTGGTGGGCGTGGCACTGGACACGATGGCGCAGGTGCAGCAACATCTGCTGCTCCGCAAGTACGACGGGTTCATGAAGAAGGGCCGGGTGCGGTTCCGCGGGCGCAACGCGGGCGCGGGGTTCTGACACCTGGCGCCCGACGGCGTGATGGCAGCAGGCGGATGGCAGATGGCAGAAGTCGAACTCCAGCCAGGTGGGAACGCATGATCGTGGTGTTGCTCGGCCCGCCTGGCGCGGGGAAGGGGACGCAGGGCGAGCGCATCGCCGCGGCCCTCGGCATCCCGAAGATCGCGACCGGCGACGTGCTCCGCGCCGCCGTCGCGGCCGGGACCAAGCTCGGCCTCGAGGCCAAGGGCTTCATGGACCGCGGGGACCTCGTCCCCGACGCGGTCATCCTCGGCATCATGAAGGAGGCGCTGGCCCAGCCGGCGCAGGCGAAGGGCGTCATCCTCGATGGCGTCGTGCGCACCGTGCCGCAGGCCGAGGGCCTCGCGCAGGTCACCAGGGAGCTCGGCCGCAAGGTCGACGTCGTGATGCTCTTCGACATCGCCGACGATGTCCTCGTCGCGCGGCTCTCGGGGCGCACCACGTGCGACAAGACCCAGAAGCCGTTCATGGGCAAGGAGCCAGGCGTGCCATGCCCCGACGGCTGTGGCGGCACGCTCGTGCGCCGCAAGGACGACGAGCCGGATGCGATCCGCAACCGGCTCCGCGTGTACCAGGCGCAGACCGCGCCGGTCGTCGACTGGTACGTGAAGCAGGGCGCGAACGTGCAGCGCATCGAAGCGACGGGGTCGTTCGACGACGTCTACGCCCGCGCGCTCAAGGCCGTCGGCCGCTGAGGCGGCGAGGCGCGAGATGATCCAGCTCAAGAGCCCGCGCGAGATCGAGACGATGGCGGCCGGGGGCCGCATCCTCGCCGCGACGCACCGGCACGTCCAGCCCGCCATCGCGCCCGGCGTGAGCACGTGGGACCTCGACATGATGGTGGAGTCGTTCATCCGCTCCCACGCGGGCGCGACGCCGTCGTTCAAGGGGCTCTACGGCTTCCCGGCCTCCGCGTGCATCTCCATCAACGAGGAGATCGTGCACGGGATCCCCTCCAAGAAGCGGATCCTCAAGGCCGGTGACATCGTCACGGTCGACATCGGCGTCCACTACGGCGGGTTCCACACGGACTCGGCGTGGACCTATCCGGTAGGCGCGATCGCGCCGGAGACGCAGCGGCTGATGGATGTGACCGAGGCGTCGCTCTACGCGGGCATCGCGGAAGCGAAGGTCGGCAACCACGTGGGCGACATCGGCGCGGCGGTGGAGGCGGTGGTGGTCGCCGGCCGCTTCACGGTGGTGCGCGACCTCGTCGGGCACGGCGTGGGCGCGGCGATGCATGAGGACCCGCAGGTGCCGAACCACGGCAAGCCCAAGCGGGGGCCGAAGCTGCAGGAAGGGATGACGATCGCGATCGAGCCCATGGTCAATGCGGGCGGCGCTGCCACGAAGACGCTCAGCGACAAGTGGACGATCGTCACGCTCGACGGGGCCATGTCGGCGCACTTCGAGCACACGGTCGCGATCACGGCTGACGGGCCTCGGATCCTCACCACGCTCGGCTGAGTCTCGCCCGCGTCCTCTGGGATGCGGAGGACTGCGACTTCAGCGCGCGGTCGGGTCGGCCACGGACGTCGCGACGGCGACGCTCTCGGACACGCTGCGCGGTCCTGCGGCCGCGTCGCCTTGGCGCGACCTCCGTTGGCCGACCCTCCCCACGCTTCGTAGTCGCTCAACGCAACAGCGCGCGCGGACTCGGTCCGCGCGCGCTGACGTCGCCAAGGTCGTTGGCCTTCCGCCGTTCTCTGTGAGCCTGTGGTCTCGGCAGTTGAAGTGCACGAGCTGAACTACATCAGTTGCTTCTCCACCGCGAGCGTCGCGCGCCGGGCGTACTCGCCGGCGGTGGCGACGAGACGCAGCGCCTCGGCGACGAGCGGTGCGCCCGAGTCCTTGTTCGGCATCGCGACGACGTTGATCCGCACGTTGTACGCGGCGCCGCGGCAGGCGGCCTCGGCGAGGAGCGCGGCCACGCCGGCGTCGCTCGCGGCATTCGTGTTCCCCTTCTCGGCGCAGAGCGCGGCGAGGGTCGCGACCTCGGCGCACCAGCGCGCGGTCTCGAGCGGGACCTCGGCGGCCTTGGTGAGCGCGCGCTGGATCGCGCCGTCGCGCGCGGCGACCTGCTCCGGGGAGTCCTTCGGCAGCTTGTAGGCGTCGCTCACGAGCGTGTACGCGGCGGCGTCCTCGTCCTTGAGTTCGGCGAGGCGGCGCACGAGGTGCGCGGCGCGGAGGCCCATCTCCTTCATCTCGGCCTCGACCGCGACGTACTTCTTCCGGCCGACGGTGAGGCCGGCGACCATCTGCGCGAGCGCCGCGGCGAGTGAACCGGTGAGCGCGACGACCGAACCGCCGCCCGGCACCGGCGCGGAGCTCGCGACGTCCGCGACGAATCCCGCGAGCGACTCGCCGCCCGACGCTGCCTTCCGCACCTGACGCTCGAGCACGAGCTCGGGGGTGTAGGTGCGCCAGCGCAGATGACGCGCCGCGGCCTCGAACAGCGCGCGCTCGGGGACGAGCCCGACGATCTCGCTCCACGTCGGCGTCACGCCCTGCGCTTCGGCTTCCATCCGCACCATCTCGTACGCGCGGTGGAGCGGTGTCGCATCGAGGTCCACGAGGTTCATCGACACCTGCGCCTGTCCGTCCACCTCGAGCCCGAGTCC
>CAYXGS010000042.1:0-13199 GCA_964464585.1 uncultured Gemmatimonas sp. | reverse complement strand
GGTCCACGAGGTTCATCGACACCTGCGCCTGTCCGTCCACCTCGAGCCCGAGTCCCTTCACGCCCTTCAGCCCGCCGCTCGACCCGCGCACGGCCTTCGCGACGTTCTTGGCGACCTGGATGTTCTCCTTGCCGCCGAGGTAGACGTTGAATGCGACGAGGAACGGGCGCGCGCCGATGACCGTGGCGCCGGCGGTCGCATGGATCCTGTTGGGGCCGAAGTCGGGGACCTTGTTGGGATCGGTGCCGATCGCGGTCTTGGCGGCCTCGAACTCGCCGCGGCGGATGTCGGCGAGGTTGGTGCGGTCGGGGCGGCTCGCGGCGCGCTCATAGAGGAACACGGGGATGCCGAGTTCCTTGCCGACGCGCTCGCCGGTGGTGCGCGCGAGGACGATGCAGTCCTCCATCGACGCGCCCTCGAGGGGGATGAACGGGCACACGTCGGTCGCGCCGATGCGCGGGTGCTCGCCCTGATGATGGTTCAGGTCGATCAGCTCGCTCGCCTTCTTGATCCCGGCGAACGCGGCCTCCGAGGCGGTGGCGACCGGCGCGACGAACGTGACCACCGTGCGGTTGTGGCTCGCATCGCTCGACACATCGAGGATCACCACGTCCTTCACGGCGGCGATGGCGTCACGGATGGCGGCGATGACCTCGGGACGACGGCCTTCGGAGAAGTTCGGGACGCATTCGACCAATGACATTTTGCGAGTAGGGAAGAGTGAGCGAAGGAGGAGAGGCTACGCCGAGAGAGGCGCGGATGCGGGGATGAGGATTTCAAGCGTCGTTCCAGTGCCGACCGTGCTGCGCACCACGATGCCGCCACGTGATTCCTGTACGATGCCATAGACCGTCGCGAGCCCGAGTCCGGTGCCTCGTGTCTCGGCTTTGGTCGTGAAGAACGGCTCGAAGATGTGACCGAGCACCTCCGGCGCGATCCCGCTGCCGGTGTCCTGCACCGACAACTGCGCGTAGCGTCCGGGCGCCACCACTCCAGATGTCGTGATCAGCGGTGCGGCGAGTTCGGTCGAGCCCGTGCGGATGGAGAGGCGGCCGCGCCCGGGCATCGCATCGCGCGCGTTGGCGGCGAGGTTCATCACGATCTGATCGAAGCGGGAGGGATCCAGGTCGATCGCGACCGCGTCGTCTTCGTGGGTGACCTCGAGCGCGACCTCGGGGCCGAGGAGCCGGTGGAGCAGCGGCACGGTCGCTTCCACGCGCGCGTGCACGACGAACCGTTCGGTGGCTTGCGGCTTCTCGCGCGAGAAGGCGAGGAGCTGCCGGGTGAGCCCGGTCGCGCGCTCGGTCGCCGTCTGGACCTCGGAGACGTGGAGGTCCCGATTCGCTGCCGACGGGTCGGACTGGAACATCTCGGTCGAGCTGCTGATCACCGTGAGCACGTTCGCGAAGTCGTGCGCGATGCCGGCGGCCATGCGCCCGAGGCTCTCCATCCGCTCGCCCTGCGTGCGGCGCGCCTCACTCGCGCGCAGCGCTTCGGCCTGCGCGAGGTACGCGGTGCGCTCCTGCGACATCGCGGCGAGGAGCGAGGCCGCGCCGATCAGCATGTACGAGCCGATGTTCGCGATGACGGTGGCAGGAAGCCCGGTGAATGCGGGGCCGTTGCCGGTGACCATCGCGATCCACGCGTTGATCGGCGCGCGGGCGGCGAGGAGCGTGAAGCCGAACGCGAGCAGCAGCAGCTCGCGCCGGACCTGCGGCGCCTGACGCGCCGCGGCCCACGCGTGGTACGCGCCGCCCATCGCCGCGGCCACCGCGATGGCGCGCGGCAGCAGCACGAGGCTCGGGTCGGACGCGGATGGCGCGAGCTGACGGAAGACCGGCGTGAGCACGAGGATGGCGAGCGGCGCCGCCAGCGCGTACTTCGCGAGCACCAGCCAATGCGGGAGCGCCGGCGCCGTCGGGTCCACGACCGTGCGCACGACGTGCCGGGTCGCGGGATACACCGCGCCGAACAGCGCGGCGAGGACGAGCACCGCGAGCTGCATCAGCACCGGATCGGCCGCGGCGAACTCGCGCACCACCACCACCGCGCCCTGCGCGAACGAGATCGCGGTGAAGATCGACCAGGTGAGGCCGAGCGACCACATGGCCGGTCGGCGCAACGAGACCGCCGCGCCGAAGAGCGCCACGGCGAACGCGAGTCCGATGGCCGCCTGGATCCCCGAGTTGATCAGGTTGGCCAGGTTGAGCGGTTGCAACGCGGCGAGGATCAGGACGTGGGGGGACACCCTACGAATGTACTCGCCCCAGCGTCCCTACGAGACGGCGATCGTGCCTCGAAGCCACTCATGCATCGCGGGGTTCCCCGCGAGCACGCCGGACGACGCGACCGGTCGGAGATGCGCGCCGCGCAGGTCCGTGACGAGGCCCCCCGCCTCGCGCACCAGCAGCATCCCCGCCGCGAAGTCCCACGCAGAGAGCTTGGTCTCCCAGAAGGCGTCGAACCGCCCGCAGGCCACGCTCGCGAGATCGACGCTCGCCGCTCCGGGCCGCCGCACGCCGGACACCTGCGCCATCACGCGAGACATCTCCGCCTGATATGGCGCGATGTCCGCCGGATCCTTGAACGGGAACCCGGTGCCGATCAGCGCACGCGGCGGATCGATGATCGTGCTGACGCGGATCGGCACCCCGTTGCAGAAGGCGCCACCATCGCGCGTCGCGGTGAACAGCTCGTCGCCGGGCACATCGTAGACCACCGCCGCCACCGGCTCCCCGTCCTGCAATACGCCGATGCTGACCGCGTACTCCGGGTACCCGTGCAGGAAGTTGGTCGTGCCATCGAGCGGGTCGATGACCAGCGCGATCCCCTTCGCCACACGCTCGGCCGGCGTGGTCGCCGCGGACTCCTCGGCGAGGATCACCGCCTCCGGGAGCTCGCGTGCCGCGATCGCCAGGATGCGCGCCTCGGCCCCCAGATCCACCTCGGAGACGAAGTCCGTGGGCCCCTTGCTCTGCCAGTCGATGCCGCGCGCACGAGGGGCGGCGGCCCGGATCACCTCCGCGGCCTCGCGCGCCGCGCGGACCACGATCTCGAGAAGTGCCGCCCGCTCCGGTTGATAGCCCATCCCACGCTCCGTAACTTCGGTGTCATGCCACGCATCTTCAGCGGGATCCAGCCCTCCGGCGAGCTCCACATCGGGAACTACCTCGGGGCCGTGAAGAACTGGGTCACGCTGCAGCACGAGCACCCGTCCTTCTTCTGCATCGTAAACTACCACGCCATCACCATCCCGTTCACGCCGGATGACCTCCGTCGGCGCACGCGGGAGATGGCCGTCGGCCTGCTCGCCTCGGGACTCGATCCGGCCAAGGCGACCGTGTTCGTGCAGTCCGACGTGCCCGAGCACACCGAGCTCGCGTGGCTCTTCAACACCATCACCCCGCTCGGCGAGCTGGAGCGGCAGGTGCAGTTCAAGGAGAAGTCGTCGCGGCAGGAGCAGGTGATGGCGGGGATCCTCAACTATCCCGTGCTCCAGGCGGCCGACATCCTGCTGTACCTCGCCGACATCGTGCCGGTGGGTGAGGACCAGGTGCAGCATCTCGAGCTCTCGCGCGTGATCGCGCGGAACTGGAACGCGCGCTTCTCGCCCGACGCGCCGTTCTTCCCGGAGCCGCAGCCCAAGCTCACCCCCACGCGGCGCATCGCCGGCCTCGACGGGCAGGCGAAGATGTCCAAGTCCATCGGCAACACCATCGGCCTCCTCGAGACGCCCGAGCAGGTGTGGGAGAAGCTGCGCCCCGCCGTCACCGACCCGGCGCGCCAGCGGAAGACCGACGCCGGCGATCCGGACAAGTGCCCGGTGATCTACCAGCTCCACAAGGCATTCTCGCCGCCGGCGGTCGTCACCGAGGTGGAGGAGAAGTGCCGGGGCGCGGGCTGGGGGTGCATGGACTGCAAGAAGTCGCTGCACACGCACATGATGGCCGAGCTCACGCCTATCCGCACCCGTGCCGCCGAGCTGATGGAGAAGCCGGCCGAGGTGGACGCATTGCTCGCCGAGGGCGGCCGCCGCGCGCGCGCCGTCGCGCGGGAGACGATCGACACGGCGCGCCAGAGGATGGGTCTCGATGCCGCTCAATGACCTGATCGTCGAAGCCTTCCGCCTCGACCTCGCCGCGAAGCTCTTCGCCGCGGTGCTGATCGGCGGCGGCATCGGGCTGGAGCGCGAACTCAAGCACAAGCCGGCCGGCCTCCGCACCAACATCCTCATCTGCCTCGGCTCGGCCCTGCTGATGGACCTGTCGATGAACATCGCCGCGACGCACGGTGGCGATCCTGGCCGCATCGCCGCGCAGGTGGTCACGGGCATCGGCTTCCTCGGCGCCGGGACCATCCTGCACACGCGCGGCCAGATCACGGGGCTCACCTCGGCGGCGACCATCTGGGTGGTTGCCGCGCTCGGGCTCACCGTGGGCGCGGGCTACTTCGTCGAGGCGCTCGGCTCCACCTTCACCGTGATGATGGTGCTGATCGTCCTCGGGTGGGCGGAACGGAAGTACCTGCCCCACGGCGGGGACCAGCAGAACGGCGTGCCGGCGCCCGACTGGACCGGGGTGGACGAGGGGCGGCGCGCGACGGACCGGCGCGGGCGGCCGAGTCGCTACACTTCGGAGAACGCGGTGGTGACACCGCCGGCAGGGAACACGCCGCCGGATGGCGAGCGCACCCAGCAGTGACGCACTCACAGGGACGGGGTTGATGGAGAAGATCATCAAGGCAGCGGTCGACCGCGGCGCGTCCGACCTGCACATCAAGGCAGGTGACGTCTTCCGGGCGCGCATCGACGGCAGGCTCGTCCCGCTCACCAAGCAGGCGCTCACGCCGGACCAGACGCGCTCCATCGCGATGCGGCTGATCGCCAACGAGGATGACCGCGCGCGGATCGACAAGCTCCAGGACTATGATTGCTCGTGGGGCGCCCCCGGCATCGGCCGCTTCCGCGTCAACATCCTGCGCCAGCGGTCGAGCTTCATGATCGTCATGCGTGTCATCCCCTTCGAGGTGCCGAGCTTCGACAAGCTCGCGGTGCCGCCGGTGCTCAAGACCATCGCGACCGCCGAGCGCGGGATGATCCTCGTCACCGGCGTGACCGGCTCGGGCAAGTCCACGACGATGGCGGCGCTGATCAATCACATCAACCAGCACCACAACAAGCACATCGTCACGCTCGAGAACCCCATCGAGTTCCTGCATCGCGACCTGCAGAGCTCGGTGACGCAGCGCGAGATCGGCGTCGACACCGAGAGCTTCCGCGCCGGCCTGCGCGCGGCGCTGCGCCAGGACCCCGACGTGGTGCTCATCGGCGAGATGCGCGACCCCGAGACGATCGACACCGCCATGAAGGCGGCCGAGACGGGCCACCTGCTCATCTCCACCGTGCACACGCCCGATGCGCAGAGCACGGTGCTGCGCATCATCGCGATGTTCCCGCCCGAGGAGCAGGACGTGGTGCGGGTGCGCCTCGCCGAGTCGCTGCACGCGGTGGTGTCGCAGCGCCTCCTCCCCCGCGCCGACGGCAAGGGGCGCGTGGCGGCGCTCGAGATCATGGTGGTGACGCCGACCATCCGCGAGCTCATGCTCGACCGCGACCGCGTGGGCGAGATCCGCGACTTCATCGCCGACGGCAAGGAACAGTACGGGATGCAGACGTTCGACCAGCACCTCGAGGAGCTGGTGACGGCCGGCGTGGTGGAGTTCGGCGTCGCACTCGCCGCGAGCACGCGACCGAGCGACTTCCAGCTCAAGATGAACATGTTCAACAAGCGACCGACGCCGAGGGCCGGCACCCCGCCCGCGCCCGCCACGCCGACGGTCCCCCCTGATGAGCCGCTCACCGGCGGCTTCGGCACCGGAATGGAGTTCCTCAACGGATGACGATCACGCTCGCAGGCATCTTCGCTCCCGTGGTGACCCCGTTCCGCGGGGCCGACGAGGCGCTCGATCTCGAGGGATTCAAGGCGAACGTCCGCGCGCACATGGCGGACGGGCTCTCGGGCGTGGTCGTCGCCGGCTCCACGGGCGAGGCCGCGCTGCTCGACGAGGGTGAGCGCGCCGCCCTCGCCGCCGCGGCGCGCGAGACGGTGCCGAAGGACAAGCTCGTGATCGTCGGCACCGGCGCCGAGTCCGCGCGACAGTGCCTCGCGCGCTGCCGCGCGGCCAAGGAGGCCGGTGCGGACGCCGTGCTGGTCGTCGCGCCGCACTACTACGCCAACGCGATGGCGCGCGAGAACCTCGCCGCGCACTACCATCGCGTGGCTGACGGGTCGCCGCTGCCGGTGATGCTCTACAACATCCCCAAGTACATGCACTTCGCGCTGCAGGCCGACCTCGTCGCCGAGCTGGCGCAGCACCAGAACGTGATCGGCATCAAGGACAGCTCGGGCAACCTCGACATGCTCATGGGCTTCCTCGCCGCGCAGTCGGCGAGCTTCACGGTCATCACCGGGAGCGGCTCGGCGCTGCAGGCCGGGCTGGAGGCCGGCGCGCGCGGCGGGATCCTCGCGGTGTCGCTGTTCGCCGCCGCGCTCTCGCTCGAGGTCTACGCCGCGGTGAAGGCCGGCGACGGCGCGCGCGCGGCCAAGGCACAGGCACCGCTCAAGGTGATGGCCGACGTGATCGTCGCCAAGCTCGGCGTGCCGGGCGTGAAGGCCGCCATGGACCAGGTGGGACGCGTCGGCGGCGCGCCGCGAGTGCCCCTCCTGCCGCTCGACGCCGGGCAGCGCTCGGAGATGCTGTCGGCGCTGGGCTCGTAGCGTTCCACACGCGTCGGGCGAGCGGCGCGCGACGACTCACGGGACGATCAGCCGGGCGGGCGCACTTCCAAGCGCCCGCCCGTTCGCGTCACCCGCCAGCCGGCGGGCAGCGTCAGCTTCCATCCCTCGGCCTCGATCACCCGCGGCTCGGTGAGCGTCCCCGCCTCGAGCGCCGCCGCGCCGAGCGGCACCTGGATGTAGCTCCAGTTCGAGGACACCAACGCGCCCCCGCCCGCGCGCAGCTCGGCGCCGTCCGTGCTGGCCCAGCGGAAGTTCATCATCACCGTGCCGTCGGCGCCGAGCGGGAACTGCCCGTTGGGATCGAACGAGACCTGCAGCGCGCCGGGGATGAGCCGGAGCACCGGGCCGGTCACGTATCGCGTGCGCAGCGAATCGATCCGCCGCTCGCGCGCCGCGACCCGCGCGAGTTCGGCCCGCCGCAGCGCCACGCCGCCGTAGATCGCCGCCCGCGTGTCGATGCGCGACGTGAAGGGCGTGGAACCGAGCACGGTGGAGAGGATGGTCGGCAGGCGCGCGCCCTGTCGCTGCGCGTCGCGCCACGCGGAACCCGCGAGCTGGTCCAGCAGGAATCCGTACGCCGGACCGGTGATGTAGCCCACGCCGCGCACCCAGCTCGTCGTGCTCTCGCTGGCGCGCCGCAGCTGCGCGGCGAGCGAGTCGTTGCTGCTCCCCGCCAGCCGCCACCCCGTGTACTCGGGGATCCCCTCGGCGAGGTCGAGCGCGTCGAGGCGTTTGCGCTCCGCGGGCAGCGCGAGCGAGTCGCGCCGTGCGCGGAAGAGCAGGGCATCGCGGGCCGCATCGCGCCGCGCATCGCCGGTGCTGGTGATCGCGGTGGCGAGCGCGCGCAGCTCGAGGAACAGCCACGTGCGGCCCTCGGCGCCATCGAGCAGGTCGCCGCCCTCGCCCGCCTCGGTGCCGCCGGGGTTCGGCAGATGCTCCGGCTGGAACGTGTGCATGGCCTCGTGCACGAGCAGGCGCACGCGGCCCTCGTCCGAGCCGCCGAGCGGGAGGACGACCATCGCCCAGCGCTTGCCGTCGAGCGTGACGGAGGTGTTGGCGATCGTCGTGCCGGTCGGGAGCGGCATGGCGACGAGCGAATCACGCCCGCGCTCGCGGAGCGTGGCCCACGCCGCCCCGTCGCGCGTCGCGAAGATCCAGTCGATCCCGCGGTCGTCGAGGTGCCATAGCGCGCCGAGGTCGTTGAGCGCCTCGCGCGCGCGGGCGACGGTGCGGACGAGCCCCACCGTGTCGGGTACGGGCTGGACCGCCGGTGACGCGTCCTGGGCGCCGAGCGCGGTGGTCGCCGGCGCGGCGGGCGCGATCGCGAGCGCGATGCTGCCGGCGAGGCTCACCTCGAGGAGGATCTGTCGCAGCTGCTTCATGGTCAGGGGCAAGGGTCCTCCATCGGACACAGGTTCGCCAGGGCGCGTTGCCCGGCTCCTGTGCTCTGCGTAGATTATTCCAACGCCCCGACCGCCGGGGCGTTTTTTGTTGCCGGATGGCGGATGGCAGATCGCAGATGGCAGAAGACCGACTCAATCCAGATCCCCGTCATGTTCGATTCCAAGACCCGCACCATCGTCATCGTCGGCGCCCAGTGGGGCGATGAGGGCAAGGGCAAGCTCGTCGATGTCCTCGCCCAGCGCGCCGATTGGGTGGTGCGCTACCAGGGCGGGGCGAACGCGGGACATACCGTCCATGTCGGGGACGAATCCACCGTCCTGCACCAGGTGCCGAGCGGCATCCTGCACCCCGGCGTGCGCTGCGCGATCGGCAACGGCGTGGTGCTCGACGCAGAGAGCGTCTTCGAGGAGGTCGACGCGCTCGTCGCCAACGGGGTCGACGTCGCCGGACGCCTGTACCTCTCCGATCGCGCGCATCTCGTCATGCCGTACCACAAGCTCGTCGACAAGGAATCGGCGGCGAGCAAGGCGATCGGCACCACGGGGCGGGGCATCGGGCCGGCGTACGAGGACAAGGTCGCGCGGCGGGGCGTGCGCGTGCTCGACCTCCGCCACCCCTCGCGGCTCCGCGACCTGGTGGAACGCGGCGTGGAGCGCGCCAACCAGATCCTCGCCGGCTTCGGCTCCGCCAAGCGCGCCGACGCCGAGTTCACGCTCGCGACGCTCGAACGCCTCGCGCCGCGGCTCCTCGCGATCGCCGAGGACGTGGGACTCGCCATCCACAAGGCGCAGAAGCAGGGCGCCGCGATCCTCCTCGAGGGCGCGCAGGGCTCGCTGCTCGACATCGACCACGGCACGTATCCGTTCGTCACCTCGTCGAGCACCACCGCCGGCGGCGCGGCCATCGGCGTCGGCATCGGCCCGCGCACCATCGACGCCGCGCTCGGCGTGGTGAAGGCGTACACCACCCGCGTGGGCGGCGGCCCGCTCCCCACCGAGTACGACGAGCAGATGAGCGAGCACGTGCGCCAGCTCGGCAACGAGTTCGGCGCGACCACCGGCCGCCCGCGGCGCTGCGGCTGGTTCGACGCGGTGGTGGTGCGCTACGCGGTGCGCGTGAACGGCCTCACCGGGCTCGCCGTCACCAAGCTCGACGTGCTCGACACGCTCGACCGCATCGGGCTCTGCACGGGCTACCGGATCGACGGCGACGTGGTCACCGAGTTCCCCGGCGACATCGCCGACCTCGTGGGCGTGGAGCCGGTGTACGAGTGGTTCGACGGCTGGAAGGCCTCCACCGCCGAGGCGCGCACCCTCGAGGCGTTGCCGAAGCGGGCGCGTGTCTATCTCGACCGGATGCAGGAACTCGTGGAGTGCCCGGCCCAGTATGTCTCGGTCGGCACGCGACGCGACCAGATCATCGGTCTGCAGGCGTAGGCGGGGAGACGGGCGATGGCCGACAAGAAGCGACGCGCCACCGCCCGGCCCAAGTCGGCTCCCGGACTGGTGGGCAGCATCAATGACCGCGACACCGGCCTGCCGGTCGCGGTGATCGGTGCAGGCCCGTGCGGACTCGCCGCCGCGGCCGCGCTCGAGCAGGCCGGCGTGCGCGCGGTGGTGTTCGACCGCGGCTGCATCACCAGCTCCATCGCCGCGTACCCGCTCTACATGACCTTCTTCTCCACCGCGGAGAAGATCGCCATCGCCGACGTGCCGTTCTCCCTCGCGACGGACAAGCCCACGCGCCGCGACGCGCTCGCCTACTACCGCGGCGTCGTGCAGCACCTGGGACTCGACGTCCACCAGTACGAGCCCGTGGTGCAGGTCTGGCGTCGCAAGAGCGACTTCATCGTGCACTCCCGTCCCCGCGGCGGCGACGTGGTGGAGACCAAGGTGCGCGCGGTGGTCGTCGCCACCGGGTACTTCGGGACCCCCAATCCGCTCGGCGTCCCGGGCGAGGACCTGCCGCACGTCTCGCACCTGTATCGCGAGGGGCACGAGGCGTTCCAGCGTGACGCGCTCGTGGTGGGCGGCGGCAACTCGGCGGCCGAGGCGGCGCTCGACCTGTGGCGCCACGGGGCCAAGGTGACGCTCGTGCACTTCGGGCCCTCGTTCGACAAGAACATCAAGCCGTGGGTGCTGCCCGACGTCCAGAACCGCCTGAAGGACGGGTCCATCGGGGTGCGCTGGAACACGCGGCTGACGGCCATCGAACCCGGGCGCGTGCACCTCGAGGGCAAGGACGGCCCCGGCATCCTGCCGGCCCAGCACGTGTACCTCATGACCGGGTTCACCCCCAGCTCCGAGCTGCTCACGGCGCTTGGCGTGACGATGGACGCGACGACCGGCATCCCCGAGCACGATCCCCGCACCATGGAGACGAACATCCCGGGGGTGTTCATCGCCGGCGTCCTCGCCAGCGGGTACGACGCCAACAAGGTGTTCATCGAGAACGGGCGCGGGCACGGGGTGCTCATCGCCGGGGCCTTGGCCCCGAGCCCCGCCGCCAAGCGGTAGGACGGCGGCACGGTGGGGCGGGCGGGGGGCCACAGAGCCCCCCGGAGGGCCCAGGCGGGTCAAGTTGTCACCGTTGCGGCCGAGACTCAGGGCATGCCCCGGCGCCCGCTCTACCACCGCAGGAAGGCGATCATCTACCGCCCGCGCCCGGGGGCCCGACGGTGGCAAAGTGCCCTTCCGCCGGTTCAGGCGTCATATGGACGGCATATGGCGACCTCCCTCGAGCCCGACACCAGACTCACGCTGAGCACCGACGACCGCGTGCTGCTGCACGCGATCTCCATGGCCGGCGACGCGGTGCGCGAGGCCGATGTGGCGTACCTGCTCGGGCGCTGGCCGTGGGCCACGGCGATGGACCGGAGCCGGGTGGACGAGCTGGAGGCCGAGGGGCTGCTCCAGCGGACCGATGACGGCTGGTTCGTCCCGCTCGCGGTGGACATGGAAGCCGCGGCCGAGCTGCCCAAGGCGCTCGACCCCATGCTCAAGGGGCTGGTGGGCGAGATGCTCTGCCGGCACGCGGACACGTTCGACCGCTTCCAGCAGGGCTTCCGGCGGATGATCGCTGGAGGCCGCGATCACGCCCTCGTCGCCGTGAGCCGGGCGTGGGCCGCCTCGCCGGCCTCGCAGAACGGGCCGCGCGGTGCCCGCTTCGTCGACGCCCTCGGCGCCAAGCGCCTCGCCCCCGAGCTACGCGAGCGCCTGCGCGAAGCGGTCCCCGACCTGCGCGCGCCCTCGGCGTGGGCCCGGCCGTTCCGCCTGCTCGCCGCGCGCGTGGCCGGCCAGCCGGGCTTCCAGCGGGCGGCTGCCGCGGCCGCCGCGGCGGCGTTCGTGGCGCTCGAGCTGCTCGGGCGCACCAGCCATGTGCTGACGGAGTTCGACCGGCGCTGAGCGAGCGGGCACTCAACTGTGCCCCCCGAGTGCGGAATGGTAGATTGGAGGCTCACGGAGAGCAGAGCCCCCGTCCCCGCGCACCCCGCCGGTCATGTCCCGCCCCGACGTCCTCGAATCGCTCGTCAGCCTCGCCAAGCGCCGCGGCTTCGTCTTCCAGTCCTCCGAGATCTACGGGGGCACCGGGTCCGTCTGGGACTACGGCCCGCTGGGGGTTGAGCTCAAGAACAACGTCAAGGCGCGCTGGTGGAACGCCATGGTGCGCGAGCGCGACGACGTCGAGGGCCTCGACGCGGCCATCCTCATGCACCCGCGCGTCTGGGAGGCCTCCGGCCACGTGGCCGGCTTCTCCGACCCGCTCGTGGACTGCAAGGCCTGCAAGGCCCGCTTCCGCGCCGACAAGATCGGCGACGCCCAGTGCGCCCGGAAGCCGAGCAAGAAGCCCGGTGAGCACACCGACTGCCAGCTCACCGAGCCGCGCCTGTTCAACCTCATGTTCAAGACGTTCATGGGCCCCGTGGAGGACTCGGCGGCCGTCGTGTACCTGCGTCCCGAGACGGCGCAGGGCATCTTCGTGAACTTCTTGAACGTGCAGCAGGCCACGCGTCAGAAGGTCCCCTTCGGCATCGCGCAGATCGGCAAGGCGTTCCGCAACGAGATCACGCCCGGGAACTTCACCTTCCGCACGCGCGAGTTCGAGCAGATGGAGATGCAGTTCTTCGTCGAGCCCGGCACCGACATGGAGCACTTCGAGCGCTGGAAGCAGGCCCGCCTCGACTGGCACCTCGGCCTCGGCCTCGACCGCGATCGCCTCGAGTTCCATCAGCACACCGAGAAGGAGCTCGCGCACTACGCCCGCGCCGCGTTCGACATCAACTTCGACTTCGGCGGCTCGCTCGGCTTCCAGGAGATCGAGGGCGTGCACAACCGCTCCGACTTCGACCTCAAGCAGCACCAGGAGTTCAGCTCCAAGAAGCTCGAGTACACCGACCAGGTCGCCAACAAGCGCTACCTGCCGTTCGTCATCGAGACCTCCGTCGGCGCAGATCGCGTGACCCTCGCCATCATGGTGAACGCGCTGCGCGAGGAAGCCGTCCCCGGCGAGACCGAAGGCCGCACCGTGATGGGCTTCCACCCCGCGCTCGCACCCATCAAGGCCGGCATCTTCCCGCTCACCAAGAAGGACGGGCAGCCGGAGATGGCCGAGAAGCTCGGCGCCGCGCTGCGCAAGAAGTTCAACGTGTTCTACGACGAGGCCGGCGCCATCGGCCGTCGCTACCGCCGCATGGACGAGGCGGGGACGCCGTTCGGGATCACCATCGACGGCGACTCGACCAAGAACGATGACGTGACCATCCGGTTCCGCGACGACATGGGGCAGATCCGCGTGAACACGTCGAAGGTGGCCGAGATCATGACGAAGTACATCGAGGCCGACCACGCCCGCGCGGAAGCGAGCCGCGTCGGGTGAGGGACGAGCGCTCTCCGCTCGACGCGCTGCGGGAGCGCGGCGAGGCCTTCCTCGAGGAGGTCTCGGCTGAGTACCACGCCGCGCACGCGGGGCACAAGGAGGGCGCGGCGCTCCAGCCGATCT
>CAYXGS010000041.1:0-28183 GCA_964464585.1 uncultured Gemmatimonas sp. | reverse complement strand
CCGCAGACTCTCACGCGACTTCCGCAGCCTGGAACGGGCGCGAATCCGCTCTGCGCGGCTGTGGCGGATGGCGGAACGGAGCTCCTCGTGTAGGTTCGGGACGTGCGCCCCTTCATCCCGCTCCGGCACGAACGACTCGACCCCCGCGAGTCCCTGCGACGCGCCACCGCGTTCGCCGACCACATGGATCGCCGGCGCACCACGCGCCACTTCTCGCCGGAGCCGGTGCCGCGCGAGTGGATCGCGCAGGCCATCCGTGCCGCCGGCACGTCACCCAGCGGCGCGCATCAGCAGCCGTGGACGTTCGTCGCGATCGGCGACCCGGCGCTCAAGGCGAAGCTGCGCGAGGCGGCCGAGGAGGAGGAGCGCGAGTTCTACGCGCACCGCATCACGCCGGAGTGGCGCGCCGCGCTGGAGCCGCTGGGCACCGATGCCGTGAAGACGCATCTGACGGATGCGCCGTGGGTGGTGGTGCTGTTCCGGCACAGCTACGGCGTGGATGCCGAGGGCGACAAGCACACGTACTACTACACGCAGGAGAGCTGCGGGATCGCGGCCGGTTTCTTCATCGCGGCCGTGCACACGATGGGGCTCGTGACGCTCACACACACCCCGTCGCCGATGGGCTTCCTGAGCGAGGTGCTCGAGCGTCCGGCGCACGAGAAGGCGTTCCTCGTGATGCCGGTCGGGTATCCGGCGACCGATGCGAAAGTGCCGGACCTCTCGCGGAAGCCGCTGGAGGCGATCGCGGTCTGGCGGTGAGGAACACGCCGACGGCTCATCTGGCCTCCCGCCCGACGCTTCCGTAGCTTCTGCTCCACCACACGCCCCCTCCCGACCCGACGCCCTGCCCCTGCGTGAGCCGTGACCTGAGAGCGAACCTGCAGGCGGCCCTCGGCGATGCCTACCGGATCGAGCGCGAGCTCGGCGGCGGCGGGATGAGCCGGGTCTTCCTCGCCCACGAAGTGCGCCTCGCGCGCGACGTCGTTGTGAAGGTCCTCTCCCCCGAGCTCGCCGAAGGGCTGAGCGTCGATCGGTTCGAACGAGAGATCCGCACCGTCGCCGGGCTGCAGCAGGCGAACATCGTGCCGGTGCTCACGGCGGGGGAGACCGACGGGCTCCCCTTCTATACGATGCCGTACGTCGACGGCGAGTCGCTCCGCGCGCCCCTCGCGCGCGGGCCGCTCCCGATCGGGCAGGTGGTGAGCGTGCTCAAGGACGTCGCGCGCGCGCTCGCGTACGCGCACGCGCGCGGCGTGGTCCATCGCGACATCAAGCCTGACAACGTGCTGCTCTCCGGCGGCACCGCGGTCGTGACCGACTTCGGCATCGCCAAGGCGATCAGCGCGGCGCGCACGCACGCCCCCGACGCGACGCTCACGCAGGTGGGCACGAGCATCGGGACCCCCGCGTACATGGCGCCCGAGCAGGCCGCGGGCGATCCCGACGTCGACCATCGCGCCGACCTCTACGCGCTCGGCGCGATGGGCTACGAGCTGCTCGCCGGGCGCGGCGTCTTCCCCGACCGCACGCCGCAGCGGATGCTCGCCGCGCACATGGCCGAAGCGCCGCGCGCGATCGGCGAGCTGCGGCCCGACTGTCCCGCGCCGCTGGCCTCGCTCGTGATGCAGTGCCTCGCGAAGTCCCCGGCCGAGCGCCCGCCGTCGGCCGCCGAGGTCGCGTCACGGCTCGACGCGGTGACGAGCACCGGCGGCCTCGCCGCCGGCTCCGGCACGATGCTCCCGGCCCCCGCGATGCTCGGGCGCGCGCTCGCGATCTATGCGGTCGCCTTCGTCGCGATCGCGGTGCTCGCCAAGGTCGCGATCGCGCAGCTCGGCCTTCCCGACTGGGTCTATCCGGGCGCGCTCGTCTGCATGGCGCTCGGCCTCCCCGCGGTGCTCATGACGGGCTACGCGAAGCGCGTGCGGCGACTCGCGGCCAACGCCACACCGACCGTCACGCCGGGCGGCACGGCGGTGCAGCCGACGCAGGGCACACTGGCGACGCTCGCGCTCAAGGCCTCGCCGCACCCGAGCTGGCGCCGCACGGCGCGCGGCGGCGCGGCGGTGCTCGGGGCGTTCGCGCTCGCCGTCGCGCTCTTCATGACCTCGCGCGCGACCGGCATCGGTCCGTTCGCGTCGCTGCTCGCGTCGGGGCGGCTCGGCGAGAAGGACCGGCTCCTGCTCGCCGACTTCGCGGTGAACGGCGCCGACGCCGCGCTCGGCCGCGTGGTGAGCGACGCGGTGCGCGCCGGCCTCTCGGAGTCGCGCGTGCTGAGTGTCGTCTCGTCGGGCGCGGCAGGGGCGGCGCTCGTGCGGATGGCGAAGCCCGCCGACGTGCGGGTCGACCTGCCGCTCGCGCGCGAGCTCGCGGCGCGCGAAGGGATCAAGGCGATCGTCGACGGCGACATCACCGCGGTCGGCGCGGGCTACATCGTGCAACTGCGGCTCGTGCAGGCGGACTCGGGGACGGTGCTCGCGTCGCTCCGCGCGACGGGGGACGGACCGGGCGGCCTGATCGCGGCGGCCGACCAGCTCGCGAGAGCGTTGCGCGAGAAGGCGGGCGAGTCGCTCAAGGAGATCCGGTCGGCGCCGCCGCTGGCCGAGGCGACGACGGCGTCGCTCGAGGCGCTGCAGCGGTTCACCGCGGGGCGGCGCGCGAACGGGGCCGGACGGTATCTCGAAGCCGCGCGACTAATGCGCGAAGCGATCGCGCTCGACAGCAACTTCGCGCTCGCCTGGCGGGACCTCGCGACCAATCTCAGCGAGCTCGGATTCTCGATGGCAGAGCGCGACTCGGCGGCGGCGCGCGCCTATCGGCTGCGCGACCGGCTCTCCCCGCGCGAACGCGAGGCGGTGACGGCGGACTATTACCGGTACGTGCGCCGCGACCGCGCGAAGGCGATCGAAGCCTACTGGCGCGGGCTCCAGCTCGGGGACTACACGAACACCAACGACCTGGGCATCCTGCTGGCGAGCCGGCGCGAGCTGGCGCTGGCGGAATCGCTCGCGAAGGTGCGGATCGCGGTGGAGCCCGAGCGCGTACTCACGTACGCGAACCTCGCCGTCTGGCAGTTGGCGCAAGGCAAGGTGGCGGCGGCGGAGACCACGAAGGCGATGATCGAACGCGCCGGACTCGCCGGGCCGATGGGGCACCGGTCCGTGCGCCTCTCGGCGGCGCTCGCCGAGATGCGCGGGGACTTCGGGACCTCGATCACGCTCTACGACAGCCTCGGTCGCACGCATCCCGAGGCGCGCGAGCATGGCACCAACTTCCGACGAGTGGCGAACCTGCTCTCGCAGCGCGGGAAGCTGCAGGAGGCCGCGAGCTACGCGCGCCGGGCGGCGGCCGCCGATCTCGATCGCGGGGCCGCGCGCGGGGCCGCGGTCCCCTTCTCGGCATTCGACACGGTGGACGTCATCCTGCGCCGCATCACCCTGACGGGTCCATCGGCGGCACTCGTGACGCGGCTCGACAGCATCGCACGGATCCCGACGCTCGGGCGGAATCCACTGTCCCTGCTCGTCTCGGCATACGCACAGGCGGGGCGTCCGAAGGAAGCGCAGGCCGCGCTCGCGCGACTCGAGTCCGTGGCGCAGGCGGATTCGGTGGTGTTCCGCCTCTCGGCACCGCAGCGTGCGTACTCGCGCGCCGAGGTCGCGTTCGCCGAGGGAAGGTTCGATGACGCGCTGCGCGCTTTCCGCGAGGCCGATCAGCTCCCCGATGGTCCCTCCACCGGATGCCACGGGTGCGTGGACGCCAACCTCGCGCGCGTGTTCGACGCGGCGCAGCAGGCCGACTCGGCGCTGGTCCACATCGAGTCGGCGTTGCGCGGCTATACGATCTTCGCCTATTCGCCCCCGGGCCATCTCCGCGGCCTGCTGCTCGAACGGGCCGCGCAGTTGCTCGACGCGAAGGGCGACGCCGAGGGGGCCGCGCGGAGGTACCGGGAGTTCATCGCGCTCTGGCAGGACGCCGACCCGGAGTTGCAGCCGCGCGTGGCGCAGGCGCGGCGGCGCGTCGACGCGCTCACCGCAGCGGAACGCGCAAGGCGCTGAGCCGTCAACGATCGGACTGGCTGAGCGAACGGAGGAACGATGGTGGTTTCCGGGGACATACGGATCGAAGGAACGCGCGCCGCGGTCTGGTCGGTGGTGTCGGATGTCGCGAACTGGGCGCGGATCATCAAGGGCGTCCGAGAGATAGAGATCGTCACCCCTCCCACGACGGGCCTCTCGGGCCTGCGCTGGAAGGAGACGCGGCTGCTGTTCGGCGAGCCGGTGACGGTGGAGAAATGGGTGACGGACTGGGCCGAGCGGGAGTTCTTCACGAGCCGCGCGGAGCAGGACGGGTTCGTCTTCACGACGACGCTTCGGCTGACCGAGCAGGGCGGCGGTGTGGTCGTCACGAGCACGCACCGCACCGATGCCTTGACCCTCGGCGCGCGCCTCCGATCGCTGCCGCTCGTCCTGTTCAGGGGCGTCATCAGGAAGGCCCTGATGGAGGACCTGCGGGACATCAAGGCGGCGCTGGACATCGCGCGGGGCTGACGCAGCGGCACTGGCTGGGCGCCTCACGGGCTGCGCTCGTCTGGACTCCCCCCAGCACGGGCCGTACTTTCGCTTTCATATGAGCCGCGCGCCCCGTGTCTGACTTCCCCGACCGCCTCGCCGCGGCGCTCGCCGATCGCTATCGGATAGAGCGCCGACTCGGCGAAGGCGGCATGGCGACCGTGTATCTGGCCGCGGACCTGAAGCACGACCGCAAGGTCGCGCTCAAGGTGCTCCGCCCCGAGCTCGCCGCCGTGCTCGGCGCCGACCGGTTCGTGCAGGAGATCAAGACCACCGCGCAGCTCCAGCATCCGCACATCCTGCCGCTGTACGACAGCGGCAGCACCGCGTCCGCGCGCGGGGGCGACACGGAGTTCCTGTACTACGTGATGCCGTACATCCAGGGCGAGACGCTCCGCGAGCGGCTCGACCGCGAGACGCAGCTCGGCGTCGACGAAGCGGTGCGCATCGCCAGCGAGGTGGCGGACGCGCTGCAGTACGCGCACGAGCAGGGCGTGATCCATCGCGACATCAAGCCCGAGAACATCCTCCTGCAGGGCGGCCGCGCGATGGTCGCGGACTTCGGCATCGCATTGGCGGTGAGCGCGGCGGCGGGCGGGAGGATGACCGAGACGGGCCTGTCGCTCGGGACACCGCACTACATGTCGCCCGAGCAGGCGACGGCCGACAAGCAGATCACCAATCGCTCCGACATCTACTCGCTGGGCTCCATGCTCTACGAGATGCTCGCGGGCGATCCGCCGCACACCGGCTCGTCGGCGCAGGCGATCATCATGAAGATCGTCACCGACCAGGCGCGGCCGCTCAGGGAGCTGCGCAAGTCCGTGCCGCCGCACGTGGCGGCCGCGGTCGCGAAGGCGGTGGAGAAGCTGCCGGCGGACCGGTGGGAGAGTGCGAAGGCGTTCGCTGAAGCGCTGCACAATCCGTCACTCGCGCCGGACGACGCGAACGACGGCGCGCCGGCACGACGATTCGCGATGACCGCGTCGATCGCGGGGATGCTGCTGCTCGCCGCGTTGGCCGCGTGGGGTTGGCTCCGGCCGAGCGATGCGGGCGCCGTCGCGCGCTACACCACGACCCTCGGTGCGACCGGTGCGCTCGACGGCATCACGCTCCGCGTGGAGACCGCGCTCTCGCCCGACGGCAGCCTGCTGGTGTTCCGCGATCCGCTGAACGGTCCCGGCCAGCTGTATGTGAAGCGTCGCGACGGGATCGTCGCGCAACCGCTGGCCGGCACCGAGGGAGGAGCGGCCCCGTTCTTCTCGCCCGACGGGCAGTGGATCGGATTCGTCGCCAACCGCGAACTGCGCAAGATCCCCGTCGCCGGTGGCGCCTCGCTCAAGATCGCGGACGACGCGGACCCCACATGGAATCAGGGCGCGTGGTTGTCGGACGGTTCGATCGTGTACTACAACGTCGGGATCCACTCGCTGCTGCATCTCCGGTCGGGCGAGACCAAGCCGCGCGTGATCGTCTCGCCGGACAAGCTCGGCGGGCGTTTCCCGTGGTTGCCGTCGCCGTTGCCTGACGCGCGCGGCGTGCTGTTCACGGCGCATCTCACCAACTGCGTGGGTCCGGTGAGCTGCCGGCCGAGTTGGGTGTACGTGTACGACGCGCGCCGCGACACGATCAAGCAGCTGTTCGAGGACGCCGTGGGCGCGTGGTACGTCCCCACCGGGCACGTGCTCTACCTGACGAGTTCAGGCACGCTGATGGCGGTGGAGTGGGACGACTCCGCGCTCGAAGCAAAGGGCAAGTCGGTGCCGATCATGGACGGGATCCAGGCGCCAGGCTTCGTCGTCTCGAACGAAGGGACCGCGGTCTATCTCCTGGGAGCGCCGGAGTTCGCGCCGGGCCCGAAGCCGAACGCGCAGCTCGTGTGGGTGGACCGCAGCGGGCGCGTGGAACCGGTGGATCCCGCGTGGCAGGTGAACACCGGCGGGACATACACTCTCGCGGGCGCTCCGACGGGCTGGGGCGTCGCGCTGTCGCCGGACGGGCGCCGCATCGCGTTCACGCAGCTCACCGACTTGGGGACGGACATCTGGATCAAGTCGCTGCCGTCAGGCCCTGCGACGCGACTCACGCTCGATGCGGGAGTGGACAAGTCGCCGGCGTGGTCGGCGGATGGGAGGGCCATCACGTTCCTCTCGGACCGACCGGTGCCGCCTGACACTGCGCGGCAGGCCGGCCGGTTCCGGTTGTGGGAGCAGACGGTCGACGGGACCGGCGAGGCGCGGCTGCTGTGGGGGAAGGATGCGGCGACCGACGCGTTCCTCAGTCCGGATCGGCGGTGGGTCCTGCTCGACGCTGGCGGCGCCGCAGCGGCATCAGCGGGCGGAGATATCCTCGCGGCTCGTGTGGGCGTGGACAGTGCGGCGCGCGGGATCGTGGCGACCGGGTTCGACGAAGCGGGCGCGGTGATCTCGCCGGACTCGCGGTGGATGGCGTATGTGTCGAACGAGCAAGGCGCACCTGAGGTGTTCGTGCGGCCGTTCCCGGACGCGAGCGGCGGGAAGTGGCAGGTGTCGAGTGGCGGGGGGAGTGCGCCGGTGTGGTCGCGGAGCGGACGAGAACTGTTCTATATCAAGGGGAACAGCATGCACGCGGTGCAGGTCGCAGGTGGGGCGAGCTTCTCCGCCGGAGCGCCGCGGGTGCTGTTCACGATGTCGGAACGAATGCGGGCGGCCTCGATGATGCGGGGGACGTTCGCGGTGTCGGCTGATGACCGGCGGTTCCTGATGGTGCGGGACAATAGCTGGGAGGAGATGGCGGGGCGGCCGGGGATGGTGGTGGTGGGGAACTTCTTCGAGGAACTGCGGGCGAAGCTCAGGAAGTAGCGCGAGCACCTTCGCCTCAGGGGCGACTGACCCGGACGTTGTCGAGGTTGAAGAAGAACTCGTCGGCCTGAAGCCCGCCGATGCTCGCCTCGAGCCGCAGGGTGTTGATGGCGGCGACGCAGCCCGCATACGCAGCCGACGTCAGCTGCACGACCCCGTCGCGATACCAGGTCATCGCGCCCGTGCGCGAGATGACCAGCGAGTAGGTGTGCCATCCCGTGTCCGGCGAGATGGGACTGTTGACCATCGGACGCACGCCGCCGTTGCGCAGCTCATACTGGACGCTGGTGCGATGCACGTTGGCGGCGGCGAGGCACGTGTTCGATCCGTTGCTCGTATTCAGGAAGAGCAGCAACTGCCCGTCGCCGGCAGTCGAGCGATCCGCGACATCGGCCGTGAATCGCAAGCCACCCGTGGGATCGAAGTTCACGCCGGTCGTGATCGTGGTGCCCGCGAGCATGGCGCCGGACGCCTTGAAGAGTCGCGACGAAGGCGAGGCGTTGCCGAAGGTGTCGTCGGCCGTCGTTCCGGGGCCGCTGACGATCCACTTGGCCAGTGTCCCCGAGGAGAAGTCGTCCTCGAACAGGACCGTCTCGTCGGCCGGGCCCGTACCGCCGCCGCACGCGATGAGGGTGCCTGCCACCGCGACGCCGAGCACTCGCACCGCGAATCCCGCGATCGACTCCCGCATATGGCTCCTCTTGGTCAGTGGTGGCCGCGGACACTCCAATAGAATGCGCGAAGGCGCCCCGCGCCACCAAGTTGAGCCTCATGAATGGGCTGTGACCGCCGTCACCACCCGGGCGCTGCGCGCACCGGTAGATTCGGTCCGATACGGTCTCCTCAGCGGAGCACATCCATGAGCGCACTGAACAGCTCGCGCGCTGCGCGCGTCGCTTCCCTCGCCTCTCGTGCCGGTCTCGCGGCGCTCCTCATCGCCACCGCCTCCTGCGCCGGCAGCGAGATGACCGGACCGCCGGAACCGAAGCCGGTGGCATCCATCATGGTCACTCCCGGCGCCGATACGCTGCTCGCGCTCGGCCGCACCCGCACCTATGTCGCGGTGGCCCGCGACGCCGATGGCGTGACGCTGCCGGATGCGGTCGTACGCTGGAGCAGCAGCGACACGCTGCTCGCGCGCGTGGACAGCCTCACGGGCGTGGTCACCGCGGTCGCCAACGGGACCGCGACCATCCGCGCTCGATCGGGGCTCGTGCAAGGCACCGCGAGCGCGACGATCATCCAAGTGGTCGCCGCCGTGGAGGTGACGCCGGGCAGCGTGGAGCTCGCGGCGATCGGTGGCACGCAGGCCTACACCGCCGTCGCACGTGATTCGGGGAACGCGATCATCACCGGCGTGCGCTTCCTCTGGGGTTCGTCCGATCCGAGCGTCGCGCAGGTCGATTCGCTCGGCGTCGCACGCATCGTCGGTCCCGGGACGACGACGATCAGTGCCACCGGACGCGGCGTCCCCGCGTACGCGCAACTCGCCGTGACGCAGAACGCCGCACAGCTCGCGTTCAGCGTGCAGCCCTCCGACCTCGTGGCGGGCGTGCCCTTCGCGACCGCGCTCGAGGTCGAAGTGCGTGACGCCAACGGGATGCTGGTGCAGGGCGCGCGCATCCCCGTCACGCTGGCACTCCAGGTCAACGCGGGCTCGGCCACCCTGCACGGATCGAACACCGTGATGTCGGTGGGCGGCATCGCGACCTTCAGCGGCATATGGGTCGAGCGCGCGGGGTCGTACAACATCATCGCGACGGGCACCGCGCTCGTGCCGGACACGAGCGGAAAGTTCGACGTCGACGCCGCGGCGCCCGCGAGTCTCTCGCTCGAGCTGATGAGCGGCGGCGGCACCGAAGTCGGCAGCCTCTCGACGCTCGAGGTGCAGCTGCTCGATGCCTTCGACAATCCGATCGATGCCACCTACACACCGTACCTGCAGGACCGCGACGACGGCGGCCTCAGCGCACGCACGGCCTGGCAGCAGACCACCATGCTCGGCGGCGGACGGTATCGGTTCGTGAATGTCACCCAGACCCGACCGGTCGGCACCACGCACGTGTTCGCCGCCGCGCAGATCGCGGGACACCAGATCCGATCACCGGAACTCGACTTCGACGCGCGCGCGACGATCAGTCGCATGAGCCTCGGCCGCCTGCACTCCTGCGCGACGGCGGCGCAAGGCGTGCTGTGCTGGGGACAGAACAGCGCTGGCTCGATCAGCTACCTGGGCGGAGGAGAGGAGGACAGCGTGCCGACACTCGACGGGCGGAATCGGACGGTCGATCCGTTCGTGCAGGTGGTCACGCTCCAGTCCGCGACCTGTGCGCTGACGACCACGGGCGAGGTGCTCTGCTGGGGAGGCGGCATGCCCTACACGATCGCGGGCACGGGCCCCGGCGGTCTGCAGTTCGTCGAGTTGACGTCGAGCGAGCTGCACATGTGCGGGCGACTCGCCTCGGGCGCCGTCTGGTGCTGGGGCGAGGGCACGTCAGGACAACTCGGCAACGGTGCTTCCGTCTCGACCGGCTCCACCCCCGTGCAAGTGAGTGGCTCGGGCGCCGGGAACCTGATCTTCGCCAGCATCGACGCCGGTGGCTATCACACCTGCGGCGTGACCGTCGCCGGACGCGGCTATTGCTGGGGCGCGAACAACACCGGGCAGTTCGGGGACTCCACGACCATCTCGCGCAACATCCCGACGCAGGTCGCCGGGTCGGGCAGCGGCGGCCGAGTGTTCACGCGCATCTCGGCGGGCGGCGATTCCATGACGTGCGGCATCACCACGGTGGGGACGCTGCTGTGCTGGGGCTACGGCGTGCTCGGCATCGGACCGACGGCGATGGAGGCCGGCGCACTCGTCCAGCGCTCGGTGCCGACCGAGAGCGCGACCATCCTCGGCCCATCCGGCTCGCCTTGGATCGACGTCAGTCTCGGGTTCCGTGATGCCTGCGCGATCCGCGGTGGCCGGCTCTACTGCTGGGGCGAGCACAACGCGATCGCGGAGACCTACACGGGCTCACCGCTGCAGGCATACCCGAAGGAAGTGGACGTCGCCGGGCGCAGCGTGCTGTGGGTGGAGTCGGGGTCGCGGAGCACCTGCGCGCGCAACTCCACCGCCGTGTACTGCTGGGGTTCGAACGTGTACGGGCGGCTGGGGATCGGGTCGACGACGGTGGCGCGGATACCGGTGCCGACGAGGATCATCCAGTAGTGCGCGGGTCGGGGGACGGGAGACCGCACGAGTCGCCGAGCGTGCCGGATTCGGCCGAGATGAATGGTCGCAGCCAAGCGTCGCTCTGCGGTCGCGTTGCCGTCAACCACTGGCTCTAGCGCGGCCGCTCGCGAGGAGATCCTGGCGCTCCCCTGCGCGACGCGAGCGGTGGATAGAACCACGCGTGCCGGATCAGTCCGTCTCGGACCTCATAGACGACGAGGCTGGACTGTCCATCGACGCCCGATGGAGACGCTTCCCAGCGGGTTCGTTCATGCGTCGTCACCCAGGGCCCCGTCGCGTCGATCGTGATCAGTTCCGAGCGCGCTGATGGCACGACGCGAAAGTAGCCTGCGATCAATCGTCGGAACGCGTCGACTCCGCGCCCCACATCCGTGAGCGAGTCGCCAGCGACGCTCATCCAGACGATGTCGCTCGCGACCACGCTCGTCATGGCGTCCAGGTCCTTGGCGTTGAACGCAGTCACGTATTCGCGGATCACCGACACCGGCGTGGTGTCGCGGGGGCTGGGCACCGCGCGCTGCGCGCCTGCGGCCGCGGGGCGGGCGATATGAATGGCGAGGAAGACCAGCAGGAGGGCTTTGTGCATCACGAGTGTTCAAGACTCCGCAGAACGTTTGGTCGTGCATTGGCCGCTTCCATAAGATGCGGTTGGGCGGCTGCGCGGTACCTTCAGGTACGATAGTGCGCGGGGATCGGCGCACCCGCACGCCAGAAGTACGCGCGCACCAGCAGGCGCCCTCCACCGGGGTCGCCTACACGTACGAGCTCCGTCGGTCACCAACTGCCGTCAGGCATTCGCGCACACGATGCTGAACACTCGCTCAGACGTGGAGCCAGTAGCCGAGCAGCGCACCGGCGACCACCACGCCCGCCAAGAAACTCCAAGCCGCGATCGGACGGCGGCGGAAACCGCCAGACTGCCCAACAATCACAAGATTCTGGCCGCCAAGAAGCACTGCGCCAAAGATCGCCCACGACCACGCCTCGCCCAATCCACGCGCGAGCATGCGAGCGCCGACGGCACACGCGCACACCAATACGATGAGGAGTAGTCCGCGTCCGTCGAGGAGGTTCTCCCTCGCCTTAGCCGCCAGCGCACCCATTGCATGCCTCCAGGGCAATGCGGCTTCGATCTGCTAGCATGGATCGGACAGACCTGCCTAATCCACCATTCCCCGTATCAGGCACGACCGTCCAATCAGATGCAGAGAATCTTGGACACGGACCAAGACGTGGCAAGTGCTGTGCGCGCTGGCAGCGAGCGGTCGACGCCGCTCGTCAACACCGCTCGAGCCGCGCCGCGCGCGTCACAACCCGAACGAGAACTTCATCCCCCCGAACCGCGACCCGAATTCCGACATCCCGCCGCGCTCCGCCTCTCCGAAGACGCTCACCTGCTTCAGGAACACGCCGAGCGACAGCCGCCGATAGCGATAGCCGACGTCGATCGAGGGCGCGACGTAGAGCCCCTCGCCCTTGAAGAAGGACCCCTGGCTCGCCCCCTCCGCGGGAGCGGCACCAGAGCGCGACATCGCGTTGACGATCAGCCCGCCCGCGTTGACGCTGCCCGAGACGTACCACGAGCGCCCGTACGAGAGCTCGACCACCGGGCCGGCGGCCTGGTAGTTCATCGTCGTGGTCGCCGTCTTGTCGGAGTTGGAGACCAGGGTCTCGACGCCGAGCCGCAGGTGCGGCCGCACCTTCATGAGGAGGTAGAAGCCGGACATGTGCGCGCCCGTCGCGCCGTCGGGCGAGAGGTCGTCGAAGGCGGGGTCGAGCTGGGAGAGGTCCATCGTGCCGACCATCAGGGCGGAGCGGATCCCCACTTCATACTTGTGGTCGCTCGTCTGGGCCGTCGCGCAGATCGGCAGCATCGTCGCCAGGACACCGATCAGCATCATCTTCTTCAGCATGGGTCATCTCCTCGTTGAGTGTGCGTTGCGTGTTCACTGCGTGTGTAAGGGATGATGCGGTCGGTGCCCTGCCCCGCGATTGAACGTAGGGGCCGACTTCGGCGATCCGTCGGGCGCGAGAGTCAGCCGCTGCATTCAAGCCGAGCCGGTGGGGGGAATCCCATTCTCCTTGCACACCTGCAACGGAGACTCACGATGCCCATCGCGTTCCGCCACCGTAATGATCCCAGTCCGCTCAAACCGCCCGTGCAGGGACTCGCGGTGCATCGCGAATCCGATCCCTCCGTGATGGCCAGGCTGCAGGGCCGCGATCTGGCGGAGATCCAGCAGCGATTCGATCGCGGACACCGCGCCTACATCGCCACGATCGATGGCGCGCCGGCCGCCTGGGGTTGGGTCGCCACCACCTCCGCCACGATCGGCGAGCTCCGGGCGTCGTTCACCGTGCCGTCCTCGGATCGGTACCTCTGGAACTTCGTCACGCTGTCCGCGTTCCGCGGTCGCGGGATCTATCCGCGTCTGCTCGACGCGATCGTCGAGGCGGAATCGGCCGATGCCGAACGATTCTGGATCGCGTATGCGCCGGAGAATCACGCATCGGGCACCGGCATCGCGAAGGCGGGCTTCACGCTCGTCGCCGACCTCTCCTTCGACGTGTCGGGACGGCCCGTGGTCCGCGAGATCCGCAGCGGTGGCGGCAGCGCAGCGGCGCGATTGGTCGGCCTGCCGGCGATCACCGAGGAGGTGGCGAAGTGCTGGCGGTGCGCGCGCGAGCAGAAGCCGTCGACTTCCTCCTGTGCGGGTGGGACCTGTTCCTGCGACTATCAGCGGGCCGAGCAGGCCTGCGCCACGGAGGCGGCATGAGAGCGGCGGTCTACGATCGATATGGTCCTCCCGACGTCGTCGCGATCCGCGAGGTTCCGACTCCGACCCCGAAGGACGACGAGGTCCTCATCAGGACTCGCGCCACCACGGTCTCCACCGGAGACTGGCGGGTGCGTAGCCTCACACTCCCTCCGGGGTTCGGCGCGTTCGGGCGGATCGCGTTCGGCATCCGGCGGCCACGGCAGCCGATCCTGGGGACGGAACTCTCGGGGGTGGTCGAGGCGGTGGGAAAGGATGTCGTCGCCTTCAAGGCCGGCGATGAGGTCATCGCGTTCGGCGATGCCGCGATGGGCTGTCACGCCGAGTTCCGGACCATTCGGGCGACCGGCCTGGTGACGCGGAAGCCGGCGAACCTCTCCTTCGAGCAGGCCGCCGCGCTCTCGTTCGGCGGGATGACGATGCTGAGCTTCTTCCGGCGCGGCGGTCTCGCCGGCGGCGAGCGCGTGCTCGTGAACGGCGCCTCGGGCGCCGTGGGATCGGCGGCGGTCCAGCTCGCACGGCAGTTCGGCGCGGAGGTCACCGGGGTCACGGGGCGCGCGAACGTCGAGCTCGTCCGCTCCATCGGGGCGCATGAAGTGATCGACTACACCAGCGAGGACTTCACCGCGAACGGACGGACCTACGACATGATCGTGGACACCGTTGGCAACGCGCCCTACTCGCGGGTGAAGCGGTCGCTCGCCGAACGCGGGCGGCTGCTGGTCGTGCTCGGGGGATTCTCGGACCTCGTGCTCGCGCCGCTCGTCGGGCTGACGGGGACGCATCGCGTGGTGGCCGGGCCGGCGAAGTCGCGCGCGGAGGACCTGCGCGTACTCGCGGCGATCGCGGCGGCGGGGGAGTTCACGCCGGTCATCGACCAGGTATTCCCGTTCGAGCGGATCGTCGACGCGCACCGACGCGTGGAGACCGGGCGCAAGCGTGGGAGCGTGGTGGTGACGATCGGAGCATAGCCCGGATGCCGCGGGCTGATCGGGTCTATTGTCTCGGCGTCGGCGCTCCCGCGTCCACCTGCATCAGCGACGGCGGGAAGCCGAACATCTGGTTGGATGTGCGGGTGAAGTGCGCCGCGTCGGCGAAGCCGGCGCGGTGCGCGGCGGTGGAGACCGACTCTCCCTGCGCCAGGAGGTCCCACGCGAGGATGAAGCGTCGCCAGAGCACGTAGGGTCGCAGGCCCATCCCGGTCTGCTCGACGAAAAGGTGCCGGAATCGGCCGGGGGAGAGGAACACTTGGGAGGCGACGTCATCGAGGGCGATGCTCCGGTCCAAGTGCGCCCGGATGTACTCAGTCGCGATGAGGATCCGCGGGTCGGTGACCGTGGCGGGCGTGACATCCTTCGCGAGGGTGGCCAGTACCTGGTTCGCGCCAGCGATCAGGCGCTCCCTGGACGTGCCGCCGAGCCACGTCGAGAAGAGATCGGCGCCGGCGGTTCGGGTGTCCGCATCGTCGACCGACGCGACGCCGCGCGCGAGGTATCGCTCGGCGAGCGCTCGGCCGAGCGCCGTCTCGGGTTCGACGAAGATGATGGCATTGTAGGACGCCGCGGTCGCGTCCATGGAGTGCGGCTGGCGCGACGCAACGATGCCGAGTGGATACTCGGTCCACGCCTCGCCGTCGGAGGTGCGCAGGCCGACAGGCCCGGAATAGCCGAAGACCACCTGGATGGCCTGGTGGGCGTGGAACGGGATGACGCGATTGGCGCGCCCGATGAGCAGCACGCCTCCCTCCCAGGCGACGAGATCGCCGACGCCGATGGGAGCGGGCATCAGGCGGCCTGAGGCGCCCGTGCGATCACGATGGTGATGTTGTCCGATCCGCCGCGGTCCAGTGCGAGCTTGAGGAGGTCACGCGCGATCTGCTCCGCGTTCAGCATGGTCGCGCAGCGAGCGGAGATCTCCGCGTTCGTCACGTGCTTGGTCAGGCCATCACTGCAGAACAAGAGCACGCAGCCACGCTCGCTGACATCGACGCGCGAGACGACCGGCGCCGCCTCCTCCCCGCCGATCGCACTCGAGAGGATGTGCGTGAGCGGTGATCGCTCCCGATCCTCCGGCTTGAGGAGCCCGCGATCGATGAGCTCCTCGGCCAGCGTCTGATCGTGCGTGATCTGGCGCAGCGCGCCCCGCGAGTGGATGTACGCCCGACTGTCCCCGACCTGCACGACGTAGAACCACGGCCACACGCCGATGCCCAGCGTGAGGGTCGTGGCCATGGTGCCGTGGCCCGCTGCGACACTCTCCGCGCGCACGCGATCGTGCGCCTGGAACGCGGCGGTGCGCAGCGATTCGAGGAAGTCCCCCGCGCGTCCCGCGCCGGCATCGTGATACGAGCGGAACGACGCCGCGATGTAGTCGACCACCGCCGTCGTCGCGAGGCGCGCCGCGGTCGCGCCGTCCGAACTCCCACCGACGCCATCGGCGACCATGAGGATGGTCCCGAGCCGAGTGCCGCGGAGCGGGAGGGCGCTCTCGGGCGGGAGACTCGTGCCGACGACGTTGATCTGCGGATGGACCATCGCGATGAAGAAGTGGTCCTGATTGGAGGTCCGCACGAGACCGGGGTGCGTGATCCCGAAGAGATCGATCTCGTCGTCGGCGGGGCGGACCGAGCGCAGGGTGCCGTCGTCGTCGTGCTCGAGGCGCGGCGGGGTGTGCGGTTCGGCGTGGGGGGGTCTGGTCATGGCCGGGCACGACGGTGTGGGTTGACCGCAACTGTACTCGTGAGGATCCGCGGGACGGCGCTGATCCCTCAGCCGGGAGCTGATCGACACCGATGCGGGGTCGGCGGGCCGTGCCGACCCTGACATACGATGAGGGCGGGGGCGTCGGCCCGCTACCCCAGAGATCTGGGGGTAGGGGCCAGCCAGAAGCGACGGACCATGAGGGATGCGCGATTCGACGCACAGCCGATGGAAGCAGTGAATGTCAGGGCGTTCCGTCGCTAGCCGCTGCAGAGGACGCGAAATCCCGAGCCATAAGCTTCAGACAAATACAGATCAACGCACCCAAGCAACTCGGATTGCGCAAGCGACATAAGCTTCGTAGACAGTCCAGGCTGGGCTACGGCAACGGTTACGACAGGATCTAGTCGCCATGCATCGCGCTGAATGTCTAGGAGCAGATCCATTGAGCCGCCAAGTATTCCAGGGCAGCCGTTCGACTGACGCCTTCGCTCGCGACGAACGACGCGCTTGATCGTGAGCTCGATATCCGAGCGAGCTTTGTAGCACTTCACCGCCTGCCCACAGACCTCGTACAGATCGGCAAGTCGAGCGCCGGGGGCGTCGCCGTGTGAGAACTTGCAGTGGACCAAAAGGACATGGAGCTTCTGTCCCTCGCGTCTCAAGAATACGAGGTCCGCAACCTCTCGTGTACCGTCGTCGTCGACGATGACCTCCCATTTCTGCTGGAGAGCAAGGATCTCGGCAACACGATTCTGCACGGAATCCTTGTCGCGATGCGGCCCCTGAGATTCCTTGCGGATGTCGACACCCGACCAGTCGAGTGCCTCTAGCCGCGACTCGGGAAAGCGCGGACGAGAGCGATCGGGCTGCAGTATGTAGCCGTCGGGACTGAGAAGGGCTTCGTTCTCGAAGAACACAGTGAGCCCGATGTCCGACATAAACTGAGCAAGGCTGACGTTCTCGCCCCGGTGCTGAAGTGAGGCGTCAGCTCCCATTGCTCGCACTTTCGGCCTGTCGGCTCCGAACTCGAATTCGTAGTCGAGAGACCAGTCGGGCGATACCACGGCAAACCGGATGGGTTCATCGCGGTTGAATGAGGTGACAATCATCTCCACGTCGATGAGCGGATGAGCGCTCCCCGCGTATCCAATCTGGCGCGACTCACTGGTTGAAAAGCCAAGGTCGTGCGGCCACTCCACGCCTAACGGAACAAGCGGCGGGCGTTCGTGTGCCGCCCTCGGTATGATAAAGCCCGACAACACTGTCTTAACGTCAATACTCGTATCAGTAACGACAGCACCGACAGTTCGCGCCCACTTCACCCAGTCGAGGATGCTTGGGGCAACTCGGTGGCTCCAGATTCTTCCCTTGCGAGACGCTCCGACTGACACGCGCGAGTGATCGGCGTAGCCGTGAGCAAATATGTTGGTCTTGGACTTCTGTGCGGCGCCGGGGCCGAAACCCTCGAGGACGTCAGCGCCCACGTGCATCGTGAACCGGCGGTTGCGGTTGACGGCGTCGAGGAGACCTACGTTGGTAGGTACCCTCCTCTTTATTGGCGACAGAACACGAAACACGATGTCACCACGGATCAGCTCCATCTCATCACCACCGACCGCTTGCGCGAGCTCACTGTGCACGAGGTCGTTGTTTGAGCTGTTGATATAGAGGAGTCCAGTGGCCATGTCAGCGTGAATGACGTACAGATGGTGGACAAGTTCTGTATACGCGCTTACGTCACTCCAAAGCACCGGTGTTGATTCGGCGGTCACGAACCAGAGCACGCGCTCAGAATGATTGACCGCGATACGTTTGGTTAGAAGTGAGCTCTCACCAAACACTTCGCGGATGCCCTCTGGCATCCATCCGAGTGATGGCGAGCGGTAGATGACGGTGCTCATCTTCGGCTGGACTGCGCGAACAGCCACCTCGGTCGGGAGCTGCGAGAAGCCAGCCTCAAAGTCTGTTCGCGCCTGCTCGTGCTCTATCTCGGCATGAGTGAGGTCGCGTACAATGACGTTCCAGTCGGCGTCCTCACCGTACAGACGTCGCAAACGTTCGTCGGACACCCCTGTCGCACGAGGAACGAAGACACTCGCGTCACCGAGTTCTTCTCCACCAACGCGCGTGAAACGGCCAACAAACTGAAGGGTAACCGCCAGGCTCTTATGGGGATCGTGAACCGCGGCGACCTTTAATGCCGGCAGGTCGAAGCCTTCGCCCAGCATATCCACGCAGACGACGATGCGAGAGGCGCGCTGGTCAAGCTGACCTCTCGCCTCTCGCTGCTTGGTCAATGAGAGCTTGCTGTCTATTCGGATCGCCCCGAGGTCTCCAGCAATATCATAATAGAGTTCGAGTAGAGCCTTAGCGCGATCAATCGTCTGCACGCGAGCCATCAAGAGATGGTCTAGTCCGGCCGCGAGATCATGCCTGAGCTGCGCTACGGCAGCGAGAGCGAGAGATCGATCGGCGTCGTCTTCGGCTGAGACTGCTCGGTACTGAATCTTGGCGAACCAACCATGCTCTTGCGCCAGGCGAAGTGGATATGCGTAAACGATGCGGCCTTCGAGAATCCTCCCATCCTCTCTGAACGGAGTGGCCGTGAACTGGACGATGAGCTTCCCGGAGAATGCGGCCGCAATCCGCGCCCACGTCGTCGCTGCGATATGATGGGCCTCGTCGATGAATAGACGACTCGTGACAGCGACAAGTGCCTGCGTTGCCTCCGCCGAGAAGCGGCTCAGTGCAGCAGCGGTTGCAACAATGACACAAGACTGAGCCGCGAGATCGTGCACGTCTTGGGCCGTTTCGAGACGCGAGCGGACGATTCCAACGGTGGGAGTTCGGAAGTCTCCTTCAATCGCGGCGACAAGCGGGAGCACGCCAAGTGTCGCGAACTTGCGTCCGATCTGTGTTCGGAGCGAATCGGAAGGCACCACAACCAAAGTGCGCGTCGGATTGTTGCAGTAGGCAGCCAGCATCGTTTCGGTCTTCCCGGTCCCCGTCGGTAGGACCACCGTAACGGGCGCAGAGATTTCGAGCGACTCAGCCGCAAGAATGGCGTGCAACGCACCGAGCTGCGGGGAGCGCAATCCTGGCTTACCGGCAGTCGCCTCGACGAATCGAAAGCGGCCGGCAATGCTCTCCTCAATGTGAGCGACCTTGACGGGTTGAGCTCCGTGGCCCCCAGGGCCTTCGGCAAGCCAACTCAGCTGGTTGCGTCCAAGTCGTCGTGTCCTGATGTTCACCTATCGGTATCCCGGACGAGTACAAGGGGAAGTGCGACAAGGAGCCGTGATGTCTCTTCCTACTCGCGGCAGGCTGCGTCCCTGTAGCGGATGATCGTTCCGCTGTGGAACGTTGTCCGTGATACCGCCGTGATGCCGGTGTTTGGGTACGCCACCGCGCCAGTCGCTCTGGACTCGGTGCCGTAGCCGATGATTGCATCGCCGCCGGCCGCTCGCGCGCGCACTCGCATCGCCTCGATAAGTTCGTCCGCAGACGCACTTGCCCATTCCGATGGCTTGACCTCTATCGTAGCAATCTCGTCGAACGCGCATCGCGGCCGATTCTCGCGAAAGATCGCAATCGGGTGATCGACCGGGTTCGGCGGGAGCGGAGTCGGCCAGAGGCGCCCAACCGTGAGTTGAGGTGCGCAGCCGGTGAATAGGACGATGAGGCTGATGACTCGAAGTCGATACATTCGTCCTCTTGTTCGAGGCTCGTGACCGTTGCGTTAGCGTTTGCTTCGTTACGAGCGCCTCCGAGAGCTGCGATTGTGAGGCCGCGGCAATCCCGCACCTAAAGTGATGCCGTGGTCCCACAACCGCTACCGCACCCGAGCGCGTCGGCAGCAAGTGACCTTTGACTGCTCAGTACTTCGTTACGCAGGACCAGACCCAACTGTGCTCGAGTCATTCAAGTGTCCGAGAATCTGCTGGCGAAGCTTCTTCACGTATTCAGAGCGACCGACCTGAGATTCTTGGTAGAGCGCCTCTTCGAGGCGCCGTTGATCTCGCTTGGACATGGACCTAAGCGATGCCTCAACCGACTTTAGGAGAAGCGCGAGCGTCTCACCTTCGCTCGCGTCTGCATGGGCGCGAGCGTTTGTCGCCTCGACAAGGAGACGCCGAAGACGCGTTTTGTGGCGAATGCTCTCCTCGATCAGCTCGACCAGTCGCTCCTCTGCATTTCGCTTGGCCGATATGCGCCAGAGCGATGCGATCGCAGCCGAGACTGCGACAGCCAACCCCGCCAAACTGATGACAATCATCGAGTCCATAGAGGCCTCACGGTTCGCATGAGTTGCACTAGAACTCCCAGAACGGTGCGCGGTCGACGATATGCCGATTGTACCGCTCCCCCGCATGCACAAGAAAGATCAGCAGAAGGGCGATTGTTGCGTATGCGTTTCCGAACAGAGAACCCGCTCCAGGCGACTGAGCAGTGCCTCCCGTAAGTACCCCAAAGGCGATGGAGTAGATGATGCAGAGCACCACCGAGAAGCCAAACATGAGCCTGCTCTTCGATGAGCTTCCAATAGAAATCGCGTACATGGCAGCGCCCAGCGTTAGCGTCGTGTCGGTCACGCGGTGACTGACCCAGAGCTCAATTCCAATCGGCAGTAGGGGTAGCAGCAGGTGAAACAGCACGCAAAGAAGAAACTGTTCCCAATGAGCCTCAAGGCCCGGCACGCGTCTCGGCATGTCGCCCTGCCAAATGATACCTGTGGCGCGGATCTCGATGAGCTTCCCGCGCAAGTGATTGTCCCGGTATGAGATACGGCTGCGTCACGTTGACCGCAAGCCTAACCTGCCGTGAGATTACGCGGAGCGGGGCGCCGCCCACCTGCTTCTTCGACGCAGCCATCAACACCAATCACCGTTAGGTGGGGGGGGAGGCTGCCTAACAGCGCTCGTAGGGATACTGCCCCTTGATCTGGGCGCTCAGGAACTTCCCATGCGAAGACGCCGCCAGGAGCGCGTCATACACCTCTGACGGCACACCACGATAGAGGTAGACGCCACCTCCGACGAACTTTACGTAAAGGATTGAACGCACTGCGTTGTGACCGACGGATACCAGATTCGATGATTTCACAAAGACCTCTGTAACAGTCGAATCTGGGAACCCCGAGCTATACTGCTGCTTCTGATACGTGCGCCGCGTTCGGTACGTGTCTGTGTATTCTCTCCACCGCGTCGAAGCGTTCGCAGCGGCTGACCGAGTGGGAGGAACGTAGCCCGCTTCAAGCAGCTCGGAGAGGTACTCGTACGCCGCGTTGATCTCCTTCGCACGCTCTACCGCGGCGTCATGGGCCGCAGAGTCAGTGCGGTGGCGGTCCGGATGCCACTTGCTGATCTGGGTGCGATAGGCGCGTTTCAGCTCCTCTTCGGAGCTGACAGAATCGAGTCCGAGAACGCGACAATGCGTAAAGAACAATCCTTGATTCACGCAGTAGTCTCTCGGATTCGCCTAACGTCACGTTGTGCCGCGGCCGCTTCCATTGAGATGCGGATGGGCGTCCGCGCCGTACGGAATAGCGCAGCAAGACGCAGCCGCCCACCTGTTCCCTCAGACGGCGGTCGGCCACCCACTGCCGTTAGTCAGTCCGCGCGCAAAACATCAGTTCAGGGCTCGCAGCACAGACGCGCTCGCAATCGCGAAGGACGCCACGCGGTAGGAGATGTCAATCGCACCCACGAGCGTCACCAAGTTGGACAGCTTCTCCCACACCTCCGGCTGAGTCTCCGGATTCACTTGCGCTCGTGCGATCGTCGCAACGCCAACCAACGCGCCGACCGTCGACAGGACCGACTCCAGACCGAACGCTTCGTACTCGTCAAGTGCACTCTCAAGACGTCTGAGCACTTGAATAAATCTGAGGCGCAGCTCTGGCGGGAGACTCGATGACTGCAGCGCGTCGCGAAGGGTGGAAATGGCTTCGCGAATTTGCGCGAGCTGCTCCTTCCGCACTGACTCGGCGCCCTGCAGCTGCTGCGTTGCCAACGCCAAGGGAACAAGCGCTCCAAGTTCCGGAGTTACGAACTCCGCCGCGGGCCGCACAACGCTCTTTGACGCAAACATTGACAGGACGCCGCGGAGGGGGCGCGACGCCTTAAGCCGGACGTCCTTGCGCTCTTCGTCATGAAGTGTCGAATCGTCGAAGCAACTCTCGACCTCCTCGATGGACTCAACGCAAAGCGCAATCAGCCGCGCATACAGAATCGGCGGCCGAGCCTCGTCTTGCCAGCCTTCTTCGGGTGGCACACCCATGTACGACATCAGCACAACGCCGAGAGTCGTTTCTCGCTTCTGCTTGCCGGACTCAGCGGCGATGTATTCGAGGGCGCGAAGAAGTCGCGATGTAGCGGAGACTTTAGCCATTCGCGGATTGGAAGTGTGAGGAATCTGCCTAACGTCAAGTTGTGCCCCGGCCGCCCAGCTGCTCCCTTAGACGACCGTCGGGTCACCCACTGTCGTTAGCCCGCCGACGCCGCTAGAGGGGACGTATGTACATCTGATTGAGGTGTCGCGCGATGCCATCCAAGTCAGGGAAGGCGAACGCCTCATGGACTCCAAATGACTCAAGAGTCGAATAGATCTCGTTGACCGCTTGATCCTCGATGACCACACGCCGGAGGCCCGTTGATGTGAACTCTGACTCCGGCTTCGGATGGCACGTAAGGACCGCCCCCTGAGCAGCGACTCGTCGCGCAAAGTGCCGCGGACGATACGCGACTGTTTCGTTGCACTCGAGCGGATCCGAAATGTCGTCTGCAGCGGGGAGGGCACCTAGATCAAGAATGTAGACGACTCGATCCGCTCTGCGTACGATATCGCGAGTAGCGAAATAGGCAGCGACTAACGGGTTCTCGGTCCAGTCGAGAAGCCGCGTAGCCACTCCATGATGCTGCGCCAACGCAAGCCACTCCCAGTCATCCTTCGGCGCGCGATCACAGTGTGGTGTAGCGTGACGCACGAATGCCCGCACGAGCCCTCGCTCGGAGCGCGCATCGTTGGCGGCGGACTGACGGATGCATCGGCCCCACTTTGAAAGTAGAGGGTACGCATCGCTGTCTTCCCCGCGAAATACGTGGTGCCCTTCCCAGTTGTCGCGAAGGATACGCGAGAACTCCTCGAAACTCGATACAGATGTCGTTGAGGATACCATTTCAGGTCTGGCTAACGTGTGCTACTGCTGCGAGCGCTCCCACAAGATGCGGTTGTGCGGCCTCGGCAAACCTTGCACAAGATGAAGCCGAGACCCCACGACAGCTACCATGTCCATCGGTCACCAACCGTCATTAGGGCGTCGCGCGCTAGATGAGTCGCCCGGGCGGACGCTCCTTCACTTCGACGGAATCTCTCGCGAGCACCTTGTAGGCGGGGTCCCCAGGGCTACGTGGCGGCACAGATCGTCCGAACAGCTCGCCGAGAAGCTCATTCTGCGCCTCGATCTGCAGGTCAATCATGTACGTCGAGATATCGTTACAGACAGACTGATACTTGGCATGCAGGGCCTCGAAGTCCGCCAACTGCGGCTCCGTAGGAAATCCCAATGGCCCCATCTTCGTGCCTGTCAGAGCGTCCGTGAAGGGAAGGAAGATGCTGATTGGACTCCACAACAATGTCTGGGCGGCCAGCAGTTCGCGATGCTTCTCGGATAACTCGCGTCGAATCGTTTCGAAACGCGGGAATGCGATCTCATAGTGTTCGACGATCTCAAGCACCGCGTTCACGCTTGCCGCGACTGTGTGCGCACAATCCGACAGCTCAATGGCGACTTGATGCGGAGCCACTGGAAAGCCCTTTCGGACGCGCATATCCCACGCGGAGAAAGTCCCCGTGTATGCAAAATGAGCCTTGCTTAGCAGGGCCGAGCACCTCGAGAACGACTCCGATATACGCTCGTATAGCTTGAGTTTTAGATCATTCCGAAGGTGCGCCTCCTGCTGTTTCAGAGTCGTCGCGTGGTTCTTCTGAACTTGGAGGTATGCGATTAGGACACCGAGCAGCAAGCCAGCAGCTGTGAGAAGCTGGCCTACGAGGATCCCGCCAGCATCCATGTGCACCTCGGAGAGATGGAGCTCGCCTTAACGTGTGTGGACTGACCTGTCCGGCACGGAATCCGTCCGTTCGATTCGCACCAAGTGTCCTAATACCGCACGCGAACCGATCGCGCGCAAGTCGGTGCTGTGCCACTTCCGACACCCAGCTGCGCGCGCGATTGCGCGCTCTCGGAGAGGACTGGGCAGACCTGCACAATCGGTTTGCGAGACATCACCTGCCCTCACACCACGAACCTACCGCCCCGTCGCTAGCGCCTCGGCGATGCCCGTCACGAACCGAATCCCAAACCCGAACGCCGCAATCGGCAACCGCTCGTCGTTTCCATGCATCGCCTCCTCAACCGGCATTTCGAGCGGGAACGGCAGCAGCCCATACGCCTTGATTCCCGCCCGACGCAGATCCGCCGAGTCCGTCGCCCCAGTCGAGAGATACGGCACGACCACGATCGAAGGATCGACCCGCTTAGCCGCCCGCTCAACCGCAGCAAAGAACTCATTCTCCGCCGACATCGCCGGCGAGTCCTCCCCACGGCTCGTCACCGCGAACTTCACCCGCGGGTCGTTCACCGCCCGCTCGAGCCGAGCGACAGTAGAGTCAATCGACTGCCCCGGCAGCGTGCGAACGTTCAGCGTCGCCACAGCTTCCCGCGGAATGACATTCGATCGGATCCCACCCCCAAGGATCGTCGGCGAGATCCCCGTCCGCAGCACCGCATCAAACGTCGGCGTACCCCGCAGCACCTCAGCCCCACGCGCAACCCGCGCCGGATCGCCAGAGGAGACGTCCGTCATGGCAGAAGCCTCTCGCGCATCCGGCCACACCGCCGCCAGCGAAGCGAAGAACCGCGTCGTCACCGGCGTGAGCGTCGTCGGCTCCCGGTGTGACCCGATCACCGCGAGCGCCCGCCCGAGCCGCGTGATCGCATTCCCCTCGAGCGGGATGCTCGCATGCCCGTCCGGCCCGCTCGCGGTGACGGTGACCACATGCGACACCTTCTCCGCCATCTGCAACGCAACGTACCTCTTGCCGTTGGACATCACCCGCGTCCGCCCGCCTTCATTCAAAGCGTACTCGGCCCGGATCGCGTCAGGATGGTTCTTGAGTAGCCACCCCATCCCGAAGTCCCCGCCGGCTTCCTCGTCGGCGTTGGCGACGTAGATCACGTCGCGCGTCAGCGTCTGACCGGCTTTGACGCGCCGCTGCAGCGCGAGCATCGCCTGGAGATTGGCGATGAGCATGCCCTTGTCGTCGATCGCCCCGCGCCCGTAGAGCACACCGTCGCGGATCTCGGCGGCGAACGGGTCGGCGGTCCACTGCTCGCGCACCACGCCGACGACGTCCATGTGGCCCATGAGGATCACGGGGGTCTTCGCGGCGGCGCCGGTCACGCCACGGATCCGGGCGACGACCGCGCCGCGGCCGGGGGCGCTCTCGTATACGCGGGACTCGATGCCGGCCTGCTTGAAGAGCGAGTCGAGGAAGCGCGCGGTGGCGAGCTCGTTGCCGGGCGGGTTGACGGTGTTGATGCGGATCAGGGCCTGGAGCTGCGCGGTGGCCTCACGCAGGATCGCGTCATCACTCGGCGCCTGGGCGCGGATGGTCGGTGCCGCGAGCAGCACCGTCGACAGCAGCAGCGCGGACCTCATGCGCCGTACAGGCGCTTGGCGAACGCCTCCTTCAGCTTCACGGTGATCGGGCCGGGCTTCCCTGCCCCGACCACGCGGCCGTCGATCTCGACGAGCGGCGTGACATCGGTCGTGGTGCCGACGACGAACACCTCGGTCGCCTTCGGCAGCTCGGACAGCGCGACGGGGCGCTCCTCGCACGTGATGCCGAGCTCCTTCACCAAGGCCATGATCTCGATGCGCGTGATGCCCGGGAGGATGTAGTTGGAGAGCGGATACGTCCGCAGCACCCCATCGACCACGAAGAAAGCATTGGTGGCGGCGCCTTCGGTGATCATGCCGTCGCGATGGAGCAGCGCCTCGTACGCGCCGGCCTCCTGCGCCGCCTGACGCGCGAGGACGGGGCCGAGGAGGTTCACGGTCTTGAGGTCGCAACGCGCCCAGCGGATGTCGGCGAGGGTGATGCCCTTAAGGCCAGCATCGCGCGCGGCGAAGTTGGGGGTGAAGGCGCTCGCGGCGGCGTAGATGGTGGTTGGGGTGCCGGCCGGCGGGAAGTGATGCGTCCGCGGCGCGGCACCGCGCGAGACCTGGATGTAGACGGTCGCCTCACCACCGGCGAGCGCGTTGTCGGCGACGAGCTTCTCGCAGACGGCCTTGAGTCCTTCAGTGCCGGCGCGATTGATGCGCAGTCCATCGAGCCCGTTCGCGAGGCGCGCGGCGTGGGCATCCCACGCGAACACGCGACCCTTGATGAGCCGCACCACCTCGTAGATCCCGTCGCCGAAGATGAAGCCGCGGTCGTCGATCGGGATCATCGCCTCTTCCTTCGGCACGTACTTCCCATTCAAGTAAACGGTCGTCATCTGTCGCTTGGGCTCCTATCCGATCATGCGTTCGATGCCTGCGATGACGGGCTCGAAGGAAAGTCCCTTCCCCGCCAAAGAAACGCGGCGTGATTGTTCGTCGGCCAGCTCGCGCTGACCCCAGCCGAAGAGCTCGCCCACGATCCACGGGCCGGCCTTCGGGTTCCGCCACCAATCCTCGTTGAACCGCTCGCGCAGCGATTCGTCGAGCACGGCCTGCATCTGCCAGGCGCGGAGATAGCGCGCGGCGTAATAGCGCGGGTCCACGTCCACGAAGGCGTCGGCCTTCTGGTATCTGAATCCGGTCGCCTTGGTCAACAGCTCGACGAACAGGTCGGGCAGCGCGCTCCACGACACACCGCCGCCATGCAGCTCGGTCTCGTAGATGAGCTTGGCGCAATATCGCCGCACGAAGTGCAGCTCCTCGAAGCCCTGCGAGTGCAGGAACTCGGGCAGCTCCTTCTTGCCGAGCCCGGTGTAGCGCGCGAGCCAGCCGGCGTCCTTCAACCGATGATCGAAGAGCATCGCGTAGCCTTCGGTCACCGAGTTGTCGCCGAGCCAGCGGAACTCGAACGGGAGGTCGCGGCGCATGTTGCCGAAGTGGAGCGCGTGCCCCAGTTCGTGCATCAGCGTCATGTAGTCCGATGAGCCGCCGTGCGGGCGCAGCACGAGGTGCACCACATCGGGGATCTTCACCGGCGCGCAGAAGGCGCGGGCGCGCTTGCCGGGCCGGTCGGCGGTGTCGTAGAGCACGTGACCGTTGGCATCGGGCGACGTACCCATCTCGGTCACCTGACGCCGCACCTCGCGCTCCATCTCCTTGGCGGGGAAGAAGGCGTCGAACTCGGGCGCGCGCATGAGCGCCAACAGATCGGCGCGCGTGACGTCGTCGACCGACATCCCGAGCCCCTTCTTCACGTAGAACGGCAGCAGCTCGTCCCACATCGCCTGCGTGTCCCGCAGGAACGCCTCGCACTCGGCGCGCAGCGCCGCGACGGACACGCCGGAGAGCGCTTCCCACGTGGCGTTGTAAGACGAGGCGACGCCGAGCTTGGCGACGACTTCGCGCTCGCGCTGGAGCTTCTCCTGCTTCATCGGCGCGAGTTCGTCCTGCACGAGCGCGGCGCGAGCGTCGTCGAGCGCGTGGCGCGCCTTGGCATCGCGCGTGTTGGCGATGGTGATCGCGGCGCGCTGATACGGCTCCTCGGCGCCATCGCTGGTGCGGACGATCGCCTTGCCCTCCCACTCGATCTCGCGTTCGTCGAGTGCGGCGAGTTCGCGGCCGACGCGGCTCTCGAGGAGCCAGTCGAGGATCAACCGCACGGAGCGGTGCTCCTCGGAGACCGGCGCGTCGCCGACGGGCGCGGAGCCCTTGAACAGCTCGAGCGCCATCGCGAACGCTTCATCGTCGTACGCGGCGCGGTGCTTCTCGTAGATCGGCTGGAGCGCCGCGCCCTCCTTGTGCCCCGCGTGCGCGGCGTGGTACTC
>CAYXGS010000040.1:0-28231 GCA_964464585.1 uncultured Gemmatimonas sp. | reverse complement strand
ACCACGCAGCGCGCGCTCGAGGAGGCGCGGGCCAGCCGCTCGCTGCTGCAGGACCTCGCGGACCACACCAGCGTCCTCATCGGTGTCCTCGGACTCGACGGGACGGTGCGCCTCGCCAACGCGCGACTCGAGACACTGCTCGGGCGCGAGCGCTGGAGCATGCAGGGGCGCCCGCTCGGCGAGTTCCTCACGGCCGAGACGGCGAAGCGGCTCCTGCCCGCCATCGAGGCCGTGGTGCGGGACGGGGACACCGCGGAGCTCGAGCTGACGTTCGCGACGAGCGGCGATCCGCATCTGTGGCAGACGACGGTCGTGCTGCTGCGTGACGCGCAGGACGTCGCGTACGCGGTGGGGCTCCTCGCCACCGACCTCACCGAGCGCGCGCGCGCCGAGGAGGAGCGGCGCCAGCGCGACGCGACGGTGCAACAGGCGCAGAAGCTCGAGAGCCTGGGCATCATGGCCGGCGGCATCGCGCACGACTTCAACAACATCCTCGGCGCGGTGCTCGGCAACGCCGACCTCGCGCTGGACCTCATCGACGACCGCGATGCGGTCAGGACCGCGCTGGAGCAGATCACCGCCGCGGCGCGCCGCGCCGCGGACCTCACGCGCCAGATGCTCGCCTACGCCGGCCGCGCGAGCCTCCGGCGTGAGGTCATCGACGTCCGTGACGTGCTCACGGACATCGTCGGGTTCGTGCGCGCCGCGCAGTCCAAGAAGGTGGTGTTCGTCGCGGAACCCATGCCCGCCCCGTTGTGGGTCGAGATCGACCCGGCCCAGCTCTCGCAGGTCGTGCTCAACCTGCTCACCAACGCCGCCGAGGCGATCGGGGACGGCAGCGGGACCGTGCGACTCTCCGCCCGCGCCGAGACCGGACCGAACGGCGTCGCGTGGATCCACCTCACGGTGATCGACGACGGCGCCGGCATGAGCCCCGAGGTGCGGCGCCGCATCTTCGAGCCGTTCTACACCACCAAGCGGTCGGGGCGCGGACTCGGACTCAGCGCCGTGATGGGCATCATCCGCTCGTCAGGCGGGACCCTCGAACTGCACAGTCATCCGGGTGAAGGCACCCGCTTCGATGTCCGGCTCCCGGCCGCAGGCGCCCCCGCCGAACGGCCCGCGGCCCGCGGCTCCGGCGAGACGAAGGCGGCGCACTCGACCGTGCTCGTGATCGACGACGAGGAAGCCCTGCGCCGGGTGTGCCGCCGCGCGATGGAGCGTCGCGGACTCGTGGTGCTGGAGGCCGAGGACGGCGAGAAGGGGCTCGAGACCTACGAGGCGAACATCAAGCGGATCGGCCTCGTCATCCTCGACCTCACCATGCCCGGGCTCGACGGCATGGAGGTGCTCGCGAGACTCCGGCAGATGACGCCCGAGCTGCCGGTGATCATCGCCAGCGGCTACGCCGAATCGAGCGCACCCGCCATCGTGACCGATGCGCGGGTGCGGTACCTGCAGAAGCCGTTCGGGGTCAAGATGCTCCTGCGGGTGGTCGACGAACTCCTCCTCTGACGCCGTCCGGGCGCCGGATCCCGGGCGAACCCTGCGGCGGCCGCCCGCCCTGCTCACGCATCTCGTCCACGCGCCGACGGATCTGCTCCTGCATCCCGAAATAGCGCGCCCGCTGCTGCGGCGTCATGAACGTCGCGAGTTCCCGCTGCTCCGCCTCCACCAGCTCGACGCGCTGCTTCTGCACCTGCAGCATCTGGTCGAGCAGGCGCGAGACCTGCGCCTGCCGCGTCGTGTCGCCGAGGTCGAGTTCCTCGCGGAGCCCCGCGCGCGCCTGGCGCTCGCGAACGAAGAGGTCGCGGTGCTGCATCTCGAACTTCCGGCTCGTCGCACTGAGCTTCCGCGTCTGCTCGTCCGTGAGTCCGAGCTGCCGCTGGATCATCTGCGTCATGCGCTGGCGGACGCGGAGCTCGAGCGAATCGCGCTCGGCGCCCGGCGGCGGACCGCCCTGTGCCGCCTGCTGCGCGGCCAGCGCCGGCACCGCGACCGCGAATGCGATCGCCGTGCCGAGCATCGTGAGGACCCTCGAGGCGCGAACCATCAGTCGATCTCCGGCGTGTCGACGATCGGCGCCTGCAACGCGGCAGGCTCGGCCGTCACGTTCGCCTCGAGCCGCTCGAGTTCGCCCAGCAGCGTGGAGAGATCGGCGCTGCTCAGGTCGGCCAGCCCCTCGCTGCCGGCGAGGCCGCCCGGAGCACCGCCCGTCGAGGGCGTGTCGCTCGCGATGACGACCACGCTGTCGGGGGCACCGGTCGGCACCGGCTCCCGGCCGGTCGGCAGCAGCGCCGGGATCGAGAGCGACGCGACGATGAGGAGCGACGCCGCCGCCGCGAGGAACTGTCGCGAGCGCCACACCGATGGCTTGCGGACCGCCGGAGCGGTCGCTCCGCCACGCTCGACCCGCAGCGCGGGCTTGGCCGAAGTGACCGCGCGGGTGATCGCCGCGAGATCGACCCTCGGCGTGCTCGCCGCGAGCACCAGCCGCGAGGTCTCGAGCACCGCCAGCTCGGCCGCACAGGCGTCGCAGGTCGCCAGGTGCGCGCGCACCGCCGCCGCCGCGTCCGCCGGGAGCATCCCGTTGACGAGCTCCGGCAGCCGGTCGCGCATGGTGTCGTTCGTGCACTCAGTCATCGCTCAAGTACTCCTTGATGATCTTCACCGCGTTGTGGTAATGCACCCGGCAGGCGCCTTCCGTGCTCTCCACCACCTTCGCGATCTCGCTGTACGCCATCCCTTCGTTCACCCGCAGCGTGAACACCTCGCGCTGCAGCGCGGTCAGCTTCGCCATCCCGTCCTGCACCCGCCGCGCCGTCTCCTCCGCCACGAGCCCGTCGAGCGCATCGTAGCCCACCACCGCGTGCCCCTCGTCGAGCTCCACACTGTCCTTCCGTCGTCGCTCCGACCGCTTCCGGTCGAGCACCAGCCGCTTGCAGATCGTGAAGAGCCAGGTCCGGAGCGAACTGTCGGCGCGGAAGCTGTCCAGCGACTGGAAGGCCCGCACGAACGTGTCCTGCACCAGTTCGTCGATCCCGTCGCGTTCCCCGAGGCTCGCCGCGAATCGTGCCACGGGCTGTGCGTGTCGCTCCACGAGGGCGGCCGCCGACCGCTGGTCACCCCGCAGCCATCGGGCGATCAGATCCGCATCGGTCGCGTCGAGGGTCCTGGCGGTGGGATCGCCCATGTGTTCACCCGATGAGACGCCGGCAGCCCGCTGGCGTTAAGATTGGCGGGTGACCCCTCCTGAGATCGTGGCGCACCGGGGCGCCTCCCGCGAACGCCCTGAGAATACGCTGGCCGCCTTCGCCCGGGCAGTGGAGCTCGGCGCCGATGCCGCCGAACTCGATGTCCACCGCACCGAGGACGGGGTGATCGTCGTGCACCACGACCCCGCGGTGCCCGGGGCCGGCGCCATCCGCGACCTCACCGCGGCGCAGGTCGCGGGGCTCAGAGTGCGCGGCGAGCCGATCCCGACCCTCGCCGAGGTCTTCGCGGCCGTGGGATCCCGGCTGCGCATCTACGTGGAGCTCAAGGGCAGCGATACGGTCCCCGGGGCCCTCGCGGTGGTCCGCGATGCACGGGCCAAGGCCCGTGGCGTCGGCAGCGAGGACCGCGCCGCGGTGCACGCGTTCGATCATCGGCTCGTCGCCCAAGCCGCACAGCTCGACCATACGGTCCCGCGCGGCGTCCTCGAGGTCAGCTATCCGGTCGAGCCCACGACCGCCGCGCGGCCGATGAACGCCCGCGACCTCTGGCGCCACCGCGATTTCGTCGACAGCGCGCTGGTCCGCGCGGCGCACGCCGAAGGACGTCGCGTGGTCGCGTGGACGGTGAACGACGCCGAGACCATGCGGCGCTTCGCCGAGTACGGCGTGGACGCCATCTGCACCGACGACGTCGCGCTCGCTCGCGCGACCTTGGGCGCGTAGCTTCCGCCTCCCCACCTCGTGCCCCATGTGCCGCGGGCTCCCTCCGGCGGCGCCGTCCTTCTCCCAAGCGTGAGGATCCTTCCGCAGATGCGTCCCACGAGATTCCTGCTCGCCTTCGCGGCGGCCGGATGCGCCAGCGCTCCCGCCGCCACGATGCCGGCGCAGACGCCCGCCCCCGCCGCGGCGGCCGCCCCCGCTCCGGCGGCGGCGCCGGCTCGCCCGGCCCCGGAGCTCGTCGCCGGTGCCACGTCCAAGCCCAACGCCGATCCGTTCCCCAGCACCTACGCGCCATTCCCGTCGCGTCCCACCGTGATCCGCAACGTGAACATCTTCACGGCCGCGGGACCGCTCATCCGCAACGGTGCCATCCTCCTCGTCGACGGCAAGGTCGCCGCGGTCGGTGCGTCGGTGAACGCGCCCGCCAACGCGGTCGTCATCGACGGCCAGGGCAAGTATGTCACGCCCGGCCTCATCGACACGCACTCCCACCTCGGCGTGTATCCGGCACCGGGGACCGCCGCGCATAACGACGGCAACGAAGCCACCTCCCCCGTCACCGCGCATGTGTGGGCGGAGCACTCGGTGTGGCCGCAGGATCCGCAGTTCCCGCGCGACCTCGCCGGCGGCACGACCACCATCCAGGTGCTGCCCGGCTCCGCGAACCTCATCGGCGGTCGCAGCGTGGTGCTCAAGGTCGTCCCGTCGCGCTCCGTGCAGGGGATGAAGTTCCCCGGCGCGCCGTACGGCCTCAAGATGGCCTGCGGCGAGAACCCCAAGCGCGTCTACGCGAACCGCGGACCGTCCACGCGCATGGCGAACGTCGCCGGCTATCGCGCGGCATGGATCGCGGCCGATCAGTACCGCCGCCGCTGGGACGCCTGGCTCGCCAAGCCCGAGGGTGATCCGCCGGGCCGCGACCTCAACAACGAGACGCTCGCCGAGGTCCTTCGCGGCAACATCCTGGTGCACAACCACTGCTACCAGGCCGACGAGATGCTGCAGATGATCGACATCGCCAAGGAGTTCGGCTACCGGATCCGCTCGTTCCACCACGGGGTCGAGGCCTACAAGATCGCCGACGTGCTCGCCCGCGAGGGGATCTCGGCGTCCATCTGGTCCGACTGGGGCGGCTTCAAGATGGAGGCGCTCGACGGCATCAAGGCGAACGTCGGCCTCACCCATGTCGCCGGCACACGGACCATCGTGCACTCCGACGATGCGTCGTACTCGCAGCGCCTCAACCAGGAAGCCGCCAAGTCGCTCGCCGCGGCACGCGCCGTGGGCCTGAGCATCAGCGACGAGGACGCCATCCGCTGGATCACCATCAACCCTGCCTGGGCGATCGGCGTGGACCGCCAGACCGGATCGCTCGAGGTCGGCAAGAACGCCGACGTGGTGCTGTGGTCCGGCAACCCGCTCAGCGTCTACTCACGACCGGAGAAGGTGTGGATCGACGGCGCGATGCTCTACGATCGGCTCGACCCGGCGCAGCAGTGGCGCACGGACTTCGAACTCGGCTACGTCCCGAACGTCGGGGGGATCCGCTGATGCGCACCACTCCGCTCCAACTCCAGCTCCGGCTCCGGCTCATGCGATCGCTGAGCGCCTTCGCGACGCTGGCGGTGCTCGCCACCGCCGCGCGAGCACAGACCGTCGCGATCACCGGCGGCACCGTCTATCCGGTGAACGGTCCGAGGATCGAGAACGGCACGGTGCTCATCCGCGACGGGAAGGTCGTCGCGGTGGGCGCCGATGTCGCGATCCCCGCCGACGCGCGCCGAGTGGACGCGCGCGGCAAATGGGTCACCCCGGGATTCATCAACGCGGCGACCACGCTCGGGTTCGCCGAGGCCGGCAGCCCCGACTTCTCCGGTGGCTACGCCGACGGCAGCGCCCGCGGCAGCGAGGGCATCGCCGCCTCGTTCGAGGCGTGGAAGGGGCTCAACCCGGCCAACACCTTCATCATCCCGGCGCGGCTGGAGGGCGTCACGTCGGTGGTGGTCGCTCCGGGCAACGGCATGATCGCGGGCAAGCTGGCGGTGATCGACCTCGTCGATGCCGCCACGGCGGGCGAGATGCTCCGCAAGGGGCCGGCCGGCATGCTCGGCGACTTCGGCAGCCCGGGGAACGGCAACACGGGAGCGCGCGCCGAGTACTGGGCCAAGTGGCGCTCGCTCTTCGACGACGTGAAGGCGTACCAGACGCGCCGCGCGGCCTACGAGTCGGGCAACACGCGGACCATGGCGGCGCCCAAGTCCGAACTCGAAGCGCTCATCCCGGTGGTCGGTGGCCAGATGCCGCTCGCGCTCAGCGTGGACCGCTCCTCGGACATCCTCGCGGCATTGGCCTTCGCACGGGAGTACGGCATCAAGCTCTGGATCATGGGCGGCGCCGAGGCATGGATGGTCGCGCGCGAGATCGCGGCAGCGCGCGTCCCCGTCTTCACTGGCGCCATGAACAACATCCCGGCCGACTTCAACTCGCTCGGCCAGCGGCAGGAGAACGCCGCGATGCTGCGCGCGGCCGGCGTGACCGTGGTGCTCGTCGGCAACGGCCCGGGTGACCCGGCCTCGTTCAACGTGCGCAACATCCGCCAGGAGGCGGGCAATGCCGTCGCGTACGGCCTGAGTTGGGACGAGGCATTGCGCGCGATCACGCTCACTCCCGCCGAGGTGCTCGGCATCGCCGGCGAGGTGGGATCCCTCGCGGTGGGGCGCGACGCGAACGTGGTGGTGTGGAGCGGCGATCCGTTCGAGTTCAGCTCGGTCGCCGAGCAGGTGTTCGTGCGCGGGCGGACCTTCAACACGAAGAGCCGCCAGCAGATGCTCACCGAGCGGTACATGAGCCTGCCGCCGGCGTACCGACGCCCCTAGCACGCTCGTGGTGGCTGACGAGAGCCCGGCGCGCCTGCGTGCGCCGGGCTCTCGCGCTTCGCGGGGGATGCGACGGAAAGCAGGACGCCCCCTCGCGTGGGCGAGGGGGCGTCAGGTCACGACGGTCCGACCGCGTTCAGGACGCGGCGGTGGCCGGGTAGACGGAGATCTTGAAGCGGCGCTTCGACTTGTGCTCGAACTTCACGACGCCCTCGATGAGCGAGTAGATCGTGTAGTCGGTGCCGAGCCCGACGTTGTTGCCGGGGTGCCACTTGGTGCCGCACTGCCGGACGATGATGTTGCCCGGGATGACGCGCTCGCCCCCGAACTTCTTCACGCCACGGTACTGCGGGTTGGAGTCGCGGCCGTTGCGCGACGAGCCTACGCCTTTCTTATGTGCCATGGTATAGTCTCTCCCCGATCAGCCGAGGGTGATGTCGCGGATCCGGACCTCGGTGAACCCCTGCCGATGGCCCTGCTTCTTCGCGTAGTTCTTGCGGCGACGGAACTTGAACACGACGATCTTCTCGCCGAGCCCGTGCTTGACGATCTCGGCGGTGACCGAGGCGCCCTTCAGCGTCGGCACACCGACCTTCACGTTGTTGCCGTCGGACCCGAGGAGGACATCGTTGAACTCGACCGTCGCGCCCGCATCACCGATGAGGGTGGGCAGGCGAAGGGTCGTGCCCTTCTCAGCGCGGAACTGCTTGCCGCCGGAGCGGAAGATTGCGTACGACATGATCACGGCTCTGGAATGCGGTTTTCGATGCGAGCCAAGAATAATAGAGGGGGTGGCGGGGACGGTCAAGTGGTTGGGAATCGGCGGTTTGGACCCCGCGGCTAGTCCCGCCCGCTTCCCCGCTTCCGGGCTCGGGTGGCATAAGCGGCGTCGGCCGGTGCGTCCCCGTTGGGCCAGTCGTTGACCTTGGGCGCGAAGTCCGGGCGCGGCTGCGCGTTCACGTACGCCGCGACGTCATACGCCTGCTGCGCCGTGAGCGTCCCCGGCCGGTCGTATGGCATCGCCGCCCGGATGAAGTTCGCCCCGATCGAGACGCGCGCCATCCCGGCGCCGATGTTGTAGCTGTGCCGACCCCAGAGCGGCGGCGCGGCCGGGACACCCGGCCGGAACGGCGGTCCGCCCTGCCCCTCCGCGCCATGACAGCGCGCGCATTCGGCCACGTAGGTCGCCCGACCCTGGACGCGGTCGGCCTTCTGCGGTTCGACCGTCGGCAGCCCTTGCCCGTCCGTCTCGCGCCCCATCGGCGTGCCGCGTGAGAGCCAGGAGAGATAGGCGACGATGTCCACGAGGTCGCGCGAGCCATGCGCCGGCGGTGCGGCATTCAGGCTCCGCGCGAAGCAGCCGCGCACCCGTTCCTCGAGACTCACCATCGCGCCCGAGCGCGAGCGGTATTGCGGGAAGCGCGCCGCGACGCCGACCCACGGCATCACACCCTTCCGCGTGCCGCCGTCGAGGTGGCAACTGGTGCAGCGCAGCTGCGACCGCACCGTGGTCGGGAACGAGTCTCGCGTGGCGGTCACGAGCGCGCGCCCGCGGCGGATCGAGACACCGGCGGGCCCGGCGGGGATGGTGAGCGTGTCCGGCACGACGAACGGCGCCCGGTCGCTCGCCTCCGGGGCCGCGCGGGCCGCCTCGCGGGTCGCCGCATTGGCCGCCTCCGCGCTGACGGTGCGCACGAGGCCGCCGTCGGCGGACGCGTTCGGCGCCCGGACGATGTCGCAGGCCACCGTGCCCGCGAGCAGGGCGGTGGCGATCAGCCATCGGGAAGCGGTCGAGGTCATACGTCTCCTTGCGCGAACCGGGCCCGGGAGGCGACGTCGGCCCCCCGGCACGGGCTCAGGCCACCGCGTACTGGCTCGTGATGTCCCGCCCGGCCCCCTTCACCACCAGCTTGAACTCGTCCGGCTTCAGCAGCGGGTCGTCGCGCATCTCGATCGTGAACCCGATGCCCTTCTCGAGCCGCTTCATCAGGTCCTTCTCCTCCTCGAGCACGTACATCGCGGTGTCGGGGTGGAGCTTCACGATGATCCCGTCGCGCCGTCCCTCGCTCGCCAGCCGGCGCACCGCGCGTTCCATCCGCCGGACGATCGTCTCGGACGTGAAGACGCGCCCCGTCCCGTTGCACGTGGGACAGGCCTCGGTCATGGCGTGGAAGTGACTCTGGCGCACCCGCTGCCGCGTCATCTCGATCAGGCCGAGGTCGCTGACCGCGAAGGCCTTGGTGCGCGCGCGGTCGCGGCCGAGATGCGTGCGGAGTTCCTGCAGCACGCGGTCGCGGTTCGCCTTGGTCTCCATGTCGATGAAGTCGCAGACGATGATGCCGCCCACGTCGCGGAGCCGCAGCTGCCGCGCGATCTCGCGCGCCGCCTCGATGTTGGTCTTGGTGACGGTCTTCTCGGGGTCCTTCTTGCCGGTGAACCGGCCCGAGTTCACGTCCACCGACACCAGCGCCTCGGTGGGCTCGATGATCAGGTAGCCGCCGCTCGGCAGGTCGCAGCGCCGCTTGAACAGATCGCGGATCTCGGTCTCGATGCCTTCCTTGTCGAACAGCGGGATCTTGTCCTCGTAGAGGTTCACGCGGTCGATGAGCTCCGGCGCGATCCCCTTCAGGTACTCCACGATCTCGTTGTAGACCTGCTTGGAGTCGACCGTGAGCCGGTCGACCTTCGTGGAGAACAGGTCGCGGATGATCCCGCGCGTCAGCGACGTCTCCCGGTGCAGCAGCTTGGGCGGGTTGCCGACGAACTTCGTCTTCTTGTTGATCTTCTGCCACGAGGTGATGAGCGTGTTCAGCTCGGTGGAGAAGGTCTGCTGGGTGACGTCCTCGCCGACGGTCCGGACGATGACTCCGCCGGAATCCTTGGGCAGCACCTTCTGCACCTGCTCGCGCAGGCGCTGACGCTCGGCGCGCTCGCCGATCTTGCGGCTCACGCCCACGCGTGCCGCGAACGGCATGTACACCAGGAAGCGGCCGGCCATGGAGACCTGCGCGGTGACGCGCGGCCCCTTGGTGGAGATCGGTTCCTTGGACACCTGCACGATGATCGACTGGCCGCGCTTGAGCACGTCCTCGACCTTCGGCGGGTCCTTGCGGCGACGCCGTCCGCCGCCGCGCTTTGGCTTCCGGGCCGGCTTCTCCGGCGCGGCCTCGCCGCCCGCGGCCTCCTCGGCCTCATCGGCGTCGGCGCCCTCGTCGTCGTCCTCGCCGTCCTCGTCGTCGTCCTCATCCCCGTCCTCGTCGTACACGAGGTCGGAGTTGTGGAGGAAGGCGGCCTTCTCGGTGCCGATGTTCACGAATGCCGCCTGGATCCCCGGCAGCACCGCCTCGACCTTCCCGAGATAGATGTCCCCGACCATCCGCTTGTTCTCCGGACGGTCGACCTGCAGTTCAACGAGCTGGTCGTCCTCGATGATCGCGACGCGCACTTCCCGCTGCGTCGCGGAGATCAGGATCTCGCGCTTCATGGTTCACAGTGGCTGGTGAGCCCCCGCGCCCGCCCCGGATCGTCCATGCGGCGGCCGCCCGGACGTCTGCCACCAGCCACCCCGGCGGGGCGGTCGGTGCGACCGGGACAGTTCGGCGCAGCATGCGATCGTTCATCGGTGGGACTGGCGACAAGAGATGCCGGGACGCGTCGGACCTGAGGTCCCGGCAGACAATGCGCCCCGCCGACTGCCCGGGGCGCTGACAATGCATCGTACCTATACGGATACCACCCGGCGCCGGGCTTCGCAACGTCCCCGGCGCCGGTCGACCTCGTGGCTCAGACCGCGAGCCCCTTCAGGAGATGCCGCGCGATGACCATCCGCTGGATCTCCGACGTCCCTTCGCCGATCTCGCCGATCTTCGCGTCGCGCATCATCCGCTCCACCGGGTAGTCCTTGGTGTACCCGTAGCCACCATGGAGCTGGATCGCCTTGATGGTGTTGCGCATGGCGAGTTCGGAGCAGAAGAGCTTGGCCATCGCCGCCTCCTTGCCGTACGGATGACCGTGCTGCGACAGCCACGCGGCGTGGTAGACCAGATGCCGGCCCGCCTCGAGCTCGGTCGCCATGTCGGCGAGCTGGAAGTGCACGCCCTGGAACTCGGCGATCGCCTTCCCGAACTGCTTCCGCTCGCTCGTGTACTTCACCGCCTCGTCGAACGCCCCCTGCGCGACGCCGAGCGAGAGCGACGCGATGCCGATCCGCCCGGCATCGAGCGTCTTCATGAAGTTCACGAACCCCTGCCCTTCGGCGCCGATGCGGTTGTCCTCCGGCACCTCCACGTCGTCGAAGATCAGCTCGCGCGTGTCGGAGGCGCGCCAGCCGAGCTTGTCCTCCTTCTTCCCGGAGCGGAACCCCGGCATGGCACCGATCGACGGATCGTGGCCGATCCCCAGGTCTCGCACCCGGTCGAGGTCGCAGGTGTCCTTGGTGAGGACGAAGCTGGAGATCCCCTTGGTGCCCTTGCTCGCGTCGGTGACGGCGGTGATGACGAAGCTCTCACCGACCCCGGCATGGGTGATGAACCGCTTGCTGCCGTTGATGCGGTAGTGGTGGCCCTTCCTGACGGCGGTGGTCTTGGTGCCGCCCGCATCGGAGCCGGCACCGGGTTCGGTGAGCCCGAAGCCGCCGAGCACCTTGCCGCTCGCGAGCCGCGGGACGAAGCGCGCACGCTGCTCCGCCGTGCCGAAGTTCACGATCGGCGACGTGCCGAGCGTGGTGTGGGCGGAGATGGTGATCGAGTGCGACGCGCAGACGCGCGCGAGTTCCTCGATGGCGATGATGAAGCTGATGGTATCGAGGCCCGACCCGCCGAGTTCCTCGGGCCACGGGATCCCGAGCAGGCCGAGGTCCGCCATCTTCTTGACGTTCTCCCACGGGAACTCCTGGGTGTCATCGAAGTGGCGGGCGACCGGCGCGACGTCGGACTGGGCGAAGGCGCGGACCATCTCGCGCGTGGCGAGGTGATGGTCCTGGAAGTAGATGCTGTCGTGCATGGGGGAGCGGATGGCGGATGGCGGAGGACGGACGGCAGGGCGACCGACCGCAACTTAGTCGGGGGACCGCAGGGCCTGTTCGAGCGGATGGCCATCGAGCCGTTCGAGCGGACGCACCCCGAGCACCGCGGCGAGGGTCGGCGCCAGGTCGACGACGCGAGCAGGTCCCGCGATGCGACCCGGCTTGAACGGGCGTCCCCAGAGGATCACGGGGACCCGCGCGTCGTAGTCGTGCGGAGAGCCATGCGTCGCCGTGTTGCCGCGGCCGAAGTAGCTGTACGGCGTGAGCGTGATGGCCACCGCGGTCTCGCCGCCCGGCCGGAACATGTGCAGCCATCGGCGGGCGATGACGTCCTTCACCGTGTCCGCGCGCGCGAGGTCGTCGATCACATCGGCGCGCTCGACCCCCGGGACCTTGGCCGCCTCGCGCGCGAACAGCCGCAGCACCTCGAGCAGCTGGCGCTGCTTGGCCGCGGGGACCTTGGCACGATCCACGTCGAGCGTCTGCCCGTCGAACGCGAACGCGTTCGGATCGAGTTCGTGCCGCCGGATGAGCGGTGCCACCACCTGGAACGCCGGGTCGAAGTCGTCGCGATACACCCGGGTCGCGCGCGCGTTGTCGCCCCAGCTGGAGCGCACGTCCGGACTGGGCGCCACGCCATGGTCGGCGGTGAGCGCGATGATCACGTTCTCGCGACCGCGCAAGGCGAATAGCGAGTCGAGGAACACCCCGAGCGCCCGATCGAGGCGGAGCACCTGGTCGTGCAGCTCCCGCGAGTCCGGGCCCCAGCGATGCCCGATGGCGTCGGTGCTGGAGAGCGAGACGGCGAGCAGGTCCGTCTGCGGTCCGGCTCCGAGGTCGAGCGCGCGCACGCCGCGCCAGGCGAAGTCGAGCGTGAGTTCGTCCATCATCGGATAGCCGATGATCTGGTTCCGCGCGCGGAGCGTGTCCGCGGCGAGGTCGTGCGGGAAGTCCACCTCGCCGCTCGTCATCTCGCCGGGCGTCGAATCGGGCTCCGGATACGCCGCCGCGTCGAGCACCGGCATCCACACCTGGCCGGCGTACCGCGTCATCACGCGGTCCTCGGCGTTGAAGGCGCGCACCCAGGCGGGGAGCGTATCGGCGTACCACGTGCTCGTGACGAACCTGCCGGACGCCTGCGCATACCAGAACACCGGGAACTTGCCGCGCCCGATGGGGAGGATCGCGCCGCGGTCCTTGCGCGACACCGAGAGCACGCGAGTACGCGGGTCGGCGGCGACCATCCAGTCAGCCAGTGTGGTGCCCTTGAACCGCGTCGGCGAGGCACCGGTGCCCTCGGACCCGACGAGCGGCGAGTCCCCGTTGTTCACGCCCTGCGAGTTGCTGGCGATCCCGGTGGAGTACGGGAACCGGCCCGACATGGTCGAGGCATGCCCCGGCGCGGTCTCGGTGATCGCGTGGTCCTGGACGCCCTGCGGCGCGAAGGCGCCCTCATCCACGAGCCGTCGCAGGCCCCCGCTGAGCTGGTCGTGCCAGCGCGTGAGGTAGTCGGGCCGGAGCTGATCGACGGTGAGGAACAGCACGAGCTTCGGCTTGGCCGCGGTGGGCGGCGTCTGCGCGAAGACCGGGGCGCACGCGGTCGAGACGGCGGCGAGCGCGGCGAGGAGCGTGATCCGGGGCGTGAGGCGCACTGAGACGGGGTGAGGGTCCATCGAAGATACCCCCGAGACGCCGTGCGGGTGCAGTTGCCGAGCGCCCCGCGAAGCGGCAGTTTCCGCCCGTCTCCCCCACCCATCGCACCACTCGACGCAATGCCCCGCCCGTCCGAGCTCTTCATCTGGCGCAACCTCGTCGTCCGCACCGCGCTGTTCTACGTGGTGATGGGGACGATCTTCTACTCGCTGCGCGACCTCCTGCCGGCGGACGCCGGGATCTTCAGCGCCGAGGCGGCGCAGCAGATCGCGTCGGGCACGGTCCCGCCCAACGGCGCCGTCTCCGCTCTGCCGACCGCGATCGCGACGATCATCGCGATGCTCACCGCGTTCACCACCGCGCTCCCCGTGGCCTGGGTCTACACGCTCACGCGCCGGAAGAAGGGCTTCCAGCAGTCGGTGGTCCAGACCTATCTCATCCTGCCGGTGGTCGCGGCCGCGATCGTCGTGATGGTGAAGACCTCACTCGCCCTCGCCTTCTCGCTGGGCGGGATCGTCGCCGCCGTGCGGTTCCGCACCTCGCTCGATGACAGCAAGGACGCCGCGGGCATCTTCGTGGTGATCGCCATCGGCATGGCCGCGGGCGTCGCGCCGGAGATCGCGTGGGTCATCTCGATCGGCTTCAACCTGCTCATGCTCGTCCTCTGGTGGACCGATTTCGGCAAGCCGGTCGCCCTGGAAGGCCGCGAGGCCGAGAAGAAGCTCGAACGCGCGCTCGCGACCGCCAACCGCACCGGCATGTTCCTCGCGCGGATGGACGACGAGGTGCTCAAGTCGATGTCCTCCTCGCAGCTCGAGGCGCTGGCCGACCGTGCCTGGCGGCGCCGCAAGCGGAACGACCCCGACCTCGCGGATGAGGAGGCGGGTCCCGACGCGCATCCGCACTACGACCGGCTCCTCCGGGTGCGGACCGTGGACGTGGACCGCGCACGCGCGCTGTGCGAGCCGAAGTTCGGCGGACTCTTCGCGCACTGGAAGTACCTCGGCAGCGTACAGGAGAACGACCTGCGGGTGCTGGAGTACGGTGTCACGATGGCCGACACGGTCACGCCAGGCGTCGTGAACGACGACCTCGGCGCGATCCCTGACTCGCCGCTCCGCGGCGTGGAGCTCCGATGATCCCGTCCCTCGAGCGTGCGCGGCGGCTCGCCCTCGCGGCCGCCATCCTGCTGGGCGTCGCCACCGCGTCCGCGCCCGGCAGCGCCGCGCAGACGCTCTTCCGCGACGAGGCGCCGGTCGCGCTCACGCTCGTGACGAACCTGCGCGACCTGATGCGCGAGCGCGACTCCACCGAGTTGCGGTGGTTCGGCACGGAGATGACCTACACGGACTCCGCGGGCCGCGTACGCACGGTGCCGGTGGAGCTCCGCGCGCGCGGCCACTTCCGCCGGCAGGCACGCAACTGCCTGTTCCCGCCCCTCTACATCCGCGCGGGGCGCGCCGCGCGCGACAGCTCGATCCTGCGCGGCAATCCGCGGCTCAAGATCGTGACGCCGTGCCGCCCGAGCGCGGAGGACTACCAGCAGTACATCCTCCTCGAGTACCTGATGTACCGCACCTACGCCGTGATCAATCCGGCGGTCCATCATCGGACGCGACTGGCGAACATCACGTACAAGGACTCCACCGACCGCGTGAAGCCGATCACGGTGACCGCGTTCTTCCTGGAGATCGAGGAGGAGGTCGCCGACGAGGCCAAGCTCGAGTACAGCGAGACGCAGGGGGCGCTGTTCGCCGACCTCGTCGCCGACGAGCTCAACAAGCTCTCACTCTGGGAGTTCTGGATCGGGAACACCGACTGGTCGGTCGCGGCGCTGCACAACATCGAGCTGTTCCGGAGGCCTGACGGCGACTACATCCCGGTGGCGTACGACTTCGACTGGTCCGGCGCGGTGAACGCACGCTACTCGTTCCCCAATCCGTCCCTCGGGATCCGCACGGTGCGCGAGCGGCTGCATCGCGGCCCGTGCCGGACGGCCGCCGAGTGGGCACCGACCATCGCGTACTACACGTCGAAGCGTGCGGCGATCGATTCGGTGTGGGCGACGCCCGTCCCCGGGCTGGATGCCAAGCGGCGCGACGACAGCAAGGCGTACCTCGATCAGCTCTGGCCGATCCTCGGCGATGCGCGGCGGTTCGAGCGGATGGTCGTGAACATCTGTCAGCGGCAGGGGAACTGAAGGAGATCGCCGCGGGCGCAGGGCGGACGGCAGGCGCCGGATGGCCGGCCGCTGTCGAGGGCTAGGCCTCGCGCAGCACGTCGAGGAGATCTGCGGCGAACCGCTCAAGGCGCGTCGGACCGACCCCATGGATGCGGGCAAGTTCGGCCCTCGTGCGCGGATGGGCGCGGGCGATCTCGCGCAGGGAGCGGTCCGGGAAGATCACGTAGGCCGGGACGCCATCCTCCTTCGCCAACCGGGAACGCCACGCTTTCAGCGCGTCGAGCCTGCCGATCTCCTCGCGCGAGAGCGGGGCATCGACGGAGCCAGCCGCCCCACCGGGACTCGATCGTCCGGACGCTGACGCCTTCGCCGGCGCCTTGGCCGGCGTCCCCGATCCGCCGCGGCCCTTCCGCGCGGTGACCGGGCCTTCGCTCGCCGCGAGCTTCTGTCCGAGACAGTTGTCGCAGCCGTCGCACTTGGGACGCGCGGCGGGGTCGCCGAAGTACCGCAGCACGAAGGCGCGGCGGCACTGGTCGGTGTAGGCGTACTTCTGCATCATCTCGAGCTTGCGCAGCTCCCCGCGCCGCCTCCGGTCGAGTCCGGCCCAATCGACGGGCCAGTGGTCGATCCCCTGGGACGGGTCGGTCATGGTGATCCCCTCGCCGAGCCGCCGCCAGACGACCATCTGGCGGTCCTGCAGCGCATCGAGCAGCCGCTGCGCCCCCATCGGCCCGCCGAGGCCCGGCGGCAGCGCGTCGAGATCGGCGACGATCCCGAGATGGAATCGCTCCCCTGCGCGCTTCCAGAGCGAGCGGAGCAGTGCGAGTTCGAGGCCGTGCGCCTCCTCGTCGAGCTCGGCCTTGATGCGCGCCGGCGTCGCGAGCAGGCGCACCTGGGCCTGCACGCGCGACGCATCGGCGACGGCGAGCGCGCCACCACGCGCCAGGATGCGCAGCGCGGACTCCGCCTCCCGGTCACTCACCTTCCCGCGCGCCTCGGCCGCGATCGCCGCCGGCGGATCGCTGACGAGGCCCGCCTTGTCAGCCATCCGCACGCAAGCGTCGTGGACCGCCGTGACGACCTCGCGCTCCGGCAGCGCGCCCTTGATGAAGAACTCGTGCGTGAACCGGTCGGGGAAGGAATGGAGCAGGATCGCCGTCGCGGGCTGCCGATCGCGGCCGGCGCGGCCGGCCTCCTGATAGTACGCCTCGAGCGTGCCCGGCATCGCATGGTGCACCACCAACCGCACGTTCGACTTGTCGATCCCCATGCCGAAGGCGTTGGTCGCGACGATCACGCGCGCGCGCTCGGTCATGAACCCGTCCTGCACCTCGGCGCGGTGCGCATCGTCGAGCCCGGCGTGGTACGCGACCGCCCGCACCTTCGCGTGCTGGAGCATCGTCGCGATGCGTTCGACGGTCTTGCGCGTGCTCGCGTAGACGATCGCGACCCCGTCCTCCTGCCGCGTGCGCAGCAGGTCGATGAGCGTCGCGTCCTTCGCGGCGTCGTTCTTCGTCGCGATGACGTGATAGCTGAGGTTCGTCCGATCGAAGCCGGTCAGGACGAGCGCCGGGTCGCGCAGCGCGAGCTGCCGTGCGATGTCCTCGCGCACCTCGGGCGTCGCCGTCGCCGTCAGGGCGACGGTCGGCGGCGCCCCGAGCCGCTGCCGCACGTCCTTCACGCGGAGATAGCTCGGCCGGAAGTCGTGGCCCCACTCGCTGATGCAATGCGCTTCGTCGACCGCGAGGAGCCGCACGCCGACCGCCTTGAGTCGCTCGGCCGTGGTCCCGAGGTCGAACCGTTCGGGGGCGACATAGAGCAGCTTGATCTCGCCGCGCTGGACGCGGGCCATCCGGTCGCTCACCTCGGCCGAGGAGAGCGTGCTGTTCACGAAGGTCGCCGGCAGGCCGCGCGCGACGAGCGCGTCCACCTGATCCTTCATGAGGGAGATCAGCGGCGAGATGACGACGGTGAGCCCGTCGAGCATGAGCGCCGGGACCTGATAGCACAGTGACTTGCCGCCGCCGGTCGGAAGGACGACAAGCGTGTCGCGGCCTTCGAGCACCGCGCTCACCGCATCGGTCTGTCCGGGGCGGAAGTCAGGATACCCGAAGCGGTCCTTGAGGAGCGCGCGGGCTTCGCCGAGGCGCGGCGAGTCGGTGGGGGCGGGAGGCACGGCGAACTATAGCCGGTGCGGGAACCGGCACGGCATCACGGTCACGCCCTCAGGTCCCCCACGCCGCGCCGACGGGAGCCGACGGACGGATATCCGAACGCCCCGCAGGCGTGCTCAGACAGCCCGCGCGAAATGCCCACGCGTGAACGCCTCGCCCACCTCATCGCGCACGGCGCGACCCGGGTGCCGCCCCTGCCTCACGTGCTCGAGCTCCGCGACGTACCCGGCGACGATCGCGCCCACGTCATCCCCCACGACGTTGAACACGAGCCGGTACCGACGGATGCCGGACTGCCAGAGCCTCGGCAGGAACTCGGTCCCCTCGATCGGGCGCGAGTGGAGCAGTCGGTTGCGGCAGGCGTAGTCGGTCGCCACCGGGAACACGTAGCCGGCCGGATCGGTGAGCCGTGTGTCGGTGTGCGACTTGGTGCAGAGGTCGCGACAATGGGTCGGCGTGCGATCGAAGGCCGCGCTGAGCACGCAGTGTTCGAGCGTCATGCCCTCGGGGCGGCCGTACACGAGCACCTCGAACCGCGAGCCCTGCCACGGCTGCACCACGCTGGCGATCTCGTCGGTCGTGAGCTCCACCGACGGCGTGATGCCCGACGCGCCCAGCGCGAGGAGCTCGGCGGCGGTGTGCTGATTGAAGCAGTTCACGGCGTAGTCCGCGCGCACGTCGCGGCCGGCGACCGCCAGCTCGTGCAGCAACCCGAGGTGGCCCGAGAGCAGCGGCGTGCCGAGCGCGAGCCACTTGTCGAGCTTCTTGCGCTCCTCGGGCCGGACGATGGTGGGCAGCCGCAACCGGAACACCACCCCGGCGGCACGCGCCCGCTCGGCGAGCGCTGCCACGCGCGACACCGAGGGGAACGGGTGCCGCAGGAACGGATCGAACACGACCTCCCCCGCCCCGTGCGCGATCGCGGACTCGGCATCCTCCACGCGCCACACCTCGGCGACGACGGTGCCGCGCGCGGCTGGCGCGTCCGCCGCCGGAGTCGCGTGCGGCGTCGCATCCGCGCGGACGGTCGCGGCGGCCGGGATCGCGCGGATCGCCTCGTCGATGCGCGCCATCCGCTCGGCCTCGTCCGCCTGCTTGCTCCAATCGCGGAGCACGAGGAGCTCGTCCACCGCCGATTGCCGCAGGCGATTGAGCTCGCGCACCGGGATGAACAGACCGTCGGCGAGGCCTCGCGTGTCGACATCGGCGAGCACGAACGGCGTCTCCCCCAGGCGGCCGAGCTGCTCGCGCAACTGCGCGAGGTCGAGCGCGCGCGAGGTCGCTTGCTGCAGCGGCAACTCGGTGCGCACGGTCACCTCGTGATCCTCGGCCTCGACGATGGCCTTGAGCGGGCCTCCCGCGGCCCCGAAGAGCCGCATGGAGAGCGCGGCGCGCCGCTTCCGTTCCCCGCGCCCGACGTCGGCGAAGCTCGCGCGGGCCCGCTCGAGCAGCGCGGCCTGCGCGCTGCGCACCACGCGCCAGCCGATCGGCACCCGATGGCGCGCGCGGATGGCCTGTCGCCAGACGCCGTCCCGCTCCGACAGGGTCCGCACGGGGCCGGCGGTGAATCCGGTGCTCTCCAGATGTCCGCCCGCCGGTGGCTCGAAGCCGAGCCCGTCGCGCTCGGCGATCGGGGCGCGCACCTCCACCATCACCTCGCCGTCAGCGAAGCCGGTGACGACGCCGAGCTCCACGCCGCGGTTGTCCGGCTGCGTGCGGGTGATGTACTCGCGTCCGTCGCGACCGCCGTACATGCCGCCGGTGAACCCGCGCGAGAAGATCTGCACCAGCGGCTGGACCTCCTCGAACGTCGGCGGCACGAACTCGCCCCGCTCCACCTGCGAGAGGAACTCGCGATAGCCGCGCGTCACCGTCGCGACGAACTCCGGCTTCTTCTTTCGCCCCTCGATCTTCAGGCAGCCGATCCCCGCCTCCGCGATCTCCGCGAGATGGTCCCACGCGCCGAGATCCTTCGCCGAGATGAGATAGCCGCGATCCAGCTCCGCGCCGGTCACCGCGTCGCGCAGCACGTAGTCCTTGCGACACGACTGCGCGCACGAGCCCCGGTTCGCCGACCGTTCGGAGATCATCCCCGACATGTAGCACTGGCCGCTGTACGAGATGCAGAGCGCGCCATGCACGAAGCTCTCGAGTCCGAGCTTGGGGACCGCGGCACGGATGGCCCGGATGTCGTCGAGGGTGTTCTCGCGCGCCAGCACCACGCGGTCGATGCCGAGGCGCTCGATGACCTTCGCGCCCGAGGCGTCGTGCACCGTCATCTGCGTGGAGCCGTGGATCTCGAATCCGGGATACACGCGCTGGATGAGCCGCACGGCGCCGATGTCCTGGACGATCGCCGCATCGATGCCGCGGTCGATGCACTCCCCGAGGTACGCGAGCGCCTCGTGCAGCTCGGCCGGCTTGAGCAGGATGTTGAACGTGAGGTAGATCCGCGCCCCGCGCTCGTGTGCGATGAGGCACGCCTGCTCGAGCTCGTCCATGCTCAGCTGGGCGCCGTCGTCGCGCGCGTTGAACTTGGACGCGCCGAGATAGACCGCGTCCGCCCCGTTCGCGACGGCCGCCCGCACGGCTTCGAGCGAGCCGGCGGGCGACAGGAGTTCGGGGATGGGGCGCAGGGTCATGCCCCGAATCTAAGCGGTCGCGGCGACCACCTCGTGGAGCTGCAGCAGATGTCGCTCCTCGTGCCGCGCGATCATGAGCGTCCACTGCCACCCGTCGAACGGGCCGAAGTAGGGGTGAGGATGGCGCATGAGGCTCAGGCGCGGCCCGGCGGCGCGGATCGCGTCGAACAACTGCACCCGGCCATCGGCCCAGCGCGCGCGCTCGGCGACCAGGTCCACCTCGGCGGGCGGACGGATCGCCTCGGGCGCCACCAACCGCTTCGACCGATCGGTGAAGTTGAACTGGTCCAGCAGGTTCAGGATCGTCCTGGGAGAGGGGCCCGGCGGCACGGTCGCGTTGGCCGGGATCTCGCCGTCGAACCGCTCGATCATGCGGGCGACGCCGCGCTCGACCTTGGCCAGATGCCACACGATCTGCGCCGGGGTCCACTGGTCGGCGGTGGTCCGGTGGAGACGGTCCGCCGGGACGGCGTCGATCGCGCGCTCGAACACCTGCCGAACGCGGGTGAGCTCGGCCTCGAGCGTCGCGATGCGGGGGTCAACTCCTAGGAGCATTCGGGTCTCTCGGTGGGGGTGGGCGGCGCGAAACCGACCCTGACGAATCGTACCGTGGCGCCTGCGCCGCCGAAACCCTCCGCGCGGCCGGCGCGTAGAGACGCCAACAGGAGAGTCCCCATGTTCGGTCTCATCGCCCTCGCCATCTCGTTCGGCGTCTCGTGGTTCGGATACAGCGCGGCCCGGCGCTTCGTGCGCGAGCGGCTGCGCTACGTGGAGGCCGCGCTCTCGCCCGGTGCCGCGATCGGCGCCGGTCTCGGTGCCGCCATCATCGGTGGCATCCTGGTCACCCCGATCAGCTGGATCCCCATCCTCGGCAAGCTCGTCGGCATGGGCACCGCCATCGTCTTCGGTATCGGCACGGGGCTCGGCGCCCGCGCTGGCGCGAGCGACGTCAAGCGCGGCTACCACATCACCAGCGGCTACTGATCGGCGGTCTTACCGCGCCGCGCGCCGCGGCCGAGGAATCGCAGCAGGAAGGCGACGGTCACGAGTCCGATCCCGATCCACCGCAGCAACGTGCTCTCGATCCGCACGCCCGTGAGGAACACCGCGAGCCCCGCAGCGGTGATGACCAGCTTGGCGATCATGCGCTCGTTCACGGCAGGTCCTCCCGGACGCTGCCCGGGAACTCGAGGATGAAGTCGGCACCGAACGCCTTGGAGGGCGTGACGAAGCCCGTCGGAACGCCTCCCGCGAGCACCCGCTCCGCCGCGCGCACCGCCGTCAATGCGGTCAGCTTGTAGCCCGTGAGCGCGGTGAGCCGGGCGCGGACCACGTTGCCGCTCGCGTCGCGGGCCTCGCCCCAGACCTGACTCCGCGCGCGCTCGAGCTGCTCCGCCGACGGGCCGGCCGGGCGCGATCGGAGGCGGCCGCGCATGAATCGCTTGACCATGTCCAGGCGGAGCAACGGCGCGAGGTATCGCATGAGACGCATGGACCGGAGCCCCGCCGGCGTCGCCGACATGTAGGTCGTGATGTCGGGGATGCCCGTGCTGTGGAACGCGGTCGCCACGTCGCCCCACGGGATGGAGACGCAGAGACGCGTCTTGTCGGCGAACGCGACGGTGCGGGTCCTCCACGCGAGGGGCACACGCTCGATCCGCCCGTTGCGGCGCACGGCGCCGCCCTGCCCCAGCCCCTCGACGACGGTCGCCGCCGTGCCGTGAGACGGGCCGGTGCCGCCGCTGAACGCGAGCTCGAGCGCGGTGGCCCCTGGCAGTCGCCGTTTGAGGTGCGCGGCGAGGCAGTCGGTCGGCACGACGTCGAACCCCACGCCCGGGAGGATCGTGATGCCCGCCTGCGCGCCGCGGGCGTGCGCGGCCGCCATCGCCTCGAACACGCCGATCTCGCCCGTGATGTCGAGGTAGTGGGCACCGGTCGCGAGGCACGCCTCGAGCATCGGCTGCGCCGTGTGCTGGAAGGGCCCGGCACAGTGGAGCACCGCGCCCACGCCATCGAGGGCGCGTCGCAGGGCCGCCGCGTCGTCGAGCGCCGCCGGCCTGGCCTCGAGGCCGTGCTGCGCCGCGAGATCCTGCACCGCGCCCGCCGACCGGCCCGAGAGGACGGGCCTGATGCCGCGCGCGAGCGCCTCCTCGAGCACGAGGCGTCCGGTATATCCGTTCACGCCATAGATCAGCAGGGGCTTCGGCATCCGCGGAAGCTAGCGGCCGCGGGAGTGCGCGGCACGACCACCCGCTCCTGACAGTTCGCTGACACCATCGAGGGGTCGGCATCGACAGATTTCGTCCACTCACTCCGACCGGTCCGCCGCCCTCGACCGATGGCTCCTCGCGCACGTTCCCTCACGCTCATCCTGCTGCTGACCTTCGGGTTGGCGGGCTTCCTCACGTACGAGGCGTGGGACGCGACGCACCGTCATCGCGCGGACGCCGAACGGACCATGCGCGACTACGCCGGATTCGCGGCCTGGGAGTTCAACTCGTCCCTCAAGGACCAGATCTACTCGTCGCTCGTCTGGATCCTCGGTCCGGTGGGCGGGCAGGAGTGGCTCCCCGCGGGCGCCCCGCTCCCCCCGGCCTCGGTCCTCGCGAGCACGATCGCCGCCAAGCAGCTCTGCGACTCGGGGATCCCGACGATCTTCCGCGTGGAGATCGCCAACGGGCGCGTCACCACGCACGGCGGGCCGCTCGAACCCGCGGTCGAGTCCTGGGTGCGTGACACCGTGCTCACCGATGTGCGCGCGGGCCGCTACACGCACGAATGGTTCTACTCGGCCGTGACGGGGAATCCCGGTGGGTCGGAGCGGTCGATCGTGTACCAGGTCAAGTGGGACGCGCACGGCCGGCCGCTCGCGGCCTACGGCTTCGAGCTCTGCCTGGCCCTCTTCGCCAAGCCCTACGTCGAGAAGGTCTACCTGAAGGGCATGATGCTGCCGCCGTCGCTCGTCGGGCCGCTCACCAACGATTCGTTGTTCAGCGTGGAGGTCGTCGATGGGCACGGCGCCCTGCTCTACCGGTCGCCGGTGCAGTACACCAGCACCTTCCGGAACGAGCACACGCTCACGTACTTCGGCGGCGTCACCACGCGGGTGACCTTCCGCGACGGCCTCGACGCCCGCCTGCTGATCGGCGGGGTGCCGCGCTCACGCCTCCCGATCCTCCTCGCGACGCTCACGCTCGCCCTGCTGCTCGTCGGGATGGGCATCACGCAGGTGCGGCGCGAGGAGGAGCTGCAGCGTCTGCGCACCGACTTCATCGCCAGCGTGTCGCATGAACTGCGCACGCCGCTCGCCCAGCTCCGGATGTTCGCCGAGACGCTGCTGCTGGGGCGCGTCCGCTCCGAGGACGAGCGCGAAAGGTCGCTGCGCATCATCGACCAGGAGGCGCGCCGACTGTCGCACCTGGTGGAGAACATCCTCCAATTCTCGCGTGCGGAGCGGTCAGCCCTGCAGCTCAACCGGTCCGTGATGCCGCTCGCCCCGCAGATCCGCGACGCGGTCGAGGTATTCGCGCCGGTGGCGAACGCGCGGAAGGTGCGGATCGAGACCGCGCTCGCGGAGGATGTCGCGGCGCGCGTCGACCCGGCGGCCCTGCGGCAGATCCTGCTCAACCTCCTGGACAATGCGGTGAAGTACGGTCCCGTCGGCCAGCTGGTGCGGATCACGCTCGGCGCCGAGGGCGGGAGTGCCCGCCTCACCGTGGACGACGAGGGGCCGGGCATCCCCTCCGCGGACCGCGTCCGCGTGTGGAAGGCGTTCCAGCGGCTCGAGCGCGACGTGAACTCGGCCGTGGCCGGCAGCGGCATCGGGCTCGCCGTCGTGTGCGAGCTGGTGCTCGGGCACGAGGCGAAGGCGTGGGTGGAGGAGGCGCCGGGCGGGCATGGGGCGCGGTTCGTGATCGTCTTCCCGCCGGTCGGCACGAGCGCGCGGACCGCAGGCGGCGCCGCATGAACGCCCCACGCAAGGGACGCATCCTCGTTGTCGAGGACAATCCGGACCTCGCCTTCGGCCTGCGCAACAACCTCGAGATCGAAGGGCATGAAGTGCGCGTCGCCGAGGACGGTCCGTCCGGCGCCGAGCTCGCGCTCCATTGGCGGCCGGATCTCGTCATCCTCGACCTCATGTTGCCGGGCATGGACGGCTACCGCGTCCTGCGCACCATCCGCGACGCGGGCTTCGAGCATCCGGTGCTCATGCTCACCGCGCGCGGCGAGGAGTCGGACAAGGTGATGGGCTTCCGCAACGGCGCGGACGACTACGTCACCAAGCCGTTCGGCGTGCTCGAACTGCTCGCGCGGGTGCAAGCGCTGCTCCGGCGCGGAGGCAACGGGCACGCCTCGCTCGACGGGTTCGGGACGGTCAAGGTCGACCGCTCCGCGCGCGTGGTCACCCGCGGGAACGTGCCGGTCCCGCTCGCCCCGATGGAGTACGAGCTCCTCCTCGCGCTGCTCGACCGGCGTGGCGCGGTGGTCTCGCGCAACGACCTCATGCGGCAGGTGTGGGGCTACGACGCGAGCATCGTGAGCCGCACCGTCGACACGCACGTCGTCGAGCTGCGCCGGAAGCTCGAGGACGATCCGGCGAACCCGCGTCACATCCTCACGGTGCGCAAAGCGGGCTATCGGCTGCAGCCCTGAGGGCCCGAGGCGCTCACCTGGCGCACACAGTCCGGGCACAGGAGCCGGACCGCGACACCACCTGGACCGCATCGCCCGGCATGAGCTTGCCGACGTCACCTCGACGTCCACTCTCATGCCGGGGCTCGCATGGTCCGTTGCGCGGCAGTCGCTCGCCCGCTCGCTCCCCACATCGTTCCGCGGCTCGCGCTCCTGTCGGTCCTGGCGCTCTGCTCCGCACCTCGCATCGCCGCGCAGGGACGCAGCGAATCCGCGGGACGCCCGACCTCCGGCGGCGCGCCGTCCACGGCGCGCATCACCACCGCCGCGCGCGCGGCGCACACGATCGTCGTCGATGGCCGCCTCGACGACGAAGCTTGGCAGCAAGCCGAGCGTGCCCGCGACTTCGTGCAGGCACTGCCCGACGGCGGCGCAGCGGCGACCCAACCCTCGGAGGCGCGCGTCCTGTTCGACGCCGCGGCGCTCTACGTGGGCATGCGGCTCGACGACGCTGCGCCGGACTCGATCGTCGCCCCGCTCGGCCGCCGCGACCTCGTCGGATACTCCGACTGGGCGCACGTGATCCTCGACAGCTACAACGACAAGCGCACCGCGTTCCGCTTCGCGGTCAACCCGGCCGGCGTGAAGCGCGACGGCTACATCACCGGCGACCAGGAGTTCAACGAGGACCTCGGCTGGGACGCGGTCTGGGATGCCGCCGTCTCGCGGGACTCGCTCGGCTGGACGGCGGAGTTCCGGATCCCTCTCTCGCAACTCCGGTTCTCCGCCGGCGAGGGGGCCGAATGGGGCATCCAGTTCGCGCGCGACCTCGCGCGGCGCTCGGAGCGATCGAGCTGGTCGCCGAGCATGCCGGATCTCGGCGGCTTCGTCTCCCGGTTCGGCACGCTGCGCGGCGTGCAGCCGCCCGCGCGCCTGCGGCGGGTCGAAGCCATGCCGTTCAGCGCGGTCGAACTCACGCATGCGGCGGTTCGGCCCGGCGATCCGTTCTTCCGCCAGGACGCCACCGCGCCGCGGCTCGGCATCGACTTCAAGCTCGGGGTGACGTCGGACCTGACACTCACCGGCACCCTCTCGCCCGATTTCGGCCAGGTGGAGGCGGACCCGAGCATCGTGAACCTCAGCGGCGTCGAGAACTTCTTCGCCGAGCGACGTCCGTTCTTCACCGAGGGGAGCGACATCTTCCTGCAGCCGATCTCCGCGCAGGGCTGGGTGAGCGGGCAGGACCAGCTGTTCTATTCGCGCCGCATCGGCCGGGCGCCGCAGGGATCGCTGCCGGACGCGGCGGAGTTCCGTGAGGCCGCGCGCGACACGCGGCTGCTCGGCGCGCTGAAGCTCTCGGGGAAGACCGCCACCGGGTGGTCGATCGGTGTGCTCTCCAGCCTCGCCGACGAGATGTCGGTGCGCTGGGCGGACACGTCGCTCACCTCGTCACGCACCGTCGTTGAGCCGATGACCCACTACGGCGTCGCGCGCATCGCGAAGGACATCGCCGGCGGCGAAGGGACGCTCGGCATGATCCTGACGGCGACCGATCGACGGCTCGCGAACACCGGGCTCGACGCGCTTCGTGATGCCGCCTACGTCGGCGGCCTCACGGCGCGACGCCGCTTCGCCGGGCGGCAGTGGACCATCGAAGGCACGCTGATCGGCAGCCAGGTGCGCGGCAGCCGCGCCGCGATGATCGCCACGCAGCGCAACATCACGCACGGCTTCCAGCGACCCGATGCGCCCTACCTTCGAGTGGACTCGTCCGCGAACTCATTGGCTGGTGCGGCGGCGTCGCTCAGCGTGGCGAAGCAGGCCGGCGGCCGATGGCGGATGGGCGTCGCGGGATCGCTCAAGACCCCCGGCTTCGAGGCCAACGACCTCGGATTCGTCCCCCGCGCCGACGTGATCCACGCCGGCGGCTGGCTCGGCTTCGTGGATTTCCGCGCGGGCGCGCGGACCCGGAGCCGCAGCGTGTGGCTGAACACCTTCCACCAGACCACCACGTCGGGCGAGCGCACCCTCGCCGGCGCGATCCTCTACGCGCAGGCGCAGCTGCGTTCCTTCGAGACCGTCATGGCCGAGGCGCGGGTCGACGCCCCTGCGCTCTCCACGCAACTGCTGCGCGGCGGCCCGGCGTTCCTCGTCCCGCGTCGCGCGTCGCTCTGGCTGAGGGTCGAGTCGGACCCGCGCCGGCGCGTCTCGGGCGCCATCAACCACTTCTACCTGCGCTCGCCGGGGACCGACGGCTGGGTGCACAACATCGCCCCCACGCTCACGGTGCGCCCGTCCACGCGCACCGACCTCAGTGTCGGACCGTTCCTCTCGCGCAACAGGAACCCGTGGCAGTACGTCGCCACGCGCAGCGCCGGCGGTGCGACGCGGTACATCGTCGGCGACCTCAAGCAGGTGACGACCTCGCTCACCGCGCGACTCGACTACGCATTCACCCCCGGGCTGACTGTGCAGCTGCATGCGCAGCCGTTCCTCGCGGCGGGCCGGTACGCGGGACTCTCCGCCGTGGCGTCACCGCGCGCGGCGCACTGGGGGGACCGGCTCGCGCGGTTCTCCGGCGCCGACCGCACGACGCTCGCCGACGGGCGGATCCGGCTCGGCCAGGGCGCCCAGGCCGTGATCATCGACGATCCGGACTTCTCGGTGGGCGAGTTCCGCAGCAACGCGGTGCTGCGCTGGGAGTACCGGCCGTCTTCTACCCTCTTCGTCGTGTGGTCGCAGCGGCGCGACGCGGCCGGTGAGCTCGGGGAGTTCGATCTCACGAGACAGACCGGGGCGCTCTTCGGCGACGGCGGCACCAACGTGGTGACCGTGAAGTGGAGCCATTGGCTGGGGCGGTGACCACCCGGCCACTGGCTCAGCGCGGCGGCGTGATCCCGGCGGGGATGACGTACGGCCCGAGGTGCGGCCCCGGGTTCTGCCACGCGGCACGCAGCGCCATCGCGAGCGCGGTCCGCGTGTCCTCGGGATACACGATCGCGTCGATGTAGCCGCGGGCGCCGGCGTAGCGCGCGTCGAGCTGATGCTCGTAGTCCGCGCGCATCTCGTCCATGGAGGCCTGCACCGCGGCGCTGGGCTCCGCCCCGGCGGCCT
>CAYXGS010000039.1:0-33105 GCA_964464585.1 uncultured Gemmatimonas sp. | reverse complement strand
TGCTCATGCTCTGGGGCCTCACCACGCTGCTCGGGACGCTCGGCGTGCGACTGCCGGCGGTCGCGGTCCCGCCCGCGCTCGCCGCCGCGATGGCGCGCGGTGTGCGCGCGGTGCGCACGTACCCGCCGGTCGCGCGTGGACTCGCGCTCGGGGTGCTCACCGCGGCGCTCCCCTGCGGCTGGCTCTACGCCTTCGTCGCGACCTCGGCGGCGGCGGGCAGCGCGCCGGGTGGGGCGGTGGTGATGGCGGCCTTCTGGACCGGCACCGTGCCGATGATGGCCGCCGTCGGGCTGGGCGCGCAGCGGCTGCTCGGGCCGGCACGGAAGCACCTGCCGGCCTTCACCGCGATCGTGCTCGTGGTGCTCGGTGCCATGACGGTGGCCGGTCGCTTCGTTCCGCACGCGCATGCCGCGCCGCTGTCCGCGGCCGGGACGACCGGCGTGGTGACGAATCCGCGCCTGACGGGAGGCGCGCATGGCGCACACGACCACCGCTGACCTGCCGCTCGGTGCCGCCGCGCTCGCGGCGACCTGTGCGCACTGCGGCCTCGACGCCGCGCCGGGCGACGCGCGGCTGGTCGACGGCGCGACCTACTGCTGCGCCGGCTGCGAGACCGCCGCGGCCATCATCCGGCAGAGCGGCCTCGATGGCTTCTACTCGCTGCCGGACCGCCGCGCCGCGCGTGTCGCCGCGAGCGACAGGAGCTTCGCGGAGTTCGACCATGCGGCGTTCCACGCGGCGCACGTCCGCGAGCGCGCCGATGGCCTCTCGGAGATCGCGCTCTATCTGGAGGGCGTCCATTGCGCGTCGTGCGTGTGGCTGGTGGAGCGCATGCCGATGGCGGTGCCCGGCGCGATCCAGGCCGAGCTCGACGTGACCCGCGCGCTCGCGCGCCTCACCTGGGATCCGCAGCGCACCTCGCTGAGCGCGCTGGCGCGGACGCTCGACCAGCTCGGATATCGTCCGCACCCGTACCGCGGCCGTCGCGCCGACGAGGCGCGCCGGGCCGAGGAACGGACGATGCTGCTGCGCATCGGCGTGGCGGGGGCGATCGCGATGAACGTGATGGCGATCTCGCTCGCGCTGTACAGCGGGCTCTTCGGCGGCATCGAGGCGGAGTTCGCGCGCTACTTCCGGTGGATGAGCCTCGTGCTCGTCGTGCCCGCGGTCGCCTGGCCGGGCCGGGTGTTCTTCACGAGCGCCTGGCACGCGGTGCGCCTCGGACGGCTGCACATGGACGTGCCGATCGCGATCGCGCTCGGCGCGGGGGTGGTGCAGGGCGCGGTGAACACGGCGCGCGACGCGGGACCGGTGTACTTCGATGCGGTCGCGACGCTGATCCTGCTGCTGCTCGTGGGGCGCTATCTGCAGCACCGCGCGCAGCGCGGCGCGGCCGATGCGGCGGCGTTGCTGGGCGCGCTCGCGCCCGCGACGGCGCGTCTGCTCGACCCGGCGACCGGCGCCGTGCGCGAGATCCCGACCGAGGCGGTGATGCCAGGGATGTCGCTCGAGGTGCGCGCCGGTGACACGCTCGCCGCGGACGGGGTGGTGGAGCGCGGCGACTCGGCGATGGATCTCGCGCTGCTCACCGGCGAGTCGCGGCCGACGGCGGTGCATGCCGGCGCTCCGGTGTTCGCCGGCACGATCAACCTGAGCGCGACGCTCGTCGTGCGCGTCGAGCAGGCCGGAGCCGACAGCCGGCTGGGACGGCTCCTGCGCGACGTGGAACAGGGCGCGCGCGAGCGGGCACCCGTGGTGCTCTTCGCCGACCGCATGGCGGGATGGTTCATCGCCGCCGCGCTGTCGCTCGCGGCGGCGACCGTCGCGCTCTGGTGGACGCGCGACGCGGTCGCGGGCATCGACCACGCGATCGCGCTGCTCGTCGTCACCTGCCCCTGCGCGCTGGCGATGGCCACCCCGCTCGCGTTCACGGTCGCGATCGGCCGCGCGGCGGCGCGCGGGATCCTCATCAAGGGCGGGCACGCGCTCGAGGCCCTCACGGGGAAGGGCACGCTCTTCCTCGACAAGACGGGGACGCTCACCGAGGGTCGTCTCGCGCTGGAGGCGTGGGACGGCGACGACGCGGTGCGCCCGCTCGTGCTCGCGGCGGAGCGCGCGTCGCGGCATCCGGTGGCGTCCGCCTTCGCCGCTGCGTGGGGCGAGGGCGCCGCCGCGTCAGGCGATGGCGGCGACGTCGCGCGGGTCGAGGCGACGTCGGTGCGCGAGACACTGGGCCTCGGCGTGGAAGCCGAGGTCGGCGGGCGCGTGGTGCGTGTGGGGCGCCCCTCATGGGTGCTTGGGCGCGCCGACGCCGACGCGTCGGCACGGACGACCGTCCTCGTCTCCGTGGACGGCGCGGTCGCCGGCCGCGCGACGTTCGGCGATCCGTTGCGTCCCGACGCCCGCGCCGCGGTGCAGTCGATGCGCGACGCCGGCTGGCGGGTGCGGATCCTCAGCGGCGATGCCGCGCCGGTGGTCGCGCACGTCGCCGCGTCGCTCGGGCTCGCCCCGGGGGAGCAGGAGGGCGGCGCGACACCGGAGCGGAAGCGCGAGGCGGTGATCGCCGCGCGCGCCGCGGGTCCGGTGGTCATGGTGGGGGATGGCGTGAACGACGCGGCCGCCATCTCGGCGGCGACGGTCGGCATCGCGGTGCGGGGCGGCGCCGAGGCGTCGATGGCGGCGGCGGACGTCTATCTGGCCGCGGGCGGCGTGGCCGCACTGGGCGACCTGCTGGACGGCGCGCGCCGCACGACGCGCGTGATCCGTCGCAACATGCTCATCGCGCTCGCCTACAATGCCACCGCGGTCACGCTGGCGATGCTCGGCGCGCTCGATCCGATCGTGGCGGCGATCCTGATGCCCGTGAGTTCGGTGACCGCGATCCTCGGCGCGTGGCGGAGCCGGACGTTCACGCCCCCTTCACGGAGCGTCGCATGAGCGTGCTCTATGTGCTGGTCCCGCTGGCGATCGCGATGGTGATCGCGTTCGTGTGGGCGTATGCCTGGTCCGCGCGCAGCGGGCAGTTCGACGACCTGACTACGCCGGCGATGCGGATCCTGCACGAGGACCCTGCGCCGCGCGAAGGGCATTCAGGATCACCGCCACGTCGATCGCCTCCTGGATGAGGGCGCCCACCGTCGGCGGGATGTAGCCGAGCGCGGCGACGACCATCGCGGTCGCGGAGAGTCCCAGTCCCCAGACGATGCTCTGCCGCGCGATGTGCATCGCGCGCTGACCGATCCGCACTGCATCCTCCACGCGCGTGACGTCATCGGCGAGGAGGACCACCCCCGCGGCCTCGGCGGAGATCCCGCCGCCGTGCGCGGCGAGCGCGACGCCGACGGTGGCCGCGGAGAGCGCGGGGGCGTCGTTGGTGCCGTCGCCGATCATCAGGACGCGCCGACCGGAGGCCTCGAGCTCCTTCACGGCGTGGACCTTGTCGCCGGGGAGGAGGTCGCCGCGCGCCTCGGTGATGCCGAGCGTGGCGGCGACCGGCGCGACGTTCTCGGCGTGGTCGCCGGAGAGCAGCACGGTGCGGGTGAGGCCGAGGGCGGTGAGCCGCGCGATGAACGGCTCGAGGTCCGCGCGCAGCCGGTCGCCGAAGGTGATCACGCCCGCATCGACCCGACCGTCGGCCGACTGCACGGCGACGTAGGCACGCAGGCCGCCGTTCGCCGTGGGGGCGTTCGCCTCGAGCACGGCACGTGCGGCGGGGTGCTCGGCCGCCACGAGCGCGCGGTTGCCGACGCTCACGCGGCGTCCCTCGACGGAGCCCGTGACGCCGCGTCCCGAGTGCTCGACGATCGCCGACGCCGGCGGGATGGGAAGCCGCCGTTCACCGGCCTCGTCCACGACCGACCGCGCGAGGAGGTGTCCGCTGCCCATCTCGATGGCGGACGCGAAGCGGAGGAGCTCGTCGGGATCGGCCCCGGCGAACCCCTCGACGCGGGTCACGGCCGGTCGGCCGTGCGTGAGCGTGCCGGTCTTGTCGAACACGGCGGTGTCGACGCGCGCGAGGAGTTCCAGCGCGGCGCCGTTGCGGATGATGACCTGCCGACGGGCCGCGCGGTTGATCCCGCCGATCACCGCGACCGGCGTCGCGAGCAGCAGCGGACAGGGCGTCGCGACGACGAGCACCGCGAGCACGCGCGACGCATCACCGGAGGCCAGCCACGCGACGGCGCACGCCGCGAGGGTGATCGGCGTGAACAGGACCGCCCAGCGGTCCGCGAGGCGCTGGATGGGCGCCTTCTCCTGCTGCGCGGTGCGGACCAGCTCGACGATGCGCGCGTAGAGCGACTCGCTCGCCCGCGCGGTCGCCCGCACCACGAGCGGCGAGGACGTGTTCACCACGCCCGACCGCACGTGCGCGCCCGGTCCGACGTGCTCGGGGAGCGGCTCGCCCGTGATGCGCGACGTGTCGAGCGCGCTCGCGCCCTCGACCACCTCGCCGTCGCACGGGACCATCTCTCCCGGGCGCACGAGCACCCGGTCGCCGATCGCGACGAGCTCCGCCGCGATGTCCTCCACGCCGTCGGCGACCAGCGTCCCGCGCACGCGATGGGCGATGCGCGGCGCGGCGGCCTCGAGCTCGCGCACGGCGTTCGAGGCGCGACCCTCGGCGTATGCGTCGAGCAGTTCGCCGCCCGTCTGCATGAGGACGATCACGAGCCCGGCGAACGGCTCGCGGAGCACGGCCGCCGTGACGATGGCGAGCATCGCGACGACGTCAGCGGCGAACTCGCCGCGGAGCATGCCCTTGAGCGTGCCGAACACGACGGGCGCGCCGAGGAGCACGAGTGCGCCCATGAGGAACGCCGGCGCCCACGGGTCGACGGCGGGCACGGCGTGCATCACCATGCCCGCGATCACCGCGAGCAACGTCAGCCCCGGGATGACCGCGTCGCGCATCGGGAACGGAAGCGCCCCGAGCCCCGAGGGGGGCGCGGGGCGCTCGGCCGACGCCATCATCGGCGTCGTCACATCAATGCGTCTCGGCTGCGGCGGCGCCTTCGTGGCTCGCGAACTTGCGGTTCGTGAGCATCGTGATGCTCACGACGACGATGGCGACGAAGATGGCGCCGAGGATGAGGCCCTTGAAGGCGGCGGCGGTGTCGCGGCCGGTCATCGGGGTGCCAGCGGTCATGGGGGGAGCCCTATGCAGAAGGTGGAAGGATGACGGATGGAGGTCCGAGCGGCGCTGCCTGCGCCCTCAGGCGACGCGGACGGAGATCATGTGGTCCTTGTCGGTCAGCTTGTTCATCACGTCCAGTCCGCTGGTGATCTGGCCGAAGACGGTGTGCACGCCATTGAGGTGGCGCGTGTTGGCCTCGGACAGGACCATGAAGAACTGCGACCCGCCGGTGTCCTTGCCGGCATGGGCCATGGAGAGCGCGCCGACCTTGTGGGTCTGCGGGTTGCCCTTGGTCTCGCACTTGATCTGCCAGCCCGGACCGCCGGTGCCCGGCGGGCCCTTCGGCGTGCCGCCGATCTTCGCGTTGGGGCAGCCGCCCTGCACGACGAACTCGGGGATGACGCGGTGGAAGCGGATCATGTCGTAGAAGCTGTCGTTCGCGAGCTTCTCGAAGTTCGCGACCGTGCCCGGCGCGTCCTTCTCGTAGAGCTCGGCGACGATGGTGCCCTTGTTGGTCTCGAACGTGGCGGTTTTCATGGGCGAGATGGCAGATGGCAGATGGCGGATGACAGACGACCAGACTCGCAATCTATCCGCCGCCGGCGGGACTGCCTACCGGGGGCGGGGGCCGAGGTTCACGGTGAACTTGTAGAAACGCGCCACCTTGCACCCGTTCCGGAGCGCCGGTTCGAAGGTCCATTTCGCGACGGCGGCCTTCAGGTTGGTCGTGTAGTAGGTGTGTGGCGTCTCGAGCATGGTGAAGGTCGCCATGTCCGGCTTGCCGAGGGTATCGACCTTCACCTCGGCCTGGATGGACGTGCCGCGGCTCGCGCGGATGACGGTCCGCGGGACGGGGGTCTTGATGGGCGCGGGGTCCATCTTCACCGGGGTAGGGACGCGCTCCACGTCGAGTCGCGGGTTGAGCGCGGCGTCCTCGCGCGCGAGCACGCAGGGGTCGGCGGGCGGCGCCAACAGCTGCGGCGCGGTCGTCACCGGCGGCTTGGGTGCGCAGGCGGCGAACAGCGCGCTGGCGAGGACGAGCGCGAGCGTCGCGGTGAGCGGAGTGGCGAGCGGACCGGTGCGCGCGCGTGCGGGCGGAGGGCTGGGATGCACGGGGGTGGGGTTCAGGGAGCGGCGGAGGGACAGATGTCGACGAGCACGCATTCGTTGCACTTCGGCTTGCGGGCGTCGCAGGTGCGGCGTCCATGCCAGATCATCAGGTGGGAGAGCTGGGCCCAGGTGTCGCGCTCGAAGAGCGGCATCAGCGCGCGTTCGATGCGCACCGCGTCCGTCTCCCTGGTGAGGCCGAAGCGCGCGGAGAGGCGCGCCACGTGCGTATCGACCACGATGCCTTCGTTCTGCCCGAAGGCGTTCCCGAGCACCACGTTCGCCGTCTTGCGGCCGATGCCGGGGAGGGCCGTGAGCGCCTCCATGGTACGCGGCAGCTCGCCGTCGTGTTCCTCGACGAGCTTCCGCGCGAGCCCCTTGAGCGACTTCGCCTTGTTGCGGAAGAAGCCGGTGCTCCTGATGACCTCCTCCAGCGCGCCGAGGGGCGCCGCGTCGAGCGCCCGGGCATCAGGCCAGCGCGCGAACAGCTCGGGAGTGACGAGATTCACCCGCTTGTCGGTGCACTGCGCCGAGAGGACGGTCGCGACGGCGAGCTCGAACGGGTCGCGGTGGTCGAGTTCGCAGTGCGCCTCGGGGTATTCGGCCGCGAGGCGATGCTGGATCTCCCGTGCGTGGGCACGGAGCGCGGCGCCGCGGAGCGCCCGGCGTCGGACCGTGGCCTTCTTCGCCGCCGCACGCCTGCCCGCCGGGCGCGTCCGCTGCTTCGCCGCCACGCGACTCACACGGCCGCGCGCGCCGCGCGCCGCCGCGTCGCGAACGCGACGAGCTCGCCGGCCGGTCGCGTGTTGATCACGTCGGATGCGGTCAGCCAGCCCTTGCGCGCCATCCCGATGCCGAGCGCCATGTTGTCGAGGCCGTCGACGGAGTGGGCGTCGGGACCGATCTCGATCCGCGCGCCGTGCCGGCCCGCCGACCGCGCGAGGCGCCAGTCGAGGTCGAGGCGGTGCGGGTCGGCATTGAGCTCGATGGCCACGCCGAGTTCGCCCGCGCGGGCCATCACGGCCTCCATGTCGATCGCGTACGGCTCGCGCGTGAGGAGCAGCCGTCCCGTCGGGTGGCCCAGGATGGCCATGTGCGGGTCGTCGAGCGCCTTGAGCACCCGCTCGGTCATCTGCGCCTCGTTCATGCCGAACCGCGAGTGCACGCTCGCGATGACGTAGTCGAACCGGTCGAGCACCTCAACCGGATAGTCGATCCTGCCGCAGGGCAGGATGTCGGCCTCGACACCCTTGAGCACGCGGAAGTCGGAGAAGCTCGCGTTGATCGCGTCGATCTCGTCGTGCTGCTGCTGGAGCGTCTCGACGGTGAGGCCGCCCGAATAGAACGCCGACTGCGAGTGGTCGCTGATGCCGAGGTAGGACCAGCCGCGCGCGCGCGCGGCTGCCGCGAGCTCGGCGATGGTGGCGCCGCCGTCGGAATACTGCGAGTGGCAATGCAACACGCCCGCGATGTCCCCCGGCTCGATCAGTCTGGGCAGCGTCCCGTCGTGCGCGGCCGCGGCCTCGCCCAGCCCCTCGCGCAGCTCCGGCGGCAGGAACGGGAGGCCGGCCGCCGCGTACAGCGCCGGCTCGTCGGCGAGCTCGACCGCGGACCCGTCGGCGCGGCGCAGGTGGTGTGCGCCGAGCGCGAGGCCGCGGCGCGCGGCGCGCGCCACGACCTCCTGCACATGCGCCTCGGCGCCCGTCGCGCGGAACCACGTGACGATGAACTCCTCCGCCGGGACCGCGTGGAGCACCAGCCGGATGCCGTCGTCGTAGCGGATGGCGACCTCGCGCGTCCCGCTGCCCATGGAGTCGCGCACACCGGGTGCGCGGGCGAGCGCGGCCGCGACCGCTTCCGGCGCGCGCGCGCACGCGGCGACGATCTCGATCTCGCGCACCGTCTCGCAATGCCGCCGCACGCCGCCCGCGATCTCGGCGCGCAGCACGCCCGCCTGCCGGCGCACCATCGCGAGCAGTCGTTCGGCCTCGGCGCGGCCGTGCGGCAGGAGCACCTGCGCCCCGCTCTCCTTCAGCCACGCGATGCCGCGGAGCACCTGCTCGGCGGTCCGCGCGCCGAAGCGCGGGAGCTTGGCGAGGCGGCCCTCGCGCGCAGCCTCCTCGAGTTCCTGCAACGTGTCGATGCCGAGCCCCTCGTGGATCCGCCGGATGCGCGAGGGCCCGAGCCCCGGCACGCGCATCATCTCGAAGAGTCCCTCCGGCGTCGACTCGCGCAGCCGGTCGAGCAAGGTGGACTCGCCGGTCGACCGCAGCTCGTCGAGGACTTCGAGGACCTCAGGGGCGAAGCGGCGCTTGTCCCGGCGCAGGAGGTCCGCGACCGGTTGCGCGTCGGCCGCCGCGAGCGCCCGGGCGGCGTCGGCATACGGCGCAGGGATGGTGGGGTCCTCGCCCTGCAGCTCGAGCAGGGCGACGATCTCGTGGAGCAGGTGGGCGGCGGAGCGGGTGTCCATACGTCAGCGGGAAAGATAAGCCGCTGACCGGGAGCCTACCTCATTGCTCCACGCCGGCGTGCTTGCCGAGCTCGCCGATCAGCCCATGGAGCTGCTGCTCCGTGAGGTCGATCTCCTGGGCGGCCCCGTCCACGTCGAGCAGCCCGGCACGCATCGAGACCGCGACCTGGTTCAGGTAGCGGATCTTGGCCAGGATCTCCTCGGTGTGCTTGCGCAGCCCGGCGTAGCGCCGCTTCTCGGCGAGCGCGCGCTTGTAGCGCTTCACCAGGTCCGGTTCGGTGAGCCGCTTGGCCTGCGCGATGACCTCCTCCCGCGTCCTGCCGGGGAACGCGCCGCGGTCGGGGATGCCGAGGTCGTCCCACCCCTCGTCGGCGAACCACAGCCGGCCCACGTACTCGATCCCGTCCCACACGATCCGGACCGACACCGAGTAGCGGTGTCCGCCGTGTTCGATGATGCCGACGTGCGGCTGGATGATCTCGTCGTGCTGGGACATCTCAGGTGCGAACGAGGGATTCGGTGTCGTACAGGAACTCCCGCAGGGCGGAGAAGAGCGCCTGCGGCTGCTCCACATACGGGACGTGCCCGCAGTCGTCCAGCCATCGACCGTGCGCCGAGAGTGCGGCGGCAGCGGCCTGAGCCGAGGCCAGCGGGATGGGATCCTGCCTTCCATGTACGACCAGCGAGGGGACGCGAAGGTCACGCAGGGCGGGCACGAGATCGAAGTCGCCGAGCGATTCCCAGACCGACTGCTGGACGCGACCGGTGACGCGGAACGGCGTCAGGTCGCGCGCCCGTGCGGGATCGGCGAAGTAGCCCGCCACGCCGAGTTCGAACGTGCGCTGCTTGTAGGCACCGGGATCCGTCTCGCGGAGGCCGCTCGCGGCGAGGGCGTCGCGCATCGCGGTGATGGCCGGGCCAGCCTGCCGTGCCGCGAACTCCGCCTCGAACCGGTCGCGCATGGCGCGCGAGACCGGCGCCGGGTCGAGGAGCGCGAGCCGCACCGGTGCCGGTCCGTCGACCCGACCGGCGTGCACCTCAATCGCGTACAGCATCGCGAGGAGCGCACCCCACGAGTACCCGACGAGCGTGAGCGGGCCGGGGGCGAGTTCGGCGATCACGGCGGCCAGGTCGTCGACGTGCGTCCGCCACGTGACGGGGGCGCGGTCGTCGGTCCTGGAGCGTCCCCCGCCGCGCTGATCGTAGAAGAGGCAGTCCCGCTCCTTCGCGAGGTCGAGCATCTGCGGGAGCAGGTAGTCGTGATGCGCGCCCGGTCCGCCGTGCAGGACCACGAGCCGGCTGAACGGCGCGCGCGGTGCATAGCGGCACCAGTAGAGCGGCACCGGGGTCGTGGTCGTGTGGCCGTCGGCCTGCGGGGGCGGGATGGGGGGCACGGGATCCGTCAGGCGAGGAAGTCGCGCGCGACGCGCGCCGTGTTGAGGTGGACGCGCACCGTGTCGTGGATGTCCCGACCATAGCCGCCCGCGATGGCGATCGCCACCGGCACGCCGATGGCGCGCGCCGACTCGAGGACGATCGCATCACGGCGCTGAAGCCCGTCGAACGTGAGGCGCAGCCGGCCGAGGGTGTCGCCTTCGTGCGGATCGGCACCCGCGAGATAGAAGACGAGATCCGGACGCGAGGCATTCAGCACGGCGGGCAGGTGATCCGACAGCCGTTCGAGGTACTCCGTGTCCTCGGTGCCGTCCTCGAGTTCGACGTCGAGCCGGCCGGCGACCTTCCGGAACGGGTAGTTGCGTCGTCCGTGCATGGAGAAGGTGAAGCTGTCCTCGTCGCCGCCGAGGAGCGCGTGCGTGCCGTTCCCTTGGTGCACGTCGAGGTCGATGATCGCCGCGCGGCGGATGCGGCCCTCGGCTCGGAGGGCGCGGAGCGCGATCACCACGTCGTTGAGGACGCAGAACCCCTCGCCGTGCGTGGCGAAGGCATGGTGGGTGCCGCCGGCGAGGTTCATCGCGATACCGTCGCGGAGCGCGTGATGCGCGGCCTCGAGCGTGCCGCCGCTCGCGCGGAAGGACCGCTCGACGAGCCCCTCGCTCCAGGGGAACCCGAGGACGCGCTGCTCGGCCGCGGGCATGGTGCCGCGCACGAGTCGGTCGAGGTAGTCGGCGTCGTGGGCGCGCCGCACGGCGTCCAGCGGCGCGCGCGCGGGGTCGTGCAGCCGGTCCGCGCGCACGATCCCCTCGGCGACCACCGCGTCGCGGAGGAGGGAGTACTTCGCGATGGGGAAGCGGTGCCCCTCCGGGAGCGCGATCCCGTACCGGGCGCTCGACCAGGCGTGCAGCGGCAGCGGGACTCCGGCGTCGGGGGGCGAGCGGACGTGCGGCGACACTCGGGCGTATCTTAATGCGGGCACGCACACGCTCACCAGCAGCGATGACCGACACCACCACCCCTTCCAACCCCGAGCTCGTCACGCGCTTCGCGGCGCTCGTCGCGCTCGCGGTCGAACAGCCGACCGCGGGCGGCGAGCTGCGCGACGCGGCGAAGCGCGTGGTCGAGGCGGCGAAGAGCGGCGGGGTGACCTTCGCCTGCGTGGACGGTGTGCTCAGCGTCGATGGCAGCCCGCTCGACGCGCCGGTGCTCGCGGGACGGTTCGCGGCGTACGGGGTGGAGGAGCTCGGCGTGACCCCGCGCGCGTCGCAGGCCGACCTGCTCGACCTGGCGCGCCTGCTCGCGGCGTCGCCGGGCGACGGCGATCCCGTCGCGCGCTTCGCCTCGCGCGCGGCGGTGCTCGACACGAAGGCGCTCCCGCGGCGGCTGCGCGCGCGGAGCGCGCCGCCCGTCGAGCCGGTGCCGCTGGTCGCGCCGGCACGCCTCACCGGCCCCACGCCGTCGACCACGCGACCCGTGACGCCGCCGGTGACGCCCGCCGTGACGCCACCCGTCACGCCACCCGTCACGCCATCCGTCGCGCAGCCCGTCGTGCCTGCCCCACCGGAAGCGCGCGACGCGCCGGTGCGGCTGGTGGCGCCGCTCGCCGTGCCCGAGGCGAGCAACCCGACGCTCGCCTCGGCCATCACCGCGCTGCAGCACGCGGAGGAGCCCAAGCGCCTGACGCACGCCCTCGAGCTGATGGTCTCGTTCTGCGACCTCGCCTTCCGGCAGGGTCGGCAGGGTGACCTCGTCGAGGGGGTCGCCGCGCTCATCGCGATCGAGTTCGTGCAGCTCGAGCGCGACGGCACCGACGGGCCGCGGCAGGCCTTCAACCATGCCGTGCGCCGCCTCGCCCGGCCGGTGCTGCTGCGGCAGCTCGCGACGCTCCGTCACGCGCGCGCCGGGGATGCGCTGGCGACAGAGCGGCTCCAGGCGGCGCTCTACCGATTCGGCGTGGATGGCGCGGAGGCGATGATCGACGAGATCGCCTGCGCCGCCGACGGTGCGGCACTCGCGGCGTGCCTGGAGAGCCTGCGCGGGCTGCCCCGCGCACACGAGGCGCTGCGGGCGCAGCTCACGCATCCGAACGAGCTCGTCGCGCGGCAGGCGATCGCGATCCTCGGCGCGCTGCGCGGCGCCGAGAGCGAGCGCACGCTCGACGGGGCGCTCGACCATCCCGATGCGCGCACCCGGCGCGATGTCGTGGCCGCGTTCGCGAAGCTCGAGGGCGAGGAGGCGTTCACCTCGCTCGCGCTCGCCCTCGGGGACGAGTCGCCGATGGTGCGGCTGCGGGCCGTCACGGCCCTCGGCGCGCGCCGCGAGGCGCGCGTGCTGCCGCTCCTCGAACCGCTGCTCAAGAGCGAGCCCGACCGCGAAGTGCTGTTCGCGGTGGTCGACACCGTCGGCGCGATCGGGACGGCCGAGGCGGTGCCGATGCTGATCCAGGTGGCGCAGGGGGGCGGCACCAACCCGCAGCGCGATCTCGCGGCGCTCCGCATCCAGGCCTGCATCGCGCTCGTGGCCATCCGAACGCCGCAGGCGATGGCGGCGGTGCAGGTGCTCCGGGACGACCGGGACCGCGAGGTCCGTCAGGCCTCCATGCGCCTCGTCGCACACGCGCGACGCCGGCCCACGACCCAGAGCGTGGCGGCCGTCAGCGAGCCGTGAAGTCCGTGCCCGCGCCGACGGCGCGGCACGCGCCGGCGATGAGTGACGCCGCGTGGTCCACGTCGATGAGGCTCACCATCTCGTTGGGCGAGTGCATGTAGCGGTTGGGCAACGAGAGCAGCGCCGTCGCGACGCCGTGGCGTGCGAGGTGGATCGCGTCGGCATCGGTGCTCGTGTCGCGGCCGGCCGCGTGCAGCGTGTAGGGGATGCGGAGGGATTCGGCGGCATCGCGCACGATCCGGAACGCGACCGGCGAGACCACCGAGCCCCGGGTGAGCACCGGACCGCTCCCGAGCTTCGAGTCGCCGAGCTCCTTCTTCTCGATGCCGGGATGGTCGGTCGCGAACGTGACGTCGACGACGATCGCCATGGCGGGCGCGACCTGCTCGCCGGCGACGCGCGCGCCGCCGCCGTGGTAGGCGATCTCCTCCTGCGTCGTCGCGACGGCGACGACCCTCGCATCGCCCGGTGCGGTGGCGTAGCGGCGCAGGGCCTCGAGCACCACGAACGCCCCGATCCGGTCGTCGATCGAGCGCGAGACGATCCGGTCGTTGGGGAAGTCGAGCGCGCGGGAGTCGATCACGCCGGCATCGCCGATCGAGAGCACCGCCTCGGCCTGCGCGCGCGTCGTGGCGCCGATGTCCACCCAGAGGTCGGTCATCTTCGACGCCTTCTCCCGGTCCTCGGTCTTCATGAGGTGGATGGGCTTCTTCCCCACGGCGCCGATCACGTCGCCGTCGCGTCCGCGGAACCGGATGCGCTGGGCGACGAGCACCTGCGGGTCCCAGCCGCCGATCGGCGCGATGTACGCGTACCCGTCGTCGTCGATGTAGGTGACGATGACGCCGATCTCGTCGATGTGGCCGGCGAGCATGATCGTCGGCGAGCCCGTCGGATTCACGACGGCCATCGAGTTGCCATGGACATCGGCGCGGACCTCGGCGGCGAACGTCGATGCCTCGTCGCGCCAGACCTTCGCGGCAGCGGCCTCGTAGCCGGAGGGGCCGGGCGTGTCGAGGAGTCGCTTGAGGAACGTGACGGCAGCGGGCTTGAGCATCGGGGATCTCAGGAAGGGCGCGCCGACGGGATGCGCAGGAGCGTGAGCACCACGGCGAACGCGACGAAGCCGAACGCGGCGGCGCTCACCGGGCCGCCGACGAAGTAGATGACGCCGCCGAAGAGGGCGGCCGCCTCGCCCGGCGCCCAGCCGATGATGAGCGCGCGGCTCACGCCCGCCGCGTCCATCGCCGATTCGGCGCGCGACTTCCAGACCAGCGCCCAGACGAGCGCGAACGCGGCGACGCCCCAGTGGAGATAGCGCAGGAGCACCAGCCTGTCGGCGGGCATCGCGGCGTCCCCGAGCGACCCGGAACGCCGTTGCAGGTACGTGACGAGCACGAAGAGCGCCGGCCCCATCACGTACGACAGACGGATGACCGCCAGCGATTTGAACCGCTGCTCATCGCCGCTCATAGACCCTCCGGCCCCCGACCCACGTGGAGACGACGTGCGTCTCCGGGAGCATCGCATCGGGGACGCGCATGATGTCCTGGTCGAGCACCACGAAGTCGGCGCGCTTGCCGGCCGACAGCGACCCGAGTTCGCCCTCCTGGAACGCGGCGTACGCCGGCCAGAGCGTCATCGACTTGAGGGCCTCGTCACGCGTCATGCGCTGCTCGGGGAACCAGCCGCCCGCCGGCCAGTCGTTCGCGTCCTGCCGCGAGACCGCGGCCTTGAACGAGATGAGCGGGTTCACGTACTCCACGGGGAAGTCGGAGCCGTTGGGGATGATCGTGCCGGTCTCCAGCAGGGAGCGCCACGCGTACGCGCCGCGGAGCCGCGTCTCGCCGAGCCGCGTGCCGGCCCAGTACATGTCGCTCGTCTGGTGCGAGGCCTGCATGGACGGGATCACGCCGAGCGCGGCGAAGCGCGGGATGTCCTCGGCGTGGAGGATCTGCGCGTGCTCCACGCGGAAGCGATGGTCGGCGGTGGGCACGGCCCTGAGCGCGGCCTCGTACGAGTCGAGCACGAGCCGGTTGCCGCGGTCGCCGATGGCGTGGGTGTTCACCTGGAAGCCGGCGCGCAGCGCGCGCGTCGCGACGCCCCTGATGTGCGCCGGCGCCGAGACGAGCAGGCCGCTGGTGGACGGCATGTCCGAGTACGGCTCGAGCAGGGCCGCGCCGCGCGAGCCGAGCGCGCCGTCCTGGTAGAGCTTGATCGCGCGCACCCAGAGCGTGCCGTCATGGAGCCCGCTCTGCGGGCCGCGCTTCATCCACGCGTCGATCGTGGAGGAGTCGTCGGAGATCATCGCGTACAGCCGGATGTCGAGGGCCCCTTCGCGGCCGAGCTCCTCGTAGAGGTCGAGCACGAGCCGCGATGCCCCGGCGTCGTGCACGCCGGTGAGGCCCCAGCGGTGCATCTCGGCGATCGCCGCCCTGATGCTCTCCTTCACCTGCGCGCGCGTGGGCGCGGGGATCACGCGGTCGACGAGGCCCTGGGCGTTGTCCACGAGGACGCCGGCCGGCTCCCCCTGCGCGCCGCGGATGATCTCGCCCCCGGTCGGGTCGGCGGTGCCGCGCGTCACGCCGGCCTTCTGGAGCGCGAGCGCGTTGACGAGCGCGGCATGGCCGTCGACGCGCTCGAGATACACGGGATGCTCCGGCACGGCGCGCGAGAGCGCCTCGTGCGAGGGCCACCGCGTGTCGCCCCAGTCGTTCTGGTCCCAGCCGCGCCCGAGGATCCACTCACCCTTCGGCGTCGTCCGCGCCTTCTCGACGACGCGCGCGATCACCTGCTCGTACGAGGTCGTGCCGACGAGGTCGACCGACCGGAGCGACGAGCCGAGCCCCGCGACGTGGGCGTGGGCATCGGTCATGCCGGGGATCACGGTGCGACCCTGCAGGTCGAGCGTCTCCGTGCCGGGGCCGGTCAGCGCGCGGGCGCCGGCGCGGTCACCGATGAAGACGACGCGCCCGCCGCGGATGGCCATCGCGTCGACGACCGGGCGCGCGCCGTCGACGGTGTAGATGCGGCCGTTCGTGACGACGAGGTCGGCGGGCGGCGGCGCGGGCGATTGCGCCAGCACGGGGATCGCGGACAGCGCGAGCGCCGCGAGCGAACGGAGGGAGCGCATCATCAGGTCCAGGAGAGAGGAGCGTCGGTGCGAGGATACTCGCGGGACATCGGGGATGGCGCCAGTCGGCGCGCCGCGCGGGCCGGTCACGGCCGCTGACGGCTCCCCACCCAGGCGGACCGGAACGCGAGCTGATCCGCCGTGGGCGTGCGTCCGGCGTCCTCGAACGCGACCACTTCCACGTTCGGATCCTCCGCCAGCTTCACCATCGCGGAGGTCTCGCCCGCGCGACCGATCCAGGTGATGCGCACCGTCTCGCCGGGGCGCCGTTCACCGATCGCCCGTGCGAGTTCATCGGCGGTCGTGATCCGCCGGTCGCCCACCCGCGTGATCTGCGCGCCCGCCGCCATCCCGGCCTCGTACATCGGCGTGCCGATCGTCGGCGGTCCCGCGACGACGACCTCGCCCTCGAAGGCGGAGATCCGCGTGTCGCCCATCCACGCCTTCCCGGGCCGCGCGGGGCGGAGCAGGAACCCGGCCCGGTCGAGCAACGGCGCGTAATCGGGCAGCGCGCTGCCGACGACGAAGTCGCGGAAGAACGCGCGCGCGAAGGCGGAATCGCCGGTCACCGCCGCCAGCGCGCCCTGCGCGTCCGCGAGCGTGTAGGGCCGCACCGGGGCGAGCGTCGGCGACTGGGCCTTGCCGTGCCGCCGCCACATCTCGCGCATGAAGTCGTCGAGCGTGCGGGCCGGCGTGCGCGTGCGGAGCGTCAGGTCGAGCGCGATGCCGAGCGCCTCGCCGTACGTGTAGTACGAGATGAAGGTGTTCTGCCGGTTGTTCGGGTCGATCGACACGGCCGCGTCGACGAACGGCGCCTGCTGCGACATCCCGACGGCGCCGGCGAACGTGCGGGCCGGCGAGGTCGTCATGGTGTTGATCGCGCCGCTCAGGCGGCGGGCATACTCCTTCGGCGTGATGATCCCCGCGCGCGCGATGATGAGGGGCCCGTAATAGTTGGTGAAGCCCTCGGCGAGCCAGAGCTCGCCGCTCATGTTCGCCTCGGTGAAGTCGAACGGCTCGAGCGACTTCGGCCGGATCCGCTCCACGTTCCACGCATGGAAGAACTCGTGCGAGACCGTGCCGAGGAGGCCCATCTGGTTCTGGGCGAGCGACGCGCTCGACGTGACCGACGTGGAGTTGCGGTGCTCCATCCCGTCGCCGGCGCAGTTGCTGCGATAGCAGGCCACGAAGGTGTATGTGCCGAAGTCGAACGCGGGCAGCTCGCCGAACACCGCGGCCGCCTCGTTGACGACACGCTTGGTGAGCTCGGTGTATTGCGCGGCCTGCTCGGCCGTTCCGGTGTGGTCGAGCGCGAGGCGCACCGTCTGTGTCCGTCCGCCGCTCTCCACGGTCCACTCCCGCACGTCGAGCCGCCCGAGATGCGTCGGCGAGTCCATGAAGTACTGCAGGTTGGGCGCCGTGAACCGCTCGGGGTCCTCGGTCGGCCGGAGCTGGGTCGCGATCCGCCACGCGGGATCGGGCCGGTGGAACGTGACCTCGATGGGTCGCGTGGCGAGGGCCGGCGCGAAGGCGAAGGTCGCCGGGATGTTCAGGTGCGCGCGGGTCTCGTCGATGCCGGCGTAGGTGCCGTCGGCGCGGTCGGCGTACAGCGTGTAGCTGAACACCACGACGCCCGTGTGTCCCGTCACGACCCACTCGTGCGGTGAGACGCGCGTGATGGTCAGCGGCCGACCGAGGGAGTTGGTCGCCTTGACCGCGTAGACGTTCTTCGCGAACTCGTGGAGCGCGTAGCGGCCCGGTGAGCTGCGCGCCATGCCCACGCGCAGGGGGCCGACCGGCACGGCGCTGAACTGGACCGTCACCTCCGCTTCGCGGTGCACGGCGTTGGGGAAGCGGATGTCATAGACCACCGCGGGCGTGGCGGCGCGCGGCGCCGTGGCACCGGTCGGTGCCGCCTGCGACGAGACGAGGGCCGGGGTGGTGAGGAGGAACAGGGCCAGCGCGCCAGCGCGCGGCAGGGATCGGCAGGGCATCGGCATCGGTCCGGAGGGAAGGATGCCGGAAGTTATGGCACCTACTCGGTCTTCGCCTCGACCCGGGTCTCGACCTTCGTCTCGGCCACCGTCGCGATGGCCGACGCGTTCACGGCCACCTCGCCGAGCTCGGCGCGCTCGGGCAGGAGCACCGCGCGCGAGAGGCCCGCGAACTTTCCGCACTGGTTGAGGTAGTCGCTCATGCGCTGCATGGGCGCCAGATACATGATGCCCCGGATCCGCTTGCCGCCGATGAGGTGCATCTCCACCTCGCGCTCACCCTGGCCGGTGCCCGCCTGGTTCACGGCGTTGAGGTTGTGGTCCGGCGCGGTGGCGATCACCACGAGGTCCGTCTGCACGATGAGGTGCCCGGGCGGTTCCTGCAGCTTGGGCCGGCGCGCGTCCATCAGGTTCATCCACCCGCCCTTCCGGCTGCCGAGGAAGGTCACGAGCGACATGTCCTCCGCGACGTGGATGAGCCCCTCGAGCAGTGAGCCATCACGCATCACCACGTGGAGGCGCTTGTTCTCCTGCGGGCGCGAACGGGAGGTCGGAGCGGTCATGGGTGGGGCCTGAGGGAAGGGGTCCAACGGCAAAGACGATCGATGCGGGCCGGATGGCACGGGGTGGCTTGCGTCACCCGCACCGACCCCCGAGGCTTCCCCGATGCGACCTGGCATGCCGCGCGCGCTCGCCTTCTCGATGTCCCTGATGTCGGCCGCCGTCGCGGCCGCGCAACCCGGCCCTCGGCCGCCGCTCTCCGCGCCGGTCTCGGCGCTCCGCTTCGAGGTCACGCTCGCCGCCGAGCAGGCGTTCCTGCAGAGCCTGAGCGTGACGGCCGACTTCCGCGTCGAGGGGCGCGAGCCGGTGCTGCTCTCCATGGCGGCCTGGACGCCCGGCGCCTACGAGATCGCGAACTTCGCCCGGCAGGTCTCGGCGTTCACGGCCACGCAGGGCGGGCGGGAGCTCCGCTGGGACAAACTCGATCCGGACACCTGGCGGATCATCCCGAACGGGCGCGGCGAGGTGCACCTCTCGTACCGTGTGAAGGCCGACACCCTCGACAACGCGCGCGCCTGGACGCGTCAGGACTTCGGCTTCTTCAACGGCACGACCGTGTTCCTCATGGTCGAAGGTCGGCCGGAGACGCAGGCCACGGTGCGGGTGCGCACCGAACCGGGCTGGCGCGTCGCGACGGGCATGGCGCCGGGCGACTCCGCCGACCGCTTCATGGCGCGCGACGTGCACGACCTGCTCGATCACCCGTTCTTCGTCGGACGTTTCGACCTCGACAGCATGCGGGTCGCGGAACGATGGATGCGGCTCGCGACGTATCCCGCCGGCTCCGTCGCCGGCGAGCGGCGCGCGCGCCTGTGGGACGCGCTCCGCCGCAGCACGGCACCCGTGGTGCAGCTCTTCGGCGAGGTGCCGTGGCGGTCGTACACGGTCCTGCAGGTCGCCGACTCCGGCTACGGCGGCATGGGCGCCCTCGAGCACACCGAGAGCGAGCTCGCGATCGTCGGCGCGGAATACCTCGATGAGCCGTTCGTCGTCGCCATCCACGCGCACGAGATCGTGCACGCGTGGAACGTGAAGCGGCTGCGCCCGGCGGATCTCACGCCCTACCAGTACGATCGCGCGCAGCCCACGCCATGGCTCTGGATGAGCGAGGGGATCACCGACTACTACGCCGACCTCGCCCTCGTCCGCAGCGGCCTGACGGACGAGGCCGGGTTCCTCGCGGCGACGCTCGGGAAGATCGACCATGTCGCGAACGTCCCGGACATCGCGCTCGAGGATGCGTCGCTCCAGAGCTGGCTCGGGACCACCGACGGCACCGCCGACATCTACTACGACAAGGGCTCGCTCGCCGGGCTCGCGCTCGACATCCTCATCCGCGATGCATCCGATGGCGCGCGCGGGCTCGACGACGTGATGCGCGAGCTCTGGACGCGCACCTGGAAGGCCGGCCGCGGATTCACCAGCGACGACTTCTGGAACGCCGTGACGCGCGCGGCCGGCGGGCGGGCGTTCGGGCAGTTCGACCAGCGCTACATCGACGGACGCGCCGCGTTTCCGTGGACCGAGTGGCTCCCCCTCGCCGGCTGGCGGATCGTCGAGGACTCCACCAACGAGCCGCGTCTCGGCGCGCTCCTCCGGGCGGATTCGCTCGGCGTGCGCGTGCACGCCATCGACTCGCTCGGCGCCGGTGCGCGCGCCGGGCTCCGCGTGGAAGACGTGATCACCGCGATCGGTGGCCGTTCCACGCTCGACCCCAGCTTCGGCGACGCCTGGCGCGAGTTCTGGGGGCGGCGTCCCGGCGCGACGATGACGCTCGACGTGCGGCGCGGCGCGGCGATGCTCAAGGTCGATGTCACCGTCGAGGTGACCACGCTGATCGACCGGCACATCGCGCCGATCGCCGATCCGACGCCCCGCGCGCGTCGGGTGCGCGCGGGGATCCTGCGGGGCAGCGGCGCGTCGCCTACGGCGCCTGGCGGCCGCTCTTGAAGCGGCGGTAGCGCTCGACGACCGCCGGGTCGCGCGGCGTCCGCGGCCTCGCCATCACCGCTTCCACCTCGTCGATCTCGCGGGGGACGCCGGCCGAGGGGCGGAGCACGCCCGTGGCCGTGACGAGGAAGTCATCCTCGATGCGCACGCCGATGTTCGCGTAACGCGCGACCGCCGCGCCGATCCTCGCCTTCACCTCGCGATTGCGCGGGGTGTCGGGGATGATGGCCATGAGGTTGCCGCGCACGTATACGCCCGGTTCGAGCGTGAAGGCGCTGCCGACCTGGATCCTCCCCGTCGTCGAGTACTGGTCGGGATCGTGCACGAGCAGGCCGATGCCGTGGCCGAGGCCGTGCATGTAGTAGAGGGAGAGCTGCGAGCAGCTGCGCGGCTGGTCGGCCGTCCCGCAGTCATACGTCGCGGTCGGTGACTCGATCAGCCCCACCGCGGTGAGTCCCGACGCGAGCGTCGCGTTGGACGAATCGGTCATGGCGCGCGCCGGACCGTCCACGCGCACCTGCCGTTCGGCGGCCTTCTGCGCGTTGAGCACGATCATGTAGATGTCGCGCTGCTCCTTGGTGAACCTGCCGCTCACCGGCACCGTGCGCGTGATGTCGGCCGCGTAGCTGTCGAAGTACGCCGCCATGTCCATCACGATCACCTCGCCGGCCTGCGCGACGCGATCGTTGCGGTTGTAGTGGAGGGTGGTCGAGTTCGGACCCGACCCCACGATGCTGCCGTACGAGGGGCCATCCGCGCCCTCGCGGCGCCACGCGGCCTCAGCCGCCGCCTGCAGCTCGAACTCGGCGACCCCCGGCTGCACGAGCAGGAACGCGGCCATGTGCCCGCGCGCACTGATCTCCGACGCGATGCGGATGCGATCGAGCTCCGCGGCGCTCTTCTTGCCGCGGAGCAGCGTGATCGCGCGCGTCGCCGTGCGCGGATCGACCGTGAGGCCCGGATGCGCCTGTGCGATCGCGTCAACGAGCTGATCGTGCGGCGACCGTTCCGTCATCCGCGCGCCGATGTCGCCGAGCACATGCAGCGTGGTGCCGCTGCCGAGGAGCGAATCGACGACCGTGCGGAGCACCGAGGCGTCGCGCCCCTCGAGACCCGTGACCGTGCGGACGCCGTCGACGCCGAGCCGCGCGCCGGTCCAGACCTCCTGCGCGGGATTCCGGCCGCGGACGAACAGGAGCGACTTCCTCGTCGCGCCCTGCTTGACCATCACCAGCGCGGCGCCGGGCTCGTCGAAGCCGGTGAGATAGAAGAAGTGCGGATGCTGGTGGAACGGGATGTAGTCGGGATTGGGCTCGCCCGCGCCGAGCACGAGCAGCACCCCGTCGGGGATCACGTCGGCGAGCGCGGCACGGCGGGCCGCGAACTCGTCCTGGCCGATCTGGGCGTGAAGGGAGGCGGTGACGCCGAGCAGCAGGGCGAGGGCGAGGAACGGACGGCGCACGAGGGCTCCGGGAGTCGCGGGAGGTGAGGACGCGGGTGGAAGATGCCCTGAGCGGCGGAGTTCCGCACGGGTCCAGCGGACCGGCGACGGCAGGCGTAGACTATGGTTCGCACCCTCCACCTCAGGGAGTCACCCCACGATGTCCTGGCGCTCCGTTCGTCATGCGCTGGCGCTCACCGCGGTCCTGTCCCTCTCGGCAGCGGCCCAGCAGCGTCTCACGTCCCCCAAGGATTTCTTCGGCCACGAGATCGGCGCCGACTACGTCCTCCCCAACTACACGCAGTTCGTCGCCTACTGGCAGAAGCTCGCGGTGGAGTCCGACCGCATGGAGCTCGACACCATCGGCTTCACGGCCGAGGGGCGCCCGCAGCTGATGGCGATCGTCTCGAGCCCCGAGAACCTGCGCAACAAGGAGCGCTACCGGCGGATCGCCGAGCAGCTCGCCCGCGCGGAGGGCGTCACCGAGGCCCAAGCGCACCAGCTGGCGAAGGAAGGGAAGGGCATCGTCTGGATCGACGGCGGCCTGCATGCGACCGAGGTGCTTGGCGCGCAGCAGCTCATCGAGACCAACTGGCAGCTCGTCTCGCGCGATGACGAGGAGACGACGCGTCTCCGCAACGACCTCGTCATCGTGATGGTCCATGCCAATCCCGACGGCATGGAGCTCGTGAGCAACTGGTACATGCGCGAGAGCGATCCGCGCCGCCGCAACATGAACATCCCGCGGCTCTACCAGAAGTACATCGGGCACGACAACAACCGCGACTTCTACCTCTCGTCGCAGCCCGAGTCCGAGAACATGAACCGCGTGCTGTACACGGAGTGGTATCCGCAGGTGATGTACAACCATCACCAGACGGGCCCGACCGGCACCGTGATGTTCGCGCCGCCGTTCCGCGACCCGATGAACTACAACCTGCATCCGCTCATCCGCACCGGCCTCGACATCGTCGGCAGCGCAATGCACAACCGCTTCGTGCTCGAGGACAAGGGCGGCGTGGTGATGCGCTCGACGACCGGCTACTCCACGTGGTGGAACGGCGGCCTCCGCACGACGGCGTACTTCCACAACATGATCGGGCTCCTCACCGAGACGATCGGCAGCCCGACGCCGATGGAGATCCCCTTCGTCGCCAACCGGCAGCTCCCGCAGGCGGACGTGCCGTTGCCGGTCAAGCCGGGTCCGTGGAAGTTCCGGCAGTCGGTGGACTACTCGGTCACCGCCAACTACGCGGTGCTCGACGTCGTGGCGCGCAACAAGGACCACTTCCTCTTCAACATCTGGAAGATGGGCCACGACCAGATCATGAAGGGTTCGATGGACAGCTGGACCGTGTGGCCGCGGCGGATCGAGGCGATCGAGAACCAGATCGCCGCCGAGAATCGCGCGCGCCAGACGGGCAATGCCACCGGCCCGGTCGCGGGCGGCGGCTTCGCCGGCGCCGGGCAGAGCCGCAGCGGTGAGGCGGCGCAGGCGCTCTACAACGCGCTGCACTCGCCGGAGCGCCGCGATCCGCGCGCCTACATCATCCCCGCCGACCAGCCGGACTTCCCGACGGCGGTGCGGTTCATCGTCGCGCTGCAGAAGAACGGCATCGATGTCGAGCGCGCCACGGCGGCGTTCAGCCACAACGGCAAGCAGTACCCGGCCAACACCTATGTCGTGCGCGCGGGCCAGGCGTTCGGGTCGCACGTGCTCGACATGTTCGAGCCGCAGGACCATCCGGACGACTTCCGCGTCCCGGGTGGCGCGCCCACTCCGCCCTATGACAACGCCGGCTACACCCTCGCGATGCAGATGGGCGTGCAGTTCGACCGCATCCTCGACGACGTGAAGGGTCCGCTGGTGCGGATCGCACCGCTCGACCGCGTGAAGCCCTCGGCGGGCACCGTCGCGAGCGGTGGCACGTGGGCGCTCTCGGGCGCGACCAACGACGCGTTCATCGCCGTCAACCGGCTGCTGAAGGCCGGTGCGTCCGTCGCGCGCAAGGACGACGGCACGTGGATCATCACCAACAACGCGACGAGCAAGCCGATCGTCGAGCGCGCCGCACGGGAGCTCGGCCTCTCGTTCACCGCAGGCTCCGCGGCCGGCGCGACGCCCGTGAAGTCCATGCGCGTCGGCCTGTGGGACCGCTTCGGCGGGTCCATGCCGTCGGGCTGGACGCGCTGGCTGCTCGAACAGTACGAGTTCAACTTCTCGGTCGTGTACGCGTCGGACATCGACGCCGGCAACCTGAACGCGAAGTACGACGCGCTGGTGTTCGTCGACGGCGCGATCCCGGCGCGCCCGACCCCGGGCGCGGCTGGTCCGGGTGGCGGTCGTGGCGGGTTCGGTGGCTTCGGCCCCGATACCGCGACACTCCCACCGGAGATGCGGCGCATGGTCGGCAACATCAGCGCCCAGCGCTCGATCCCCGAGATCAAGAAGTTCGTCGAGAGCGGCGGCATCATCATCTCGATCGGGTCGTCGACCAACATCGCCGAGCATCTCGACCTCCCGGTGAGCGACTACCTCGTGGAGCAGGCGCCGAACGGCGAGCCGCGCGCGCTCGGCAACAACAAGTTCTATGTCCCGGGTTCGCTGCTCGAGGTCGCGGTCGACAACAAGCAGCCGGCCACGGTCGGCATGGGCACGCGGGCGATCGTGATGTACGACAACAGCCCGGTCTTCAAGCTCTCGCCGGACGCGCTCGCGAAGGGCGTGAAGCCGCTGATGTGGTTCGACTCCCCGACGCCGCTGCGCAGCGGCTGGGCGTGGGGGCAGAACTATCTCGACGGTGGCGTCGCGGCCGCTGACGCGACGGTCGGGCGCGGGACGGTGCGACTGATCGGCTTCGAGGCGCTGTTCCGGGGGCAGCCGGCCGGGACGTTCAAGCTGGTGTTCAATGGGCTCATCGGGGCGAACAAGCCGACGATGTGAGTCGGGGAAGCTCGACGAAGCAGAGACTTGTTCGTCGCGTGCGGGGGCTGGGGCCGAGTGCTCCCGGTCCCCGCATTGCCGTTGACAGTCACGATGCTCCGGTGCACTGTATCGGACAGGCAATACACTGAATCACCGCGGACTGGGCGAGGGATGTCGAACACGCGTCGCACGATGCGGCTGGTCCTTGGAGCAGTACTCGCGGTCGGGTGCGGTCGGCCCGACGCGGGTCCCGCGGGGGACGCCGCCCCGCCCCGCGCGATCGCGGATGCCGGCAGCGAGCTCCTCCCGATCGGGACCGACTCGATCGCGCTCGACGAGATCGCGCGCATCGGTGAACTGGATGGCGCGCCGGAATACGCGTTCGGAGAGGTCATCAGCATCGCCGTGCGCGCCGACCGTGGGTTCTATGCGTGCGACCGCCAGGATGTCAGCATCCGCCTCTATGACTCGACCGCGCGGTTCATCGCCCGGGTCGGCCGCAAGGGTGAGGGCCCAGCCGAGTACTCGGCGTGCTACGTCATGTCCATCGTGGGTGACTCGATCCTCTGGGTCACGGACTTCGGCGCGCGCTTCGTCGGCTTCGGGCTCGATGGCACGAGCCGCGGTGTGATGCGCAGCCATCTGCACACGAACCCGCGCCACGTGGACTCGCAGGGTCGGTTCTGGTGGGGGCGAATGGATGTGAGTCGATACGAACGGGGCGTGGAGAAGCAGCTGTATGTTGCGACTGATCGCAGGGGCAACGTCGTCGACTCACTCGTCGTCCCGGCATCGCGAATCGATCTCGCGAACCGCCCGTTCGCGATCTCCACGATCGAGGGCGTCTACGTGAGCCTTCCGCAGGACACCATGTGGTCGATCGGCGCGGATGGATCGCGGTTGATCGCGCTGCCGTCGCTCTATCACATCGACCGTTCGGGCGGCGAGCGAGCGCCGCTCGCGTTCACGCGCGAGGCGTCGCCCGTAGCGTATCTCCCCGAAGAGCGCGAGGAGTGGGACGCTTGGCGGCTCTGGACGGACGAGTCGTCCCGGCGGATGGATCGCCGATACGGTCCTGCGGTCGTGCACGGCGCCATCCCCGAGACGAAGCCGTTCGTTCGTGACGTCCGCGGCGACGAGCGCGGACGCATCTGGGTCCAGGTGCACGTGAAGGCCGAGAAGCGCGACATCCCGCCACGTCCGCCCGGCAATCGCAAACCGCTCCTCACATGGCGGGAGCGCACGACGTACGAGATCTTCGATGGCTCACGCGGCGAGTACGTGGGTCGCGTCGCGTTGCCTCATGCGACTGAGCTCATGGCGACGCGCGGCGATCGCATCTGGGCGCGGACCGAGGGACCGGACGGCGAGCAGGTGCTCGTCGTCTATCAGATGCGCCCCGCGCGGCAACGGTGAGCGCATCCGCCGGGTCTCAACTCCAGTGCCCACCTCAAGAGACCTCATGCGCGCCTTCGCCGCCATCCTGCTGCTCACACCTCTGCTCGCTTCGGCGCAGGTCGTGAAGCTCGACCAACCGACCGCCACGCTCCCCGAACCGTTCTCGTCCGTCCGCGGCGTCCGCGAACTCTCCGACGGCCGCGTGCTCATCGCCGACTGGATCGAGGACCGTGTGGTGCTCGCCGACCTCGCGAGCGGCGCGACGCGCGACGTCCTGCGACAGGGCCGCGGCCCGGGTGAGGTGCGGCTGCCGAGCGCGTTGCATCGCCTGCGCGGTGACTCGACGCTCCTCGTCGACGAAGGGAACAACCGCATCGCCGTGCTCGCGCCCGATGGTCGCGTGGTGCGCTCCCATCTCACGGACGTGCCGGGACGCGGCGGCGTGCGGGGCATCGACGCGAACGGCGCGTTCCTGCATGCGATCCCCTCGTGGTCCGAAGGGCCGAACGCGCTGCCCGACGACTCGGTGCGCCTGGTCCGATGGGACCCCGCATCCGACGCCGCGCCTCGCCAGTTCGCTGTCATCCAGGGCACGCGCTATCGCAAGGACCACTCGCCAGCGCTGCAGCCGCGGATGCCGACCGTGGGGTTCGCGGCGCAGGACGCGTGGGTCGTGACGCCCCGCGGCGCGGTCGCCATCGTGCGCGCGACGCCGTACCGCGTCGAGTACCTCATGCCCGGCCGGCCGACGGTGCGCGGCCCGGCGATCGCGGTCGCGCCGCGCCCGGTGTCGATGGACGACAAGCTCCGCTTCATGCGCGAGTTCGCCGCCTCGAGCCCGGTGAGCGGCCGCGGTCCTGACGGTGGGCTCGGCCGCGGCAACGCGGTGCCCGAGGCGGAGATCCGGCGGATGGTCGGGACGGCCGAATGGGCGGAGCAGTTCCCGCCGTTCGACGCGTCGCGGGTGATCGCGGCGGCCGACGAGCGCGTCTGGGTCGGCGCGCCGGCGTTGCCCGGGCAGCCGGTGCGGTACGACCTCTTCGACCAGACCGGCGCGCGGGTGATGCAGGTGGAGCTTCGCCCGGGCCGGCGCGTCGCGCATGTCGGCGCACGCGGCGTGTACGTCGTGGCCGAGGACACGGACGGCGTGCAGACGATCGAGCGATATCGCCTGCCGTGATGCATCTGGAGCATGGGAGCGCGTGACCGGACTGTCGGGGCCGCCCCGATGCCCGGCCGGCGGATCGCGTCTCAGATTGTGGCAGACACCCGGAGCGTGATGGAGGTCCGATCATGCGCATCCCCCTGCGGCGACTCGCCGCCATCCTTGCCCTCGCGGCGACGGGCGCGGTCGCACAATCGCCCGCGATCCCCGCGGCGCTCGTCGGGACCTGGAGTGGCGATGCGCGCATCGCCAACACCGAGCTCGCCGTCTGCACGCCGGCGGTGCGTCTCACCATCGCCGCCGACGGGACGGTGCAGGGGATGATCGGAGAGGCGCGACTCGTCGGTGGCCGGTTGCGGCGCAATCGCACCGCGCTCGGTCGCTCGATGCGTGTCAAGACCGACTGGATCGTCGACGCGAAGCTCGATGGTCCGCTGTTCAGCGCGGAGTCGGTCACCCGCGAGCGCGTGCGGATCCCGTTCGACTCGGCCGGTGAGGAGCTTCGCGGCGGGTTCCACGCGATGGGCGGCGGCGCCACCATCAGCGCCACCGTCATGCTACGACGGCCGTAGCCGGCGCGGACGCCGGCGCTAGCGGAGGAGCGTCTTCGCGATCGTCGACAGCTGCATGTTCGACGTCCCTTCGTAGATCGTCCCGATCTTCGCGTCGCGGTAGAACTTCTCCACGGGGTAGTCCTTGGTGTACCCGTACCCGCCGAAGAGCTCCACGCAGAGCGAGGTCACGCGCTCGCACACCTGCGACGAGAGCAGCTTCGCCATCGCGCCGCTCTGCGCGATGTCCTCGCCCGCGTCCTTCATGCGTGCCGCGTTGTACACCATGAGACGCGCGGCCTCGAGCTCGGTCGCGGCCTGCGCGATCTGGAACTGGATGCCCTGGAACTCGCTGAGCGGCTTGCCGAACTGCTGCCGCTCCTTGAGGTACGCGACGGCCGCCGCGAGCGCGCCCTGCGCCACGCCGATCATCTGCGCACCGATGCCGATCCGTCCCTCGTTGAGCGCGGCGATGGCGAGCTTGTAGCCCTGGCCCACGGGGCCGAGCACATCCGCGTCCGGCACGAACACGTCCTCGAGGATCAGCTCGGTGGTGCTCGAGGCGCGGATGCCGAGCTTGTCCTCCTTCTTGCCGACGCTGAAGCCCGTGGCGCTCCGCTCGACGACGAATGCGGTGATGCCCTTGTAGCCCTTGGACGGGTCGACCGTCGCGAAGACGACGTAGAGCCCCGCTTCGGCGCCGTTGGTGATCCAGAGCTTGCGGCCGGTGAGCCTCCATCCGCCGTCGGCCTTCACGGCGCGCGTCTGCAAGGCGAACGCATCGGAGCCGCTCGACGCCTCCGACAGCGCGTACGCGCCGACCGTGTCGGTGCACAGCCGCGGCATCCATCGCGCGAGCTGGGCCGGCGTGGCCGCCGAGAGGAGCGGGTTCGCCACCAGCGTGTTCTGCACGTCCACCATGATCGCCGACGCCGCGTCGACCTTCGAGATCTCCTCGACCGCGAGCGTGACCATCATGACCGATCCGCCCGCGCCGCCGTGCGCCTCGGGCATCTGGATGCCCATGAGCCCCATCTCGAAGTAGGCCTTGATGAGGCCCGGATCGAGCTTGGCGTCGCGCTCCATCTGCTGGACGCGCGGAGCGACCTCGCCCTTGGCGAACTCGGCGACCGCGTCGCGGAAGGCGAGCTCGTCGTCGGAGAGCGAGGTGAGGGCGGGTCGGACGGTGCTGGTGTCGGTCGACATCGCGGATGGGTCGGGGGGACGGGTCGCTGGGCTCGCCGTGTTCCTGAATCTACATTGGACCAGCAACGGTCACGAGCCGTGGTGTGACCGAACGTCAGGTGCGTCGTACCCCACCACCTCCCGGCGGAGGCCGCATGCGAGTGCACGGGTTCGTGCTCGTCGTTCCAACCCTCGTGGCGCTGTCGGCCGCTCCTGCGCAGGGCGGTCGGAAGGCGCCGGATCGGCCCGAGACACCGCCGCTTCAGGTCGCGCAGCGGCCGCTCGCGCAGTCCGTCGCGCTCGGCGGCGTACGAGCGGAGATCGGACGTGAGGACGAGGCGGGCCCGTACATGTTCGGCTCCTTCGGTGGCGTCGCGATGGGTGGCGACGGGACGATCTACGTGCCTGAGAACTCGACGAGCGAGATCCGCATCTTCAACCAGGCGGGATCGCACCTCGGCACCTTCGGCCGGCGGGGTCGCGGACCGGGCGAGTTCGTGAACCCCGTCGTGCTGGTGCACGATGGAGACTCGACGATGTTCGCCTGGCAGCAGTTCTTCGGCATCACCGAGCTGACTGCCCGCGGGGCGCACGTCCGATTCCGCCGCACGTTCGGGGCGGGAGCCGACTACTCCTCGATCTGCACGCTGGGGACGCGCGTGTTCGTCTCGGCCGGAGGAGACACCGCCGTGATCCGCGAGCTTGACGGCGACCGCAAGGAGGTCCGCGCCTTCGGGAGCCCATTCGACACGTTCATGTACGGCCGGCCGAATGAGGCCGCGCGAAGGTTCTCACGACGCGACGGACCGACGCTCCTGTGCGACACCCCGCGGTCGGTGCTCTACGCGTTCCGCGGCGACCAGGGCACCATACGCGCATACGAGCCCGATGGGCGCCTGCGCTGGGAGACGACCCTTCCGAGCTTCAAGGTCGGGTTCTATGGCGCCAATCCGGACGGGGCGCCGTACGTGGTGTGGTCGCTCGACTACATCGCGACCTTCATGCCGCTCGGCGGGTCTCGCCTGCTCGTGCAGGTCGCCCGTCGGGACCTGCAGAGCATCCGGGGTCGCAGTCGCGCGCCCGGCGCGCTGATGCTGCCGGACGTCGCGGTCGTCGCTGCTTACATCCTGGAAGCCCGCTCGGGCCGCATCGTGTCACGGTCGCCGGGTGCCGGGCTCATCGGCGCGCTCGCGGATACGCTCGTCGCGGAGACGGTCATGGATCCCTGGCCGATGCTGCGACTCCGCCCCGTGCGCGCGCGCGTCCCCTGAGCGCGCCGGTCGCTCACGCCACCAGGATCGGCTCCGACACCTCCTCCGACGGCCGCGCGAACAGATACCCCTGCAGCAGGTCCGCCCCGAGCGCGACCAGCGCATCCCGCTCCTCGGTGGTCTCCACGCCCTCCGAGATCACCTGCATCCCGAGGTCCGCGCACAGCTGGTACATCGCGCCGACCACACGCTGCTTGGTCTGGTGCCGGTGGATCCCCGCGACGAGCGACCGGTCGAGCTTCACGAACTCGGGCGTGAGGTGCGTGAAGCTCATCAGCCCGGCGTACCCGGTGCCGAGGTCATCCACCGCGAGCTTGTAGCCGAGCCCGCGCAGGCCCGCGACGAACGGCGCGATGTCACCCAGATGGTCGAGCGATGCGCGCTCGGTCACCTCGAGCACGATCCGGCCCGCGTGCGCCGCGAGGGGCGACCCGCGGCCGTGCAACGAGGGCTCGAGGAGGTCGTGCGGATGCACGTTCACGAAGATGAGCAGCCCGTCGCGGATGGACGACGCGTCGCGCGCGATCTGCGCATAGATGCCGCGCGAGAGCTCCTCCTGCCGCGCGAGCAGCGCCGCCGCGTCGAGCAGCGTGGCGGCCGTGCGCATCGCCGGCTCGCCCGAGCGCACGAGGGCCTCGAACCCGATCGTCCGCCGCTCCTTGAGCGAGACGATGGGATGGTAGACGAGGTGCAGTCGCTCCAGCGCCCGCGTGAAGGTCGCGTTCAGCTGGTCGTGGTCGTGCACCGGGATGTTGCTCTGCTGCAGCGCGAACGCCTCGCGCTTGAGCCGCGCCAGCTCGAACAGCAGCGCCGCGCGGTTGACCGTCTCCACGAACTCGTCCATCGCGACCGGCTTGAGCAGGTAGCGGTGCGCGCCGTTGTGCATCGCCTCGATCGCCGTCGCGAGCGTGGGGCCGCCGGTGATCATCACCACGGGGAGGTCCGGGTCGCGCTCCTTCACCAGCCGGAGGAGCTCGAGCCCGCTCATGCCGTCCATCATGATGTCGGACACGACCACGCTGTGCCGGTGCTCCTCGAGCGCGCGGAGCGCCGCAGCGCCGTCGCTCACGGCGGTGACCGTGAACCCGGCATGCTCCAGCATCTGCTTCGACGCACGCAGCACGTCCGCGTCGTCGTCGACGAGCAGCACTCGGCGGGGATCGGGCGGGATCATGGACGGGGGATTCGCATGAGGGTCGCGCTTCCCAACATAGGGCGACGAGCCACATGCGAAAGGGCCACGGCGATGCCGAACGTCAACGTGACGTGGCTCACACCGCGTCCGCGTCCCCGCGGACGCCCGGTCGCGGCGCGAGCGGGCTCAGCGCGCCGGCAGGGCGCGGTCGTAGTTGAGGATCGGCGCGAGCCAACGCTCCGCGGTCGCGAGGTCCATGCCCTTTCGCGCGGCGTACCGCTCCACCTGGTCCTTCTCGATCTTGCCGACGCCGAAGTACTGCGCTTGCGGGTGCCAGAAGTAGAACCCGCTCACCGCCGAGGCCGGCTGCATGGCGAAGCTCTCGGTGAGGTGCACGCCGGCATTGCGCTCCGCGTCGAGCAGGTCGAAGAGCGTCCGCTTCTCGGTGTGGTCCGGGCACGCCGGATAGCCGGGTGCCGGGCGGATGCCCTGGTACTGCTCCCGGATGATCGCCGCGTTGTCGAGCGTCTCGTCCGGCGCGTAGCCCCACAGCTCGCGCCGCACGCGCTCATGCAGCCGCTCGGCGAACGCCTCGGCGAGGCGGTCGGCGAGCGCGGTGAGCATGATCGCCTGATAGTCGTCGTGCGCGGCCTTGAACGCCGCCACGCGCTCCTCGAGCCCGATGCCGGTGGTCACGACGAACGCGCCGAGCCAGTCGGTGAGCCCCGAGTCCTTGGGCGCGACGAAATCGGCGAGCGCGTAGTTGGGACGGCCGTCCTGCTTCACCATCTGCTGGCGGATGGTGTGCACGACCGTGCCGTTGGCGAGGATGATGTCCTCCTCGCCGTCCGAGTTGGCCTCGAAGAACCCGACCACCGCGCGCGCGTGCAGCCACTTCTCGGCGACGACCTTCGCCAGCATCGCCTGCGCATCGGCCAGCAGGTTGCGCGCCGCCTCGCCCACGCGCTCGTCCTGCAGGATCGCCGGATACGCGCCGGCGAGCTCCCACGTCTGGAAGAACGGGGTCCAGTCGATCCGCGGGACGAGCTCCTCGAGCGGGAAGTCATCGAACACCCGCACGCCGTCGAAGGACGGCCGGGGCGGCACGATCCCGTCGTACGACACCACGGGCCTGTTCGCGCGCGCCGCCTCGAGCGGCTGCCGCTTGATGTCCTTCTGCCGCGCCGCCCGCGCCGCGCGGACCTCCTCGTACTCGGCCCGGACGTCGGCGACGAACGGCTCCTTGAGCCCGTCGGAGAGGAGCGACCCCGCCACGCCCACCGCGCGCGAGGCGTCGAGCACGTGCACCACCGGCCCCGAGTAGTTCGGCGCGATCTTCACCGCGGTATGGACCTTCGACGTCGTCGCGCCGCCGATGAGCAGCGGGATGGTCCAGCCCTCGCGCTCGAGCTCGCTCGCGAAGAAGGCCATCTCCTCGAGCGAAGGGGTGATGAGGCCCGAGAGCCCGATGAGGTCGACCCGCTCCTCGCGCGCCCGCTCGAGGATCTTGCCGGGCGGCACCATCACGCCCATGTCGATCACCTCGTAGTTGTTGCACTGCAGCACGACGCCCACGATGTTCTTGCCGATGTCGTGCACGTCGCCCTTCACGGTGGCCATGA
>CAYXGS010000038.1:0-33757 GCA_964464585.1 uncultured Gemmatimonas sp. | reverse complement strand
ACGAGGTGAAGCGCGACGAACCCATCTTCGAGATCTCCACCGACAAGGTGGACGCGGAGATCCCGGCGCCCTCCGCGGGAGTGCTCGCCGAGATCATCGTCCACGAGGGGACGACGGTGCCGGTGAACGCGCTGGTCGCGCGGATCGAGACGGAGAAGGGCGCGGCGATCGCGCCGGCCGCCGCCCCCGCTCCCGCGGCTGCCGCGTCCACTCCGTCCGCGCCGGCGGCGATGCCCGCCCCCGCGAGGGCCCCCGCAGCGCCCGCCGTGCCCGCGCGGCCCGCCGCCGCCGCGGGCTCGTTCGAGGAGCGTATCCGCACCAAGTCGTCGCCGCTCGTTCGGCGCATGGCCGCGGACGCGGGCGTCGACATCAGCGCCCTCTCCGGGTCTGGCATCGCAGGGCGCGTGACCAAGAAGGACCTCGTCGAGCACCTCGAGCGCGGTCCGGCCCCTGCCGCGCCGATGCCGACCGGCCTGCCGTCGTCCGTGTCGGTGCCGATCGGACACGCGGCCGAGCCCACGTTCGCAGCGTGGGCCGGCGACGCCGTGGAACCGATGAGCAAGATCCGCAAGCTCACCGCCGACCACATGCGGCAGGCCAAGCAGGTCGCGGCGCATGTCACGAGCTTCTTCGAGATCGACCTCACGCGCGTCGCGCGGATCCGGCAGAACACGCGCGCGGCGTTCGAGGCGGAGACCGGACAGAAGCTCACGTTCCTTCCGTACATCGTCCGCGCCGTCGTCGAGAACCTCCGCCGCCACCCGGTGCTCAACGCCACGGTGAGCGGCACCGACGTGATCCTCCGCAAGCGCTACAACATCGGCATCGCGGTCGCGCTCGATCCGGTGGGGCTCATCGTCCCCGTGCTCAAGGGGGCGGACGGACTCAACCTCACCGGCATCACCCGCGGCGTGAACGACCTCGCGGCCCGGGCGCGCTCCAAGAAGCTGAGCCCCGCCGATGTGCAGGAGGCGACGTTCACCATCACCAATCCCGGCGTGTTCGGCTCGCTCATGGGCACGCCGATCATCCCCGTCGGCACCACGGCGATCCTCTGTCTCGGCGCGATCGAGAAGCGACCCAAGGTCATCACCGGGCCCGACGGCGAGGACACGATCGCGATCCGGACCTGCGCCTACTTCTCGATCAGCTTCGACCATCGCGTCGTGGACGGCGCGGATGCCGACCGCTTCATGGCCGACCTGAAGAAGACGCTCGAGCACGTCACCGGCTGAGTGGCCCGGTCGCTGACCATCCATCGGACCGTCGTCACGCCCGCGGACCGGACGCGCTGGTTCGAGCGCGTCCGGGCGCGCGAGGCGCACTTCAAGGCGGCGGGGTGCCGGTACTGGGTGTTCGAGGAGCAGTCCCTGCCGGGCGCCTTCGTGGAGTTCTGCGAGGCGAACGACAGCCCGACGCTGCAGGCCGCACACGCGGCCTCGCCGGATCCGGTCCTGGATCCGACGCGCATCTATTCTCTCGTGGAGTTCACCTGATGCCGACCCGTTCGATCGAGATCGACGGCCGCCAGTGGAAGGTCTATCCCAGCGGCTACATCACGCAGTCCACCGCCGACGAGTTCGGCCTGCTCTTCGTGAGCGGCGTCGCCGACGAGCGCGAGGTCCGCGTGACGCGCTACACGCCGTTCGGCTCGCGGTCACGCGAGCAGTCGCTCGCCGAACTGGACGAGGCGGGACTCCGGCGGCTCTTCGCACTGTCGCAGCCGAGCGTCAACTCGCCTGAGGCCGGCTACGCGCCGTGACCGCTGACCCGGGGACGCCGGCCCCCGTGCCGGCGCCCCACGTGGACCTCCACGCCCACTCGACCGCCTCCGATGGTTCGCAGTCGCCCGCGAACGCCGTCGCGGCCGCGCACAAGGCGGGGCTCGCGGCATTCGCGCTGACCGATCACGACACGCTCGCGGGCATCGCCGAGGCGCAGGTGGCGGCGGAGGCGGCCGGCCTGCGGCTCGTGCCCGGGGTCGAGCTCAGCGTGCACCAAGAGGGCGTGGAGGTCCATCTCCTCGGGCTGCACATCCGCGACGTCGATGCGCTGCAGGCCCGCCTCGAGCGCTATCGCGACCACCGCCGGACCCGTGCCGAGGAGATGGTCGCGCGCCTGAATGCGCTCGGGATCGCCGTGACGATGGACGCCGTGCTGGCCGCCGCGGCCGGCGGTGCGATCGGTCGGCCGCACGTCGCCAAGGCGCTCATCGCCGGCGGCTACGCGAAGGACTCGCGCGAGGCGTTCGACCGTTTCCTCGGCGCGGGCAAGCCGGCGAACGTCGAGAAACAGCGCCTCGAGATCGCCGAGGGGATCCGGCTCATCCACGAGGCCGGGGGCATCGCCGTCATCGCGCACCCCGGTGCCGACGGCCGTCGGGAGCGGATCGAACCGCTGGTGCCGCTCGGCCTCGACGGGCTCGAGGTGAAGCATCCGAGTCACTCGACCGAGGACACCAAGCGGATCGCCGCGCTCGCCGCGCACTTCGGACTCGTCGCGAGCGGCGGCTCCGACTGGCACGGCGCGATGCTCGGCGGGCGCGTGCTCGGCGCGATGCAGGTGCCGCGCGCGTGGCTCGACGCACAGGACGAGCGGGTCGCACGGGTGCGCGCCGGATGACCGCGCCGCGGGGCGTCGTGCTGGTGACCGGTGCCGGGCAACGCGTGGGCCAGTGGATCGCGATGCACCTCGCTTCGCTCGGCTGGCACGTCGCCGTGCATTACTCGGCGTCGGAGGCAGGGGCGAATGAGACCATCGCGCGGATCCGGGAAGGTGGTGGGGACGCGATGGCCTTCCAGGCCGACCTGAGCACGCCGGATGGACCGGCGGCGCTCGTGCGCGAGGTCACGGCGCGATTCGGACGGATGGGCGGACTCGTGTGCTCGGCCGCCGGGATGGTGCGCACACCGATCGGCCGCACGACCGCGGCGGACTTCGACGCCATCATCGCGCTCAACCTGCGGGCGCCGTTCCTGCTCGCGCAGGCCGCGGCCGACGCGATGCGCGAGGACGGGGCGATCGTCAACATCGCCGACCACATGGCGGAGGAGCCCTGGCCGGGCTACGCGGTGCACGGCGTGAGCAAGGCCGGCGTGATCGCGCTGACGCGGCATCTCGCGGCGGCGCTCGCGCCTCGAATCCGCGTCAATGCGGTCGCGCCGGGGCTGGTCCTCGCGCCGACCGGGATGCCGCGCGCGGCGGTCGACCGGATGGTCGCCGAGACGCCGATGGACCGGTCGGGCGACCCCGGGGATGTCGCCGAAGCCGTCGCCTACCTGCTCGACGCGACCTTCGTGACGGGCGAAGTGCTGCATGTCGATGGAGGGCGGCGTGTCCGGCCTCCGCGCTGAGGCACAGGCGTTCGGCGACATCGTCGTGGTCGGCGGCGGATGTTACGGCGCGTACTACGTACGGCAGCTGCGCCGCGCGCGTGATGCGGGCGCGGTGCGATGGCAACGCCTCGTGGTGGTCGACCGTGACCCCGACTGCGCCGTCGCGCGCGACGCGGATGGCCTGACGTTCGTCGCGCGCGACTGGACACTCTTCTTCCACGAGTACCTCGCCGAGGCCGCGGGCCGCGGCCCGGACGCCGTGTGCGGCGACGCGATCGTCCCGTCGCCGCTCATGCCGCACCTGATGAGCCATTGGCTCGTCTCGCGCGCCCGCGCGCGCTGGCCGGGCCGCGGGATCCGCATCGCGCCATTGTCCGGCGCCCTCGATGTGCCATGGCAACGCCCCGGCGACGACGGCACGCACTACGTGAGCTTCGCGACGTGGGAGTGTCCGATCAACTGCGTGGAGCCGCGCACCTGTCCGCACACGCGCGGACCGCGGGCCTGGAGCCTGCCGCCGACGGTGGTGTCGTTCGTGGAGCGCTCGCGACTCGAGGGCCGGCGCATCGACGGACCGGCGGTGTTCCACTGCGCGCATCGCGCGTACGGCGTGGGGATGTTCGACGTCGCCGAGGTGGTGCGCGCCGACGCGCTCGTGGCCGACGCGGGTGCGGGCCGCGCCGCCGAGGTGCTCGTCGGGACGGTGTCGCACTGCCACGGCGCGCTCTCCATCATCGAACTCGCCTCGCCCGACTGACTGGCGAGCGGGACACGGGTTGCGTAAGTACAGTGGCCCACGCGGCTCCTCACTCCCCACTCGCGTCGACCATGTCCCCGTCCGCCCTGCGTTCCCTCGCGTCCGCGTCTCTGCTCGCGCTCGCCCTGCCGATCACGGGGCTCGCGGCGCAGGTCGCGCCGCGCCGTCCCGTCACCGCGCCGCCGGCGGTCGATTCCGCGCAGCTCGCACGCCTCGCCAACGAACGCCGGGAGGACCCGAATCCCGCGCCGCGTCGCCACGAGGGCGAGGGGCCGTTCGACCGGCTGATCATCCGCGGCGTGAACCTCATCGACGGCTACGGCAGCGCGCCGCGCGGACCGGTGGACGTGGTGGTCGAGGGCAACCGCATCACGGCGGTCGTGAGCGTCGGCGTGCCGCGCGTGCCGATCGACCCGTCGCGCCGGCCGCGCGGCGCCACGCGCGAGATCGATGCCACCGGCATGTACCTCATGCCGGGGTTGGTGGATCTCCACGTGCACCAGGGCACGCAGCAGAAGGCCCCCGACAGCGAGTACTACAACAAGCTCTGGCTCGCGCACGGCATCACGACCGTGCGCGGGGTGCCGTTCGCGAGCTTCGACTACTCCGTCCGCGAGCGCGCGCGCAGCGCGTCGAACGAGATCACCGCACCACGCTATGTGGTCTATCAGCGCCCCGGCACGGGCTGGGGCCGTCCGGTGCCGCGCACGCCCGAGCAGGCGCGCGAGTGGGTGCGCTGGGCCAAGGCCAACGGCGCGGACGGGCTCAAGCTCGGTGCCGAACGCCCCGACCTCATGGCCGCATACCTCGACGAGGCGAAGAAGCTCGGGCTCGGCAGCACGGCGCACCTCCAGCAGAGCGGCGTGGCGCAGATGAACGCCGACATCGCGACCCGGCTCGGGCTCGAGGCGGTCACACACTTCTACGGTCTCTTCGAGTCGATGTACGACGACCATCAGGTCCAGCCGTGGCCGCTCGACGCGAACCTCGGCGACGAGCAGGTGCGGTTCGGGCAGGTGGCGCGCCAGTGGAGCCTCGTCACGCCGCGCGGCGAGAAGTGGAACGCGCTGCTCAAGCGGTTCCTCGAGCGCGACGTCACGCTCGATCCGACGATGACGACGTATCTCACCGGCCGCGATGTGATGGCGCGGATGACCGCGCCCTGGCACGCGAAGTACACGATCCCCACGCAGTGGGACTTCTACGTCTCCGACCGCACCAACCACGGCGCGTACTTCTACGACTGGACCACCGATGACGAGGTCGCCTGGCGGAACTTCTATCGCGTCTGGATGATGTTCCTGAACGACTACAAGAACATGGGCGGCCGCGTCACGGCGAGCTCCGACGCGGGCTTCATCTACAACACGCCTGGCTTCTCGACCATCCAGGAGCTCGAGCTCCTCCAGGAAGCGGGCTTCTATCCCGGTGAGGCGATCCGCGCCGGGACCTATCACGCGGCGCAGGCGATCTTCAAGTCGATGAACCGCCCCCTCGAGTACGGCGTCGTCGAAGCGGGGATGCTCGCCGACCTCGTGATCGTCGACGCGAACCCGTTCCAGAACCTCAAGGTGCTGTACGGCACCGGCTGGTTCCGTCTCAACGACGCGACCGGCAAGGTGGAGCCCTACGGCGGCGTGAAGTGGACCATCAAGGACGGCATCGTCTATGACGCGAAGCAGCTCCTCGCCGACATCGAGGAGATGGGTAACGCGCAGCGTCGCGCGCGGGCGGCCGGCGCGCGGTAGCGCGCGCGACGGCTCGCCCGACGCGGGGGTCCCGCGACCGTTGGAACCGCGCGTGCCGCGTGTGGATTGTAGGGCGGGGGACGCCAGTGGTTCGGGGCGAACCCCGCCCGTTACATTTGGGGCTTCCAATCGACCGCGGGGAACGCACGTTGGCGACGCACGAATACGAAGTGGTGATCATCGGAGCCGGCCCGGCCGGGATGTGCGCCGGGATGTATGCCGGCCGGTCCTTGCTGCGCTCGGTGGTGCTCGAGCGGGGCTTCCCCGGCGGCGAGCTGCTCAATACCGAGGTCATCGAGGACTACATCGGCTTCGAGCACATCCTCGGCCACGAACTCGCCACCAAGTTCCAGTCGCACGCCGAGAAGTTCGGCGCGGAGATCCGGACATCGACGCCGGTCGAGACGGTGCAGAAGCGCGCCGATGGCCTCTTCGAGACGGCGGTCGAGAACGGCGACGTGTTCGTCTCCCCCACGGTCATCGTGACGGCGGGTGGCACGCCCATCAAGCTCGAGATCCCCGGGGAGATCGAGTACGCCGGCAAGGGCGTCTCGTACTGCGCCATCTGCGACGGCGCGTTCTACCGCGGGCACACCATCATGGTCGTCGGCGGCGGTGATGCCGCGCTCGAGGAGGCCGACTTCCTCACGCGCTACGCCGAGAAGGTGTACCTCGTCCATCGGCGCGCGGAGTTCCGCGCCTCGCGCATCGTGCAGCAGCGCGCGTTCGCGAACCCGAGGATCCAGGTCATCACCGACACCGTCGTCGACGAGGTCGTCGGCAAGGACGGCCTGATGACGCACGCGCGCATCCGCAACGTGCGGACCGGTGCCGCCACGGACCTCGTCGCGACGGGCATCTTCATCTTCGTCGGCTTCAAGCCCAACACCGGGATCCTCAAGGATCACCTCGAGCATGACGCGTCGGGGTACCTCGTCACCGACGCGAACATGATGACCTCGGTGCCGGGGCTCTTCGCCGCCGGCGACGTGCGCGCGCAACTCACGCGGCAGGTCACCACCGCGGTCGGCGACGCCACCACGGCGGCGATCGCGGTCGAGAAGTTCCTCACCGCGCGGAAGAGCGGGCAGCCGGCGCCGCGGCCGCAGCCGATGCTCGTCCCCGCCGCCGGATGAACGTCTCCCACCTCGTCGTCGGGCCGTTCGAGGAGAACACATATCTCCTTCACGATCCGGAGCAGGCCGAGGTGGTGCTCGTCGATCCCGGGGACGAAGCGTCCCGGCTCTGCACGGCGATCGAACGGCTCGGCGCGAGGCTGGTCGCCGTCTGGCTCACCCACGCGCATCTCGACCACATCGGCGCGATCTCCGGCGTGCGCCGCGCCTGGCCCGGTGTGCCCGTGCACCTGCACCCGCTCGACCTGCCCGTGTACGAGTGGGGCGAGCGGTCGGCCCGCGTCTATGGCGTCCCGTTCGAGCAGCCCGAACCGCCGGAGCGGACGCTCGTCGACGGTCAGGTGCTCGAGTTCGCCGGCGAGCGGTTCGCCGTGACCCACCTCCCGGGACATTCGCCGGGACACGTGGCGTTCGTCGGTCGCGCGCATCTCTTCAGCGGCGACCTGCTCTTCGCGGGATCAGTCGGCCGCACCGACCTCCCGGGGTCGGACCCGGACGCGATGGAATCGAGTCTCCGCCGGCTCGCGCAGCTCCCGCACGCGCTCATCGTTCACCCCGGGCACGGGCCGCTCACGACGATCGGGGCGGAACTCGACAGCAACCCGTTCCTCACCGGCGCGGCGAGGGTGCTCCGGCGCCGCGCGTGACCGGGCGGACCGTGGCAACTCCCTGCCCCGGCGGGGTACTTATCTTGATGCGTCCCCTCCCCGTCACCCCCTGGTCATCCATGCGCCTCCGGATCCCCGCCGTCCTCGCGGTCCTCGTCGTCGTCACGGCCTGCCTCGATCCCCTTCCGGTCCCGCAGGGGCGATACGGCGCGATCACGGCGCCCACCTTCGCGGGGACCGGCGGCGGATACACCGTCCGCCCGCAAGCTGCGTTCTATGGCAACACCGACCTGAGCTACGTCCCGTTCCCGTCGGACACGTGCCTCATCACGAGCTACTCCGACTCGAGCGCCGTCACCGGCGGCCTGCGGTTCCTTAACGCCGGGGACTTCCTCCAGACGTCGGTGAGCGGACGCGTCGACACGCTGCTGCCCATCCCCGATCTCAACCTGCGCGTCTACGAGTTCCCGGTCTCCACCGGCATCCCGTTCACTCCGGGGGATACGCTGACGGTCGTCGTGCCTGGCGCGAGCTTCCCCGCCAGCGCGGTCTCGGTGCGCACCGCCGAGGCCTTCACACATGACTCGATCACCGTGCCGGCGGTCGGCGCCGGCCTCAACCTGACGTGGACCCCGGCCGTCGCGAGCGGCACGCACATGACCTTCTCGCTCCGGTATCACAACGGGTTCGGCACGATCGCCCTGAATGAGCAGATCTTCTGCTCGTTCATCGATGACGGGTCGCAGACGATCCCCACCGGCTACCTCGACGGCTGGCGCGACGCCGCCGCGGATCAGCGCGCGACGCGCGTGGCCCGCATCCGTTCACGCGAGGTCGTCGTCGACGACCGGACGAGCCTCGTCCTGGTCTCTTCCTTCGCCCGACCGCTGCCAGCGGCGAGCGCACCCACCATCCGGTGACGCCGGCCGTCCGCCTCGAGCACGACCCGCTGGGGGCGGTCGAGGTTCCGGCGGAGGCGTGGTACGGGGCGCAGACCGCGCGCGCGGTCGCGAACTTCCCCGTGAGCGGCCTGCGGACGCACCCGCGCATCATCGACGCCGTCGTGCGCATCAAGCGCGCGGCGGCGTCGGTGCACCGTGGCACGGGTCGGCTCGATCCGGCCCGCGCCGACGCGATCATCGCCGCGGCCGACGAGGTCCTCGCCGGGGCGCACCGCGAGCAGTTCGTCGTCGATGTCTATCAGGCCGGCGCCGGCACGTCGCTGAACATGAACGTCAACGAGGTCCTCGCGAACCTCGCCAACGCGCGCCTCGGCGCCCCGCGCGGCGCGTACGCGCCCGTGCACCCGAACGATCATGTCAACATGGCGCAGTCCACCAACGACGTGATCCCGACCGCGATCCGCCTCTCGGCGCTCTCGTCGCTCGGGCCCGCGCTCGCGTCGGTGGACGGGCTCGCGGTCTCGTTGCGCGCGCGTGCCGACGCTTTCGACGGACTGGTCAAGGCCGGGCGCACGCACCTGCAGGACGCGATGCCCATCCGGCTCGGCCAGGAGTTCGCCGGGTGGGCGGGATCGCTCGAGCGCGGCGCCCGGCGGGTGCGCGAGGCCGCGGACTACCTGCTCGACCTCGGCATCGGCGGCACGGCGGTGGGCACGGGCGTCAACGCGGAGCCCGTCTACGCCGGGCGGATGGTGGAGGAGCTGCGCAACCTCACTGACCTCGCGCTGCGGATGGGCGCGGACCGCGTGCAGCTGATGCAGAGCATGGGCGACGCTGCCGGACTCAGTGCCGCGTGGCGCACCCTCGCGCTCGATCTCGGGAAGGTCGCGAGCGACCTCCGGCTCCTCGCGAGCGGCCCGCGCACCGGCCTCGACGAGGTCATCCTCCCGCCGGTCCAGCCGGGCTCGAGCATCATGCCCGGCAAGGTCAACCCGAGCATCCCGGAGATGGTGAACCAGGTGGTGTTCCAGGTCATCGGACACGACGCGACCGTCGCCGCCGCGAGCGAGCACGGGCAGCTCGAGCTCAACGTCATGATGCCGGTGATCGCGCATAACCTCGTGATGGGCATCGAGATCCTCGGGAACGCCGCGCGGATCCTCGACGAGCGGTGCGTCCGCGGGATCGAGGCGAACACGCCGATGCTGGCCTACTGGGTCGAGCGCTCGGCCGCCCTCGCGACGGCGCTCGCGCCGAGCATCGGATATGCGGCAGCCGCGGCTATCACCAAGCGATCCGTCGCCGAGGGCGTCCCCATCCGCGAACTCGTGGTCCGGGAGGGACTTCTCACGGCCCCGGAGGCCGATCGGGTGCTCGACCTGAGGCGGCTGACCGAGCCCGGGGTGCCGGGGGCTGGCTCCTAGAACCCGAACGCCCTTGTCCCGATCGGGCGGGCGAGGGCATCTTGCAGGCGTGAGAATCACCACCTGGGCCGAATACGGCGTGATCTGTTCGCTCCATCTGGCGCGTCGCGCCGATGACGGGCCCGTCACGGGCCGCGACATCGCGGCCCGCGAGAAGCTCCCCGGCGACTACGTCGAGCAGATCCTGCTCCGTCTCCGGCGTGCGGGGATCGTCCAGAGCACGCGCGGCGCCAAGGGCGGATACGCCCTCGCCCGTCCGTCGAGCGACATCACGGTCCGGGAGATCATCACCGCGGCCGAGCTCGTCACGTTCGACCTGCACTGCGAGACGCATCCGCTCGACTCGGAGCGCTGCGCGCAGTCGTGCGACTGCAGCATCCGGCCCGTGTGGATGATGCTCCAGCGGCGCATCGACGAGGCGCTGGACGGCGTGCTCCTCGCGGACCTGCTCCACGCGGAGCCGCAGGTGCGTGAGCGCGTGGGACTCGAGCGCGCGGGCCTCCCGGTCCTGCAGGCCTGAGACCGCCGCGTGCCGCTCCCCTTCGTCCCGGGGTGGCGCGAGGCGCGTGAGCGGGAGCGGCGCGCGCGGGTGGTCGTCGACGGGCTCCGCCGCGAACCCGACGAGGCCGATGTCGAGTGGCTCGCCGATGCGGCTGCGAACGGGGACCGTGACCACGCGCGCTGGGAGCTGCGGTATGCGCGCACCGCCATCGGACTGGTCGTCGCGCAGCGCGATGCGCTCGATGACCGCACGGCCGCTGACCTGAGTCACCTCGTCCTGGCCCGGTTCGATGACGACTCACGGATCGCGACGGACCTGCGCGACCTGGCGGAACGCCAGTTCTCGGAGCGGCTCCAGGCGTACCGCGAAGCCATGACCCTGCGCGGCGGATCGCTGCAGGCGGCCGACCGCGTCGGGCGTTGCCTGCTCGCCTTCGCGAGCGACGGCGCCCGCACCGCCGGCGCGCCGCTCACGTATGCGATCGAACTGCTGCAGCGATACGCGGACGACGCCACCGAGCTGTTGCGCGCCGCGTACGGCGAGGCCTCCCTGCCGGAGGATGTGAAGCCCTCGGTGCTCCGCGAGCAACGCTGAGCGAGCAGGCGGCGACGAGCGCCCCCGGGCGGGCAGGGGGGTAAGACGATGCGGGGGACGCCAAGAGCGCCCCCCGCATCGCAGTGCTGTCCGCCGCCATCCGCCGTTCCAGTGCCGAAGGGGGGACTCGAACCCCCACGGGCTATCGCCCACTGCGCCCTGAACGCAGCGCGTCTACCAATTCCACCACTTCGGCGAGAGGCGAAACGTACCGGCCGTGGATACCCAAGTCAACGCTGACTCGTCTTATTTCACACCGCGATGCCGAAGCCCCAGCCCGACGACGCGATCGTCACCGTCGCCCGAAACAAGCGCGCCCGACTCGACTACGAGATCTTCGAGACGTGGGAGGCGGGCCTCGTGCTGTCCGGGACCGAAGTGAAGTCGCTCCGCGCCGGGCGGGCGCAGATCGGGGACGCGTACGGTGTCGTGAAGGACGGCGAGGTCTGGCTCCTCAACGCGCACATCCCGCCCTACGAGATGGGCAACGTCTGGAACCATGACCCGACCCGCACGCGAAAGCTCCTGCTGCACGCCAAGGAGATCCGTGGTCTCATCGGCGCCGTCGAGCGGAAGGGACTGACCCTCGTGGCGCTCGAGCTCTACTTCAAGCACGGCCGCGCGAAGGTCCGCATCGGTCTCGCGCGCGGCAAGAAGCTGCATGACAAGCGGGCGGACCTGAAGGAGAAGGACGACAAGCGGGACATGGCGCGCGCGCTGAGGGTGCGGTGATGCGCCGGATCGCCGCGGTGGCGCTCGCGTTCGTCGTGGGTGCCGCCGCCACGCCGCCCGGTGATGCGATCCGCGTGCGCGGCATCACCGGCGACACGGTCGTCGCGCTCGTGCCGAGTGCCGCCGGCGGGCTCGTCGATCTTCGCCTCATGGCGCGGTTGCTCGGCGGCGCGGTGGACAGCGCCGAGGCGGGGGAGTGGCGGCTCACGCTCTACGCGACGTCCATCGATCTCCGGGCCGGTGCTCCGTTCGCCGCCTACAACGGCTTCCCGCTGCCGCTCGTCGAGCCGACGCGCGTCATCGATGGGCAGCCGCACGTCACGCTCCAGCTCTTCAGCGAGATCATCCCGCGATTCGGCATCGGGATCCTCTGGGACAAGGCGCGGTGGGAGGTGCGGCTCTTCCAGGGCATCGCGCGGCGTTCGGCGCCCACGGGCCCCGGAGACCCACCGGTCGTCGCGACGGCGGCGAGCACGGAGGCGGCTGCGCCCGCGCGCGCCGCGCCGCGGGAGGTCGCCCGTGAGGTGCCCACCGTGGTGCCGTCCGCGCCGTCCGCCCCCGTGCGGAGCGGTCTCTCGCGCCGCTACACCGTGGTGGTCGACGCCGGTCACGGCGGCCGCGATCCGGGGATGCGTGGTGCCATCGTCGACGGCCGCGCCCTCTCCGAGGCGCGGATCACGCTGCAGGTGGCCAAGCGGCTCGAGCGCGAGCTCCGCGAGCAGGGGTTCCGCGTGATCATGACGCGCACCACCGACACGCTCATCGCCCGCGGCGACCGCGGTCCGATCGCCAATCGCGCGAAAGGTGACATCTTCATCTCCGTGCACGTCAACTCGGCCAACCCGCGCTGGACGAATCCCACGGCGGCGCGCGGCTTCGAGACGTTCTACCTCTCCACGGCCCGCACCGAGGACGAGGAGCACGTCGCGGCGATGGAGAACGACGTCGTGCGCTTCGAGACGGAGGCCGCCACCCCGCGCGATGGCGACCCGCTGGCGTTCATCATGAACGACCTCGCGCGCAACGAGCACCTGCGCGAGTCCAGCGAGCTCGCGGGATTCGTGCAGCAGAAGCTCGCCGGCTCCCACCCGGGCCCGAACCGCGGCGTCAAGCAGGGAGGACTGATCGTGCTCGCGACGGCCTACATGCCGGCCGTGCTCGTCGAGATCGGGTTCGGGTCCAATCCCGCGGATGCGCGGTGGATGAGTTCCGAGAAGGGGCAAGCCGATGCCGCCAAGGCGATCGCCGACGCGGCGTTCGAGTACCTGCAGCATTACGAGCGCCGCACGCGGGGCGCGCAGCGATGAACGGCCCGCTGGAGGTCACCGCGGCCGGGATCGCGTTCCAGAATCCGATCCTGCTCGCCGCGGGCACCGCGGCGTACGGACGGGAGCTCGCTGACGTCATGCCGCTCGAGGAACTCGGCGGCTTCGTCACCAAGGCGGTCAGTCTCGAGACGCGACCCGGGGCCGCCGCGCCGCGCGTCGCGGATTTCGACGGCGGGATGATCAACGCGGTGGGACTCGCGAATCCCGGCGTGGAACAGGTGCTCGCCGAGGACCTGCCGTGGATCGCGGCGCATGTGCGCCGACCGCGGGTGCTCGTGAACGTCGTCGGCCGCGAGGCGGCTGACTTCGGACGTGTGGTGGCGCGGATGGAGGAGGCGGCAGGCTTCCAGGGGTTCGAGCTGAACGTGAGCTGCCCGAACGTGAAGCAGGGCGGGATGGAGTTCGGCGCCGACCCCGCGTCGCTCGCGGACGTCGTGCGCGGCGCGCGGGCGGCGACCACGCGTCCCCTGTTCGTGAAGCTCTCGCCCACCTTGCCCAAGGTCGGCGAGGCGGCGCGCTGCGCCGTGGACGCCGGCGCCGACGGCATCACGGTAATCAACACGATCCCTGGCCTCGTCGTGGACGTCGAGCGCCGCCGCCCGGTGCTCGGGTTCGGCTCGGGAGGCGTGAGCGGGCCTGGGCTGCTGGCCGTCGGCGTGCTGGCGGTGCATCGCGTGCGGCAGGCCGTGTCCGTGCCGATCATCGGTGCGGGCGGCGTGCAGCACGCGACCGATGCCCTGCAGTATCTCATGGCCGGCGCGAGCGCCGTCGCGATCGGCACCGCGGCCCTCGCCGACCCCAAGCTCCCGGCGCGCGTCGTCCGCGATCTCGAGCGCTGGTGCGCGTCGCATGGCGTGCGGCGCATCGCGGACCTCGTCGGCACACTGGAGTGGCCCACATGACGCAGGGTGCGCCGCGCCTGCGCGCGCAGCCGATCATCGCCCTCGACGTGCCGACGCTCGACGCGGCCCGCGTGCTCTGCGACCGGCTCGGGCCGCGTGCGGACTTCGTGAAGGTGGGCCTCGAGCTCTACACGGCCGAGGGGCCGCGGATCGTCGAGTGGATGCACGGGCAGGGGAAGCGCGTCTTCCTCGATCTCAAGCTCCACGACATCCCCAACACGGTGCGGGGGGCGGCGCGCAGCGCCGCCGCGATGGGCGTGTCGTTGCTCACCGTGCACGGCTACGGCGGCGCAGCGATGGTGGAGGCGGCGGTCGAGGGCGCGGGCGAGCACACGGGCATCCTCGTCGTCACGGTGCTCACGAGCTTCGATGCGAGGTCGCTCGGCGTCGCGCTCGGGCGCGACGTGTCGGAGATGGGCGCCGAGGTGACGCGACTCGCCGCGGTGGCGAGCGTGGCTCGTGCGCATGGGGTGGTCTGCTCAGGGCACGAGGTCGCGGCGGTGCGGTCCTCGTATCCGGCACTCCGGCCGCTGGTCCCGGGGATCCGGCTCGAGGGCGGCGCCGCTCACGACCAATCCCGCGTGGTGACGCCTGAGCGCGCGGCCGCGGACGGCGCGGCCTATCTCGTTCTGGGGAGAGCAGTTACGGCGGCCCCCGATCCCGTCTCTGCGCTGGGTGCGGTGCTCGACTCCCTGGAGCGCCGTGGTTGAACGTCCATCCTTCATCCGCCATCTCTGATTGGGCCGCGCAATGCGCGGCCCTTTTCGTACACGTCAGCTCGGGGCTTGTGTCAAGGCCCCCGCGCGACTATTCTGCGTGTCTGCCCGAAAAGCGGGCAGTCACAAGCACTTCCGTGTCAGCCGTCCTTTTGGAGTCCCCGTGAAAGTTCGCAGCAGCGTGAAGCCGATTTGCGAGCACTGCAAGGTGGTGAAGCGTGCCGGAGTGACGCGCATCATCTGCAAGCGCAATCCCAAGCACAAGCAGCGGCAGGGTTAACCGACAATGGCTCGTATTTCCGGCGTGGATCTTCCGCGCGACAAGAAGGTCGAGATCGGCCTCACGTACATCTACGGCATCGGGCGCGTCCTGTCCCGCCGTATCCTCGCGGCGACGGGCGTGAACCCCGAGCAGCGCATCCGTGACCTCTCCGACGCTGACGTGAACAAGCTCCGTCAGGAGATCGAGAAGATGTATCGCGTCGAGGGTGCGCTCCGCACCGAGATCGCGATGAACGTCAAGCGGCTCATGGATATCGGCTCGTACCGCGGGATCCGGCATCGCCGGAACCTCCCGGTGCGCGGCCAGCGCACGCACACCAACGCCCGCACGAAGAAGGGGCCGCGCCGCGCGATCGCGGGCAAGAAGAAGGTGACCAAGTAATGGCACTCGGGAAGAAGGCGAAGAAGGTCGTCGACGCCGAGGGCGTCGCGCACGTCAACGCGACCTTCAACAACACGCTCATCACGATCACCGACGCGCACGGCAACGCCGTGTCGTGGGGCTCGGCCGGCAAGGCCGGGTTCAAGGGGTCGAAGAAGTCGACGCCGTTCGCCGCGACCGTCGCGGCCGAACAGTGCGCGCGCGAGGCGCTGAGCCTCGGGGTGCGCCGCGTCCACGTGAAGGTCCAGGGGCCGGGCTCGGGCCGCGAGTCCGCGATCCAGGCGCTCGCCGCCGCCGGCCTCACGGTGAAGTCCATCAAGGACGTCACGCCGATCCCGCATAACGGCTGCCGGCCGCCTAAGCGCCGGAGGGTCTAAGCGATGCGTTACACAGGTCCCAGCTGCCGGCAGTGCCGGCGTGAAGGTACGAAGCTCTTCCTCAAGGGCACCAAGTGCTTCACCGAGAAGTGCCCGGTGGAACGCCGCCCCTATGCCCCCGGCATGCACGGACAGAACACGTCCCGTCGCCGGAAGGTGAGCGAGTACGCCAAGCAGCTCCGTGAGAAGCAGAAGATCAAGCGCATCTACGGGCTGAGCGAGAAGCAGTTCCGCAACACGTTCGAGCGCGTGTCGTCGCTCCCGGGCGTGACGGGCCACAACCTCCTCGCCGCGCTCGAGAGCCGGCTGGACAACATGGTCTATCGCATGGGCTTCGCCGCGAGCCGCAAGGCGGCGCGGCAGCTCATCCGGCACCGCCATGTCGAGGTGAACGGCAAGTCGGTCGACATCCCGAGCTTCGTGGTCGAGCCCGGCCAGGAGATCCGGATGCGCCAGAAGTCGCGGGACCTCGCGCTCGTCGCGTCGGCCCTCGAGGTCGCGTCGCGCGGAGCGGCCCCGGCGTGGCTCGCGGTGGACAAGGACACCTTCTCGGGCCGCATGCTCGAGCGTCCGCAGCGCACCGCCATCCCGATCGCGGCGCAGGAACAGCTGGTCGTCGAGCTCTACTCGAAGTAACCGCACGGCGCTGTGGGTTTCGGGTCATGGGTCGTGAGTGAACAGCTCACCCCCCACCACCCTCGACCCACAACGCAGTACGACCGGCCCCCTGACGGCCGAACGAACGTACCGCGCGTCAGGGGCGGGGTACGGCGTCGGTGGCGCGTCACCGCCATCGTGAAACACTCTCCCAGGATCCAACGCAATGGCTACCACGATCGATCTCCGCGGCTTGGTCCGCCCGCAGCTCGTCGAGATGACGAAGCGCGAGGACCAGGCGAACGCGGCTGAGTTCCGGCTCCAGCCCCTCGAGCGCGGCTTCGGCCACACGCTCGGCAACAGCATGCGCCGCATGCTGCTGTCGTCGCTGCGCGGCGCCGCGGTCTGGGGCTTCCGCATCGACGGCGTCCTCCACGAGCACCAGACGATCGTCGGGGTCGTCGAGGACGTGCATCAGATCATCGGCAACCTCAAGACGCTGGTGCTCGCGCTCGACGCCGATGTCGAGGACGCGGTGCTCCGTCTCAAGGTCCGCAAGGCCGGCGCGATCACCGCAGGCCAGCTGGAGCTCCCGGCCGGCGTGCGGGTCGTGAACGGCGCGCACCACATCCTCACGCTCCAGGATGACCGCGAGCTCTCGATCGAGCTCTACGTCAACAAGGGGCGCGGCTACATCGAGGCCGACCAGCATCCGCTCGACCGCAACCTCCCGGTCGACCTCGTCCGCATCGACTCCATCTACTCGCCGGTCAAGCGCGTGAACTTCTCGGTCGCCGAGACCCGCGTGGGCCAGCGCACCGACTATGACCGCCTGACGCTCTCGGTCGAGACGAACGGCACGGTCACGCCCGAGGAGGCCGTCTCGTACGCCGCCGCCCTCGCGCAGACGCACTTCCAGTACTTCGCGAGCTTCGGCTCGTCCGCCGCCGCGGCCGTCGCGGTGCCGGGCGCCGAGGGCTCGTCCGAGGGCGCCCGGCTCGCCGAGCTTCTCCGCACGCCGATCGACGACCTCTCGCTCTCGGTCCGGTCGGTGAACTCGCTCAAGAACTCGAGCATCCGGTCGCTCGGTGATCTCGTCCGCCAGACGGAGACGCAGATCCTGCAGGTGAAGAATTTCGGCAAGAAGTCCCTCCAGGAGATCGCCGACCTCCTCGAGAAGGAAGGACTCAATTTCGGGATGAAGTTCGAGGAGTCCACGGATGGTGTGCGCGTCGCCGATTGGGGCACGCCGCCGAGCCGTGCCGCCGCGAACGCGCCCGACGACGAAGAGGAGTAGGACCATGCGTCACCGTAAGGCCGGGCGGAGCCTCCGCCGTACCTCCGAGCAGCGCCTCGCGCTGCTCCGCAACCTCGCGACCTCGCTCATCGAGCAGGGCGCGATCGAGACGACCGAAGCCAAGGCGAAGGAGCTCCGGCCCTTCGTCGAGCGCCTGATCACGAAGGCCCGCACGGGCACGCTGCACTCGCGCCGGCTCGCCGGCATCCATGTGCAGAAGCGCGAGGCGGCGGACAAGCTGTTCAAGGAAGTCGGGCCCAAGAACGCCAAGCGGGCCGGTGGCTACACGCGCATCCTCAAGACCGGGCACCGCAAGGGTGACGGGGCCGAGATGGCGCGCATCGAACTCGTGGAGCGCTAAGACCATGCCCATCGCTCGCAATCGCTGCTACGTCTGCGACAAGGGTGTCGCCCACGGCAACAACCGCTCGCACGCCAACAACTCCACCCGGCGCACGTGGAAGCCCAACCTCCAGGTCGCCCGGGTCGTCGCGGAAGGCAAGATCGTCAAGATCAAGGTCTGCACCCGCTGCCTGAACGCCGGCAAGATCCAGCGCGCGCCGCGCGGGACCGCTGCCGCGGTCTGAGGTCGCGATCCACGACGTGATCCGACGGGGGGGGTGCTTCGGCGCTCTCCCCGTTGTACTAGGTACGGATCACGAGGAGCCCCGAGCGAGGGGAAGCACTGCGGACCAGGCAGGTGAGAGGGGAAGTCGAAGCGGAAGTCGAAGCTGAGGCCAAGGCTGACCGACATCTCCTCCTCACGTCCAGCGCACGCCGTATCGCTGCCCATCGCTCGCCACGTCGCCCATTCCGTTCGCCCGCGCACCTCGCACCTTCCCCTCGCTCCTCGCTCCTCCTCTCGTGCCCACCGCCCTCATCACCGGCATCACCGGCCAGGATGGTTCCTACCTGGCCGAGCTCCTGCTCGCCAAGGGCTATCGTGTCGTCGGTATCGTGCGCCGCTCGTCGACCACACCCTATGAGCGCATCGCGCACCTCGTCGACCGCATCGAGCTCGTCTCGGCGGACCTCCTCGACCAGACCTCGCTCATGGACGCGATGAGTGACGTGCGCCCCGACGAGATCTACAATCTCGCCGCGCAGTCCTTCGTCGCGACGTCGTGGAACCAGCCCGTGCTGACAGGCGAGTTCACCGGCATCGGCGTGACCCGGATGCTCGAGGCGATGCGTCGGGTGGTGCCGACGGCGCGCTTCTACCAGGCCTCGTCGTCCGAGATGTTCGGGAAGGTCCAGGAGACGCCCCAGCGCGAGTCCACGCCCTTCTGGCCGCGCTCGCCCTATGGCGTGGCCAAGGTCTACGGCCACTGGATCACCGTGAACTATCGCGAGTCCTTCGGGCTGTACGCGGTGAGCGGGATCCTCTTCAATCACGAGTCGCCGCGGCGCGGGCTCGAGTTCGTGACCCGCAAGGTCACCGACGCGGTCGCGCGCATCAAGCTCGGCCATGCCACCGAGGTGCGGCTGGGCAACATCGAGGCGCGGCGCGACTGGGGCTATGCCGGGGACTTCGTGGACGCGATGTGGCGGATGCTCCAGCAGGACGCGCCGGAGGACTACGTGATCGGCACGGGCGAGACCTGGTCCGTCCGCCAGCTCTGTGAGGAGGCGTTCAGCTACGTCGGACTCGACTGGCAGCAGCATGTCGTCCACGACAAGCGGTACGAGCGCCCCGCCGAGGTCGAGTTGCTCGTCGCGGACCCGTCGAAGGCGGCGCGTGAGCTCGATTGGCGACCCAGCGTGCGTTTCCGCGACCTCGTGCGCATGATGGTCGACGCCGACCTCGTCCGGCACGCGGCCACGCCCGTCGCGCACCCCTGACGTTGGCCAAGGCACTCGTCACCGGCGCCGCGGGGTTCGTCGGCCAGTGGCTCTGCCGGGCGCTTCTGCGTCGCGGCTGGTCCGTGACGGGAACGACGATCGGGACCCCGCCGGCGCCCGGGATCCTCGGCGCGGAGGAGCTGGCGGACATCCGGTGGCGCGGCATCGACCTGCGCCCGGGGGTCGATCGCCGCGGGCTGGCGGGCCTGCTCGACCGCGAGCGACCCGACGCGGTGTTCCATCTCGCGGCGATCGCCTTCGTGCCCGCCGCGAACGAGGACCCCATGCGGGCGCTCGACACCAACGTGACCGCCGCGGTGCGACTCGTGGAGGCCATGCGGCAGCAGCGCGCGGCGGGGACGCTCGACCCGGTCCTCCTCGTGATCGGGAGTGCCGAGCAATATGGCCGGCACGAGGCCCACGCGCCGCTCGCCGAGGAGCACGACCAGCGGCCTCGCACCTTCTACGCCGCGACGAAGTGCGCGCAGGAGTCGTTCGCGCTCGCCGCGGCGCGCGCGGACGGCCTGCGCGTGGTGGCGACGCGGTCGTTCAATCATTCGGGCCGGGGTCAGGCGGCGGAGTTCCTCCTGCCCTCGCTCGTGCGCCGCACCCGCCACGCGACGGCGGCCGCGCCGCTCCTCATCGGGAACGAGGGGACGATCCGCGATTTCCTGCACGTGGAGGATGTCGTCTCCGCCTATATTTCGCTCGTGGAACGCGGGCGCCCCGGCGAGGCCTACAACGTCTGCAGCGGGGACGGGGTCACGGTCGGCGCACTCGCCGCCGAGGTCCTCGCCCGCGCGGGCGTCAGCGCTCCGGTCGCCTCCGATCCATCGCTCCGCCGCACCGTTGACGTGCCTTGGCTCGTCGGCGACAACACGAAGCTCCGGGCCGACACCGGGTGGACCCCCACCCGGACGCGCGCCGACATCATCGACGATCTCCTGAATGCCACGCCGTAACGACATCCATCGCATCCTCCTGATCGGTTCCGGGCCCATCGTCATCGGCCAGGGAGCGGAGTTCGACTACTCCGGCACGCAGGCCGCGAAGGCGCTGCGCGAGGAGGGGTACGAGGTCATCCTCGTGAACTCCAACCCCGCGACGATCATGACCGACCCCGAGGTCGCGGACCGGACCTACATCGAGCCGGTGACCCCGGAGTTCGTCGAGCTGATCATCGAGCGGGAGAAGCCCGACGCGCTGCTCCCCACGATGGGCGGCCAGACGGCGCTCAACGTCGCGATGTCGCTCTATGAACGCGGGGTGCTCGCGAAGCACGGCGTCGAGCTCATCGGCGCGAACGCGCGCGCGATCAAGGTGGCGGAGGACCGGAAGCTCTTCGGCGAGGCGATGGAGCGGATCGGGCTCAAGTGCCCGCAGGGCCGGATCGCGACGACCTGGGACGAGGCGCTCGCGATCGCCGAGTGGACGGGGTTCCCGGCGATCATCCGCCCCGCCTTCACCCTCGGCGGTTCGGGGGGCGGCATCGCCTACAACCGGGACGAGTACGAGACGATCGTCCGGCGCGGGCTCGACGAGTCCCCCATCTCGCAGGTCCTCATCGAACGCTCGCTGATCGGCTGGAAGGAGTACGAGCTCGAGGTCATGCGCGATTCGATGGACAACGTCGTCATCATCTGCTCCATCGAGAACATCGATCCGATGGGCGTGCACACCGGCGACTCCATCACGGTGGCGCCCGCGATGACATTGTCCGACCGCGAGTACCAGGTGATGCGCGACGCCGCGATGAAGGTGATCCGCGAGATCGGCGTCGAGGCGGGCGGCTGCAACATCCAGTTCGCGGTGAATCCGGCGGACGGCGACATGGTCGTCATCGAGATGAATCCGCGCGTGTCGCGCTCCTCGGCGCTCGCGTCGAAGGCGACCGGGTTCGCGATCGCGCGGATCGGCACCAAGCTCGCCGTCGGCTACTCGCTCGACGAGATCCCGAACGACATCACCAAGACGACGCCGGCCAGCTTCGAGCCGGTGCTCGACTACGTCGTCGTGAAGGTCCCGCGCTTCGCCTTCGAGAAGTTCGCCGGGGCCGATCCGACCCTGACGACGCAGATGAAGTCCGTCGGCGAGTCGATGGCCATCGGCCGGACGTTCAAGGAGGCGTTCCAGAAGGGCCTGCGGGCGCTGGAGACGGGGCGACAGGGCTGGGAGGCCAGCCTCCGCCCGGCGGACGACCGCGTCGCGGACGATTCGCTCGCGGCGGTGCAGAGCGCGCTCGCGCGCCCGGTGCCGGAGCGGGTCTTCCAGATCAAGCGGGCCCTGCAGCTCGGGATGTCGGTGGAGGAGCTCTTCCAGCGCACGAAGGTCGATCCCTGGTTCCTGCGGCAGTTCGAGGAACTGGTCGGCGCCGAGCGCGCGTACGCCGCGCTGCCCGAGGTCGGTGCGGCCGAGATGCGCCGGATGAAGCGGATGGGCTTCGCCGATGCCCAGCTCGCGCGGATCCGCGGCACGACCGAAGCGGCGGTGCGCGAACACCGCTGGGCGCTCGGCATCCGGCCGTCGTACAAGATGGTCGACACCTGCGCCGGCGAGTTCCCGTCCAACACGCCGTACCTGTACTCCTCCTATGACGAGGAGTCGGAGTCGCCGCGGACGGGGCGGAAGTCGGTGATCATCCTCGGCAGCGGTCCCAACCGCATCGGCCAGGGCGTCGAGTTCGACTACTGCTGCGTGCGCGCCGCGATGGCGCTCCGCGACGCCGGATACGAGACGATCATGGTCAACTCCAATCCGGAGACCGTCTCGACCGACTACGACACCTCGGACAAGCTCTACTTCGAGCCGCTGACGTTCGAGCATGTGCTCGAGATCGTGCATCGGGAGCAGCCGGTCGGGGTGATCGTGCAGCTCGGTGGGCAGACGCCGCTCAAGCTGGTGAAGCCGCTCGAGGCAGCGGGCGTCCGGATCCTCGGCACGAGCCCCGAGGCGATCGACATCGCCGAGGACCGCAAGCGCTTCGAGGCGCTCGCGCGCGAGCTCGGCGTCACGCAGCCGCCCAACGGCACCGCGACGAGCGTCGAGGAGGCCGTCGCGATCGCCGGCCGGATCGGCTATCCGGTGCTCGTCCGCCCGAGCTACGTGCTCGGTGGCCGGGCGATGGAGATCGTCTACGACGAGCCGACCCTGCGCGACTACTTCGTCCGCGCGGTCCGGGTGTCCGAGGAGCGCCCGGTGCTGGTCGACCTGTTCCTCGAGGATGCGTTCGAGGCCGACGTCGACGCGCTCTCCGACGGCACGACGGTCGTGATCGGCGGGGTGATGGAGCACATCGAGAACGCGGGCATCCACTCGGGTGACTCGGCCTGCGCCCTCCCGCCCGCGCGGATCGAACCGCGGCATCAGGCGGTCATGCGCGCCCACACCGTCGCGTTCGCGAAGGCCCTTGGGGTGGTGGGGCTGATCAACGTGCAGTACGCCGTGAAGAACGACGTGGTGTACGTGATCGAGGTGAATCCGCGGGCGTCGCGGACCGTGCCGTTCGTCTCGAAGACGATCGGGAAGCCGCTCGCGTCGCTGGCGGCGCGGGTGATGCTGGGCGAGACGCTGGCGGCCCTCGGGTACACCGAGGAGATCATCGCCCCGTTCGTGTCCGTGAAGGAGGCGGTGTTCCCGTTCACCAAGTTCCGCGAGTTCGACCCGATCCTCGGGCCGGAGATGCGCTCGACCGGCGAGGTGATGGGCATCGCGGCGACGTTCGGCGTGGCCTTCGGCAAGGCGCAGCTCTCGGCGGGCAACGGCCTGCCGCTCGCGGGCCAGGTGATGATCACGGTGAACGAATCCGACCGTGCCGGCGCGGTGCCGATCGCGCGCCGGTTCCTCTCGATGGGGTTCGGGATCGTCGCCACGGACGGCACGGGCCGGCATCTCGCGGGCGAGGGCGTGGCCTCGACGCGGGTGTACAAGGTGAGCGAGGGGCGCCCGCACGCGATCGACAAGATGGTCAACGGGGAGATCCAGCTGCTCATCAACACGCCGCTCGGGAAGGACTCGCAGCGTGACGACTACACCCTGCGCCAGGCGGCGGTCGCCAATCGGATCCCGTACACCACGACGCTCTCCGGCGCGAGCGCGGCCTCGGATGCGATCGCGGCGTTCCGCGACCTGCCGCACGAGGTCCGGTCGCTCCAGGAATGGCAGGAGACCCTCGCGTGAGCGAACCGACGGTCCACGAGTCCGCCTACGTGGACGCGGGCGCCGTCATCGGCGCCGGCACACGGATCTGGCACTTCGCGCACGTCAACGCGGGGGCGGTGATCGGCGAGCGCTGCTCGCTGGGGCAGAACGTCGTGGTGATGCCCGGGGTCCGGATCGGCGACAACGTGCGGATCCAGAACAACGTGTCCGTCTACGAGGGCGTGGAGCTGGAGGACGACGTCTTCTGCGGCCCGTCGATGGTGTTCACGAACGTGATCAACCCGCGGGCGCACGTCAGCCGGAAGCATGAATACCGGCGGACGCTGGTGCGTCGCGGGGCGAGCATCGGGGCGAACGCGACCATCCTCTGCGGCGTCACGCTCGGGGAGTATTGCCTCATCGGGGCGGGCGCGGTCGTGACGAAGGATGTGCCCCCCTACGCGCTCATGACCGGAGTGCCGGCGCGCCGCCGCGGCTGGGCCTGCGCCTGTGGCGAGACGCTCCCGGCCGGGACCGGGACCGTGGTCTGCTCGGCCTGCGGCGCGTCCTACCTGATCGCAGAGTCGGGGCTGCGCCCCGCCGGGAGCAACCCATGAGCGGCACGACCGCGCGGCCGCCCGTCCGCGTCGCCTTCGTCGGGTGCGGACGCATCAGCGCCAACCATTTCGAGGCGATCTCGAGGATCGACGGGCTCGCGCTCGCGGCGGTGTGCGATGTCGTCGAGGACCGGGCGCGGGCGGCGGCGGACAAGTGGGGCGTGCCGGCCTACACGAGCTACGAGCAGATGCTGGCGGAGGTCGCGTGCGAGGCGGTCGCCGTGGCGACGCCGTCGGGACTGCATCCCCAGCACGGCATCCTCGCCGCACGCGCCGGGAAGCACGTGATCTGCGAGAAGCCGATGGCGATCTCGCTCGAAGCGGCCGACGCGCTGGTCCAGGCCTGCGACTCGGCCGGCGTCCAGCTGTTCGTGGTCAAGCAGAACCGGCTCAACGCGACGATCCAGCTGCTCAAGCGCGCGCTCGACAAGGGACGCTTCGGCCGGATCTTCATGGCGAACGCGACGGTGCGCTGGACCCGGCCGCAGGAGTACTACGACCAGGCGCCGTGGCGCGGCACCTGGGAGTTCGATGGCGGAGCGTTCATGAACCAGGCATCGCACTACGTCGACCTCATCCAGTGGCTCATCGGGCCGGTGGAGAGCGTGATGGCCAAGACCGCGACCATGGCGCGCCGGATCGAGGCCGAGGACAGCGGGGCGGCGATCCTCAAGTTCCGGAACGGCGCGATCGGAGTGCTCGAGGTCACCATGCTGACCTTCCCGAAGAACCTCGAGGGTTCCTTCACGATCCTCGGCGAGAAGGGGACCGTGCGGATCGGCGGGACGGCCGTGAATCGCATCGAGCACTGGGCGTTCGCCGACTACGACGACGACGACAAGCTCGTGGAGGCGGCGAACACGGCCCCCGTGTCGGTGTACGGGTTCGGCCACGAGCCCTATTACCGCAACGTCCTGCGGGTCCTGCACGGCGAGGCGGTGCCCGACACCGACGGCCGCGGCGGGCGGAAGTCGCTGGAACTGGTGCTCGGGATCTACGAGTCCGCCAAGACCGGTCGCGAGGTCCCGCTCCCGCTGCGTCCTCGCCTGTAGCGCAAGCCCCCCCGTTTCGTTGACTCTCCCTGCGGGACCGGCGATTTTCAAGGGTTGAGTCCGGCCTCGCGCCGGCGCAGACCGTCCCTCCACCGTCCCGATCCCCATGGCCGTCCCGCTGCTCGACCTGAAGGCCCAGCACGCCACCATCCGCGACGAGGTGGTGGGTCGCATGATGCAGGTCGTCGATGACCAGGCGTTCATCCTTGGCGCACCCGTCACGACGCTGGAGGCCGAGGTCGCCGCGCTGTCGCGCACCAAGTACGCCATCGGATGCGCCAACGGCACCGATGCGATCCTCATCGCGATGCGCGCGCTCGACATCGGCCGCGGCGACGAGGTGGTGACGACGCCGTTCACGTTCTTCGCCACGGCCGGGACGATCCACAACGTCGGCGCGACGCCGGTGTTCGTGGACATCGACCCGCGGACCTTCAACATCCGCCCGGACCTCGCGGCGGCCGCCGTGACCTCGCGGACCAAGGCCGTGATCCCCGTGGACCTGTTCGGGCAGATGGCCGAGATCGAGACGATCCGGGCGCTCCTGCCGTCGATGCCGATCATCGAGGACGCCGCGCAGACGATCGGCGCGCGGCGGCGGATCGGCGGCGAGTGGCGGATGGCCGGGGAGACCGCGACGATCGGCACGTTCTCGTTCTTCCCGTCGAAGAACCTCGGTGGCTACGGGGACGGCGGCATGATGGTCACGCAGGACGAGACCATCGCCAAGCGGCTGTTCCGGATCCGCACCCACGGCTCGGTGCAGACGTACCTGCACGAGGAGGTGGGGTACAACTCGCGGCTCGACGCGCTCCAGGCGGTGGTGCTGTCGGCCAAGCTGCCGCACCTCGCCGCGTGGAGCGCCAAGCGGCGCGCGAACGCGGCGTACTACGACGCGGCGTTCGCCGACCTCGGCGACGTCACGACGCCGTACATCGATCCCGCGAACGAGTCGATCTTCAACCAGTACACGCTGCGGCTCGACCGGCGCGACGCCCTGAAGGACCACCTCAAGGCGAAGGGCATCGGGCACTCCGTCTACTATCCGCTCCCGCTGCATCTCCAGCCGTGCTTCGCCTACCTCGGCTACCAGGAAGGCACGTGCCCCGAGGCGGAGCGGGCAGCGAAGGAAGTGGTCTCGCTCCCGGTCTTCCCTGAACTCTCGCGCGCGCAGCTCGACGAGGTCGTCGCGGCCGTTCGCTCCTTCTTCGGCAAGTGATCGGCACCCCAGCCCCGTGGCCATGAGCATCCAGCAGGACCTCCTCCAGAAGATCAAGGACCGCACCGCGGTCAGTTCCGTCATCGGGCTCGGCTACGTCGGCCTGCCGCTCGCGATGGAGCTCTGTGAAGCGGGATTCACGGTGGTCGGCTACGACGTGAGCGAGCGCGTGTGCGCGCTGCTCATGCGCGGCGAGTCGCACATCCAGGACGTGCCGGCCGAGCAGGTCGCGCGGCACGTGAAGTCGGGGAAGTTCGTCGCGACGACCGACGCCCGCGCGCTCGCGAAGGCGCACACGGTGTCCATCGCGGTCCCGACGCCCCTGGCGAAGACGCGCGACCCGGACATGTCGTACGTGCTCTCGGCGTCCGAGACGGTCGCCGAGCACGCGCATCAGGGGATGCTGATCGTGCTGGAGAGCACGACCTATCCGGGGACGACGCGCGAGTTGCTCCAGCCGCGGCTCGAGGCGCGCGGGCTCGTGGTGGGTGAGGACGTGTTCCTCGCGTTCAGTCCCGAGCGCGTGGACCCCGGCAATCCGGTCTACCACACGAAGAACACGCCGAAGGTCGTCGGGGGCATCACCCCGGCGTGCAACGCGATCGCGACGGCCTTCTACTCGTCCACGATCGACACCGTCGTGCCGGTGTCCTCGCCCGAGGCGGCCGAGCTGGTCAAGCTGCTCGAGAACACGTTCCGCTCGGTGAACATCGGGCTCGTGAACGAGATGGCGATCGTCTGCGACCGCCTTGGCGTGGACGTGTGGGAGGTGATCGATGCCGCCGCGACCAAGCCGTTCGGCTTCATGAAGTTCACGCCGGGCCCCGGCATCGGCGGCCACTGCATCCCGCTCGATCCGCACTATCTCGCGTGGAAGATGCGGTCGCTCAACTACAAGACCCGGTTCATCGACCTCGCGAGCGAGGTCAACTCCGCGATGCCCAACTACGTCGTCGAGAAGGTGGCGTGGGCGCTCAATGACGACCGGAAGGCGATCAAGGGCAGCAAGGTCCTCGTGCTCGGCGTCGCGTACAAGCGCGACATCGACGACATGCGCGAGAGTCCGGCCCTCGACGTGATGCGGTTGCTCGAGGAGCGCGGGGCCCACGTCGTGTACCACGACCCGCACGTGCCGTCGTTCCGCGAGGACGGGCACGAGATGCACGGGGTCGCGCTCACGGACGAGTTGCTCGACACGGTCGACGTGGTCGTGGTCATCACGGACCACAAGGCGGTGGACTACCAGCGGGTGGTCGACCGCACGGCCTTGATCGTCGATGCGCGCAACGTGCTGCCCAAGCTGCGCCCCGGCCGCGCGCGGCAGGTGGCGCTCACCTCGTCCCGGCCGGTCCAGGCCCCGGAGCACCACGGATGAAGCTGACGGTCATCGGAACCGGATATGTCGGGTTGGTCGTCGGCGCCTGCTTCGCCGAGACGGGCAACGACGTCACCTGCGCGGACCTCGATGCGGCCAAGATCGAGGGCCTCAAGAAGAACGTGCTCCCGATCTACGAGCCCGGTCTCGAGGAGTACGTCGAGCGCAACCAGGCGGCGGGACGCCTCGCCTTCACGACGGACGTGCCGGCGGCCATCGCGTCGGCGGAGGTCATCTTCATCGCGGTGGGGACGCCGCCGGATGAGGACGGGTCCGCCGACCTGAAGCACGTCCTCGCGGTGGCCGAGTCCATCGGCCGCCACGCGACGCGCGAGGTCGTCGTCGTCACCAAGTCGACCGTGCCCGTCGGGACCGGCGAGAAGGTGGCGAACGCGATCCGTCCGCTGATCAAGTTCCCCTTCCACATGTGCTCCAACCCGGAGTTCCTGAAGGAGGGCGCGGCGGTCGACGACTTCATGAAGCCCGATCGCGTGGTCGTGGGCGTCTCGTCCGACTTCTCGCGCGAGAAGATGGCGGAGCTCTACTCGCCCTTCGTGCGGACGGGGAAGCCGGTCATCTTCATGGACATCCCGTCGGCCGAGATGACCAAGTACGCGGCGAACGCGATGCTCGCGACGCGCATCTCGTTCATGAACGAGGTCGCGAACCTGTGCGAACGGGTCGGCGCGAACGTGGACCTCGTGCGGAAGGGCATCGGGTCCGATTCGCGCATCGGCTCGGCGTTCCTCTTCCCGGGGCCGGGCTACGGCGGCTCGTGCTTCCCCAAGGACGTCAAGGCGCTCATGAAGACCTCCGAGGATCACGGCGCGCCGATGGGCGTGTTGCGGGCGGTGGAGGACGCGAACGACCGGCAGAAGCACCGGCTCTTCGCCAAGGTGCGCGAGGCGCTCGGCGGCGCCGTGAAGGGCAAGCGGGTCGCGCTCTGGGGCCTGGCGTTCAAGGCGAACACCGATGACATGCGCGAATCGCCGGCGCTGACGCTGATCGACGAACTGACGGCGGCGGGCGCCGAGGTCGTCGCGCATGACCCCGCGGCGATGCACGAGGCCGAGCGCCGCCTCGGGCACCGGATCACCTTCGCGAAGTCGAGCTTCGAGGCGATCGAGGGGGCGGACGCGCTCGTCGTCGTCACGGACTGGAACGAGTACCGCTTCCCCGACTTCGCGCGCGTCAAGGCGGCGCTGCGCACCCCGGTCGTCGTCGACGGCCGGAACCTCTACGATCCCGAGAAGATGGCGGGTCTCGGCTTCACCTACCGCTCGATCGGCCGAGGGCGCGCATGAGAGTCCTGATCACCGGCGTGGCTGGCTTCCTCGGCTCGCACCTCGCCGACCGGTTCCTCCGTGATGGACACACGGTCGTGGGCCTCGACAACTTCCTCACGGGGCATCCGGACAACATCGCGCACCTGATGGGGCACGAGCGGTTCTCCTTCCAGCGGCACAACATCTCGGAGTACTCCTACGTCGCCGGTGCGCTCGACGGCGTGCTCCACTTCGCCTCGCCGGCGAGCCCGGTGGACTATCTCGAGATGCCGATCCAGACGCTGAAGGTCGGGTCGCTGGGGACGCACAACGCGCTCGGGATCGCGCTCGCGAAGCGGGCGCGGTTCCTCCTCGCCTCCACCTCCGAGGTCTACGGTGACCCGCTCGAGCACCCGCAGACGGAGGCCTACTGGGGGAACGTGAACCCCATCGGCCCCCGCGGGTGCTACGACGAGGCGAAACGGTTCGCCGAGGCGATGACGATGGCCTATCATCGCGCGCAGGGCGTCGAGACGCGCATCGTCCGGATCTTCAACACCTACGGGCCGCGGATGCGGCCCGGCGACGGCCGCGTCGTCTCGAACTTCATCGTCCAGGCGCTGCAGGGCGAGCCGCTCTCGGTGTACGGCGATGGCGGGCAGACCCGGTCGTTCTGCTACGTGGCGGACGAGGTCGAAGGCATCTATCGGCTCTTCAACAGTGACGAACGGATGCCGGTCAACATCGGCAATCCGAACGAGTTCACGGTGCGCCAGCTCGCCGAGCTGGTGCTGGAACTCACCGGGTCGAAGTCGGTTATCAAGACGCACCCGTTGCCCACGGACGATCCCAAGGTCCGCAAGCCCGACATCACCCGCGCGCGCACGCTGCTCGGGTGGGAGCCCACGATCCAACTGCGCGAGGGCCTCGCGCGGACCATCGAATACTTCCGCGGCCTCCAGGGGTCCGCTCGGATGCAGCCACCGACTTGATGCGACGTCCCGTCCCGCTGGTCCTCGCGCTCGCCGTCACCTTGGGCGCCTGTTTCGGTTCGTTCAACGTCCGCGACTACTCCACGTCGGCCGCCCTGTACGCGGTCGCGATGAAGAAGTACCGCGAGGGCAAGTACAACGACGCGGCGACGGCGTTCGAACGCCTCACGCTCGACCTCCCGACGCGCGATTCGCTGCTCCCCCTCTCGCACTGGTACCTCGGGCACGCACGGCTCAAGCGGCAGGAGCGCCTCCTCGCGGCGCAGTCCTTCATCCGCCTCAGCGAGACCGTGCCGGACGACACGCTGGCCGACGACGCGCTGCTGATGTCGGGCCGTTCGTACGAGGGCCTGTGGAAGCACCCGAGCCTCGACCCCCAGTACGGCCTGCTCGCGCAGACGCAGTTCCGGCTGCTGATCGGCGTCTATCCGCAGTCGACGCTGGTCGACACGGCGCAGGCGGAACTGCGCAAGCTCGACGAGATGTTCGCGGCGAAGGACTACGAGACCGGCATGCACTACAAGCGCCGCAAGGCGTACGACTCGGCGATCATCTTCTTCAAGGACGTCGTGAAGAACTTCCCCGAGACCGACAAGGCGCGTCAGGCGATGCTCCGGATGGTCGAGATCTACCGGCTGCCGGCGCTCGACTACAAGGAGGATGCGGCCGAGATGTGCGAGGCGCTGCGCGCGGCGTACCCGACGCACCCGCAGGTGCTCGCGCACTGCAAGCTCGCCGCGACGGACAGCACGGCGACGGGCGCCGCGCGGCGCCCGTAGGGGCACGCGTGGGTGAGCGCATCGGGCTCTTCGGCGGGACCTTCGACCCGCCGCACATCGGGCACCTCTTCGTGGCCTACACGGCGCTCGAACGGCTCGGCCTCGACCGCGTGGTGCTCGTCCCGGCCCGCCGGCAGCCGCTCAAGGCCGGCGCCGAGATCACAGCGCCGGAGCACCGGCTGGCGATGCTGCGGTTGCTCGCCGGGGACGACGCCCGGCTCTCGGTGGACCCCGTCGAGCTCGAGCGCGAGGGGTTATCTTACTCCATCGACACCGTCCGGGCCTATCGGGCGGCGCATCCCGCGGCCGAGTTGACGTTCCTCCTGGGCGAGGACTCGGCGGCCACGCTCGGCCAGTGGCGCGATCCCGTGGGGATCGCCGCGCTCGCCCGGCTCGTGGTGCTCACGCGCGGGGAGGCGGACGGGTCCGGGGCGACGATGCCCGCAGGCATCCGTGTGGAGCGGCTCGCCACGCGGCGGATCGATGTCTCGGCGACGGAGGTCCGGGCGCGCGCGCGCGCCGGGCTGCCGCTCCGGGGATTCGTGACGGATGACATCGCCGCGTACATCGCGGCGCACGGCTTGTATCGCACCACACACGAGTGAACTTCGGATGCTGAAGAAGCTGATCGGGGCGGTCTTCGGGACACGGCACGAGCGCGAGCAGCGCCGCGTCCAGCCCATCGTGGACGACATCAACGCCCAGTACGCGCGCCTGAAGGACGTCTCCGACGCCGAGCTGCAGGGGCAGACGGCGCGCTTCCGGGCGGTCATCGAGGAGCGCACCGCACCGCTGCGCCTGCGGATCGAGGCACTCAAGGCGAAGAAGCACGCCGCCTCGGAGCCGAGCGAGCGCGAGACGATCGACGCCGAGCTGTCCGGCGTGGACGGGCTGGGCGGGGTGGAGGCCGAGTACCGCGCGCTCGTCGGCGAGGTGCTCGACGAGCTGCTGCCGGAGGCGTTCGCGACCGTGCGCGAGGCCGCGCGCCGGCTCGTCGGGACGCCGGTCCAGGTGATCGGTCGCGACATGACCTGGGACATGGTGCACTACGACGTGCAGCTCGTCGGCGGCATCCAGCTGCACCTCGGCCGCATCGCCGAGATGGCGACGGGCGAGGGCAAGACGCTCGTCGCGACGCTGCCGCTCTATCTCAATGCGCTCCCGGGGCGCGGCGCGCACCTCGTCACCGTCAACAACTACCTCGCGCGGCGCGACTCGCAGTGGATGGGGCACCTCTACAAGTGGCTCGGCCTCACCGTCGGGTGCCTCGACGACACGGAACCGGGGACGCCCGAGCGCCGGGCCGCGTACCTCTGCGACATCACCTACGGCACCAACAACGAGTTCGGCTTCGACTACCTGCGCGACAACATGGTCGTCTCGCTCGACCAGCGCGTGCAGCGGCCGCACGTGTTCGCGATCGTCGACGAGGTGGACTCGGTGCTCGTGGACGAGGCGCGCACGCCGCTGATCATCTCGGGCCCCGTGGGCAACGACGGGGACATGGCCTACGCGGAGCACAACGCGAACGTCGCGCGGCTGGTGCGCGGGCAGACCGAGCTCGTCAACGACCTCGTCGGCAAGGGCGAGCGCGCGCTCGCGGCCGGCCAGACGGAGGAGGCGGGGCTCGCGTTCTACCAGGCCCGCATGGGCAGCCCGAAGAACAAGCGCCTGCTCAAGGTCATGCAGGAGACGGGCGTCAAGCAGCTCATCCAGCAGAAGGAACTGCAGCACCTCGCCGACCGGAAGCTCCCGCCCAACAAGCAGGAGTTCCGCGACATCGAGGAGCTGCTGCTCTTCGTGCTCGACGAGAAGGGGCAGTCGGTGCACCTCACCGACCGCGGCGTCGACTTCATGGCGCCCAACAAGCACGACGACTTCGTCCTGCCCGACATCGCGACGGCGATCGGGCAGATCGAACGGGACCATGAGATGGATCCGGCGGCGAAACTCGAGGCGCGCCAGCGGATCGAGGTGGAGTACGCCGTCAAGTCGGAGAAGCTCAACATCATCCACCAGCTCCTGCGCGCGCACGCCCTGTTCGAGAAGGACGTGAACTACGTCGTGCAGGACGGCCAGGTGCTCATCGTCGACGAGTTCACCGGCCGCACCATGCCGGGACGCCGCTGGAGTGAGGGCCTCCATCAGGCGGTCGAGGCGAAGGAGGGCGTGGTCGTGCGCGGCGAGACGCAGACGCTCGCGACCATCACCATCCAGAACTACTTCCGCCTGTACGAGAAACTGGCCGGCATGACCGGCACGGCCGAGACCGAGGAGACGGAGTTCTTCCAGATCTACGGGCTCGAGGTCGCCGTCATCCCGACCAACCGCCCGGCGATCCGCGACGACCGGCAGGACCTCGTCTACAAGACGCGCCGCGAGAAGTACAACGGCATCCTCGAGGAGACGCGGCGCCTGCACGAGCTGGGCTTCCCGGTGCTCGTCGGCACGACGAGCGTCGAGGCGTCGGAGACGCTCTCGCGGCTCTTCCAGCGCGCCGGGCTCCAGCACAACGTGCTGAACGCGAAGTACCACCAGCGCGAGGCCGAGATCGTGTCGCTCGCCGGTCAGAAGGGCGCGATCACGATCGCGACCAACATGGCCGGCCGCGGGACCGACATCAAGCTCGGCGAGGGCGTGCGGGAGAAGCTCCCGTCCGTCGTCAAGGACGCCGACGGCAAGGACGTGAGCGTCGAGGAGATCGGCGGCCTCCACATCATCGGGTCCGAGCGCCACGAATCGCGGCGCATCGACCGCCAGCTGCGCGGCCGGGCCGGCCGCCAGGGCGATCCCGGCTCCTCGCAGTTCTTCCTCTCCCTCGAGGACGACCTGATGCGGCTCTTCGGGTCCGACCGCATCG
>CAYXGS010000037.1:0-34771 GCA_964464585.1 uncultured Gemmatimonas sp. | reverse complement strand
TCCTTCCCCACCATGAAGCCCGAGACGTCCTGCACGAAGAGCAGCGGGATCCCCTGGCGATCGCAGCGGTCGATGAAGAACGCCACCTTCTCCGCGCTCTCGGCGTAGATGATGCCTCCGAACCGCGGCGGTTCGCCGGCGCGCCCCTTGATCAGGCCGCGAGCGTTGGCGATCACGCCCACCGGGATCCCCTCGATGCGCGCATCGCCGCAGATCATCTCCTTGGCGAGGTTCGGCTGGAACTCGTCCAGCGATCCGCCGTCCAGCACGGCCCGGAGCACCGCGTGCATGTCATACGACATGCGGTGGTCCGCGGGGAGCGCGTCGTAGAGCGAATCGGGCGGCGCGCCCGGGCGTTGGTCGGGATCGTGCGGAGCGATTCGCGGTGGCGGCGCGAGGCGCGCGACGAGCTCGCGCACCTTCGCGAGGCAACTCCCGTCGTCGTCCAGCGCGTAGTGCGCCACGCCGCTCACCTCGGTGTGCATCGTGGCGCCGCCGAGCGTCTCGCCGTCCACGGTCTGTCCGGTGGCGCCCTTCACGAGGTTCGGCCCGCCGAGCCCCATGAACGAGGTGCCCTTCACCATCAGGATCGTGTCGCTGAGCGCGGGCAGGTACGCGCCGCCCGCGACGCACTGGCCCATGACGGCCGCGATCTGCGGGATCCGCAGGTAGCGGCGCATGAGCGAGTTGTAGTAGAAGATCCGCGCGGCGCCGTACTGCCCCGGGAACACGCCGCCCTGGTACGGCAGGTTCACGCCGGCCGAGTCGACGAGGTAGAGGATCGGGATGCGGCACCGCATCGCGCATTCCTGCGCGCGCAGGATCTTGGGGATCGTCTCGGGCCACCACGACCCGGCCTTCACCGTCGCGTCGTTCGCGACGACGACGCATTCGCGGCCGTGCACCTGCACGATGCCGGTGATGACGCCGGCCCCGGGCGCGTCGCCGCCATAGAGGTCATGCGCGACGAGGAGCCCGAACTCGAGGAAGTGCGAGTCGGCGTCCTTCACGGCCGCGACGCGCTCGCGCGCGGTGAGCTTCCCCTGGGCGTGCTGCTTCGCGATGCGCTCGGGGCCGCCGCCGAGCCGGAGTCGATGCTCGAGTTCGCGACAGGCGTCCGCGAGGGAACGCAGGCGACCGGCGGAGGGAGCGGCCGATGCGCCGGAGTCCGCCACCGTCAGGCTTCCTGGTGCCGCGCGGCGAACCACTCCCGGATGTAGTCGGCGAGCGCCGAGGTCGGGGTGCCGGGCCCGAAGAGCCGGCCGATGCCCTGCCGCTCGAGCGCGTCCATGTCCTCCTTCGGGATGATGCCGCCCCCGGTGATGAGGATGTCGCCGCGCCCCTGCTCCTGCAGCAGCGCCTGCACCCGCGGGAAGAGCGTCATGTGCGCGCCGGAGAGGATCGACAGGCCGACGACATCGACGTCCTCCTGCACCGCTGCGGTAGCGATCATCTCCGGGGTCTGGTGGAGGCCCGTGTAGATGACTTCCATGCCGGCATCGCGGAGCGCGGCGGCGACGACTTTCGCGCCGCGGTCATGACCGTCCAGACCGGGCTTGGCGACGAGGACTCGGATGGGGCGGCTCATGCGGGAAAGCTATGCGGGCGGCCGCCCGGCCGGGAGTCGAGCGGTCATGCACGCCATGGCCCGCCGATATACTTCCGGCGATGCACGCCGACCCCGCCGCGCGACTGTCCCGGGCCATCCTCGGGTATCTCGCGCTGATGATCCTGATCGTCACGCTCGCCCCGTTCCGCTTCGAAGCGACCCGGGTGCACGGGTTCGTGCCGGTCACGAACGCGCGCGATGTGGTCCTGAACATCGTCCTCTTCCTTCCGGTCGGCTTCACGTACCAGCTCGGGCTCGGCCGGGGTGCGCCGGCGGCATGGGTCCGCGCCTCGGTGCTGGGCGGCGCGCTGAGCCTCGGGATCGAAGCCGCCCAGCTGTTCGCGCCGGGACGATTCCCCGCGATCACCGATGTGGCGACCAACACGCTCGGCGCGGCACTCGGCGCGCTGCTGGCCGCGCACCTGCGGGCCACGACGGACGGCCGGATGGCCGTGCGCGCGATGGCGCTCGACCTGCCGCTCATCGGCCTGACGTATCTCCTGGTGCCGATCCTGCTGCTCAGCGGGCTGTCCTTCTCGCAGGGCGAGTCGTCGCTGCTCATGCTGCCCGCCGCGACCGCCGCCTGGATCATCGCCTCCGTGCACGCCGAGCATCGCGCGGGAGAGGCCGACGCGCCAGACACCACCCGTCCCTTCCCCACGATGACCGCCGCGATCGTGCTGGGGATCGGGTTGCTCCCGGCGGTGCCGGCCGCGCCGGAGGCCGGCCCGGCGTGTGCGATCGTCTTCGCGGCCTTCGTCAGGCTCCGGCGCGCCGCGCCGGCGTGGCTGACGCAGGAGCGGATCGCCGCCGGCTCCCCGGTCCGTCGATTCGAGGCGGCCACGCTGCGCGTCGCGGTCGCGCCGCTCATCGCCTTCGTCGTGCTGCACGCGCTGTGGCCGCTCGACGCGGCCGCGGCGCCCTGGCGTGGCACCCTCGCGCTGCTGCCGCCCGGCATCGACGCCGACGAGCGCGCGATCTTCAAGGTCATGGCATACGTCTCCGCCTTCACCGCGATCGGCTACGCGGTCGCCGAACACTCGGGTCGCGCGCTCGCGCAGCCGCGCCAGCTCGTGGTGCGCGCGACGGCCTGGGGGGCGGCGCTCGCCCTGCCGCTCGAGCTGCTGCGCGGGGCACGGGCGGGCAGCATCACGAGCGGGCCCATCCTCGTCCTCTGCGTCGGCGCGGCCGGCTTCGGCGCCTGGCTCTTCGTGCTCACGCTCCGGAACATCCGGGCGCTGCTGGGTCGCGGACCGGCGGCGTGAGGTGACGCGTCGATGGCCGGCTCCCTGCCCGCGACCGCTCAGCCGTCCTTGCGCGCCACCAGCAGCATCTCGCTCGAACGCCGCGTCAGCGGCCGGTCGCTGAACGCCTCCCACGCCTGCTCGACGACGAGCCCCGCGTCGAGCATCAGCTCCGCGAGTCGCGACGCCGTGTAGAGCCGGATCCGGTGTTCGCGGCGCTCGGTCCCGCGCTTCCCCTGCCAGAGCGACTTGATGGTGAGGAACCCGGAGAGCGGATCGAAGTCGCGGTCCTGCGCGATGATCGTCCCGTCGGTGGTCTGCCACCAGTCGCTCGCGAGGAACTTCGCCATCACCCCGTCTCGGCTCCCGCCCTGCCAGACGAGCACGCCGCCCGGCTTGAGGACGCGCGCGAACTCGCCGATCACGGTGGCATCGTCGCGCGCGTCGGTGAAGAAGCCGAAGCTCGTGAAGAGATTGAGCACCGCGTCGAACCGGGCGGTCCACGCCGACGGGAGCCGTCGCATGTCCCCGACGCGATAGCGGAGCGTGCTCGCCGTGCCGCGCGCCTTGGCGAGCCCGATCAGGTGACGGGAGAGGTCCACGCCATCGACATCGAACCCCGCCTCGGCGAGCAGGTGGGCGTGCCGCCCCTGACCGCAGGGGATGTCCGCGATGCGCGCCCCACTCGGGAGCTGCAGCAGGTCGATGAGCCGCGCGACCTGCTGCCGGTCCGAGACCAGGTCGAACAGCGGCTCATACTCCCGCACATACCCCGCATCGAAGTACGTCCGCCACCACTCCGGACTCATCGACCCTGCCATCCGCCACCCGCCCCGTGCCATCCGCCGTTCAAAAGAACACCGGCTCCCGGTACGCGCCGAACACATCCTCCAGCGCCGCACGGATCTCGTAGAGCGTGCAGTAGCTCCGCGCGCAGTCGAGGATGAACGGCACCACGTTCTCCGTGCCGCGTGCCGCCTGCCGCAGCCGCTCGAGGTTCGCGCTGCACGACGCGCCGTCGCGCGAGGCGCGCAGCCGCGCGAGCGCCGCCGCCTGGTCCTTCGCCGCCTGCTCGTCGATGGTGAGGAGCGGGATGGTGAGCTCCTTCTCCTCCGTGACGAACGCGTTCACGCCCACGATGTGCCGCCGGTGCTGCTCGATCTCCCACTGCTGGCGCGCGGCCGCCTCGGCGATCTTCCGCTGGAACCAGCCGTTCTCGAGCCCCTTCACCACGCCGCCCTCGGCCTCGATCTGCGCGAACAGCTCCTCGGCGCGGTGCTCCATCTCGTCGGTGAGCGCTTCGACGTAGTACGAGCCCCCGAGCGGATCGAGGACGTTCGGCACGCCGGTCTCGTAGGCGAGGACCTGCTGCGTGCGGAGCGCCACCTCGACCGCGTGCTCGGTGGGGAGCGCGAGCGTCTCGTCCATCGAGTTGGTGTGCAGCGACTGCGTGCCGCCGAGCACCGCCGCCATCGCCTGGTAGGCGACGCGCACGATGTTGTTCATCGGCTGCTGCGCGGTGAGCGTCACGCCCGCGGTCTGCGAGTGGAAGCGCATCACCAGCGAGCGGGGGTTCTTCGCGCCGTACCGCTCCTTGAGGTGGCGCGCCCAGATGCGGCGCGCCGCGCGCATCTTCGCGATCTCCTCGAAGAAGTCGTTGTGCACGTCCCAGAAGAAGCTGAGGCGGGGGGCGAAGTCATCGATGTCGAGCCCGCGGGCGAGGCCGCGCTCCACGTACGTGAAGCCGTCGGCGAGCGTGAACGCGAGCTCCTGTGCCGCCGTCGCGCCGGCCTCGCGGATGTGGTAGCCGGAGATGGAGACCGTGTTCCACTGCGGGACCTGCCGGGCGCCGTGCTCGAACATGTCGACGATCAGTCGCAGCGCCGGCTCGATCGGGAAGCACCAGGCGTGCTGCGCCATGTACTCCTTGAGGATGTCGTTCTGCACCGTGCCCCGGAGCTGCTCGGGCTTCACGCCCTGCTTCTCCGCCGCCGCGATGTAGAAGCACCACAGGATGATCGCCGGGCCGTTGATCGTCATCGACGTCGAGACCTGGTCGAGCGGGATCCCGTCGAACAGCGCCTCCATGTCGGCGAGCGAGCTGATCGCCACGCCGCACTTCCCCACCTCGCCCTCGCTGCGCGGATGGTCGGAGTCGTAGCCCATCAGCGTGGGGAAGTCGAACGCCACCGAGAGCCCGGTCGTGCCGTTCTTCAGCAGGAACTTGTAGCGCTCGTTGGTCTCCTTCGCCGAGCCGAAGCCGGCGAACTGGCGCATGGTCCAGAGCTTGCCGCGGTACCCCGTGGGATGGATCCCGCGCGTGAACGGGTACACCCCGGGCGTCTCGAACGCCGTGCCCGCCGAGCCCTCGAGGTCGAGCGCGGTGTACAGCGCCCCGACCTCCTTCTCGGAGTTGGTGTAGGCGATGTCGCGCTTCTCGCCCTGGTCGAACTTCCTGCGCCACGCGGCGACCTCGGCGCGGAGCGCGTCGAGTTCCTGCTGCATCGCCGCGACGGTCGGGTCGAGATCGGGGATCGAGGTCATCTGCTGTTCCCGGTGAGGGTCCCGGCCTCCGCGCTCCGCACCAGCAGCGCGTCGGCCACCGCCAGAGGCGTCGTCTCGCCGCGCTCGAGCGCGGGGAGCTGCGCGTCCAGCCATTCCTGCACGGAGGCATCGCGCCAGAGTCGGCGCCGCACCCGCTGTTCGACGGCATCCACCACCCGCTCGCGCAACCGCGCCCGGCGCCGCGCGTGCAGGGTGCCGCTGCGCTCAAGATACGCGAAGTGACGGTCGAGGGTTGTGACGAACTCGTCCACCCCCTCGCCGGTCGCGCCGATGGTGCGCAGCACCGGCGGGGTCCATCGGTCGGCGTCGTCCCGCGCCGCCGCCTCGCGCGCGACCTTCTTCGGGTTCACGTGCTTGAGGTCCACCCCGTGATGCGCGGGCACGTCCTTCAGCGTCGCGCCGCTGCGGAGCCCGAGCATCAGCTCGATGTCGTTCCGCAGCCGATCCGCGCCGGGCCGGTCGGCCTTGTTGACGACGAACAGGTCGGCGATCTCCATCACCCCGGCCTTCAGCGTCTGGATCGAGTCGCCGCTCTCGGGCACCAGGACCACCGTGCTCGTGTCGGCCAGGCGGGCGATGTCGAGCTCGCTCTGGCCCACGCCGACCGTCTCGACGAGGATGCGGTCGGTCCCGAAGGCGTCGAGCACGTCGCAGACCTCGCGGGTCGTCGCCGCCAGGCCGCCGAGCGACCCGCGGGTCGCCATCGAGCGGATGAAGACCTTCGGCTGCAGCGCCACACGCTCCATCCGCACCCGGTCGCCGAGCAGCGCGCCACCGGTGAACGGCGACGTCGGGTCGACGGCGACGATCCCGACCGTCATCCCCGCCTCGAGGTACCGCTCGGCGAGCAGTGTCGTGAGCGTCGACTTGCCCGCGCCCGGTGGCCCCGTGATGCCGATCCGCCGCGAGCGCCCCAGCAGCGGATGGCAGGCGGCGAGCCACTGCTCGTGCCCGTCGCGATGGTTCTCCACGATGGACACCGCGCGCGCGAGCGCGGCCTTCCTCCCCGCCACGAAGTCGGCCCCGAGCGACGCGAGCGCCGGCGGCGCACCGGCCGGAAGCGTGAACCCGCTCATCGTGCCCCCGGGGTCACGTCGTCATGCTCATCGTTGATCTCGCCCACGAACTCCTCCACCAGGTCCTCGAGCGTCACCAGGCCGAGCGTCTCGCCCGCGCCGCCGCGCACGATCGCCAGATGGCGCCGCTCCCGCAGCATGCGGCCCATGAGCGCGTGGCACGGCTCCTCGGGCGCGGCGATCGCGACCGCGCGTAGCGCGCGCAACGGGGCCTCCGGCCGCGCGATCACGTCCCAGCTCGTGAGCATCCCCTCCACATGGTCGAGCGTGCGCTCGAACACCGGGATCCGGCTGAACTTCGACTGCGACACCACGCGCGCCACCTCGTCCGGCGGCGCGCTGCGCTCGACGCCCACGATCTCCGCCCGCGGGGTCATCACGTCCCGCACGCGCTTGTTGCCGAACTCCACCACGCCGCTGATGATCGCGCGTTCGCTCGCCGCGCCCACGCCCTCGATCTCGCCTTCGCGCAGCAGGTCCTCGAGCGACTCGGCCGCCGAGGGCGCGACGACCGCCGGCGTGCCGCGCCACCGACGCACCACGCGCATCGCAAGCGTCGCGAGCGGCGAGCTGAGGCCCTCCACCACGCGCAGCACCGGCAGCAGCAGCGGCAGCGTCTCCGACGGCCACCGCCGGGCGAACGCGCGCGGGAGCAACTGGCCCGCCACCAGCAGCGCGGCGATCGCGAGGAGCACCGACCGCGCCAGGACCGCGGGACGGTCGCCGTCGTGCAGGCCGAGCACCGCCCCGAGCGCGAAGACCGTCCCGGCGATGCCCGTGCCGGCCGCGAGCAGCAGTCGCTGCGGTCGCTCGAGATAGAGCGCCGCCGACCCGGCCCCCGCGAGCGCCTGCTCCGCCCAGTGACGCAGCCAGATGCGGCTGACGCTGCGCAGCGCCGTCGCCGCCCCCGTGAGCACGCCGACGATGGCGACGAGGACCACGGTCGTCATGAGCGAGCTCATGCCGGTCCGCCGGCGACGGGCACCGCGCTGAGCGGTTCGAGGTACACCCGCTCCACGCGCCGGCGCACCACGCGCTCGACGACGAGCCGGAACCCGCCGGCCATCAGCTCCTCGCCGTTGCGCGGCACGCGTCCGAGGATCTCCATCACCAGCCCGCCCACCGTGGTCACATCGCCGCGGCGGAAGTCGTGCCCGGTGACATCGGAGAGGTCGTCGAGCGTGACATGCGCCGCGACCCACAGGCGCCCGCCCTCGCCGCGCTCCACCTCGGGGCGCTCGGTGTCGCCCTCGTCCTGGATGTCGCCGACGATCAGCTCGAGCGCATCCTCGAGCGTGACCATCCCCGCGGTGCCGCCGAACTCGTCGACGACGATCGCGAGGTGCCGGCGCGTCGCCCGGAACTCCCGGAGCTGCGCCTCGACCGTCTTCACCGACGGGATGAACAGCGCCGGCCGCACGAGGGACTGCCACCCGCCCGCCGGCTCGACGTCGGCGAGGAGCGCCCCGAGCAGGTCCTTCGCGTAGACCACGCCCACCACCTCGTCGAGCGTGCCGTCGAAGACCACGAGGCGGGCGTGCTGCGCGCTGCGGACGCGGTCGGCGACCTCCGACCACGGCGTCCCGCGCTCGAGCCCCACGATGTCCACCCGCGGCACCATGATCTCGTGCACCCGCGTGTCACCCAGCGAGAATACGCCGTGCAGCATCACCTCGCTCGACCCTTCCACCTCGGTCTCGGCCGCCACCACCTCGCGGAAGCGCTCCACCGCGTCCTCCCGGTCCCCTTCGTCCTCGGGCGGCGGCGGGAGCAGCGTGGCGATCGCCGCCTCGAGCGATGCGCCGATCGCGACCACCGGCGCGCAGACCATCTCCACGAGCCCCACGAGCGACATGACCGGGACCAGCCCGCGCACCCCCGCCGCGTCACCGGCCGCGCGTGCCCCGACCTCGGCGAGGATCACCACCGCGATCCCGGCGACGACCACGACCGGGGTGAGGAACGCCGCGGGGAGCCATTGCGACGAGAGCAACGCCACCGACGTCGCCGCACCGGCGAGCAGCTGCGCGAGGATCCGCCCGAACGCGAGCGCGCGATGCGCGCGCTCGCGTCGCTCGAGCAACTCGCGCACCCGGGGGTCGGAGGGAGGCTCCTCCTCGTCGAGCCCCAGGAGCGCACCGTCCGCGAAGGCGCAGAGCGCCGCCACGATCGCCGCGCCGAGGGCGAAGAGCGCCGCCGCGACGGTCACGCCGAGAGCACCCGGGCGAGGAGACGCTCCTGCTTCCTCCACATCGCCGACCCCGTGCGCGCCGCGCCGTCAGGATGATCGTGCCCGAGCACATGCAGCGTCCCGTGCACCACCAACCGGAGCACCTCGTCGCGCACGCGGACACCGTGCTCCCTCGCATTCGTCGCCGCGACCTCCGGGCAGAGGTAGATGTCGCCGATCACCGCACCGGCCGGGTCGCGGAAGCTGAACGAGATCACGTCGGTCGGGCCGGCGTGACCGAGGTGCGCCCGGTTCATCGCCGCGATGGCGCGGCGCGAGAGCAGCGTGATGGAGAGGAGCGCCGCGGTCGCCTTCTCGCTGCGCAGGACCGTCGCGGCGGCGGCCGCGATCCGGGCCCGTGCCACCGGCGCGCGCACGCCGTCGGCCTGCACCGAGACCGCCGTCGTCGCCGCGCGCGGCCCGCGCCGCGCCGGCGTGCGCTTCGCGCGCCTCGTCCCCACGCTCATGCGCCCGCGTCCGCCGCGTAGGCCTTCACGATCTCGCGCACCAGCCGGTGGCGGACCACGTCGACCTCGGTGAAGTAGTGGAACGCGATCCCCTCGATGCCGGTGAGGATGCGCTCGATCTGGAGCAGACCGCTCTCCTCGCGCTTGGGGAGGTCCACCTGCGTCTTGTCCCCGGTGATCACCGCGCGCGAGTTCAGCCCGAGGCGCGTGAGGAACATCTTCATCTGCGCGTTTGTCGCGTTCTGCGCCTCGTCGAGGATCACGAACGCGTCGGCGAGCGTGCGCCCGCGCATGTACGCCAGCGGCGCGATCTCGATCACCCGCGTCTCGAGCGCGCGCTGCACCCGCTCCGCGGGCATCAGGTCGTCGAGGGCGTCATAGAGCGGGCGGAGGTACGGGTCGACCTTGGCCTGCATGTCACCCGGCAGGAAGCCGAGCGACTCGCCCGCCTCCACCGCCGGTCGCGCGAGCACGATCCGCCGCACGCGCTTGCGCGCGAGCGCGTCCACCGCGGCCGCCACTGCGAGGTAGGTCTTCCCCGTGCCCGCCGGCCCGATGCCCACCACGATCTCGTTCTCGAGCATCTGCTGCATGTACTCGCCCTGCCCCTGCGTCTTGGGCTGGATGATCTTGCGCACGCCGGGCAGCACGAACTTCCCCGGCGTCGGGCCCTCGCGGGCCGGCCCCTCCATCGAGAAGCGCAGCACATCGTCGGGGTCGAGCGGCTGCCGCTGTTTCGCGGTATCGATCATCCGCGTCGCGACGACGACCGCCTTCTCCACTGCCTCGGGCGCACCGGTGAGCACCATCGCCTCGCCGCGCAGCGTGACGCGCACCGGGAACAACTTCGCCAGCTCCGCGAGATTCCCGTCCCCCGCGCCCGCGAGCGAGAGCAGGTCCGCGCCGTCGGTCGACAGGCGGACCGTCGTCGACTCGCCGGAAGAGGTGCCGTCGGTCATCGTCACTCCACCGTGCGGATGTGCAGTTCGTCGAGGTCCTGCGGCGGCACCGGGCTCGGGGCGCCCTCGAACAGCGCCCGCGCCGCGGTCGTCTTGGGGAACGCGATCACGTCGCGGAGCGACGTCGCGTTCGCCAGGATCATCGCGATGCGGTCGAACCCGAACGCGATGCCGCCGTGCGGCGGCGCACCCGCGCGAAGCCCCTCGAGCAGGAAGCCGAACCGTCGCTCCTGGTCCGCCACGTCGCCGATGCCGAGCAGGCCGAACATCCGCGACTGCACGGCGGGATCGGCCGTGCGGATGGAGCCTCCGCCGAGTTCCGTGCCGTTCAGCACGCAGTCGTAGGCGAGCGCGCGCCACCGCTCGGGATTCGCGGGGTGGGCCGCCATGTCCTCCGCGTTGGGCGAGGTGAACGGATGGTGGACCGCCGCGAGCGCCTTGGTCTCGGGGTCCTGGTCGAACATCGGGAAGTCGAGCACCCAGAGGAACTTCCGCACACCGGCGTCGATGAGCCCGAGCCGCACCGCGCACTCCTGCCGCACGCGGTCGAGCGCGGGGCTCGAGACCCGATCCGCCCCCGCCACACCGAGGAAGAGGTCGCCGTCCGCGAGCCCGAGCGCGGCCTGCGCGTCGGTGCTCATGAACTTGGCGAGCGGCCCGTCGACCACACCCGCGGTGCGCTTCAGGCGCACCAGCCCGCCCGCCCCGGCGGTCTTGGCGATCGCCTCCAGTTCGTCCACCTGCTTGCGGCTCCACGCCCCCGCGCCCGGCACGACGATGCCGCGCACGCGCCCGCCGGCCGCGAGCGCCGCCTGGATGATCCCCGACTCGCTGCCCTTGAACGCCGCCGTGTGGTCGTGGATCTCCAACCCGTAGCGGAGGTCCGGCTTGTCGCAGCCGTAGCGCTCCATGGCCTCGGCGTAGCTCATGCGCGGGAACGGCGCCTGGACGGCGATGCCCGCGGCGCCCCAGAGGGCGACCATCAGCCCCTCGGCCATCGTGATGATGTCCTCGCGGCCGATGAACGACGCCTCGATGTCGATCTGCGTGAACTCGAGCTGCCGGTCCGCACGCAGGTCCTCGTCCCGGAAGCACCGCGCGATCTGGAAGTACCGGTCGAATCCGCAGCACATGAACAGCTGCTTGTAGATCTGCGGCGACTGCGGCAGCGCGTAGAACTCGCCCGCATGGACGCGGCTGGGCACGAGGAAGTCGCGCGCGCCTTCGGGCGTCGGCTTGGTGAGGATCGGCGTCTCGATCTCGAGATAGCCGAGGTCCGAGAGGTAGTTGCGCGTCGTCTGCGCGAGCCGGTGGCGCAACATGAGCGCGTGCTGGAGCTCCGGCTTGCGGAGGTCGAGCACGCGGTGCCGCAGCCGCAGTTCCTCGGCGGGCGGCTTCGCGTCCTTGCCCATCGCCACCGGGATCGCCGGCGTCTCCGCCGGTCCCACCACACGGATGCCGGTCGCCCGCACCTCGATCTCGCCGGTGGCCATCTCGGGGTTCACCTGGTCGGCGGGCCGCGCGTGCACGGTCCCGTCGATGAGCACGACGCTCTCCACGCCCACGGCAGCCGCCGCATGGATCACGTCGGCGGCCGTCCAGTCCGGATTGAACGACACCTGCACGATCCCTTCGCGATCACGCAGCGAGAGGAACACCAGACCGCCGAGGTCGCGCGACCGATGCACCCATCCCCCCAGCGTGACCGTCGCGCCGACGTCGGCGCGGCGGAGGGCGCCGCCGAGATGGGTCCGGAGCGAAGTGGCGAGCGAAGCGGCAGTGGTGACGGTCACGTCGGGATATCCTGGCGAGCACGCGCCAGCGAGAGGAGGTGAAGGCCCAGCAGGAGGCCGGCGACGGCGCCGACCAGGTCAGCGGTCCAGTCCCAGACGCTCGCCGAGCGGCCAGGGATGAGCAGCTGGTGGAGCTCATCGACGAAGGCGAAGATCGCGAGCGCGGTGATGGCGTTCAGCCGCGCCCGGACCGACACCGGTACCCGCAGCGCGTGCGCGACCAGGCTCCCGAGGACCGCGTACATGGTGAAGTGCACGACCTTGTCGAAGCCGGGGAACCGCGGCGCGACATCGGGTGGCGACGGCCACGAGGTCAGCGTGAGGATGACGCCGGCCCAGCCGACGACCGGCCACCACCGGCGAGGGGTTCCGATGCTCATGGAGAGGTCTAAATCTAACTGCCGTCAACACTTGGTGGTAGCCGAAGTCGTTGACCTACCCTCACGTTCGGGGTACTCTGCAACATGCTGAATCTGCTCGACTTGGCCCCTGATGATGCGGAGCGGACCCTCCGCGAGTTCGCGGTCGCCCATGGGCACCAGGCGTACCGGGGGAGCCAGGTCGTCCCGCACCTCTGGATGAAGCCGGTCGCCCGCTTCGCCGACATGACCGACCTCCCGGCGGCGTTCCGCGACCTCCTCGCGGAACACTTCTCGCTGCCCCGCCTCGAGCTGGTCACCCAGCAGGAGTCCAAGGACGGCACCCGCAAGTTCCTCTTCCGCATGGCCGACGGGCAGGCGATCGAGACGGTCGCCATCCCCGACGACGACCGCATGACGCTCTGCATCTCCTCGCAGGCGGGCTGCGCGCTCAAGTGCGCCTTCTGCGCCACCGGCGCGATGGGCTTCGCGCGGAACCTCGCGGTGCACGAGATCGCCGGTCAGGTGCGCGAACTCGCCCTGCTCACCCCGCCGGTGAAGGCGACCAACATCGTCTTCATGGGGATGGGGGAGCCGCTGATGAACTGGCCTGCGGTGAACGAGGTGCTCACCATCCTCAACGACGCGAAGGGCTTCGGGATCGGCGCGCGGCACATCACCGTCTCCACGGTGGGATGGCTCCCGGGGATCCAGGCCCTCGAGCGGCGGAAGGAGCAGTTCCGCCTCGCGCTCTCGATCCATGCGCCGAGCGACGCGCTGCGCCAGCAGCTGATGCCGGTGAACACCAAGTTCCCGCTCGCCGACGTGATCGCGGCCGCCGCGGAGTTCGACCGGCGCGTGACCTTCGAGTATGTGATGCTCGGCGGCGTGAACGACGCCCCCGTCCACGCCGACCAGCTCGCCGCGCTCGCCCGCCGCTGCAAGGCGTTCGTGAACCTCATCCCCTTGCATCCCGGCGGATCGATGGGCTTCACCCCCACCACGCCCGAGGCGATCGCCAAGTTCGCGCGGCGGATCCGCAATGCCGGCGTGGAGGTGGCGATCCGGAAGAGCCGCGGGATCGACATCGCCGCGGCCTGCGGACAGCTACGGGTCGAGCGGCAGCGGCGGCGGCCGCCAGAGGGTGCCGAGCACGATCGTGAGGTCGACGTAGCGTGAACTGTCGGCGCGCACCTCGCTGCGCGCCGCGCCGAGCGCCTTGACGGCGAGCTTGGCCCACTCCGCGTTGCCGGTGCGGATGATCACGAGCGAGCTGTCGATCCGCTCGGCGTAGTTCCCGGTGGCCACCACGTCGAACCCCGCGTCGCGCATCGCCGTCGTCCCGCGCCGCGCGAGGCCGCGCTGTCCGGTGCCGTTGAGCACCTCGACGCGGATCCGCGTGCCCTCGCGCACCACGCGCCGCACGGGTTCGGCGCGCTCCGCCGCCTCGGAACGCGCCGTGCCGGTCGGCGCCGCGCCGCGCGTCCACCACCAGAGCCCCGCGGCGATGAGCACCACGGCGAGGACGAGCCAGCGGCCGCGTCCCTTCATCGCACCGAGTTCCAGAGCCCCACGGCCTCGGGGAACAGCGCCTTCCCCTCGCGCAGCGTCCACTCGAGCCGCATCCGCACGACCTGCCGGAAGACGCCGTCGAAGTCGTGCGGCAGGTGCTCGGCGAGGAAGGCGCGGTCGGCCTTCATGAAGCCGCGCCCGGGCTCGAGGAAGTCCGCCATGTAGAGCGCCCGGCCGGCGCGGTCCCAGCCGGCGAACCCGACGGTGTGCCACCGCACTGCGTCGAGCACCGCCTGTCGTCGTTCGCCGAGCGCCACCAGGTGATTCGCCGCCGCCGGCCCGTGCAGCACGTCGAGCGGGAGGTCGTGGCCCGCGGCGAGCCGGCGGAGTTCGGACTCGGGCGCATCGCGCAGCGCATCGTGGAACCGACCGACGTCGTGCCAGGCCTGCGCTTCGTCGGCATCGAGCCGGAGCTTCACCGCCCAGTGGTCGAGCAGCGCCGTGACACGCGCGACGTGCGCGCGGCGCTTCTCGCCGACCTGCGCCCAGGCGGGCATGTCGAGCGGACGTTCGGTCATCGGGCGTTGGTGATGCGACGGGTGAGTTCGGTCAGTTCGCTCGCGAGGCTCTTGAGCACCGTGGTCGCCTCCTCCATCTCGCGCAGCGCCGCCGCCTGCTCCGCGGCCGCGCCCGCGACGGACTCCGCGCCGGCGCGGTTCCGGCCGGCGATCTCCACCGCGCGCGACATGCGCTCGCGGAGGCGAGCGACCTCGGTGCCCTGGTCGTCGGCGGCGATGGCGATGCGCGCCGCGTGCTGGGCGGCGCCGCCCGTCGCGCCCACGATGTTGCCGAGCGCCTCGCGCGCGCCGCCCGAGAGCGTCTCCGCGTCCTGCATGAGCGCCTCGCCGCGGACCATGAGCGTCGCGGCATCGCGCACGCGCTGCTCGAAGTCGCGGAGCACGCCCTGGGCCTCGTCGGCGGCGCGGCCGCTCTCCTCCGCGAGCTTGCGCACCTCGTCGGCGACGACGGCGAACCCGCGCCCCTCGTGGCCGGCGCGCGCGGCCTCGATCGCGGCGTTGAGCGCCAGCAGGTTGGTCTGCACCGCGAGTTCGCGGATCACCGAGATGAAGCCCGTGACCTGCGCGGTGGTCTGGGTCAGGGCCCGCATGCGCTCCGCGCCGTCGGCGACGACGCGCTGGGCCCCGATGAGCCGTTCCATGGCCGTGTCGACGGTGCTGCGGTGCTCGGTCGCGAGCGCGCTCGCCTTGCGGGTGGCTTCGTGCGCTTCGCGCGCATCGAGCGCCGTGGCCCGCGCCCGGGCGTCGAGGCCCTGCGTGGCCTCGATCCCGCGCGCGAGCTGCTCGCCCTCCTCGACCACGGCGCGGCCGATCTCGCCGGCGGTGCGGGCGACCGCCTCGCCGCCGCCGCGCAGCGTCCTCGCCGACGTGGTCAGCGTCGCGAGTTCGCTCGAGAGTCGGCTGACCGCCTCGAGCAGCGGATTCCGGAGGTCCAGGATGTGGATGGTCGTCGCGAGCTGGTTCGCCACGCGGCGGATCAGCAGCGCCTCCTTCGCGCCGTAGGATCCCCGCTTGTGCGTGTCGAGCTCCATCAGGCCGATGGTGTGGTCACCGAAGCGGAGCGGCACGACGGCGCGCGAGGCGGCCTCGCGCAGGGGACGCTCCACGCGCGGGTCGTTGTCGGCGTCGACGAGGATCACCGCGCGCCCGGTCTGGAGGGCCTCGCGGCGGAGCTGCTCGCCGTCCTTCGGGGGCGGCTCCGGCGGCCGCAGGACGCCGGTGCCCGAGCGGTAGATGAGCGACAGCCGCTCATGCTCGACGCGCAGGATCCGCATCTGCGTCCACTCGAGCAGGCGGTTGGCGAGCGTCTCCACCCGGGCGATCGCCACGCCCAGGTCGGCATCGCTCGCGACCGCGATCTCCATCGCGAGCACCGTGTTCAGCTCCTCGGCGGCGATGCTCTCCTCGAGGATGCGCTTGAGGAGCAGGCCGGCGAAGCCGAGCACGAGCAGCACCACCCCGGCACCCATCCAGCCGAGGAACCCGAGCGCGAGCAGCAGCGCGCTCAGACCCATCGCGCCCGTGCCGAGTCCGATGATCTCGTACCGGAGGATGAGCGAGAACTCCTCGGACGAGAGCTTGGCGCGGATGGCGAGCGTGAAGTAGTACAGCGCCTTCGCGATGAGGAAGTGCACCAGCACGAACAACGCGATCGCCGGCACGCTGTGCCCGTCGAGCACCGAGGCGTCGGCGCCGAGCGGCCCGCGCGCCACGGCGTACCACCCGTAGGCGGAGAACAGCGCGGTGACCTCGCGCGCCGCGTTCTGCCACGCGGCGGCCATGTTGCGGCGGAGCCAGAGCCGGTCGGCGGCGAAGATGCCGAGCGCGAGACCGAGCGCGGTGGGCACGAGCCCGATGACGAGCGCGCCGCAGATGGCGACGGGCGCGATGAGGTGGATCGCCGCGTACTTCGTGACCGCGAGCTGGTCGCGGCGCAGGATGCTCGTCGCGACCGCCACCGCCGCGACCCACGCCAGCCGGTCCAGCCACTGCGGGAACAGCACCACCCCGGCGACGAGCAGCAGCCCGCCGACGCTCGACACGCCCAGCCGGTAGACGGTCAGGATGAGGTTCACGCCGCGCACTCGTCGAGGGCGCCCCGCAGGCCGCGCACGAGTGCGAGGGCCGCGTCGACGCCCTGCTCGGCCGCCTGGACGAGCGCACTGCCCACGATCACGCCGTCCGCGAGCGCGCCCACCGCCTTCGCCTGCGCCGGCGTGGAGATCCCGAACCCGACACAGATGGGGAGGTCGCACACCGCGCGCAGCGCGGCGAGGCTCCGGGGCAGGTCGGCGGCGAGGCTCGCCTGCATCCCCGTCACGCCCATCCGGCTGATCAGGTACACGAACCCCTTCCCGTGCCGCACGATCTCGGCCATGCGCTCCCGCGGGGTGGTGGGTGCCACGAGCCGCACGAACTCGAGCGGGCCGGCACCGAGCCAGGCCTCGCGGGCCGGGTCCGCACCCACCGGCAGGTCGGTCACGAGCACGCCCTGTACGCCGGCGCGCGCCGCGCGCGCGAGCACGTCGGGGCCGGCCGCGAGGAGCGGATTCAGATAGCTGAAGAGCACGACCGGCACCGCCGGTCGCGCCTCGGCGACGAGTTCGAGCGCGCCATCGAGCGTCATCCCCGCGTCGAGCGCACGCTGCGAACTCCCCTGGATGATGGGGCCGTCGGCGAGGGGATCGGAGAACGGCACGCCCACCTCGAGCACGTCGCACCCTGCGGCGGGGAGTTCGCGCAGCAGCCGCAACGACGCGGCGCGGTCCGGGTGACCGGCGGTGACGTAGCACACGAGGGCGCGGCGCCGCGCGCTCCGCAGCCCCGCGAGATGGCCCGACAACGACTGGTTCAGAGGAAGTAGTCCCCGACGCGCACCCCGTACCGCTCGGGGTCGCCCGTCTTGATGATCGTGCGCCGGAACGCCCCCGCCTCGTCCTTCTCGGCGAGGTCGACCAGCGTACCGGGATGCTGCACGTTGCCCAGCGAGTCGCTGACGATGCGGACGATGGGGCGCGACACCATCTCCTGCAGCGGGTTCGCGCCGTGCACGATCGCGAGTTCGAACGTGTCGAGCACGACGAACGTGCCGACGGGGTAGATGCCGAGGAGCGCGACGAACGCCTTCACCACCACCGGGTCCATGCCGCGGCGCGGGTTGTCGCGCATTTCGCGCAGCACCTCCGCCGGGTCCAACGCCTCCGACATGTAGATGCGGCGCGTGGTCGCGGCGTCGAACCCGTCGGCGACCGCGACGATCTTGCTGTAGAACGTCATCTCCTGCATCCGCAGCGAACGCGGATAGCCGGTGAGGTCGCGCTTCATGTGGTGCTGGTAGGCGACGAGCATCGAGCGATACGGGAACTCCGACTGCTCGCGCAGCTGGAACAGCGCCAGCACCCCGAGCCACGGATGCGCCGCGACGAGCTTCCACTCCTCGTCGTTCAGCATCTCGGGCTTCTGGATGATGTCGATCGGGACGCGCGACTTGCCGATGTCGTGGAACAGCCCGGCGAACCCGAGATCGTAGAGCTGCAACCGCGTGAGCCCGAGACGCCGGCCGAGCGCGACCGAGAAGATGCACACGTTCACGCAGTGCGTGAACGTGTAGTCGTCGTAGTCGCGGATGGTCGTGAGCCCGATCAGCGACGTCTCCTCGGAGAGGATCTGGTCGACGATGCCCTGCACCACGCGCTTGATCTTCTTGATGTTCGGGCTGGCGCCCATCCGCACCGAGTTGATCACGTCCTTCGTGGTGCTCACCGACTGCTGGTACGTCCGCTTGGCGCGCTCCTTGGCCTCGCCCATGTCCTGCGGGTCGTCGGCCGCCTCCACCGGCGGGGTGACATCGAACACCGTGACGGTGGTGTCGGCGAGACGCTTGAGGAGCGCCTCGAAGCGGTCCGCCGGGCCGCGGCCCTGCGGATTGGCGAGGAACGCGAGGAGGATGGTCCAGTCGCGGACCGCCGGCTTCTCGTGGAACCGGATCACGCCCACGCCCGCATCGCGGCAGCGGCCGAGGATGTACGAGAAGCTCGTGTAGTTGTCGAGGTCGAGCTTCATCCGCGTCGCGTTGAGGAAGATGAACTCCCCCGCGAGGCGGAACTCGCACTCCCCGTCCCCGGCGATGAGGTCGCCCGAGAGGTTGGTGAGGTCGTCGAGCGCCTTCTGCACCACCGCGTTCTCGAGCGGGTACATCTTGATGTTGCGGAGCGCGACGTAGAGGCCGAGGACCCAGTTGCGCCCGATCGCGCGCACGGTCCCTTCGCCGAGCCCGGTGGTGGTCGGCATGGTGGTGCGCGCGACGGACGCGCGGCCGCCGGGTGGGGTCCCGCGCGGATCGGTCATGCGCCCGCCGCGCCCTTGAGGGCGCGCGACACCGCGCTCTTCACGATCACTTCCTTCTCGCCCACCGCCTTCTCGAGCGCCGCGCGCGCACTCGGCGTGCCGATGCGCCCCAGCGCGAGCGCGGCGCAGGCCCGGAGTTCCGGGTCCTCCTTGCGCGCGAACAGGCCGCCCTTCGCGTTGAGCAGGCCGTCGAGGAACGCGATGCCGCCGTCGCCGCAGATCGCGCCGTAGAGCTCGAAGAGCGCGATGCGTTCGGTGCGGTCGGCATCCTTCGCCCCCTTCCCCTTCACCAGCGCATCCACCTTCGACAGGGCCGGCCGGTGCGTGCGGGCCATGAGCGCGCGGATCGTCGAGATCCGGATGTCGCGGTCCTCGTCGTTGAGCGCGTTCTCCAGCGCCGAGAGCGCGCCCGGCGTGCCGATCTCGGTGAGCGCGGTGACCGCGGCGGCGCGGAGCGGCCGCTCGGCACCACCCGTGATCACCTCGCCGAGCGACGGCACGGCCGCCGCGGTGCGCATCGCGCCGGCGCGGCGGATCGCCTCGCGCGCGACCGCGGGCTTCGCATCCTTCACCAGCCGCACGAGCTCGCCGGTGTTCGACTGGGCGAGCCGCTCCACCGAGCTCTCGAGCAGCGGCCGGAGGCTCACGTTCTGCGTGCGGTCGATCGAGTCGAGCAGCGTCGCGAGCGCGCTCGGCTTCAGCTGCGCGAAGAGTTGCGCCAGGTCGTCCTTCGCCGGCAGGGTGCTCGACTCCTCCAGCGCCTGCAGCATCTGCGCGAGCGCGTCCGGATGGCTGAGCCGGTCGGCGAGACGGCCGAACCGGTCACGGTCCTGCGCGGTGAGCTCGCGCGCCCGCGCCATCGTCGCGTTCACCTCGCGCAGCAGGAAGGCGACGCTCGCGAACTGGCCCGCCGAGAGCAGGTGCAGCACCAGCGCCTCGAGGTCGTTGGCGACCTCGGTGCGGACGAGCGGGTCGACCTGCAGCTCGAAGATGTCGAGCAGCGCGCACAGCACGAGCCGGCGGAGGTCGAGCCCGTACTCGCGGGTCGTCTCCTCGCGGAGGTACTCGATCTCGTTCGCGTCGAGGAAGTACAGCGTCGAGTCGAAGTCCTCCATCCGGACCATGCCCGACTTCCGCTCCGGCGCCTCGGCGCTCCCGCTCTCCTGGAGTTCCTCCTTCGCCTCGTCGATCGCCTCGCGCAGCGGGGCGTGCGAACTCCCCATCGGCGCCGGCCACCGCCCCGGCTCGGCCGCGGGATCGAGCGGCGCCGAGGGATCGTTGATCTCCACGTAGCGGTAGCGCATGCACGTGAAGTCCTGCTCCCAGAGCATCGTGAGCAGGTCGTCCTCCTGCGCCGTCGCCCGGCGGACGCGCGGCAGGATCGCCATGAACTTCTCGAGCTCCGTCTCCTCGAACCCCTCCGTCCAGGTGAACTCGCGGAGGCCGTCCTTGAATAGCAGCCACGGGATCGAGTCGCTGCTCTTCTCCGCCGTGTGATGCACGACCACCCCCGACCAGAGGAGGTTGGTGTCGGTCACGGTGATCGTCAGCGTGTCGGTCTCCACCCAGATCGGACCGAACGCCTTCTTCACGTTCTCGAGCGCCTTCAGGTAGGTCGGGTTGTTGTGCATGTACAGCTGGTGCGCGCGCACGCCCTTGTCGAGGACCTTGAACATGTCCTCGACGATGGAAGGCGCGAACGGCGGCGCCTCCCGCTCCTCGGCCGGCTGCACCGGGGTGCTCACGGCGCGCCTCGCACCTCGAGCATGGGCGCGACCTGCGCCACGTCCTTGTCGCCCCGCCCGCTCACGCAGAGCAGCACCGGTTCATCGGCCGCCCAGCGGCCGCGCTGCGCCGCCATCCACGCGATGGCGTGCGACGTCTCGAGCGCCGGGATGATCCCCTCGAGCCGGCTCATCAGCTCGAATCCCTGCAGCGCCTCGTCGTCGGTGACCGAGACGTAGCGGGCGCGGCCGGAGTCCTTCAGGTGCGCGTGCTCCGGGCCGACGCCCGGGTAGTCGAGCCCGGCCGAGATGGAGTGCGCGGGATGCACCTGTCCGTGCGCGTCCTGGAGCAGGTAGCTCAGCGTGCCATGCAGCACGCCGGGCACGCCCTTGGTGAGCGACGCCGAGTGGCGGCTGGTGTCGATGCCCTCGCCCGCGGCCTCCACGCCGATCAACTCGACCTCCGCATCGCCGGTGAACGCGTGGAAGATGCCCATCGCGTTCGAGCCACCGCCCACGCACGCGATCACGCTGCGCGGCAGCCGGCCCGCGCGCTCGAGCATCTGTTCCCGCGCCTCACGGCCGATGATCGCCTGGAAGTCACGCACCATCCGCGGATACGGCGCCGGCCCGACCACGCTGCCGATGATGTAGTGCGAGTGCTCGCAGGTCGTCACCCAGTCCCGGATGGCCTCGCTCGTCGCGTCCTTGAGGGTGCGCGTCCCCGAGGTCACCGGCACCACCGTCGCACCCATGAGCCGCATGCGGAAGACGTTCAGCTGCTGCCGCCGCATGTCCTCCTCGCCCATGTACACCACGCACTCCAGCCCGAGACGCGCACAGACCGTCGCCGACGCGACGCCGTGCTGCCCGGCCCCCGTCTCGGCGATGATCCGCCGCTTCCCCATCCGTCGGGCGAGCAGGGCCTGCGCCAGCGCATTGTTGATCTTGTGTGCGCCGGTGTGGTTGAGGTCCTCGCGCTTGAGCCAGACCGGTGCCCCCACGTGCGCCGACAGCCGCGGCGCGTCCGTCAGTTCGGACGGGCGGCCGACGTACGTGCGGAGCAGCCGATCGAGCTCCGACGTGAAGGCCGCGTCCGCGAGCGCGGACGCGAGCGCCGCCTCGAGCTCATCGAGCGCGGGGATCAGGGTCTCGGGCACATAGCGTCCACCGAATGCTCCGAACCGGTCGGTCGTCGCCGAACTCATCATCCCTCGTGCCGGCGCGCCGCTCGCGCGAACGCCCGCATCGCGTCATGGTCCTTGATGCCCGGCGACGACTCGACGCCGGAACTGACATCCACCACGTGCGGCGAGAGCCGCCGCACCGCTTCCTCCACGTTCGACGGGTTCAGCCCACCCGCCAGCACCGCGCGCGTCCGCTCCCGCGCCATCTCGAACGCCGGCCCGGCCGCCGTCCAATCGAACGCGACGCCCGTGCCGCCGGTTCTCCCACCCACTGCGGTATCGAACACCACGCCGTCGATCACCGGTACCAGCTCCGCCGGCACCCGCCCGACGGTCGATCCGGTCACCCGGACGACCACCCAGATCCGCCCGCGGAACCGCTCTCGCAACAATAGAATGCGGTCCGGCGTTGCGCCATCGTGCAATTGTAGCACATGGAGCGCGGTTCCGTCCGCGATCCGCACGATCGATTCCACGGGTTGCGCGCCGAAGACGCCCACGCGCGCGACCGGTGCGCTCCCGAGCCCGGCGAACATCTCGTTCGCGCGCCGGACATCGAGGAGCCGCGGCCCGTGCGCGAAGATCGCGCCGGCGTACGCCGCCCCCACATCGGCGGCCGCTGCCGCATCCTCCGCGCGCGTCAGGCCGCAGAACTTCAGCTCAGGCGCGGGCACGACGCTCCACTCGCGCGAGCGCGCGCACGGCTGCCGCACCGTCGGGCGCGGACGAGAGCACCGAACCGACGAGCACGGCGTCGGCACCCGCCGCGGCCGCGCGCTCCACGTCCGCGACGCTCGCCACCCCGCTCTCGTAGACCGCGATGCGATCCGGCGGCACCTGCGGGAGCAACCGGCGGCCGACGGCGTCGTCGATCTCCAGCGTCTCGAGGTTCCGGTTGTTCACGCCCACCACCGCACCAGGCACCGAGAGCGCGACCTCGAGCTCCGCCGCGGTGCGCACCTCCACGAGACATTCGAGGGCGCGGGTCGCCGCCGCCGACGCCAGTTCGCGGAGACGATCGGGCGCGAGCGCCCGCGCGATGAGCAGCACCGCCGCCGCGCCCGCGGCGCGTGCCTCGAGCAGCTGGACCTCGTGCGTGATGAAATCCTTCCGGAGCAGCGGTACATCCACGGCCGCGCGGACCGCCTCGAGATCGTCGAGCGAGCCGCCGAACCGGGTGGGTTCGGTCAGGACGGAGAGCGCCGCCGCGCCGCCGGCCACGTACGCTGCCGCCCGCACGGGCGCGTCGATCGCGTCGTTGATCACCCCCTTGCTCGGGGACCGCCGCTTGAGCTCGGCGATCACCCGCACGGTCGGCCCCCGCAGGGCGCCGGCGAACGCGGGCGCCGGGCCGCGAGACGCGGCCAGCGCCTCGAGCTGCGCGATGCGTCGTCCGTCGGCGAGCGCCGACCGCGCGCGCGCCTCCGACCCGGCCGTGAGTTCGCCCAGCGGCCCGAGTGGGGCCGTCCATCGCAGGGAGGCTTGTGCTTCGGGCAATGTTCGGATACCGTTACTTCGGGTACTGTTCGGGAGTCAATGACACGTTGTCAGTCGAGACAACGCCGCCCTCATCCCCAGCCGCAGGGACCGTCGAGATGCCGCTCACCAAGCGCCAGCGCCAGATCCTGGACTTCCTCACCAGCTACGCCGGGGAGCACGGCTACGCTCCGAGCTTCGAGGAGATCGCCGAGCAGTTCAACTATAACTCGCTCGCCACGGTGCACGAGCACCTCTCCAACCTCGAGCGGAAGGGCTACATCAAGCGCTCGTACAACGAGAGCCGGGCCATCGAGATCCTCCCCTCCGACGTCTTCGCGAGGTCCATCGAACTGCCCATCCTCGGCGCGGTCGCGGCGGGCGTCCCCATCGAGGCGTTCGAGACGCAGGAGACCATCGCGGTCCCCGATGACTTCGTGCGGCGCGCGGGCAACCACTACGTCCTCAAGGTCCGCGGCAACTCGATGATCGAGGACCAGATCGCCGACGGGGACTTCGTCGTCGTCCACGACCGCCCGGCGGCCGACAACGGAGAGATGGTGATCGCCATGGTCGAGGACGCGGGTGCGACGGTCAAGCGCTACTACCGCGAACGCGACGGCCGGATCCGGCTCCAGCCGGCGAACGCGACCATGTCGCCGATCTACGTCAACGAGCGGCAGGTGCGCGTCCAAGGCATCGTGGTCGGGGTGATGCGGCGCTACTGAGGTCACGCGGCCGGCAGGAACGGTCGGCCCGTCATCGGTTCGCCGCGGCGGCCGAACGAAGGCGGCCGAGCGCCTCCCAGCCCTTCCCGGCCGCCAGCGCCTCTCGCGCCTGCACCACGGCCGCCTCGATCGAGTCGGCGAGCCCGGCCACGTAGATCGCGCCGGCCGCATTCAGCACCACCGCGGCTTCCGCCCCTCTCGGTCCCTTTCCGAGCAGCACGCGCTCGATCACGGTCGCGTTCTGCGCGGGTTCTCCGCCGGCCAGATCCGCCGCCGCGATGCCGGTGAAGCCGAGCGCACCCGGATCGATCGTCCACCGCGAGACCATGGTCCCCCGCAGCTCGATCACCGAGGTCGGCCCGAGCGGCGAGATCTCGTCCATGCCCGGCTCGCCGTGCACCACGAGCGAGTGCGCGGTGCCGAGCCGGCTGAGGGCGCCCGCGATGAGTTCCTGCCGCGCCGGATCCGTCACCCCGAGCACCTGACGGCCTGCCGCCGCCGGATTCGCGAGCGGACCGACGAGGTTCATCACCGTCTGGATCGCCATCTCGCGCCGCACCGGACCGACGTGCCTCATGGCCGGATGCATGGTCGGTGCGAACATGAAGACGATCCCGGCCTCGTCGAGCACCTTCCGCATGCGGTCCACCGGGACATCGATGGGAACGCCGAGCGCCTCCAGCACGTCGGCGCTGCCCGACTTCGACGTGAAGGAGCGATTGCCGTGCTTGGCGATCCGCACGCCGGCACCCGCAGCCAGCAGGGCCGCCGCCGTGGAGATGTTGAAGGTGGTGACGGTGCCGCCGCCGGTGCCGCACGTGTCGACCAGCGTCTCGGGTGCGACGACCTCGAGCCGCGTCATCGCTTCGCGCAGGGCGCCGGCCGCGCCCGCCACCTCGATGTCCGTCTCGCCGCGCACGCGCAGGCCCATGAGCAGGGCGGCCATCTGCGCCGGCGTCGCCTCCCCGGTCATCACCGCGCGGAAGGCCGCGGCCGCCGCGGTGCCATCCAGTCGTTCGCCCGCGGCCAGTCGCTTGAGGACCTGCTGGACGACGCTGCTGCTGGCGCTACCGCTCACGGATGGAGCCGTGCAGGCGTTCGGGGAGCTGCGCCTCGCTCGCGATGAGCGAGATGAGCAGGCCGAGCATGCGCACGCGCTCGACGTCCTCCTCCACGAAGAGACCCTGCTGGGCGCGGTTGGTCATGTTCACCACGCCGACGAGCTCGTCATGGAGCACGAGGGGGAAGGAGATGAACGAGCCCGTCGTGAGATAGTCGTCACCCAGCAGCGGCTGCGTCTTGGCGTCCACCGCGTCGACGACGAGCATCGGCTCGCGGCTCTGCGCGACGCGTCCGGCCACGCCGTGTCCGAGCGCGACGACCTTCCCGATGTGCACGTGCGGCGCGAGCCCGCGGGCGGCCGCGAGGTAGATCGTCCCCGGCTCCTTCCCGACGAGGAACAGCGAGCACCGCAGCGACTGCATGTCGTCGCCCACGAGGGCGAGCAGCCCTTCCGCGAGCCGGAGCGGGTCGCTCGTCTCGGCGGCCAGCGTCATCACGCGATCGAGCAGGTAGAGCGTCCGTGTGCGCGAGCGGAGCGCCTCGCTGCGGCGATGGAGCTCGATGTGCGCCTGCTCGAGCTGCCCCACCGAGGCGGTGAGCTGGTGTTCCAGGGCCGCGAGCTTGCGCATCGTCCGACGCGACTCCTCGGCGCGTCGGGCCTCCTCCTTCTCCTTCGTCACCGCCTCGGCGGGGTCGACCACCGGCTGCGAGGCGGTCAGCCGCGCGTGCGCGACCTGACGCTCGAGGTCCGCGAGCTTGGTGAGGTACTCGCCGTGCACGCGCTGGGTGACCTCCTCGAGCGTGCGGCGCGCCTCGTCACGGACCTCGCGGTCATGGAAGCGCGCGAGGGCGAGTTCGAACAGCCCGACCAGGGGCGCCACGCGCTCGGTCGCCCGCGTGCCGAACACGCGCTTGGGCTCCACGAGCGCGACGACCGCGACGAGTTGTCCATCGACCTTGATCCCGCGGAGCGCGACCGTCGCACCATCCTCGGCCGGCGCCAGCTTGAGGAGCCGCGCGTACGCCGGCGGCTCCTCGCCCACGTCGCCGAAGGTCCCGCCGTCCTGCACCGTGCGCAGCACCTGGCGCGGCAGCTGTTCGAGCGAGGTCTCGAGTGGTGCGTGGTCCACGCGGCCGTCCCGCACCGCGAGGCGCTCGCGGAGGAGGCCCTGACGCGGATCGAAGCGGAGGAGCGCCAGATGCGAGTCGCGGTCGCTCTCCGCGACGGCGCCGGCAAGGGCGACGAGGGCCGCGTCGAGGTCGGTGGCGCTGCCCAGGGCCTGGGCGAGCGAGGGAATCGTGCGCGCGGTCATGAGCGGGGAAAGCTCCCCCACGCGTCACACAAAGTCAATCGAAGCGCGCACGCGAGCGCGTGCGAGCGCGTGCGCGCGCGTCCGATGCGCGTTCCTTGAATCGACCCGCGGCGCGCGGTAGTTTTCCCGTGATGGCGGAGCGCACCCTCCAGTTGGTCCTGCACTACGACGGCACCGAGTTCGCCGGCTGGCAGGTCCAACCCGAACGGCGCACCGTGCAAGGGGTCCTCGAGACGATCCTGGCGAGGATGGCCGACGCGCCGGTGCGGGTGACCGGCGCCGGCCGCACCGACGCCGGGGTCCATGCCCGGGGACAGGTGGCAGGGATCACCGTGCCGGAGCATTGGACGGCGGAGAAGATGCGGCGGGTGCTCAACGAGAAGCTCCCGCCCGACCTGTGGGTCGCGGCGGCGTACGAGATGCATCCGCGGTTCCATGCGCGGTTCAGTGCCACTGCTCGCCGCTACAGCTACGCGGTGGGGCTCGACGAGGGGGCCGCGTCGCCATTCCGGCGGCGATGGATGCTCCCTTGGTCACGGGCCCTCGACCGCGAGGTGCTCGAGTGGTGCGCAGCGCGGTTGGTGGGAGTGCACACGTTCCGAGGATTCGCCGTGCGCGGGACCGCGCCGGCGGACGATGATCACAGGTGCGAGGTGCGACTCGCCCGGTGGCGCCCCGCCGCGGCAATGGCGGCGGGCGGCCCGGAGGGTCTGGTGTTCGACGTCGCGGCCAACCGGTTCCTGCACCACATGGTGCGATTCCTGGTGGGCACGATGCTCGAGGTGGCGAGCGGCAAGCGGCCGAGGGACGACTTCACCGCCCTGCTCTCCGCCGACCGGAATGACGAGGTATCCCCACCGGTGCCGCCGGTGGGGCTCTGTCTCGAGGAGGTCACCTATCCTGCCGACCTGTACCTCACTCCCTGATGCGCCTCTATCTCGCCACCGTCGCCGCCGATGAGATCCGCTGGGCCACCGCGGCCGGCCTGCTCGACGGCGTGGTCGCGACCCCGGCAGTCCTCTCCGCCGAACTCCCGAACGCCGATCCGCGCGAGGTGCTCGCCGAACTGAGCGAGCGCACCGCGTTGCCGATCTTCGCCAGCGTGCCCTCGCTCGACGCCGCGGAGATCGTGCGCGGCGGCAAGGCCCTCGCGAAGATCGCCGAGCACGTGATCGTCGCGGTGCCGTTCGTCGAGGACGCCCTGCCCGCCCTGCGCCGGCTCTCGGCCGACGGCGTCCGCGTCGCCTCGACGCTCGTGCACTCGGTCGCGCAGGGCGTGCTCGCGGCCAAGGCGGGCGCCAAGCATGTCGTCGTGCCGGTCGACGCGCTCGAGGCGGTCGGGCATCCCGCCGAGGGCGTCATCCGCGGCTTGCGCGAGGCGATCGACCGCTCCGTGCTCGAATGCGATGTGGTCGCCGCGGGCGCGCCGAGCGCGACGCGGTTCGCCGACCTCGCCATCGCGGGGGCCCACGCCGCCGTCGTCACGCCGTCGTCGCTGCACGCGTTCCTCCAGCATCCGCTCACCGATCGCGGGCTCGACCGGTTCCTCTCGGACATCAGCCGGCGCGCCAAGCCGCGCCGCACCAAGTGATCGTGCCTCGCCCCATGCGCCACGCCGGCCTCGTCCTCTTCCTCGCGCTCGCCGCGTGCGAGGGCGCCAATCCCAGCCTGTCCGACGCGCAGGCCTCACGCCCCCCGGCCGCCGCGCCGTCCGCGCAGCTGCCGGCGCCCGACCCGTCGCCGCAGGCCATCGCGAACTCCCGCCGCACGGCGATCACCGAGGCCGTCGCGCGCGTCGCGCCCGCGGTGGTGACCGTGCAGACCGAGCGCGTGCAGCGCACCGCCGTCTCGCCGATCGACATGTTCTTCGGCAACCGCGGCGGACAGGAGGTCGCGTCGGGCATCGGCTCGGGCTTCATCGTCCGCTCGGACGGCGTGATCGTCACCAACGCGCACGTGGTCAGTGGCGCGACGAAGATGCAGGTCGCGCTCCGCGACGGCACCACGTACCCGGCGACCCTCGTCGGCGAGGACGAGCTGAACGATCTCGCCGTCCTCCGGATCGACGCGAAGGACCTGCCGACGGCGCCGCTCGGCACGTCGCGCGGCCTGCTCATCGGCGAGTGGGTCGTGGCGATCGGCAATCCGTACGGGTTCCTCCTCGGCAACTCGGAGCCGAGCGTCACGGCCGGCGTGGTCAGCGGCGTGGGACGCAACCTCACCGGCCGTGGCGACGGGCCGGGCGTGTACGTCGACATGATCCAGACCGACGCGTCCATCAATCCGGGCAACTCGGGCGGCCCGCTCATCGCCGCGACCGGCGAGGTGGTGGGCGTGAACTCGTCCATCTACACCCCGAGCGGCGGATCCATCGGGCTCGGCTTCGCCATCCCCATCGACCGCGCGCGGCGCGTGGCCGAGGACCTGCTCGCGCACGGCAGCGTGCGGCGTCCGTGGATCGGCGTGAAGGTGGTGCAGACCGGCGCGAGCGCGGGCCGCGGCGCGCTCAACGCCGGCGCGAGCATCGAACGCATCGTGCCCGGGAGTCCGGGGGCGGACGCCGGCTTGCGCGTGGGGGATGTCATCATCCGCTCGCGCGACCGCGCCATCCGCAACCCGTACGACTGGGAGGCCGAACTCCTCGAGCTGCGCGTCGGCGAGACCGCCCAGCTCCAGGTGCGCCGCGGCTCGCGCGAGCAGACCATCGCCGTGAACGTGAAGGACCTCCCCGAGGTCGGCGCCGAGAAGGTCGCGGTGCTCCGCGAGCTCGAGCTCATCTCGCTCACGCCGGCCATCCGGGCCGAGCGCGGCGTGCAGAGCGCGCAGGGCGCCATCGTCTACAAGGTCACCGACCGCGTGCAGCAGGCGCTCGGCATCCAGCCGGGCGACGTCATCATCCAGATCAACCGCACGCCGGTGACCGACGCGCAGCAGGCGGCGCGGGTGCTCGAGTACTACAGCGGCCGCGGGCCCATCCGCATGTTCTTCGAGCGGAACGGCACCGTCCTCATCACCGATTTCCGCATCTCATGACGCCCGTGGAACCGTCGCCGTACACGCAGTACCGGTCCCCGCTCGCCGAGCGCTACGCCTCCAGGGCCATGCTCGAGCTGTGGAGCGCGCAGACGCGGCACGGTCTCTGGCGCCGGCTGTGGCTGGCGCTCGCCGAGGGCGAACGGGCGCTCGGCGTCGACATCCCCGCCGCAGCCGTCGCGGAGATGGCCGCGCATCTGGACGACATCGATTTCGCGAAGGTCGCCGAGTACGAGAAGCGCTTCCGGCACGACGTGATGGCGCACGTCCACGCGTTCGGCGACGTGGCGCCCGCGGCGAAGGGCGTGATCCACCTCGGGGCGACGAGCTGCTACGTCACCGACAACGGTGACCTCATCCAGATGCGGCGTGGACTCGAACTGCTGCGCGGGCGCGTGATCGCGCTGCTGCGCACGCTCGCCGCGTTCGCGAAGCACTGGCGCGCCGAGCCCACGCTCGGCTACACGCACCTCCAGTCGGCCCAGCTCACCACGGTCGGCAAGCGCGCCACGCTCTGGATGCAGGACCTCGTGCTCGACCTCGCGGACCTCGACCATCGGATCGCGACGTTGCCGCTCCGCGGCGTGAAGGGCACCACCGGCACGCAGGCGAGCTTCCTCGAGCTGTTCCAGGGTGACCACGCCAAGGTGCGCGAGCTCGACCGGCACGTCTGCCGCGCGATGGGCTTCGCCGCGTCGATCCCGGTGAGCGGCCAGACCTACTCGCGGAAGGTCGACGCGCAGGTGCTCGACGTGGTCGCCGGCATCGCCACCAGCGCGGCGAAGTTCGCGAGCGACATGCGCATGCTCCAGAGCTTCGGCGAGATCGAGGAGCCGTTCGAGAAGGACCAGATCGGCTCGTCGGCGATGGCATACAAGCGGAACCCGATGCGCTCGGAGCGCATCAACTCGCTCGCCCGGTTCGTCCAGCAGGTGACCGGCACCGCGAACCAGACCCACGCCGTGCAGTACTTCGAGCGCACCCTCGACGACTCGGCCATCCGCCGCCTCGTGATCCCCGAGGCGTTCCTCGCCACCGACGCGATCCTCATCCTCATGGAGAACGTCGCGAGCGGGCTGGAGGTGCACCCGGCCCGGATCAGGCAGCGCCTCGGCGAGGAGCTCCCGTTCATGGCGACCGAGTCGCTCATCGTCCGCGCCGTCGCGGCCGGCGTCTCGCGTCAGGATGCGCACGAGGTCATCCGCGTCCACTCGATCGCCGCGGCGCGGGCCATGAAGGACGAGGGGAGGCCCAATGAGATGCTCGCACGGCTCGAGGCCGACGCATCGTGGCCGGTGAAGCATGACGACCTGCTCGCGTCGCTCGACCCGTCGCGCTTCATCGGGCGCTCGGCCCATCAGGTGGACGACTTCCTCGCCGAGGTGATCGCCCCGATCATGGTCGCCAACCCGGCGACCGGCCCGGCGCGCGAGGAGGTCCGCGTATGAGCCCCATGCTGGTCGGCGCGACCAACCTCCCGCTGCCGCTGCTCCGCCGCGGCAAGGTGCGCGACGTCTACGAGGTCGATGACCAGCGGCTCCTGCTGGTCGCGAGCGATCGCGTGAGCGCGTTCGACGTCGTGATGCGCGAGCTCGTGCCGTTCAAGGGCGCCGTGCTCACGCAGATCACCGCGTGGTGGCTCCGGCACTTCGAGACCGAGGTCGCGCACCACATGCTCTCGTGCGACGTGGAGGAGATCGTCAAGCAGGTGCCGGCGGTGCAGATGCACCGCGACGAGCTCGCCGGCCGCGCGATGCTCTGCCGCCGCACCGAGGTGTTCCCCGTGGAGTGCGTCGTGCGCGGCTATCTCTCGGGCTCGGCCTGGAAGGAGTATCAGGCGCAGGGCACGCTCGCCGGCGAGCGGCTCGCGGCCGGGTTGCGCGAGAGCGACCGGCTGGACCCGCCGATCTTCAGCCCGGCCACCAAGGCCGAGACGGGCCACGACGAGAACATCACCGTCACCCACATGGCGACGGTCGTGGGGGCGGACGCCGCCGCCACGCTCGAGCGGCTGGCGCGCCTCGTCTACGGGCGCGGCCGGGAGCTCGCCGCCGCGCGCGGCATCATCATCGCCGACACCAAGTTCGAGTTCGGTCGCACCGCCGACGGGCGCGTGCTCCTGATCGACGAGGTGATGACCCCCGACAGCTCGCGCTTCTGGCCCGCCGACCGGTACGCGCCGGGCCGCGGCCAGCCGAGCTTCGACAAGCAGCCGCTGCGGGATTGGCTCGACGGCGAGCGCCGCGCCGGCCGCTGGGACGGCAACGCGCCGCCCCCCACCCTCCCGGACGAGGTGGTCGCCGCGACCAGCGCGCGTTACCTCGAGGCCTTCGAACGCCTCACCGGCTCCCCCCTCGACCTCACCCGACTCCCGTGAACTTCGCCCGCGAAGGGATCCCCTTCATCCTCATCGCCGTGGCGCTCGCCGCGGCCGCGATGGTCGGCGCCCTCGCGCGCCGATCGTGGCCGCTGTGGCTGCTCGCGTTCGTGCTCACGCTGCTCGTGCTCTGGGTGGCCTACTTCTTCCGCGACCCCGAGCGGGACGGGCCGCGCGGCGAGGACCTCGTCGTCTCCCCGGCCGACGGCCGGGTGATCGAGATCGTCGAGGTCGACGAACCCGCGTTCCTGCACGGCCGCGCCATCCGCATCTCGGTGTTCATGAACGTCTTCAACGTCCATGTGAACCGATACCCGGTCTCCGGCAAGGTCGCGTACGTGCATTACAATCCCGGCAAGTTCCTCAATGCGGCAGCCGAGAAGGCCTCGCTGGAGAACGAGCAGAGCTCGATCGGCGTGCAGACCGCGAAGCACAAGGTGCTCTTCCGCCAGATCGCCGGACTCATCGCGCGGCGGATCGTGACCTACAGCCGCGAGGGCGACGACGCGGCACAGGGGGACCGCATGGGCCTCATCCGGTTCGGCTCGCGCGTCGACGTGTTCGTCCCCGTCGGCAGCGTGGTGAAGGTGGCGCTCGGCGAGAAGCCGCAGGCGGGTGTGACGGTGCTCGCGGAGCTGCCCAAGTGACCGCCGCGCGGCGCCGTCGCTTCCCGCGTCCGTCGCTGGTGATGCTGCCCAACGGCTTCACGCTCGCCAACCTGTTCTTCGGGATCTGGGCGATCGTCGCCGCGTCGCGCGGCCAGCACGTGCAGGCGGGATGGTACATCGTCCTCGGCGCGTTCTGCGACATGCTCGATGGTCGCATCGCGCGGGCGACGAACACCGGCAGCGCGTTCGGCGAGGAGCTCGACTCGCTCGTCGACGCCATCTCGTTCGGCCTCGCGCCCGCGCTCATGATGTATTTCGCGGTGCTCCGCCACTCGGGCTGGGACTGGATCCTCGTCTTCATCTTCTGCGCGTGCGCCGTGATGCGCCTCGCCAGGTTCAACATCGAGTCGGCGGGCGCGACCCGGAAGGCCGCCTACTTCAAGGGACTGCCGAGCCCGGCGGCTGGCGGGATCCTCGCCACGTACTACTGGTTCAGCCAGACGCCGGTCTACAACCAGTTCTTCGTCGACTGGCCGTGGGAGATCATCATGCGGTACCTGATGCTCACCCTCGCCGCGCTCATGATCTCCGACGTGCCGTATCCGGCGTGGCCCAAGTTCAGCTTCCGCACGCTGCACGGCGTCCTCGGGATCCTCGTGCTGTTCTCGTCGGTGTTCGCGCTGTTCTTCCTGCCGCGGGAGTTCTTCTTCCCGGTCGGCGTGGTGTACGTCGTGACCGGCCTCGTGCTCGCCATCCTGCGCAACGTGTTCGAACTCCCCCCGCCCTTCGACGACGCCCCCGAGGGCGACGACGAGGACGACCTTACTCCCGAGGGTGCCACTCCGTGAAGCGGTTCCGTGTCTCCGTCCATATCGTCCCGCGCAAGGGACTGCTCGACCCGCAGGGCAAGGCCGTCGCCGACGCCCTGCACACCCTCGGATTCTCCGCCGTCGCCGACGTGCATGTCGGGCGGCATCTCGTGATCGAGACCGGTGCCACCGACGCGCAGCACGCCGAGGCGTCCGTGCGCGAGATGTGCGGCCGCCTCCTCGCCAATCCGGTGACCGAGGATTTCGAGATCGCCGCGGTCGCCGCCGCATGAGCGGGCTCACCGTCGGCGTCGTCTCGTTCCCCGGCTCCAACTGCGACGAGGACGCGCTCCTCGCCGTGGTGGAGCAGCTGCGCGAGAAGGCCGTGATGCTGTGGCACAAGGATCACGACCTCCGGGGCGCGGATGTCATCATCCTCCCCGGCGGCTTCAGTTATGGCGACTACCTGCGCTCCGGCGCGATCGCCCGCTTCTCGCCGATCATGCAGGAAGTGGTGGCGCACGCCAGGCGCGGCGGCCCGGTGATCGGCATCTGCAACGGGTTCCAGATCGCCGTCGAGGCGGGCCTGCTGCCGGGCGCCCTGCTCCGCAACGCCAGCCTGCAGTTCCGTTCGATGCCGGTCACGCTGCGGGTGGAGAGCACCCGCACGGTGTTCACCGGCGCCGCCACCGAGGGGGCCCGCCTCACCATGCCCATCGCACACGGCGACGGCCGATTCACCGCCGACGAGGACACGCTCGACCGCCTCGAGGCCAACGGTCAGGTGGTCTTCCGCTACGTCGACGCCAAGGGCGAGGCGACCGCCGCCGCGAACCCGAACGGCTCCATGCGCAACATCGCCGGCGTGGCGAACGAGTCCGGGACCGTCGTCGGCCTCATGCCCCATCCGGAGCGCGCGCTCGAGGCCCAGCTCGGCTCCACGGACGGCCGGGTCCTGTTCGAGTCCTTGCTCTCCGCCGTGAAAGCGTAGTCCCCCACTTCCTCCATCCTCAAGCCTTCCTCCGACGATGTCCACCGACAACACCCCGTCGCGCAACGAAGACGAGTACTTCCTCCGTCAGGACGCCGAACTCATCAAGGCCCAGCGCGCCAAGCTCGACGCCGAGCGCCAGGCCGCCGAGCGCAGCAAGCACTTCATGAAGTGCCCCAAGTGCGGCGGCGACCTCCGGGAGACCGAGTTCCAGCACCTCAAGGTCGACGTCTGCGGCGACTGCAAGGGCATGTGGTTCGACGCCGGCGAGATCGACATGCTCGCCCGCGTGAACCAGTCCGCCATCGGCGGCTTCGTCAGCGCCCTCCTCAAGAAGGGATTCCACGTCAAGTGAGCACTGGAGCCACGCCCCGCCCCGGCGATCCCGTCATCACGCCCGCGCTCGTCGCCGAGCACGGGCTCACGAGCGACGAGTACGAGCGCCTGGTGAACATGCTCGGCCGCACGCCGACGTTCACCGAGCTCGGCATCATCAGCGCGCTGTGGAGCGAGCACTGCTCGTACAAGCACTCGCGCCCCGTGCTCAAGACGCTGCCCACCAAGGCGCCCTGGGTCCTCCAGGGTCCCGGGGAGAACGCCGGTGTCATCAGCATCGGCGACGGGCTGGCGGTGGCCTTCAAGATCGAGTCGCACAACCATCCGTCGGCGGTGGAGCCCTATCAGGGCGCGGCGACCGGCGTCGGCGGGATCCTGCGCGACGTCT
>CAYXGS010000036.1:0-35215 GCA_964464585.1 uncultured Gemmatimonas sp. | reverse complement strand
CGCGCCGTGAGGCGATAGCGCGGCAGGAGGTCGCAGACGAACGCCGCGATCGCCTGCTCGTCGAGCCGCAGCGCGCGGCAGCGCGACTCCACGCCGCTCCGCTGGAAGAGGCCGCCATTGAGGAACGGCACTCGTCCGAACGCCGCCGCCGCGCGCGCGCGCCGAGCGACCGGCGTGTTGAGCGTGCCGAAGCAGAGCGGCTCGAGGAAGCGCGCATGGAGCGGTCCGGTGCGGCAGAGCCGCTCGACCTGGTGGCGAAGGAAGGCGCGATCGCGGTCCAGCCATCCCTTCGCCTCCAGGAACGCGAGGAAGAGGAGGCGGGACGAGGTCAGGAGCGCGATCGCCCATCGGTCGGCCGCATCGGCGCGGCCGCACGCCGTGCGTGCCAGCGTCGTGACCGCACCCTCGAGGTCCCTGTAGAATCGGCGCGAGAGCGCATCGCGTCCCAGCACCTCGCGCCAGCGCAGGTGCCGCAGTGGCGCGGGATCCTCCGGGACATCGCCGGCCCCGCGGTCGGCCCCGTCGGGACCGCCGCCCGCGGACCGCTGCACCCCGGCGGCGAGCACCGCGAACGTCTCCGCGTCGGATTCGCGGAGCTGCTCCGTCGCGATGACGAGCGCGGGGACGGGCGCGCGTTCCTCGGGCGCCGGCGCCGCGATCACGAGTTCGCGCCGCCCCACATGGCGGGCGACCAGCAGCCAGTGCAGTCCGGGGGTCGCCCGCGCCACGCGCCGCGCGATCGGCACGATCCGTTCGTGCAGCGGCGCTCCCTCGTCCCACTCCAGCGCCAGGGCGCGCAACGATTCATGCCCGCCCGCGATCCTCGCCCGCGGCCGGTCCTCGGCGAGGCCGAGCCGCGCCAGGTCGCGCGCGGGGAGCGGGAGCGGCTCGGCGAAGCCGAGCGGCGAGGTCAGCGAGGCGAGCGGCGCCCCATGGCCGGCCGCGGCGAGCAGGCGCGCGGCTTCACGGGTGGTGAGCACGCGCGGACGGTGCGTCCTGCCGCGCGCCGCACCCGCATCACTTCATCGCCAGCGTCTCCACCACGCCGCGCACCTCGGGGAAACTCGACAGCCAGTGGTCGGGATGCGCCGTCTCGAGCTGCGCCCGCGAGAAGGGCCCCCACAGCGCCGCGGCGGTCGTCACGCCCGCGGCGCGTCCGGCGTGCATGTCGTGCGTCGAGTCCCCCACGAAGAGCGCACGCGCCGGCGACATCCCCCCGAGGCGGTCGAGCGCGTGCAGCACCGGTTCGGGGCCCGGCTTGTGGGTCTTCGTCGACTCCAGACCCACGACCGCCGCGAAACAGTCCGCGATCCCGATGAACTCCAGCGACTTCGTCGCGCCGACGGCGAGCTTGGACGTCACGATCGCGAGCGCGTGGCCCTCCGCGTGGAGCGCGCGGACCGTCTCGACGACGCCGGGATACGCGGTGGTCATCGCGTCATGGTTGGCGAACTGGAACTCGCGATACCGTGCCTTGAGCAGGTGCACGTCGTCGTCATCGATCGCCCAGCGCCGGAGCATCGCGTCGAGCGGCGTCCCGATGGCGGCGACCCATTCATCGACCGGGGGGCGGCGATCGCGGCCTTCGTAGGCGTATTCCATCGACGCGACCAGCAGGCCGATGGAATCGATGAGCGTGCCGTCGAGATCGAACAGCAGGGCGAGGCGGTCGGACATCGCCGAAGGTTAATCGGTCTCGCCTCGCGCGAGGATCACCGCGGCCGTCATGTGGCCCGTGACGTTGGTGGTCGTGCGGAACATGTCGGGGATGGTGTCCGCCCCGAGCAGGATGCCCACGCCCTCCACCGGGATCCCCGCCGCCAGCAACACCGGCACCATGACGATGATCGACCCGCCCGGGACGCCCGGCACGGAGAACGAGGTCACGAGCGAGGTCACGGCGATGGTGGCGAGCTGCGCCGCCCCGAGGTCCACGCCATACAGCCGGGCGATGAAGAGCACGCCGACCGTCTGTCCGATCCCGGCGCCGGCGCGGAACATCGTCGCCGCGAGCGGGATGAGGAAGCTGGCGATCGCCGGCGGGAGCTTGAGCGTGTCGCGCACGCTCTCGAGCAGTGCCGGGAGCGCGGCGAGCGAGGACCGCGAACTGAACGCGATCGACTGGGCGGGCAGCGTCGCCTTGGCGAACACGCGCAGGTTCGCGCCGCCGAGGAACACCGCCGCCGGATACAGCACGACGACCCAGAAGAGCACGCAGATCCCCGAGACGATCGCCACGTAGCCGAGGATCGCCCCCAGCGCATCGGCGCCCATCGTCGCGGCGAGCGGCACGGCGAGCGCGAACACCCCCACCGGCGCGAACGCGAGGATGGCACGCACCAGCGCGAGCGAGGCGTCCATCACGCCCTCCACCACGCGCACCACGGCCGCCCGCCGCTCGGCGGCGACCTGCATCAAGGCCGCGGCGAACACCACCGAGGTCACGATCAGCGGGAGCATCGCGCCGTCCGCCGCAGCCTTGATGGGGTTCGCGGGCACGAGCGCCACGAGCCATTGCCCGAGGCTCGGGAGGCTCTTCGCGCCCTCGGTCGCGCTCACGCCCGACGCGGCCGCAGCCGCGCGCAGCGATTCCACCGACGCCGGGTCGAGCGGCAGCATCGCGAGCAGCGGTGCGCCCAGCAGCACGCCGAACGCGGCCGCGATCCCCACGATCACCACGAACAGCACCAGTGCGCGCGCCCCGATGCGGCCGACGGCGCGGGGGTCGGGCGCCGAGGTCACCCCGACGATGAGGCTCGAGACGACGAGCGGGATCACCGTCATGCGGATGGCATTGATGAACACGGTGCCCACCGGCCCGAGCACCGCGAGCACGGTCGCGCCCCACGAGACCTCCGCGCGTCCCACGCCGAGCCCGAGCGCGAGTCCCGCCGCGAGCGCGAGCAGGACCCGCGAGGTCAGTGAGGTCATGCCCGAAAGATGGAGCGGCGGCGCGCGCCCCGGAATGCGCGCGTGCGTGTCAGGGCATCGACGTGCCGAGCCCCTTTCGCACCGCCGCATCGATGTCCTGGGACTCGCCCATGCCCGTGTACACCACGACGCCCTTCGCGTCCAGCACGACGACATAGCTCGTGTGCAGCGCCGAGTACGCCTTTTGCGCGTTGTCGTGACGATCGAACACGAACGCGCCGGTCATCCGCTGCTGCTCCACGTGCGCGCGCTGGCGTTCCGGCGTCTGGTTGCCCGAGACGCCGACGCCCACGAACGTGACCTGTCCCTCGTACTTGGCTCGCGCAGCGGCCATCGCCGGCTCCAATCGGCGGCACAGCGGACACCAGGTCGCCCAGAACTCGATCACCACGGGCTTGCCCTGCGCGGTGAAGCTCGCGAGGTCCACGGCGCGGCCATCGAGCGTTTCCACCATCGCCGACGGCGCCGTCGCGCCCAGCGCGATACCGCCGACCTGCGCACGCGCCGGTGTCGCGAGCAGGAGCACCAACGCGACGAGCGCGACGATCTCGAGGAGGGCGGGGAGGGTGCCGCGCGGGTCGGGGCGGCTCTTGGACGGCAGCATGCGGGTGCTCCATGGAAGGGAGAGGCGGGTCGAGCGGGCGCCGCATGCGTCGTTCACATGGGCGATGCGTGCCCCCCACAAGCGGCCACACCCGTCATGAGTTCCCGGTCGGGGGACCGGATCACCGACCGACGACGGGCGGGAACTCTTGCGGCCCTCGTCGATTGTGCCCAGCGTGACCCTCACCGTGGCCGACCCGAGCGCGCACTCCTTCGAGGCGATCGCCCTCCCGCACCTGCCCGCTGTGGCGCGTGTGGCGCGGGCGCTCGCGAAGGATGCGGCTGACGCGGACGACCTCGTGCAGGAGACGTTCCTCCGGGCGCTGCGGCACTGGGCGACCTTCGAGCCGGGATCCGACTGCAAGCGATGGCTCTCCACCATCTGTCGCAACGTCTTCCTCGCCCAGCAGGGTCGCGCCCAGGTCGTCACGGCCGTCGAGGATGACACGCTCGAGGCGTACGGCGCGGCCGACGCCCATCGCACCGCGCGCGCGGCCGGGCTCGACGACCTGTTCGATCGGCTCGACCTCGGCCCCGCCATCCGTCAGGCGCTCGACCGGCTCGATCCGATCTTCCGCGATGTCGTCTCGCTCTATGACATCGAGGGATTCAGTTACGAGGAGATCGCCGACCTGCTCACCATCCCGCTCGGCACCGTGCGCTCGCGACTCTACCGCGCGCGCCGGATGCTGCAGGAAGCGCTCATCACGCACGCGATCGACCTCGGCATCCCTTCAGTGCACGACCACCGGACCCGCCCATGACCACCGCTCCCACCCGCACCGAATGCGAGGAGATCGTCGGCCGCCTCTGGCCGCACCTCGATGGCGCCCTCCCCGAGACGGAGCGCGCGCGCGTCATCGCGCATCTCGAGGGGTGCGCCGGCTGCCGCTCGCACTATGACTTCGCGCGGGCGTTCCTCGCGGCGGTGGAGGGTTCGACGGACGACGCGACGGAGTTCGCGGCGCTCCGTGAGCGCGTGACCCGCGCCGTGGCGAACGAGGCGCGATAACGCGATGATGGTCCGCAACGCGCTCGACACGGCGACCCGCGTGGATGTCGTCCGGCGCGCGCTCCGGTTCCGGCGCTTCCCGTCCCCGGGCTTCGCGGCGCTCACGCAGCTCGCGCAGGCGCAGCTCGGAGTGCGGACGGTCGTCGTCACGCTCCTCGACGAGGCGCACCAGCATTTCGCGGCCGGCGTGGGATTGCCCCAGCGACTCATGGAGGAGGGGATGCCGGCGGATCGCACCTTCTGCCACCGGGTCCTGCAGACGGGCCGGCCGCTGGTCATCGACGACACCGGAGCGGTCGCGGACCGCGCGTCCGCACCGAGCGGCCGACCTGCGGTCCTGGTGCGCGCCTATGCCGGGTTCCCGATCGTCACGTCGGACGGCTTCGTCCTCGGCGCCTTCTGCGCGGCGCACGACACCCCGCGCTCGTGGACCGACGCCGACCGCGCATTGCTCGAGCAGCTCGCGACCGCGACGGCTGCGGAGCTCGAGGTCCGAGCCGAGCTCGCGATCCGTGAGGATGACGCCCGGGCCCATGATCCCTCGCTCGTGCACGAGGGCATGCTGACGACGGCGCCGGCGATCCTCGAGAGCATCACCGATGCGTTCATCGCCCTCGATCGCGAGTGGCGGTTCACCTGGGTGAATCCCGCCGCGCGCGAACTCCTCGGCTCCGGCAGCGGTTCGCTCGTCGGGCGCCTCGCGTGGGCCGAGTTGCCGACGCCGCTCGTGGAGACGCTCCTCCCCCATCTCGAGTGCGCGATCGAGAGCGGGCGGCCGTACGTGCAGGATGACCCCGTGGCGATCGGGACCCGGTTCTTCACGCTCCGCGCATACCCCGCGCGGCACGGCCTCTCCGTGTTCCTGCGCGACGTCACCGCGCGGCTCGAGGGCGAGGCCGCGCTGCGCCAGCGGGACGAGCGGTTGCGGCAGGCGCAGAAGATGGAGGCGATCGGCCTCCTCACCGGCGGCGTCGCGCACGACTTCAACAACATCCTCACCGTGATCCAGGCCAACGCGGACGCGCTCGTCGCCGACGCCGAGGACGGCGGCGTCCCGGGCGAGGCGCTGCTCGAGATCCAGCAGGCGGCGGAACGCGCGGCGGGGCTCACCCGGCAGCTGCTCGCGTTCAGTCGCAAGCAGGTGCTGCAACCACGGGTGCTCGATCCCAACGCGTCCATCGCCGCGCTGCTCCCGATGCTCCGGCGGCTGATCGCCCCGAGCGTCCGCATCGAGACCGACCTCGGGCACGACCTGTCGAGCATCCGCTGCGACCCGGGTCAGCTCGAGCAGGTCTTGCTCAATCTCGCCGTCAACGCGCGGGACGCGATGCCGAGCGGCGGGACCCTGCGACTGCGGACCGAGATGCGGCGGATCGAGGAGGGGATGATCACCCCGCACGCGACGATCAGCGCCGGTCAGTGGGTCACGCTCGCGGTCTCCGACACGGGACGTGGCATCCCCGCGGAATCCCTCGGCCGGATCTTCGAGCCGTTCTTCACGACCAAGACGACGGGCACCGGACTGGGGCTCGCGACGGTCTACGGCATCGTCGAACAGTCCGGAGCCGCGATCACGGTCGAGAGCGAGGTCGGCGCGGGGACCGAGTTCACCCTCTGGTTCCCGCCGGTCGCCGAGCCGACGGTTCACCCCGCCGCCCGACGCAGACGGACGCAGCCGACCGGCCGTGGGACGGTGCTGCTCGTCGACGACGAACCGGCCGTGCGCGGCGTCGTCGCCCGCATCCTCGGTTCCCTCGGGTACACGGTCGTCGCGAAACCCGACGGCGAGGCCGCGCTGGAGGCGCTGAGCGATCCCGCGTTCCACGTCGACTTGCTGCTGTCCGACGTTGCGATGCCCGGTCTCGATGGCGCCGAGGTGGTGCGCGTGGCCCGCGCGTTGCGGCCAGGGTTGCGCTGCCTGCTGATGTCGGGCTACGCCGAGTCCGCGCAGGCGCACGAACACCTCGCCCGCGGCGAAGTGCGCTTCATCCCGAAGCCTTTCACGCTCGAGCAACTCGGGGACGCGGTGCGCGGGGCATTCGACCCACCGGTGATGAGCGCGTGATGCCCGCCGTGGCGGTGCCGGGCCCTCCGCGGACGCCTTAGCTTGGAGGGGAACCCCGACCCGACCCACGATGACCTACAAGACCGGCGCTGACCTGATCAACGAGTCGAAGACCCGCATCCGCGAGGTCTCCGTCGCCCAGGTCCAGCAGCTCCTCGGCACCCCGGGCGCGCCGCGCCTCGTCGACTGCCGAGAGCCACAGGAGACCAACCTCGGCCGGCTGCCCGGCGCGACCGTCCTGCCGCGCGGCCAGTTCGAGACCAAGATCGAGGCCATCGTGCCGCGCGACGCGCACCTGGTGATCTACTGCCAGAGCGGCAACCGCTCCGCGCTCGCCGCCGACACGCTCCAGCAGATGGGCTACACGAACGTCGCGTCCATGGCGGGCGGCATCAATGCGTGGATGATGGCGGGCGGGCCGGTCGAGGGCTGAGTGAACGACCTCGCGGCGCATCCGCTCGTCGCGCGACTCGAGCGCGCGCTCGCCGGGCGCGCGCCGGTCCTCGCCGAGCGCGATGCACCGTTCAAGGAGGCCGCGGTCGCGCTGGTGCTGCATCCATACGGCGATGACGATGCCGACCTGCTCCTCATCCGCCGTGCGACGCGCGAAGGCGATCCGTGGAGCGGGCAGATCGGACTCCCCGGAGGCCGGTTCGATGCGAGCGACCCATCCCTCGAGCACACCGCCCTGCGTGAGACCCTGGAGGAGGTCGGCCTCGACCTGCATCGGAGCGGCCGCGTGCTCGGCCAGCTCGATGACCTGCGGCCGCGAACCCCGGTGCTCCCGCCCATCATCGTGCGCCCGTTCGTCTGCGCCATCGATCGCACCGCGGACCTCGTGCTCAGCGACGAGGTCGCCGAGGCACGATGGGTGCGGCTGTCCGCGCTCTTCGCGCCGGGGGCGAGGGCCGAGACCACCGTCGAGGTGCGCGACCTGCGCTTGAGGGTACAGGCGTATCAGCTCGGCGACTTCACCGTCTGGGGGATGACCGAGCGCATCCTCTCCACCTTCGAGGAGCTCTGGAGATGACCGATCGTCCCGCGGCGGCTTGGGGCGGCGCATGGACGCCCGCCTGGCGCGCCCTCGGTTGGACCACGCTGCTGTTCCTCGCCGCCGTCCTCGCCGATGCGTGGGCCTATCACCACATCCACGATCCCAAGGTCTACGACCGCGACTGGGGCCGCTTGCTGCGCGTGATGGGGTTCCTCGGGACTTGGCTCGCGCTCGCGTTCGCCGTGGCGCTGCAGGAAGGCGCGGAGGAGGCGCGACGGGCGCTGGCCAAGCGTCGCGCGGCGCTGCTCTTCTTCTCGGCCGCGCTCGGCGGTCTGCTCGCCGAGGTCATGAAGCTCGTGTTCCGACGCGAGCGCCCGGAGATCCACGGCGGCGAATACGGGTTCCGTGCGTTCAGCGAGCGCACGTGGAGCACGGCGGGACTAGCGCTGCCCAGCTCACACGCGCTGGTCGCGTTCGCCGGCGCCGCGATGCTCGCGCGGCTCTATCCGCGCGCCCGCTGGGTGGGGTACACGCTCGCCGCGGGGTGCGCCGTCACGCGCGTGCTGGCCCACGCGCACTTCCTCTCGGACGTGGTGATGGCCGCCGGCCTCGGGTGGATCGTCGCCTTCGCCCTCACGCGGCGCTGGTCGGTGGACTGACCAGCGCCGCGCCCCGCGGTCAGCGCGCGAAGCAGTAGAACAGGCCGTTCCCGCCCGTCGCGACGAGGTTGGCCTGGCTGCACCCGCGCGAGGGATGCGCCGAGTTCCATGAGGTCGGACGCACGCCGCCACCCTGCCGGTCATGATGACCGACGAACGCCGAGCCGGTCGTCGCGTTGCTCGTCCAGTTGTTGCACGTGGTGCTCACCGTGTCCACGGCGAGCGTGCCATCGGGATTGGAGCCCGTGAGGATGTCGTGCGTGTTCGGCGTGTCGCCGCGCCCGTTCACCTTCTCGCCCTTCTCGTTGAGGCTCCCCTCCTTGCCCGTGAGCGCCGCCTCGCTGTGGAGCTGCTCGAGGTTCGCGGCGATCTGCACGCCCTTCGCATTGAACCACGGCCCGGTGCCGATGCGATCGCGCGCGTTCACCGCGGGCTGGCCACCCTCCGCCGACGCGCTCAGGTACGCGCGCCAGGTCTTCCCGCGCACCCCCGCGGCATCGGCCAGTGTGTGGCAATGCCGGTCCGCGCCGGCGAGTCCACCGAGGTTGGCTCCATCGCCCGAACCGACGCTCGTGATGAAGAAGCTCATGGTCGATTGCGCGGCTTCGTGCGGCGCGGGGCGGGCCCCGGCGGCGAACGCGGCGGTGACGGCGACGACGGCGATCGGGACGAGACGGCGCATGCGCGGCTCCACGGGTGGGAAGTCGGCGAAACATGGAGCGCGCGCCGGTGACGGGCAATGGACGGGCCGCCGCTTCGCGGGCGTTCCGGAGGATGGCTACATTGCCCGGTGCGACGTCCCCAGCGGGGGGTCGCATCCACTGCGCCGGGAGCCGCCGTTGCCCAGGAAGAAGCGGAGCACCACCAAGCGCGAGACCGACGCGCCGCGCCGCACGGCGCCGCTCACCGGGCAGGCCGAGGACTACCTCAAGGCGATCTACGAGCTCGAGCAACAGGGCGCGGCGGCCGGCACCAACGACATCGCCGCGCGGCTCGGCATCGCCGCGGCGAGCGTCAGCGGCATGGTACAGCGCCTCGCGCGACTCGGCCTCGTGCGCGCCGAGCGCTATCGCGGCGCGCGCCTCACGATCGCCGGCCGCGCGGCGGCGCTCCAGCTCATCCGTCGCCACCGCATCATCGAGTGCTATCTCGTCGAGCGGCTCGGCTTCGGCTGGGAGGACGTCCACGACGAGGCCGAGCGGCTGGAGCACGCGGCGAGCGATGAGCTGATCGCGAAGATGGCGGACGCGATCGGCAACCCCACCGCGGATCCGCACGGGGCCCCGATCCCGACGGCGTCCGGCGAGGTCGACGAGACCCGCCTGCCGAGCATCGCGGAACTGGCGGAAGGGGAACAGGCGACGGTGGTGCGCATGTCCGACCGTGATCCGGCGTTCCTGCGCTACCTCGATGGACTCGGGATCCGTCCCGGCGCGACGGTGCAGGTGGTGGCCAAGGCGCCATTCGGCGGCCCGCTCACCATCGCGGTGGGCGACGCGCAGCACGCGGTGGGAACCTCGGCGGCGGGGCAGGTATTCATCCGGAGTCGCCGGTAGTTCACCTGTTGACCACCTGTCGGAGCCCGATTCGAATGAAGCGATGGATCCCCGCCCTGGCCCTCATCCCGGCCCTGGCCGCCGCGGCGTCGTTCGACGTCAAGCCCTATGTGCGCGATGAGGCCCACTCCCGCATCACCTTCATCGCCCACTCGCGCCTCGTCGACGCCATCGGCACGTTCGACAAGTGGGACGCCGAGATCCTCTTCGATGCGGAGAAGGTCGAGGCATCGTCGGTGAACATCACCATCGATGCCAAGAGCGTGAACACGCGCGTCGACATGCGGGACTCGCACCTGCGCAGCGATGCGTTCTTCGCGACGGATTCCTTCCCGACCATCACCTTCAAGTCGACGTACATCAACCGGCTCGCCGAGGACCGGCTCAACATCACCGGCGACCTGACGATCCGCGGCCGGACCAAGCGGATCACCATCCCGTCGCGTCTGGTGTTCTTCGATGCGGCGGCGAAGATGGGCCGCGTGAAGGGCGCCACCACCGTCTTCCGCGACGAGTTCGGCGTGTCGTTCAATCCGCCGGTGAATCCCATCGAGCCCGAGATCGAGATCCAGTTCGACGTGACGTTCAAGGCGAAGTGACGCGGCGCGGGGTGCGTCCGGAACGGGCGCGCCCCGCTTACCGTTCGGGTATCGTGCCTCGCCCGACCCTCCGCCGCGTCGTCGCGCTCGTCGTTCCACTCTGCGCGTTCCCCCTCACGTCGCACCCGCTGACCGCGCAGGGCGCCGCTCCGGGCGCGGCGTCGGCTGCCGCTCGTGAGACCTCGCGCCGCGCGACGCGCTCGATCGCCATCGACGAGCGACTCGCGGCCGCCGCCAGGCTCACGGTCGGTGATCGGGTGGTGCTCGCGCCGGTCGCCGGCCAGCCCGGCGACACGGTGGTCATCGCCGCGATCACCCGCCGCGGGGCCGACCCCAGCGAGGTCGCGCGGAGCGAGTTCCGTGCGCGCGTCCATCTCGACCACCTCCAGACCCTCACGGGCGCGGGCGACCGCGTCGGACGGTTCGCCGTGCGGTCGGCCGCGGCCGTCGCCGCCGAGACGGATGCATCGTCCGCGCGCAGCACCGCGCCCGACTCGGTCGCCGCCGCGATCAATGCCGCGGCGTTCGGCTTCCGCGCGTATCCCGCCGCACAGGTGGCCGTGGAGACGTCCGCGACCTTCCGCGTGGTGGATCGTTTCCACCGCGCGATCGGCGTCATCACCATCGTCGCGAGCGCGATCTTCCTCCTGTGCATCACGCTGCTCAAGGTGGACGAGCGCCGTCGCGACATGGGCGCGCTCCGGCTGCTCGGTGTCTCGCGCGCCTCGGTCGTCCGCGCGGTCGTGCTCGAGTCGTCGCTCGTCGCGCTCGTCGGCAGCGTCATGGGCGCCGCCATCGGCTGGGTCGCCTCGTGGGCCGTGAACTGGCACTACCAGGCGGTCTATGCCACGCCCCTGCGCTTCGCGATCGTCACGCCGTCCATCGTCGGCTTCGCCGTCGCGCTGTCGCTCGCGCTCGGTGTCGTGAGCGGCTGGTTCGCCGCGCAGCGCCTCGTGCGGCGGGCGCCCCTGGACCTGGTCGGACGATGATCCTCCGGCTCGCGGCCGCCACGCTCATGCGCCGTCCGGCGCGCACGGCGCTCACCGTGGCCGGCGTCGCCGTGGCCTCGGCGATGCTGCTCGACATGGTCATGCTCGGCTCCGGGATGCGCGAGAGCTTCCGCGGCTTCATCGAGCAACAAGGGTTCCAGATCCGCATCACGCCCCTCGGGACGATGCCGTTCGACTCGGAGGCGACGGTGGGCGGGGGCACGGCGCTGGCGGACGCGCTGCGCGCCGATCCCGGCGTGGAGAAGGTCGCGCCGCTCCTCGGCACACGGATCTTCAGTCGCCGCGCGTCGGACGACTCCGTGCAGGCGGGCTTCCTCCTCGGACTCGTCCCCGGACTGCAGGGCGACTACGTGCTCGTCGAGGGTCGCGACATCGCGGCGGATGACGAGATGGTCGTGAACGCCGCGTGGCTCGCCGCCAACGGCCGCGCGGTCGGCGACGCGCTCGAGGTGGCGCAGGGCTACGAACCCCAGATGCGCCGGCTCCGCGGCACGCGCACCATGCGCGTCGTCGGTCGCGCGCGCTTCGTCATGCTCGCCGGCGGCGAGCGCGCCGCGGCGATGCGCCTCCCCACGGTGCAGGCCATGGGGGGCGACGCGCTGCGCGACCGCGTGTCGGTCATCCTCGTGGCCACGCGTGCGGGCGCCGACATCGAGCAGGTGCGCGCGCGCATCGAGGCGGCCGACCCGCGCATCAGCGCCCTCTCCACGGTGGTGGCGCTCCGCTTCGTCGACGAGCGCCTGAGCTATTTCCGCCAGCTCGCGTTCATCCTCGCGTCGGTCTCGCTCGCCGTCGGCTTCCTCCTCGTGACCACGCTCGTCACGGTCTCGGTGAACGAGCGGATCGGCGAGATCGCCGTGATGCGCGCGATCGGCGTGGCGCGGTGGCGGATCGTCGCGCAGGTGCTCTGCGAGGGCGTCGCGCTCTCGGTGCTGGGCGCGGCCGCGGGGCTCGGTCTCGGTCTCGTGACCGCGCGATGGCTCAACGGCATCCTCGCCGCCTTCCCCGGGCTCCCCGCGGCGTTCGACTTCTTCCGGTTCGAGCCCGGCGCGGCCGCGCGCGCGCTGGGCCTGCTCGTGCTCTGCGGCATCGCGGCCGGCGCGTGGCCGGCGTGGCGCGCGGCCTCGCTCCCCATCGCGCGGTCGCTCCGCGAGGAGGCGGTGGCATGAGCCGCCCCCTCGTGCTCTCGGCGCGCGACGTCCGGCGCGACTATCCCGTGGCCGGGACGCCGGTCCACGCCGTGCGCGGTCTCTCGCTCGATGTCGAGGAGGGCGAGTGGGTGGCGATCGTCGGTCCATCCGGCTGTGGCAAGTCGACGCTGCTCAACCTGCTCGGCGCCATCGACCGTCCGACCGCGGGCGTGATCGAGATCCGCGGACAGGACGTCGCCCGGATGCGGGACGCCGAGGCGACGCGGTTCCGCCTCACCGGCGTCGGGTTCGTGTTCCAGCGATTCTATCTGATGCCCACGCTCACCGCCGCCGAGAACATCGAGCTGCCGATGAGCGAGGCGAAGGTGCCGCGCGCGGCGCGCGAGGCGCGGGCCCGTGAGCTGCTCGCGTACGTCGGGCTCGGCGCCCGCGCGGACCATCGGCCGTTCCAGCTCTCCGGCGGCGAGCAGCAGCGCGTCGCGATCGCCCGCGCGCTCGCCAACCGACCCGCGCTCCTGCTCGCGGACGAGCCCACCGGCGAGCTGGATGCGCGCACCGGCACCGAGACCATCGCGCTGTTCGATCGCCTCAACGGCGATGGGATGACCATCGTCACGGTCACGCATGACGAGGAGCTCGCGGGCGCGGCTCGGCGGGTGGTGCACATGCGCGACGGCGCGATCGTGGACGATGTGGTGCGCCGGCCGCCATGATCGTCCGACTCGCGCTGCGCGGCCTGCTCGACCGTCCCTGGCGGTCGATGCTCCTGCTCGGGGGCTTCGGCCTCGGCGTCGGCGTGATGATCACGCTCCTCGCCATCGGCGAGGCCATGGTGCTGCAGTCGCGGGACGAGAAGCTCGTCGGCGGCGGGGACGTGACGGTGCTCCCCGAGGGCATGGACCTCGAGGTCATGAAGACCGGCGGCGTGGGCGGGATGTTCGTCGCGATCCCCAACGCGCGGTTCGTGCACCGCCAGCTGCTCGCCTCGCCGCGGCTCGCCGGGCGGGTGGCGGCGGTCGCGCCGCAGACCGACGGTGTGCTGCTCTACGTGCGGACGGGTGGGGCGGAGTATCCGGTGCGGGCGATGGGCGAGATCCCGTCGGCCACGCGCGCGGTCGGCGCGGCCGCGACGATCGTCGCCGGCGCGTGGGACGACGACGCGGGGGATCGCCGATGGATCGCACCCACGCCAGCGGAGCTGCGCCACGAGATCGACCACTTCCACCACACGCCGCCGGGCATCGCGGCCGATGAGCGCGCGACGTGGGGTGAGTGGCACTACTTCAACGTGCTCTCCGCCGATCGGAAGCGATGGGCCTTCCTCACGCTCGCCGTCGGGGGAGATGTCCCGGGCGGCCCGTGGGGCGCGCAGGTGCTGCTCACCGTGCACGAGGAAGGGAGACCCGCCCGGCGCTTCATGCGGACGGTCGCGGCGCGCGATGTGGCGTTCGACACCACGCGCGCCGACCTCGCGCTCGGGACGGACAGCGTGCGAGTGCTGCCGGACGGCCGGTATCGCGTGACCGCCGCCGCGCGGGAGGTGACCGCAGGGCGCGACGGTGCGCGCGCGGCCCTCGCGCTCACGGTGACTCCCGCTCCGGGCGCCTACTTCCCCGGGACGTCGATCGGCGGCGATGCGCTCGTGAGCGGATACGCGGTCCCCGCGCTGCGCGCCGAGGCGGAGGGATCGCTCTGCATCGACGGGCGTTGTGAGCGCTTCACCGCGGCGCAGGCGTATCACGACCACAACTGGGGCGTCTGGCGCGACGTCGAATGGGAGTGGGGCGCGGCGCGCGTCGGGACGCACGCGTTGCTCTTCGGCCGTGTGGCGCGCGAGCGTGCCGATGATGTCCGCGAACCGCTCTTCGTCTACCTCGTCGACTCGCTCGGCTTCCGCGCGCTCTTCCGTCCCGAGAGCATCGCGTGGGTCGACGGCCGGACCGCGCGCGTCGGCGGTCGCGAGATCCGCGTGCCGTCGCGCGCGGTGATGGTCGACGCGCGCGATGGCGACACCCTGCGCATCGAGCTCGCCGTGGAGGATGCGGCCGCGAGCGACGTGCGGATCGAGCGTCGCGGGCTCCCGCGCGCGCCGCGGGCGCGCCCGTACTTCATCCAGATGAAGGGCCTCGTGCGCATCCGCGGCCGGATCGGCGGGCGCGCGCTCGAGGGCGAGGGGACCGGGTTCTTCGAGACCTACCGCTAGTCAGGGCTGCCGCGCGAGCGCGCGCAGCCCCTGGTGCAGGTACTCCACTCGACCGTTCGCGCCGCGCACCACGAGCAGGACCGTGCGCTCGCCGGAGGGCGCGACGATCGCGAGGCGGTCCTCTCCCACCAGCTTGGCCGGTATCCGCGCGCCCTGCACGAACACGAGGCCGTCGTTCTCCTCGACGATCTGCACGGACGTGGTGCCCTGCTTGAACGTGCCGACCACCAGCGCGCGTTCGGCCGGCGTGCCCGTGCGGTCGGGCGGCAGGGCCGGCGGCACCGGCGGCGTGATGCCCATCGTCCCCTTCGCGACGAGGTCGATCAGGCCCTGCATCGGCGCGCCGCCGCGGTTGTCGAGCACGATCACCGCGACCTTCCGGTCGGGGAACATCGTGACCTGCGCGTCGAATCCGTTGATCGACCCGCCATGCTGCCACACGCGCATCCCGCTGCGGGTATCGAGACTCAAGCCGTATCCGTAGCGCGCCGTCGCGCTCCCGGGGATCGCCATGTGTCCCGTGGTCATGCGCGTGACCGTCGCGGCATCCATCACCCGCGTGCCGTCGAGCATGCCGCCGTCCATCATCGCGATGGTGAAGCGCGCCATCTCGGCCGCGCTGGCGAAGAGGAAGCCGGCCGACCATTGCGCCGTGTTCTCGGTGAACGGGCGCACGATCACGCCGGGCAGGTTCGGGCCGCCCACGTGGCCCTGCGAGAAGTCCTGCGTCATGGCCTCCAGCGGCCGGAAGGTCGCGCGGGGCATCCCCATCTTGCGGAGCACGTGCAGGTCGGCCAACGCCCCGAACCGCGCCCCGCCCGCCCGCTCCGCGACGTATCCGGCCATCGAATAGCCGGGGTTCGAGTACGAGATCACCGTGGCCGGCGTCGTGAAGAACAGCGAGTCGCCCACCTCACGCATGACCTCGCCGAGCGCACCCTCCCCCATGCGGCCGTAGGCGACCGCATTGTCGAGCCATCCGGCGCTGTGCGTGAGCAACTGATGCGTGGTGACCGTGCCCACGCGCCTGCCGGCGAGTTCGGTCACGTACGTCGAGATTGGCGCGTTCAGGTCGAGCTTGCCCATCGCGACGAGCTGATTGAGCGTCGCCGCGGTCACCATCTTGGTGACCGAGCCGACGCGGAACAGCGTGCTCTCGGTGACCGCGCGTCCGGTCTCGATGTCCGCGACGCCGTACGCGCGCGTGTACGCGAGCTTGCCATCGACCACCACCGCGACCTGCGCGCCTGGCGTCCGCGTGCGCGCCATCTCGGCGGCGACCGCGGAGTCGAGCGCCGCGGCCCACGCCGGCGCCTGCGCCGCGGCGCGCTCCGGCACGCCGACGAGCAGCGCCGACGCGAGGATGAACGACGCCGTCCACCTGCCGCCCGCGGATCGCATGGGGTGCGCGGGAGCCGTGAGCGGCGTGTGGAGGGAGGAACCAACGCAGCGCGGCGCGGTCGGCATGAGCGGCTTCTCGTGAGAGGGTCCCCGAATCTACCGCTCAGCGCGCGCGGAGGGTCGTCGCGAGCCAGTCGGCGATGGCGCCGAGCACCTCGCCGTCGACCTTGGACTGCGTGAGCTTCGCGTAGCCGGACGGATGGCCGTTCGGGTCACGGAGGAAGAGATGGTTGCGATCGGGGAACACCTTCAGGGTGACCTGCCGATTGCCGCCCGCGGTGAGCGCGCGCTGCAGCAGTGTCGCCTCCTCGGCGCGCACCTGCTGGTCGGTCGCGCCCTGCACTAGGAGCACCGGCTGCTTCACGGCCGTCGCCGTCGGGATGGGGTCGTAGGCGAGGAAGTACCGCATCCACGGCGAGTGCGCGGCGGTGGAGTCGAACTGCGCCTTGGTCGCACGCACGGCGGAGTCGCGCGCCGCGGGCGCGATGCTCGTGTCGCCGGCGATGCCGTTGCGGATCTGGTAGTCGATGATCGCGCGGCCGGTGTAGGCGGGACCGGCCATGAGGACGATCGCTGCGAGCCGGGGATCGGTCTTGGCGATCATCGGCGCGATGAGGCCGCCCTCCGAGTGTCCGACCAGCGCGATGCGCGCGGGGTCGATGCCCTCGTGTGCGCGGAGGAACGCGATCCCCGCGCGGATGTCGTCGGCGAAGTCCGCGCTGGTGCCGTTCACGTCGCCGCCGGATCCCCCTACACCGCGATCGTCGAGGCGGAGCACCGCGATGCCGCGACGCCCGAGGGTGTCGGCGACCTGACGGAACAGGCGCCACCCCCCCGCGATGGCGAGGTACTCGTCGCGGTCCTGCGCGCCCGATCCGGTGATGGTCACGACCGCCGGCACGCGCCCGGCCACGCCCGTGGGCATCGTCAGGGTGCCGGTGAGCTGATGCCCCGCCGGCGTGCGGACCACCACCTCCTGCGCGGAGTACGGCGCGCCCGCCGGTGCGCCGTAGTCGGGTCGGCCGAGCGAGATCGCGTTCCCCGCAGCGCCGAGGACGACGGCGATCCGCATCCCTTGGCCCGGCAGCGAGCCGCCGGTCATGTTGCCGGCCTCATCCACGGTCGCGAGCGTGACGTTGCCCGCGACGGTGAACCGCGCCGTGTCGGCGCCGAGGAGGTCGAGCGTGGCGTCGAGCGTCTGCCCTGCGCCGGTGGCGAACACGGGGAGCGTGAGCGTCCGCACGCCGCGCGCGCGCGCGATGCGGACGAACTGCTCCAGGATGACGAAGTCGTTGTTGTTGATCGGCAGCGCCCCCGCCCTGGTCTGGCGCTGGAGCGACCGCGCGACGCCGCCGCCACGGACCTCGAGGTACGCGCTGTCGCCCTTGAACGTGAGCGATGCCTCCTGCAGCGGCGGCACGTCGGGCGGCACGTTCACGCCACGCACGAGCATCGTCGACGTGGGGATCGAGTGATCCGGTGCGAGGGTGTAGCCGAGCTCGAGGCTCGGCTGGTTCCGCACGGCGATCGTGGCCGAGATCGCCGTGGCGGTGCGCCGCACCCGCTCGACGACGACCGTGTCGTTGCCGCGGAGGATGAGGTACACCGCGGTGCGCGGCGCGGGCGGTGTGGCCTGCGCACGCGCGACCGAGGCCGCGAGGAGTCCAGCGAGGAGCGCCGAGAGGACCGCGGGTCCGAGGCGCCGGGCGATGTAGTGGAGTGGCATGGGGGTCATCCCTCGTCGTTCGGGTCCGAGGCGGCGGAGGCGGCGTCCCTCGACGCGCGCCCCGCTCTCTTCAATGCATCGCGGAGCAGGTACTCGATCTGCCCGTTCAGGCTGCGGAGGTCGTCGTTCGCCCACCGCTGGACGGACTCCAGCAGTTCGCGGTCGACGCGCAACAGGAAGGGCTTCCGCTCCGCCACGGTCCGTGCCTCAGGTGTAGAGCGAACCCGTGTTCACCACCGGCTGGGTCGAGCGCTCCGAGCAGAGGACGACCAGGAGGTTCGAGACCATCGACGCCTTCCGTTCCTCGTCCAGTGTGACGATCGAGCGCTTGCTGAGCATGTCGAGCGCCATCTCCACCATGCCCACCGCGCCCTCGACGATCTTCTGTCGCGCGGCGATGATCGCGCTCGCCTGCTGGCGCTGCAGCATCGCCGCGGCGATCTCCGGCGAATAGGCCAGGTGCGAGATGCGCGCCTCGATCACCTCGACGCCGGCCTTGATGAGCCGCTCGTGCAACGCCTTCTCCAGCGCCTGCGACACCTCGGTGGTGTGCGTCGAGAGCGAGAGTTCCCCCGCCGTGTGGGAGTCGTAGGGGTACTGGGTCGCCGTCGCGCGGAGCGCCGACTCCGACTGCACCGCGACGTAGCGCGTGTAGTCATCGACCTCGAACAGCGCCTCCGCCGTCTCGACGACCTTCCAGACCACGATCGCGCCGATCTCGATCGGATTGGAGTGGTTGTCGTTCACTTTGAGCTTGGTCGTCTCGAAGTTCCGCGTGCGGAGCGAGATCGCCTTCTTGGTGAGGAACGGGTTGGCGAACCAGAAGCCGTCGGCCTTCACGGTGCCCTTGTAGGAGCCGAAGAGCACCAACGCCTTCGCCTCGTTGGGATTCACCACGAAGAGCCCGCCGAAGCCGATGGACGCGATGACGACGAGCAGCATGAAGGCGATGCCCGCGATGTCGCGCTGCGCCTGGAAGTTGAAGATCGCGAGCGCGATGCCGCCGGTCGTGAGGGCCAGGAGCACGAGCAGGGCGACGAGACCGTTCGAGGCCGGGTAAGACTTCTCGTGGTACACGGGGGAAGGCTCCAGAATGGGTGTTAGCAATATGATATCATTTCGGTATCTCGCTGTCAAGACGCCCAAGGAGGCCTTTTCATTAGGTATGTCATTCTCACGCCCGCTCGCCGCCGCCGCGGCGCTCGCGCTCTTCGCTCCCCCCGCGATCATCGCGCAGGCAAGGCCGCCCGCGCCGGCGCCGACCGCCGCCTCAGGACACGCCGCGCACCACCCGCCCAGTGACTCGGCCTTCGCCGCCACGCAGCAGCGCGGCAGGCAGGTGATGGGTGTGGACCAGTACACATCGACCCATGTCTTCGAGGATCTCCCCGACGGCGGGCGCATCATCCTGCAGCGCGATGCCGCGGACCCCGTGGACGAGCGCACCATACGCGCGCACCTGCGGGACATCGCCAAGCGATTCAGCGCGGGTGACTTCGCGCTGCCGGGGCTGGTGCACGACATGGAGGTGCCGGGCACGGCGGTGATGGCGCGGAGGAAGCGGCACATCCGGTACATCGCGCTGGACCTGCCGCGCGGCGGTCAGGTGCGGATCGTGACCCGCGACAGGGAGGCCCTGAAGGCGATCCACGAGTTCCTCGCCTTCCAGCGGATGGACCATCGCGCGGCGGGCCACGCGCCGGAGTGACCGCCGCTACACGCGCTGGACGGCGGCGTCCGCTGCGCGCGCGGCGCGCTCGCCCTCCTTCGGATCCACGAAGAGCAGCACGATCCCGCCGATGATGAAGAACACCACCACGCTGAGGATCGCGAGGTTGGACTCCCCGCCGAGCCCTGCGACGATGCCGAAGAGCGCCGGCCCCGCGATCCCGCCGAACTTCTCGAACACGGAGAAGAAGCCGAAGAACTCGCCGCTCTTGTGGCGCGGGATCATGTTCGCGAACATCGACCGCGAGAGCGCCTGCGTGCCGCCCTGGACGAGCCCGATCACGACGGCGAGGACGTAGAACTCCTTCGTGGAGTCCATGGAGTAGGCGTAGAGGCAGATCCCGCCGTAGACCGCGATGCCGAGCAGCACCCCGCGCTTGGCGCCGATGAACTTCGCGAGATAGCCGAACGCGAACGCGCACGGGATCCCGATGAACTGCACCATGAGGATCGCCGTGATGAGGTCGCTCCGCGCGATCCCGTTCCGGTCGCCCCACTGCGCGGCCATCTTGATGATCGTCTGGATGCCGTCGTTGTAGATGGTGAAGGCGACCATCATCAGGAACGCCTGCTTGTATCCGCGCAGCTCGCGGAGCGTCTCCCCGAGGCGCGAGAACGCGACCACGAGGGGATTCGCGTCGGCCTGCTCGTCGGCTTCGATGGTGCGCGCCGGCTCCGGCACCTTCCGCAGCACGGGGATGGAGAAGAGCAGCCACCACACGCCCACGCTCACGAAGCTGAGCCGCGTCGGCAGGCTCGCCTGTTCCGGCGTGAGCCCCGGGCCGCTCGGCAGTCCCACGAGCTGCGGCGCCTGGATGATCACGAGGTTGAGCGCGAGCAGCACGCCGCCGCCCACGTACCCGAGCGCGTATCCCGCCGTGGAGACGCGGTCCATCTCCTCCTCGCTGGCGATGTGCGGCAGCAGCGCCTCGTAGAACGTGGTGCTCCCGGTGGCGCCGGCGAGCGAGACCACGAGCAGGACGCAGGCGAGCAGCACGTCGCCTTGGCCGATCAGGTACATCGCCGACGTCGAGCCGACGCCGAGGATCATGAACCAGCCGAGGAACCGCTTCTTCGCCGCCTTGTAGTCGGCCACCGCGCCGAGGATCGGCGCGAGCACGGCGATCAGCACGGCGCCGATGGTCTGGGCGAAGCTGAACCACTGGGTCTTCTCGACCGGCGTGAGGTCCGCGGCGGCGTACTGATTGAAGAAGATCGGGAAGACCGCCGCCATGATGACGGTCTGGTAGGCCGAGATCCCCCAGTCGTACATCGCCCAGGCGCGGAGCTGCGGCGTGTGGAGCCCGAGATGGTTGAGCAGGGTCCGCTTCTCTGTCATCGGGGGAGAATGCGGCCCGGCGACGTCGGGCGCAAATTAGCGGCATGCCAGACCCGACCGCTCCCGCGCGCATCCGTCTCGGTGCCCAAGGCTGGAACTATCCGGCCTGGGTGGGCGGCTTCTATCCCGAGCGCACGCGCGCCGCCGACTTCCTCGGCGTCTACGCCCGCGCGTTCGACACCGTCGAGGTGGATTCGACCTTCTACGCCGTGCCCGCCGCGAAGACGGTGCGCGGATGGGCGGAGCGCACGCCGCCGGGATTCACCTTCGCGCTCAAGCTCCCGCAGGAGATCACGCACGAGCTCCGATTCGTCGGCGCGGGGGACGTCGCGAACCGTTTCTATGATGCGGCGCGCGAGCTCGGATCCAAGCTCGGTCCCGTCCTCATCCAGTGCGGCCCCGACTTCGCGCCGCACGAACGCGATGCGCTGGAGGAGTTCCTCTTCACCCTGCCCGACGACATCGCGTTCGCGATCGAGTTCCGGCAGAAGGGGTGGATCAACGAAGAGACGCACGCGCTGCTCACCGGACGGAACGTCGCGCTCGCACTGGTCGACGCACGATGGATCCCGCGTCACTGGATGCTCAAGCTCGCCGAGCGCCCCACCGCCGGCCACGCGTACGTCCGCTGGATGGGTCCGGACCGGTCCATCACCGATTACTCGCGCGTGCTCGTCGACCGCACGGCCGAACTGGAACAATGGGCGGCGATCCTGCCGTCGCTCGCCAAGTCGGTGAAGGTCTACGGCTATGTGAACAACCACTTCAGCGGACACAGCCCGGCGAACATCCGCTGGCTGCAAGCGAAGCTGGGCCAGGTCCCGAAGGACCCCGCCCAGCTCGCGGACCAGTTGGGCCTGTTCTGACCGTTACGGGATCACGCACCCGCCGGTCGGGCTGAAGTTGCCGGTGAGCTGACCCGGTCCGGTCTTGGTCCCACCCGTCACGGCGCAACTGCCCTGCACGTTGATCGTCCCGGTGAGGACGTCGAAGGCGCCCGAGAGGAGGATGCGCGGGCGGATGTTGCTGATCGCGGTGCCGGAGGATTTCCGGATCGTGCCACCGCCGAGGACGGTGATGAGATGGTTGGGTGGCGCGACCGATCCGGTCCCGAAGAGCTCCCGGTCGACCGCACCATGGGCGATATCGAACACGCCGCCCGACCTGATGATCATCTGCGCCGGCGTCCCCGAGTCCGGGTCGTCCGCGAACTCGAGATCGACGTTCCCCCACACCACGGTCCCGCCCGCGGCATCGAGCGTCCAGCCGCGGAGATCCCCGCCGAGCGTGAAGGTCGCGCCCGGCAGGACGGCGATGCTCCCGGTGCCGTCGAGGTTCCCGCCGTTGGTCGAGAACGCGCCGCGGATCCCCAGCACGCCCGAGCCGCGGAAGAACCCGCCGCCGAGGTACGCGCCGTCGGTGACGAACATCGTGTCGGAGACGCTCTCGAAGAACGTGTCGCCGTTCTGCACGACGAGCGAGTCGATGTCCATCGCGCCCCGGATGAACGTCGAGTCGGCCGAGATGATGCGCAGGCGTCCCGCGCCCGTGATGCTCGAGGTCGGTCCGAAGGTGTGGTTGCCGTTGTTCACCGACCCGCCGAGTCCGCCGGACGTCAGCTCCAGGGCGCTGCCGACGGCGACCGAGACCGCGGCGGAGACGTTGCTCTCGCCGCGCGAGACGAGCTTGCCGCCGCCGTTGACGGAGACCGTGCCGAGCACATGGTCGAAGGTGCTCCGCAGGTCGAGCGTGTCATCCGCGACGATGAGCGTTCCGGTGTTCACGATCGGCCAGTCCATCCGCACGAGGCCCGCGGACGCGGACTTGCGCAGCGTCCCGTTGTTGACGATGTCCATGGTGCCGGTGCCGGCGAAGAAGCTGTTCGTCGCGGCGAGATTCACCGTGCCGCCGGTGAGGACCGTGAGCGAGGGATCACCGCTGACGTTGACCGATCCCGCGCCGATGTCGAGCGTCCCGGAGACCGCCAGCACACGGTCCGCGATGCTCACGCTGCCGACCGTCGCCATGGCGCCCGTCGCGCCCGCGGCCAGGACCGTCACGCCACTCCCGCTCATGGTGCCGCCGGTCCAGTTGAGCTGGCCGCCGATGCTCACGCCGCCGCTGCCCGTGAGCGTGGCGCCGCTCACCAGGTTGACCGTGGTGCCCGTCGTCGTGATCGCGGCCGAGTCGACCTGCAGCGTCGCGCCGTTGTTGAGGTTGAGCGTCGGGGTGCTGCTCAGGCCCATGATCATCCACGCCACCGTCGCCGGTCCGTTCAGGTCCACCGTCACGTTCTGGTCGATCACCACGCTGTCCCCGGCGACGGGGATACGGTTCAGGCTCCAGTTGGCCGGGTTGCTCCACAGCGAGTTGCCGCCAGCGCCGGTCCACGCCATCTCCGGCGCCGGCGGGTTCCAGCAGGCGGTGGGGGAGAAGGCCGCCGGCGTGTTGGTGACGACGAACGAGAGTCCGTCGCAGGTCGCCGGGTTGACCCCCGAGAGCAGGACCCCCGCGGTCGGCCCCACTTCCCACGTGCCGTTCGGGCCCGGCTGTGCCACCGTGCCGGTCACCGCCACGTTCCCGTTGTCGACGATGACCGGTCCCGAGATGCTCACGAGGTCCGCGATGGTCACCGGGGTGTTGAAGAACCGCGTGGCGCGCGGCAATGCCTTGTCGAGCGCCACGCGCGCGAAGCGGGAGTCGAGCGTGTTCGAACTCGTGAGGTTCACCACGGACTCGTAGGTGCTGCCCACGAACCGCACGAGATGATTCCCGGTCGCGACGAACGACCGGCTCGACGCGTTCAGCTCCTGGAAGAAGTCGCGACCCACGATCATGGTGCCGTTGGTCAGCAGGCCCTCCGTCGACCCGCCGCCGAAGATGACGTTCTCGTCCACGAGGAGCGAGTCGGCCGGATCCTGCATCTGCAAGGCACCATCACCCGATGTCTTGAACGAGCCGGTCACGTCCATCCGTCGCTGATTTAGGTCGAGCGTGCCGCCCGCGACCTCGACGCCCATCGTGGCGTCGCCCGTCACCCGCACCGAGTCGGTCAGCGCGATGCTCCCGCCGGTGAGCAGGAGCTTCGTGGCGATCGTGCCCGGGGCGGCCAGCGACGCGATGCCCAGGGTGCTCATCCGCAGCACGATGGTCGAGTCGTTCGGCGCGCTGCCAGCGACGGTGCCGCTCACCACGAGGTTCCCGCCGACGGTCAGCGTGTCGTTCTCGAAGAGCGTGAGCGTCGCCCCTGTCGCGATGGTGAGGTTGCGCACGGCGCGCTGGTCCGAGATCACGGGGCCGTTGGCCGTCACGGGGATCGAGACGTCGGTCGACTGGTCGGGGACCACGCCCGCCGACCAGTTGCCGACGTTCGCCCAGTCGCTGTCGACCGCTCCGGTCCACGTCTCGGCCGCCACGACCGGCCACCCGGTGATCGTCGCGGTGTTCTGCTGGCTGATGAAACCCGAGTGGACGGCCGGCACCATCGAGCTCAGCGCGAGCACGGACGACCCGTTGGCCGCACCATCGGGGTCGCTCACGAGGATGTACACGCCGCTCGTCGGTGGCGTGTCGAAGTCGAGGTTGTCGGCGGTCACCGTGCCCGCGGAGCGGATGACCGAGAGCTGCGCGACGGTCGGATCCATGCTCTGGAACGCGATGCCGCTCAGCGCGTCGACCGTGGACCCATCCCGGATCTCCCAGCGCACACCGACGAGGTTCGCCGACGTGAACGACGCGCCGCCCGTGACGAGCACCGCCGCGCTCGAGGTGGTCAGCATCCGCCCGGAGCCGGGGCCGTCGCGCAACTGACCCGAGGCATACGCGTCGCTGTTCAACTGGAGGCCGACCTCGGCGCCGAGGGCCACATGCGCGAAGTGCGACGTGCCCGCGCCGAGGCCCGGCGCGGCGAACGTCGCCTGCTGCGTGCCGCTCCCGCGGAACACGGTGGCATGCGTCCCGCTCGCGGCGAACGACTCCGCGTCGCCGTTCTGCGTGAAGTTGCCGCCGATCTCGAGCAGGCCGGCCGTGAGCAGGCCCGCGGTCGAGCCGCCGCCGAAGCTCGCGCCCGAGTTGAGGCCCAGGCTCGCGGCCGCATCCTGCATCCGCAGGCGCGCCGCACCGAGCGTCGAGAACTGGCCGTCGACCGACGCGACGCCGGAGCCCATGTCGAAGGTGGCCGTGCCCTCGACCTGCAGATCGTTCTCGAAGATGCCGAGGGTGTCGCTCACGGTCAGGGTGCCGTCGAGGATCCGCGTGAAGCAGGTGACGCGCCCGCGCACCTGCATGGGCGTCGACGGGTTCGTGAAGGCCAGCGCGCCGCCGCACGTGATGCCGCCGAGCGTTGGCACCGAGAGGCGCTCGGTGATGGTGAGGGCGCCGGCCGCCGAGATCGGCCCTTCGGTCCGCGCCGAGACGAGGGCGCGCAACGTGGTCCCGTCGGGGATCAGTGGATTGTAGAGCAGCGCGCCGGGGACGAAGACGCTGTCGGTCGCGGCCGGCACCGCTCCACCCGACCAATTCGCGGGGTTGTTCCAGTCGCTGTCGGTCGCGCCACCGGTCCAGCGGAACTCCGCCGACTGGCCCCAGCCGTTGAGCACCGCCGGCGCCTGCGCCTCGGCGTAGCCGTTGTGGAAGGTGGGCGTGGGTGAGCCCACGATGTTCACCGTGAGGTTCAACGCGTCACCGACGTTCGAATCGATGACCCGCAGATACCGGCCGTTCGCGCTCGGCGTCGTCGTGAAGGTCGGGTCGAAGAGGTCGATCGCACCGCTGTCTCGCACGATCTCGAACTGCACCACGTCGGGGTCGAAATCGGCGAACGTGAGTGGCGCAGCGGCCTCCGCGAAGCCGCTCCCCAGGAGGCGCAGCTGCACGTTGCGGGTCGTGAGCGCCTCGTTCAGCGAGGCGCTGCCCATCGTGAGGCGCCGCGCGCCGCCCGCGCCGGGGACCGCCGACCGGAGGGTCGCACCGGTCGGCGACGTCACATAGAACGTGTTCGCGACCTCGACGTCGCTCAGGAGCGTCCGGTCGGGGCCGAACTGCGCCAGCGTGACCTGCGAGAAACGCGACGGGCCAGGGGTGGCGAACGAGATCGTGCCGACGCTGTCGAGTGCGACGAAGAAGTTCGGACCGGGGACGAAGCTGGTGCTCGAGGTCGTGGCCAGCTGCGTGAAGTCGCCGCGCAGGCGGAAGTTGCCCAGCACCAGCGCGCCGGTGGCGTCGGCACCGTCGAAGAGCACGTGCCGGTAGGTGAGGAACTGGTGGTTCTGGTTCAGGCTGAAGAGCCGGCCGCCGTTGGTCACGCGGAAGTCGCGTCCCACGCGGAGGAATGCCATCGTCGCGGCGTCGTCGACGCGGAACTGCCCGCCGTCGATCAGGAGGTCGGTGCCGACCGAGTCGATGGAGCCGGTCGGTGCCATCGTCACGTCGCCGGTGATCCGCACCACCTGGTACGCAGGGATGGCCGCCGCGCCGACGCGGAACGGCATCACCTGCCCGTTGCCGGCGAAGATCGTCGTGTCGGGGCGGAACGTGCCGGTGTCGGCCATCACGCCCGAGAGCTGCACCGCGGCCAGCTGCACCAGCGTCCCGCTGACCCCCGTGAAGGTCCCGCCCACCGCGAGCCGGCCCGTGCCGGTGAGCGATCCGCCGAAGCCCACGAGGACGTCGGCGCTGGCGTTCGCCACGCCGATGACGCGCACCGGACGCGTGACGTCGAGACGGCCGAAGCTCACAGGCCCGGCGAGCGCGGTGACGCTCGCCGTGTCGCCGATCCCGGCGAGGAATCGCGTGCGGTGCGTGCCCGACGCCGTGAAGCTGCCGGCACTGACGTTGCCGAGGAGGTTGCCGCGGATGACGAGATCACCGTCGGTGAGCAGGCCGGCCGTCGATGCGCCCGAGAAGTCGGCGTCCCCGACATCGAGCGAGTCGACCGCGTTGGCCATCACCAGGCGACCGCTGCCTTGCGTGACGAAGGTGCCGGCGACGACCATCCTCTGGCCGTTCAGGCTGAAGTCCGTGCCCACCGCGGAGAACGAGTTCCCCGCGCCGTCGATCGTGGTCGGGCCGCTGAGCGTGGTGCTGGTCGCCGCGGCGTTGACGACGCAGTCGACGCGGCCGCGCAACGTCGCCGTGGGGGCGCCGGTGCCGATGTCGAGTGCGCCGCTGTTGCACCGGAGGCCCACCACATCCTCGCGGAACGCGGCGTGCGCGATGATCGTGAGCGTGTTGCTCGCGTCGATCGTGATCGGCAGTGGATTGTCATTGACGAGCGACCGCACGACCGTGGGGCCGAGGATCGACGGCAGGTTGGTCACGCCGGCGGCCGGCACGTAGACGGAGTCGAGGGCGGCGGGGACGGCGTTCGCCGCCCAGTTGCCCGGATTCGTCCACGCATTGTCGACGAGGCCGGTCCAGACGAACGCCCCGATGCCCCAGCCGTTCACGACCGCGCCGTTGACGACCTCGAGGTAGCCGCTGTTGGACGGCGGCGAGACGAGCGTGAGGTCGACGGTGAGGACGCCGCCAGCCGCGCCGTCGGAGTCCTCCACCCGCAGGTAGCGTCCCGTCGTCGGGACGGCGCCGGCGAACGTGAGGTTCGGGATGGCGATCGTCCCGCCCGACCGCACGATCTCGAACGCGATCGCCGCGGGGTCCATCGCCGAGAAGGTCAGGCTGTCGATGCGGTCCACCGGCGCGCCGTCCGTCAGCAGCCAGCGCACGTTGTTGAACTGCAGGCTGGAGAAGTCCGCGCCGCGCGAGACGAGGCGCTCCCCGTTGCCCGTCACCTGCGACGCGATGGCGATGGTGCCGTTCTCGAGGAGGCCGTCGACGTACACGTCGCTCCCGAGCGCGAAGGTGCCGGACGGCTGCGCGAGATAGACCGTGCCGAAGTGGGAGCTGCCGGCGCCGCTGCCTGGGGTCGCGAAGGTCACCGACGCCGTGGACGGACTGGTGAACCACGTCTCATGTCCCGCGTCGGCCGCGAAGGCCTCGGCGTTGCCGGTCTGCTGGAAGCTCCCGGCGAGTTCGAGTCGGCCGGCGGTGAGCTGGCCGAGCGAGGATCCGCCGCGGAAGATGGCGGTGCCGCCGACGATCAGCGTGTCCGCGGGACTCACCATGCGAAGCACGCCGCTGGTGCGCGCCTCGAAGTTCCCGGCGACGGTCACGTGCCGGCCGTTCAGGTCGAGCAGCCCGCCGCGGATCTCGAGGTTGCCGCCGATCGTCATGGTCGTGTCGATCACGACGCCGTTGTTGAACACCACCGAGCCGGTGAACTGCCGCGGGACCACCGGGTCGGCCGCGCTGAAGGACGTCTCGGTCGCCTGCCAGCGGAAGCCGAGCGAGTCGATGAGGTCGCCGCCGATGCTGATGAAGCCGCCGCCGACCACCGAGGTGGTCGGTCCGACCGTCACCGTGCCGGCGATCGTCGCGTTGCCGTCGAAGGTCATCGCGCCGGTCGCGTCGATCGCGAGGCTGGCGAACTGGTTGCCGCCGATCCGGCTGAATCGGGCCGTCGGGTTGTTCGCGAAGAGCCGCGTGACATGCGCGCCCTCGGCGATGAACGCGTCGGCCGATTCGTTCGTCATCGCGAAGTCGCCGCCGATGCGGAGCACGCCGGCGTTCATGAGCCCGGGGGCCGTCGCACCACCGAAGTCGGCGTCACCCGCGACGGTGAGCGTGTCGCCTGCCTGCTGCATGAGGACGCGTCCGGTGCCGCGCGTGGTGAGCGCGGGCCCCGCTCCGCCGCCGATCGTCGCGACGCCGACCACATCGAGCGTGCCGCCGGCCTCCACCACCACCGGGGCGGGATGCGCGCCGGTGACGGTGTACGCACCGACGACCGCGGTCGGCACGACCTCGCCGACGATCAGCGCGCCGCTGCCCCACGCGACCAGCGAGTCGACGGCGAACGTGCCCGCCGTCCGCACGAGCGACCCCTGCCACGCGACGAACCGCGCGACGACCACGTCGCTCGCGAGGGAGGCCGGCAGGACCGAGATGAGGCCCTGGCCCGCGGCGTCGAGGCTGTCGCCGCTGACGTCGATCATGCCGAGCGCCTTGAGGTTCGAGTTGATCCGCAAGGCGCCGCTGCCCGCGCCGCGGAGCGAGCGGAGCGTGCCGAAGCAGGACGCGGCACACGCGGTGTTGAGGTTGAGGTCCGGCGTGAGCAGGGCGACGGTCTGCGTCGCGGGACCGTCGAGCACGACGGTGTGGCCAGCGCTCGCGCTGAACGCCTGCGGGGAGCCGCCGGCCTGCGCGAAGTCCGCGCGTACGCGCAGGACGCCGCTCGTGAGCAGGCCGGCCGTGCTGCCGCCGGTGAGGATCACGCTCCCCTCGACGGTGACGGTGCCAGGTCCGGTCTGCGAGAACGTGCCGGTTCCGCTCGTCACGAGATCACCGCTGATCGTCGCGGCGTTCGACCCGAATGCGAGTGATCCACCGGAGATTACCAGGTCGGACGCGACCGAGATCGGACCGTCGAGGGCGAAGGTGCCCGCCGTGACCATCAGGCGCGGCATGATGCCGCGCACCGTGCCGGTGGTCCCGGAGAGGACGAAGCTGCCGACGGCGGAGCTGTTGCCGACCGTGGCCCCCGGGTCCACGTCGAGCGCGCGTCCGATGAGGAGGGGGAAGGTGTCGAGCTGGAGATCCACGTCCGCATCGATGCGCAGCTTGCTGGCGAAGGCCGCCGCGTCGAGCACCGGCGATGTCGCGGTCAACGGGATGCGGACCGAATCAGCGATCGTCGGCACGGTGCCGCTGCTCCAGTTCCCCGCCACGCTCCAGTTCGAGTTGACCGCGCCGGTCCACACGATGTTCGCTTCGCTCGCCGTCGCGTTCGCCGTGAACGGCGCCGTGAATCCGGCCGAGGACGCCTCGGCGCCCTGCGGGCCGACCACCGCCCCGAGCGTCCACGCGCTGCGCGCGATGCCGTCGGCGTCGGTCGTGCTCGACGTCGGCGTCACGCTGCCGAGTCCGCTCGTCACCGTCCACGAGACGGTCGCGCCGCTGATCGGATTGCCGGCGGCGTCCGTCAGTCGCGCGCCGAGCGGGGTGGCGAGCGTGGAGGATGCCGGCGCGGTCTGACCGTCGCCCTCGACGGGCGCGAGCGCCGCCGCGGCGCCCGCGTTCACGAGGAACGGCGCGCTGATGACACTGTCGAGCCCCGCCGAACGGAACCGCAGCGTGTACTGTCCTGCGCGGTCGAGCGTCACCGTGCTGAAGGTCGCGACACCGCCCGTCGCCGCGACGATCTGCGTGCCGCCCATCGACCAGCCGGCCTGTGGCCCGCTGTCGACGACGACTTCGATGTTGCCGGTGAACCCCGTCGCGAGCGCGCCGACCGCGGTTCGCGCTTCGACGATGATCGCCGGGATCGGCGCGTTCGACGTGGTGTTGCCCGGCTGCTGCGTGATCGCGAGCTGCGTCGCGCCGCCGCTCGCGGTCGCCGTGGCGCTGGCGCCGACGCTGATCGCCGGCGTCGCGGTCACGAACGCACTGATGCTCTGCGGCCCCAGCGCGGCGCCGAGCGTCCAGCGCACGCGGATCTCCCCCGCGGCGTCGGTGTTGCCACCGGCGGGCGACACGCTGCCGCCGCCACCCGTGACGGCGATCGTCCAGCCGACGTTCGCGACGGGGTTGCCGACGCTGTCCCGCACGACGAACACGAGCGAATCCGCGAGCGGCGCCGAGATGGTGCCCGACTGTCCATTGCCCGCGATGATGCCGATCGTCGACGGCGGCCCGGCGACGATGTCGAACGCCGGGGAGATCGCGGCCGTGAGGCCCGCCGCGTTCGCGCGGAGCGTGTACGTCCCCGCATCGCCGAAGTCGACGCCGCTGAACGTCGCCACCCCGCCGACCGCGGCGACGACGAGCGAGTCGCCGTTCGCGCCGGGTCCGGTGTTGATGCGCAGCACGACGTTCCCCGCGAACGCCGCGGCGAGATTGCCGCCCGCGTCACGGGCCTGCACGACGATGTCGCTCATGATCGTGCCGGCGGTGAACGTGCCCGTGGGTGATGCCGTGAAGACGAGTGACGTCGGCGCGCCCGCACCGACGGTCGCCGAGAACGATGCCGGCGATCCGGTGAGGCCGGCGACCGCGCCGGTGACCACGCTCGTCCCCGTCGCCGTGCCGGTGGTGTAGGTGACGCTCGCTTCGCCGTTCGCCGCCGTGACCGAGGTCGGCGCGCTGAGCGATCCGCCGCCCGCCGTGATGGTCCAGGTCACCGTCGCACCGGCGATCGGATTGGCGAAGGCGTCGGTCACCCGCACGATGAACGGCGCCGCGAGCGCGGTCGAGATGGCCACGGCCTGGCCAGTGCCCGAGACATTGACGAGGGTCGCGGCCGCGGCCGCGGTGATGGTGAGGGCAGAGCTCGTGTCGGCGGTGAGCCCGGCACTCGTCGCGATGAACGTGAGCCCGGTGGCCGCGCGCTGGATGCTCAGGTCCGCGAACGTCGCGATGCCGGCCACGGCGTTCACCGTGGTCGTGCCGGCGAGCGTCGCCCCCGTGCCGCCCGCGTCGAGCGCGATCGTCACCGGGCCGGTGAACGCACTGGCCCGCGCCCCGCCCGCATCGCGGGCTTCGACGGTCACCGCCGTGAGCGTGCTGCCGGCGACCGCCGTCGTCGGCGACGCGGTGAACACCACCTGCGTCGGCACCGGGGCCAGGCCGGTCGCGGTCGCCACGAAGGTCGCATTGTTCGTCGTGAGGGTCGCGGTCACCGACTGCGCTCCGACGAGCGCGCCGAGCGTCCACGAGGTCTGCACGAGCCCGGTCGCATCGGACGTGTCGGCGAGCGCGAGCAGCGTGCCGCCGCCGGTCGTGACCGCGAAGGTCACCGGGATGCCCGACACCGGCACCGAGTCGCTCGCGGTCACGCGGAGCACGAGCGGCGCGGCGAGCGCGGTATTGGTCGTCGCGGACTGGGCATCGCCCGAGACGGCGAGCAGGCGCGAGGCGGGCAGTGCGACGGTGAAGGTCGCGGTGTCGGCGACGAGGTTGGGCAGCGTCGCGACGATGCGCGCGGCGCCCCGGACGGGCCGCCAGGTGACGAGCCCGTTGCCGGGCGCCGCGACCGTCGCGCGAGTGGTATCGAGGCTCGTGAACAGCACCGGGATGCCGGCGATGGGCTGGCCCTGCCCGTCGCGCGCGACGGCGCTGAAGGCCGTCGTGCTCCCGGCCACGGCGCTCCCCGTGGCCGGCGTGAGGTCGACCGAAGCGGGCAACGGCACGCCGACGGGCGGCACCCAGCTCACCGGGATCGAGACGGTCTGCGTGGAGCCCGGGCGACCCGCCGGACGGACCGTGATGGGCAGCGGACCGCCGCGGAACACGGTGTCGCCGGCCGCATTCACGTACGCGAGCGACAGGCCGAGCGTGAGACCGGAGTCCGGCGCGGTGATGGGCAGCGGGACATCGATCGCGAGCGCGATCGAGTCCGCCCCCGCGGGGAACGTGACGAGCGTGTCGCGCGCGATCGCGCCGTCCGTGCGGCGCAACGTGATCCGCACCTGCGAGAAGGCGACCACGTCGCTGATCGCGTTCACACCGGGGATCGTCGGGAACCGCGGCTCCAGCGCGAGTGAGGCGATGCGACCCCGGCCGTACTGGATCCCGTCGCCGGGACCGGTCACCTCCCGCCCGCACGAGAGGAGGCTGAGACCGGCGACGGCGGCGAGGAGGGCGAGGCTGCGACGCGAGCGGATCACGGCCGAATCGGGCTGGAGTGGGGAACGGCGCTCTAATGTATTCCGCAACACTCATGCCGGATAGCAGAACCGAACGCGCCCCCTCGGTGACCGGAGTCACCCCGGGGGCGCGTCCTCAGCGGCCGGTCGTGCTCGTCGCGCGCGGCGGCGAGCGTCTCGCGACTCAGCCCTTCGGCTTCGCCGGGAACGTCACGCGGACGCCGCCGCGCGTGGCGCAGCGGGCGCGCGTCGTGTCGGCGACGATGAACGTCCCATCGACGCACTGCAGGGTCGCGCCGGCCGGCGCGCGCTCCGCCGGCACGAACACGTTGGCGCGCATCTGGAACGTCTCGCCTGTCGGCGCCGACTCGGCCGGGGACGCGACCGGCGCCGGCATGGCTGGCGCCGGGAGCCTGGCCGGACGAGCGGAGGCCGGTGCGGGGACGCGCCGCACCGGGAAGCGGACGAGCAATCCTCCCTTGCTGTCGCAGGCGCTCGCCGCGGCGTCAGGGCTCGGATACGAGCCGTCGCGGCAGCGCATCGTCGCGCCGTTCGGTCCCGTGCCGATGAGGGTCTCGCCGGGGAGCGCGGCCTGTGGCGCGGTCGCCGCCGCAGGCGAAGACGGCGCCGGGGCCTGCGCGGCGGCCATCGACGACGTCAACGCGAGCGCCAGTACCGCGGCGACGGCGAGCACGGATGGAGTGCGTGATGACTTCATGGTCAGTTCCCACCGAAGGGAGAGGAGATGCGTGCGCGGTATGTGACCGTGTTCGGTGCGGTGACGACGACCTCGCCGCTGCCGGAGCCGGTCGCCCGGACCCAGAAGCGCACCACGGTGGTCCCGGGCGGGGCGACGACGGACGTCAGCGGTCCTCCACCGATCTCGTTCGTGACCACCATGCCGCCGGTCGTCGAGAACGTGAGTGTGCGCGGTGAGAGTTCGAGGGTCGCCTGAGTCCCGCTCGGGTCGGTGAGGTAGAGGATGACGAGCACGGAATCCGACGGCTGGAGGAACGCCGGCATGTTCGCGTCGGTCAGCCGCGCGGGCGCGACGCTCGCGATCAACGTGTCCGGAGCGAATCCATCGGCGCTCAGCACCACCGTGTCGATGCCGGCGGTGACGCCGACCATCGGGTACGTCCCCGAACTCGAGAAGGGCGGGACGAAGACGCTGTCGGCGAGGAACGTGACGCGTCCGGCGAGGGACGAGAGGCGGACCCACATGCCCTCGGGACCGCTGCTGCTCACCTCGAATGCCGGGTCCGCGCCGCGCACCCCGATGCCGACCGTGAAGATCTGATCGTACGCCCGGATCTCGGCCGTGCGCACCTCGATCTCCGCCGCAGCGGGCAAGGCGCGGCGGAAGTCACCCGCACGGGTGTCCTCGACGACGACGCGCGTGCGTCCTCGCGCGACGCCGCGTACCGGGCCGAGCGTGCCGTTGAGGTAGCCGGTGCCCGCGGGCATCACGCCGATCGAGTCCGCGCCGATCGTCGCGACGCCGGGATCCTCGCTGCGGAGTCGCACCGGGATGTCGGTGGTGTTCATCCGTGTGTAGTAGTACCGGCCGCTGATCAGATACGCTTCGATCGCGACGTCGCGACCGACGTAGACATCGTCGGACGTGTACACCTCGAAACTCGGCCGCGAGACGCCGATGTTGATCGGGAGGTCGACGAAGCCGGGTGCCGACGCGGTGATCACCGCGCCGCCCACGGTGTCTCCGGCCGACACCGAGTAGTACGCGTAGTTCGTCCCCGGCTCGAAGAGCACCGAATCCTCGACCGGCCGCGCGATGGCCGGTGCGGAGCTGCTCAGGTGCACCCAGACCGAGTCGTCCTCGACGTAGGGCAGATACAGGTAGAGCTCGCCCGGGAACGTCTGGGACGCCATCGCGAGATCCACCGCATTCGGGCTCGCGTACACGGTGCGCCTGGTGGTGCGCACGGCCTGCGAGTCGGACGCGAAGCGGCCGCTGGGGTCGGTCACCTTGAGCCACGTCTGTCCGGGACGCACGTAACGGATGACGCCGCGCTGGAAGGTCGATCCGCCCCCGCCCGGCGCGAGCCGGAGCGTATCCTGGACGACGGCGACGATCGTGCTGTCGAGCGACGAGATGAGGAGGAGCGTCGTGTCACCCGGCGCGATCGCGTTGTACGCGCCGATGCGATCGAGGAACGCCTGCACCTCGGCCTCGGCGCCGACCGGACCCTCGGGGTAGACGGACGGTCGCGCGATCGACGCGCCGACTGCCACGAGGAGCGTGTCACTCGCATGCCCCGCGGCGGAGACGATCACCGTGTCGACGCCCTGCACGTCGCCCGCGCGGACGGTCAGCGAGGTACTGCCGGCGCCGGCCGTGAAGCTGCCGGTGGGGCTGCTCACTGTCACGTCCGCCGGCCCGCTGACGGTGACGCTGAAGGGGAGTGCGCCTCCAGGCGGCGAACGACGCGAGAGCGGGACCACGTATCGCAGGCCGACCCCGGCGACCACCGAGGCCTGCATCTCGAGGCGATAGGGGCGCAGCGTGATCAGCGGC
>CAYXGS010000035.1:16565-35593 GCA_964464585.1 uncultured Gemmatimonas sp. | reverse complement strand
GATGCTGTTCGTGTACGCCGGCATCCTGCTGCACGGCATCTGCTACGACTTCTTCTTCGTGAGCGGGCAGATCTACACCGACCAGCGCGCGGGGCACGCCATCCGCGCGGCGGCGCAGGGGTTCATCAACTTCGTCACCAACGGCCTCGGCTACATCGTCGGGGCGTACGCGTCGGGGCGGGTGGTGGACATGTACGCGAGCACCGCGCCTGCGACGGGGCTCGTGACGCACGACTGGACGCGGATCTGGCCGATCCCCGCGTACATGGCGCTCGCGGTGTTCGTGATCTTCCTGCTGACGTTCAAGACCGACACCAAGGCGCCCGTCCCGGCTTCGACCTGATCCGCGTTCGCTGCCATCCGCCATCTGCCATCCCTCACCGGACCATCGCCCCATGACCCCAATCGATCTCGATCGCCGCAGCTTCGTCGGCGGACTCGCCGCGGCCGGCGCGCTCGCCGCCATCCCGCGGCCGCTCCATGCGCTCGGTGAGCGCCAGCCGAGCCAGAAGGTCCGCGTCGCCTGCATCGGCGTGGGCGGGATGGGCTTCAACGACGTGCGCGGCGCGTCGACCGAACAGCTCGTCGCGTTCGCCGATGTCGACTGGCGCAGCGCCGAACGCGCGTTCCGCGCGTGGCCGAACGCCCGGCGGTACAAGGACTACCGCGAGATGCTGGAGAAGGAGAAGGACAACATCGACGCGGTGACGGTGTCCACGCCCGACCACGTGCATGCCGCGGCGGCGATGATGGCACTCAAGCTGGGCAAGCACGTGTACTGCCAGAAGCCGCTCGCGCGCACCATCGGCGAGGTGCGGGCGCTCAAGGCCGAGTCGCTCGCGCGACCGAAGCAGATCACGCAGATGGGCAATCAGGGCCACGCGAACGAGGGCATCCGCCAGATCCGCGAGTGGGTGGAGGCCGGGCACATCGGGCAGGTGCGTCGCGTGGAGTACTGGACCAACCGGCCGATCTGGCCGCAGGCGATCAATCGCCAGACCGCGGCGCACAACGTGCCGGAGACGCTCGACTGGAACCTCTGGCTCGGCCCCGCGGCGGTGCGGCCCTACAACCCGGCGTATGCGCCGTTCAACTGGCGCGGGTGGTGGGACTTCGGCACCGGCGCGATGGGCGACATGGCGTGCCATCTGATGGACGCGGCATACTGGACGCTCGGCCTCAAGTATCCGAGCCGGATCACGCCCGAGAGCACGCTGCTGTTCGCGGAGACGGCGCCGGCGTCGGAGCGGATCGCGTACGAGTTCCCGGCGATCGGGAATCGCGCGGCCGTGACGCTCACGTGGCGCGACGGGTCGCTGTTCCCGCCCAAGCCCGAAGGCTGGGCGGAGAGCGAGGACTGGCCGTTCGATCGCGAGGGCGGCCAGCTGTGGATCGGGGACAAGGGGATGATGCTCGCCGGCACCTATGGCGAGAACCCGCGGCTGCTCGACGCGAAGGTCGCGGCGGAGGTCGCCGCGAACCCGACGCCCAAGAAGTACGAGCGCACCGGTGGCGTCTACAATGAATGGTTCAGCGCGATCCGCGCGGGGAAGAAGTCGGGGAGTGACTTCGCCGGCTACGCGGGACCGATGACGGAGATGATCCTCATCGGCTGTCTCGCGGTGCGGATGGGCCGCACGCTCGAGATGGATCCGGATACGGGGGTCATCAAGAACGCTACGCCGCCGAGCGAATGGGTGAATCCGACGTTCCGGGCGGGGTGGTCACTGTAGGCGCGTCCATCCTCGAGGCTGGCACCGTGCTCGTCGAAGCCTACGTCGATCGACTGTCCACCGCCCTCGCGGCCGAGCGGAACGGCGCGGGTCGTCTCGAACTGTGCGGTCCCGGGGAGGGCGGACTCACGCCATCGCCGGCGCTGCTCCGCGAGGTCATGTCCGCCGTGCGGATCCCCGTGCACGCGATGACGCGGCCGCGCACGGGGGACTTCGTGTACTCCGACACCGAGTTCGCGACCATGAAGGCCGAGGTCGCGATGATCAAGGCGGCGGGGTGCGCCGGGGTCGTGCTCGGCATCTCGAACGCCGACGGCACGCTCGACGTGCCCCGGATGGCGGAGCTGATCGCGCTCGCGCGGCCGATGCGCGTCGGGGTGCATCGCGCGTTCGACCGCACGCCCGATGCCGACGCGGCGCTCGACCAGCTCATCGCGCTGGGCGTGGACGTGGTGCTCGCGGCGGGCCATGCGCCCACGGCCGAGGAAGGGATCGCGACGCTCGCGCGGTTGCACCGCCGCGCGGCGGGACGGACGACGATCATGCCCGGGGGCGGCGTGCGGGCGCACAACGTGCAGCGCATCATACGCGAGACGGGCGTGCACGAAGTGCACGCCCGTGCGTCGGATCCCGCGGTGTTCGCCGAGCTGTGCGCGGCGGTGCGTGGCGGCTGAGCGGGACTCAGCCGGCCAACGGCGTGGCCACGCCGAGCTTGAATCCATCGGGATCGAGGAACTGGAACATCCGTGCACCCCACGGACGATCCGCCGGTTCACTGAGGAGCGCGGCGCCGGTCGCCTTGATGCGTGCCGCGGCAGCATCGACGTCGGCCGCGGTCGGCACATTGAGCTGCAGGTAGAAACCCTGTCCCTTCACGCGCGTCCAGCCGAGCTTCCCGTCGTCCTGGTTGAGGACGATGCGGCACGACCCGGAGACGACGATCGCCGCCGCCGGCTTCCCGTCGCGCTCGAACGTCTGGGCCACGTCGAACCCGACGGCGTCGCGATAGAAGCGGATGGAGGTCGCGAGATCCTTGCAGGTGAGCGAGCAGCCGAGATGGGATGCGTTGAGTGGGGCGGAGGCGTCGGACATGGGTACGGGTGTGGGGTGGTCGGTCGGTGGATGTCATCGCGCCCTGCGGGAGTGCAGCGCGCCTCGAGCGTGTCAGGGCCTCCAGGTGCCCTTCGCCACTGCCGGCTGGAACTTCTCGAGCCCCTTCGCCGGGTACGCGAGCGTCCGTCCGCTCTCGGCGCTCATGTAGGCGGTCATGAGCATCTTCACCACCTCGACGCCATCGTCGAAGGTGAGGAGCGGCTCCTCCTTGCCGAGGAACGCGCGGACGAAGTGGCGGTCCTCGCCGGTGTAGCCGTAGGCGAGGTACTCCTCCGGGACGACCGGCATCACGCCCTGCTCGGCATTCTGCTTCTCGACGAGATCCTCGCCGGCGCGGCCGGTGACCTCGCGCGAGAAGAACAGCTGGAGCCCGGAGTCGAGCGAGTTCCACTTCATGGAGTACTCGGGGCCGAGCAGCTCGGCCGAGAGGCGCAGGCCGGCGCCGATGAAGCTCCAGCTGGTGGTCGCCTCGCCGATGACGATGTGCCCTTCGGGGGTCTCGAACTCGATGTTGAGCGCGGCGAAGTCCTCGCTCGGGGTCTTGGTGTAATCGGTCCCCATGGTCGCCTTGAGCTTCTTGGCGTAGGCGGGGCGTGACCACTTGAGCGAGGCGATGTGGCCGGTCATCCGCACCGGCTTCACGGTGCTGAGCGGCTTGCCGGGTTCAGTGAGCAGGTAGCGCACGAGCAGCGCCGAATGGCACATCATGTCGTTGAGCACTCCGCCGCCCTGGAGCATGCCGTTCCAGAACCACGGCATGTGCGGGCCGGCGTGCTCCTCGCCGGCGCGGGCGAGGTACGGGCGACCGGTGGTCGCCGCGCCGCGCGCCCAGAGGAGCTTCTTGCCCGCCTCGACGTGCGGCGAGAAGAGCTGGTTCTCCAGATAGCCGGTCTTGAGGCCGACGCTCTTCACGAGCTTCGCGACCTCCTTGGCCTCGGCGACGTTGCGCGCGAGCGGTTTCTCGCAGGCGATGCCCTTGAGCTTGCCCTTGCCGCCCTTGATGGCGTGGACGATCTCCTCGACGTTCTCGATGCGAGCCTGGTTGGGCCCGCAGAGCCAGAGCGCGTCGATCGCGGGATCGGCGACCATCGCGGTGATGCTCTTGTAGGCCTTGGCCTGCCCGACGTCGAGCTTTCGGGCGAGCTGGGCGGCGGAGGCGGCGTTCTTCTCGTTGGGGGACCAGACGCCGAGGACGTCGGCGTCGCGGATGCCCTGCCACGCCTGGATATGGAAGCGGGTGTTGAAGCCGGAACCGATGAAGCCTACGCCGAGTCGCTGGGACATGGAGGCCGGGAGCGGAAGGAGGGTGGGCGCGTGCCCGATAGAGATAGCCTCCTGCCGCATCCCTGACCAGCCGTTGGTGTCAGCTCACTGCTTCACGAAGGTGATGGTCGCGATCGGGCGCGAGACAGGTGGTCCCCTCGTTGCCACCCGAGTCACAGGCCGTGAAGCGCGCCGCGACGACCGGCGCCGCCGGGATGGGCGAGTAGGGCTTCGCGTCACCCGTGACCGCGGGTGGTCCCGGTCGTAGTTTCCGGCCATGCCACTCCCCCCGGCCGCCGCCCGCGCGGGCACGTCGTTCTCGTTGATCGCCGCGGCCCTGGTGCTGCTGGCCACCTGCAGTGGTCCCACCGAGCCGCGCGTGCGGCCGGTGCTCGAGCCGGCCGACACGCTCGTGGTGGATTTCGCCGAGCGACGGACGGTGGACGTGACACCGATCGCGGGGACGTCGCAGCGGCTCGTGATCAAGCTCCTGGCGCCGCAGCCCGGCGACTCGCTCTCGGCGCGGCTGGTGCTGTCGGGCGTCACGGTCGATTCGGTGATGGTGCTCGCCGACGCCGATACCGTGGGTGCGATGCGGCAGGCGGTGTGGATCCCGCGCGCCCTGAGCGGAGCGGCGCTCGAGCTGCAGTTCCGGTGGCTGCGCCGTGCTGGGGCCACGACGGTGACCACGTTCCTGCTCGCACCGGACGATGAGGCCGAGCATGCTCCGACGCGTCTCGCCATCGGTGACACCGTGGTGGAGTACCTCGACAGCGACACGGACCTGGACCGGTTCGTCGTCAGTTCGCCTGTCGGGACGCGGGTGACCGTCTGGGCCCAGCTCGACAGCGCGTCGCAGCCGATCCAGCTGCGCATGCGGATGTACGACGGACTCACCACGCCGGGTGACCGCTCGTCCGCGCTCACCGACAGCGCGGTGGTGCCGCTCGTGTTCGCGCGCGACATCGTCTTCTACACGTCGGTCACGGCGACGCTGCAGGCCGCGCCCGGCACCGTGGGCAGTCCGTTCCCGATCGAGGCGCGGTATCGCGTGTGGGCCAAGCAGGTGGACCTCGCACCGGAGACCGCGGCCGCGTCCATCGCCGCCGCCGACACGGTCCGCGAGCACATCGGCGAGTTCGGCGACGTGGACCGGTTCAGCATCCCGGCCGCGCTCGGCGAGGAGTTCCGCTTGTTCCTCGCCCGCGATTCGCTCTCCGCGTCGCCGCTGCGCGCGAGCGTGCGGGTGAACGGTGAGGCACCCATCCCCTTCACGCTCGGGGCGGGGGACAGCGTGCTCGACCTGCAGCGAACGCCATGGGTGGAGCGCGTGGATGCTTCGCAGGTCCTCGTCGAGGTGCGGGGCGACACGGCCGCGACGGCGGACCTGCGCCCGGTCGGGTACCGCCTGCTGTACCAGCGGCGCGCGCGCGCGCCGGAGACCGCGCCCGTGGCGCTGGGCCTCGTGGACAGCGTGGTGACCGAGACACTCTCGTCGTGCGCCGACCAGGATGAATTCGAGATCACGGGACCGGCGCTCACGCGGATCTCGATCGGCGCCGTGGTGCACGGCGCCGCGGGATGCCGCGTGCGCGCCCGCTTGATGTTCGGCGAGACCGAGGTCGCGCGATTCGACTCGCTGCGCACGGGGACGGACCCTGATGTCGATCGCTGGGCGCCCTACCCGCTCCAGCCCACCGGCCCGATGCGGCTGCGGATCGAAGGCGTCGATGCGCCTGGCCAGCCGATCGGCCGCTTGCCGGACATCGGGTACACGCTGGACGTGTACACGTCGGATTCGACGCCCGAGATCGCCCCCACCGACATCGCGCTCGGCGACTCGCTGGTCACCGAGACGATCGACCGCTGCAGCGACCGCGATGCGTTCCAGATCGTGGGGCCGCCCGGGTCGGTGGTGGTGGTGGGCGCCGGCTTCGGTCGCGCGACGACGTGCGGCATGGCGCTGAGCTCGGAGAACAGCGGGAGCGGGTTCTTCCTCTCCAGCGCGAACGTGGACGCGAGGCGGTTCGGGCACATCACCATCCCGGCGTCGGGACGAGCGCCGCTGACGGTCGCCACCGATCGCCGCGGCACTCGGGCGGACCGGGGCGCGCCGTACGTGCTGAGCACCGAGGTGATCAACACCGCGCCGGAGCTCGTCGGGAGTGCGCTCGCGCTCGGTGACACCGCACGGGAGTCGTTCTCGCGCTGCGGCGACATCGATCGCTTCCAGGTGCCGCTGGTGCAGGGCGAAGGCGTGTGGCTGCGATTCGACCGTGCGCGGAGCTCGGAGTGCCTGGTGACGGTCTCGCTGGCATTCGAGGCGAACCAGAGCATCCACTACGAGATCTGGCCGACCGACTCGGTCGGCCCGATGCTGCACTACTACTTGCCGCCCGTGAGCGCGACCTACGAGCTGACCGTGCTAACGCTGCCGTCCGGCCACTCCGACGATCGCGGACTGCCGTACTCCGTGGTGGTGACCGGTGCGGTCAACGAGGTGGCGCCGACCGCCCTTGCGGTAGGCGACACCTCGGCGGCGGAGCCGACGCATCCCAACGACCTCGACCTGTTCGTCGTCCCGCTGCAGGCCGGCCGGGAATACGCCGCTTCGGCGCTCGGGAACGTGTCCTTCACCGCGCAGGGGCCGGCGGGTCCGCTCGAGTACTCGGACGAGAATCATCCGCGCGGGCCGCAACTCCTGCTCGCACCGACGGCAAGCGGCGACCACCGGTTCCGCGTCGCCACCGGATCGCTGACGCCGCTCGGCTATCGGTTCATGGTCCACGAGCTCGATCGCACGCCGGAGTCGATCCCCGACACGTTGGTGGCCGGCGACACGACGGGCGTTGAGTGGTTCGAGTTCAATGGTGACCAGGACGATCTAGCGATCGGGCTCGCGCCGGGGCGGTATTTCCGCCTCGAAGGGTTCCTCACGCCCGGGACCCTCGGGACGCTCGGTGCGTGGGTCGGCGCGGGCAATGCGATCCTCGCGTACTCGACCAACAGCGGGGACTGGACCACCGAGCGCGCGCAGGTGCCGCCCGGTGGGGGAGTGCGCGTGATCCTGCAGGACTATCTCACCACCACGGACACCACGGCGCGGCCGGGCTATCGGCTGCGGTTGGTCGAGATCCTCGCGGCCCCCGAGTCACGTCCTGCGGTGATCGCACCGGGCGACTCGATCGTCGGCGAGTCGATCGGCGATCCGTACGATCTCGATGAGTATCAGTTCAGTGTCGTGTCGTCGGGCACGTATTCCGTGCGGATGCAGACGACCGCGGGGTCGTGCGGCGAGGATGCGGACCGGTTGTGGCTGTTCGTCGAGGCACCAGGCGGACGCGTGGGCGCCTTCCTCAGCGGGACCGACGCCACTCCGGCTGGCACGGTGAGCCTGATGGCCGGCACCACCTACACCATCCGGGTCGAGGCGGTGTCCCCGGCCCCGGGATCCTGCACGCGGCAACCATACAAGGCGAAGCTCACCCTGCAGCCGTGACGCGCCGTCGCGCGCGGCGCGCCGCGGGTGCCGCGACGGAACCCGTGCGTCCGACGCGACGTTGAGCCCCGATGGACCACGAACTCCGGACCGACTTCACGCTCGCGGTGGACCGCGACCGCGTGTTCGCGTTCTTCGCCGCGGCCGAGAACCTCGAGCGGATCACCCCGCCCGAGCTGCGCTTCCGGATCACGACGCCCTTGCCGATCGCGATGCGCGAAGGCGCGCTCATCGAGTATCGCCTGCGGCTCGGCGGCGTCCCCTTCGGCTGGACCACGCGGATCGCGGCGTGGGTGCCGCCCGAGCGCTTCGTCGACACGCAACTGCGCGGACCGTATGCGCTCTGGGAGCACACGCACACGTTCACGGCGGTGCCGGGCGGGACGCGGATCCAGGATGTGGTGCGGTATCGCCTGCCGTTCGGGGTGCTGGGGCGCGTGGTGCATCCCCTCGTGCGCGCGCAGTTGCGGCGGATCTTCGCGTATCGCGAATCAGCGGTGCGGGCGGCCTTCCAGGCCGGCGCGTGAGCTGATGCCGCGCCGGGCGCGAACCGGCGCGGGAAGTGCTACTATTGAGCCCGAAGCACCGGACGAATGGCGCGACCGCCGGGACGGAACCCGCGAGTCCGCGCGGATCGGGATCGGGATGGAGGGCACCGTGCACGAACCCCTGTTGATCGTCGAGGTCGATGGCCATTCCGGTGAGCGCGGCGAGATCATCGTGCGCAACCGGCGCGCAGCCACGGGCGCGGGGCAGGCGGACCGGCTGTATTGCGTGGCCGCACTCGGCGGGGACGGGGTGCTCCGCTTCGTCGACTGGGGCTATGCGACGTCGGACGAGGCGCGCGCGGTATGGCCGGACGCGCGGCACACCTCGGAGTTCCGGATCCCTTCGTAGGTCCGGGCGGCCCGGCGAACCGCCGCGGCCCGGGGGAGCGCTAGGCGCTCGCCGCGCGAGGCAGCACGGCCGTCACCATCCCGCCGCCGTCCGGTGCGTTGGCCACCTCGAGCGATCCGCCGAGTGCCCGCAGGTAGTGCCCCGCGATGTGCAGGCCGACACCATGCCCATGCTCGGCCTCCGTCCCGGCCGTCGATGTGAGGAGCGTCCGCGTCGGCTCGGCATGTTCGCGGAGCGCCGCCGCCGTGAAGCCGGCGCCGCGGTCGCGGACGCTGATGCGCACCGTCGCGCCGTCGTGGCGCGCCGAGACGGCGATCCGCGACCCGCGCGGCGAGAACTTGATCGCGTTGCTCACGAAGTTCGCGAGCACGGAATGGCAGGTGATGGTCACGTTGGTGCGCACCGCGAGGCTCCCGCCCTCGAGGAGCTCCAGCCGGAGTCCCTTGGCGTCCAGGCGCGCGGCGAACACCTCCTCGATCTCGCCCATCAATGACGAGACCGTCACGGCCGCCGTGGACAGCGCGGCGGACGAGACTCCCGTCCGGTCGATCTCGCGCACGACGTCGATGATCCCCGCGATGCGCGCGGCCGCGCGCACGGAGAGGTCCAGCTCCTCGCGGGAGAGGGTGCCGTCCTCGCCCGCGAGCTCGAACTGCATGCGCAGCGCCGTGAGCGGATTGGCGATGTCATGGAAGATCGTCGCGGTCAGACGGCGATTGGCCAGGAGCTGCTGCTCGAGCTCCTGCCCGCGCTGGTGCATCCGCCGCATCATCCGGCGGTGCAGCGCGTTCACGCGGAAGGCGAAGATGGCGATGGCGATCGTGGTCAGCGCGACGTTCGTGAGGAGGAGCACGTCGCGCGCCGCCAGCACGGGCGCGCGGCTCGCCGTGTAGGCGATGAAGCCGAGCACGCCGAGCGCGGTCATCGACGTGATGAGCTCGTCGTGGAGCAGCACGCCGTAGAGCACGAGCAGCGGGAGCAGCACATGGGTGGGCGTGAACGCGGGCCCGTCCCACGGTGTCATGCTCACGAGCACGTTCCCGCCGAACGTGACGAGCAGTCCCCTCGAGACGAGGTGACGGGTCCGCGGCCAGCGACGGAGCACCGCGATCCCCGCGAGCACGAGCGCGAGGTTCAAGGGGTCGATCCACCAGTTGCCGACCGGCACGAACAGGTTGCGCACCGAGATGGCCGCGAAGACGAGCGCCGCCCCCGCCAGCACCAGGCGCAGGGTGCGGTCGGCGTTCGTCTGTTCGTCGGTCTCCAGATCGAGGGGGCGCGGGCTCATGGGCGGGAAGGGAAGGCCGCCCGGCCGGCGGCGGTGCTCTCGTCCTAATGTCGGCGCAACCCGGCAGAATCTACGGTCCCCCGGGCGGGACCGGCCATGCTCCGGCGTCGCCGGACGCGGGGTCAGGCATGCCGGGACACGGTGTCGGGCATGGTACTGATGGCACGGACCGGCCGGCGGCCTAGGTTGAGGGACACCCCCCCGCGCGCCCGGCCGGGCGCCGCGGCCGTGAGCGGACGACTCCACCGGAGGATCCGAACCATGCACCGCAGGATCGTGACGCTGACTGCGCTGATCGCCGGCCTCGCCGGCTCGGTCGGCGCGCAACCCCCCGCCGTGCAGAACCCCGACAGCGTGCGCGCGGTCCGCTGGCGGATCGAGAACGAGCTGCAGTCGCTCGCCGTGGTCGAACGCAAGGTGATGATCACCATGCGCGACGGCATCCGGATCCAGGCGGACATCTACTACCCGAAGGACGCCGCGCAGAAGTACCCGGCGATCTGGGTGCGCACGCCGTACAACTTCAACTGGTGGGACATCAACCTCGGCGCGCCGCGCGACATGACCAACGCGCTGACCGCGATCAAGCGCGGCTACGCCTGGGTGGACATGCAGGAGCGCGGGCACTTCTGGTCCGAAGGCAACTACGACATCCTCGGCGCGCCGGTGAGCGACGGCGTGGACGAGCTCGACTACCTCCGTTCGCGCGCGTGGTCGAACGGCCGGATCGGCACGACGGGGTGTTCGTCCACGGCCGAGTGGCAGGGCGCGGTGGCGGCGCAGGGGAACCCGGGGTACGCCGCGTTCAACGTGCAGGGCTTCGGCGCGGGCGTCGGTCGCGTGGGGCCGTACTACGAGCAGGGCAACTGGTATCGCGGCGGCGCGGTGCAGATGCTCTTCATCGACTGGCTCTACGGCGAGCAGAACCAGGTGCGGCCGATGTTCCCGGCGACGGCGACGCAGGAGGAGCTGATCCGCGCGTCCAAGTCGTTCGACCTCGCGCAGCGGCTGCCGCCCGTGGACTGGGCGAAGGCCTTCTGGACGCTCCCGGTGATGAACCTCCTGTCGGCGCTCGACGGACCTCGCGGCATCTTCGCGGACTCGATGCCGGTGGCGACCGGCGGCGCGATGATCAAGCGCACGCCGAACGACCCGGCGTGGTATCGCGGCGGGCTCTATCACGACGACATGCGGATCGACATCCCGGGGCTCTGGTTCATGTCGTGGTACGACGTGTCGGTGGGACCGAACCTCGAGATGTTCAACATCGTGCGGCGGACCGCGCGCGGCGCGGCGGCCAACCAGCAGTGGGCGGTGATCGCGCCGGTGGCGCACTGCTCGTACACCCGCGCCACCGAGCACACGGTGGTGGGCGAGCGCGACATGGGTGACGCGCGGCTCGGCTATCAGGAGATGATGTACGCCTTCTTCGACAAGTTCCTGAAGGGCACGCCCACCACGGCGATCGACACCATGGCGCGGGTGCGCTACTACGTGATGGGCGAGAACAAGTGGCACACGTCGGATGTGTGGCCGCCGCGCGGCTCCGCCCCCATGACGTTCTTCCTCGGGAGCGGCGGCAACGCCAACACGCTCGATGGTGATGGTGTGCTCACGACCACCGCGCCGCGCCGCGACACGCCCGACCGCTTCACGTACGACCCGGCGAACCCGGTGATGTCGCGCGGCGGGAACGTCTGCTGCCAGGGCAACGCGGTGGGGGCCGGCGCCATGGACCAGCGCGTCACCGAGGCGCGGCCCGACGTGCTCGTGTACACGAGCGAACCGTTCCAGGACGGCATCGAACTCTCGGGCCCCATCATCCCGACGCTCTATGTCTCGAGCGATGCGAAGGACACCGACTTCACGGTGAAGGTGCTCGACGTGTATCCCGACGGCCGGGTGTACAACCTCGACGAGTCGATCCAGCGCATGCGGTACCGCGACGGGTACGACAAGCCGCCGGTGTGGATGCAGAAGGACTCGGTCTACAAGGTGACGCTCCAGCCGCTCAACACGAGCAACTGGTTCGCGCCCGGGCATCGCATCCGGATCGAGGTCTCGAGCTCCAACTTCCCGCGCTTCGACCGCAACCTGAACACCGGCGGCAACAACTACGACGAGTCGAAGGGCGTCGTGGCGCACAGCACGGTGCACCACTCACGGCTGTACCCGTCGTCGCTGACGGTGACGGTGGTGAACCGGACGCAGCCGTAGGGCGGCGCGAGGTCAGCGAAGGTCGAACCGGAGCGTGAGCAGCCGCGGTGGCTGCTCACGCGTCTCGGTCTCGTGCCACCATTCGTCGAGGGCGCGGAGCGTATAGCCCGCGCCTTCGGCGGCGCGGATGAAGTCCGACGCGTGGTGCAGGTGGGCGGCGACCCTCTCCTCGCCCGCGTCGGTCGCGAAGCGCGCCTGGCTCCCCTGGAGCTGCTTGTACGGGTGGAGCTCGCTCACGAGGAGCGTCGCGCCCGCGCGGCTCGCGGCGGCCGCATGGCCGAACACTCGGTCGAGGTGCTCGATGTGCTCGAGCACGAGATCGAACGCCACCAGATCGGCCGCGCCCGCGGGAAGGGGCCACGGCTCGGTGAGGTCATGCTGCGCGAACGACACGTGCGCGTCGCGCACCCGGTCGCGGGCGCGGGCGAGCATCTCGCCGGAGAAGTCGAGCGCGGTGAGCCGGCCGGCGATGGACGCGTAGAACGGCGTGTTCTTGCCGGTGCCGCAACCGGCCTCGATGGCGGCCTCGAAGCGGCCGCCAGCGAGCAGCGTTCGCACGGCGCGCGCGTCGGTGTCGCGCGTGAGGTTGCGGTCGGTGTCGTAGCTGGCGGCCCAGCGGTCGTAGGCGTGGCGGACGGACATGTGGGCCGAAGCTACCGCCAGCCGAGCGCCGGCGCGACGTGCTTGAGGATGGACTCGAGGCAGTGCGAGCAGTAGTCCACGCCGAGCTGGTTGGGGATGGTGAGCAGCAGCGTGTCGGCCTCGGCGATCGCCTCGTCCTCCTTCAACTGCCTGACCAGCGCGTCGGGTTCGTCGGCGTACGTGCGGCCGAAGATCGCGCGCAGGTCGGGCGCGATCCATCCCACCTGGTCGGCACTGCCGTCACGCTGGCCGAAGTACATCCGGTCCGTGTCGTTCATCAGGGCGAAGATGCTGCGGCTCACGGAGACGCGCGGGACACGCGTGTGGCCGGCGGCCGCGTACGCGTCGCGATAGAGGCGGATCTGCTTGGCCTGCTGCACGTGGAACGGTTCGTTCGACTCGTGCTCCTTCAGGGTGGAGCTCTGGAGGTTCATGCCGAGCTTGGCGGCCCATTGTGCGGTGGCGTTGGAGCTCGAGCCCCACCAGATGCGATCGCGGAGGCCCGGCGAATGCGGCTCGACGCGCAGGAGTCCCGGCGGGTTGGGGAACATCGGCTGCGGGTTCGGTCGCGCGAAGCCTTCGCCGCGGAGCACGTCGAGGAACTCCTCGGCGCGCCGGCGCGCCATGTCGGCCTCGCTCTCGCCCTCGGCCGGTTCGTGGCCGAAGTAGCGCCAGCCGTCGATGACCTGCTCCGGTGATCCGCGGCTGATGCCGAGCTGGAGCCGTCCGCCGGCGATGAGGTCCGCCGCGCCGGCGTCCTCCGCCATGTACATCGGGAGCTCGTACCGCATGTCGATGACCGCGGTGCCGATCTCGATGCGCTTGGTGCGCGCGCCGACGGCGGCGAGCAGCGGGAACGGCGACCCGAGCTGCCGGGCGAAGTGATGGACCCGATAGTACGCGCCATCGGCGCCGAGTTCCTCGGCGGCGACGGCGAGGTCGATGGACTGGAGCAGTGCGTCGGCGGCGGACCGGGTCTGGGACTGCGGGGAAGGGGTCCAGTGGCCGAAGGAGAGGAAGCCGATCGATTTCATGCGGGAATCTACCCCACGACTCCCACCATGTCATATTCATCACGATGAAGGCGAGTCAGTGGGCACTCCTCGGCGTGAACGTCGCCATCGCGACCGCGTCGCTCGTGCGAGCGTGGGGATTCTATGAGGTGATCCTCATCTACTGGCTCGAGGCGCTGGTGGTCGGCGCGTTCACGGTCGCGCGGATGATCGTCGTTGCCGCAGCAGGGAAGCCGCTCGGTGATTGGATCGACGCGAGCGAGCCGCTCACGCGGATCTTCCTCCTCTTCGTCGGCGTCGGGGTGTTCGTCATGAAGTTCGGCGGCTTCCTGCTCGGCATGGGCCTGCTGGTCGTGATGGTGCCGGCGTTCCTGAACGAGGGCCGCGGCGCGGACGTGTGGAGCGGCCTCCTCGCGGTGGGGGGCGGTGCGGCATGGGCGGCGGTCGGACTCGCCCTGAGTCACGGCGCGTCGTTCGTCGTCAACTTCATCGGCCGGCGCGAGTACGAGCGGACCAACCTCGTGCTGCTGCTGTTCCAGCCGTACCTTCGCCTATGGCTCGTGGTGGTGGCGCTCGCGGCGGGCCTCGTCGTCGCCGCGCTGCTGCCGGCATTCGCCGCGACCGGCGTGTTCGGCGCGGTAGTGGTGTTGGTGAAGACCGCCGCCGATCTCGTGATGCACCGCCTGGAGCACGCCGATCTCAGCGCAACAGCCGGTGGATCTCCTTCGCGACCAGGCGGTTGGTGAAGCCGAAGCCGCCCGGGCCCGGATCGTCGAGCCGGTCCTTGAGATAGATCTTCGCCCGCGTGGGATCGGCGCCCGCCGCGAGCAGCGCGCGCGCGACCTCGATGTGCGCTTCGTGGAACGATGAGACGTGCGCGAGCCGCTCGAGCGGCGTGCCACCCTGTTCGCGCGCCATCTGCACCGCTGCACCGCCGGCGATCATCATCTTCACGATCTCGGGGCACCCCGCCATCACCGCGCCCACGAAACCGGCGTCGGGTCCCGTGCTCGCGGCGGCATCGGCGCCGCCGGCGATCAGTCGCGCGACCATTCCGTCGTCGCAGAACCGCGCGGCGTAGTCGAGCGGCGTCATGTCGAGGACGAGCGACCCGGGGCCGTACATCGGGGAAGCCGTGCCCTTCACGGTCCGCGCGCGCGGCGAGGCGCCGTGCGCGAGCAGCGTGTCGACCACGGCGAGGTATGCCGCCTGCTCGGACGCATAGTAGTGGTGCCCGGGGAACTGCTCGAACGCGACACGCAGCAGCGCCGTCATGCCATACGCATCGCGCTGCTCAGGGTCGGCACCGGCGCGCAACAACTCGCCGACGCGCACCGGCAGTCCGCGGACGGCCGCCTCGTGCAAGTCCTCGATCGAATCCGCGTTCACCTTGGCTCGAGGAGCGCTCGGCGCGTTCCCGGCGCTGCTCCCGGGCTGCGGCTCCGACCCCGCGTTCACCATCGCCTCGATGGAATCCATCCGGGCGCTCGCGCGACTGTCGCCCATCTGCGCCACCGACACGCGTGGATAGCGCCAGCAGCCCAAGGGGAACTCGATGGGGCCGAGTCCGGTGTTCATGAGGAAGAGCTTCAGCGGGCGGCACCACGAGCGAAGGCGATGCTCGATGAAGACGGGTCCGCGATCGCGGCGGATCATGTAGCCCTCGCGATCGATGCGCTCGCCGACGAGCGGCACGAGCCGCTCGGGTCGCTCACCCTGATCGTGGAGCCATTCGAGCTTGATGCGCGCGCCGAGCCGCGGCTGCGCGACGCCGGGATAACTCTCGTCGCGGTAGATGTAGGTGAACGGTCCATCGGCCCACTTGGAGCCGTCGGCGTATGTGCCGACGAGGTCGACACGGACGCGGTCGCCGGCGCGGGGCGTGGAGCCTCGGCCCGCATCGTGGGTGAGGATGCGCAGGACGGGGCCAGGCGGCGCCGCGCCGGGTGACTCGTACTTGTAGACCGGCTCGATGCAGCGCGCGAGGAGCAGGAGGAGTCCGAGCGGGATCGCGACGAGGAGGGCGCGGCGCATCGCGAAAGTGTAGTGCGGCGCGAGGGGGACGGCGAGTGCGGCGCGGGGGATCGAGCTCCAGGCAACCTTTCGGCGGGTCGTGGTGTCGAATACCGACAAGACCCCCCTCCCGCGACGCCCATGACCCCGCCAGCACCCAAAGGCAGCTCCCCCGCCGCCGACGTCCTCCGCGGCACGCTCGAGCTCCTCATCCTCAAAGCCCTCTCCCTCGAGCCGATGCACGGCTGGGCGATCGCGCAACGCTTGGAGCAGCTCACCCGCGAGGCGCTGCAGGTGGGACAGGGATCGCTCTACCCCGCGCTCCAGCGCCTCGAGGAGAAGGGGTGGGTGGAGAGCGACTGGCGCGTGACCGATCAGAACCGCCGCGCCAAGTACTACGAGCTCACCGCGGCCGGGCGCCGCGCGCTCGGCGCAGAAGCGAAGCAATGGCGGGAGTACGTCGCGATGGTCGACGTCATCCTGCGCACCACCTGACCGCGACGTGATCACTACCTGAGCACGACAGCACCATCTGAGGAGGGGGCCCCATGGGAGTCATCAGCCGGTGGCGGAAGCGGCTCGGCGCACTCACCAACCGCGCGACGGTCGAACGCGAACTCGATGAGGAGTTCGCCTTCCATATGGAGATGGCGATCGAGCGACTGGTGCGCGAGGGATTGCCGCCCGACGAGGCGCGTCGACGCGCGCTGATCGAGTTCGGCGGCGCGACACGCTTCCGCGAGGAGGTGCGCGAGGCGCGCTTCTTCGCGTGGCTGCAGCACGCGGGGCGCGATGTGCGCTATGCCCTCCGCGGCATGCGACACCGGCCCGGCTTCGTCGTCGCCATCCTCCTCACGCTCTCGCTGGGGATCGGCGCGAGCGTCGCGATGTTCGCGACGGCCAACGCGCTCTTCCTGCGGCCGCTGCCGTTCGCGAACGCCGACCGGTTGCAGATGCTGTATGAGACCAATCCCGAGTTCGGCTGGACGGATGCCGATGCCGCGCCGGCGAACGTCCTCGACTGGCGCGAGCGCGTCGCGGCCTTCGAGGATGTCGCGGCCTATTCGCGGTTCGGCGGCGGGCTCACGTACCTCAAGGACGGCGAGCCGCGCCTGCTCGACGTCGCCGAGGTCACCGGCAACTTCTTCGACGTGCTCGGCGTGCGCCCCGCGATGGGCCGCGGCTTCCGCTGGGCGGAGACGTGGAGCGACGGCGGGAACGCGGTGATCCTGAGCCATGCCGCGTGGGAGACGCACTTCGGTGGCGACTCCTCCGTGATCGGACGCTCGGTGCAGCTTGGGAGCAATACATATGAAGTGGTCGGCGTGATGCCGCGCGGGTTCGCGTTCCCGATCGACGGCACGCAGGTGTGGAAGACGTTCGGGTGGGATCCCGCGTCGCGCGCGGCGACGTTCTTCCGGCGAGCGCACTTCGTGCGTCCAATCGCGAAGCTCAAGACTGGGGTAAGCGCCGAGCAGGCGAACGCGCAGTTGCAGGTGGAGGTCGCGAAGCTGAAGACGGAGTATCCGCAGACCAACCGCGTGATGGGCGCCGGGATGATGGGACTGCGTCCCTTCCTGCTGAAGGAGCTGCGGAAGCCCGTGCTCGTGCTGATCGGCGCGGTCGCGGTGCTGTTGCTCCTGGCCTGCGCCAACGTCGCGAACCTCGCGATCCTCCGCGCGCTCGGGCGCGAGCAGGAGGTCGCGGTGCGCAGCGCGCTCGGCGCCGGTCGCGGGCGGTTGGTCGCGATGCTTTCAATAGAACACGGCCTGCTGGCGGTGATCGGCGGCGCGCTCGGCGCGTTCGCTGGATGGGGCGCGCTGCGCGTCCTCGGCCTCACCGGATATGGAGTGCCCGCTGCGACGCAGGTGGCCATCGATGCGCGCGTGATGCTCTTCGTGCTCGGCGTGACCGTGTTCTGCGCGCTGCTCTTCGGCGCGGCGCCGGTGCTCTTCGCGCTCCGTCAGGCACGCGTGGCCGACCTGCGGAGTTCCGAGCGCGGCGCGGCGGGTGGCAAGCGTTCGGCGCGGCTCGTCACCGGTCTCGTCGCACTCGAGGTCGCGCTCGCCGTGATGCTCGTCGCCGGCGCCGGCCTCATGGCGCGCACCGCGATGGGACTGCGTAACGTGGATGTCGGCTTCCGGAGTGATCACGTGCTCGCGCTGCAGGTGACCACGCCGAGCGCGCGGTATCAGGATCGCGACGCCGTGCTCGCGTTCCAGGACCGGTTCATCGAGGCGCTCGAGGCGACACCTGGAATAGAACGCGCCGGCACCATCGGCCAACTCCCGCTCTCGGGGATGAGCTGGTCGAGCCAGTTCAAGGCCGAGGGATGGCCGGCCGAGAAGGTGGGGAGTCAGATCGTGCACCGCCGCGCGGACCAAGGCTACTTCGAGGCGCTCGGCGTCCCGCTGCGTCGGGGGCGACTGCTGGAGCCGCGCGATCGCGGCGACGCGCCGTTCGCGGTGGTGGTCAACGAGACGTTCGCGAAGCGGTTCTTCGCCGACGAGGACCCGATCGGCAAGCGGATCGCGTATGACCGCGAGCCGACGCCGCAGTCCACGTGGTACGAGATCGTCGGCGTGGTGGGGGACCAGCATCAAGTGACTCCCGGGCGCGTGCCGGAGCCGGAGGTGTTCGAGAGCCGGAGTCAGGACTGGGCGCGGACGGTGTGGGTGGTGATGCGGACGAACATGGAGCCGATGAGCGTGGTGCCGTCGGTGCGGGCGGTGTTGCGGGAGATCGACCCCGCGATTCCCATCGCGAAGGTGCGGACGCTCGATGAGGTGCGGCGCACGTCGATGGCGCGGGAGGACTCGGTGCTCGGGTTGTTCACGGCATTCGGGGGGCTCGCGCTGGTGCTGGCGGCGGTGGGCGTGTATGCGGTGGCGGCGCAGAGCGCGCGGCAGCGGACGCGGGAGATCGGGATCCGGCTGGCGCTCGGGGCGACGGCGGGGGACATCGCGCGGCTGGTGTTGGGGCGCGGGGTGGTGAGTGTGGCGGTCGGGCTCGCGGTCGGGCTCGGGGCGACGGTTGCAGCGTCGCGGGCGCTCGAGTCGCTGCTCTATGGGGTGGAGGCGACGGACGTGCGGACGATCGCGAGTGTGGCCGTGCTGTTGCTCGGCGTGGGTGTGATCGCGTGCTGGATCCCGGCGCGGTGGGCGACGCGGATCGATCCAGTGCGGTCGCTCAAGACGGAGTAGGACGGAGCGATCGCGCGGACTGTCCGCGTCGGCGGACCAAGGTGCAGGGAGGACGGGAGAACTTCCCGTTCTAGCGTACCACCGAACACCCTCGAATTGTGGACCGTCCGCGTCGGCGGACCGCCGGCGAGGCCGAACGTGCGGACT
>CAYXGS010000035.1:0-16465 GCA_964464585.1 uncultured Gemmatimonas sp. | reverse complement strand
GCCCGCGCCGGCGTACCAGCGCGGAGGCGAGTCGTGCGGACTGCCCGCGCCGGCGTACCAGCGCAGAGGCGAGTCGTGCGAACTGTCCGGGCCGGCGTACCAGCCCGGAGGCGAGTCGTGCGAACTGCCCGCGCCGGCGTACCAGCGCGGAGGCGAGTCGTGCGGACTGCCCGCGCCGGCGGACCAGCGCGGAGGCGAGTCGTGCGGACTGCCCGGGTGGGCGTACCGCCGAGGAGGCAGGTCGGGCGGGCTGCCCGCGCCGGCGTACCGCCGGACATCCTGATCGAGCGGACAGCCCGCGCTGGCGGACCACCGGAGAGCCCGGTCGCGGGGGCTGCCCGCCCCCGCGGACCACCGCACACCCTCGTCGGACGGACCGCCCGCTCCGCCGTACCACCGGCGACGCGAGTCTAGCGGAGTGCCAGCGCGTTCGCGCATGCTTCACCCCTCTCACGAGGTGCGACGATGCGAGCGAGGCAGTGGAGGTCGTTCGATTCCTTGGTGCGCGCGCGGGTGTTCCTCACCGAACTGGCGCCGCGAGGCCCGCTGAGTTTCGACCATTCGCTACGAAGGCTGGACGACGCGATCGCTACCCTCCGTGGGTTCGCGGCGAACCAGCGCTCGGCGCCCGCGCTGACCCGCGCGGAGGCCGCGCGGCAGAAGGACCTGATCAGTCGACTCCTCGTTGACCACCTGGCGCCGATCGTGGCGATCACGCAGTCGCAGATGGAGCCGGGAAAGGACCCGGCGGTGCCGACGATGTTCCGGATGCCGCGTGGGCGCGTGACGGTGGTGCGCGCGATCGTCATCGCGGATGCGATGATGGTGCAGGCCGCGCCGCTGAGCGACATGCTGATCGCGGAGGGGATGCCGCCGGATTGGCTCGCCCAGTTCAAGGCGGCCCGTGACGCGCTCGTGCAGAGCCAGCCGCGCCGTGCGGACGCGTCGGCCACCGGCAGCACGGCGACGGCGGGGATCGAGGTCGCGCTCCGGCGTGGCCGGCTCGCGCTCAAGCAGCTCGACGCGCTGATGCGGGCGGCGTATCGCAGGGACGATGCGGTGCTGGCGGCTTGGCGGCAGGTGAAGCGGGTGCATCTGCGCTGAGGGTCGCGGTGCGATCGCGGTCGATGGTGCGGGAGGATGTGCTCGCCATCGCCGAGCGGGTCCGGAGGAAACCTTCACGGCGGCGGGCCGTCCGTCGAACCCGAGCCAGGCGCCGGCGGCATCGCGCAGCGCGCCGCACGGGGGCCGATAGCTCGACGATGCGACACGCGTAATGACGGAGCCAATGGCCCATTCACGCGGCATGGGTCGGTCCGGTGTCGTGGGTCCGTCCCGCGCTGGCGGTGTCTCGTCACGATCCGCGCTTCGTGCCGGCACCCGGGCCCGGCCGTCGCGTAGGGGGCGCATGACCAACCCCACTCGTGCTCTCCTGTTCGTCGTCGCGGCGGTGGCCGCGGCGAGCGCGGCGGCGGCCGGGCCGCTCGCGGCCCAGTCGGACTCCCTCGCAGGCGTCCGCGCCGCGCCCGCGGCCATCCGTTCGACCATGCGCGCTCATCTGTTCGACCCGCGAGTCCTCGACGACACCGCGGCTCGACGCATCGCCGCGGCGACGGACTCGCTCGCGCACGCGGCGACCGACCGCCGCGGATTCGTCGGCGGCGTGAACCGGCTGTGGCGCGACGGACCGGTGTCGCACGTGCGACTCGACATGGCGCGGATGCCCGCCGCGGCGATGGCCGGGTACGTCGATACCATGCGCGTCGGTCCGGGTGCGGTGACGCTCCGGTGGGTCGATCGCATCGCCGTGCTCGAGGTGCGGACGATGATGGGGATCGACACGCGCGAGGCGATCACCAGCGCATTCCGCGAGATCGTCGCGCGCGGCGCGTCGGGCCTCATCATCGATCTGCGCGCGAACCCGGGTGGGGCCTTCGCGGTGGTGCCGCTCGTCGGCCACCTCATCGATCACGCGGTCGAGGGCGGGGTGTTCGTGGGCCGCCGCTGGACGGAGCTCAATGAGCGGCCCCCCGCGGCGCGCGACGTCGAACGCGTCGAGCCGTGGCGCGGTTGGTCGTTGACGCGCTTCTGGGGCGACGTCGAATCGTCGGGCTTGCTGCGCATCCGCTTCGAACCGATGGCACCGCGCTACGCCGGGCCTGTCGTCGTCCTCACCGCCCGCGCCACCGCGAGCGCCGCCGAACTCGCGGTGGATGCGCTGCTCAGCGGAGGCCGCGCGGTCGTCGTCGGAGAACGGACGGCGGGGCAGATGCTGTCGCAGCGGATGTTCGACATCCCCGGCGGCTTGCAGCTCTCGCTGCCGATCGCCGACTACTACTCCGACCGGATGGGCCGCATCGAGGGCGTCGGCATCGCACCGACCGTCGCGGTGCCGGCCGCGCAGGCGCTCGACAGCGCGCTGACCCGCCTCGGCGGCGCGACGCCACCGCGCGCGCCGTAGATTCCGGCATGGTGCCGAACGAGACGCGGCGACTGCTGCGCCATGCGCTCGCGTGGGCTGCGATCGCCGTCGCGCACGCGCTCCTCTTCGTCGCCGACGCGGCTCGACGCGGTCTCAGGATCGACGGCGGCGCGCTCGTCATGTCGTACCTGCTCGGCTACCTGCCGTGGGTCGGCCTCTCGTGGTGGTTCGCGCGGCACCTCGAGCGGCGTCCGGCGAGCCTGGGCAGCGCGGCGGCGCTCGCGCGGCCCATCGGTGCCGCGGTCGTGCTGTTCTTCGTGCCGCAGGTCGTCTATCAGGCCGTGCTGACGACGGTGATGGCGGGGCGGCCGCTGAGCGCGGTCGCCGCGCAGCTCCGCGCCAACCCGATCATCTACCTGGTGACCGACGCGATGCTGTTCGTCGCGACGTGCGCGGTGATCGCCGCGCTCGCCGTCGCGCGCGAGCGCAGCGAGGCGGAGGCGCGCCGCCGCCGCCTCGACGCGGAGAACCAGGCGCTTCGCCTCGAGACGACGCGCCATCAGCTGCGCATCCTGCAACTGCAGCTCGAGCCTCACTTCATCTTCAACGCCCTCAACGCGATCGGTGCGACGGTGCGTGCGGGCGACCGCGCGCGCGCGTTGGAGGCGATCCAGCGGCTCGCGGCGCTGCTGCGCTTCGCGGTCAGCGCCAGCGCGCGCGAGCGCATCACGTGGGCCGAGGAGTTGGCGTTCATCGAGGACTATCTCGCGTTGCAGCGGCTCCGCTTCGGCGAGCGACTCGTCGTGCGGGTCGCGGCGGACGATCCGCGGCTCGGCGATCGCGCCTGCCTACCGCTCATCCTGCAGCCACTCGTGGAGAACGCCATCCGGCACGCCCTCGAGCGCGAGAGCGGCGCTGTCGCGATCGACGTGCAGGTGTCCGTCGAGGCGGCGGGGATCGTCGCGAGCGTCCGCAACCCACTCGTCGGGTCGGCTGCGGACAATCCCGGTCTCGGCGCCGGGCTGCTGTCGCTGCGCAGCCGCCTCGCCCTGGCATACGGGGAGGACGCGCGGCTCGAGACGTGGGCGGAGGATGGTCAGTTCATCGCGCGGATCCAGCTGCCGGCGGGCGACGATGAGTGATCGCGTGCGCGCCTTGCTGGTGGACGATGAGCCGCTCGCGTGCGCGAGCCTGCGCGCCGCGCTCGCTGCGCACGAGGACTGGGAGGTCGTGGGCGAGGCCGATGGGGCCGAGTCCGCACGGCGCGCGATCGCGGCCGACCGCCCGGACGTGGTGTTCCTCGACATCAGGATGCCCGGCGAGTCCGGCCTCGCGCTCGCGCGGGACCTGGCGTCGTCGCCGGCCCCGCCGGTGATCGTCTTCCTCACCGCGCATGACGAGCATGCCGTCGCGGCCTTCGGCGTGCATGCGATCGACTACCTGCTCAAGCCCCTCGACGATGCGCGGCTGGCCGAGACGCTCGATCGGGTGCGCGCGCTGCGGCGGCTCGAGTGGCGCGCCGCGTACGGCGATGCGCTCCGCTCGGGCGTCGCGGATGCGTCCGCGACGGCCGCGTCCTCCCCGTTCCTCGACCGCTTCTGCGTCCGATCGGTCGGGCGGCTCGACGTGATCCCGCTCGCGACGGTCCGGTGGCTCCAGTCGGCGGGGAACTACGTCTCGCTGCACACGGCCGACGGCCGCACGGTGCTGCATCGTGCGCCCCTGAGCGACGTGGAAGGCCGGCTCGACCCGGCGGTCTTCATCCGCGTCCATCGCGGCACGGTCGTGCGCCGCAGCGAGTGCGCGGCGCTCACGGTGACGGGTGACCGGACGTATCGCCTCAAGCTCCACGGGGGCGGCCGCGTCGCGGTGAGCGCGCGCTACGTCGAGGCGGTGCGCGCGGTGCTCCTCGAACGGTCCTGACGACGCGTCACGGCGTGGTGCGGCGCTGCGCCTTGATGACGAGCGCGCCTGGCGCATCGGGGCGGGGAACGCGCAGCGTGAACGTGCCGTCCGCGTTGGGCGAGTACTCGACCGCCTCGCCAGTGCCGGACTCAGGCTCCAGGCGCAGGACGGTGCCCGACCGCGCGCGTTCGACGAAGCTGCGCGCCACTCCCGTCGCGAGCGACCGCACGATGGCCTGATGGCGTGACGCGGCATCGACCGCCCATTCCATCTGCAGACGCCCCTGTTCGGAATCGAGCTCGAGCACGAGTGACTCCCCCGAGCGGCCCATCGCCACCAGCACCGTGGCAGGCCGGCCCGCGGCCTCCGCGTTCCACGCACCAGCGATGGCGAGGAGTGGCGCGAGCGCGCGCGCACGTGAGCGCAGGACGGCCGATGGGTCGCTCGTCGGTGTCACGAGGGCGCGCGCGTTCATCCGTGCGATCGCGAGCGCGCCGGACCCGTACGACATCGCGTCGCGGTGGTGCAGCGCGAGGGCCCGTGCGAGCGTGAGTGCGGGCTCCGCGATCCCGGCCGCGGCATACATCGCCCCCGCGTGCTGCAGCATGGCGACCTCGTCGCCGTTCGCGAGCCGGATGAGGCCGAGGGGCTTGGGCTCGTAGTGTCCCGAGAAGACGAGCGTGCCCGCGGGGTACTCGCCCCCGAGGCGTGTGAGAAGGTCGGCCGCGGCCGCCGCGCGTCCCTCGCCCACGTAGAACGGCGCGCCGGATACCGTCGCGTCGCCGCTGAAGAGCGCGTTCGCGGCGGGCACGTGGATCAGCAGATGCGCCGCCGACTCGCCGGCGCCGGCGTCACGCAGCCGCACCTCCACGCCGCCGATCATCAGGTCGCTCGTCGCATCGACGAGGCGATCCGGTGGCGTCTCCACCGTGTCGAACTGGGCGAGGATGGAGCGCAGCCAGCCATCGGGCCCGAGCTCCTCGGTGCGCGTGGCCCGGATGGCGTCGGCCAGCGCGCGGGTGGCGATGAAGCGCGCCGACGGGAACGCGCGCTTCACCGTGCCCACACCGCCGAAGTGGTCGGCGTGAGAATGCGTGACCATGATCGCCGCGAGCGGCTTGCCGAGCGCGCGAATGGCGCCCGCGATCGCCTCGGCGTCGGCGCGTCGAAGCATGGCGTCCACGAGCAGGAGGCTGTCGCGTCCCTCGATGATGAACGCGTTCGCATCGTAGCCGCCGCTCGGCGCCATCAAGCGGTGGATCCGCGGCGCCGGCGGCGCTGCCGCTCGCGCGCCGGGCGCCGATTGCGCGGCGGCGCCGGCGGCGGTCGCCGCGAGGAAGAGCGGCATCACGCGCCGCAGGCGAAGCGCGTGGGAGGAGGCGGAGAACGTCATCTATCCCGGTCCTGGTGGTGAGTACGCGCGCGCCGAACCCGGATCGGCGAGCGACACGAGCCGAGGGAGCAGCGCGAGCGCGAGATCGATCGGATCGCGATCGAACGCGTCCGCGGTGACCACGGCGACGATCCGCAGCGTGGGATCGATGAAGAGGAACTGGCCGCCGTATCCCACGGCGGCGTGGATCGGATGCGCGGCGTCATACGGGCCGTCCGGCCCGAAGAGCCACCATTGATAGCCGTACCGTGTGCCGCCGTAGGTCGAGGACACCGGCTGCATGGAGCGGTGGATCCAATCCGCTGACACGACGTTCTGCCCATCGACCTGTCCGTCGGCGAGGACGAGCTGCCCGATCCGGAGGAGGTCCGCGGGCCGCAGCGAGAGGCCGGCCCCCGTGTTGACGACGCCGGTCGCGCTCGCGTGCCAGTCCGGTCGCGCGATGCCCAATGCATCGAAGAGCCGGTCCTGCGCGAAATCCAGCACCGGGCGCGACGTCGCGGCAGCAAGCGCCGCGCCGAGCAGCACCGAGACACCGCTGTTGTAGTTGAACACCGAGTCGGGCGCCGCGGCCATCGGCAGGCCGAGCATGTGTCCGATCCAGTCGGCCGACTGGAACATGTGCGTGAGCGGGTTCTGCGGCGTGCCGTACGGCGCCGCGAACTCGTTCCATGCGATGCCGGCGCGCATGGTGAGCAGGTCCCGCAGCGTGAGCCGCGCGCGCCGGGGGTCCGAACGGATCTGCGTCGCGTAGGGCGCGAGGATCGAGTCCAGGTGTCGTGCCTCGCCCAAGTGTCCGTCGCTGATCGCGATGCCGACGAGGAGCGACGTGATGCTCTTCGTGACTGAATAGACCGGCGTGGCCTCGCTGCGTCGCGCGCCGCGGAAGTAGCGCTCGGCCGGCGCCTGGTCCCCGCGCGTCACCAGCAGGCTGCGCACCGCGCCGAACTCGCCTGCCGCGATGTCGCGCCCGAGCTCCTCGAACGCGATCGCGTCGATGCCGTCGGGTGCGGTCGCGGTGGGTGGTTCGGCGCAGCCCGCGCCGTGCAGCGTGGTCGCAAGCACCCAGGCGATGGTGTGCACTCGTGTGCGCAGTGGTGGGCGTGAGGCCATCGCGTACATTACCCGGGGACTCGCCGCGACCGTGGCCTTCTCGTCACGCCGCAGCGAGGTGTCGACACGTCTCCCCTGCGGCGCCGACGAGCGACGCCGTGCGCTCGGTGGCCGACGTCTCCGATCCGGTGTTCCGTCCCAGTCGCGCGCCGACGCGCTCGCCGCGCCGTAGTGGAGCACTCGTTCGGTCACCAGCAGCGCGACCGGGATCCCCTCGAACACGCCGGAGTCGTCGATGTCCGCCGCATCAATCAGCCTGCGTCTTGCACTCCTCCTCCTTCCGGCGTTCGCGTCGGCGCAGCCCGCCCGCGCGTGGAGCCCACCGTTCGATGCGGAGGTGATCGACCTCCCCGTGGCGCGGAACGGCATCGCATACCGGCTGTTCGTCCGCAAACCCATCAGCGCGCCGCGCAACGGCGAGAAGCCGATCGTCGTCTACCTCCTCGACGCGCTCTGGGACTTCCCTGCGGTGGTGGCCGCGCAGTCGAACAGCGAGTTCCTCGGGCACTTCCCGCCCATCTATTACGTGGGTGTCGGCTATCAGGACGAGAACGCCCGGCAGCGGCGCGAGGAACACCGCACGCGCGACTACACGCCGACCGCGTGGGCGCCGGCCGACCCGTCGCAGCACTTCCTCGTGCCGATCGACTGGCAGGGGTCCGGCGGCGCGACGGCATTCCTCGACGTGCTCGAGCACGAGGTGATGCCATTCGTGAGGCAGCGGTACGACGTGAGCGCGACGACCACGATGCTCGTCGGCAAGTCGATGGGCGGCCTGCTGGCCACCACCGCCCTGCTCACGCGCCCGGCGCTCTTCTCCCACTATCTGATCATCTCGCCGGCGCTCTGGTGGGACGACTACTTCGTCGCGTTCGAGGAGCGCGCGACCATGCGCCTCGAGCGCGAAGGCCATGGGAGGAAGCTCGCCGCGCCGACGAAGGTCTGGATCGGGATGGGCGACGGCGAGGAGCGGCTCGGGATGCTCGCGGACGTGTACGTGCTCGGCCGCGCGCTGCGCCTCCGCAACGATCGCAATCTCGACCTCACCATCGACGTGCTCCGGGGCGAAGTGCATGAGTCGAGCTTCATGCCGGCGTTCGCGCGCGGGATCAAGCACCTGCTGTGGCGATGATCGAACCGCCCGGCGCGACCGGGAGTCCCGCGCGCCTGGCCGCTTGGCTGATCCGAGGCACTGCGGGAGCGCTGCGCCAGCGCGCCGTCAGGGCACCCGCGCGAGCACGACGGTCTCCTCTCCCTCGGCATCGCGTTCGACGCCGGCGATCCACGCGCCGCGGACGACGGGCACCGGATACTCCAGCAGCCGCACCGGCACGATGACCGTGCGCTCATGGCGGCCCTCGGCGCTGAAGACCTCGAACCGCGTCTCGGCGACCCCGGCCACCTGGCTCCTCATGGCCCAGATGCGATCCGCGTCATCGAGCACGAAGGTGGCGAGCGGTGGCTTCCGGTAGGGGATCCGCGACGGGTCCACCCGCCCCCCGCGCCGCGTGAACGACGCCAATCCCGTGACGGCATCGCGACGTTCCGCCGGTGTGACCGGCGGACCGCGCTCCGCACCGCTCTGCGGCGCGCCGAGCGTGCTTCCGTCCCGCGAGAACGACAGCTCGGCCGTCCACGCCGAGACGAATCGCCCGCGGCGGTCAAGACGCCAGACGAGGCGAGGCGTGAAGGGGACCAGGCTGCGCATGGGACTGCCGCGCTCCTCCCTGCCTTCGAAGTACTCGAGCGGTCGCGGCGGCGCGGGCGGTCGTCGCGTCGCGACCTGCGTGAGCGTCCCGTCGAAGACGCCCATCGCGAAATCGAAGCCCGGCGAGTCCGAGGACGCGTAGTGGAGTAGCCGGCCTTGGTCGTCGAAGCGACCGGGCCAGGGCGCGAGCGAGAAGCTCGAGATCAGCGGGCGCGTGCGCAGCACCCGGCCCGCTGCCGAGATGATCGTCGCGCGCTGCGTGTCGGTGTCGATCACCCAGAGGGATCCGTCGGGCGCCCACGTCATGCCCACCGGCGACTCGAACTCGCCCGGTCCGTGCCCCTTGCGGCCCACGGACCAGCGGTGATGGCCGGTGGTGTCGAACGCGGTGAGGCGATACGCGCCCCCGTCGAGCACATAGACCCAGCCGCGCGGATCGATCTCCAGCGCCTCGGCGAACTCGAGACCGGAGAACGCGTCGGCGGAGTCGTGGGCCCGTGCGACCACGGCGGCCCGCACCGTGTCGCGCGTGAGAACGACGCGAGGCGGCGTCGCGGGCGAAGGCCCGGATCGCGCGGTCCACGGCGCGTCGGCGAGCGGAACGACGACGAGGAACGCTGCGGCGACGAGCCGGCGTGAGGAGAGCATGTCGCAGTTACGCTGGGCGCGCGCGCGCGTTCCTGGTGCGACGCGGTCGAGGGACGAGACCCCGGTGCCGGGGGACGATCTCGGGGACGCTCATCGCGCGCGCAGCACGCCGGCCGGCCGGATCCGCGACGCCCGCTATGCCGTCGGCGCGTCCGGCACTTCGTCGAAGACGTTCACGCCGGCGCCCGCGCGCGTGCTCCACTCGAAGTGCTCGACGATGCGGATGCGCCCCGCGCGCTCCTGCACGTCGCACCAGGACTGCCCGCCCTGGATGGTCCCGTCGCGTTCGCGCTGGGCGTACCGAAAGGTGAGGGCCGCACCGGCCAGCCGACCGACGAGCACGCCCCGCTCCACCTTGCCGCCACGGTAGCGCGCGATCACGCGATCGCCCCGTTGGCCGAACCGCAACCGCGTGTCCGCGTCGACCACGCCGTTCGCGGCGGTGCTGCTCACGTACATCGTGACTCCGTCCAGTGTCATCGTTGAGCTCCGTGGCGGAGTGCCCTCACGGCGTGTACACGTCCACACCCTTCGTGATGTTGAAGTAGAGTCGCGACGAGCAGCCCGAGACGTTGTTGATCGTCACGAAGGCGTTCCCCGTCGGGATGCTCGGCCAGTGCCAGGTCGCCTGTTTCGATCCCATGGGGTCATCCGCGTTGAGGGGACCGTCGGCCTCGTTCACCGTCGCGCCCAGCGTGATCGACGTGCGAACGGTGTCCCTCCAGATGATGGACGTCGACAGGTCGATGGACTGGCCAGCCGACAACGTCTGCGAGTTGCCCGCCGTCCGCACGGCGACGTTCGACCCGTTGACGGCGATGGTGTAGTAGACGTCCGGACTCGACTCGCCCGTGCATCCCACCTGGTCGACCTGGAGTCGCTGCAGCGCGACGCTGTAGAACGCACCCCGGGCCAGGGACCCGAGCGGCCGGAGCGTCGCGACGAGCCGGGTGGTGTCGCCGACCAATACCGTGGTGTCGACGAGGACGCTGTCGTATCCGGCACGGGTGACCTTGATGGTGTACCCGCCCGCGCGCAGGGTGTCGAGCAGCTGGTCGCCGCTGCTCGGCCCGTAGGTGTAGCTCGCCGGACCGGACACGAACACCGTCGCGTCGTTCGGGGAGACGTCGATGGCCAACGAGCCCGTGGTGCCGATGGCGGCGCATTCCTTCAGGTCGTACTCCGTCGTCTCCGTCACCTTGGCGATGCTGTTGTCGCCGACGTTGCGGATGGTGTACGAGATCGGCCGCGCGCTCGTCAGCGCCGCGTCCGCATTGAAGTAGTCCTTGAGCTGCCCGCTCTGGATCAGCGCCGTGGCATTCTTCCCCTCGCCGCCGATCGTGACGACGCTGATCTTGGCGTTGTTGAGGATGTCGAGGTACCGCGCCGCGATCTCCGCGCCGGCGATGCTCGAGAAGCTCGCGGCGAGAGCCGCCCGGATGTCCGTGATGCTCGACGTCGAGGTGAACGAGAACATCAGGATCCGGCCGTACACGATGTTCGCGATGTAGACGGGGAGGTTGTCGGCGCCGACGTGGCCGCGCGCCTCCTCCTCCTCCAGCCGCGCGCGCGTGAACTCCTCGGTGAACAGGTGGCTCGGCTCGGACGGGAGCACCATCGAAGCGGTGAACATCTTCTGGACGAAGTACGCCGTGACGGTCCGCTCGGCCGCCGTGCGCGACGCCGAGAGGCTGGCCTTGACGGAGACGCTGGCGTAGCCGGCCGAGATCCCGAGCTTGAGCATCGCCTGCTTGATCGAGTACTGGGTCTCCTGGCTGAAGGAGATGCTGCTGCCCCCCCGGTGACTCTCCCAGGCCGCGCTGGACACCAGCTCCCCGATCGCCTGGTTCACCGACGCGAGCGTGGGCTTCGCGACGATCCGGTAGTTGTCGGCCGCGAGCAGGTCGATCGAGACCTTCACCGGAGCGCGCTCGCGCACGGTCCACTCGCGCAGCGACCCGATGCCTCCCTTGTAGCCCTCCCCCTGGAGCAGCGCTCCCAGCCACAGGACGTTCGCATCGGGATCGAGTGTCACCACCTTGTCCGGCGTGCTGGTGATCGAGTACGGCGTCGTGGTGCAGCTGTACTGCGTGCCCTGAGCGCCCTCGATGGTGCCGAAGGCGGGCTCGACGATGACGTCGTCGTCCGGGCTGACGGGGGAGAACGACTCCCAGCTCGGGAGGCCGAGGAAGTAGTCGGTGACGCCATCCGACGCCGTCCGCAGGCCGGCCGGAGCGTTGTCGGAGCAGGCGGCGATCACGACGATCACCGCGGCGGAGACGGCCAGCAGCACCTGTCCGAAGATGCGCTTCCCGCGAATGGCACCGGTCGCCCGCATAGGGGCCTCGGGTGGGAGGAAGACCGCTGGGCCACCCCAGTCCCATGAGGACGGGTCGGCTCGGCAGCGTCGTGCTTCTCGCACAAGGTGGGACTCGGGTCCCAGAAGGGCAAGAGAAATCTTTCCCCGTGCCTCGCCCCCCCGCGCCGCGAGGGCTACGGCCCCGTCACCACGACCGTGAAGGACCGGGTGGCCGCGGTCACGGGCTGGCCGTGGCGGTCCAGGCCGGTCATCACGACGGCGTACTCCTCGCCGGCGGCCAACCGGAATGCGTGCTCGAACTCGTAGACCGAGATCGCCTGCGAGCCGGGCGACCCGTAGGGATCGTACCGGCGCACCAGCCCGACGGGGTGCGCCGAGGAGTGCACGACCGTGCCCCGGCTGCTCCGGATCACGTACCGCACGGAGTCGATCGCGTCGGCGATCGTGTACTGATGCGCGAGCGGACCGGGCGTGACCGTCGAGGGGATCGGCGCGACGACGCCGAACACGCTGAACTCGTCTCCTGCCCGGACCACCACGCCGTCCGAGACGTCGGTGTCCACCAGCATGCGGGTCGTATCGCCGGCATCGAAGCGGTTGTGCTGGAGCGACACGCGCGCGGCACGGCTCTCGACGCGCGTCACCACGAGGCGCGTGCTGTCGGGCAGGTCGACGATGGTCCCGGCGCGCGACGCGGTGGCCCGGGTTCGGGCATCCACCCAGGTGAGCGTGGGCTCGCCGACGTCGTAGTAGTGGAACGTCGTCTGTCCGTTGAGCAGCCCGTGCGCGACGATGGCCCCGACCTCGATGCGCTGGGTGGCCGACGTCGCCGAGATGTTGTAGAGGAGCACGTCATTGCGGGCGGTCGCCGCGTTGTCCACCTGGGCGTTCGCGGCCCGGTTGACGACCTCGACCGAATTGTTCGCCATCCACCGGCCGGTGATCTCGTAGGAACGGCCGTTGAAGGTGAAGAAGCCGGGGAAGGGGTCGATGTAGGTGCGGTATCCGCGCTCGGCGGCGTAGGCGAGCAGCCGGCTCTTGGACTCGTCGGGGCTGAAACGCCCGAGCATCGCGTGCGTGGTGCCGAAGGAGATCGTCCGCGTGGCGTCGAGGCCGTCGAGCTGCCCGGAGTGGCCGCTGACCCGGATCGTGTAGGTTCCCGCCGTGAGGTCGCTCCACGAGGAGCTCCCCTCGCCGTAGTCGGTGTCGAAGTCGCGCGTCACGCCTCCCAGCACGACGGCCGCGTAGTAGTCGCGGGTGACGACCACCTTGTTGGCGGGATTGCGGATGCCGCCCGGATACTTCACGAGGTCGGGTGTCATGACGATCAGCGCGGGATCCGAGATGGGGCCATCCGGTCCGAATGCCTGGCCGTTGCGGTAGCTGAAGTCGAGGGAGGCGCGCGGCGTGAGACCGGTGCTCGCATCGACGTTGCTGCGCAGGGTGCGGAGCGGGGTGCCGACGGCGGTCGAGCCGGCGAAGATCTCCACCTGCACGTTGCCCGGATACCGCAGGCTCGGCCTGAAGTAGCCGACCACCGTGAAGTCGCGGGTCTCGGCGAACACGGTCTGGTCGAGGCTCGGGACGTCGAGCGGGATGGCGCTCGCGGGCGGGAGGTCGTCGTTCCCGGTGGGCGCGCGATCGCAGGCCGCCGCGAGCGGCAGGAGGCAGGCGAGCGCCACCGCGCGCCGGCGCGGCGCCATCACCGGAGGCACTCGGCGTCCCCGTGCACGGAGGGCATGGTCTCAGGGTACGGCGGGCGCGAAGGCGGGCGCAAGAGCCGGGATCGACGACCGGTGGGGCCGGGCGACTGCGTCGCCGGCCGCATCAGTCGCCAAGCGATAGTGCACGTCGCGCTCCGCGTCGGGTGTGCATCAGGCTAGCGCCAAGCATCGCCCCGGTAGAATCGGTCGAGTTGCAGGTAGAGGTCGGGCAGGCGATCCCGGAGGCGGGCGGGGACACAGAAGTACGACTCGGTGGCGACGGCGAAGAACTCCGCGTGATTCCTCGCGGCGTACTCGTCGAGCGCCGTCGCCGCCCCTGACTCCACGGGAGCGTGGTGCGCAGAGAACTCCCGATCAAGGGTCGCTGCCCAGATCCTTCCTTGGCCCGGGTCATCGTGGAGGGGCTGTCCATCGAAGATCCCGTCCTCCGCGTCGAGGATGTGGGCCATCTCGTGAAGGACGACGTTCGACTCGGCGGCCTCCGCGGAGTCCCGCTGCACGGCGGTCCACGAGAGCACGACGACTCCGCTCATCCACGCCTGCCCGAGCGTCGCCTCGGGCTCCAGCACCGTCTGGTCGTGCCGCGAGAAGGCGCGGGCGGGGACTGATCTCATCTGGGTCGGCAAACGTCAAGTCGTGCTGCGGCAGAGTCCATGAAGTGCGGTTTGGCGGCCGTACGGTGCCGTCAGGTACGATAAGGCCCGGCCGCCCGGCGCTACCCCAGCGCGGCCGATCGCACCAACTGCCGCTATGCCGCTTCCTGACCCGGTTTCGCGTTCCGGTTGCAGATCGAGCGAACAAGGCCGTAGCCGATCGCCGCTCCGACGAGCGATGCCACTATGTCCCACGGATCGAACGTCCGCCCGGCGGAATCGAACCACGGACCTACTCGCAGCTGCGACAACTCGTAGGCGACTCCTGCCGCGAGGGCGAACAACGACGCGACCTTTGGCGAGGTCCGACGAGCGAACAAGAACGTCAGGGCAAGGGAGAAGCCAAGACTCGGAAGCACATCCCTCAGTCCACCATCAGATACACCGACCGCTCTTGCCGCCTTGGCCGCGGCAATGAGCGCGACTGCAAGGTAGAAGCCTGCCATGAGCCGGCGTCTCGCCCAATGCTCTCTGGTGGCGCTGGTCATTGGGTCCCCGCACATGGAATCGATGCGCTGTCAGGCATGCGCACTCGTGATGCATCTCCAGCCTTAGGCGCAGCGTCGGCATCACGTCAGGTCGTGCCGCGGCCACCCACCTGCCTCCCTAGACGGCCGTCGGTCACCAACTGCCGTTAGGTCGCGCCGCGGATCCATGACTTGAATGCAGCGCGATCTAACTCGGCCTGCCGACGGTGCGCTTCTTTCCAGTCGATCTTAAGATCGAGCTCCTCGTCCGACAACGCGAGCATCGATTCGATGTATGCGATGAGATGTGCACCCTGCTCCGAAGGGAGGGCACGCGCGAAGGCGAGCTCAGCCTTTCTGCAGACGCGTTCCTCTCTGCCGTAGCTACGTGACTCCGGCCGAAGGCGCATGCGATCGATCCGCGCGTGAATGCCCTCGTGAAGCATGGACGACGCGACGACTTCGGGGCCAATGTCCGTGCGCGCCAAGAACGTCAACTCTGTCATGACCATTCCGCAGCCGGGATAGTACGCGCCTCGAACCGGCTGTCGCGCAATCCAGAACAGCGCGACGTCCTGTTGCATTCGCCTGAACCGGGACGGTTGTGTTCGAGCGATCAGCTCCAGTGACTCGGTGAACCGGCGTAGGACGGAGGTCGAGTCGATATCCATACGCGTATTGTCGAGGACCACGCGGAAGCCAAGTACCTGGTGCTCCTTACGCAGTTGGGCGAGCGCCCAGCGATTGATCGGCGCGAGCAGACGCGCGAGCAAGTTGCGAAGCATTCGAGTCCGTGTCCTCGTCGGCCTAACGTTTGCTTCTGCTGCGAGCGCTCCCGTAAGATGCGGTTGTGGCGCCTCGGCGATTCTTTCAAGAAGATGGAGCCGAGGCCCCACAACCGCTACCGCACCTGCGCTTGTCGGCAGCAAGCGTCGTTATACGCCGCTGCCGCTGTCTTCAGCACCGCTACGGCGCGCAGCCTGGACGCGGGTGCGCGGAAAGCATCGGAGTCCCGTCCGCGTCTTCGCCGTAGACGTAGACGCGATCAGCTCCGAGAGCCAGCACCTTGTGTGCGTTCGGCACACTTACTATCAGCAGCTCGCTGCTTTCAAGGGTGCGACACGCGTAGCGTTCGGAACTGTGTCCGGCGGGCTGGTTCAGCCACATCCAGTACTCGCCGTCGGCACCGCGCACGACCCCTTGGAACGGCGCCTTCACTGGCGCGAGCGGACGTGCACTGACGCGAAATCGCTCCGGCGCGGGCAGGCCCCGCCAGCGATCGCGGTCCGCAGGAACCGTCTCGATGCGCGCGAAGGGGACCGCGGGGCCGGACTCCCGCCCACCGCCACGAATCAACTCCAGCCGATTGTCCGCACCGCGGGCAATCCACGCTTCACCGCCCGCTAGCGCTCCCCACGAATCAAACGGCGCGTACTCGGGTGGGGTGTTGATTGCGATCTCTCCCAGCGGCACCAGCACGGGTAGAGGTCGATGCAGTCGCGCGATCTCGATGGCCTCAGCCACGTCACCAGAACGATGAACGACGAGCGAGACCGAGTCGGCAAGACCGGGCAACGGTGCGATCGAGAAGAATGCGCCGTCAACGGCCATCATCAGTGACTCCACACCTGCGACGCTAGTTACCGCGGTGGCGCCGAGATGCTGGCCTGATGCGTTGTAGTGGGTCACGCGCTGCAAGACAGGGTCGAGCACGTGGAGCCCACCTGCGGTGTCGACGAACGCGCGGGCGGCGACTTGATACTCGCCCGGGCCGGCACCGGAACGGCCCATCTCGGCCACGGTCATGCAGAGGCTGTCGAGGACGAGAACTCGACTCTCACCTGGCACGGTCAGCGCGACTCTGCTTCCCGGCAAGACCGCGACCGACGGCTCGGAGCCAACTTCCACGGCACAAAGCGCGGGACCAAGCGCGGACTCCGGTACAGTCGCGTCGGAACTGCTGCAAGCCAACGCAAGCAGCAGCGTGCCGAGACGAGCGGCGGACGTTCGTCGAAATCGAGGATGCATCGCGCCTGATCGCGGTGGTGCGTATAACGTCAGGTTGTGCCGTGGCCGTTCGAATAGTTGCGGGGCGGCGGCCACGCCGACCCA
>CAYXGS010000034.1:0-35766 GCA_964464585.1 uncultured Gemmatimonas sp. | reverse complement strand
GCGACGGTGAGCGCCTTCAGGAACACCTCGGGCATGATCACCGCGCTGCCGAGGTTGAGCACGACGCCGCCCTGGTGGAGATCCTCGCAGCTCGCGGCGAGGCGGCGGAAGTCGCGATGGCTGGTGTCGCCGATCGCGGCGCCGCTCGCGGCCGGATGCTGATGGATGATCTCCGCGCCGAGCGCGGCGTGCACGGTGACCGGGAGCCACTGCCGGTGCGCCGCGAGGATGATCGAGTGCTCGGGGTGCGCGAGATTCGGCGTGCCCTCGAGCGCGCGGGCGACGGACTCGCCCATGCCCCAGCTGTGCGTCGCCCCGGCGATGAAGGCCTCGTTGAGCCCGCGTCCGGTCTCCTCGGCCATCCCGAACGAGCCGTCCTTGAGGCCCGCGGCCACGTCCTCCGAGGTCCCGCCGAACCGTGCGATCTCGTAGTCGTGGATGGCGGCCGAGCCGTTCATCGCGAGGTGCGTGACGACGCCGCGCTTCATGAGATCGACGAGCACGGGGCCGATCCCGGTCTTCACGACGTGCCCGCCGAGCATCACGATCACCGCCCGCTTGCGCTTGGCGGCCCGCACGACGGCGTCGACGACCTTCGTGAAGTCCTGCGCCTTGAGCACGTCGGGGAGCGCGTCCACGAACGCCTTGAAGGAGCGGTCATCGCCAGGCGCCTTGGCGAACTCCTCGGCGCGCACCTTGTTGGGGCGCACGGCGATCGGGACGGTCCTCACGCGGGCGAGGTCGGTCTCTCGCGGTGGGCGCCGGTCGGTGCTCATGGGCGCGCTCCGAACGAGTCGGCGCCGGTCGACGCGGTGGAGTCCGACGACCAGCGGTACGAGCGGAGATAGAGGTTGAGCGACCCGAACGAGAGCCGTGAGCGCATCTGGATCATCATCCGCTTGTCGTCGTCGGTGAGCCAGATCTCGGCCTGCCCGCCCTCGGAGAAGATGCCGGAGGTCTTGATGATGGGCTGCAGCACGATCGCGTCGAAGGTCCCGGCGGGGACCCGCACGCGTTCCTTGCGCAGCACCCGGATCACGACCGGATTGCGGTCGGGTTTGAAGTACCGGTTGAACGAGTAGGTCTTCCCCACCTCGAGCGGGACGGTGCGGATGTAGAACAGGAACGAGCCGTCGTCGAGCGGGTCGGAGACGGACGGCATCTCCCGGTTCCGCTTGAACACCTCGTTGTAGACCGCGCGCTCGGGGAAGATCTCGAAGGTGCGTTTGCGTTCGCGCTGCCCCTGGTCCTGGTTCTGGACGTAGCGGAGCGAGTTGAGCGTGATGACGTCCATCCAGCTCTCGTACACGTCATCGACCTCGTAGAAGAACGTGCCGCCGGAGAGCGTGAAGAGCACGTGCCACGCGGCGCGGTCGCGGATGTTCTCGATGCCGACGACGCGCATCCGCGCGTTGCCGACCTTGATGGCACCGAACCGCACGTCGAAGTTGAGGTGCTCGCCCGGCTGGAACGGGACCGGCGCCGGCGCGCGCGTGCCGGTGGGCCCCTGCGCTTCGGCCGGAGCCCCCAGGGCCCCCGACAGGGCGGCGGCCGCGAGGAGGTTCGTCACACCCCGGATCACGTGGCGGGGCGCGCCCCGGAGCGACCGCGTGCGGCCCAGCCCGCCCGCAGCAGGGCCCAGGCATCGGGCCACGGGTCCCGGCGCGTCTCGCGCACCCTCACGTCGAACCGCAGCGGCAGCGCGACGCTCTCCACTCGCCTTGCCTGGGCGACCGCCGACCGCAGGTAGTCGAGATTCGCCTGCCACGGCGCTTCGGCGCTGGTGACCGGACGTTCGCCGGCCTGCTTCAGCAAGTCGCGCACGACGGTGATGCGCATGAGACGGAACGACCCGAACGGGTCCTTCACGCCCGGCACCGTCACGGCCTTCCGGATGGGCCACACCTTCGGCAACCAGCCGACGAGCGTGTGGAGCTTCCGGATGTCCTCGGGCGCGCCCTCGGGCACCACGCGTTCGGCGACGACCACGTCGGCGCCGCCCTCGAACCGCTTCACGAGTTCGGGGATCCCTTCCGGCTGGTCGGTGAAGTCGGCCTGGAGGAGGATCACGGCGTCGCGGCGCGGATACTTGGTGCGGCGTGAGGCTTCGCGGAGCAGGGCGTCGACGGCGCGCGCATAGCCGACGCGCTCCTTGCCGCCGATCACGGTGAGGGGGAGCGCCTTGGCGTACGGCTCCAGCACCTCGCGCGTGGCGTCAGTGCTGGCGTCATCGTAGACGAGGATCTCGTACTCGCGGGTGTACTCCTGGAACACCTTGCGGATGCGCCAGAGGAGGACGCCCACGGTCGGGGCTTCGTCGAAGGTGGGGAGGCAGATGTAGAGCACGTGAGAAAGCTAGGTGGGGGCACCGGGGGGGACCACACCGGTATATCCCGTCAGACCGCGGAACGTTCTAGGACGTCACGGTATGCCGCTTGGACCGCGTCGACCATGCGGCCGGGACTGAAGTGGGCGGCGCGCTCCGGGCCGGCGTCGCCCAGGCGCCGCCGGACGTCGGCATCAGCCACCAGGTGCGCGACGGCGCGTGCGAAGGATGGTGCGTCGCCGCGCGGGACGAGCACGCCGTTGCGTCCGTCGTCGATGATCTCGGGGAGACCGCCCGTGGCGAAGGCGACACAGGGCACCGCGAGGGCCATCGCCTCGATGACGGCCGTGCCGAGCCCCTCGGCGCCCCCGGGATGCAACAGGATGTCGAGTCCGGCGAGGGCGTGCGGCACGTCGTGCACATAGCCGGCCCGGAAGGTGCGGATCCCAGCGACCTCGCCGCGACCGGTGGCGTGGCCGCCAAGGACGACGATCCCGAGTGCGGCCGCGGCCGCGGGCGGGAAGTGACCGACGAGCGCCTCGAGGCGCGAGGTCTCGCGCTGGAGCGCGACGGGTCCGACGAGCCCGGCGACGACGGTCCCCGCCGGCCATCCGCACTCGGCGCGCCAGTCGCGCGCGCGCTCCGGCGCTTTCGAGGCCACGCCGGGGTACGCGAGGGCGATGCGACGATCCGCGACGTGGCCGGCGCGCAGCGCCTCGCGCACGGCGTCCGAGATGGCGATGAAACGTGCGACGCGCTTCCCGAACCGGACGAGGCCGCGGGGCGGCGCGGCCGACCGCCGGGTCACGACGAGCGGCACCCGTGGTCGGCGGCCGAGGAGCGCGCCGATGGCGATGGCATGGCTCCGCGTGTCGTGCGCATGGACGACGTCGGGTCTCCAGGTCGCGATGAGCCGGCGCAGGCGGCGCACCGCGAGAAGGTCGAGGTCGGTCCGCATGGGCATCGCGGCGGTGGCGATGCCGTCGGTCTTGAGGCGCTGGAGCAGGGGGCTTCCCGGGCGCGCCGCGACCAGCGGCTCGGCGCCGCGCTCCCGCAGGCCCTGCACCAATAGGAGGAGTTGGCGTTCGCCCCCGCGCCATTCCCGCGCGGCATCGACGTGGAGCACCCGGAGATGGGGAACCCGGCCGATACTCATGGGTGACGAAGGGAAGGCACGCGCGTAATAATGGCGAGACGAACGACGGAGGGGAGGTAGCATGATCCTGGCCAACGTCCGATCCCGATTGACCCGCGAGGACGCATCGCTCGCGCTGGCCCTCGTGGCCCAGCAGGGGGCGGAGTCACGCGAACGCGGCGAGTCCGAGTTGCGCGAGCAGGGCATCGACGCGCTGCTCGATGACCCGGCGCTGCTGCCCGCCCTGCTCGAGACACCGCGCGGCGCGCACGCGTCGTTGCCGCTCTTCGCCTACGTGCTGGTCCGGCAGTCGCTGCTCGGCAGCGGCGAGAAGGATCGGGTCCTCGCCGACTATGCCGCGTCCATCCTGCTGCATTTCGGGCTCCGGGACCGGGCACAGCGCGTGGCCGACACCGACGACGACACCTTCGACACGCTCGCGGGCCTGCTCGAGGCCGCCGAGGGGTCCGACCCGCGGCGCGCGTTCCTCGTGCAGGCGCACCTCGGGAACTACGCTCTGTGGTTGAGCGGGATGTTCCCCGATTTCATCGAGCGGCGGCGGTGGCGCCGCGGCGGCCCGACACTCGGGTACTTCGAGCAGATGGGGCAGCGCGGGTTCGAGCTCGCGGCGCGGCACCGGCTCGCCAGTGAGCACGGGCTGGCCCTGCTCTTCGGGCTCGCCGCCGAGCGCTTCCCGGTGCTGCGCGTAGCGCTCAACCGGATCAGCGACGCGGTGCTCTTCCCGCATCACCACTCGCCGGACCGTCTGATGCGGCAGGTCCGCGACGAGGCGCGCTGGCGGCACGTGGACTAGCTTCCGGGGGAACCCGCACCGGAGTCCGAGCCAGGTGTTCGAATCCCTTCGCGCGACCATCGGCGACCTGCTGGGCGGGCGCGTCGCGCCCGCCGACCGTCGCGCCGTGATCACGGAGATGAAGCGCGCGCTCGTCCAGGCCAAGATGGGCGTGGACGACCTGCGCGAGGGCGTGGAGCTCACCAAGCGTCGGGTGGCGGCGGAGCGGGAGCAGGCCGAGACCGCGACCCGGCGGCGCACGCTCGCCGAGGGGATCAACGATACCGAGACCGCGGCGATCGCCGCCAAGTACGAGGCCCAGCACACCGAGCGGCTCGGCGTGCTCGAGCGGAAGCTCGAGGTGCAGCTGGCCGAGCTCGGCCTCGTGGAGCGCGACTACGACGAGATGCTCGCGCAGCTGAAGCAGGCGGACCGCGGCGTGGGCGGGGGGATGGCGGCGGGGACGCACGACCGCATGATGGGCGGCGCGGGCGGGCTCTCGGACGAGGAGCTGGGGCTCCGCAACGACGCGCCGCTCAACTCGGAGCTCGATGCGTTGCGGCGCTCGCGCGCGCGGGCGGACCGTGATGCCGGCGCCGATGCGGCCCTCGAGGCCCTGAAGAAGAAGATGGGGCGCGAGTGACTCGCGCCCCATCCCGTGCCCGGCCGCCGCGCTGAGCGCTACTTCACGTTCGCCATCATCCGCCGGATGGGGATGATCATGAGCGCGAGGATGAGCGTGGCGATGGCGAGGGCGATCGTGGTGCCGGTGAACACGAGCGGGGCCTGCTCGAGCTTGGTGGGATCGACGCGTCCGCCCACCAGACCCGCGACGAGATTGCCGACCGAGGTCGCGAGGAACCAGATGCCCATCATCTGCCCCACATAGGCGCGCGGCGCGAGCTTGGTCATCGACGAGAGACCGACGGGGCTCAGGCAGAGTTCGCCGAAGGTCTGCAGCAGGTAGGAGAGCGTGAGGTACCAGGCCGAGACCTTCACGGTGCCGCCGCTCGCGACCACCTCGTTGGCGGCGATGATCATGAGCGCGAAGCCCGCGCCGCCGAGCGCGAGGCCGAGCGCGAACTTGGCCGGACTCGAGAGCTCCAGGTCGCGCTTCGCCATCCAGAGCCAGAGCGCGGCGAAGACGGGCGCGAAGACGACGATGAAGAGGTTGTTGACCGACTGGAACCACGTGGCCGGCATCTCCCAGCCGAAGAAGGTGCGGTCGGTGAAGTCGCGCGCGAAGAGCTGGAGCGACGTGGGCGCCTGCTCGAACGCCGCCCAGAAGATGGCGGCGAACACGAAGAGCACGAAGATGACGGCGATGCGCTTCTTCTCGTCGCCGTTGAGCCCGCCGAAGGTGAAGACGTAGGCGAAGTAGGCCACGGCGACGCCGACGAGGACGATGGTCATCGACTGGCCGATGGCCTGCGGCGAGAGGGTCAGCTTCCCCATGGCGGCGGCGATGAAGACGCCCGCGAGGATGGCGAGACCGCCCAGCGTCCCGAGCTTGACCGAGGCTTCGCGCTTGGCCTGCACCACCGGATCCGGGTCGCGCTCGATATCGGCGCCGATGGGGCCGAGCGTCGCCTGCGCGCGCGTCCAGAACCACAGGAGACCGCACAGCATGCCGATGCCGGCGACGCCGAAGCCCCAGTGCCAGCTGACGCGCTCGCCGAGGTACCCGGTGATGAGCTGGCCGATGAGCGCGCCGCCGTTGATGCCCATGTAGAAGATGGAGAAGCCGGCGTCGCGCCGCGCTCCGCCCTCCGGGTACAGGTCACCGACGATCGCCGAGATGTTGGGCTTGAGCAGCCCGGTGCCGCAGACGATGAGGATGAGCCCGAGGAAGAAGAAGATCCTGCCCGCGGCCGGCCCGGCGAGCCCCGACAGGCCGATGGAGAGGTGACCGCTGGTGATGAGGACGGCGCCGAGCAGGATCGCGCGCCGCAAGCCGAGCAACCGGTCGGCGATCCAGCCGCCGGGCAGCGACGCGAGATACACCGACGCCGCGTAGATGCCGACGATCGCCGAGGCGTCGGTCCGGTCGAAACCGAAGCCGCCTTCGGCGAGCGCGGCCGACATGAAGAGCACGAGGAGCGGCCGAAGCCCGTAGTACGAGAAGCGCTCCCACATCTCGGTCGCGAAGAGCGTCGAGAGGCCGATGGGGTGGCCGAAGAACCGCTTGTCGTTCACGTAGGGCGCGAGGTCGGCGCTCACGGGCTTCGCGGCGGGCGGACTGGACGGGGTCATGAGCTCGGGGGGAGGGTGGCCTTCCAACAGGACGCGCGATGGTCGGGCTGGTCGCTCGAGAGCGGCCGGAGCGGCGGGCGCTCGCTCGTACACCGCTCGTCCTTCAGGGGATGGGGACAACGCGGGTGGAACGGACAACCGGACTGCGGCGGGGCGAAGACCGGCGGCTCGCCGCGCAGCAACGCGCGCCGGAGCCGGGCCGACGGTTCACCGGTGGGGATCGCCGCGACGAGCGCCTGCGTGTACGGCATCCGTGGCGCGACGATGGCGAGGTCGACCGCCGCGTCCTCCACGACCCTGCCGAGATACATCACGAGGACCCGCGACGCCAGTCGGCGGACGATCGCGAGGTCGTGCGAGACCAGCAGGACCGCGAGGCCGCGGCGCTCGCGCCGGTCCGCGAGGACCGAGAGGATCCGCTCGCGCGAGCCCTCGTCGACCGACGCGAAGGGCTCGTCGCAGACGAGGAGGTCGGGGTCCGGCGCCAGGGCGCGCGCGAGCGCGACCCGCTGTCGCTCGCCGGTGGAGAGCTCGCGGGGGAGCGCGGCTGCGGCGCGTGACGGGAGGCCGACCTCCTCGAGGAGCACGCGGGCGCGGCGCCGCGCCTCGTCGCCGTCGGCGAGGGCGTGGACGACGAGGCCCTCGGCGACGATCGCCTCGCAGGTCAGGTGCGGAGTGAGCGACGCGCCGGCGTCCTGCGGGACGAGTTGCATGCGGCGCCGCAGCCGCCGGAGCGGCTCGCGCCCGAGCGCGCGGACGTCGGTCCCGTCGAACGCGATCCGTCCCGCATCCGCCTCGATGAGTCGCAGGACCGCCTGCGCGGTGCTCGACTTGCCGCACCCGGACTCCCCGATGAGCGCGAGGATCTCGCCGCGGCCGAGGGAGAGGTCGACGTCCATGACCGCCTCGACCCGGCGCGGCATGGCGGCATCGAACGGGAAGAGCAGACTCGCGTCGTAGCTGACGCGCAGGCCGCGGACCTCGAGGATCGGTCCGGTCGGCACCGGCGCGCGAGGCGGGGCCGCGCGGGGTGGGGGCGCCGGACGGGCCGAACGCCAGCGCGCGAGCGCCGTGCGCGCGGTCGAGTCGTCGACGAGCTGGCCGCGCTCGAGCGTGAGGACGCGCTCGCAGCGCTCCGACACCGTCGCGAGGTCGTGCGAGATGAGGAGCAGCGTGGTGCCCGACTCCTCGCGCAGGCGGTCGAGGAGGTCGAGCACCTGCGCCTGGATGGTCGGGTCGAGGGCCGTGGTGGGCTCGTCGGCGATGAGCAGTTCCGGCGACAACATCATCGCGGAGGCGATCACGGCGCGCTGGCGCATGCCGCCGGAGAGCTCGTGCGGGTAGCGGCGCGCGGCACGGCGCGCGTCGGCGAAGCCCACGCGGTCCATCATCGCGACGGCCCGCTCGCGCGCCTCGGCGGGCCTGCTGCCGTGGACGATCGCCGACTCGGCGACCTGCTCGCCCACGGTCATGGCGGGATCGAGCGCGAGCGCGGGCTCCTGGAACACGTAGCCGATCCGCCGGCCGCGGATCTCGCGCATGGCCTCGGGGGCGAGCCGATGCAGTTCGCTCGTGCCGAGATGGATCATGCTCGCGTCGGCGAGCCTGGTGCCGCGCGGCAGCAGGCCGGCGATGGCGAGTGCGAGCGTGGACTTGCCCGCGCCAGACCGGCCGACGACCCCGAGCGCGCGACCCGTGTCGATGCCGAACGAGACGCCGTCGAGCAACGGGCGCGTGGCGTTCGCGCTGCGGACGGTGAGATCGACGACCCGGAGCAGCGCGTTGTCCGCGGCCCAGCCCTCGTGCGCGGCGTGCGTCACGCGGGTTCCTCGTCCGTGCGTGGTGCCGCCGCGTCGCGCGCCGCGCGGGCGACCCCTTCGGCGATGACGTTCGCCGCGATCACGGTGACGGCGATCGCGGCCGTCGGGAACAGCACCAGCCACCAGTGCGCGAGCGGCCGGGAGTCGGCATCGGCGATGATGTTGCCCCAGCTCGGGTAGGGCGGCTGGACCCCGAGGCCGAGATACGAGAGGCCCGTCTCGAGGGGGATCGCCGAAGCGAACGAGAGGACCGCCGCCGCGGCCAGCGTCGGGGCGAGGGCGGGCAGCACGTGCCGCACGAGGATGCGGCGCCGCGGCACGCCGAGAGCGCGCGCGCCGGTGACGAAGTCGGTCGCAAGCACGCGGCGCGTCTCCTGGCGGACGAGCCGGCTGGTCGTCATCCACCCCGTCGCGCCGATGAGGATCGCGAGGACCGTGTTGCCCGGATCGCCCATCCCCGCCACGACGAGGATCAGCAGCAGGAGGCGCGGGAAGGCGAGCATGGCGTCGGTGAAACGCATGAGGATCGCGTCGGGCAGTCCGCGGAGTGCCGCCGCCACCCCGCCGATGAGCGTGCCGAGCGTGAGCGAGACGAGCACCGCCAGACCGGCGACACCGAGGGTGACGCGGCTCCCCCAGAGGAGGCGGCTCAGAACGTCACGCGCCGCGGAGTCCGTGCCGAGCGGGAAGGCCGCGCTCGGGGGCTGCCAGGCGAGCGCGAGGTCGTGCTGCGTCCGCGGGTCGGCGGGCGCGAGGGCCTGCGCCGCGAGTGAACCGACGACGAGCACGGCGAGGACGAGCGCCGCGAGGCGCGCGCTGCGGCTCCTCACGCGCGACCCCGCTGCCGGGGATCGGCCCAGAGCAGCGCGAGGTCCGCCGCCATGGTGCCGAGCACGGTGCCGAGGCTGCTCACCAGCACCGCGCCGGCGACGAGCGGATAGTCGCGCGCCTGGACGGCGGCGAGCATCAACCGACCCATGCCCGGCCAGTCGAACACCTGCTCGATGATCACCACGCCGCCCATGAGGGCGGAGACCTGGACGCCGGCGTAGGCGAGCACCGGGACGAGCGCGTTGCGCAGCGCGTGCCGCGCCACGATGCGGGCCTCGCTCGCGCCGCGCGCGCGCGCGGCGCGCACGAAGTCGGCGTCGCGCACCCCGAGCATCGCGGCGCGCTGGAGCCGGGCCGCGACCGCGGCGACGGGGAGCGCGAGCGTGAGCGCCGGCAGGACGAGATGGTGGAGCAGGTCGACGAGTCCTTCGAGGCCGCCGGGGCCGAACTCCGTCCGCATCCCGCCGATCGGGAAGAGCCGCCAGGCGAGCGCCGGCCCCATCAGGGCGAGGATCGCGAGCACGAAGTCGGGGACCGACACGAGGACGAGGCCGGCGGCATCGCTCACGCGGGCGAGCAGCGAGCTGGCGTGCCATCCTTGCCACGCGCCCACGCCGATCCCCACCGAGAACGCGATGAGGAGCGCGGTGCCGACCAGCAGCAGCGAGTGCGGGATGGCGCCGGCGAGCGCGCGCGCGACCGGCTCGCCGCGCGAGTGCGACCAGCCGAACTCGCCGCGCGCGACGTTGGCCGCGTAGCGCGCGAGCTGCTCGGCGACCGGCCGGTCGTAGCCGAACCGCGCGCGCTGCTCGGCCCGCTGTTCCGGCGAGACGGTCGCCGCGTCCAGCGCGCGGAAGAACGGATCGCCCGGCGCGAGACGGATGAGCGTGAAGCACGTCGCCACGACCAGCAGGACGACGAGCGCCGCCTGGCCGATCCGCGAGAGCAGCGCCGCGCGCACCGCGCGTCTACTGGGCCGTCGGGTGCGCGTCGCGCGGGAGCGCGCGCGGGCGATCGAGGCGCCAGGCGGGGATGGTGCGCCACCACGCTTCCGGTCGCCACGACGGCAGCACGAAGCGCGCGTGGACCGCGCTCACGGGCGTCACCTCGTAGAGCCAGACCGCGGCCACGTCGTCCGCGATCACCCGATAGGCGCGGCGGAACTGTGCCTTCGCGGAGTCCGCGGAGATGGCGGCGAGCCCCGCCTCCACGGCCGAGTCGAACGCCGGCGCGCGGTAGTTGCCGCTGTTGAGCCGGCCCCAGCCGGGATGCCCGCGGCTGCCCCACGTACCGCGGATGCCACGCATGCTGGGCGTGGTGCTCCAGCCGCCGAGGATGAGGTCCCAGGTGCCCGCATCGCGGGAGGCGCCGAACGCCTGGCCGTCGAGCTTCTCGAGCGGCGCGTCGATGCCGATGGTGCGCAGCTGCTCCTGCACGATCACCGACGCGCGCACGCGGTTGGCACTCGGGGCCGGCACGAGCAGCCGGAGCACGAGCCGACGGCCATCACGGACGCGGATCCCGTCGGCGCCGCGCGTGCGCCACCCGATGGAGTCGAGGAGGGCGTTGGCGCGCGCGGTGTCATACGCGGGCGGCACGATGGAGCTGTCCGCGGTCGCCTGCGCCCGCGCGAACGGCCCGAGCGCGGTCACCGCGAGCGTGTCGAAGAGGGCCTTCACGAGGCCGGTGCGGTCGATCGCATGCGCGACGGCTCGCCGCATCGCGGCGTCCGCGAGGAGCGGATGCACGCGCGAGGTGTCGCGCGGGTCACGGAAATTGAAGGCGAGGAACGTGTAGTCGAAGCCGAGGTTCCGCACGAGCCGGACGTGCGGATGCCTCGCGGCCTCGGCGACGTCCGGCGGCGGGAGGACATCGAACACGTCGGCCTCCTCGGTCCACAGCTTCGCGACGGCCGTCGCGGGTTCCTTCGAGACCAGGAGCACGATGCGATCCGGGCCCGGGCGCCCACGGTAGTGGTCCTCCACCGCCGCGACCTCGGTGCGCACCGTCGGCTCGCGCGAGACGAAGCGATACGGGCCGGTGCCCACCGGCCGCTGCGCGTAGGCGCTCGTGCCGAGCGCGCCCTGGGGAATGGTGTCGACGAGATGCGACGGCATCGGGAAGACGAGCGAGGCGGCGTACATCTGCTCGGAGGACCGCGCATTGAAGTGCACCGCGGCGGTCCGCTCGTCGATGACGTGCACCGAGTCGATGTCGGGGATGTCGGCGAGCGTCGTCGATCCGTTGGCCGGGTCGCGGATGGCGGCCAGTCCGGCCACGACATCGCGCGCGACCACGGGCTGACCGTCATGCCAGCGCGCCGTGGGGTCGAGCGAGAAGATGATCGCGAGCGAATCGGCGCTCCAGCGCCAGCTCTTCGCGAGCCGCGGCTGGAAGCCGGCATCGCCGAACGGGACGCGATCGGCGCCGATCTCGACGAGCGGATCGAAGAGCAGTTCGCTCATCATCCGCCCGCCGATCGTCACGCGCAGCGGCGGGACGAGGGCGTCCGCGTCCGCGGCGGACGTGATGATGACCGTGCCGCCGCCGGTCGCGCCGCCGTCCCCGCTGCATCCGAGAGCCGGGACGGCGAGGGAGAGGAGGAGCGGAAGCAGGCGTGTGGTTCGGCGCATCGGGATCGGGGCTCGGGGGACGGCGTCATCGCCGCCAGGTCCACTCCCGGTCGGCGAACGCAATCACTAGACGCGCGAGGTCGTCGCGAAGTAAGTCCGGATCGAGCGGCTCGCTGGCGACGGCGCTCGTGAAGGCTCCGAGCAGTGCGTCCTCCACCTCGCGCGGTGTGACGGAACGCCCCAGCGCGCCCTCGAGCGTTGCGGCGGCGGCGATCGTTCGAGGCGCGACGTCCGTTGCGCGCTCCGCGACAGGTGTCGCGTCATGTCCGGTCGCCGACCGACGCGAGGCGACGCGGAGCCGCGCGATCAACGGCTGGTCATCGGCGATGAGGATGGATCCGTGCTGGAGGAAGGCGCCGACCTCCCGCAGCTGCGCGGACCCCACGAGCTTGGCCCCGTCCAACGTGAGCTCGCCGGCTCCCGGCTCCGCGAAGCAGGCGGCGCCTTCCGGACGCAGCGCTCTGCCCGCAGGCGACGCGATCCGTGCGGCGACCCCCAGACGCGCGAGGCCCGCGAGGAGGAGCCCGTTGATCGCCGCGTAGCTCTCGGCCAGCGATCGCGTGGAGGGCGCGGCGATGCTGTACGTGACCTCGCGGTGATGGAGCAACGCGCGGCCTCCGGTCGGCCGCCGCACCACGGCGAACCCGGACGCCGCGATGGCCGCAGGGTCGAGGATACCGCGCGTCCGTTCGTTGCGCCCGAGCGAGAGCGTGGGATGGACCCAGCCATAGAGCCGAAGCGTGGCCTCGCCGCTGCGCCGCGCGTGTGCCATCAGCGCGGCGTCGGTCGCCATGTTCACGACGCCATCGGCGGGTGCGGAGCGGAGCAGTCGCCAGCGCGGCGCGAGCGCGGCGAAGTCGGTCATCCGCGCTCCGGTCCCGGCACCGGCCGTCGAGCGGGACACGGCGCCGGTCAGCGCGTCAGCGCGAAGTAGAGGACGTAGAACCAGCTGAAGAGCCCGTGGACGATGGCCCACAGGATCGAGTGGTTCACGCTCCACGAGATCACGATCGCGAGCGCGGTGCCGAAGCTGGCGCCCTTGCGCACCACCTCGACCACTCGGGTGGAGGACTGCGCCTGGCGCGGGGGCGGGTCGAGGATCGGTCCGGTCATGGAGGGAATGTACGAGGACACAGGCCCCTAGGTAGTTTTCGGGACCTGTTCCGCACCTTCCGAGGATCCCCCCGTGCCCACGTCCGCTCATCCCCAGCCCGACACCTTCGTCCGTCGCCACCTCGGCCCCTCGCCGAGCGAGGTCGCGGAGATGCTGCAGGCGCTGGGTTATCCGACGCTCGATGCCTTCATCGATGCCACGATCCCCGAGAACATCCGGCTCCGCCGGCCGCTCGACCTGCCCGGCGCGAAGTCGGAGCAGGAGGCGCTCGCCGCGTTCCGCGCCGAGATGTCGGCCAACGAGGTGCGGCGCGCCTTCATCGGGATGGGCTACTACGACACGCACACGCCGGCGGTCATCCAGCGCAACATCCTCGAGAATCCGGGCTGGTACACGGCGTACACGCCGTATCAGGCGGAGATCGCGCAGGGGCGCCTCGAGGCGCTGCTGAACTTCCAGACCGTCGTGAGCGACCTCACCGGTCTCCCGATCGCGAACGCGTCGCTGCTCGACGAGGGCACCGCCGCCGCCGAGGCACTGCACATGGTGCACGGCATCGTGGGCAAGGACGGGCGTGATGTCTTCCTGCTCGCTTCCGACCTGCATCCGCAGACCATCGAGGTGGTGCAGGCGCGGGCCGAGGCGCGCGGGGTCGAGGTGCGGGTCGTCGCCCCGTCGGCGATGAAGGCCGACGCGACGACCGCCGGCGTGGTGCTCCAGTACCCGAACACGTTCGGCGCGGTGGAGGACCACCGGGCGCTGTGCGAGCAGGTGCACGCGGCGGGCGGTCTGGTGATCGTCGCGACCGACCTCCTCGCGCTCACGCTGCTCACGCCGCCGGGCGAGTGGGGCGCGGACGTCGCGATCGGCAACTCGCAGCGCTTCGGTGTGCCGTACGGCTACGGCGGCCCGCACGCGGCGTTCTTCGCCACCAAGGACGAGTACAAGCGGCAGATCGCCGGCCGCATCATCGGCGTCTCGCGCGATTCGTCGGGCCGGCCGGCGCTCCGCATGGCGCTCCAGACGCGCGAGCAGCACATCCGCCGGGAGAAGGCGACCTCCAACGTCTGCACCGCGCAGGTGCTCCTCGCGGTGATGGCCGGGATGTACGCGGTGTGGCACGGCCCCGAGGGGCTCCGGCGGATCGCGGCGCGCGTGCATCATCGCAGCGAGACGTTCGCCGCGGGCCTCCGCAAGCTCGGCATGACGCCCGCCCCGGCGGTGAGCTTCGACACGATCACCGTCGACGTGGGCGCGCAGCGCGACACCATCCTCTCGGCGCTCGACCGCGCCGGGATCAACGTCCGCGTGATCGACGCGCGGACCCTCGGCGTGTCGATGGGCGAGAACACCACCGTGCAGGACGTGAGCGACCTGCTCGACGCGTTCAACGGCGGCCGCGCGCACGGGCTCGACCTCGCGGCGCTCGGCAAGTCCGTCGACGCGCGCTACGACGAGCGGTTCGCGCGGACCTCCGCGTACCTCACGCACCCCGTCTTCTCGCGCTATCACAGCGAGACCGAGATGCTGCGCTACATGCGCAAGCTCGAGTCGCGCGACCTGTCGCTGACGCATTCGATGATCGCGCTGGGCAGCTGCACCATGAAGCTCAACGCGACGGCAGAGATGTTCCCGGTGACGTGGCGCGAGGTGGGTGGGCTGCACCCCTTCGCGCCGGTCGCACAGGCCAAGGGCTATCGCTCGATGTTCGACCGGCTCGAGAAGGCGCTGGCCGAGGTGACGGGCTTCGCGGCCGTGTCGCTGCAGCCGAACGCCGGGTCGCAGGGTGAGTACGCGGGTCTGCTGGTCATCCGCGCGTTCCACCGCGCGCGTGGCCAGGGTCATCGCACGGTCTGCCTCATCCCGCAGTCGGCGCACGGGACCAACCCGGCGTCAGCGGTGATGGCGGGGATGGGCGTGGTGGTGGTGAAGACCGACGCGAGCGGCAACATCGACGTCGCCGACCTGCGCGCGAAGGCTGAGCAGCACTCGACCAACCTCGCCGCGCTGATGGTGACGTATCCGAGCACGCACGGCGTGTTCGAGGAGAGCATCAAGGACATCTGCGCGATCATCCACGAGCACGGCGGGCAGGTGTACCTGGATGGCGCGAACATGAACGCGATGGTGGGACTGTGCCGGCCGGGCGACATCGGCGCGGACGTGTGCCATCTCAACCTGCACAAGACGTTCTGCATCCCGCACGGTGGCGGTGGCCCGGGGATGGGTCCGATCGGCGTGGTGGCGCACCTCGCGCCGTTCCTGCCGGGGAGCCCGGTGGTGACCACCGGCGGCGATCAGGCGATCGGCGCGGTCTCGGCGGCGCCGTGGGGATCGGCGAGCATCCTGCCCATCTCGATGATGTACATCGACATGATGGGGAGCGAGGGACTCACCGAGGCGACGAAGATCGCGATCCTCAACGCGAACTACGTGGCCCACCAGCTTCGCGGCCACTACGACGTGCTCTACAAGGGCAAGAACGGCCGCGTGGCGCACGAGTGCATCATCGACACGCGCCCGCTCAAGGCGTCGGCCGGCGTGGAGGTGGAGGACATCGCGAAGCGGCTGATGGACTATGGCTTCCACGCGCCGACGGTGAGCTTCCCCGTGGCGGGCACCCTGATGATCGAGCCGACCGAGTCGGAGTCGAAGGGCGAGCTCGACCGGTTCTGCGAGGCGCTCATCGCGATCCACGGCGAGATCAAGGACATCGAGGCGGGCGTACTCGGGAAGGAGGACAACCCGCTGCACCATGCGCCGCACACGCTCGAGGTGACGCTCAGCGATGCGTGGTCGCGCGGGTACTCGCGCGAACGTGCGGCCTTCCCGCTGGCATGGGTGCGGGAGCGGAAGTTCTGGCCGGCGGTCGGACGCGTGGAGTCCGCGTTCGGGGACCGGAACCTCGTGTGCTCATGCCCGCCGATCGAGGAATACGCGTCGGCGTGATGCGCCAGGACGCGTCGGCATGACCGAAGGGGGCGCACCGGAGATCGCTCCGTGCGCCCCCTTGGTCCGTCTCACTGCCCCAGGTGCTTCTTGTAGGCCGCGGCGTCCATGAGGCCGCCGAGCGCGGACGGATCGATCCTCACCTTGATCATCCAGCCGTCGCCGTAGGGGTCGGTGTTCACGAGCGCCGGCTCGCCTTCGAGCCTGGGGTTCACCTCGAGCACCTCCCCGGCGAGCGGCGTGAACAGCTCGGACACCGCCTTCACCGCCTCGATCGTGCCGAAGATCTCGTGGTGTCCGAACTTCCGGCCGGCGGCCGGCAGGTCGAGGAAGACGATGTCGCCGAGCTCGCCCTGCGCGTAGTCGGTGATCCCGACGAGCACGACCGAGGCGTCAGCGGTCTTCTTCACATACTCGTGGTCGGCGGTATAGAGGAGGTCCTGCGGGATGGACGACACGCGTGGCTCCGGTGCGGCGAGGGGGGTGGAGTGCAGCCGTGGGGCGTTGGGAATCGAAGGCTACCCGCCGCTGGGGCGAGGGTCAAGCTGACGCGGCGGCGGCGCGAAGGACGTCGTGCAGCGCATCGACGGCCGCATCGAGTTCGGCGCGCGTGCCCGCGTTCTCGATGATGTGGTGGGCGCGTGCGCGCTTGCCGTCCGGAGGGAGCTGCGCGGCGATCATCGCATCCGCCTCGTCGGGTGGGAGCCCGCGGTCCCGCACGAGCCGCTCCCGGCGCTGCGCGACGGGCGCATCGACGAGGACCACGCGGTCGACCGTCGTGTCGAGCCCCGCCTCGAAGAGCAGCGGGATGTCGCACACCACGAGCCGTTCGCCTCGGGCGCGGAGCGCGGCCACCGCCTCCTCGCGCGCTCGGGCGACCTCGGGGTGCACGATCGCGTCGAGCGCGCGGCGTTCGGCCGGGTCGGCGAAGACGATGCGGCGCAGCGCCGCGCGGTCGAGCGCGCCGTCCGCACCGAGGATCGCGGTCCCCCAGCGCGCGACGATGCGCGCGAGCGCGGGCGAGCCGGGCGCGACCGCGTCCCGTGCCAGCCGGTCGGCGTCGACGATCGGCACGCCGTGCGCCGCGAGGCGCGCGGCGACCGCGCTCTTCCCCGCCGCGATGTTCCCGGTGAGTCCGACGATGAGCATCGGGGAAGCGTACGCCGCGCCGGCGCGTGACGCCACGGCGGGGCAGGGCGTAATTGTGCACATGCCACGCGCCCGCGCCTCCCGCGGCTTCACCCTCGTCGAGATCCTGTTCGTGATCGCGCTGATCGGGCTCGTCGCGGGGTTCGCGGTCACGCGCGTGAGCTTCTGGGGGTACCGGATGGACGCCAACATCCGGCTCATGCAGAACGCGATCATCGGCGCGCAGCAGACGGCGATCACGAAGAACGTCGCGGTGCAGGTGATGTTCGACGCGAACAACCACCGCCTCCGGATCCTGCAGGACTACAACAACAACGGCGTGGTGGACGCGTCGGACACGGTGCGCTACCGGCCGCTGGCGGACGGGGCGGAGTTCCAGTCGCCGCCGACGACGATCGACGGCGTGGCGGCGGCGTACATGACCGGCCCGGGCGTGATCGAGGCGGGGAACCCGATGCAGCTCGCGATCCGGATCGGGCCGAACGGCTCGCTCAGTGGCGACGCCGTGGTCTACATCGGGTCGCCGCGCCGCCGGGCCGAGGATTTCCGCGCGCTCACGATCATCGGCGCGACCGCGCGCACGGGCTTCTGGTCGAACGGTGGCGGGAGCTGGCGCCAGCGCGACAACTGAGCCGCGCCGGTCCGGCGGGATCAGCTCGTGCGCGCCTTCCCGAGTTCGTTCAGGAACTTCCCGGCCGCCCAGCTGGCGCCGCCGTGCTCGCGGATCTCGTGCGGGGTGGCCCCGAGGTAGCGCTGGCAGGTGTTCCGGAACGCGGATCCCGACGGGAAGTCGAGCTGCCGCGCCACCGCGTCGGCGGGCTTGGCGGGGTCCTCCAGCATCTGCGCCGCGACGATGAGCCGGCCCCAGGCGAGGAGCTTCTGTGGCGGCGGGAACCCCGCGCGCTCGAGGCCCACGAGCAACGCGCGCTTGGGGGCGCCGCAGATCTCCGCCAGCCGGTGCGAGGTGAGCCGCAGGTGGGCGCGCGTGACGGCGACCATCACCGCGTCGCGGACGAGCGGCTCGACGTTCGCGAGGTGCGGCCGGAGCAGCTGCGCAGCCCCGCGGGCGGTGGCGCGCTCGAGCACGGCGCGGAACGCGGCGGGCGTGTCATCCTGCCCGAGCAGGAGGAGCCCGTCGAAACCGGCGCGGCCGGCATCGAAGAGGTCGCGGGCGCGCTCGGCGCTGAGGCTCACGTAGGCGACGAGCGTGAGGCGTTCGGCGCGCATCTTGAGCCGGCGCACCATGTCGAAGCGTGCCTGGCCGTCGGAGAAGAGGTCGATGATCGCGAGCGAGACCTCCTCGTCGCGGCAGGCCACCTCGAGCTCGTCCCACGTGCGGCAATGGACGAGCCGGTGCTCGTTCTTGACGGCGGCGTTGACGCGCTGCAGCGCGCGCGCGTCGGGCAGCATGGTGGCGATGGCGGCCAAGGACGGGGTCCTCTGCGAAAGGGGCGGCGCGGCGCGTGCCGCACGGCACGAGACGTGCTTCGATTCCTCCCTAACGTACCTCCCGTCCGCGCTCCTGTCACGATGTGACACGAGACGGATAGGGGCGTCCATATTTCGTCCGTACCCCCCTGCCCCCACCCGGCCCCGAATGCCCGCCTTCCGCTCCCGCAGTCGCCGCGGCATGACGATCATCGAGGTGATGTTCGCGATCGTCATCCTCGCGGGCGTCATGCTGGCCATGTCGCGGTTCGGGCAGGCGTTCACCCGGGCGGCGCGCGACGCGGCGAACATCGCCGTCGCGAGCGACCTCGCGACGGCGCGGATCGAGGCGATCCGCGGGCACACGGCGTACTCGACGCTGGTCTCGACGTTCAACGGCACCTCCGAGACCTCGGCGACCTCCGGCGCGAACCCGCCGATGACGGGCTATGCGGGATACACGCGCACCACGGCGGCGGTGCGGACGCTCACCGACACGACGGACTTCGTCACGGTCACCGTCACGGTCACGGCCGCCGTGCTCAGCCGGCCGCTCCGGAAGACCGCGGTCATCGGCGCGTTCCGATGAGGGGCGCGCAACGGGCCGGCTTCACGCTCGTCGAGATCCTCGTCGCGATGACGCTCACGCTCGCGGTCTTCGCCATCACGCTCCCCTTCGTGCGGGCGCAGACGCAGGCGCTCGGCGCGAGCGCGGGCCGGCTCGATGCCGACCAGGTCGCGCGCTATGCGCAGCGCGCCATCGACTCCGACCTGCGCCTCGCCACGGCGGACCCGGGCCAGCCGCTCCTGGTGTACGCGGGGCCGATGGGCGTGTCCTTCAACGCGAACCTCCTCGCGAGCGATACGCTGGACCCCGGCGCCGCCGACATCGAGCCGGGCGCGGCGACGACCCTGACCGTCTCGTGGCGCCTCGCCGACGCGGCGGCGGTGCCGCGCGGGGGCGGGCGGGCCTATCCGACGCAGGACTACAACGACGCGTCGGGCACCGTGAGCAAGAACGAGACGATCAGCTTCTTCCTGCACCCCGACACGATCACGGGGCGCTCCGACATCTACGTGCTCTGGCGGCGCGTGAACGCGCGCGATTCCGTGCAGGTGGTGCGCAACCTGCACGTGCCCGCCGACTCCGCGTTCTTCTCCTACTATCGCCCCGTCGCGGGCACGCTCACGCGCATCGCCGCCGCGCGGCTCCCGCTCTGGTGGGATTCGGTCGCCGTGGATTCCATCCGCTCCGTGGGCATCCGGGCCGCCGGCTACTACCGCAACCGCACCACCGGGGCGGAGACGATCCGGACGGTCCAGTGGACCACGGTGCTCGCCAATGCGACGACGCGGCTGAGTGCCGGGTGCGGGGGTGCCCCCGGTGCGCCGGCGGCGCTCACCGCCGTGAAGACGACCAACTCGCGCCCGCTCCGCGTCACGCTCGATTGGGACGACTCGGGAGACGACGGGTCGGGTGCGCTCGACGTCCGCCAGTACGTGATCGAGTGGCGGCCGAGCGGGGGCGTGTGGCGCGCGCTCGTGTCGGTGCCGGCGACCCGCGCGGCGAGCTATCGCTGGATCCACGCGCTGCCGCTGGTGAACGGCACGTACGAGTACGGGGTGCGCGCGCTCGACTGCGCCTCGAGCTCCGCGCGCGTGACCGCCACGGCGTTGACCATCCCATGACCATCCGCGCGCGCCGGGGCTCGGCCCTCATCCTCGTCCTGCTCATGACGCTGGCGATCGCCGGACTCTCGATCGCCGCCATCTTCATGTCGTCGAGCGCCAACATCCTCTCGGCCTTCTATGATCGCGAGCGGGAGCATCGGCTCGCCGCGGAGTCGGCGCTCGAGATGATCCGCTCGCGGCTCGAGCGCGACTCGGCGTTCGCGATCCCGGACACGGGGATGCGGCAGGTCCTCGCGGGCGCGCAGATGAGCGACGCATCCGGTTCGGTCATCCCCCGGGTGCGCGTGAACGTCTACGCGGCGGCGACCGGTGACACGACCGGGAACCGGCTGCCCTCGGTGACGCTCATCGCGGCCGCGTACGACGAGGGCGGGACCCGCTATGTGCGGCGCGTCGACCTGCGACGCGAGAGCTTCTCGCGGTATGCGTACTTCGTGGACTCCTTCCCCTCGGGGCAGACCCACGGCCCGGCGACGGTGAACGGTCGGGTGCACACCAACGGGAGCTGGCGGCTCACGACCACCGGGAACCGCTATCGCGATACCCTGACCGCCGTGGGCTCGGTCACGGGCACGGGGACGTTCGACGTGCCGAGCATCACCGGCATCGCGCGGATCCGCTACCCCGTGGACTCGACGTTCGCGCGCCTCGACACGCTCGCGGCCGCGGCCAACCTCTCGTTCGCGCCCGTCTCGGGCGGCGCGCGCGGCAGCCGGCTGGAGTTCATCGGCTACGACGTCGACGGCGACGGCACCGTGGAGGCGACCGAGGGGTTCGCGCGCGTGTTCGATGCGGCACCGACCGTCGGGGACACCACGGAGCTCCGCGCCTCGCCTGCGGTGCTCAACTTCCTGTTCGGGCCGTATCACGACTGGAACGACCCGATCATCCAGAACCAGTGCGGCGCGTCCTACCTGCGGTCCGGGCGGTGGCACTTCTTCCCCGTCTCGGCGCATCGGCGCCCGTACGCCGCGACGATCATCCAGTCCTCGCCACCGGGCGCCTATCCGACGGTGAGCGCGGGCCAGATGAACCAGATGGACGACTACGACCTGAACGCGGTGATCGCGATCATGGGTCAGCAGACGGCGCGCTGCTATCCGGCCGGCTCGCCGTTCCTCATGCCGGCGGAGCGATTCACCAATTCCGCGGGCGTCATCACCGGGACCGCCGCGGACACCGTCCCGTGGGGCGTCGTCTCCGGCACGGGGTATGGCGGCAGCGACTCGACCTTCAGCATCCGCGCGCGCGCGTGTCAGGTGAACGCGACCGGCAACGGCCGCTGCGTGGGCGGCACCCTCTACGACATGGGGAGCTGGCGCGCCTTCGCCGGAACGCCCATCTCGTCGGCGCCGGACTCGGTGGTGCAGGCGGTGGAACGGCCGTACCTGTGGCCGCTGCAGGCTCCGCTCAACCCGGCCTCGCGCGGCGTGATCACGGCGACGAGTGGACCGCTCTACGTGAGCGGCCGCGTCTCCGGCGCCGTCACGCTCAAGGTCGCCGGACGCGCCGTCATCGTCGCGCGGCTCACCTACCAACGCGATCCGAACGATCCCAACGAGACCCCCTGCCTCGACCGGCTCGGGCTCGTCGCGACCGGCGACGTGCTCGTCGTCTCGGGGTTGACCGCGCGCGTCCGACGGATCTCGACCTTCCTCGGGTCGAGCATCTCGGGCCACTGGGGTGCCGAGCCGCGGTTCACGGTGCAGGGGAATCTCATGAGCCTCACCGGCACCGTCGGCGTGGAGTTGCCGAACACCACGCAAGGCTCCAACTCCGCCCAGCTGCCCTGCCCGGACGATGGCCCGGGCTCGTCGGAGACCAACGGCGGCTGTCTGGCGATGACCGGTGGCTCGGCCATGCGCATCTATACGCCGCTCTACTCCTCCGGGGTGAGCAACTCGGGCTTCAGGGCGCAGCACACGCCGGACCGGTGTCAGGCGACGCAGATGCGCCCGCCGTTCTTCCCGCTGACGAACCGCTACACGTTCCTGCGGTCGATCGAGATCGACGCGAGCCAGGCGAACACGCCGGCGAAGATCCGCGCCGCACTGCTCAAGCTGAAGGGGAAGCCGCTCTAGGCGCTCGCCGGTCGACACTTCTCGACTACACGTGTCGTAGACGGGCTGTGGCCATCCGGCCCGGCCCGTCGCCTATTCCACCCATGCGCCGCGCAACCCTTTCGGGGGCGTTCCTGTCTCTGGGACGTCCACGAGCGAGCGCCCCACCCCACCCGACGCTGTGACCGACCAACAGATCATCGCAGCGGTGCTGCGGGGCGATGTGCGAGCGGAGCGCGAGCTCTACGACTCGCACGTGGACCGGGTGTATCGACTCGCCTATCGCATGGCGGGGGACGAGACGCTCGCGCGGGACTTCACGCAGGACACGTTCATCCGGGCCTTCGAACGGCTCGCCGATTTCCGGGGCGACAGCTCCCTCGCGACCTGGCTGCACACGATCGCGGTGTCGGTGATCCTGAACGGGCTCAAGAAGGTGCGGCGCATCCATGGCCGCGAGATCGGCGGGGACGAGCTGCCGGAGGTGACGATCACGGCGCGCGAGAGTGAACCGGACCTGAAGCACCGGATGCGCGCGGCGATCGACGGACTGCCCGACGGCTATCGCACGGTGTTCGTGATGCACGACGTGGAAGGCTTCACGCACGAGGAGATCGCGGCGTCGCTGGGCATCCAGCCCGGGACGAGCAAGGCACAGTTGTTCCGGGCGCGGGCCAAGCTGCGCACGGCATTGGCGGAGTTCGCGGGGGAGTGGGCCTCATGACGCACGACGACGACAAGTTCGAGGCATTCCTGGAGCGGGAGGCGCGCGCGTACAACGCGCCGCCGGCCGAGGTGCCGCGCGACCTCATGTGGGAGCGGATCGCGGAGGCGCGCACCGCGCGTCCTGCGGTGGCGGCGCCGGTCAGCACACCGAGCATCACGCCGGCATCGCGGCGTCCGATCCTGCGCTACGCGCCGTGGATCGGGATGGCCGCGACGCTGCTCCTCGGTGTCGGCATCGGGCGATACGTGTACGAAGAGGCCCCCGGCGTCACGGGGGTCCCGTCGCAGGTCGCGCAGTCGCCCGACCCGGTCGCGACGTCGGCGCCCGTCGCCGCCGAGCCGGTGCGGACGGCGGAGCCCGAGCCCTCGCGCGCGCCGCGCGGCATCGCCGTGCAGTACGCACCGGCCGGTCGTGCCGCGCAGCAGCGCGCCGCGACCGGCGTGGTCCCCGCGGTCGCCGTCGCGCCCACGCGCCGTGCCCCGAACCCGGGCACGTATTCGGTCGCCTCGCAACAGCATCTCACGCGCGCCGAAGCGCTCGTCGCGGTGGTCGCGGCGATGCCTCGCGACGCGATGATGGACTCCCTCACCGCCCGGTGGGCCAAGGACGTGCTCACCAACACGCGGCTCCTCCTCGACTCGCCCGCGGGTGACGACCCGGTGCGGCGCCGGCTGCTGGAGGACCTCGAGACGGTCCTCGTGCAGTTGGTGCAGCGCAGCGGGCGCGCCGCCGAGGACCGCGACATGCTCGATCGCACCCTCGAGAAGACCCAGCTCCTGACGCGGTTGCGCTCCGGCGCGACCGGAACCTGAGGATCCACCACATGAAGCTCGTCGTACTCTCGCTCATCACGGCGCTCACCGCCGGCGGCGCCGTCGTCTCGCAGGCTGCCGCTCCGGACCCACGGCTCCCGGCCGCGAGCTGGGCCCCGCGCGACACCGCGGACTCGCTCTGGCGGCGCGGCCGCATCGCGATCTCCGAGGAATCATGGGATCGCGCCGCGGAGGCCTTCCGCGACATCGTCGACCGCTATCCGCGTTCGACGTATGCCGGCGATGCGCTCTATTGGGAGGCGTTCGCGCTCCAGCGGATCGGTCGCCAGCAGGACATCCGTCGCGCGGTGCGTTCGCTCGAGCGGCAGAAGGAGGAGTACGCCAGTGCCGCGACGTTCACGTCGGGCGAGTCGGGGGCGTTGCTCACGCGGCTGAAGGGCCGGCTCGCGCGGAGCGGGGATGCGGGCGCGGCCGTCGATGTCGCGACCATCGCCGATCAGGTGGGGCAGGCGGTCGGCATGGCGGCCGAGGTCGCGGTGCGCTCGTCCGAGGAGGTCGTGCGCCAGATGGAGCCGATGATCCGCACGAGCCTGGAGGGGGCGATGCGCGGCCTCCAGGGGGCGCGCGTCGGCATGGGCCGCGGCGAGGGCGACATCCCGCCCGAGTGCGAAGGGGTGATCAGCGAGGAGAGCGTGGAGGCGATCAACGCGCTCATGCAGATGAACGGCGACCGCGCGCTGCCGATCCTCAAGAAGGTCCTCGCCCGCCGCGACAAGTGCTCGGAGATCCTGCGCCGCAAGGCGGTCTTCCTGGTCTCGCAGCAGGGTGACGACGACGAGGCGGTGGACATCCTCGTCGGCGTGGCGAAGACCGATCCCGATCGCAACACGCGCGAGGATGCGATCTTCTGGCTCTCGCAGACGGGCAGCGAGCGCGCCGCGGAGGTGCTCGAGACGATCCTGCTCGACAAGACCGCGGATCGCGAGATGCAGAAGAAGGCGATCTTCTCGATCTCGCAGAGCGACACGCCGCGCGGCCGCCGCGCGCTGCGCGACTTCGTCCGCCGCACCGATGTCGACCCCGACGTGCGCGGCGACGCGATCTTCTGGCTCAGCCAGTCCGGCGACGCCGAGAGTTCGTCGATGCTGCGCGAGCTGTTCCCGACGGTCCGGGACCGGGAGACGCAGGAGAAGATCCTCTTCTCCCTGTCCCAGCAGGAGTCGGCCGCCAACTCGCGGTTCCTGATCGAACGGGCCAAGGACCGCTCGCTCCCGACCGAACTGCGGAAGACGGCGCTCTTCTGGGCCGGCCAGGGGGGCGCACCGCTCCGGGACCTCGGCGAGGTCTATGACAGCGCCGCCGACGACATCGAGCTGCGCAAGCAGGTGGTGTTCGTGCTCTCGCAGCGCGAGGAGCCCGAGGCGGTCGAGCGCCTGATCGCGATCGCGCGCAAGGAGACGGACCGCGACCTGCGCAAGAACGCCATCTTCTGGCTCGGGCAGTCGCGGGATCCGCGGGCGCTGAAGTTCATCGAAGAGCTGATCAACAAGTGACGCCGGGCGGTCGACGACGCGGCCCCCGACGCACACGAACGCAATCGGAGACTCCCATGCGCGGCATACTGGTCGGGATCGGGATGGTGCTGCTCGCGTCGGCGGCGCAGTCGCAGACGCTGGCATCGCGGGTGAACGCGGTGCGCGACGGGACGGTGCGGTTCGAGTACGCATCGGCCCCCGGGGTCTGCGGCAACGGCCGCGGCAACGTGCAGGTGCAACGTGAAGGGCGCGGCCGGATCGCCCGGGGCGAGTTCGACCGCGCCGAGTGGGCCGACGACTGCGAGCCCGGCCCGGTGCGCGTGGCGATCGATGTCGAGGGCGGCCGTCCGTCACGCCTCCGGGCGTACGTGGGCGGACGCTGGCGGGGCGACGCCACGCGGGACCTCGGGGAGGTCCCGGCGGCGCAGGCCGTCGACTACCTGATGAGCCTCGCCGAATCCGGACCGGAGGCGGTCGCGAAGGAGGCGATCTTCCCGACGACGATCGGGAACGTGGAGCCTCCGTACGTGCGGCTGCTCGCGGTCGCGAAGGACGACCGCCGACCGCGGAAGATCCGCAACGACGCGGTGTTCTGGGTGGGGCAGGGCGCGGCCGAGGTCGCCACCAAGGGCCTGCAGGAGATCGTGGACGATCCGAACGGCGACCGCGAGGTGCGGAAGAGCGCGGTGTTCGCGATGTCGCAGCAGCCGGCGGCGCAGGCGATCCCGGCGCTCATCCGGATCGCCAAAGCCAACCGCGACCCCGAGCTGCGGCGCTCGGCGATCTTCTGGCTGGGGCAGAGCGGCGACGCCCGGGCCTTGGCGTACTTCGAGGAGCTGCTGATCTCGAGGTAGGCTGCGGCGCGGGCGACGACTCAGGCGGGTGCGTCGAGCCGCAACTGTGCCGGATCCGACGGCGCGATGGCATGGCAGGCGCGGCACCGCGCCTCGTACGCCTCGGCGCCGCCGACCATGACGATCGGCGAATCGTAGGCGGCCGGCTTGCCATTGATCAGCCGCTGGTTGCGGCTGGCCGGGCTGCCGCAGAGCACGCAGATCGCGTGGAGCTTGTCGACCACCTCGGCCACGCACATGAGCTGCGGCATGGGTCCGAACGGCTCACCGCGGAAATCGGTGTCGATGCCCGCGAGGATCACCCGGCGCCCGCGGAGCGCGAGGTCGCTGCAGAGCGGCACGATGCCCGCGTCGAGGAACTGCACCTCGTCGATCGCGATGACCTGGGCCATGGGGTCGAGGCGCAGCGCGACCTGATGCGCCGAGTCGACGGGCAGCGCCTCGATGGTCCGGCCGTCGTGACTGCCGACGGCGAAGACCCCGCCGGCGTAGCGGTCGTCCAGGTGCGACTTGAACACCTGGACGCGCTTCTTCGCGATCATCGCGCGGCGCACGCGGCGCATGAGCTCCTCGCTCTTGCCGCTGAACATCACGCCGGCGATGACCTCCATCCATCCGCCGGTGAGCTGGAACCCTCCGCTCACCGCGGTCCCCTCGGGCCGCGGGGACCGCGGTCATCGTCACGGCGTGGACCGCGCGGCTTGTCGCTGCCGGCGCCGCCCCGAGGCGCGAAGCCCCGCGGCTTGTCCGATCCGCCGCGCGGCGAGAAGCCGCGTGGCTTGTCGGCGCTGGCGCGCGGGACGTAGCCGCGCGCCTTGTCGCCGCCTTCGCGCGGTGCGTACCCGCGCGGCGCGCGCTCGCCCGGCTCGCGGAGCGGGAAGGCATCGCCGCCGCGCGCGCGAGGGCCGCGATCGTCGCTCCGCGGGGTGAACCCGCGCGGCTTGTCGCCACGCGGGGCGAATCCGCGGGGCTTCTCGCTGCGGTCCCCGCGGTCCCCGCGGTCCCCGCGCGGCGCGAAGCTGCGCGGGCCGCGGTCGCCGCCCCGCGCGTCGCGCGGTGCGTCCGCGCGCTCGGCGGCCTGCTGCTCCTTCAGCTGCGCCCGCACGCGGCCCTCGGCCGTGCGCACCGCCTCGTCCTGCGCGGCGCGTGCCTGCTCGAGGAGCCGGAGCGCGGCCGCGGCGATCTCGAGTCCGTCGAACTCGCCGATGAGCGGTTCGAGCGCGAGCACCTCGCGCGACGGGATCCCCTGCACGAGCACGTCGCGCAGTTCGGTCCGCGCGCGCGCCTCGGCGGCGCGCGCCTTGAGGACCGCCGCCCGCGGGACGAAGGGCAGCACCGGCTGCTCGCCGGCGACGCGCTGCAGCGCCGCGCGCTGCCGCGGCGCGATGACGCACACGACCTGCGCCGGCTTCGCGGCGAGGATGTTCGCCCAGACCGTGCCGGTGGGCACGCCGAGCACGATGACCAGCGCGGTGTTGGCGGCGACGTCGGCGGTCGAGACCCGCGCCATCGACTCGTCGGGGTGGCCGATCGCGTGGAGCAGCACGCTGGCCGCATCCGAGGTGGCGTCGTCGAACGCGAGGACGGTCGCCGTGGGCGGGTCGATGTCGTCGAGGATCTGCGCGATCGCGTCGACCGGCGCGCCGAGCACACCGAGCCAGCGGAGGTTGGTCTGACCCTCGGCGACCTCGACCGCGGCCGTGACGTCGTCCGTCACGCGACGGGCCTTGTGCATGTAGCGCTCGATCAGCGTCTCCACGCCCGCGGTCGCCTCGAGCGCGGAGAGGATCCGGCTCGCGCCCTTCGGGACCTCGGTCACCACGGCGGCGAGATCGGCATCGTCGGCGTCGAGCTCGTCGGCGGCGGCGAACATCACCGTGGAGACCTGGTCGAGCTTGAGCACCGACGCGCCGAGCGCGGGCGCGAGCGCGAACGGCGCGCCGATCACGACCTGCGCCGTGCCGGCGGCGAGGAGTCGCTTGGCGCGCGACGCCGTGGTCGCGGCGACGATGCGAAGGTCGGCGGCCGCGTCGAGGGAGGCCACCGCGCGCGCGAGCGCGACGGCGGCGCCGGCGTCGGGGACGACGATGAGGACCTGTGGGGCAGCGAGGTCACGCGCAGCACGCTCGAGCGCCGGTGCCGTGAGTCGGGCGACACGGCCCCAATCGGGGGGGAGGAAATGCGCCACATGGGCGGAGCGGACGGCACCAGCCGTCGCGCGCTCGGAAGCAGGCACTGCGGGACCTCGGTTTTCAATGGCGCGCCATGCGGCGCGGAGATACCTTCTCTGAGCGGAGAAATATAGTCGCCCCCCGCGACGCGCCGCGCCTCCCACAAGTCGGTTGCCGCCACCCCTCGCGTCCTCGAGGAGGACTCTTCGTGCCCGGACCCCTGGCGTTCCACCCGTCGGCGAACATCGCGGCCCTGCGTGAATCGGCCACCATCGCGGTCTCGCAGCGGGCGAAGGCGCTCAAGGCGCAGGGGCGGGAGGTCATCGATCTCGGCGCGGGTGAACCGGACTTCGACACGCCGGAGCCGATCCGGACGGCAGCGAAGGTCGCGCTCGACAAGGGTGCCACACGCTACACCGCGGTGGAGGGCATCCTGCCCCTCCGTGAGGCGATCGCGACGCGGGCCAACGCGCGATTCAAGGGCGACGCGAAGGTCACGGCAGCGGAGGTCGTCGTGTCCAACGGGTCCAAGCAGTCACTCTACAACGCGTGCGTGGTCCTCTTCGGCCCCGGGGACGAGGTGCTGATCCCGACGCCGAGCTGGACGAGCTACTACGAGATGGTCACGCTCGCGCGGGCGACGGTGGTCGAGGTGCACGGCGCGCCGGCGAACGGCTACAAGGTGGATGTCGCGCTGCTCGAACGGCATGCGACCCCGCGCACCAAGGGGCTGATGCTCAACTCGCCGAGCAATCCCACGGGCTCCGTGTACTCGCCGGCGGAGTTGCAGGCCATCCTCGACCTCGCCGCGGCACGCGGGTGGTGGGTGATCAGCGACGAGATCTACGTGGACATCGCGTACGATGCGCCCGCGGTGGGCGCGCTCGACGTCGCGACGCGGCGTGACAACCTCATCGTGGTCGACGGGGTCGCCAAGGCGTACGCGATGACGGGATGGCGGATCGGCTGGACGATCGCCCCGCCCGCGGTCTCCAAGGCGATGAACGCCTTCCAATCGCACACGACGAGCAACGCCGCGACGGTCTCGCAGCATGCGGCGCTCGCCGCGCTCACGCTCGGCGCGCCGGTGGACGCGGCCGTCGTGGCGATGGTGAAGGAGTTCAAGCATCGGCGCGATGCCGCCCTGCCGATCCTGCGCGCGTCGAAGGCGCTCACGGTGCTCGACCCCGCTGGCGCGTTCTACTTCTACGTGAAGGTCCCGGGCGGTGGTCCGGATGCGGGTGCGGCGTTCTGCGCGACGCTCCTCGAGGAGCACGGCGTGGCGATCGTGCCGGGCTCGGCGTTCCGCACGCCGGACTGGGTGCGCATCTCCTACGCCGCGGCCGAGTCGCAGGTGGTGGAAGCCTGCCGGCGCGTGGCGACGCTCGCCGACGCGATCGCGGCGCGGTGAATCCCCGACGCCACCTTCGGGGAGACTCCCGAGTGCGGCGTCGCGCACCGCTCGGCACATTTCCGCTGATGGTGCGGTCGTCGCGGCGGGCTAGCGTCGCGGCATCCTGAACCGGAGACTGCCGTGTCGCTCGACGTGCGCGTGGACGAGATCGACGAATCGGAGCTGCCGCCGGTGGAGTACCGGTGGGACGCGGACACGGAGATCCTGAGCGTGACGCTGCGGTCCGCCGGCGTGGCCGAGGGATTGAGCGGCTCGATGGATATCGAAGGTGGCGACGGCGCCTGGCTCATGATCGAGCTCGTCGCGGGCCGGCTGGCGTCGGTGGAGGTCGCGGTGTGGCCGGACGTCCGCACGGTGGACGCGCTGGCGGTGCCCCAGGCGGCCGGCGCGGCCCGGATCCGGGTGCCGGCGCGGAGTTCGCAACCCGGACTCGCTGCGGTGGAGGTGGATACCGCCATCCGGGCGGTAGCCGACAAGGCCGAGCGGACGATACACTTCCGCATCGGTCCGTCCCGGTCGTCGCAGGCGTTGCGCGTCGGCCGCGACCTGATGATCGAGGTCGACGCCAAGTCGCGGATCGCCGGCTTCTGGTTCCTCAACGTCCCCCCGTTCCCCGCCTCCTGATGATCACGACCATCGTCCTCGTCAACGCCGAACCCCGGCTGATCCCCAAGGCTGCGGCCGCCCTCGCGGGGATCGACGGCGTGACCGATGTCTACTCGGTCTCGGGCGAGTGGGACCTCGTCGTGATCGTGAAGGTCAAGGAGTACGAGGACATCGCGCGCATCGTGACCGAGCGGTTCCCCGAGGTTCCGGGGCTCGTCAAGACGACGACGCTCACCGCGTTCCGTGCCTACTCGAAGGCCGATCTCGAGCAGGCGTGGGACATGGGCGTCGACTGATCAGTCGCGGCCGGCGGGCTTCGCGTCCAGGCACCAGTCCTGGCTGACCCGGAAGACCAGCCGCCACTTGCCCTGCGAGTACTTGAGGACGGCGAGCTCCGGCGTCGCGGCGTACTTCCATTCCTCGAGCAGGATCTCGTCGACGCCATCGCCATCGAGGTCGGCGTGGTTGACGAGGCGCTGCATCTCCACACCGCGCGCCTCGCCGCTCGAGACGTGCTGGTAGCTCGGCACGAGCGTGCCGGCGGAGTCCTCGGCGAGCGCCATGAGCATCACGGTGTGGCCGGCACCGGCGCCGGCGTCGCCCCCGTTGGGGTCGATGAAGCTCGCGAAGAGCGTCCGCCCGCTCGGGCCGGCGCCGGTGGGCAGCCAGCGCGAGATGAACTCGTGGCTGGCGAGCTCCTCCGTGCCGACCTGCTTCGCCGCGGCGACGGTGTTGGCGAGGGTGCGCCCCTGCGTCTCGGACTCGCGCGGCACGGTGCGCTGCTCCTTGGGCTGCAGCAGCGGCGTCGTGGACGCGAGGTACTCCACGCTCGCCTCGACGAAGCCCTTGGCCTCGAGCGTCCCCGCCGCCTGCGGGATGAGCGCGCGGCAGGCCGGGAGCGTGTAGAGCGCGCCTTCGTCGGTCCACATCCCGCGCGCGATGACGATCGCGCCCGCCTCGGCGCCGTTCCGGTAGATGGGGAGCTTCGCGCCCTTGGCGAAGAACATCGAGTCGAGCAGGCGCCAGCCGTTCGCGTCGAGGGTCAGCGGCGCGAGCCGGCCACCGTCGGCGATGGCGATGGGGATGACCCGCGGGTCCTCCTTCGCGCCGTAGACCTCGAACAGGATGGTGGACGTCGGGGTCACCGCGGTCTGCGGTGCGGCCGGCACGTCGGGGGCGGGCTGCTCCTGCGGCTTGTCGCATGCCGAGAGCAGGGCTAGGATGCTCGCGATGAGCACGGATCGGCGCATGGGGCCAAGCTATGGTCCGTCAGAGGGGGCGGCAAGCGTTCGTGACGCCCTTCGCGCGCTGCGCGAGTGCGGAGTGGGGGGGAGCGCGAGCGACCGGACGCTCGAGACGCAGCGCACACCGGACGATCCGCCGCGGCTCGAATCCGCCGTGCCGCTCGAAGGGTCGGCGATCGCGGTGCGCCCCGTCGCCGATGGGCCGCTCGAGGGATTCGTCGCCTTCCTCGACGGGATCCAGCGGTCGCGGGTGCTCGCGCATGCCGGCACGGTGCCGATCGTGCACGGCGCCGTCGCGGCCGCCATCCGCGAACGGGTCGACAGGCGGCCGCGCACCTGGTCCGCGCCGGTCGTCTCTCAAGCCCTCTACGCGCCGCTCGCCCAGCTCGATCCGACGGTCGTGCGCGCGCTCGGCGACCGCGTGCCGCTGCGCGACACCGGCGTGCGCGACGACGCGGCGGTGCTCCAGCATCCGCAGGAGCACACGGCGCGGGCACTCACCGCGGTGCAGCGCGCACGCGAGGCCGCGGAACTCGCGCTCGTCGGGGAGTGGGTGGTGCGCGGTCGCGGTCCGTTGCTCGTCGATGGCGGGATCAGCGGCAGCGAACCCGGCGCGCACAGCGGGATCGTGGTCGGTGTCGTGAAATCGCATCGCACGCTCTACGCCGATGCCGCGGCGCTGCCGCTCGTGCTCGGCCTGCGCGAGGGTGAACGCACGACGGCCGTGAGTCTCTCGTCGCCGCGCCGGCATCCGGTCGCGTCGTGGTACCTGCGACTGCGCGATGCGGGCGGCCGTGGCCCGCTCTTCGGGCTCGTGCGCGTGGAGGTCGCGGTGAGCACCGATCTCACCTCGCGTGCCGACCTCGTCTCGCGATGGCTCCTCGCCGAACGGGCGCCGGTGTCGCTGCCCGATGCACGCTGGGACGTGATGGTCTACGGTGTCCGCGAGTGCGAGCAGTACCTTTCGGCCATCCTGCGATGAGCACCTCGTACCACTCGTGAGTCCCTCGTGAGCACACCAGTCCTCGGGCGCGTCGTCGCCACCGAACGGCGCCCCAACACGCCGCATGAGTTCCACTTCTGGACCGCGCTCGATGCGCCGGTCGGGATCGGGACGATCGTCGTGGTGGAGTCCACTCGGCCGGTGATCGGCGTGCTGCCGCGGATCTTCGGCGTGGTGACCGAGGGCTTCGGCTACACCGACCTCCAGACGCCGCTGCACGACGTGCTCGGCGCGGATGGCGAGCCGGGTGCCAGCGCGATCGCCCCGACCGAGCGCACCGAGATCCGTCTCTACACGGCCGCGGTGCTGCGGCACGTGCCGGAGGAGCCGCTCCAGCCGGTCCCGATGGGCACGGTGCAGCTCGCGACCGAGGCCGACGTGCAGGTCGCGCTGCGGATGGACACGTACGTCGGCGGATCGGCCTCGCGCGGGATCCCGGTGGGGTTGTATCGCGCGGGTGGAACAGAGGCCGCGATCCACCTCGATGCTGATTTCCTGCTCGGTCCCGAAGCGGCGCACCTCAGCATCTCCGGCGTCTCCGGTCTCGCGACCAAGACGAGCGCGGTCGAGTGGCTCCTCTCGGGCATCTTCGCGCACTTCCCTGCGTCGAAGGGCAAGGTCGCGGCGGTCTGCTTCAACGTGAAGGGTCCCGACCTCTGCTTCCTCGACCAGCCGGCCTCGTCGCTCGCCGATGAGGACCGCGCGATGTACGAGACGCTGGGGATCCCGGCGGCCCCGTTCGCCAACGTGCGCTACTTCGCACCCTGGAGCGCGCGCGGCACGCAGCTCGCGACGCTCCGCTCGCACGACGCGCTCCAGGACAACGTGCAGCCCCTCACGTGGGGGCTCCGCGAGACGCTGCAGTACGCCGAGGTCCTGCTCAACAAGGACGACATCGACGCCAAGGCCGATGCGCTGATCGACTTCATCAAGGAACGGGTCGTCGACCAGACCTTCACCGACCCCGGGTTCCTCGAGCGCGCGCACGAGGTGCGCTCGTTCACCGACCTCGAGCTCTGGTTCCGCGAGCTGCTCCGCGGGATGGAGGCGCGCAACGCCGACGTCTGGCGCACGCACCACGTCGCGACGATCCGGAAGGTGCGCAACCGGCTCTCGAACATCTCCACCCGCTGCAAGGGCCTCGTGACCGACGACGGGATGGTGAGCGATCTCCCGTTCAAGGCGTTCGAGGACCGCGCGGTGTACGTCGTGGACGTCGCGAACCTCGAGGAGGATGCGCAGGACCTCGTCTTCGCGCGGGTGGTCTCGCAGCTGCGCGAGCACCTCGAGAAGCGGCAGCTCGGCGTCGACCAGGTCGTCGTGTTCGTCGACGAGCTGAACAAGTACGCCCCGGCCGACGGCCCCGACACGTACGTCCGCAAGATGCTGCTCGACATCGCCGAACGGGGGCGGTACCTCGGCCTCGTGCTCTTCGGCGCGCAGCAGTTCCGCTCGCAGGTGCATCGCCGCGTGGTGGGGAACAGCGGTACGTCGCTCTACGGGCGGATGGATCCCGACGAACTCGCGACGCCGGGCTACCAGACGCTCGCCCCGGCCACGAAGGCGCGGCTCGCGACGCTCGAAAAGGGCCAGCTGATGGTGCGGCACCCGCACTTCGGCCAGCCGATCTTCGTGCGCTTCCCGCGTCCGGCGGTGCTCACGGGGCGCGAGGGCGTGGAACGCTTCCCGCAGGCCGCGGAGCTGACGCTCGAGGAGGCGGTGACGAAGGCGCTCCGCCGCCTCGACCCGACGGTGACGCTCGGGTGGGTGCAGGACGCGCTCGCCCTCGCCGGCGAGGACGAGGATGGCGTGCTGCGCGCGCGGAACCGGACGCTGCAGGCGCGGCCGGACGACGTGAAGGCCTTCTTCCGGGCGCACCTGCGGAAGCGCGCGACGCCGGAGGTCGCGGCGCGCCGCGGACCGCCGGCGCTGCGTGCGCCGGCCACCGACGACCCGTACGGCTGAGCGCCGCGCCGCGTAGATTCCCCTGCGCGTGCGCCTCGTCCATCTCTCCGACCTGCACCTCGGCTTCCGCCAGTTCCAGCGGCAGACGCCGGCGGGCATCAACCAGCGCGAAGCCGACGTCGCGCAGGCGTTCGCGCGTGCGGTGGACAAGCTCATCCAGCTCGCGCCCGACGTGATCCTCATCGGCGGCGACGTCTTCCACACGGTCCGCCCGACCAACACGGCGATCCTGCACGCGTTCCGGCAGTTCTCGCGACTCGTCGAGGCGCTGCCGGCGACGCACATCGTGGTCGTCGCGGGCAATCACGACATGCCGCGCTCGACCGAGACGATCTGCATCCTGCGGCTCTTCGAGCAGGGCTTCATCGCCCGCGGCGGGGACAGCGGCGCCGGGCGCGCACCCGACGCCGACACGGGGGCGCTCACGCTCCCGGCGCTGCCGATCTACGTCGCCGACCGCGATGCGCGGCGGATCCACTTCCCGCACCTCGATCTCGCGGTCCTCGCGGTCCCCGACCTGCCGCCGGGCACGGTCGAGCTCACACCCGATCCGTCGGTGAAGTACAACGTGCTCCTCATGCACGGCGAGGTGAAGGGCGCGCTCCCCGCGGCCGACGACTCCGATCGCGCGGCGATGCAGATCCCGCTCGAGGAGGTCACGCGCGCGGGCTGGGACTATGTGGCGCTCGGCCACTACCACGTCTACAAGCGGATCGCCGACCACGTCTACTACTCGGGGTCGATCGAGTACACGAGCTCCAACCCCTGGGGCGAGCTCGCCGAGGAGCGCGCGGCGAAGCTCCCGGGGAAGGGGATGATCGAGCGCGACCTGTCGACGGGGAAGCAGACCTTCCATCCGCTGCCGCCGAGCCGGCCGGTGATGGACCTGACGCCGGTCGAGGGACGGGGGATGAGCGCCGCCGACCTCGACGCGGCGATCCAGCACGCGGTCGCGCGGATCGGCGGCGGCATCGACGGCAAGGTCGTGCGGCTGGTCGCGCGGAACGTGCCGCGGCACATCGCGCGCGAACTCGACCACAAGGCGCTGCGCGAGCTGCAGCGGAAGGCGCTGCACTTCCATCTCGACATGCGGCGGCCCGAGATGGTGCGGCGCGAGTCCTCGGGCTCGCCGGGCCGTCGCCCCTCGCTCGCCGAGACGCTCCGCGAGTCGCTGCGCGCGCGGCCCGCCGCCGCGGGGGTGGCGCGCGATGAACTCGTCGCGCTCGGACTGCGGTACCTCGAGGAGGCGGAGCTGGCCGAGCCGGCGCGCGAGATGCCGGGAGCCGACGCA
>CAYXGS010000033.1:12621-37772 GCA_964464585.1 uncultured Gemmatimonas sp. | reverse complement strand
TGAAGTCGGTGGGCGCCGTGGAGATCCCGCAGGAGGCGTTCCTGGCGGTGCTCCAGGTGGACTAGCGTGGTGGACCGTCCGGCTCCCGGCGCTCAGCCTTCCCTCGTCCTCACTTGCTCGCCCGCCGCTCCACCATCAGCGCGTACGCTCCCAGCTTCCCTCGCTCGAGGCCGTACACCCGGATGACGTAGGTCCCGTCGGCCGGCATCACCACATCGAGCTTGGCGTCGGTGTCGCCGCCGCTGTCATCGTCGGTCGACACGGACTCGAACCCGCCCGGCGCGATGCTGCCCCAGTCGAGGAACGCGTCGAAGGCCTTGGAGCGGAGCGTGATGACCAAGCGCTCACCCGGGCGTGCGGTGACGGCGTACTGGTGGAAGTTGCGGCCGTCATCGAGCTCGGGGTCGCTCGACTCGATGGACGCCTCGAGCATCTGCCCGAGGGTGAGCGGCCGTGACGCGACGGGACGGACCTGGATCTCGCTGATGGAGACGGTGAACGGCCCCGACTTGTCCGCCTCGAGCGGCTTGGCGTACACGCGATAGTCGCCGTTGGCGATGAAGATCATCTGCGCATCGGTGCCGCCGCCGCTGTCGTCGTCGGTGCCGACCTCCTCCTCACCCGACGCGGTCACGCGGGTGACCCGCATCGAGGCGTCGAACGCGCCCGAGCGCACCGCGACGCGCACGCGCTGGCCGCGCCCGCTGAACGCGTAGAGCTGGTAGGGCACCTCGATCCGTCCCTCCTCCATCACCGGGCTGCGGTCGTCGAGCGCCCCTTCCTTCGCCTCGCCGATCTTGAGCGCGACCGCCACCGCCGGGGCGCTCGGCGCGAGTTCCTCCACGCGCAGCTCGTACGCGCCGACCGCCGCGACCTCCAGCGACTGGGCGACGATCATGTACGTGCCTGCCGTCGACGCGCGGAAGCGGAGCCGCGCGTCCGTGTCACCCGCCCCGTCGTCGTCGGCCGCGATCTCCTCGGTGATCCCGCCGACGAGCCGCGCCACCCACACGTAGGCGTCGATGTCGCCCGACTTCATGGTGACCTGATACCGCGACCCGGCCTTGGCCTCGAACCGCCAGGCCTGGAACGCGCCGCGCGACCCGTACTTGGGGTCCTGCGCCGAGAGGGTCCCGGTCATCGCGGTCCCGACCCGCGCCACGCGCGTCTCCTGCGCGTCGCCGCGCAGCGCCGCACCGCAGAGCACCCCGAGCACGAGGGAATAGCGAATGATCACGCGCCCCATGTCACCCTCTCCGATAGTGGTGGTCCCGCATCCTGCATCACGCCTCACGTCCGCAGTCGCGCGTACAGCTCCTCGAGCCGCGCCGTCTGCCGCACGAGGTCGAAGTTCGCGGTCATGTGCTCGCGCGCCGCGACCCCCATCCGTTCCCGCAACCCCGCATCCTGCAGCAGCGCCGTGAGCCGCGCCGCGAGCACTGCTTCATCGCCCGGCGAGAACAGATACCCCGTCACGCCATCCCGCACCCCCTCCCCCGTGCCCCCCGACGTCGACACCACGAGCGGCAGGCCGCTCGCCTGCGCCTCGAGGAACGTGATGGGCAGTCCTTCGGCATTCCCTCGCTCGTCCGCGATGGACGGCCCGGCGAGCACCGCCGCCCGGCGCATGAGCCCCTGCACCTGCGCGGGCGTCTGCACTCCGAGGAAGCGCGCCGGCACGCCGAGCTGCGCGGCCTCGCGCGCGAGCCCCTCGCGGAGCGGCCCATCGCCCGCGATCACCAGCTCCGCCGCCGGAACGGCCCGCCGCACCTCCGCCATCGCCCGCACGAGGTGGATCACGCCCTTCTTCTCCACCAGCCGCCCCACGAACAGCACTTCGGTGGCCGACCGCGGCTCGGTCCCCGGCGTGAACTTCGCCGTGTCGACGCCGATGTAGTGCAGCGTGATCCGCTCCTCGGGACATCCCGCCGCGATGAGCGCATCCTTGATGAACTGCGACACCGCGATCACCCGGTCCGCCGCCGCGAACGCGGCGCGGCGCCGCGCCGCCTCGGCCTCGGTCCTCGCGCGCACGGTGATGTCCATGCCGTGATAGGTCACGACGAGCGGGATCCGGAGCGCCTTCGCGATGCGGCTCGCGGGCAGTGCGCTCGACCCGAAGTGCGCATGGAGCACCGCCGGCGCGGTGTCGGCGATGGCGCGGAGCCAGCGCCGCGGCGCGCGTCCCGCGCCCTTGAGCAGGAGCTTCTCGAGGGCCGGGAACCAGCTGTGCTCGTCCAGCAGCAGCTGCGGCCGCCCGACGATGTACGCCGCGCCACTCGGGTCGCGCGAGTAGCCGACGAGCACCGGCAGGTAGCGCGTCATCGCCCCGGACTGCGCCGCGATGAACGTCTCGCTCCACGGAAGGATCCGCTTGCGGAAGATGATCGCGGTGGGGCGCCCGCTCATCGGCCGTCCGGTCGGGGAAGGTGCCGGTCGAGCCCGTGCTCGGTGCGCGTGAGCCGCTTGGCCGCGACCTCGTCGCGGATCGCCCGGTTGCGCGCCATGGCCTCGGGGCGCTTGTACCCGCGCCCGTGGTCGAGATGCACGACGATGGTCCGGTGCCGCACCTGCGTGCCGCGCACGCCCGCGTTCTCGAGCCGCTCGCCGAGCTCGCGATCGAGACCGCCCCATTCGAGCCGCTCGTCGAACCCGTTCACGCGCACGAGGTCGTCACGCCACACGCTCGCGTTGTGCCCGTTGAAGCTCGCCCGGGTCGTCGTGAACGTGTCGAGGAGCAGTGCCATCACCGGTCCCCACGTGAGTCGCCGCGACCGCTTCTCCGAGGGCGTGCCGTGCGCGCGGAGCCACGCGAAGTCCGTCGCCCGTCCGGCCCGGATGTCGTCCGGCGTGATCGCCTGGCTGGTCTCCATCGGCAGCTTGAGGTACCCGCCGGAGAGGAACCGCCCGCGCCGCGCCAGCCGCGCGTGCACCTCGAGCACGTCGTTCCGCGGGATGCAGTCGCCGTCGGAGAAGAAGAGGTACTCGCCCGTCGAGCGCGCGATCGCCGCATTGAGGACCGTGCACTTCCGGAAGCCGTCCTTCGGCTGCCACACGTGGTGCAGCGCGAACCCGACCCGCGGACGCATCCGCTCCAGCACCTCGCGCGTGCGGTCATCGGACCCGTCATCGGCCACCAGCAGCTCGAACTCGCGGAACCGCTGCGCCTCGTACCCCCAGAGCACCTTCTCCAGCCACTCCGGATGGTTGTACGTGGTGAGGACGACGGACAGGCGCATGGGCGGGGCGTTACCTTTGTGTGGCCGCGCGAGGGCGCGGTGAATGCGGCGTAAGCTAGCCAGCGCTCGCACGGGACGACAGGAGAACGCGGAGGAGTGGTGACCGGGAGCACGGGCCGGGCGGACACGGCGGGGCGGTTCATCATCGGCATCGACCTCGGCGGCACGAACATCGTCGCCGGTGCGATGAGCGCCGATGGGGCGACGCAGTACGCGATGCACTCGATCCCGACGCGCGCCGACCTCGGCGGCGACTCGGTGGTCGAGCGCATGGTCCTGCTGGCCGAGCGCGTGATCGCCGAGACGATGGCCGCGACCGGCGCGACGCGCGACGCGTTCCTCGGCGTCGGGATCGGCTCGCCCGGACCGCTCGACCGCGCGCAGGGCCTCGTGATCTTCACCCCGAACCTCGGGTGGACGAACTTCCCGCTCCGCGACAAGGTCGCCGACGGCGTGAAGCTCCCGGCAACCCTGGACAACGATGCGAACTGCGCCACGCTCGGCGAGTGGTGGATCGGCGCGGCGATGGGGGCGCGGCACGTGGTCGGGCTGACCATCGGGACGGGCATCGGCGGCGGGATCATCCTCAACGGGCGGCTCTACCATGGTGCGAGCGATGCGGCGGGCGAGCTCGGCCACACCACCATCGACGCCAACGGGCGGCGCTGCGGCTGCGGCAACTACGGCTGCCTCGAGGCGTATGCCTCGGGTCCGGCGATCGCGCAGCGGGCGCGCGAGGCGCTGGCCGGGGGTGAGCAGTCCATCATGCCGTCCCTCGTCGATGGGGACCTGAGCCAGCTCACGGCGGCGCGCGTCTACGCCGCGGCGCACCGGGGCGACGAGCTCGCGGGCCACGTGGTGCGCGACACGGCGAAGTTCCTCGGGATCGGCGTGGCGAACTTCCTCAACATCTTCAACCCCGAGGTCGTGGTCATCGCCGGCGGGGTGACGCAGGCCGGCGACGCGCTGTTCGAGCCGTTGCGCGCCGAGGTGCGGCGCCGGGCGTTCGCGCCGGCGGTGGCGGCGTGCCGCATCGTGCCGGGCGCCCTCGACGGCAACGCCGGCGTGGTGGGAGCGATCGCGACCTTCGCGCAGGCGCACGGGTTGGCGTGAGCGCGTCCGCCCCGTCGCGCCGGAAGCGGCTCGGCGTCATCGGCACCCTCGTGTGGGACGTGATCCACGGTCGCGACGTGCGGCAGGCGGCCGTGGAGGAGTGGGGCGGGATCACCTATGCCCTCAGCGCCTGCGATGCCGCCCTCGCCGACGACTGGGAGCTGGTGCCGCTGGCCAAGGTCGGCAGCGACCGGATCGTCGAGGCGCGGCGCTTCCTGCGCACCCTGCGCCACCTGGCCCCCGACGCGGAACCGATCGAGGTCCCGCAGGCGAACAACACGGTGGAGCTCCGCTATCACTCCGACGAACGGCGGAGCGAGGTGCTGAGCGGCGGCGTACCGCCGTGGACCTGGGCGGGCCTGCAGCCGCTGCTCCGGGACCTCGACGCGCTGTACATCAACCTCATCAGCGGCTGGGAGCTCGACCTCGCCACGGCGCATCTCATCCGCACGCAGTTCAAGGGGCCGATCTACTGCGACCTGCATTCGCTGGTGCTCGCGGTGGAAGCGAGCGGGCTACGCACCTACCGGCCGCTCCCCGAGGTCGCCGCGTGGTGCGCCTGCTTCGACCTCCTGCAGGTGAACGAGGACGAACTCGCGATGATGGCGCCCGATGGGCTCGCCCTCGCCGCGACGGCGATGGGGGCCGGCGTGCGCAACCTGCTCGTTACCCTGGGCAAGCGTGGCGTCGTCTATTTCGCGGAGCCCGGCTTCACGCGGCTCGACGACCTGCGGCGGGAGGTGCGGGCGGCCCCGCGTCCGGGCGCGGGCCCGCTCCGCACGGCGCTGGTGCCGGCCGTGGCGGCACGCGTGGACGGGCCCGGCGATCCGACCGGGTGCGGCGATGTGTGGGGCGCGACCTATTTCTCGCGGTTGCTCGCGGGTGATATAATGAGTGACGCGTTGCGGGCCGCGATGCAGGCCGCGGCGCGCAATGTCGAGCATCGGGGCGCGACCGGCCTCGCCCAACACCTCCGGGGAGAACTCCACACGCCGTGACCGCCGTCATCACCGTTCCCGCGTCGCTCGACGAGCAGAGCTTCGAGTCCGTCATCGAGCAGCTCGCCGCGGTCCCTGCGGACGCGAAGGTGCTGGTCGACGCGCGCCATTGCCGGTTCGCGACCCCCTACGGGCTCACCGCCCTGCTCTGCCTCGCCCAGGCCCGGGAGGCGAAGCCCGACTTCGCGCCGCCCGAGGAGCCGGATACGACGAGCTACTGGAGCCGGTCGGACTTCTTCAAGTACGCCGACGAGCTCTACACCATCCGCGGCACGCTGCCGCGCCCGCGCGCCGCCGGCAACTCGGACGTGCTCCTCGAGGTCACGCCCGTCGCGAAGAACGAGGACGTGCACGCGATCGTCGGCCGGATCCAGGAGAAGGCGACGCAGATCCTCACGCAGAAGCTCGACCTCGACCCGCGGGCGACGATGAGCTTCGTGATGACGTTGTCCGAGGCGTGCTCCAACATCATCGAGCACGCGGGGCGCGGCGGCTGGGTGATGGTGCAGCTCTACAACTGGGCCAAGCGGCGGGTCGGCCGCGACGTGGTGCAGATCGCCGTGAACGACGCGGGCATCGGCTTCCGCCGCTCGCTCGAGACGAGCCGTGCGCGCGCCCTCTCCGACCGGTGGGACGACGGCATCGCGCTCGAGAGCGCGGTGATCAACGGCGTGAGCCGCCTCCAGGACCCGGGCCGCGGGCAGGGGCTCAAGGGGATCCGCGGCTACGCCCATCGCTTCGACGGCAAGTTCACGCTGCGCTCGGGCACCTCGCGCATCGCGCCGGTGATCCCCGAGTGGGACGAGGACGAGGCGCGCACCGACGGCCTCCCGTTCTTCCCCGGGTCGCAGCTGCAGGTCATCATCCCGAAGAAGGTGGTGCGTCCATGACCCACATCGACGTGCAGTCGGCGCTCGACGCGCTGGCCATCCCGTATCACGACCTCGTGACGCGCCGCACCGGCGCCGCGGTGCGGTCGGTCATCGAGGCCCAGCTCGCCGGCCTCGCCGACGGCTCGGTCGCGTTCATCGACTTCACCCACATCGGCGTGCTCGACCGCTCCTGCGCCGACGAGTTCGTCGCGAAGCTCATGATGCCGATCTCCGGCGAGCATCCGTCGCGGGACGGATACGTGATCTTCCGCGGCGTGAACGACGGCCACCTCGATGCGATCGAGTCGGTGCTGCTCGCGCACGGCCTCGCGCTCGTGCTGCAGCTCCCCGACGGCTCGGCGCGCCTCGTGGGCGCGGTGACCGACCGCGAACGGCAGCTGTGGCAGCACGTGATGCGGAACGGCAGCGCCCGCGCCGAGCAGCTCCCCGAGGACGCAGGGCTGTCCGCCGAGGAAGCGCGCGAACTGCTCGACTCGCTCGCGCGCCGTCGCCTCGTCCGCCGCGACCACGACCGGTTCTGCCCGCTCGGCCAGGTCGCCTGATGTCGCGCGCGTTCCTCCCGCTGCAGGTCGTCGGCTACATCGCGACGCGCCGCGACGACGCCGAACGCGGCCCGCTCATCCGGGTGCGGCCCGACGACGCGCGGATGCGGCTCATCGAGGACGGCGAGCTCGTGTGGGTGTACGGCCCGCGGCGCCACGAACTCGCGCCCGCGGTGTACGATGGGACGCTGCCCAAGGGCGGCGTCGTCGTGCGCGATCTCGCCGGCGTCGCGATCACCGAGATCGTGCGCCTCGTCAAGATGGACGTCGATCACCGTCCGGTGCTCACCACGAATCTCGCTTGAGGTCCCCCGTGTCCCGCGCGAAGTCCAGCAAAGGCCCTGCCCTCGCCACGCTCGCCATCCACGGCGCGCGCGATGCGCACCGCCCCGGCGACCCGGTGGTCGCCCCGCTCGTCCAGTCGGTGAACCACCTGCAGGCCCTCGGCACCGCCGACGGGCTCAAGTACACGCGCTACGGCAACACGCCCAACGCCGAGCGCGTGCAGAAGCGCCTCGCGCTGCTCGAGGGCGCCGAGGCGTCGCTGGTGCTCTCGAGCGGGATGGGCGCGACCGCGTGCGCCCTCCTCGCGCTGCTCCGGCCCGGCGACCACCTGCTCTCGTCGATGTACATCTACGGCGGCACGCACCGGCTCTTCCTCGAGGAGTTCGCGGCGATGGGGATCGAGGTGACGCTCGTCGATCCGTTCGAGCCGCGGTCCTTCCGCAAGCGCCAGCGCAAGGAGACCCGCGCGGTGTTCGTCGAGTCGCCGGTCAATCCGACCTGCCGCGTGATCGACCTGCGCCCCATCTCGTACCTCACCAAGGCCGAGGGCCTCGCGCTCGTCGTCGACTCGACCTTCGCGAGTCCGGTGAACTTCCGCCCCATCGAGCACGGCGCCGACGTCGTCATCCACTCGGCGACCAAGTACCTGAACGGGCATCACGACGTGCTCGCCGGCGTGGTCGCGGGCTCGCAGCCCTACATCGAGGAGGTGCTGCAGAAGGAGATGCTCTGGGGCCAGACGCCCGACCCGTTCGCCCTCTGGATGCTGGAGCGCGGCATGAAGACGCTCGACGTGCGGGTCCAGCGGCAGAACGCGAACGCGATGGCGATCGCCGAGTGGGCGCAGGCGCGGAAGGAGTTCAAGCGCGTGCACTATCCCGGGCTCTCCACGCACGAGGACCACAAGGTCGCCTCCGAGATCCTCGACGGCTTCGGCGGGATGCTCGCGCTCGAGCTGGCCGGCGGCGGCAAGGCGGCCGAGCGCTTCCTGCGCCGGCTCCGGCTCGTGACCCACGCCCCGAGCCTCGGCGGCGTGGATTCGCTCGTGAGCGAACCGCGCTACACCTCGCATGCCAAGATGACGTCCGCCGAGCGCGCGCGCATCGGGATCCCCGATGGCTTCCTGCGCCTCAGTGTCGGGCTCGAGGACGCCGGCGACCTCATCGCCGACCTCGAGCAGGCCCTCAAGTGACCCGATGATCCGCTTCTCGCATGTCACGAAGCAGTACCCGAAGGGCGGGCCCGCGATCGACGACGTCTCGTTCCACGTCAATCGCGGCGAGTTCGTGTTCCTCACCGGTCCGTCGGGCGCCGGCAAGAGCACGGTGCTCAAGCTCATCTACGTCGACGAGCGGCCCACGTCGGGCGAGGTGAAGGTCGCCGGCCAGAGCTCGGCGACCATGACCCGGCACCAGATCCCCGCCCTCCGCCGGCGGCTCGGGGTGGTGTTCCAGGACTTCCGCCTGCTCGAGGACCGGACGGCGGAGCAGAACGTGGCGTTCGCGCTCGAGGTGATCGGCACCGCCACGGAGTCGATCGGACCGAAGGTCGCGCGCGTGCTCACGCAGGTGGGGCTCGCCGCGAAGGCCACGGCGCTCCCGCACGAGCTCTCGGGCGGCGAACAGCAGCGCGTCGCCATCGCGCGGGCGCTCGTGAACGACCCGCTCGTGCTGCTGGCCGACGAGCCCACCGGCAACCTCGACGACCGCGCCACGCGCGGCATCTTCCAGCTGCTCCGCGACATCAACGCCACCGGCACGGCGGTGCTCATGGCGACGCACGACCTCACGACGGTGAGGACCCACGCGTTCCGCACGCTCGAGATGAACCGCGGCAAGCTCGTGTTCGACAGCGGGGCGACGCATCCGGCCGAGGGCGACGAGTTCGACCCGCCGGTGCCGGGGCCGCTCGCCGAGCCCGCGCTCCACGCGCCGCCGGGCGAGTCGGCGGGCCAGGCCGACGACGAGGCGCCCCGATGAACCTCGCCGTCCGCGAGGCGCTCCGTGCCTTCAAGCGCGCCCCGATGCTCAGCGCGCTGAGCGTCACCACCATCGCGTTCTCGCTCTTCGCCTTCGGCCTCTTCGGGCTCGTCGCGCTCAATCTCCGCAACGCGCTCGCCGACATCGAGGAGCGCGTGGAGATCCGCGGCTTCGTCGCCGAGGGCACCAACCCGGAGGCGACGGCGGCCGCGGTGGGCGACATCGGGGCGTTCCCCGAGGTCGCGAGCGTCCGGCTCGTCTCCGAGGTGCAGGCCCTCGACCGCGCCCGCCGCGAACTCGGGGAGTTCGAGGACGTGTTCGAGGCGGGGATCCTGCCGGCTTCCATCGAGGTGCGGCTCAAGGAGGGCTACCGCGATCCGGCGAGCGTGAAGGCCATCGCGACGCGGCTCGAGGTCTATGACTTCATCGACGACATCCGCTACGGCGAGGAGTGGGTGGAGAAGCTGCATCGCCTGCGGACCATCTCCACGGCGGTCGGCATCTCGCTCGGCCTGACCTTCGCCGCGGTCGCGATCATCATCATCGGATCGACCATCCGGATGGCGGTGCTCGCGCGGAGCCGCGAGATCCGCATCATGCGGCTGGTCGGCGCGACCAACGGGTTCATCCGCGCGCCGTTCCTGATCGAGGGGTTCCTCAAGGGGCTGCTCGGCGGGGTCCTCGCGCTGGCGCTCACGTGGTTCACGTTCCAGTTCGTCGGCCAGTACGTGGTGCAGGCGACGTACTTCAACGGCGGCGTCGCCGTGCTCGGTGTGCTCGTCGGCGCCCTCATCGGCCTCCTCGGGAGCGCCGTGAGCGTGGGCCGGCACCTGCAGAAGGTCTGAGCCGATGGCCGCGGGCGCGCGCATGCTCTGCGCCGGCCTCGGGCTGCTCGCCGCCCTCGGGGGATCGCTGCGCGCGCAGGCGCTCCCGCCCTCCGCCGCCCAGGCGGCCGAACGCCTGCGGCAGGAGCAGGCCGAGCTCGAACGGCTGCGACAGGAGCGCATCGACCTCGAGGCGCGCATGCGGCGCCTCCAGTCGAGTGCGCGCGACGTGTCGGCCGAGCGCGCCAACATCGAGCGGCAGGCGCAGGCCACGTCGCGCGTGGTCCGCTCGCTCGACCAGCAGCTCGGGTCGCTCGTGGAGGAGGTGGAGAACGTCAACGTCAGTCTCGCGCGCACGCAGGACGAGCTCGCGATCAAGCGGGCGACGTTGCGGCGCCGCGTGCAGGAGATCTACAAGCGCGGCCCGCTGTTCATCTTCGAGGCACTGCTCTCGGCGGAGTCGTTCGGGTCGCTCGTCGCGCGGTACAAGTACCTGCACCTCGTCGCGCAGCGCGACCGCGCGCTCGTGAAGCGGGTCGAGTCGCTGACCGGGCAGATCAACGCGCAGCGGTTCCTGCTGGTGCGGCTGCGGTCGGACATGGAGACCAACCGGAAGCAGAAGGCGGAGGAGGAGGCGCGCCTGCGCCGCCTCGAGCTGCAGCGCGGCCGGACGCTCGCGCAGATCCAGCAGCAGGCGAAGCAGGCCGAGGACCGGCTCAAGCAGGTGCAGCGCGACGAGCAGCGGCTCGCCGGCGTGATCGCGGCGCTCGAGGAATCGCGCCGGCGCGCCGAGTCGCGGCCCAACGCGGCGCCGGTCCCGCGCGCGCTGACCACTGCCGACATCGGCCAGCTCGACTGGCCCGTGCAGGGGAACATCATCTACCGCTTCGGGCGCCTGATGAACCCGAGCAACAGCACGTCGATCCGCTGGAACGGCGTGGGGATCAGCGCGCCGCTCGGCACGCCGGTGAAGGCGGTGCAGGCGGGCGAGATCGCGCTCGCCGAGCAGTCGGGGACCTACGGCATGGCGGTGATCATCCAGCACGGCGGCGGCGCGTACTCGCTCTACATGTCGCTGCAGACCGCGACGGTCCGTCGCGGGCAGAAGGTCGCCAAGGGCGACGTGATCGGCACCGTGGGCCAGTCCGACCCCGACCTGCCGCCCCGGCTCCACTTCGAGATGCGGCCCAAGGACGGCGTGGCCGTGGATCCGCTGGAGTGGCTCCGCCGCCAACGATGACCCCGCGGCGCGCCGCAGGGTAGCGCCGGATCGTCCGGTCCAAAAGCGGCACCGGCGACGCTAGCTTTCGGGCGTGCTCACCTTGCTGACCAATGCCCGCGTGTACGCCCCCGAGCCGCTCGGCATGTCGCACCTGCTGATCGCCGGCGGTCGCATCGCGTGGATGGGCACGGAGCGGCCCGCGCTCGGCGCGTCGCTCGGGGTACGTGTCGTCGACCTCGCCGGGGCGCGTGTGATCCCTGGCCTCATCGACCTGCACGTCCACCTCACGGGCGGCGGCGGCGAGGCGGGCCCCGAGACCAAGGTGCCACCGCTCGGCCTCTCGCGTTTCACGCGCGGCGGGGTCACGAGCGTCGTCGCGCTGCTCGGCACCGACGACGCGACCCGCCATCCGCGCGAGCTCGTCACCGCGGTGCAGGCGCTCCGCAACGAGGGGCTCTCCGCCTGGGCGTGGACCGCCGGCTATCACGTGCCGCCCGTGACGATCACCGGCACGGTGCGCGGCGACCTCGCGAGCATCGAGTGCATCATCGGCGCGAAGACCGCCATCAGCGACCACCGGTCGTCGCAGCCCACGCGCGACGAGTTGCTGCGGCTCGCGAGCGAGGCACACGTCGGCGGGCTCATGACCGGCAAGGCGGGCCTCGTGCACCTGCACGTGGGCGACGGCGTTCGCGGTCTCGAGCCCATCCGCGAGGCGCTCGAGCATTCGGAGCTGCCGCGGCGCGTGTTCCACCCCACGCACGTCAATCGGCGGAAGGCGCTGTTCGACGAGGCGATCGCGCTCGCGAAGGCCGGGTCGCACGTCGACATCACGGCATTCCCCGTCGGCGAGGGCGAGGACGCCTATCGCGCCGAGGACGCGCTCGCGCGCTATCTCGACTCCGGCGCACCCGCCGAGCGCGTGACCATCAGCTCCGACGGCGGCGGCTGCCTGCCCGAGTTCGATGCCGACGGGCGTGTCGCGCGCATGGGGGTCGGCGACCCGGGCGACCTCGCGCGGACGCTCGCGGCCCTACTGGCCGCGGGCCAGCCGCTCGAGCGCGTGCTGCCCGCCTTCACCCGCAATCCGGCGCGGCTGCTGCGGCTCGCGCGCAAGGGACACCTCACCGTCGGCGCCGATGCGGACCTGGTCGCGCTCGACGACACCGGAGTGATCAGTCACGTGATGGCAGACGGCAAGTGGCACATGGCGGATGGGATGCTCCGTGCGCATGGCGTGTTCGAACACCCCGCGGGTGACGCGGCGACCGCGAGGTCCGCATGAGTCCGTCCAAGGTGCCGGCGGGCAAGGCGCGCGGCTGGATCATCCCCATCGGCGGCGGCGAACAGAAGGAGCACGACCGCGTGATCCTCGACCGCTTCGTGCAGCTCTGCGGCGGCCGCGATGCGCGCATCATGGTGATCCCCACCGCGTCCCGGCTCGAGGACACCGGCGAGCGGTACCGGCGGATCTTCACCGACCTCGGCGCGCGCGAGACCCATGTCGTCGACTTCGACACGCGCCGTGATGCGTACGAGCGCAACCGCCTCGACGCGATCGCCGAGTGCGACGGCATCTTCCTCACCGGCGGCAACCAGCTGCGGCTCTCGACGCTCATCGGCGGGACCGACGTCGCGCGACTGCTCCGCGAGCGGAACGCGGCCGGCGCGCACATCGCGGGCACGAGCGCGGGCGCGAGCTTCCTCTCCGAGCACATGATCGCCTTCGGTGAGGACAACGTCACGCCGCAGGCCGGCTCGGTGACGCTCGCCCCCGGGCTCGGGCTCACCAACCGCGTGGTGATCGACCAGCACTTCACCCAGCGCAACCGCCTCGGCCGCCTCATCACGGCGCTCGCGTTCAACCCGTTCCTCATCGGCCTCGGGCTGGACGAGGACACGGCGGCGTTCATCGGGCCGGACCAGACGGTCGAGGTCGAAGGGAGCGGCACGCTCACGGTGGTCGACGCCGAGAAGCTGATGTTCTCGAGCATGGACCAGGCCGGCCCGAGCGATCCGGTCTCGATGCTCGGCATCACGCTCCACGTGCTGATCCGCGGCGCGACGTTCAACCTCCACACCCGGGCCGCGTCCGCCGGCACCCTCGCGGCGTCGAAGGGCTAGTGCCAGCTTTGGGGGCATGAGAGTCCTCGACCGCGCAGTCTACGTCGGCCCCTCGCTCTACGCGCACTTCCCCGTCATCCGGCTCGAGCTCGACCTCGAGGCCCTGGAGGCGTGGCCCACCTCGCGGCTCGGACGCGGGTTCATCGATGGGCTCCTCGCCGCGCTCCCCGGCCTGCGCGAGCATGGCTGCTCCTACGGCGAGCCCGGCGGGTTCATCCGCCGCATGACCGAGGACGAGGGCACGTGGCTCGGCCACGTGCTCGAGCACGTCGCCATCGAGCTGCAGAACGTCGCGGGACTGAAGGTCACGTTCGGCAAGACGCGCGGCGCCGGGCGCGACGGCGTCTATCACGTGATCTACGAGTACGAGCAGCGCGACGAGGGGCTCGAGGCCGGCGAACTCGCCATGCGGCTCCTCAACTCGCTCCTCCCCGACGAGGTCCGCGCGCCCGCCGACGAACCGTTCGACTGGGAGAAGGAGCGCGATGGCTTCATCCGGTTCGCCCAGCGCCGCGCGCTCGGGCCGAGCACGGCGAGCATCGTGCAGGCCGCGGAGGCGCGCGGGATCCCGTGGCTGCGCCTCAACAGCCAGTCACTCATCCAGCTCGGGTACGGCAAGTACCAGCAGCGGATCCAGGCGACGGTCACCGGTCGCACGTCGCACATCGCCGTGGAGCTCGCGAGCGACAAGGAGGAGACCAACAAGATCCTCGCGACGCTCGGCCTCCCGGTGCCGAAGCAGGAACTCGTGCAGAGCGCGGACGGCGCGGCGCGCGCGGCCAGGCGCATCGGCTACCCGGTGGTCGTGAAGCCGTACAACGGCAACCACGGCCGCGCCGTCGCGATCCACCTCACCACCGAGGACGCGGTGCGCACGGCCTTCGCGGCCGCGCAGGAGGTCTCGCGCTCGGTGCTCGTGGAGAGCTACATCACCGGTGACGACCACCGGCTGCTGGTGGTGAACGGCACGCTCGTCGCGGCCACCCGCCGCACGCCCGGCCATGTCGTCGGCGACGGGACACACACCATCGCCGAGCTCATCGGGATCGTGAACCAGGACCCGCGGCGCGGCATCGGCCACGAGAAGGTGCTCACGCGGCTCGAGCTCGATGCGCAGGCCGTGCGGCTGCTCGCCGAGAAGGGCTACACCGCCGAGACGGTCCCCGCGAAGGGCGAGGCGGTGTACCTCCGCTCCACCGCCAATCTCTCCACCGGCGGCACCGCGACCGACGTGACCGACGTGATCCATCCGGACAACGTCGAGATGGCGCAGCGCGCCATCCAGGCGATCGGACTCGATGTGGGGGGCGTCGATTTCCTCACCGCCGACATCACGCAGTCGTACAAGAAGCACGGGGGCGCCATCTGCGAGGTGAACGCGGCGCCCGGCTTCCGCATGCACAGCGCGCCGAGCGAGGGGCGCCCGCGCGACGTCGCCGGCCCGGTGATCGACATGCTCTTCCCGCCCGGCACGCCGACCGTCGTGCCCATCGCCGCGGTGACCGGCACCAACGGCAAGACGACGACGAGCCGCATGCTCGCGCACATCTGCAAGATGGGCGGCATGACGCCGGGCTTCACGACCACCGACGGCGTCTACATCGACGGCCAGCGGACGGTCGAGGGTGACATGACCGGCCCCGTCGCCACCCGCACGGTGCTCTCCGACCCGTCGATCGACATCGCCGTGCTCGAGATCGCGCGCGGCGGCCTGCTCCGCGCCGGCATGGGCACGCGCTACGTCAACGTCGGCGCGGTGCTCAACGTCCGCTCCGACCACCTCGGCATGAAGGGGATCGACACGCTCGAGGACCTCGCCGAGGTGAAGCGCACCGTGGTGGAGGTCGCGCGCGACGCGGCGGTGCTCAACGCGGACGATCCGCTCTGCCTCAAGATGGCGGCCTACACCGAGTCGAAGCACCTCTGCTACGTGACGATGGACCCGTCGCACGCGCTCGTGCGCGAGCACATCCGCGCCGGCGGCCGCGCCGTCTCGCTCGAGAGCGGCGTGAACGGACAGATGATCACGATCTACGACAAGGGCGCGCACATCCCGCTCGTCTGGACGCACCTGATCCCCGCGACCATCGAGGGGCGCGCGATGCACAACGTCTCCAACGCGATGTTCGCCGCGGCGATGGCCTTCTCGCTCGGGATCAAGCTCGAGACCATCCGGCAGGGCCTGCGGACCTTCGACACGACCTTCTTCCAGGCGCCCGGCCGCACCAACGTCTACAACGAACACCCGTTCAAGGTCATCCTCGACTACGGGCACAACGCGCACGCCGTCGAGGCGATGGCCGACCTCGCGACACGCCTCGACGTCACCGGCCGCCGCATCGTCGTCGTCGCCGGGCCGGGCGACCGCCGCGACGAGGACATCCGCGACATCGCGCGCGCCGTGGCCGGACGGTTCGATTTCTACATCTGCCGCCGCGACGACGCGCTCCGCGGCCGCGATGGCGACGAGGTGCCGCGGATGATCGCCGACACCTTGCGAGCCGCCGGCGTGCCGGAGGAGCGGATCGCGATCGTCCCGGAGGAGCAGCACGCCGTCGCGGCCGCCCTGCGCATGGCGCGCGCCGGCGACCTGCTGCTCGTGTTCGGCGACGAGATCACGCGCAGCTGGAAGCAGATCATCCATTTCACGCCCGACGGCGCGCTGCGTCCGGTGACGGCCGAGCACGCGATCCCGCGCACGGTCCCGCCCCCCAGCGCGCCGGCGGCCGACCTCGTGAAGCGCGAGATGGACTCCCTCGTGCGCGACGAACGCGGCGTGCGGCTCGCGCGCGAGAGCGACGACTGACCCCTCGAGTGTCTGTCGGACCGACACCGCTGTGGGAGGACTCGCGCCGGCTCTTCGGCGCGAGCCTGTGGCTGCACGCGCCCGGCGCCGTCCTCGACGCGGCGATCGACCCCGGCTCGGCCCACATCGAGCTCGAGGCCTGGCGCACCCACGCGCTGCGCCTCGCGATGGCGGTCGGCTGGGAACCGGAGCTCGCGGTACGCCGCCGCGGTGACCGCGCCGCGCTGGCGCTCACGGCGCCGATCGACGCGCTCATGTCCGCGACGCTGCTCAACGAGTGGGCCTGGACCCGCGCGGCGCGCGACGGGCAGGCGCGTGCGGCCGTCACCGGCGATCCCGACGAACCGCGCCTGCCGTTCGACGAGGCGGCGGCACGGCTCGCGCTCCGGACGCACATCGCCGAGGAGGCCGATCCCGCGCTCCGCCGGCTGGAGAGCTTCGCCGCGCGTGCCGGCACGCCGTTCCTGTTCGACGAGACGCATGCCACCCTCGGCTACGGTGCGCGCGGGCGCAGCTGGCCGCTGCAGGCGCTCCCCGACCCGGACGATGTCCCCTGGCACACCCTGAAGCGGATCCCCGTGGCGCTCGTCACCGGCAGCAACGGCAAGACGACGACGGTGCGGCTCCTCGCGACGATGCTCGCCAACGACGGCTTCGTGACCGGCCATTGCTGCAGCGACGGCGTCTTCATCGGCGGCGAGTGCGTGGAGCGCGGCGACTGGAGCGGCCCCGCGGGCGCCCGGCGCGTGCTGCGCGACCCGACCGTGACGGCCGCCGTGCTCGAGACGGCGCGCGGCGGGATCCTCCGGCGCGGACTCGCCTGTCCGCGGGCCGATGTCGCGATCATCACCAACATCGCCGAGGACCACCTCGGCGGGTACGGCATCACGTCGCTGGAGGACCTCACCGAGGTGAAGTGCGTCGTCGCGCGCGCCCTCGATGCCAAGGCGCACCTCGTGCTCAACGCCGACGATCCGCAGCTGCGGCACGCGCATCACGGGCACACGGGGCCGGTGGACTGGTTCAGCGCCGACCCCCTTCCGCCGGGCCTGCCGCGCGCGGACGAGATGCCGCTCACGGTCGGAGGCACCGCCCGGCACAACCTCGCCAACCTCGTCGGCGCGGCGACGGCGGCGCGGGCGCTCCGCGTCACCGAGCAGGCCATCGTGCACGTCGCTCGCACGTTCGGCGCGCGGAACAGCGACAACCCCGGACGGCTCGAGCGCTTCGATCGCGGCGGGGTCCGCGTGTGGATCGACTATGCGCACAACCCGCACGGGCTCGGCGCGCTGCTCGACGCGGCCGCGCAGGCGCGCGGGCGCGGCCGCCTCGGCCTCCTCCTCGGGCAGGCCGGCGACCGGGACGATGACGCCATCGGCGACCTCGCGCGCACGGCCTGGCGCGCGACACCGGATCGCGTGGTGCTCAAGGATCTCGACGGGTACCTGCGCGGCCGAGCGCGCGGCGACGTGCCGGCGCTCCTCCGCGCCGCGCTCATCGGGGCCGGCGCCCGTGCGGACCAGCTCGAGCTCGCGGACGACGAGACCGACGGCGTGACGCGCCTCCTCGCATGGGCGCGGCCCGGGGACCTGCTCGTGATGCCCGTCCACGCGCTCGAGGCGCGTGAACGGGCCATCACGGTCGTTCAGAACTGGACCTGATACACGAGCGAGATGTTGCGGCCCGGATTGGCCGCGAACCGCTTGATCCGGCTCGCCGAGTCGAAGTAGCGCGCGTCGCCGATGTTGTCGCCGCGGAGCGTGACCTGGTGCAGCACGTTCCCCACCAGCCAGTTGGTGCCGACGCTCACGTTCACCACGGTGTAGGCGTCGGTCGCGACGTCGACGGCGCCGCCGGTCACGCGATCCTGCGCGAACCCATGCCGCACGTCGCCCGAGGCCTGGAACCGAGACCGCCCCCAGCGCAGCCCCGCACCCACGCGGGCGGGCGGCATGAACGGCAGCGCGCCACCCTCCACGAACTCGCCGCGCACCAAGTCGCCCATCACGCTCGCCACGAACGCTCCGCCCAGACGGGTCTCGAGCGAGCCCTCCACGCCGTGCAGCCGCGCGTCGGCCTGGCGGAACCGGTTCAGCGGCACGAGGTCGCCATCCACGAGCGTGTCGCCCACGATATCCGGTGTCACGTAGCCGTCGACCCGATTCAGGTACGTGGAGACTTGCGCGCTCATCCGCTCACCGCGCGCGCGCAGGATCACCTCGGCGCCGGCGCTCGTCTCCGACCGCAAGTCGGGATTGCCCATGTCGTAGGTGCCCGCGGCCGCATGGAACGCGTTGGAATACAGCTCCTCGACCGTCGGCGCGCGGAATGCACGCGCCACCGAGCTGCTCAGCGAGAGCCGGTCGGTCATGGCCCAGCTCAGGCCGATCGACCCGGAGCCGTTGCGGAAGTCGACCGTGCGCCCGGGACCGAATTTCGGGTCCCCGGTCTTCGACGCGATCGAGTAGTCGTCCCAGCGCGCGCCGACCTGCAGGTTCACGTCGCCCTCATGGCCCGGGTGCCCGGCGCCGGCCTCCCGCAGGCTCATCTCCTGGAACAGGAACACGCCGATCCCGCGCGAATCGGTGGCGGGCGTGAGCGCCTCCTCGCCCGTGGCCGCGTACTGCTTGAAGAGGCCCTGCGCGCCGACCGCGCCCTTGAGTCGTCCGAAGGCGGTCGAGACCTGTGTGTTCAGGGTCTGCGTCCTGAGCTCGAAGTGCGTGCCGATCGCTCCATCCGGCTCCACCTCGTCGTGCGCGTAGTCCTGCGCGGTGCCCTCCACACGGAGGTACGGCACCGAGGCGCTCGCGAGCTGGAGCCCGCCGCGCGCGCTGAGGCCGACCCGGCGCCCGTCGACGCGGATCCCGGCCTCGGGATCGAGCGGCTCGGCCGGGATGCCGTAGTTGAAATCATACAGACGTGCCGCCAACCCGAGGTTGCCGCGTTCACCGATGAAGCCGTAGCCGATGGCGCCGTTGAGCGCGCGCGACTGCGTGCCGTCGAGCGTCGCGCCGCCGCCGGTGCGCAGGGACCCCATGTCGCGATAGCCACCGCGCAGCGAGAGCGCGCTGCGCCCCCCCAGCGGCGTGGTGAGTCCCACGTTCAGCGCCGCGCCGGGCGTGACCGTCTCGGACTGCGAACCGATGGTGCCCTCGATGTGCGTCGGCACCGACGTCGGGATGTCGTTGGAGATCACGTTCACCACGCCGCCGAGGGCGTTGTTGCCGTAGAGCAGCGAAGCCGGGCCACGCACCAGTTCGATGCGCTGCGCCGCGAGGGGGTCGACCGAGACCGAATGGTCCCCCGACGCGGAGGCGAGGTCACCCGCGCGCTCGCCGTCCTGCAGCACCAGGATCCGGTCACCCGTGAGTCCCCGGATCACCGGCATCGTCGCCGCCGGACCACCGTAGCGCTGGCTCACCCCCGGTTCGGACGCGAGCGTTGCGGCCACCGACGAACTCACGCTGCGCGCGAGCGCCGCGCCGGAGAGTTCCACCGCGGACTGGGTGAGGCGTTCACTCTCGGTGCCGGTCGGTGAGGCGCTCACCACCACCGACGAGAGCCGCAGCGGCGTCGCTGTGAGCGTCACCTGCACGCGCACATCGGGGCCATCGGTGGGGACACGCACCACGAGATGCCCTGGCGCGTACCCGATCCGCGTGATGCTCAGGTGGTATTCACCCGCCGGGAGCCCGCGCAGGACGAACTCGCCCGCGGCATTGGTGGTCGTCGAGCGCCCGACCTCCGCGACGATCACGGTCGCGTTGGCGAGGGCCGTCCCGGCACTATCGGTGACGGTGCCGATGACGGCGGGCGTGAAGGAGTCCGGCGTCGCGGCGCTCGCGCCGGCGGGGACGACGACCGACAGCAGCGCGCCGACGAGCGCGCGCATGGATATCCTGCGAAGGGATTGGAACGGCATGGTCCGAGTGGGATGAGTTCGCGCGCGGGCCGTCGCACCGGGTCTCGGGGCACGGGCACCGCGCAGGAGGGGCGCGCGCGGGTGCGCACGCCGATCCCCGCGCCACGTGGCGCGGGACTCAGACCGTCGGGGGGCCTCTCGGGGACGCTGCGCCGGGGCGCAGGTCGCGTGGCGCGCCATGCCCCGGTTCCGGCGCGCAGACCGCCGCGGCGCGGACCACCTCGATCGGGGCGACCCGATCGGCGGCCGCGTGAGCGAACGCGGCGCTGACCTGCGAGCACAGCTGGCAGGTCGCTGGGTCGTGCAACGGCGGACAGGAGGTATCCTGTGCGTCCTCCCAGTGCGCCACCACCCGCTCGGCGTGCCCCAGCCTGGCGTCTGCGATGGGCGCCGCCGCGACCACCGTGGTATGGATCGCCAGCCAGACGCCGACCACGACCCGGACGACCCCGATGCGTGTGAGCGCGGGTGGGGTCCTGAGCGGAGTCCTGAGCAGGTCAGTGAGCGACATACGGTGAGAATGAGTACACGGGACGGCGGGTCGCGGACAAGGTGCGACCCGACCGGCTCCTGCCAGCCGGAGGGAAAGACCGCTTTCCTCTATCCCGCTGGCACCTATAGATTTAGGGATGAAACGCGAGGACGCGCTCGAGTACCATTCCCGAGGCCGACCCGGCAAGATCGCGGTCGTCCCGACCAAGCCGCTGACGAACCAACGGGACCTCGCGCTGGCTTACTCGCCCGGGGTCGCCGAACCCTGCCTCGAGATCAAGGCCAACCCGGACGACGCGTACAAGTACACCGCCAAGGGCAATTTGGTCGCGGTGGTCTCCAACGGCACCGCCGTCCTCGGGCTCGGCAACATCGGCGCCCTCGCCGGCAAGCCCGTCATGGAGGGCAAGGCCAACCTCTTCAAGCAGTTCTCGGACATCGATGTGTTCGACATCGAGGTCGGCTCCGAGGACCCCGAGGACGTCATCAGGTTCTGCCAGCTCCTCGAACCCACCGTCGGCGGGATCAACCTCGAGGACATCAAGGCCCCCGAGTGCTTCTACATCGAGGAGACCCTCCGGAAGACCATGAGGATCCCGGTCTTCCATGATGACCAGCACGGGACCGCGATCATCTCCGGGGCGGCGCTGCTCAACGCGCTCGAGGTCACCGGCAAGCAGATCGGTGAGGTGAAGGTCGTCTTCTCCGGCGCCGGGGCCGCGGCGATCTCCACGGCCGAGCACTACATCCGGCTCGGCGTGAAGCGCGAGCACGTGATCATGTGCGACCGCAAGGGCGTGATCTACGAAGGCCGCGCCGATGACATGGACAAGTACAAGGCGCGCTTCCAGAGCAAGACCAAGGCGCGCGACCTCGCCCAGGCGCTCGACGGCGCCGATGTCTTCGTCGGGCTCTCGGTCGCCGGCGCGGTCACCGGCGCGATGGTCGCGAGGATGGCGAAGCACCCCATCATCTTCGCGTTGGCCAATCCGGTGCCGGAGATCCTCCCGCACGAGGTCAAGGCGGTGCGCGATGATGCGATCATCGCCACGGGCCGCTCGGACTACCCCAACCAGGTCAACAACGTCCTCGGCTTCCCGTTCATCTTCCGCGGGGCGCTCGACGCCCGCGCGACCGAGGTGAACGAGGAGATGAAGATGGCCGCCACGCGCGCGCTGGCGTCCCTCGCCAAGGAGGACGTGCCCGATTCCGTCGCGGCGCTCTACGGCCTCACGAACGTCAAGTTCGGCCCCGAATACCTGATCCCGTTCCCGTTCGACCCGCGCGCGCTCCTGCGCGTGGCGCCGGCGGTGGCGTGGGCCGCGGTGGCGAGCGGCGTGGCGAAGGAGTTCATCGACCTCGACGAGTACCGCGACCGGCTCGAGGCCCGGCAGGGGCGCGCGCGCGGCATCATGCGCGGGCTCATCTCGCGCGCCCAGCAGGATCCCAAGCGTGTCGTGTTCCCCGAGGGCGAGGACCCGAAGATCCTGCGCGCCGCGCAGATCCTCGTCGACGAGCAGATCGCCCAGCCCATCCTCCTCGGACGACTCGACCGCGTGCGGCAGATGGCCGACGACATGGGGATCCCGCTCGACGGCATCACCCTCGAGGAGCCGGGTGCGTCCAAGCAGCGCGACAAGTACGCGCAGCTCCTCTGGCAGAAGCGGCAGCGCAAGGGGATGTCGCTGGTCGAGGCCAACCAGCGCATCACGCGCGCCATCACGTTCGGCTCGGTGATGGTCGCGTCGGGCGACGCGGATGCGCTCGTCGGCGGCATCGGCAAGCACTATCCCGAGACGGTGCGGCCGGCGCTCGAGGTCATCGGCGCGCATCCCGACGTGGGGCTCGCCTCCGGCCTCTACATGCTCGTGTTCGAGAAGCACGTCGTGTTCTTCGGCGACACCACGGTGAACATCGACCCCTCGGCCGAGCAGCTCGCGCTCATCGCGCACTCGGCGGCGGGACTCGCGCGGACCTTCGGCATCGCGCCGCGCATCGCCATGCTCTCCTTCTCCAACTTCGGCTCGGTCAAGCATCCCGAGGCGCAGAAGGTGGCGGAGGCGGTGCGGCTGGTGCGCCGCCGCGACCCCTCCCTCGTGGTCGACGGCGAGATGCAGGCCGACACGGCGTTCAGCGAGGAGGTGCTGGCCGGGCGCTACCCGTTCAGCGCGCTCAAGGAAGCGGCCAACGTGCTCATCTTCCCCAACCTCAGCGCGGGCAACATCGCGTACAAGTTGCTCACGCAGCTCGGCGGGGCCACGGCCATCGGGCCGATCCTCGTCGGCATGCAGCACCCCGTCCACGTGCTCGAGCAAGGCGCGGACGTGCAGGAGATCGTCAACATGGCGGCCGTTGCCGTGATCGATGCGCAGCAGCGCGCCCACCTGACCAAACACCCCTGACCCCACCATGACCACTTCGTCCGCCCCCGTCCGCGAGAGCTCGACGGGACTCTCGGCACAAGGGCTCTCGCCCAAGGGCACCGTGCGCTGGAACCTCGAGGCGCCCGACCTCATCCAGGCCGCCATCCGCAAGGGCGAGGGCGAGCTCGCCCACATGGGCCCGTTCGTCGCGGTCACCAAGCCGCACACCGGCCGCTCGCCGAACGACAAGTTCGTGGTGAAGGAGCCGTCGACCGAGGCCGACGTCGACTGGGGCAAGGTGAACCAGCCGATGAGCGAGGCACACTATGCGACGCTCCTCGCCGACGTGAAGGCGTACCTCGACGGTCGCGACGAGCTCCTGGTGCAGGACCTCTACTGCGGCGCCGACCCGGCGTACCGCCTCTCGTGCCGCTACGTCACGCCCAACGCGTGGCACGCGAACTTCGTCCGGAACATGTTCATCCGGCCGGCCGCCGAGGAGCTCGCGGGCTTCGTCCCCAACTTCTCCATCCTCCATGCGCCGGAGTTCCAGGCGGACCCGGCGAAGCATGGCACGCGCACGAGCACCTTCATCGTGCTCAACCTCGCCAAGCGCACCATCCTCATCGGCGGCACGCGCTACGCCGGCGAGCTCAAGAAGTCGATGTTCACGGTGATGAACTACATGCTCCCCAAGCAGGGCGTGCTCTCCATGCACTGCTCGGCGAACATCGGCCCGGCGGGCGACACCGCGCTCTTCTTCGGCTTGAGCGGCACCGGCAAGACCACCCTCTCCGCCGACCCCGAGCGCGGTCTCATCGGCGACGACGAGCACGGCTGGAGCGACAACGGCGTGTTCAACTTCGAGGGCGGCTGCTACGCCAAGGTGATCAACCTCTCGAAGGAGCAGGAGCCCGACATCTTCGCGACCACCGAGATGTTCGGCACCATCCTCGAGAACGTCGTGCTCGACGGTGCGTCCAAGAAGGTCTCGTTCGCCGACCAGTCGATCACCGAGAACACGCGCGCGTCGTACCCGCTGCATTACATCAAGAACCATGTGCCGAGCGGCCGTGGCGGGCATCCCAAGCACGTCGTCTTCCTCACGGCGGACGCGTTCGGCGTCCTCCCGCCGATCGCCAAGCTCACCCGTGAACAGGCGATGTACTACTTCCTCTCGGGCTACACGGCGAAGCTCGCCGGCACCGAGCGCGGCGTGACCGAGCCGCAGGCGACGTTCTCGGCGTGCTTCGGCGCGGTGTTCCTCGTCTGGCACCCGACCAAGTACGCCGAGATGCTCGGCGAGCTGCTCGACGAGCACAAGGCGCAGGTGTGGCTGGTGAACACCGGCTGGAGCGGCGGCGCGTACGGCGTGGGCTCGCGCATGAAGCTCTCGTACACCCGCGCGATGGTGCGCGCGCTGCTCGCCGGCAAGCTCGACAAGGTGGCGGTGACGCCGGATCCGATCTTCGGCCTGCCGATCCCGGCAGCGGTGGAGGGCGTGCCCGCCGACGTGCTCCAGCCGCGGAACACCTGGAAGGACGGCGCCGCGTACGACACGCAGGCGCGGAAGCTCGCGGGCATGTTCCAGGAGAACATCAAGAAGTTCGGCGCGGCGGTGAGCGCGGGGATCCTGGCGGCGGGGCCGAAGGGCTGAGCGCTGCGGCGATGAAGGCGGAAGGATGAAAGGGGCGAGGCCGTTCGGCCTCGCCTTCTTCATTCCCGGCGGCATACGGTTGCGAGCCATCGCACAGGCCCCAAGGCGTTCGTCTCGGACGACGCCAATAGGATGCCTTGAGCGGGGGCGCGGCGGCATCAGCGCTCGCGTCATCGGCTCCGGGACTCGCCTGATCGGACCCGGGACTCGCCTGATCGGCCTCGGCACTCGCGTCATCGGCCTCGGCACTCGCGTCATCGGCGCCGGCACTCGCGTCATCGGCGCCGGCACTCGCGTCATCGGCGCGGGGACTCCCGTCATCGGCACCGGGACTCCCGTGATCGGCGCCGGCACTCGCGTCTTCGGCGCCGGGACTCCCGTGAACGGCTCCGGCACTCGCGTCTTCGGCGCCGGGACTCCCGTGATCGGCGCCGGCACTCGCCTCCTCGGCCCCGGCACTCGCGTCATCGACCCCGGGCACTCGCGTGATCGGCGCCGGCACTCGCCTCCTCGGCCCCGGCACTCGCGTCATCGGCGCCGGCACTCGCCTCCTCGGCGCCGGCACTCGCGTCATCGGCGCCGGGACTCCCGTGATCGGCCCCGGGGACTCGCGTCATCGGCTCCGGAGCTCGCCTCTTCGGCCCCGGCACTCGCGTGATCGGCCCCCGAGTCGCCTGACGATTCGCAACGGC
>CAYXGS010000033.1:0-12521 GCA_964464585.1 uncultured Gemmatimonas sp. | reverse complement strand
TCGGCCCCGGCACTCGCGTGATCGGCCCCCGAGTCGCCTGACGATTCGCAACGGCTTAGTCTTCCTCGCACCCTGAGAACTCGAGACCGTGCCGACCCTCCGCGACCCCCTCTGGAACAACATCCGAGTCGACGGGCCCTACTTGGCCCTGATGGACTCCGCGCCGTTCCAGCGCCTCCGCTACGTCCGGCAGCTCGGCCTCGCGCACCTCGTCTACCCGGGCGCGACGCACAGCCGCTTCGAGCACGCGCTCGGCGCCTTCCACCTGGCGCGGCTCACCGTCCGCGTGCTCGAGGACGCCGGCGAGCTCGGCGCGGTCCCCGAGATCGACCGCCGGCTCGTCATCGCCGCGGCCCTGCTCCACGACATCGGCCACTACCCGTTCTCGCACGCGCTCGAGGAGCTCGGCATCCCGCACCACGAGGAGGTCGCCGGGCCGCTCATCGCCGGCGGGCCGGTCGGCGACATCCTGCGACGTGAGTTCTCCGCGGACGCGCCCGAGCGCGTCCTCGCGCTGGTGCGCGGCACGAGCGCGTCGCCGCTGCAGGGGCTCGTCTCGGGATCGATCGACCTCGACAAGACCGACTACCTGAAGCGCGACGCCATGATGTGCGGCGTCGCCTATGGCGAGATCGATGTCGAGCGCCTCCGGCACGCCCTCACCATCGTCACCGACCCGGCGACCGGCCGTCCCGCGGTCGGGTTGCGCGAGAAGGGCCTCTCCGCGCTCGAGTCACTGCTGTTCGCCAAGTACCAGATGTACCGCAACGTCTACTGGCAGCATGCGGTGCGCAGCGCGACGGCGATGTACAAGCGTCTCGTCGAGGACGCGCTCCGGACCGGCGCGCTGGAGGTGGGCCGGCTCGTCGGCTACACCGACGAGGGCCTCCTCCATGCCCTCGAGACGCACGGCCCGTCGCCGCTCCTGCGCGCGCTGACCGAGCGCCGGCTCCACAAGCGGGCCATGGAGGCGCCGGCGGCCGAGCTCACGGACCACGACCTCGAGTGGATCGCCGAGGACCGTGACCGCACCCGGCGCGCCGAGGACCGGCTCGCCGCGGCGCATGGGCTCCAGGCGGGCGAGCTGCTGCTCGACTATCCGCGCAAGGAGCGGATGATCGGCCTCGACGTCCCGCTCGCGGCGCGGGACGGGACCGTCCGCCGCATCACCGACTCGGGCCTCGCGGGGGCGATCAACCTGCCGATCCTCGCCGACCAGCTCTATCAGTCCGCGCGGTGGCTGCGGGTCTTCACGGCGCGCAGGATCGAGATGCCGAGAGCCGAAGTGCTGGCCGTCCTCGCGGCATCGTAGGGTCGCGCCATCGCGCCACGAGGAACGACGAGGGGGCTCGGCGCGCATGGCGGCGCCGAGCCCCCTTCACTCTCCCTACGACTCACTCCTTCGACGCCGCCGCGGCCTTCTTCGCCTTGCCGTGCGCCTCGGCGAGCATCCGCCCGATCCCGCGATAGAACTTCGCGTCGGCGCCCTTGCCCTCCTCCGCCATCGCGAGCGCGCACCGTTCGAGCGCGTACAGGAGGTTCCCGAGGTAGAGCTCGGCGATCCCGCCCACGGTCTCCGGCTGTGGCTGGTCAGCCATTCGACTGGCCGTCGAGCCCGTCCACCTGGACGACGATGGCCGTGATGTTGTCGAGCCCGCCGCGGTTGTTCGCCTCGGCGATCAGCGCGTCCACGATGCGGCCCGGACCCGACCGCGCCAGCAGCAGCTGCTGCAACCGGCGGTCGTCGACCATGCCGGTGAGGCCGTCGGACGCCACGAGGAACACGTCTCCCGGCCGGATCGCGCCGGTGTAGATGTCCGCCTCGACCTCGTCGCTCGCGCCCACGCAGCGCGTGATCACGTTGCTGTAGGGGTGATAGCGCGCCTGCTCCGGCGTCAGCAGGCCGGCATCGACCTGCTCCTGCACGTAGGAGTGGTCCTTGGTGACCTGCGTGAGCGCGCCGTCCCGCAACAGGTAGATCCGCGAGTCGCCGATCTGGCCGATGAGGTAGCCCTCGTCGGAGAGCACGAGCACCGAGGCCGTGGTGCCCATCCCCTGCTTGTCCACCTCGGCGAGCATCCGCTCGTAGATGGCGCGGTTCGCGTCCTTGAGCGCCTGCGCCACGAGCGAATCCGCCCCGTGCGCCTTCACCGACTGGATGGGCAGCAGCGTGCGGGCGACGATCTGCACCGCCATCTCGCTCGCCACCTCGCCGGCGGCGTGGCCGCCCATGCCATCCGCGACGACGAAGACGCCACGCTGGGCATCCGCTTCGGCGAAGAAGTTGTCCTCATTGCCGGAGCGGACCATGCCCACGTCCGTCCGTGCACCGACCTTGATCTGCATCCGCTCAACGCCCCGCGAGCAGGAGAAGCGAAAGGAGCCCGACACCCGTGCCCGCGAGGGACACGAGGAGGAGGATCACCGCGGCACAACCCTTCTTCTTCTCTTCCGGGACCTGCGACATCGCCTTCGCGGCGGCAGCAGAAGCCGCGGCCGACTTCGCCGCAGCGGCCGACCCAGCGGCCTGTTTCCTCAGTGCGTCAACGTTCACCGCGGCGATCGCCCTGGTGCCCGCACCCGCATCCTGCACCACCGCCATCGGGCGGAAGGTCATCTTGATGCCGCCGAACCGCAGGTCGGGCGCGCCTTCCACGCGCACCTCCCCCTGCACCCGGCGCCCGCCGACATAGGTCCCGTTGGTGGATTCCTGATCGACCACCCACCAACCATCGGCGCGCTTCTGGATCTTCGCGTGCGAGTCCGAGATGGACTCGTCCTTGATCGCGATGTCGTTATGGTCCCCGCGCCCGATGTTCGTGAGCGCGGAATGGAGTTCGAACTTGAGGCCCTTGAGCGGTCCCTCGGCCACGACTTCGAGGGTGGCGAGCGGCTGGCGCGCCGGTGCCGCCGCGGCCTTGGCGGCCGGAGCGGGCGCGGGCGCCGCCTTGGGCTGCGGCACCATCCCCGGGTGCCCCATCATCGTGATGTCGAGCTGCGGATTCGGCTTCGGCGCCGGCGGCGGTGCAGGCGGCGGTGCAGGCGGCGGCGGTGCAGGCGCCGGCGGGGGCGCCATGGGCTCCGGCGCGGGCGGCACGGGTGCGGCGGGCGGGACCGGCGTGCGAAGCGCCGCCGGATGTCCCATCATCGTCACTTCGAGCTGGGCCGCGGACGGCGCCGACTGCGGCGCGGCGGGCGCCGCCTTCGCCACATCCGCATAGAAGCGGAACTCCTCCGCGCCCATCTTGATCACGTCGCCGCGGCCCAGCAGCTGCTCGGTCTGCACGCGGGCGCCGTTCACCCACACGCCGTTGGTGCTGTGATCCGTGAGCACGTAGCCGTTCGCCGCCGGCGCGATGCTCGCGTGCTTGCGCGAGATCTCGGTGCTCGCGATCACGACGTCGTTGCCGACCTCGCGCCCGAAGCTGAGCCCGGTATCCGCCACCGGATACTCGCGCCCGTCCACCAGCGAGACGAGCCGTCCGCCGGTCGCGGTCGTCGGCTTCTTGGGGGCGCTCGAGGGCTTGGCGGCCGCTGCCATGCGCGCCACATCGGCTGCGCTGACGAACTGGGTGCTCCCGCCCTTCTGGTCCTCGCCGAGCCGGAGCTCGTGCCCGCCGATCTCCACCCGGTCCCCGTGCAACAAGGGACTCGGCTCGACCCCCAGCTGGACCCCGTTCACGAGGATCACGGACCCCGGCGATCCCCGCCGGATCGAGACCCCTTGGGGCCCGGCCAGGACGACAGCACTCGTGCCGGGGTCGCCACTCGGCAACCGGATCTGCGCGCCGTCGAAGGCGCCGATCACGGTCTCGCCCGCGTTGAGCGGGTGCTGGCTGTCCTGAAGCTTCAGGTAGGGCATCGGAGGGTGGAAACTACCCTTTGCGAGGGGGGGTCGGCAAGCGTCAGACGCCTGCCGCGGCGGCAGATTCGAGCTCTCCCGCTTGCAGCCGGAAGAGTCGCGCGTAGAGGCCACTACGGGCGAGGAGGGTCCGGTGTGTCCCGCGCTCCCGGACCTCGCCATGATGCATCACGAGGATCTCGGTCGCGCTGGTGATGGTGCTCAACCGGTGCGCCACCGCGATGGTCGTCCGGCCCTGCATCAGTATCGACAGCCCGCGCTGGATCTCCGCCTCCACCTCCGAGTCCACCGAGCTCGTGGCCTCGTCGAGCAGCAGGAGCGCCGGGTCGGCCGCGATCGCCCGGGCGAAGGACAGCAACTGCCGCTCGCCCACGCTCACGCTCGCGCCGCGCTCGCCGAGGACGTGCGCGTAGCCGTCGGGAAGCCGCTGGATCACGCGGTCCGCCCCGACGCGCGCCGCGGCGCGCCGCACCTCGTCGTCGGTCAGTGGCGCGCCGAGCCGGATGTTCCCGGCGACGTCGCCGGCGAACAGGAAGATGTCCTGTTGTACATATCCGACCACACGGCGCAGCTCCTCCACCGGCATGGAGCGGATGTCACGCCCGTCGACGAGGATCCGACCGCGCTGCGGTTCGTAGAAGCGCAGGAGCAGGGAGATCACCGTGGTCTTCCCCGCCCCGGTGTGACCCACCAGCGCGAGCGTCTCGCCGGGGCGGACGACGAATGACACGCCGCGGAGCACCCACTCGGGTTCGTCGTAGGCGAACCACACGTCGTCGAACTCCACCGTCACGCCCTGCGTCGGCCCGGCGCGCCGGGCGGCGGCGGTCACCGTCGCGGTCCCCTCGGCCACCGGCGTGTCCATGAGACGGAAGATCCGTTCCGAACTCGCCATGGCCTGCTGCAGGGTGTTGTACTTGTCCGAGAGGTCCTGCAGCGGCTGGTAGAACCGCCGCGCCAGCTGGATGAACGCGGCCACCGTGCCCACGGTGAGTGTGCTCGCCTCCACCCGAGGCGCCGCGGCGACGATGAGGCTCGCGAGCGCGACGCTCGTGAGGATCTCGATGATCGGGAAGTACATCGCGTAGACCGTCACCGAGCGGAGGTGCGCGTCGAGGTGGGCCCGGTCGAGCGCCGCGAACCGCTCGGCCTCGTGCGTCTCGCGGCCGAACAGCTGCACCACGCGCATCCCGGCGATCCGCTCCGCGAGGAACGCGTTGATGCGCGCGATGCGCGCGCGGATCTCGCGATACTCGGTCCGCACGCGCAGGCGGAACCAGCGCGACACGTACAGGATGCCCGGCACCACCAGATAGGCGGCGAGCGCCATCCGCCAGTCGACCATCACCATGAGCGTGGTGATGGCGAGCAGCGTGAACAGGTCGCCGAGTCCGGCCACCACGCCCGAGGTGAAGAGCTCGTTGAGGGATTCGACGTCGCTCGTCACGCGCGTCACGATGCGCCCCACGGGGTTCTTGTCGAAGAACGGCACCGGGAGCCGCTGGAGGTGCGCGAAGAGCTCCCGGCGGAGGTCGTGCATGATCCGCTGGCCGAGCAGGCCCGTGAGGATCGTCTCCAGATAGGCCGCCGTGACCTGCGTGAGGAGCGCCGCGACGAGGAGGAGCGCCGACATCCGGACGAGCGCGGCATCGCCGGAGGGGATGGCGACATCGATCACGCGCCGGGTCAGGAGCGGGGGCGCGAGCTGCAGCGCGCCCTCGACCATGAGCACCGCGACCGCGAGCAGCACGAGCAGGCCGTACGGCCTCACATAGACGAACAGCCGGCGCGCGAGTCGCCCGTCGAACGCCTTGCCAAGGGCTTCTTCGTCGTGTGGGGAGGCGGGCGCCGTCATCACCGCAATGTGGCCGAACGGACACGTTGGCGGCCACCCCGGGCGTTAGATTCCGCACCGACGATGCCCATCGCCCTCGACCACCGCCTCACCGGCCTCTCCGACGCCCTCGCTGGCGAGTTCGAGCTCGAGACCGAGCTCGGCCGCGGCGGGATGGGCGTCGTCTTCCGCGCGCGCGACGTGCGCCTCGACCGACAGGTCGCGCTGAAGGTCCTCCCGCCGGACAACGCCGGTGACGCCGAGACGCGCGGCCGGTTCCTGCGCGAGGCGCGCACGGCGGGCCAGCTCTCGCACCCGCACATCGTCCACATCCATCGGGCCGACGAGCGCGGCCCCTTCGCGTTCTTCGTGATGGGCCTCGTGGACGGCGAGAACCTCGCGCAGCGGGTGCGCGACCGCGGCCCGCTACCGCCCGCCGAGGCCGTGCGCCACCTGCGCGAAGTCGCGTGGGCGCTCGCCTACGCGCACGCCCGCGGCGTGATCCATCGCGACGTGAAGCCGGAGAACATCATGATCGAGCGCGGCACCAACCGCGCGCTCGTCACCGACTTCGGCATCGCGCGGACCGAGCGTGCCGCGAGCCTCACCTCGGAAGGGCACATCGTCGGCACCGCCCACTACATGAGCCCCGAGCAGGTGCAGGGCCACGCGCTCGACGGGCGCTCGGACCTCTACGCGCTCGGCTGCGTCGGGTACTACCTGCTGAGCGGCCGGCTGCCGTTCGAGGGCGAGGCGTCCGCGGCGGTCCTCGTCGCCCACGTCACGCGCCCGGCGCCGCCGCTGCTCAGCGTCGCGCCGAACGTGCCGCGCGCGCTCGCCGCGGTGATCGAGCGATGCCTCCACAAGGATCCGGCGCAGCGGTTCGCGACGGGCGAGGATCTCGCGGAAGGCCTGCGGCGCGCGCTCGAAGGCGCGGTGGCCGCGCGCGAGCCCGTGGTCGTGAGCAGCGGCGGGCACCGCCTGCTCTCGGAGGACGAGGCCGCACTCATCTGGCGGCGGGCCGCGCAGCTCCAGGCCGAAGCGGCGGCGCGGCTCGAGCGGGAGACCCGCACCCATGCGAGCCGCGCGCTCGGCACGGAGATCGCCGCCGCCGGCAGCGCGCCGGCCGCGCCCGGTGTGGCGCCCACCTCGACGTTCCGGCTCCAGGATGTCGAGTCCGCCGCGGTCGAGGCCGGAATCTCCCAGCGATTCGTCGCCCTCGCCCTCTCCGAACTGCCGAAGGACGCGGACGCGGTGCTCGCGTCGGTGGATGAGAGCTCCGCGCGCGAACGCATGGGGCACCTGATGCTCGGCCGGCTCCAGCGCTCGCTCTCGGTCTCGCGCGTGATCCGCGCGCCCGCGCGCGACGTGCTCCGGATGATCGGCCGGACGTTCCAGGGACTGCCGTTCAAGATGACGCTCGCCGACCAGATCGGCGCGCATCCGCTCGATGGCGGCATCCTCGTGTTCAAGCTCGGGACCATCGACTGGTCGGGGCAGGTGGAGTACCCGTTCAACTGGCTGCGGTACGGACTCGGCGCGACGGAACTGCGCGCCACGCTCCGGCCCCTCGACAACGACCGCAGCGCGACCGAAGTGACCCTCGTCGCCGACCTGCGCCCCGGTCTCGGCAAGAACGTCTGGGGGTACGCGGGACTCGGCTTCGGCGCGACGGCGACCTCCGCGTCGATCGCGGGCGTGATCGCCGCGAAGGCGATGGCGATCACCGGCGCGCTGCTCGCCGCACCGGTCGCCATCACCGCCGTCGCCGCGGCCGCGCTGGCCGTCTCGTCGTCGCGCGCGTTCTATCGATGGGAAGGCGGCGCGGCCACGAAGGAGATGGAAGAGCTCCTCCGGGCGATCGACGCGACGCTCCGCTCGCGCTCCATCTTCGACGAGGATCCGCCGGTGCTTCCGCCGCCGCGCCCGGCGGGCGGCGACGTCTCGGGCTTCTAGGGCCGCCCGTGAAGGACCGCATCGTCGTTCGGGGCGCCCGGCTCCACAACCTGAAGGACCTCGACCTCGAGTTCCCGCGCCGCGCCATCACCGTGCTCACCGGCCCCTCCGGGTCGGGCAAGTCGTCGCTCGCGTTCGACACCATCTATGCCGAGGGCCAGCGTCGCTACGTCGAGTCGCTCTCGGCGTACGCGCGGCAGTTCCTCGAGCGCATGCCCAAGCCGGACCTCGATTCCATCGACGGGCTCTCGCCGGCGGTGGCGATCGAGCAGAAGAACCCCACGCGCACCTCGCGCTCCACGGTCGGCACCGCGACGGAGATCTACGACTACTTCCGCCTGCTCTGGGCCCGTGTCGGCCGCACCCTCTGTCCGGAGTGCGGCCGCGAGCTCAAGCCCGACACCGCCGACGGTGCCGCCGACGCGGTCATGCGCGAACCGGCGGGCACGCGTGTGCATGTGGCCTTCCCGTTCGCGCGGTCCAGCAAGCTCGTGCACACGCGCATCGTCGAGCATCTCCGCGCCAAGGGCTTCGTGCGCGTCATCGCCGAGGGTGCGGTGAAGCATCTGGACGAACTCGACACGGGCAGGCCGAACCTCGCGAAGGTGAAGGAACTGCTCGTCGTCACGGATCGGCTCGTGGTGAACGACGCCGTGCGCACGCGTCTGGCGGACGCGCTGGAGACGGCGTTCGCGCAAGGCGACGGCGATGCGGTGGTCCTGCTCGAGGACGGGCCGGCAGGAACGATCGGGTCCGATGCCGACGCGGTGCGCGGCAGCGACGCGCGCGCACGGCCGCGCGTGCTTCGCTTCACCACCAGCTTCCGCTGCCCCAACGACGGCCATGTCGCGCCCGCACCGACGCCGCAGCTGTTCTCCTTCAACAATCCGCGCGGCGCCTGCGCCACCTGCAACGGCTTCGGCGCGACGCTCGAGTTCGACCTCGCGCTGATCGTCCCCTACCCCGACCGCTCGCTCCGTGACGGGGCGCTCGACCCCTGGACCGCGCCGCGATACGACACCAAGCGCCGCGCGCTGGCCGAGTTCGCCAGGAAGGAAGGCATCCCGCTCGACGCGCCGTGGCGCGACCTCACGCCGGAACAGCACCAGCGGCTGCTCCACGGCAAGGCGAAGGGCTACGTGGGGATGATGCCGTTCCTCGACGCCCTCGGACCCAAGAAGTACAAGCAGTACATCCGCATCTTCCTGCGGAAGTACCAGACGGCACAGGTCTGCCCGGCGTGCGGCGGCGCCAAGCTGCAGAAGGACGCGCTCAACGTCCGGATCGGCGGCCGGACCATCGCCGAGGTGGCGGGAATGCCGGTGGGCCTGCTCAAGCCGTGGGCGGACTCGCTCACCCTGTCACCGCAGGAGACCGCCATCGCGGCGCACATCCTGCGCGAGGCGCGCGACCGCATCACGTTCCTGTGCGACGTGGGACTCACGTACCTGAGCCTCGACCGCGCGACGCGCACGCTGTCCGGCGGCGAAGCGCAGCGCATCGGCCTCGCCAACTCGCTCGGCGCGCGGCTCGTCGACACGCTGTACGTGCTCGATGAGCCGAGCATCGGGCTCCATGCGCGCGACCTCGACCGGTTGCTCGGGCTGCTCGGCCGGCTCCGCGAAGGCGGGAACACCGTGCTGATGGTCGAGCACGACCTCGACGCCATGCGCATGAGCGACTGGATGCTCGAGCTCGGGCCCGCGGCGGGCGAGCAGGGCGGCCAGCTCGTGTTCAGCGGCCCGACGTCGACCGCGACCGAGAGCCCGCTCACCGGACAGTATCTCACCGGCGCGAAGGTCATCCCGCTGCCCGAGAAGCGACGCCGCGCCGGGCCGCAGTGGCTCGCCGTCACCGGCGCGCGCGAGCACAACCTCCGCAGCGTGTCGGCCCGCATCCCGCTCGGCACCCTCACCGTGTTCACCGGCGTGAGCGGCTCCGGCAAGAGCACGCTGGTCCACGACGTGCTCTACCGCGCGCTGGAGCAGAAGCTCACCGGCGAGCACACGGCCAAGCAGCATCTGGGGGAGAAGGTCGGCGCGTTCGAGACGATGACCGGCTGGGAAGCGATCGACGAGGTCGTGCTCGTGGACCAGGAGCCGATCGGCCGGTCCCCGCGGTCCAATCCGGTCACCTACGTGAAGGCCTTCGACGAGATCCGGAGGATCTTCGCCGAGGTGCCGTTGGCGCGGCAGCGCCGGTATGGCGCGGGGACGTTCTCCTTCAACGTGCCCGGCGGGCGGTGCGAGACCTGCGAGGGCGCGGGCGCGATCGAGGTCGAGATGGTCTTCATGGCCGATGTGTTCCTGCCGTGTGAGACCTGCGGCGGGACCCGCTACAAGCCCGAAGTCCTCGAGGTCACCTACTTCGGCAAGCGGATCACCGACGTGCTGGAGATGACCGTCGACGAGGCGATCCGGTTCTTCCCGCGTGAGGAGAAGCTCGGGCAGGCGCTCTGGCAGATCCAGCAGGTGGGACTCGGGTACCTGCGGCTGGGGCAGGCGGCGACGACCCTCTCCGGCGGCGAGGCACAGCGGCTCAAGATCGCCCGGGAGCTGGCCTTCGCCGCCAAGAAGGGGGGCCGGAAGCTCTACGTGATGGACGAGCCCACCACCGGACTGCACCCACGGGACATCGAAGTGCTGTGCGGGGTGCTGGACCGGCTGGTGGACGCGGGCCACACCGTCGTCCTGATCGAGCACAATCTGGACGTGATCAAGCGGGCCGACTGGATCGTGGATCTCGGGCCGGAGGGGGGCGACGGGGGCGGTCAGGTGATCGCGGAGGGGACCCCGGAACAGGTGGCGAAAGTGCCGGGGTCGCACACGGCCCGTTACATCGCCCCGCTCCTGTCGAAGCGATAGGTTTATGCGAGTCCGACGCGCGACCACCACTCAGGGGACACACATGGCGAGCAAGAGGAAGAAGGCGAAGCAGACGGCCAAGCGAGTCGTGAAGAAGGCCGCGAAGAAGTCGAGGACCGCGAAGCGCCGCATCGCGACGACGGCCGCGAAGGGGAAGAAGGTCGTGAAGCGCGCGAAGGCGAAGGTGAAGAAGGCCGTGAAGAAGGCGGCGAAGTCGGTGCGCGCGACGGTCAAGAAGCGCGCGTCGAAGACCAAGAAGACGGTGAAGCGCGCCGCGACCAAGGTGAAGGCCGTCGCGAAGATGGTCGTGAAGCGCGCCGCGCCGGCGAGGAAGCCGGCGGTCGCCGTCGTCGCGCCCACACCGAAGCCGGTCGCCGTCGCGCCCGTCCCGGCGCCCGCTCCCGCGCCGGTCGTGTTCGCGCCGCCCGCCGCGCCCGTCGTACCCGTCGTACCCGTCGTACCCGCGCCGAGCGTCGCCCCGACGCATCCGACGCAGTTCTGAGGAGATGACGGAAGGCAGTAGGCAGTGCAGGCTGACTGCCTACTGCGCGCCGTCACTCATGCCGGATCGCATCGATCGGCGACAGACGACTCGCACGTAGCGCAGGATAAAGCCCGAACGCCAATCCGATGAACACCGAGAGCCCCGCCGCGACGAGGATCGTCGTCGGAGTCACGGCGGCGTGCACCGGGGCATCCGTCTGGACGCGCATGATCCACGCCGTCAGGAACGCGATCCCGAGCCCGAGTGCCGCGCCGACGCCGGCACCGACGCTCGTGATGACGACCGACTCCGACAGGAACTGCACCAGCACGTCGCGGTCGCGCGCCCCGGTCGCCTTCCGGATCCCGATCTCGCGTGTGCGCTCCGCGACCGCCGCGAGCAGCACGTTCATGATCCCGATCCCGCCGACGAGCAGCGAGACGCCGGTGATGGCGCCCATGAGCAGCTTGAAGATCAGCATCCCCTGCGTGACCTCGTCGAGCCAGCGCTGATCGGTCTGCACCGTCGCGCGGTCCTTCCATTTCTCGCCGAACTTCCCCGCCATCCAGCGTTCGGCGCCCGCCCGGAGCGAATCCACCTCCTCCACATCGCGGGCGACGAGTGTGATCGAGGGGATCCGCGCGCCCGGGATCGCTCGGCCGGCATCGTCGAGCGGCACGAAAGCGGCGAGCGGGGCGAACTCCGCCTTCCCACCGGAGACCACGCCGATGACCGTGTGCGGGTGCCCCCCGAGGTCGAACGTCCTCCCGACCGCGTTCACCGGCGCGAGCGAGTCCGCCGCCACGACGCCCGCCGCGCGCGCGTTGAGCACCGCGACCGCCGTGTCCGTCTCGGAATAGAGCCGACCGGCGAGGAGCTTCGTGGCGGTGTCGGCGAGTTCGCCGGCGAGCGTCCCCATCACGCCGAACCCTCGCGGGGCGGCGCCGGGCGCCAACGTCACCATCGAGGCGCCCATCGTGACCATCGAGATGCGCGCCTCGCCTTCGACCGACGCCGCGAGCGACTCCGCGTCGGCGCGCGTGAACTCGATGATGTCGGTCCGCCGGACGAACTGCCCGTCGATGTTCGTGTTGACCCGCGGCGCGACCGCGACACCGAGCAGGTCGGTCTTGTCGGCGATCTGCTTCCGTGCGTACGCCTCGACGCCATCGCCCATGGAGAGGACCGAGACCATCGCCCCGACCCCCATGACCACGCCGAGCGTGGAGAGCAGGGTGCGGAGCGGGTTCGCGCGGAGGGCTTCGAAGCCGACCGAGAGGGAGCTGCGGGCGGAGATGGGCATGCGGCGAGGATCGGCTGGTCGGGACGGGACGCGTCGGCGGGCACTGCCCGGCCTACGCCCGTCCGGAGGTGCCTGTTTCGCCCGGATCTGCCGATACTGCAGGGTTGAACGGGCCCCGTCGCCCGGCTAGGTTTGGAGACTCAGGCCGCGTAGCTCAGCTGGTAGAGCAGGTGACTGTTAATCACCGGGTCACAGGTTCGAGTCCTGTCGCGGTCGCT
>CAYXGS010000032.1:0-39167 GCA_964464585.1 uncultured Gemmatimonas sp. | reverse complement strand
GCCGACGCGGCGATCTGCTGGAACCGCTCCGCGACGATGTTGAACGCGGTGCAGCGCGACTCCTTCGTGCTCGCGATCAGCCGCTCGCCGAGCGTCTCCATGCTCTGCGCGAACTCGGGCGACGGCGTCGTGAGCGCGGGCAGGAGCCGCACCCGCGCATCCTCGAGCGCGGGGATGAGTGCCGCGGGATCCTGCACGACGTACGTGAGCGTCGGTCCCAGCGCGGCGAGCTCGCAGGGCTTCACCGAGGTCGGTGCGTCCTTGCAGCTCGCCGCGAAGAGCAGCGCGGCGATGGCGATGAGCGAGTGACGGGACGTCGGACGCGTCATGGTGATGGCGTGATGGGAGTCACAGGGCGATGTCACAGGGACGTGCGCTCCCCATACGCAATCGCAAGAACAGTGCCCACCAGGACATCATCTGTCGTCATTCAAGACGGTGTCACGATGTGACATGCGCGCGCGGCACCGACCACCGAGTGTCGATACTCGCGCGGCACCGACTGGACACTCGGCCGCGCGCGTGGAGATTCCCCACATCACCTCGGCTGGAGACCATGTGTCCGTTCGCCTCTGCAGGATCGCGCCGCGTCTCGCACTGCTCCTCACGCTGGCGTCCGGCGCGACCGCGACCATCGACGCGCAAGCACCGCTCGCCGGTGCGCCGGCCGACGGCCCGCGCTGGCGTCACATCGGCCCCTTCCGCGCCGGCCGCACCAAGAGCGGCGTCGGCGTCGCGCAGCAGCCCAACGTGTTCTACATGGCGCCCACCAACGGCGGCGTGTGGAAGTCCAACGACTACGGCCGCACGTGGAATCCGATCATGGACGCGGCGGCGAGCGGCTCGATCGGTGCGGTGGAGGTCGCGCCCTCCGATCCGAACGTGATCTACGTGGGCAGCGGTGAGGGGCTGCAGCGACCGGACCTCTCCACCGGCGACGGCCTCTACCGCTCGAATGACGCGGGGAAGACGTGGGAGCACCTCGGACTCCGCGACGGCCAGCAGATCCCGCGCATCGCGATCGACCCGACCGATCCGGATCGCATCCTCGTCGCGGTGCTCGGCCATCCGTACGGGCCCAACACCGAACGCGGGATCTACCGCTCGGTGAACGGCGGCCGGTCGTTCGAGAAGGTGCTGTACAAGGACGAGAACACCGGCGGTGCCGACGTGCTCTTCGCGCCGAACGACCCGAACACGGTGTACGCCGTGCTCTGGGAGGCGCGGCAGGGACCATGGGAGAACGCGGCATGGAGCGGCCCGAACTCCGGGCTGTTCAAGAGCACCGATGGCGGCACCACGTGGACGCAGCTCGCCGGTGGCCTGCCGACGACGGCCGAGGGACTCGGCCGCATCGGCATCGGGATCAGCCCGAGCGATCCGCGGCGCATCTACATCACCGCGACGGCGGGCGCGAAGGGCGGGATCTACCGCAGCGATGACGCGGGGGCGACGTGGGTGCGCACCACCGCGGACAGCCGCTTCTTCGGCCGCGGCGACGACTTCGCCTCGATCACGGTCGACCCTCGCGACGCCAACACGCTGTACACGATGAACGTCGTCTCGTGGAAGAGCACCGACGGCGGCTACACCTGGAAGAGCCTCCGCGGCGCGCCGGGCGGTGACGACTATCAACGGCTCTGGATCAACCCGACGCGACCCGAGATCATGCTCCTCGTCGCCGACCAGGGCGCGGTGGTGACGGTGAACGGCGGCGAGACCTGGAGCTCGTGGTACAATCAGGGGACGGCGCAGTTCTACCACGTGACCGCCGACCACAACTGGCCGTACTACGTCTGCGGCGGCCAGCAGGAGTCCGGGTCGGCGTGCGTGAAGAGCCGGGGCGACGATGGCAGCATCACGTATCGCGACTGGCGGCCGGTGGGCGCGAGCGAGTACAGCTATGTCGCGCCCGACCCCCTCGATCCGAACATCTACTACGGCGGCACGGTCACGCGATTCGACCGCCGCACGGGGCAGGTGCAGAACGTGAGCCCCAATGCCGGGCGGGGCCGCGGCGCCGCCGGCAGCGGACCGGACTACTTCCGCGGCATCCGGACGATGCCGATCCTCTTCTCGCCGACCAACCCGCGCAAGCTCTACTACGGCACCAACGTGGTGTGGCAGACGGTGAACGAGGGCAGGACGTGGACGCGCTTGAGCGGCGACCTGTCGCGCGAGACGTGGGAGGTGCCGGCGAGCGTGGGCAAGTACGCGAGCACCCCGGCCGCGCGGCCGACGCGGCGCGGCGTGGTGTACACCATCGCGCCGAGCCCGGTGGACTCGAACACCATCTGGGCCGGGACGGACGACGGGCTCATCCACGTGACGCGCAACGGCGGCCGCACCTGGACCGACGTCACCCCGCCGCAGCTCGGGCCGTGGTGGAAGGTCTCGGTGATGGACGCCTCGCACTTCGATGCGAACACCGCGTACGCGGCGGTGAACACCTTCCGGCTCGACGACCTCCGTCCGCACCTCTTCCGCACGCGCGACGGCGGCCGGACGTGGACGGAGATCGTGAACGGCATCTCGAGCGACGCGTCGACGAACACCATCAAGGAGGACCCGAAGCGTCGCGGCCTGCTGTTCGCCGGCACCGAGAACCTCACGTGGTTCTCGATCGACGATGGCGAGCATTGGCGGTCGCTCCGGCTCAACATGCCGGCGATCTCCATCCGCGACCTCATCGTGAAGGACGATGACCTCATCGTCGGCACCCACGGGCGCGGGATCTGGATCCTCGACGGGATCCAGGCGCTGCGGCAGTGGCAGCCCGCGATGGCGACGGAAGCGGCCGTGCTGTTCAAGCCGGGCGTCGCGACCCGCGTGCGGTATTCGATGTACACCGACACGCCGATCCCGCCGGACGAGCCGCGCGCCGAGAACCCGCCGGACGGCGCGATCCTCGACTATCACCTCGGACGCGATGCGCGGCAGGTGACGATCGAGATCGTCGACGCCGCGGGCCGCGTGCTGCGGAGGTTCTCGAGCGACGACCCCACGCCGCCGGTCGCCGACGCGGGGAACGCGCCGTGGTACTGGTTCCGTCCGGCCGCCGCACCGGGACGCACCGCCGGCATGCACCGCTTCACTTGGGACCTGCACTACGCACGTCCCGGCACCGACTGCTCGCTGCCGATCTCGGCGACGCCGTTCAACACCAAGTGCGAACCCGAGGGCCCATGGGCGATGCCCGGGACGTACACGGTGCGACTGACGGTGGACGGCGCGGTGCAGTCGCAGACGTTCGCGGTGCGGATGGACCCGCGCGTGCGGACCGCGGCGGCGGCCATCAAGCAGCAGCACGACCTCTCGGTCGCGCTCTACGACGCCATGATCGAGGGGCGCGCGCTCGCGGCGCAGGTGCGCGCGAAGGGCGACAGCGCGCTCGCCGAGGAGCTCACGCGCGCCGCGGCGTCGCACGCGAGCGTGATCGAGGTGCTGCAGGACAGCGACTCGCCGCCGACCGATGCGATGGTCGGCGCGGCGACCGAACGGCTCGCGGCGTGGCGCGCGCTCAGGACGCGCGCCGCCGCCGTCACGGGCGGGTGAGGTTCGTGGTCCGGAAGAGGTCCGCGGCCGGCAGGATCACGCCGTTGGAATGGAAGAGCGCGAGCGCGCCGCCGCCCCAGACGAAGAGGCCCGGGACGGCGATCGCCTCGGGGTACCACCACACCACGCCCTCGCCGTGCGCGCCGGGCGTCGCGTCCACGGCGGCGATCACGTCGCGAAGGAAGGTGCGCTGTCCCTCCGTGGTGCGCGGCCAGGCCCACGGATTCGGCAGCGCGCCCGACGGCGTCCAGTCGTCGCGCCACGGGTAGGCGGTCTCGACGACGAGGATGTCCTTGTCGTAGCGCTGCGCGGTGGCGGCGAGGTTGTCGCGCAGCGCGTGGACGCCGCCGTGCCACCACGGGTAGTAGCTGAGTCCGATCAGGTCGTACGCGACGCCCTGAGCGGCGACGAGGTCGAAGAACCACGCGGTGCCGCCGATGCTCGCGCCGCCCGAGTAGTGGAGCATGACGCGGACGGAGTCGGCCGCGGTGGTCGCCGCGCGCACGCCGCGCACGCCCGCCTTGAGCAGCCGGCCGAAGTCCGCGTACGAGGACGAGTCGCTGTCGGCGACACCCCCGATGCGCCCCACGGGCCAGAGCAGCCCGGCGTCGATCTCGTTCCCCACCTGCACGATGCGCGGGAGCGCACCCTCGGCGCGCAGGGTGTCGAGCACCGCCTTGGTGTACGCCTCCACGCGCGCCTCGAGCGAATCGATCCCGAGGCCGGCCCACGCCGCCGGCGTGGTCTGGGTGGCGGGGTCGGCCCACGTGTCCGAGTAGTGGAAGTCGAGCAGGAGCTGCGCGCCGCTCGCGGTCACGCGCTTGGCGAGGGCGATGGTGTACGCGAGGTCGTTCACCTGCACCTCATCGCCGTTGGGCGCGAGGAAGATCCGCAGGCGGAAGAGATTGGCGCCGTGTGCGCGCAGGGCGGCGATCGCCGTGGTCGTGCTCGCGCCATCGCGATACACCGCGCCGCCCTGCTCGAGGCGCGCGAGCGCGGAGATGTCCCCGCCGAGGAGGAGCGCCGGGAGGACGACAGGGGGCGGTGGGGTGGTGCCTCCGCCGGAGGGCACGTCACCCGAGCAGGCCGCGACGACCGCGACCGCCAGCGCCGCGCGAGTCCGCCGGCCGATCATCGCGACGTCAGGACGCGCTTCCGTTCGTCCGTGTAGTGCCACCACGGGGTCGCCGGTGCGCCCTCCATGAACCGCACGGCGGCGATGAAGCAGTCGATGAGGCACGGGTCCTGCCGCACACCCGCCACGGCGTTGCTCGCCTCGTAGAGTTGCCACGGGTCGCGGCCGACGAGCTGACGCGGCGCATGGATGCCGATCGCGCGCAGGTCGGCGGCGATCGACTTCCCGATGTTGGGGATCTGCTCGAGGGTGTGCGCCTGGGCGGCGGTCTTGGCCTTCATCCGCTGGAGGATAGGTGCCCGGCGCGGGCGCTGTCTAGCCGTGCCTCACCAAGCGGACTACAATAGACCGGCCCTCCCGCCCCCTCCGTGGACCTGCGCACGCCTTGAGTGCCACAACGATCGTCAACGTCGGCTATCGCTCGACGAACTTCTGGGTGATCAGCGCCGGACGGTCGCGCCTGCTCGTCGACCTCGGCTGGCCGGGGATGATCGACGACCTGCTGCACGCGATGCAGCGCGCGGACATCCCGCTGCCGGAGGTGAAGCACGGCTTCGCGACGCACTACCATATCGATCACGCCGGTGCGGCGCAGGACCTCAAGGCGCGCGGGATGCGATTGGTCGTGTGGGAGCCGCAGGTGGATGCGATCGCCGCGATGAAGCAGCACATCAAGCCGGCCGACCGGTACACCGAGATCGTGCCGGCGGGGAACCTCGTGTTGCCCTGCGACGACTCGCGCGCGTGGCTCGCGACGCTCGGGATCGCGGGCGAGGTGGTGCCCACGCCGGGCCACTCGCCGGACAGCGTGTCCCTCGTGCTCGACAGCGGCGAGTGCTTCATCGGCGACCTGACGCTCGAGCGGATGGTCGGTGAGGAGGACCCGGCCGTGGTGGCGGCGAGCTGGGCCCGGCTTCGGGGGCTCGGCGCAAGGACCGTGTACGCCGGACACGTGAAGCCGTACCCGATGCCGGCGGCGCCGGAGCCGGCATGAGCGCGGATCTCGCCCGGCTCACCGCGGCGCTCGCCGACCGGTATCGCGTGGAGCGCGAGCTCGGTGTGGGTGGCATGGCGACCGTCTACCTCGCCTTCGACCTGCGACACGAGCGCGAGGTCGCGATCAAGGTGTTGCATCCAGATCTCGGCGCGGCGCTCGGGGCCGACCGGTTCCTGAGCGAGATCAAGACGACGGCGAAGCTGAGTCATCCGCATATCCTGCCGCTGCTCGACTCCGGTGTGGCCGACGGGTTCCTGTTCTATGTGATGCCGTACGTGACCGGCGAGACGTTGCGCGACCGGCTCGAGCGCGAGAACCAGCTCCCGATGGCCGACGCGCTGCGCATCGCGCGCGAAGTGGCCGACGCGTTGGCCGAGGCGCATGCGCGCGGGATCGTGCATCGCGACATCAAGCCGGAGAACATCCTGCTGCAGGGCGCGCATGCGCTGGTCGCCGACTTCGGCATCGCGCTCGCGGTGCAACAGGCGAGCGGACCGCGGATGACGCAGACCGGGCTCTCGCTCGGCACGCCGCAGTACATGAGCCCCGAGCAGGCGATGGGGGACAAGAACGTCGACCATCGCGCGGACATCTACGCGCTCGGTGCGGTGACGTACGAGATGCTCACCGGCGAGCCGCCGCACACGGGAACGAATCCGCAGGCGATCGTCGCCAAGCTGCTGAGCGAGTCGGTGCGGCCGGTCTCGGTGCTGCGGCCGGCGGTGCCGGCGCACGTCGATGCGGCGGTGCAGGTGGCGCTGCAGAAGCTCGCGGCGGATCGGTTCCCGACGGTCGCCGAGTTCAGCGAGGCGTTGCGGAGCGATACCGGGGCGCGTGCGTCGAGTGCGCTGTTGACGTCGGCACTGCCGGCCCGCACGCGCGGGCGGCGCGGCTTCGCGCTGGCACTGGGTGGCGTCGGTCTCACAGCCCTCGCGTTCGGGTGGATGCTCGGCCGCGGAAGCACGGCCGTCGCTCACGAAGGCCCCGAACTCTCCGTCGCCTTGGCGGGCGCACTCGCGAGCGAGGTCGCCATCGCGGGTACCGCCATCTCATTGAGCGCCGATGGGACGCTGATGGCCGTGAGCGCGCCCGACTCGACGTCGACATCACGCCTGGTCATCCGTGACCTCACGAGCATGCGGGAGATCGCGCTCGAGGCCGAGGCAGTTGCCGGAGCCTTCTCCCCGGACGGTCGGACCCTCGCCTACGCCACGCCCTCGAACGGCGCGGTGCGCGTCGTGAGTGTCGACGGCGGGATGCCGACCACGGTGGCGAAGGTGGGGAACCCACGCGGACTCGCGTGGCTGGATGACACGACGCTCGTGACGGGCGGTCTGCGCCGGATCATCCTCGGCCGGGCCGAGGTCGATACGCTGACGCGTCCGGCTACGGGCGGTCCGATCTACATCTTCCCGGGCCGTTTGACCGAGGATCGCCTTCTGCTCTCGGGCGGCACGACGGGGGAGTTCGCTGAGGTGGGCGTCTATTCCGTCGCCGACGCATCGTTCCGCTCGTTCGGTGTGCGCGGCACGGACGCGACCTACGTCGATCCGGGCATCGTGCTCTATCTGGATCAAGGCACGGTCTGGGGGCTCGAGGTCGACCCGGTCCGCTTCACCCCGCGCGGCGCCCCGCGCGCCGTCGTCGACGGCCGCTCGGGGACCCCGGTCGTCAGCTTCGATGCGTCACGCAACGGTGTGATCGCCGTGCGGCGCAGTGCGTCCGGTGGTGGTCGTCGACTCCTGATCGCGGATCGCACCGGCGCCACGCGCGAGGTGAGACGCGAGCGCACGTTGTATCGTTCCGTGCGCTTCTCTCCGGACGGCGCGCGGATCGCCTACAGCGACGCGATCCGCGCGACGCTGGGCGGCGACATCTTCGTGACGACCGTGAACGACGGCGCGACGATCCGCGTCACGAGCGACTCGATGTACCTCGCGCCGGAGTGGAGCACGGACGGACGCAGGATCATGTACGCGACCAATCGCACCCGCGGTGCCGACCGGTCGTACGTCGTCTCGGTCGACGCGGCCGGCGGCGGATCGGTCGATACGATCCTCGCGCGGAGGAATCGCGTGTACGAGCATGCGCTCACGCCTGACGGCACGCGCCTCCTCTGGCGTGAGGACGTCGGCGTGAACTCGCGCGACATCCTCTCCGCTGCGCCGCGGAGCGGTGACGCGCGTCCCGAGCGGGCCACGGCCTTCGACGAGCGCGGCATCGCGCTCTCGCCGGACGGCCGATGGTACCTGTACACGTCGACCGAGACGGGTCGATCCGAAGTGTACCTGTCGCGACTCGGCGGCGACGGCGCGCGTTGGCGTGTCTCGCGGTCCGGCGGCGCCGAGCCGCGATGGGCGCGCAACGGCGAGCTCTTCTACCGCACGATCGACTCCGTCTTCGTGACACGCGCGACGCTCGGTGCCGAGCCGCGCATCGAACCGCCGCGCGCGCTCTTCGCGAGTGACGCCTTCTACATCGGGTACGAGGCGGTGTGGGACGTGTCGCCCGACGGCAAGCGGTTCGTGTTCGTCGCCGTCGACCGGACGACGCACGCGACGATCGACCTGATGGTCAACTGGGTCCCGCGGTGGCGGGCGAACACCCGATGACCGGCACCGCACGATGAGCGCGGAACTCCCTCGCCTCACGGCCGCGCTCGCGGACCGGTATCGCGTGGAGCGCGAGCTCGGCGCCGGCGGCATGGCCACGGTGTACCTCGCGCACGACCTCCGCCACGAGCGCGAGGTCGCGATCAAGGTGCTGCATCCGGATCTCGCCGCCGCGCTCGGCGGTGAACGGTTCCTCGCCGAGATCAAGACGACGGCGAAGCTGAGTCACCCGCACATCCTGCCGCTGCTCGACTCGGGTTCGGCGGACGGGTTCCTCTTCTACGTGATGCCGCTCGTCACCGGCGAGACGCTGCGGTCGCGTCTCGACCGCGAGCGCCAGTTGCCGATCACCGACGCGCTGCAGATCGCGCGTGAGGTGGCGGACGCGCTGAGCGCCGCGCACGCCCTCGGGATCATCCATCGCGACATCAAGCCGGAGAACATCCTGCTGCAGGGCGGGCATGCGCTCGTCGCGGACTTCGGGATCGCGCTCGCGGTGCAATCAGCCGGCGGTGCGCGGATGACACAGACGGGATTGAGTCTCGGCACGCCGCAGTACATGAGCCCCGAGCAGGCGATGGGCGAACGGACGCTCGACGTGCGCGCCGACGTCTACGCGCTCGGTGCCGTGACCTACGAGATGCTCGCGGGCGACCCGCCGTTCACCGGATCGAGCGTGCAGGCGATCGTCGCACGGCTGCTCGCCGAACGACCGACGCCCATCACGACGCTGCGCGACACCGTGTCGCCAGCCGTCGAGGCGGTCGTGCTGCAGGCGCTCGCGAAGCTGCCCGCCGACCGACCGGCGACCGCGCAGGCCTTCGCCGACGCGCTGCGTTCCGCGAGCACGATGGGGTTCACGCGCTCGGGTGTCGTGCCCGCCCCGGCGCCGAGCATCCCCATCCCCAAGCCCGTCGCCTGGATGTCGGCGCATGGCGGCAAGGTCGCGTTCGCACTCCTGCTCGGCGTCGCGCTGCTCGAAGGGCTCGCGATCCGCGACGCGAAGCGGCGCGCCGCGGCCGTTGCCGGACCGGCGATGTACGACGCGGCGCTCCCGGACAGTGCGCCGATGTCGCCCAATGCGACCGTCGGTGCCATCGGGTTCGGGACCACCGGGGGCAATCTCTCACTCGCGCCAGACGGTTCCTTCCTCGTCTACCGCGTGCAGCACGGTGACTCGGCACAGCTCTGGTCCCGGAGCCTCGTCGATGCGAGCGCGCGACCGATCGCGGGCACCATCGGCGCGACGGCTCCGCGGGTCTCGCCGGACGGCCGGCAGGTCGCGTTCCTGGTCGGCGACCGCACGATGGTCGTGCCGGTCGCCGGTGGCGAGCCGCGCCGGCTGATGGAGGGCGATCAACCGGTGACGCTGCAGTGGGTGTCGCCGACGCGGCTGTTCGCGATCACCGGCGGCGGGTTCAAGTTCACCTGGATCGATCCCGAGGTGGGGAAGATCGAGGACCGCACCATCTCACGCTTCACGCGCTGCGTGTTCGGGCAGTGGCTGGCGGAGGAGGAGAAGCTGCTCTGCAGTTTCAACGAGACGGCGGTGCTCGTGGACCCGAAGACGGGCGAGTCCTGGCCGCTGCGGACACGGACGGCGGACGGCGCGGCCGGCGCCGCGGTGTCAGGCGCCTCGTTCCAGCTCGTCGGGCGCGACCACATCATCTATGTCTCTCTCGACGGGGAGCTGCGCGCGGCGCGCTATGACGCCGCGTCGAAGCTGCTCGGCCGCTCGGTCGTGCTGATCAAGGGCGTGGATCGCGACGCGGTCGGTGCTGCCTCGCTCGACCTGGCGGACAATGGCCTGCTCGCCTTCGTGCCGTCGTCGGGCGTGCTCGACGCACGCATGGTCACCTTGCACGAGGGTGCGTCACCCGTCGCGCTGCCCGTCGAACGCGCGTCGTTCCTGCGCTTCGACATGAGCCCGGACCGCCGGCGGCTCGCGGCGGTGGTCGCGACGCCGGAGGGGAACGAGTTGCGCGTCTACGATCTCCGGAGCGGACAGCGGCAGGTGTGGCTGAGGGCGGTCAACATCAAGTTCCCACTGTGGGATCGCGCGGGCGAACGCCTCGTCGTGCACGTCGAGACGAGCGTCGGTACGGCGCTCCTCTACGGCTCGCCGAGTTCCGCGGTCGCGCCTGACACGCTGATGCGCGGCGCGAACGTGGTCGACGCGTTCGATGCGCTCGACTTCGCCGCCGACCACACGCTCCTCGCGCGCGACGGGCAGACGTCGAACGTCTACCGCTTGGATCTGTCCAGGCGGCCGGTGGCGATCGACACGCTGTTCAAGGACGCGGTCTATGCGACCGTCTCGGCGGACGGGCGCCGGCTGGCGTGGCATCCGTCGTCCGGGAGCGGGTTGTTCGTGAGCGGATTCCCTGGACTCCTCGAGAAGCAGCAGGTCGCGTCGATCGGTCTCGAGCCGCTGTGGCTTTCGAACAGCGAACTCCTCTATCGATCGGGCGTCACCTGGTACTCGGCTCGCTTCGATGCGCGGACCGGTGAACTCACCGGGCCACCGCGGAGATGGGGACAGGACCCGCAGTTCCTCGACACCCCTGGCTGGTCGAATCGCCTGTCGCATGATGGCGGCGTCCTCTACGCCCAGAGCCCACCGATGGTGAGCGCGCGGTTCGTGCGGTTCATCCCCGACTTCGTGACGCGGATCAGGGCAGCCGTACAGGAAGCGGACAGATAGTCGATGGATCGGGAACGGTCGGTCCCTCACGGACGGAACGTCACCATGCGACGGATGATGCTCGCGCTGCTCCCGGTCGTCGTCAGCGCCGCTGCGCCGACCGGCACCGTGCCGTCGCGCGCCGAGTTGCCGACGGTCATCGCGAACGACAATCGAGTCCCTGCCGGCACGTTCGAGGACGGCGTGCTCACGCTCGAGCTGAGCGTCGTCATGGCGCGCTGGTACCCCGAAGCCACCGACGGCCCGTTCGTCGATCTGGCCGCGTTCGCCGAGGCAGGGAAGGCCCCGAGCATCCCGGGGCCGCTGGTCCGCGTCCCGCAGGGGACGCGCGTGCGGATGATCGTGCGCAACGCGCTCCCCGACTCGACGATCGGCATGTGGGGCATGGGCATCACCACGACGCGCGACACGGCGACCGTGCGCATCCCGCCGGGCGAGCGCCGCACCTTCGAGTACGTGGCGGGTGCGCCCGGCACTATGATGTACGGCGCGCGGACCACGCCCGACGGGCCCGGGAAGCCGGAGGAGGAGCAGCTCGCCGGCGCGGTCGTCGTCGATGCGCCCGGTGCGCGCACCGACGACCGCGTGCTGGTGCTCAACATCTGGTCGATCGTGCGCCCGGACAGCACCGCCAACAACGCGCTCACGATCAACGGGCGGTCGTGGCCGTACACCGAGCGGTTCGACGTCACGCAGGGCGACACGCTGCGCTGGCGCGTGGTGAACGCGACGGTGCGGATCCATCCCATGCACCTGCATGGCGCGTACTTCCGCGTGGACGCGCGCGGAGACGCGAACGGCGACACGCTCTATTCACGCGCCGAACGACGGATGGCGGTGACGGAGCAGATGGAGAACCGCAGCACGATGTACATGACCTGGTCGCCGGAGACGCCGGGGAACTGGCTCTTCCATTGTCATCTCGCGTTCCACGTGATCGCCGGCGCGCGGCTCGACGCCATCGAGGGCGGCGAGCACGACATGCACTCGGTCGATCCGAACAAGCACATGGCCGGACTGGTGATGGCGATCCATGTGGCGCCGCGCGGCGCGGCGCCGGCGCGACGGAACGTGCGTCGCGTCGCGGTGACGGTGGCCCCCGGCGTCCCGCTCGACACGGCGCATCTCCGGCCGATCGGCGTGCGGCTCACGCCCGACGGTCGCGTGCCCGCGCCCTCGACCATCACGCCGCGCGGGGACCTGATCCTGCTCACGCGCGGCGTGCCCACCGACATCACGGTCCACAACGCGCTCGACGAACCGACCGCGATCCACTGGCACGGGCTCGAGCTCGAGAGCTTCTCCGACGGCGTCGCGGGGTTGAGCGGGACCGGCGGGCGACTCGCGCCGGCGATCGCCCCCAGCGATTCGTTCGTCGCGCGACTCACGCTCAAGCGCGCGGGGACGTTCATCTACCACACGCACTTGAACGACCTGTATCAGATCGCGACCGGCCTCTATGGTCCGCTCGTGGTGCTCGAGCCCGGGCAGCGATGGGATCCGTCGCGGGACCTCGTCCTGATCTCGGGGTTCGACATCTCCGGGAAGGAGGAGCGGCCGGTGGTGAACGGCGGCGAATCCGATCCGCCGCTCGCCATGCGGATGGGCGCGCCGATCCGGATCCGCATGATCAACATCCAGCCCGCGGACCCGGTGACGTTCGAGATCACGCGGGACTCCACGGTCGTCGAGTGGCGCGCCGTCGCCAAGGACGGCTGGGAGCTGCCGGCGCATCAGGCGCGCGTGGAGAAGGCGCGGCGGGACATCTGGGTCGGCGAGACGTTCGATGCCGAGTTCGCGCCGCGCGAGGCGGGGACGTACACGTTGCGTGTGCGCATGGGGCCGGACGTGCTGTACGAGCGGACACTCAACGTCACCGGCGGGCGCTGAATCCTCGCAGTGACGCGCGCGAGAGAACGATGCCGGTTCGCTCGTCGGCCGCGGCAACCGTGGGAGCATGCCCTATTGCTTCCCTCGCCGAGCCGAGCGTACCGTATGGCCATGCCTGCCCGCGTCGCTGATCTGGACTGGACCGTCGAACGCGCCCACGCGCTGCCGGACGACGGCAATCGCTACGAGGTGCTCGACGGGGAGTTGTTCGTGACGCCGGCGCCGACGTGGCGGCATCAGGCGGCGATTATCGAGCTCCAGGCGCGGTTACGCCAGTATCTGCGCGCGGACGGATTCGGCCACGCGCTTGCCGCTCCTGCTGACGTCGTCTTTTCGACGCGGCGTCTGCTCCAGCCCGACCTCTTCGTCGTCTCCGTCCGTCCCGGTGATCCGCCGCCGACCAGGACCCCGGCGAAGTCACTCGCTCTTGTCGTTGAGGTACTCTCCCCGAGCACCGCGCGCGCGGAACGGTACCGCAAGCGCGCGATCTACCTGGAGGAGGACGTGGGCGAGTACTGGATCGTCGACGCGGGCCAGCGCTTGTTCGAACGCTGGCGGCCCGGAGACTCAGAGCCGCAGATCATCACGGACGAACTCGGGTGGACGCCGCGCGAAGGGATCGCGCCGTTCACGCTCGACGTCGCCGGCTACTTCGATGACGTCGAGGCGTACCCGCGCGAGTGACCGGCTCAGTCGTCGCGGCTGACGTCGTCCACGAGCGCCTTCGCGAACGCGAGCTCATCCTCGTTCACCAAATGCCCCATGCCGGGATAGATCCGGCACTCGACCGTCGCACCCATGCGCGTGAAGTGCGCCGCACTCTCGCGCACGCGCGGCTCGGGGATGTGGGGGTCGATGTCACTGCACCCGAGGAACACCGGCGTGCCCGCGAGATCCCCGTCGGCGCTCCACACCGTGCCCGGCGGGCCGATCAGTCCGCCGGAGAGCATGATCACGCCGCCATAGCGCAGCGGTTTGCGCTGCGCGGCCGTGCCGGCGAGACACGCGCCCTGCGAGAAGCCGAGCAGCACGATCCGCTCGGACGGCACACCGGCCGCGATCGCCTCGTCGATGAGCGCATGCACCACGCTGATCCCCGACGTGATCCCCGGCTCGTTCTGCGCCGTCGGCGCCATGAAGCTCATCGGGTACCAAGTGCCGCCGCTGGCCGTCGGTGCCGCGCATGCCACGTCGCGTCCGGCGATGAGTGGTGCCAGCTCGAGGATGTTGCGCGGCGCGGCGCCCCGCCCATGTACCATGATGATCGCGGCGCGCGCCTTCGCGAACGGAGGCCCGAGCCGGACGACCGGCTGGCCGGCGTGCGGTGCGACGGGTGCGGGCATCAGTACTTCACCTTGGGCAGCAACCCTTCGATCATCGCCCGGCGCTGCTCCTCCCACGGCGGGAGCTTGAGCGCCTGGCCGAGTTCGGCGAGCGGCTCGTCGATCGCGAAGCCCGGCGGCAGCGTCGCGATCTCGTAGAGCACGCCGTTCGGCTCGCGGAAGTAGATCGACGTGAAGTACTGGCGGTCCATCACGTCGGTGACGTTGAGGCCCATCTTCCGGAGTTCGCGCTGCATCCGGAGTTGGTCCTCGGGTGTCGCCACGGCGAAGGCGACATGATGCACCGTGCCGAGTCCGTTGAGTCCGGTCGGCGCGGCGCCCGCGTCCTCCACCTCGACGATCGCGCCGGGACGCGCGACGCCACCGATGGCGAAGCGCTGCAGTCCTTCGGCCTCGCCGACCTCGGTCGCGTCCATCATCGCCGTGAGCAGTTCGACGGTGCGGCCGGGCACGCGCACCGGCATCGCGACGCTGTGGATGCCGCGGATCGCCTGCGCGGCCGGGATGTCGGGGCGCACCCACGGATCGCGCGCGTCATCGGTGGTGCCGACGAGCCGGATGTGCAGGCCTGACGGATCGTCGAAGGAGAGCGTCTCCTCGCCGAACGGCGACGGCGTGTCGACGAACTCGAGCTCCGCGGCGCGGAGCCGCGCGCGCCAGAACTCCATCGCGCTCGCCGGCACGCTGAATGAGGTGACATCGACCTGTCCCGCGCCGACCGCCCCCTCGCGCACGCCGAGCCCGCCGTAGGGGAACGTCGTCATGATCGTCCCTGGCTCGCCCGCTTCGTTCCCGTAGTAGAAGTGGTAGACGCCGGGATTGTCGAAGTTCACCGTCTTCTTCACCAGTCGCTGGCCGAGGAGACCGACGTAGAAATCGAGATCCGCCTGCGCGTCGGAGACGGTGGCGGTGACGTGGTGCAGGCCTTTGATCAGGGCATCCATGCGGGGCTGAGCGGAGGGTGACGCTGGAATATGGTCGGATGCCGCAGCGAAGGGTACGCGCTGGACCGGTGCGCCGTCGCTGGCGGGCGCGTTCTCTCGCGGGCTAGCTTTGCCGGATGCGCAACCGCACCCGCCACTTCGCTCTCGCCGCCGCGCTCCTCGCGGCCGCCCCATCCGTCGTCATCGCCCAGCAGTTCGACGTGATGGAAGCCACCATCCCGTCGGTCCACGCCGCGATGGCCGCCAACCGCCTCACCTGCCGCCAGCTGGTGCAAGCGTACCTCGACCGCATCGCCGCCTACGACCAGAAGGGGCCGGCGCTCAACGCGATCCAGAACGTGAACCCGCGCGCGCTCGCCGAGGCCGATTCGCTCGATGCGGTCATGCGCTCGCGCGCGCCGCGCGGGCCGCTCCACTGCGTGCCGGTCCTCCTCAAGGACCAGATCGAGACGAAGGACATGCCGACCACCTTCGGTTCGGCGCTCTTCAAGGACTTCATCCCGCAGCGCGATGCGACCGCCGTGCAGCGGCTCGAGAGGGCCGGCGCGATCATCCTCGCCAAGACGACGATGGGCGAGTTCGCCTCGCGCTACGTGAGCTCGTCGGCCGGCATCATCCGCAACGCGTACGACCCCACACGCAATCCGAGCGGCTCCTCCGGCGGGTCGGCGAGCGCGGCGGCCGCGAACTTCGGGCTCGTCGCGATCGGTGAGGACACCGGCGGCTCCATCCGCGGACCGGCGGCGGTGAGCGCGCTCGTCGGGCTGCGCCCCACGCTGCCGCTCGTCAGCCGCTTCGGGATGCTGCCCGCGAACCCGACGCAGGACACGATGGGCCCGATGACGCGCACCGTCGCCGATGCCGCGCGCGTGCTCGACGTGATCGCCGGCTATGACCCGAACGATCCGGTGACCGCGTACAGCGTGGGCAATACGCCGCCGAGCTATGCTGCCACGCTCAAGCCCGACGCGCTCAAGGGCGCGCGGATCGGCGTGCTGCGGATCCGTCGGGATACCGCGGTGACCCGCACCGAACGCACCGACTCGATCGCGCGCGCCGACACGGCCGCCGCGCGCCGCGACTCGGTGGCGCGGTTCAACGCGGCAGAGTACGCGAAGGTGAAGCCGCTCTTCGAGCGCGCCATCGCCGACCTGCGCGCGCAGGGCGCGGTGATCGTCGACTCGATCACCGTGCCGGTGGTGCCCGGCGCGCGCGTCGGCAACGACTTCGAGACCGAGGAGGCGACCGATGCCTATCTCGCACAGCATCCCAACGCGCCGTACAGGACCTTCAAGGACATCCTGCTCGCCGGCGGCGTGAATCCGTGGCGCGCGCGCGGCCTCATCGAGTACGTGGGTCGGACGACCGACGAGGCGGCATATGGCACGGTGATGCGCTCGCGCGAGGCGCTGCGCATCGCGATGCTCAGGCTCATGGCCGACCAGCGGCTCGACGCGATCATCTATGCGACCTACGACGCGCCGCCCTCGGTGATCGCCGCCGACGTGCTCACCAACCCGCGGCCGAACGACGGCTACGGCCGCGGCGACAACCGCGGGCTGAGCCCGACGCTCGCTTGGCCGGCGATCACGGTCCCCATGGGGTTCACGCTCGATGGGCTGCCGGCGGGTCTCGAGATGCTCGGCCGTCCGTGGAGCGAGCCCAAGCTGCTCGGCTATGCGTTCGCGTACGAGCAGGCGACCAGGCACCGCCGCCCGCCGGCCACGGCGCCGGCGCTTCAGGCCCGGTAGATCGTCACCGAGGAGTCGTCGAAGGTCCTCGTGAGCGCACCCTTGGGGAGCTTGTGCTTCGTGGCATGCTCCACCGCGAGGACCTTCGTGAACCGCCGCGCCTGCCACGCGTCGATCACGCGGTCGAGCATCCGCGATTCGTAGGGCGGGTCGCAGAACACGAGGTCGTACGCGTTCTCGTTCAACTGCGCCGCGAACGGCAGCGCATCCTTCTTGAAGATCCGCGTCCGCTCCTTGAGCCGGAACTTCACGACGTTGGACTTGAGCGCCGAGAGGCTCGAGGGCCGCGTCTCGACGAAGTCGCAGCGCCGGGCGCCGCGGGAGATCGCCTCGATGCCGAGCGCGCCCGTGCCGGCGAAGAGGTCGAGCACGCTCGCGTCCTGCAGGTCGGCCGCGAGGAGGTCGAGGAGGCCGGCGCGCACGTGCTCGGCCGTCGGCCGGACGCGGAAGTCGCTCGGTGAGACCAGGTCCTTCCCGGCGAACTTCCCCCCGACGACGCGCACCGGGCTACTCGCCCTCGGGGATCACCCGCGGCGGGAGGCCCATCTCCTCGATCGTCATCATCGGCGCGCCGCCCTCGCCGCCTTCCTCCTTGCGGAGCCGCTTCTCCTCGGCGCGCGCGTCCTTCTTCGCCTTGCGGTCGAGCTCCTTGCGGCGCCTCTCGAAATCGTAGTTCGGCTTGCGTGCCACGGGGGGACCTCGATGCGGCGGGGGAGGGGAGCGGGCCGGTGTCCCGGCGCGCGGACGGACTCCTGCAACCTAACGGGTCGCGCGCTCGCCCGTACGATGCGAGCCGCATAGATTCGCCGGCATGACGATCCGCGTCCTGGTCACCGGCGGCACCTTCGACAAGCAGTACAACGAGCTGGCGGGCACGCTCGCCTTCGGCGAGACGCATGTGGAGCAGGTGCTCGAGCGGGGCCGCTGCCGCCTCGACGTCGCGGTGGAGGTCCTCATGATGATGGACAGCCTCGAGATGCAGGACTCCCACCGGGCGCGGATCGTCCAGGCCGCGCGCGACTGCGCCGAGCGGCAGGTGGTGATCACGCACGGGACGGACACCATGGTGGAGACCGCGCGCGCGCTCGCCGCGGCGACCATGGACAAGACCATCGTGCTGACCGGCGCGATGGTGCCGTTCGCGTTCGGGTCATCGGACGGCCTGTTCAACCTCGGCAGCGCGCTCAGCTTCGCGCAGGTGCTCCCGCCCGGTGTCTACGTGGCGATGAACGGCCGGTGGTTCGCATGGGACGACGTGCGCAAGAACCGCGAGCTCGGCGTGTTCGAGTCCATCAGGGGCGCGTGAGCGGACCGGTCCGCGACCTGCCGCGGCTGCTGCGCGAGATGCGGCCGCGCCTGCACGATGCGCCGGTCGTCTTCTGCGAGCTCGCGCGCGACGAGGCGATCCCCGAGGGGACGATCTGCTGGTTCAAGGAGGCGGAGGGCGAGACGGTGATCCTCCCCGTCCCCGCGGCCCGGGCGGCGCAGCTCACGGTGGCGTTCGAGGCGGCGTGGATCACGCTCGAGGTGCACTCGGCGCTCGACGCGGTGGGACTCACGGCGGCCGCGAGCGCCGCGCTCGCCGAGGCGGGCATCGCGTGCAACGTGGTCGCGGCGCTGCGGCACGACCACCTGTTCGTGCCGGTGGCGTCGGGGCCGGCGGCCGTGCGCGTGCTGGAGCGGCTGGCGGCCGGTGGTGCCTGACCGGGCGTGGTCCCGCCGCTCCGCCGTGCCTCAGTACCGGAACAGCCGGTTGACCTTGATGATGAACGCGCGGCTCTTGAGTCCGCGCAGCGTGGTCGGCGTCACGAAGGCGTCGGGCGTCATGTCGCGCTCATCGGAGTAGACGAGGAAGATCTCGCTCCCCGGTGCGTACTCCCAGCGGAACCGCAGGTTGGTGTTGAACGCGCGGTCGGCCGAGCTGTACTGGAGCAGCGCGCTCGCGAACATGAGCGGGGTGAAGCCGTAGTCGATGCGCGCGCGGGCGAGCCGCGTGGTGAACGCCGCGGCCGGCCGCTCGATGCGCACGATCGCGAACGTCGGTTCCACCGCGAGCTGCTGCAGGATGGCGATGCGTGACGTGGAGAACGTGCTGCTCGGCCCGATGGTGAGGCTGCGGATGGTGCCGTCGAAGTAGTCGCCGGCCCGCGCGGTGACCGTGCCCGCCGCGCGCCGCTGCGCGCCGAACTCGTACGCGACCGCGACGTCGGCGAAGGTGTAGCCGCCCGGCGTGATCGGCGCCGGCGAGCCCGCGGGGCTGAACGGCTGGCGGATGAACTCGTAGTCGTGGGTCACGTCGACCGAGAACCGGTCGCTGCTGTGGAACTCGGTGTCGAAGTGCCCGACCAGGACGCGCGAGTCGACCGAGCCCGCCCCGTTCTCCACGTACTCGCCCGACGTGGTCCACGTGAACTTCCGCACCGGCTTGAAGTGCGCGGTGGGTCGCGGGCTGAACCGGAGCTGAGCGTAGGTGCGATTGATGTCGGATCGCCGACGGAACCCGACCTGCGGATCGAAGTCGCGCCCCACCGACAGGAACTCGGCGGACGCGCCGTAGCGGTCCGCGCCGTAGTCGATGCGCGCCTGATAGCTCTGGTCCTCGGTGCCGGCCGCCGCGGTGCTGGTCCGGGCCCAGAAGGCGTTGGCGCTCAGCGCCTGCGAGAGGAGGAACGCGCCGTCGACGCCGTATGCGCCGCTCCGCTCGGTGCCCCCAACGCCGACCGAGCGGTCGGTGGCGATGATGCCGATGGAGCTGCGACGGAGGATGTCGCGCTTGAGCCGGACGACCGTGTAGTTGGTGGGTGCCGCGTCGTACGCGTCGTTCCCCGCCGTGCCGATGTGCATGAGGCCCACGGCGTACTTGCCCAGCTTCCCGGTCAGGCGGCCGCCCACGTCGATCGGGATCACGCCGCCGTTGTCGAGGCCGATGCGTCTCGTGTAGAAGAGGAACGGCAGGTCCGCAGAGGCGTTGCTGCTCGTGGCTCCGCTCCCGCCGCGCGCGAAGTCGAAGATCCCGCGCCCTTCGAGGAAGAAGTCGCGCTTCTCGGGGAAGAAGAGGCTGAACCGCGTGAGGTTCACCTGCTGCTCGTCGATCTCGACCTGCGCGAAGTCGGTGTTGACGGTGACGTCGGCGGTCAGGTTCGGCGTGACGGCGTACTTGATGTCCCCGCCCGCCTCCGCCGTGAACACATCCTCCTGGGGTGGCGTGCGGACGCGATCGGTGGCGACCCGCGTGAGCACATAGGGCTTGAGCTCGATGTTCTTCCCCGACTCGGGGAGGTCGAGGCCCACGAGCGTGCCGCCGGCGGAGACGCGGTTGAGCGCCTGCGGACCGGCGAGGACCTGCGGCACGCGCGTCAGGTAGGTCCACTCGTTCTTGTGCCGCACCGAGCGGCGCACCTGGATGCCCCACACCTGGTCCGGTCCCGCGCGATAGCGCAGCGACTTGAACGGGATCGCCATCTCGACGGTCCATCCGCCGTCGAAGCGTCCGGTCTTCGAGGTCCAGACCGGATTCCAGTCGGTGTTGGATCCGCCCTCGTCCACCACCGAGTAGTCGGCGCGCGCGCCCAGCGGGTTGGTGTAGAAGGCGAACCCGCTCCGGCGATCGTAGAACGTGTCGAACATCACGCCGATGTGCTCGTTGTTGCGGAGGCCGCCGGTGTCGCGGCGGAGTTCGTTGACGACCCACTCCTCCGGCGGCGAGGCATCGTGGCAACGGCACGAGAGATAGATGTGCTGCTGGTCGTACGTGATCCAGATCTCGCTGCGCTCCGAGGCGGGAGCGCCGTAGGCCGGCGCCACCTGGATCATGCCGTCGAACGGCTGCTCGCGGCTGTAGACCTCCTCGTCGAGCACGCCGTCGAGGCGGAGCGGGGCGACGAGCTTGATGGCCCGCACGGTCGCATGGCCGGCGGTGTCGCGGGCGATCACCGCTGGGGCGAGCGGCGCCGGTGGCCCGTCGATGGTGACCGGGGCCGTGGCCCGCACGCGCTGTGCCGGCGCGGTGGAGGGGAATGCGAACGCGAGGACCGCGATCGCGAGGACCGCACGCGCGGGTGAGCGAGGAGGGGTCATCCGGTGTTCCGCATGCCGGCCGCGACGCCGTTGACGGTGACGAGGAAGGCGTCGAGGAGGGCCGGGTCATCATCGTCGGCACGGAGACGCGACAGCACTTCCACCTGCACGAGGTTGATCGGGTCGACGTACGGATTCCGCACGTCGATGGAACGGCGCAGCACGGGATTGTCGGCGAGGAGATGCGCGTGGCCGCTCACCCGGAGCGTCGCGGCGATGGTGCGCTCGAGATCCGCGCGCAGCCGTTCCCCGAGCGCGCGCAACGCCGGCGGCACGAGCTGGGCGTCATAGTACGCGGCGATCCCCGGCGACGCCTTGGCGAGCACCATCTCCACCAGGTCGATCGTCGAGCGGAAGAACGGCCACTCGCGGTACATCGCGCGGAGCTCGTCCTCGGCGCCCTCGGCCACCGCCTCGCCGATGGCCTCGCCGATGCCGAGCCACGCGGGCAGCATCAGGCGCGTCTGGGTCCAGGCGAACACCCACGGGATCGCGCGCAGGGAGGCCACGCCGCCCCCGGACCGGCGACGGGCGGGGCGGCTGCCGATGCGCATGCGACCGAGCTCGAGCTCGGGCGTCGCGAGCCGGAAGTACTCGAGGAACTCCGGGGTCTCGTAGACGAGCGTCCGGTAGGTGGCGCGCGAGGTGTCGGCCATGCGCTGCATCCGCGTCCGCCACGCGTCTCGCACGCCATCGTGCGGCGTGAGGGTGGCCTCGAGCGTCGCGGTCGTGTAGACCTCGAGCGTGCGGTCGGCGATCTGCGGCAGGCCGAACTGCGCATCGACCATCTCTCCCTGCTCGGTGACGCGGATCGTCCCGTCGACGGAGCCCGGCGGCTGCGACTGGATCGCGAGATGCGTCGGTCCGCCGCCGCGACCCACGGACCCGCCACGGCCGTGGAAGAGCGTGAGCCGCACGCCACGTGCCCGGCAGGTCGCGACCAGCCGCTCCTGCGCCGTGAAGAGCTCCCACGCCGCCGCGAGCCGTCCGGCATCCTTCGCGGAGTCGGAGTAGCCGACCATCACCTCCACGCGGCCGTTCGCGCGCGCCGCGTACCACGGGAGGTCGAGCAGGGCGCCGATGCATGCGTCGGACCCGCGCAGGTAGTTCGCGGTCTCGAACAGCGGGACGACGCGCAGCGGGTGGGCGATGCCGGCGGCGCGCTGGAGCAGCTCCACCGCGAGCACGTCGCTCGGTCGCGCGGCCATCGAGATGACGTAGGCGCCGAGCGATTCGCGCGGGAGCGTCGCGGCGACGCGCAGTGCGTCGATCACGTCGCGCACGGCGTCGTCGAACGGCTCCGGCGCGTTCACCGCCGCTCGCGAGACGGACGCATCACCTTGGAGCTCGCCGAGCAGGAACGCCTGCCGCGCCGTCTCATCCCACGCCTGGTACGACCCGAGCCCTGCGCGGCGCGTGATGGCATCCATCGCATCGGTGTGCCGGTCCGCCTCCTGCCGCATGTCGAGGCGCACCAGCGACAGGCCGAAGACCGGGATGCGGCGCAGCAGGTCGCGCAGACGCCCCTGCGCGACGGCGGCGCCGCCGGTCTCCATGAGCGAGCGATGGCACAGGCGCAGGGGCTCGGCGAGCGACTCGGCGTCGGCGAAGTCCGCCGGATCGGCCGCGTACGGCGCATCGGCGTCGATGAGTCGCTGCATCCGGTCACGCATCGCGCGGAGCCGACCCGCGACGTCCTTGAGCAGCACCCGATACGGCTCCGCGACATCGCCGACACGCGCCATGAGCTCCGAGCTGCCGCGTCGCATGGAGAGCTCGCCGCGCAGCGCCTCCACCTCCTGCCGATAGAGGTCGGCCGCCATCCAGCGCGCGAGCATCACGGCGCGCGCGGTCACCTGCGGCGTGACGTTCGGGTTGCCGTCGCGGTCGCCGCCGATCCACGAGCCGAACCGGATGGGTGCCGCATCGAGGGCGAGACCGCGGCCGGTCGCGGTGACCAACGCGCGGTCGAGCGAGGCGAGGTGCCGCGGCACCGCATCCCACAGCGTCTGCTCGAAGGCGACGAGTCCCCACTTCACCTCGTCGAACGGCGTGGGCGGATCGCGGCGCACCTCGTCGGTCATCCATGTCGCGGCGATCTCGCCGCTGAGGTCGCGGCGGATGTCCTCGCGCTCGTCCGTGGTGAGGTCGGGTCGGTCGTCGCGCGCGAGCAACTCGGCGATTCGGCGCTGCTTGCGGCGCAGCGTGCGACGGACCACCTCGGTGGGATGCGCGGTGAGCACCAGCTCGATGTGCAGCGCCTCGACGCCGTCGTGCAGCCGTTCGGCGGTGATCCCCTGCGCGCGGAGGCGCGCGAAGCTGTCCGCCAGCGAGCCCCGCTGCGGGGTGCTCGCGGCGTCGGCCTGGTGGTCGCGCCGCCGCCGGATGCGGTGATGCTGCTCGGCGATGTTCGCGAGGCCGAGGAAGTGCGAGAACGCGCGTGCGACGGCGAGCGCGTCCGAGACCGAGAGCTCGCGGAGCGTGTGTTCGAGCCGCTCGAGCTCGGCGCGGCTCCGGCGCGCATCCTTGGCGAGCGCGCGCACGCGCTCCACCGCGTCGAACAGCCGGTCGCCGCCCTGCTCGCGCAGCGTGCGGCCGAGGAGCTCGCCGAGGAGGCGGACATCGTCGTAGAGGCGCTGGTGCGGGTCGCCGGTCACGCGGGAATGATGGCGCGGAAGTCGCGCCGCGGCCATCCACTCCGCACCGGCGCGGGCCGCGGATCAGGGGGCCGGGCGCGACGGCGGCGGGACGTACGAGATCACCTGCACCACGCCGCGGTCATGCCCCAGCCCCCACCGTGCGTACGCCGTGATCCCGTCGTAGTAGCGGATCCGCTCGATCCGCCCGATGGTGATGCTGCGCAGCTCCTCCACGCCGCCGAGGCGCATCTCGTCGAGGTAGACGACCACCGGCGTCGTCTCGTGGAGCCGGTCTTGCGGTCGCTCCACGATCCAGTTGCGCCGGAGCGCGCGGACGGCCTCGAACGCGTTCTGGTACTCGGTGCGCAGGAGTTCCTCGCGCGTGAGCACCGTCGGGTCGATGCGCGGGGTGGAGGTCCCCGCGGCTGGGGACGGAGCGCCGCACGCACCCACCATGCAGAGCAGGAGGCCGAGCGCGAACACGGGTCGAGACACGGTGAGCATGGTGGTCCTCCGGTGACGATGTCCTCCGAACCGGCGCTACGGGTCCTGTCGACGCAGGGCGCGCCCTGACCGGCTGCGCACGGTCTTGCCGTCCATCCACACGGTCTGCCCGTTCACCCACACCCGCGCGATCCCCGTCGACACCTCGTGCGGCGCCTGCGGCGTCGCCCGGTCGATCACCGTCGCGGGGTCGAGGAGCACGAGGTCGGCGAACATCCCGGGTGCGATCGTCCCGCGCCGCGCGAGCCCCACGTGCGCCGCCGAGAGCGCGGTCATCTTGTGGATCGCCACCTCGAGCGGCATCGCCCCCTGCTCCCGCACGTAGCGTCCCAGCACGCGGGTGAACGCACCGAACCCGCGCGGGTGCGCGCCATCGAGCGAGCCATCGGAACAGATGTTCGTGTGATCCCACTGCATCAGCTTCACGATATCCGGCTCATCCATCGAGGTCGCGACGACGCTCTCGCCGCCCTTGCCGGGGAAGTCGCGCTCGAACGCGAGTGACTCGCGGATGAGCCCCATGAGCGTGCTCGCCGCGTCCTCGTGACGCATGAGCGCGATCTCGGCGACGGTGCGCCCCTCGTACGCCCGGTTCGCCGCGAAGTCGCCGATGAGCAGTCCCTCGGGCTTGGCGATCTCACGCAGGATCTTCTGCGCCTCCTTCCGGTCCTCGAAGTTCCGCTCGGGGAACAGCACGGTGAGCGTCGACTGCCAGTACGGATACGGATAGATGTCCGCGGTGATGTCGATGCCCGTCGCGCGCGCGGCGTCGAGGAGCGCGCGCAGGGAGTCCGCCCGGCCCCAGAGCGGCACCATCGCGAGCTTCACATGACTGATCTGCACCGGCAGCTTCGCCTCGCGGCCGATGGTGACGATCTCGTCGACCGCCTCCCAGAACCACCGGTCCTCGCTCCGGATGTGGCTGATGTAGCGCCCGTTCGCCGCCGCGGCGACCTTCGCGAGGGCCAGCACCTCGGCGCGGTCCGAGTAGATGCCGGGGTCGTACTCGAGGCCGCTGGAGAGACCGAGCGCGCCCGCGTCGAGCTCCTGCCGGAGGAGCGTCGCCATCGAATCGACCTCGCGCGGCGTGGCCGTGCGCTTGAAGTCGTCGCCCAGCACCAGCGAGCGGAGTTCCCCGTGCCCGGCGTAGTACGCGACGTTCACCGACGGGGCGACCTTGGCCAGCGTGTCGAGCGCGGCGCGCAACGGATACGGGTGCGATCCGTCATTGCCGCCCACGATCGTCGTGATGCCCTGACTGACGGCGCCGAGCGCCTCGGGCATCTCGAGCAGGTCGCCGGTGTGATGGCTGTGCGTGTCGATGAACCCCGGGGCGAGCACCAGGCCGCCGCCGTCGATCACGGAGTCCCCGCGCGCGGGCAGCACGTCGCCGACGGCGACGATCGAGTCCCCGATGAACCGAACGGCACCGGTGACCGCCGGGGCACCGGTGCCGTCGATGATGCGGACGTTCGTGATCGTCGTGCCGACCGGGCCGCTGCCGCAGGCGGCGACGAGCACGGTGAGGGCGAGGAAGCGGGCGGAACGGAGGAAGGAGCGCATGCGCAAACCTACTCCAGACTGGGCTCCCACGTCTCCGCATCGCGCGGCTTCACGCCCGGTTCGCGCTGGAGGATCCGCACGCAGGTGTTCCAGCGCAGGATCGCCTCGTCGTTCCCCGCGGGCCGGAGCGCCTCCGCCTTCGCATACCAGTCGAGCGCCTTCGCCACCCAGTCGTAGGTCATCTCCCCCGAACGCGGGCCCGCACGACGGAGCACGCTGTTGGCCCACCGCTCGCAGATGACGCCCTGATAGTACGCGAGGCGGTACGGGTCCTTGAGCGCCGTCACCGCCGTCTCGGCGCGCAGCCGGTCCGTCGCGTGCCCGGCCGCGAACTGGTCGGTGATCGAGAGCACGTGCATCACGATCGCCTCGACGTTGGTCGGGTCCACGGCGAGCACGTCCAGGCAGATGCTCTCGGCCGCGACCGAGTCGTTGAGCACCCGGTACCGATGCGCCTTCTGGAGGGCGGCGGGGACCCCTTCCTTGCTGATGCGCTTGAGCTCGTGCTTCGGTGTCATTCGCGCCTCCCCATGACGAGTCGCACGAGCTTCACCACCGGGTCGTAGAACTCGTCCACCACGCGCTCCTTGAGCGGGATGATCGCGTTGTCGGTGATGGTGATGTGCTCGGGACAGACGGTGGTGCAGCACTTCGTGATGTTGCAGAGGCCGATCGACTGGTCCTCCTTGAGGTCCTTGAGCCGGTTCTCCGTGTCGAGCGGGTGCATCTCGAGCGCCGCCGTGTGCACGAGGAAGCGCGGCCCGATGAACGCGTCGTGCATGTGGTGGTCGCGCAGCACGTGACAGGTGTCCTGGCACAGGAAGCACTCGATGCACTTCCGGAACTCCTGCACGCGGTCCACGTCCTCCTGCTGCATCCGCCACGTCCCGTCCGCCGCGTCGGGCGCCCTCGGCTTGAACGGCTTGATGCGCTTCTTCACCTCGAAGTTCCACGAGACGTCGGTCACGAGGTCCCGCACGTGCGGGAAGGCCCGCATCGGCTCCACGGTGACGGTCTCGCCCGCGGGGAGCTCGTCCATCCGCGTCATGCACATGAGCCGCGGCTTGCCGTTGATCTCGGCCGAGCAGGAGCCGCACTTGCCTGCCTTGCAGTTCCAGCGGATCGCGAGGTCGTTGGCGTGCTCGGCCTGCACCTGGTGCATGGCGTCGAGGACGACCATGCCCTCGGTGATCTCGGTCGTGTAGTCGACGAAGGCGGCCTTGCCGGCATCGCCGCGCCAGATCCTGAACGTGGTCGCTGTCATCAGGTCCTCTGCTCCTCGATGATCGCCTTCAGTTCGTCGGGCATGGGAGGGATGGGGCGCCGCTCGAGCAGCATGTCGCCGCCGGGGCCCTTGCGGATGACCGTGTTGAACGCGCCGTACGCGGGATCCTTGTCGGGGAAATCGTCGCGGAAGTGGCCGCCGCGGCTCTCCTTGCGCTCGAGCGCCGAGCGCGTGATGGCCTCGGAGACGACCATGAGATGCCGCAGGTCGAGCGCGGTGTGCCACCCCGGGTTGTACTCGCGGTTGCCGCGCACCCCGACCGTCCGTGCGCGCTCGCCGAGCTTCGCGACCCCGGCGAGGGCCCGTCGCATCTCGTCCTCGCGGCGCACGATGCCCACCAGCTCCTGCATCATGTCCTGCAGCTCGTGCTGGATGGAGTACGGGGAGTCGGGCCCGGAGCGGTCGAACGGCGCGAGTGCCGCGGCCACGGCCGCGTCGGCCTCGGGCAGCGCGACACGCGCCGCGCCCTTCGACTTGGCGAAGGCGGCCGCGTGCTCGCCGGCCCGCTTGCCGAACACGAGCAGGTCCGAGAGCGAGTTGCCGCCGAGCCGGTTGGCGCCGTGCAGGCCCGCCGCACACTCGCCGGCCGCGAACAGCCCCGGCACGGTGGACATCTGCGTGTCGCCGTCCACCCGGATGCCGCCCATGATGTAGTGCGTGGTGGGGCCGACCTCCATCGGCACCTGCGTGATGTCGATGTTGGCCAGCTGCATGAACTGGTGGTACATGGACGGCAGCTTCTTCTTGATGTGCTCGGCGCCCTTGGGGATGCGCTCCTTGATCCACGCGATGTCGAGGAATACGCCCCCGTGCGGCGAGCCGCGCCCTTCGCGCACCTCGCGCTGGATGCAGCGCGCCACGTGGTCGCGCGTGAGCAGCTCGGGCGGGCGGCGCGCGTTCTTGTCGCCCTGCGTGTAGCGCCAGCCCTCCTCCTCGTTGTCCGCGGTCTGCGGCTTGTAGTTGTCGGGGATGTCGTCGAACATGAAGCGCTTGCCGTCCTTGTTGCGCAGCACGCCGCCCTCGCCGCGCACCCCCTCGGTCACGAGGATCCCGCGGACGCTGGGCGGCCACACCATGCCCGTGGGATGGAACTGCACGAACTCCATGTCCATGAGCTCGGCGCCGGCCTCGTACGCGAGCGACTGCCCGTCGCCCGTGTACTCCCAGCTGTTGCTCGTGACGTTGAACGCGCGCCCGATGCCGCCCGTGGCGAGCACGATCGCGCCGCACGAGAAGAGCGTGAAGCGGCCCTTCTCGCGGTCGTAGGCGAGCGCACCCGCGACCCGGTCGCCGTCCTTCAGGAACGCGCTCACGGTGACTTCCATGTGCACGTCGATCCCGAGGTGGATCGCGTGATCCTGGAGCGTACGGATCATCTCGAGGCCCGTGCGATCGCCGACATGGGCGAGGCGCGGGTATCGGTGCCCGCCGAAGTTGCGCTGGAGGATGCGGCCGTCGGCGGTGCGGTCGAACACCGCGCCCCACTTCTCCAGCTCGCGCACGCGGTCCGGCGCCTCCTGCGCGTGCAGCTGCGCCATCCGCCAGTTGTTCATGTACTGGCCGCCGCGCATGGTGTCGGCGAAATGGACGCGCCAGTTGTCGCGGTCGTCCACGTGCCCCATCGCCGCGGCGACGCCGCCCTCGGCCATCACCGTGTGCGCCTTGCCGAGCAGCGACTTGCAGACGAGGCCCACCCTGGCGCCGGCGGCCGCCGCGGCGATCGCGGCCCGAAGCCCGGCGCCACCGGCACCGATCACGAGGACGTCGTGCTGGACCTTCTCGTATTCGGCCATCTAGACGATCCTCACGTCGGTGAGGATGCCCATGGAGCAGAGGCGGATGTAGACATCGGTGAGCGCGACGCCGAAGAGGCTGAACCAGGCCCAGTTCATGTGGCCGCGGTTGCAGGCGCTCGAGCAGTCGTACGCGAACTTCGGCACCGGCGACTTCCACATCCGGTCGCGCAGGCCGCCGACGATGTGCCGCATGGAGTGGCAGCCGAGCGTGTAGCCGGAGAGCAGGACGCAGTTGACGAACATGACGATCGAGCCGACGCCCATGCCGAAGCGCGTGCCGCCCGCGCCGTCATCCCACCAGAGGCCGAGCCAGGCGTCGTGCCAGAGGAAGATCAGGAAGATGAACGAGAGGAGCAGTCCGTACCGGTGGAAGTTCTGCATCACCAGCGGGAACGACTTCTCGCCCCAGTACGTCTTGCGCGGCTCGCCCACCGCGCAGGCCGGCGGGTCGGCCCAGAACGCCTTGTAGTAGGCGCCGCGATAGTAGTAGCAGGTGAACCGGAACAGTGCCGGCACCGGCAGGATGAGCAGCGCGGGCGAGAACGGCACGAAGGCCGGCCACCACGCGGGCTTGGGTCCGAACCACGCGTGCGGCGACGCGCCGAACAGTTCGGGCGAGTAGAACGGCGAGAGGTACGGACCGAACGTGTAGTGCGCGTTCTGGAACGCGGCCCAGGTGGCGTAGGCGATGAAGCTCGAGAGGACCGCCACCACGAAGATGTTCGGGAACCACCAGGCGTCGCGGCGCATCGTCACGCCGAACCCGCGCTGCTCCATCACCGGCAACGATCGTTGCATTCCTTGCGTCCTGGGCTACGGGGGGCGCAGCAGGCGGCGCGCGCGAGGCGGGCCGGTTCAAGGCCCGGCTAACATGCAGCGCGCGCGCGAGGTCGGCAACGCACCCCGTCCGGTGACGCTACGGCCGGTACCCCGGCCCGCGCACCACCACCCCCGGCTTCGCGCCCGTGTGCCGGTTGTCGCGCAGCACCGCGACCCCGTTCACGAACATGTCGCGCACGCCCGTGGAGAGCTGGTGCGGGTCCTCGAACGTCGCGTGGTCCGTGATCGTGTTCGGGTCGAAGACGATGACGTCGGCCTTGAGCCCCACCTTGAGCACCCCGCGGTCGGTGAGCGAGAGCCGCGTGGCGACCGCCGAGCTCGCCTTGCGCACCGCGTCCTCGAGCGTGAGCACGCGCTGCTCCCGCACGTACCGCGCGAAGATGCGCGGGAAGTTGCCGTAGGTGCGCGGATGCACCATCCCGCGCGCGGTCGCCGGGTCGCTCGAGCCCGCGTCGGTGCCGAACTTCATCCACGGCTGCCGCAGCTGCAGCCGCATGTTGTCCTCGCTCATGAGGAACAGCAGCTCCCCGAGCCCGAGTTCCTCGTCGACGTTGAGGTCGATGATCACCTCGGCCCAGTCCTTGTTCATCGCCGCGGCGATCTCGCTCAGCCGCTTCCCCTCGAAGCGCTTGTTGGCCTCCTTCCGGAAGCCCACCACCATCACGTTCGCCGGGGTCGCGATCTCGCAGAGGTTCTCGTACCCGGCATCCATCGCGTGCATCTCGGCGACCATCGTCGCGCGAAGGGCGGGGGTCCTGAGGTTCTCCATGAGCCGCCCGCCCGCCGCGTACTTGGGCGGGATGCAGCTCGAGAACGAGTTCCCGCCGGCCGGATACAGGTACATGTCCGCCTGCACGTCCTGCCCGGCCGCGCGCGCCGAGTCGATCTTGGCGATCGCGAGCGGCATCTTGTACCAGTTGCGCGGGCCGCTCGCCTTCAGGTGATAGATCTCCACCGGCACGCCGCCCTCGCGCCCGATGCGGATCGCCTCGTCCAGCGCTTCGAGGAACTTGTCGCCCTCGGAGCGCATGTGCGTGATGTACACGCCGCCATAGGGCGCCATCGCCTTCGCGGCTTCGACGAGTTCCTCGGTGCTCGCGTAGGTGTTGGGCGGATAGATCAGCGCGCTCGCGAGCCCGAACGCGCCGTCCTCCATCGCGTTGCGCACCGCGGCGCGCATGGAGTCGAGCTCGGCGGCGTCGAGGCGGCCTTCCTCCTCGCCCTTCGCGTAGACGCGCAGTGTGCCATCGCCGAGGAAGGACCCGACGTTCTGCGCCGTGCCGCGGGCGACCATGAAGTCGAGCCATTTGCCGAAGCCGTGCGTGCCGGTGAACTGCGCGAGCAGGCGGCGCGAGGCGGTGTCGGTCTCCGAACGGAGCAGGTTGTCGTTCATCGGACCGAGCGACGACCCTTCGCCGTGGATGGCGGTGGTTATGCCCTGCGTGACCATCGAGATGGCGCGGCCGTCGCCGGCCATGTAGTGCGCGATGGAGTGCGCCTGGATGTCGATGAATCCCGGCGACACCACGTGGCCCGTGGCATCGACGCGGGTGGTCGCCCGCGCCCCCCGGAACGCGCCGCGCGGTCCGATCGCCGCGATGCGGTCGCCGCGGAGGGCGACGTCGCCGTAGTACCACGCCGCGCCGGTGCCGTCGACGATCCGGCCGTTCTCGATCACGACGTCGTAGCCGGTGTCGCCCGCCGAGGTCGGCGTGGCGGGCACGGTGCTCACGCCGCCGCGGGGCGCGCACGCGAGAATGAACGAGGCAACGAGGGCAGGGACGGCAGCGCGGAGACTGGACATGGCTCGCGTCGGATGGAGGGATGCAACAAGATACGACTTGCCGGGTAGTTGCGGCGTACCCCTCGTTCCGCCGTCCCCCATCCGACCGAGGATCATGCCATGCGCCATGCGCCGGTGCTCGTCCTTCCCCTCGTTGCCGCGCTCGGCTGTGGCGAGGTGACGCCGACGTCGGTCAACGAACGACCGACACTCCTGGTCGAAGAGCGGTTCGGCCGGCTCGCGATCATCAACGCGTCGGAGTATCCCATGTATACGATGCCCATCGACGCGTCTGACGGGCGCGACTTCAGTGCGCAGGCAGGGAATGACGCTGACTTCGTCCTGGTGCAGCCCGGCGAGTCACGCGTCATCGATCCCGAGTCGGTCCTGGGGAAGCCGGTCGGTAAGGTGCGCGTCTTCTACTTCTTCGATGCGTTCGAGACCCCGGGCATCCAGCGGCTGACCACGTGGAACGTCGTCGCCCAGGTGGGGAGACCGTCCGCGCGGTGACGCGCGCATGGTGAGTCGGAGTCCCTCCGCGCTGGCGCTCGCCGCCGCTCCGCTGCATCTCTAGCCGATGCCCGCCGCCCCCGACTCCCTCTTCCTCGACCTGCAGGAACGCCTCGCCGGCCGCTACTCGCTCGTGCGCGAGATCGGTCGCGGCGGGATGGGCATCGTGTACCTCGCGCAGGAGGTGCATCTCGACCGGCCGGTCGCCATCAAGCTCCTGCCGCCGGAGCACGCGATGGAGGATGCGCTGCGCGAGCGCTTCCTGCGCGAGGCGCGCCTTGCGGCCAAGCTCTCGCACCCGAACATCATCCCCATCCACGCGGTCGAGCAGGTGGACGGCTTCGTCTTCTATGTGATGTCGTTCGTCGACGGCGAGACGCTCGCACAGCGCGTGCGAGCGCGCGGCCCGCTCACGAGTGCCGACGGCGCGAACGTCATGCGTGAGGCGGCATGGGCGCTCGCGTACGCGCACGGGCAGGGACTCGTCCACCGCGACGTGAAGCCGGACAACATCCTGCTCGAGAGTGCGTCGGGCCGGGTGCTCGTCGCCGATTTCGGGATCGCGGCAGCGTTCGCTGATGCGGCCGACGACGGTGTCGCGGGGACGCCCGAGTTCATGAGCCCCGAGCAGGCGCTCGGCGACGCGCTCGATGCGCGCAGCGACCTCTACTCGCTGGGCGCGACCGCCTACTTCGCCTTCTCGGGGCGCTGTCCGTTCGAGGGCACGACCGCGACCGAGGTCCTCGCCAAGCAGGTCGTCGAGCCGGCGCCACCACTCGCGTCGATCGGCGTGATCGTGCCGCGCAAACTCGGCGCGCTCATCGACCGGTGCCTCGCGAAGGATCGCGCACAGCGGCCGGAGAGTGCGCAGGTGCTCGCCGAGCAGTTGGCGACGTCGATCGAGCAGCGGCGGGAGATCCCGGCGGCGCTCCGGGCGTTCGTCAAACGGCACGGGCGCCTCGATGGGAGCGGGACACTGGTCATCGCGATCACGCTCCTGCCCGCGGCGGTCGCGGCCTCGGTCTGGGGTGGCAACGTCGCGGGGTTCTCGACGATGATCGTCGGCGCGACGGTCCCGGCGGCGGTCTATCTCGTCGATGTCGCGCGACGCCTGCTCAAGCAGGGGTTCGCGCATCAGGACCTCGCACCGGCCTACGCGACCGAGCTCGAGCGTGCACGGGAGGAGATCGTGCTCGAACGGCGCCTCAAGCCCCCTGCACTCGTCGAGCGGTGGCTCGCCCCGTTCTCGCGGATCACCGGTGCGCTCGCGGCCGTGGGCATCGGTGCATCGCTGCTGTTCGGCATCACGATGGCGCAGATCGTCGTGCCGTGGGTCATCCCGATCCTCTCGGCCAGCATCTTCAGCGGCCTGGCGGCGCTGGGACTCGCTCAGCGCCGTCGCGATGTCGAGACCGAGTTCTGGTCGAAGCTCTGGCTGGGTCGAGCGGGCAAAGGCATCTTCGCCATCGCGCGGCGCTTCGTCGGCGCGAGCACCCCGGCCTCCGCGATGACCCACCGCGCGACCGAACTCTCGCTCGGTCTCGCCGCCGAGCAGCTCTTCGACGCGTTGCCCAAGGTCACGCGTGCCGCGCTGGGCGACCTGCCCGGCATCCTCAGGCGGCTGCAGGAGGACGCGCAGGCGCTGCGCCGTCGGTACGACGACCTGCAGGACGCCCTCGCCGGAGCGGGGGAGTCCGCCGCATCGCCCGAGTACGCTGACGTGCGCGCCTCGCGCGACGAGCTCCACGCGCGTCTTGGCGAAGCGGTCAGCGCGCTCGAGACGATCCGACTCAACCTGCTCCGCCTGCACGCGGGCTCCGCCACCGTGGAGAGCCTCACGACGCACCTCGGCATCGCCGCCGAGGTGTCCGCTCAGGTCGAACGCCTCGTGGCGGCCCGTCAAGAAGTGGAGCGCGGTCTGCGGTTCCCGCGCGAGATCGCGACGACGCCGGTCTGAGATCCGAACCGTGACCCTGGTGTTCGTCGCGGCTGCGCTCGCCTGTCTCGCCGGCGAGTATCTGGGATGGCCCAGCGTGATCCACGTCGCCAAACCGCTGGCGACGCTCGCGCTCTTCGCGCTCGCCGCGCGCACACGCGATCCCATCACGCCGCGGTACCGGATGCTCATCAGCGCTGGGCTCATCCTCTCGCTCGCCGGCGACGTGTTCCTCATGCTGCCGGGCGATCGCTTCGTCCTCGGGCTCGCGAGCTTCCTCGTCGCGCATCTGCTGTACATCACGGGCTTCTGGTCGACCGGCGGCGGACTCAAGGAGCCACTGGTCGCCGCGGCGGTCGCGGTGATCGCCGCCCTCATGCTCACGTACCTCTGGCCGGGCCTCGGTGCGATGCGTGTCCCGGTCATCGCGTACGTCGCGGTCATCGCGACGATGGCGTGGCAAGCGCTCGCGCGATGGCGCAGCGTGGGCGGCGAGGCGGCCGCACTCGCCGCGGGCGGCGCGGTGAGCTTCCTCGTCTCCGACAGCGCACTCGCCGTCCGCCGGTTCCGCATGGAGTTCCCGCTGGCCACGGCCGTCGTGCTCGGGACCTACTGGCTCGCGCAGTGGTGCATCGCGCGGTCGGTGGCGAAGGTGCCCGCGCGCGAGTGAGGGTCGCCGCGGCGCGCATGGTGGCGCGGCGCTCGGCGCCGTATGTTCGCTCCGCACCGGACGAGAGGCCGCGTCCACGGACCGAGGTCGAGGATGCCGAACGCCGACGAATCACGCCGTGCCCTGCTCAAGTACCTCGCGGCGAGCCCACTCCTCGCGTCCGCCGCATCGCTCGGGTGTGAAGGCGCCGAGCGGGAGGACGACGCTCCGGCCGCATCGGACCGCCGCGGGACCCTCGGCGAGCCCGATCAGGAACTCGGCGAGCTGGTCGCGAACGCCGACCAGGCGCTCGACGTGTTCGACCTGCGCGTGACCGCGCAGCAGGCGCTCCCGCCCGCGCACTACGGCTACATCGCGACCGGCGTGGACGGCGACGCGACGCTGCGCGCGAACCGCGCCGCGTTCGACCACTGGCAGCTGCGCAGCCGCCGCCTCGTGGGCATCGAGCACATCGACATGAGCACTGCGGTGCTCGGCACGGCGATGGAGACACCGATCGTGATCATGCCGACCGGGAGCCAGCGCGCCTTCCATCCCGACGGCGAACTCGCCACCGCGCGCGCGGCCAAGTCGGAGAAGCACCTGATGCTGCTCTCCACCGTGTCGACGACCTCGGTGGAGGACGTCACCGCGGCCCGCGGCGCGCCCATCTGGTACCAGCTCTACGCCACCTCGCGCTGGGACATCACGGAGAAGCTGCTGCGGCGGGCCGAGGGTGCCGGGTGTCCGGTGGTGGTGTACACGGTGGATCTGCCTGTCTCGAGCAACCGCATCACGCTGCAGCGGTTCATCAAGCGCGACCGGCGCGACTGCACGCAGTGCCACGCGCAGAGCGACGCGTACGGGAGCATGAACACGCAGTTCGCGCGCAAGCCGATGTTCGACGGCCTCGACGTGAAGGATGCGGAGTTCAACATCCCCGGCCACACGTGGGAGTTCGTGGAGAGGCTCAAGGCCGCCACGTCGATGAAGGTGATGGTGAAGGGCATCGTGACGGCGGAGGACGCCGAGCGCTGCATCGCGCGCGGCGCGGATGGCATCGTCGTGTCGAACCACGGCGGCCGTGCCGACGAGAGCGGGCGTGGGACGATCGATTGCCTGCCGGAGGTCGCGCGCGCCGTGCGCAAGCGCGTGCCGGTGATCCTCGACTCCGGCGTCCGCCGCGGGACCGATGTGTTCAAGGCGCTCGCGCTCGGCGCCGACGCGGTCGGGATCGGGCGCCCGTACCTCTGGGGCCTGGGCGCGTTCGGCGAGGCAGGCGTTGCGCGCGTCCTGAGGCTGCTGCGTGCCGAACTGCGCACGGTGATGTCGCTGTCCGGCGCGCGCGCGCTCCGGGAGATCGGCGCGGACTCCCTCGTCCGGCGTGCGTGATGGAGCGCGCCCGTCGCCTGCTCGTCGTGGCGGCGCTCCTCCTCGGCGCGCCGTCGTGCGACGACCCGCTGCTGCCTGACACCGGCGTGGACGTGTATGCGACCCGGGACGCCGTGGTGATCCACAACCGCCACGAGCTCTTCTCCGTCTATTCGCTCGTCATCGACGCGGAGCTCGCGCCGCGCTATGATCCGGCCCCGTGCCCGCCGATTTGCGGCGAGGTGCTGCCGAAGGGCACGCGACGCGTCACGGCGGCGGAGGCGCTCTCGGCGCCGGGCAGAGTCGTGGTCGTGCGCTGGGCGATGATGATCCCCGGCGCTGGCGGAGCGGTCCAGCTCGGCCCGATGACGAGCGAGCGTGTGGTGCTGCGAGGTACGCCGATCCGCTGACCGCTTCGCGCGCGGAGCCTGGTTCGTGCGGCAACGCCCCGCCTTGCCATCCGGCGAGGCGGGGCGGATTCTATGGGATGCGCCGTACCCCACACGATCAGGACCCGCCCATGCAGCCCGCCCGCCGCGACTTCCTCAAGCACTCCGCCGCCGTCGCCGCGGCCATCGCGCTCGACCCGCTCGGCAACGATGTGGCGGCGGCCGATGCCGCGACGCATGGGATGACCGGTGCGGGGCCGGCGCCGGCGGCCGACGACCCGAAGGCGGTCCGCGAGTTCGAGCGCCGCATGCTCCGCGCGCGTCCCGTGCCGCTCGAGCGCGTCCGGCTCACCGGTGGTCCGCTCAAGCGCGCGCAGGAGCTCACCGGCGCGTACCTGCTCGCCCTGGATCCCGACCGCATGATGGCGTACTACCGCGAGGGCGCCGGCCTCGCGAAGAAGGCCGAGCCCTACACCGGCTGGGACGGCGGCGGCAAGAACCTCACCGGCCACATCGCCGGGCATCACCTCTCGGCCGTCTCCATCATGTACAAGGCCACCGGCGACGAGCGATTCAAGGCGCGCGCGAGCTACCTCGTGCGCGAGCTCGACGAGGTGCAGCGCAAGCAGGGCGACGGCTACTGCGGCGCGATCCCCGGGCTGCGCGCCGCGTACGCGCAGGTCTCGAGCGGTGACATCCGCGCCGCCTCGTTCGACCTGAACGGCCTCTGGTCGCCGTGGTACACGCTGCACAAGACCTACGCGGGACTGCGTGATGCGTACCGCCTCACCGGCGACACGCTCGCACTGCAAGTGGAGACGCGGTTCGCCCAATGGGCCGAGGGCGTGCTCAAGCCGCTCAGCGACGCGCAGATGCAGAAGATGATGCTCACCGAGTTCGGCGGCATGAACGAGGTCCTCGCCGATCTCTATGCCGACACGGGAGACAAGCGCTGGCTCGACCTCTCGCTGCGCTTCGAGCATCACGCCGTCACCGGGCCGCTCAAGCGGCATCAGGACAACCTCTCGGGCAAGCACGGCAACTGCCAGATCCCCAAGCTCATCGGCTCGGCGGCGCGGTACGGCTACACCGGCGACGCGCAGGACATCATGGCGTCCTCGTTCTTCTGGGATCGCGTGGTGCGGCACCACAGCTATGCGAGCGGTGGGCACGGCCTCTCGGAGTACTTCGGCGCGCCCGACGAGCTGAGCCGGCGCGTGGACGGTCGCGCGGCGGAGACGTGCAACGTGTACAACATGCTCAAGCTCTCGCGTCGGCTCTTCTCGCTCCGACCGGATGCGGCGTACGCCGACTTCCATGAGAGAGCGCTGTTCAATCACATCCTCGCGTCGATCGATCCCGAGGATGGGCGCACCTCGTACATGGTGCCCGTGGGTCGCGGCGTGCAGCAGGAGTACCAGGACATGCAGCGCGACTTCACCTGCTGTGTGGGGTCGGGGATGGAGAGCCACGGGCTGCACGGGCTCGGCGTGTACTACGAGTCCGATGACACGATCTGGGTGAACCTCTTCGTGCCGTCCACTGCCGACTGCGAGCTGGGTGGAGCGAAGCTCGCGATGGAGTCGAGCTTCCCCGATGGTGACAGCGCGACCATCCGCGTCACCTTGCCCGCGCCGAAGGAGTTCACGCTCGCGGTCCGGCGGCCGGTCTGGGCGGGCGATGGATTCCGGATCGCGGTGAACGGCGAACCGCTCCCGCAGCCTCCGATCGCTTCGTTGAATGATCCGGTCGCCGGTGGACGCGCGGGTGGGCTCGGCAACGAATCGGAGGTGCAGTCGAGCAGCTATGTGAACATCAAGCGCACCTGGCGCCCGGGTGACACGGTCTCGCTGGTGCTTCCCAAGTCGTTGCGGCTCGAGCCGACCGCGGACGATCCGACGGTCACCGCGATCATGTGGGGTCCGCTCGCACTCGCGGCCGATCTCGGACCGCGGCGCGAGGGGCGGCGCAATGCGCCCGCGGCGCCCGCGTGGCGGTTGATGGTGTCGCCGTCGCGTGATGTGGCCGACCTGCTCGTGCCCGCATCACCGAACGGCGATTTCCGCACGCGACCGCTGATGAGGGTGGCCGGCACGAGCGACGCGCCCACGGCGCTCGCGCTCTCGCCGTTCTACCGGGTGCACCGTCGCACTTACGCGCTCTACTACGATCTCGTCTCGCCGGCGGAGTACGACGCCCGCGGTGCGGCGCTCGCTTCGGCGCGGGCCGCCGCCGCTCGGCTCGACGCGGCGACCGTCGGGCGGGTGACGGTGGGTGACGAGGCGTCCGAGAAGGCCGCGAACTACAGGAGCGAGCCGGCCGACCGTCCGACGGCACGCACCGAAGGGCGTTCACAGCGTGGCGGCGCGGGATGGTTCTCGTATGACCTGCCGGTGGATCCTGCCGCGCCGATGCAACTGGTCGTGACGTTCCAGAAGGATCCGGGGCTTCCGACGCTTGTCGCGGACTTCGCCTTCCTGGTCGACGGGACTCGCGTGGCGAAGTACACGGCGGACCAGCGGGCGTTCGGGTTCTATGACGAGGTCTACGCCGTGCCTGAGGCGCTGACCAAGGGTAAATCGAAGGTGACGGTGCGCCTTGAGGCCGGCGCAGGCAGCCGCATCGTGCCCGTCTTCGGAATAAGGACCGTCAAGAACTGATTGAGTAGGGTCTCGGCCGATCGAACGTATTTCATCGGCCGTCGCACTCGCCTCGCGGGTCGTCGAAGTCGCGTCATCGGCCGTCGCACTCGCCGCGCGGGTTGTCGAAGTCGCGTCATCGGCCGTCGCACTCGCCGCGCGGGTTGTCGAGGTCGCGTCATCGGCCGTCGGACCCGCCTCGCGGGTCGTCGAAGTCGGGTGCTCGGCCGCCGCACTCGCCTCGCGGGTCGTCGA
>CAYXGS010000031.1:0-39977 GCA_964464585.1 uncultured Gemmatimonas sp. | reverse complement strand
CGGGATCTCGCGCGACACGCTCTTTGTGCAGGACCCCAACAATTCGCGCTTCACCACGTTCACGACCGCGGGCACCTTCATCACCGCGAAGCCGTCGCAGTGCTGCTGGTGGACGTCACGCTTTCCGACCTTCGGCGACGGCACCGTGGGCATCATCGGCCAGCTCCCCGATACCACCAAGGCCGGGAATGGTGGCGGCGGGGCGTTCTACGTCACGCGGATGGATGGCAGTGTGGTCGACACCATCAAGTTCAAGAACGATCCCCCCGACCCGAACGACAACTGGGTGATCACCCTCAAGCAGGGCAACAGCACCTCGATGATGAGCATGGGGATTCCGCTGCGGCCGTCGCGCGAAAGCGCCTGGCTGCCGGACCGCCACAAGGTGGCCGGCATCACGGCGGACTACACCCTCTCAGTCCTCACCACCAAGGACGACACGGTCCGCCGCTTCTCCGCCCCCGCGCCGACGCTCACGATCACCGAGGCGCAACGCGACTCGATCTTCGAGGAGGAGGTGGCCGGCGTCGGCGAGCAGTGGGAGAAGTCCGTGCGCGAGATCGCCAAGCCGAGTCAGTTGCCGACCACCTGGCCGAAGTGGAGCGGTGTGGCGGTCGACCGCGCCTCGCGCATCTGGGTCGCCCGGCCCGGGGCCAAGGGCGCCGCCTCGATCCTCGACGTCTTCACCCCCGAGGGGGTGCTGCTGGGCAGTGTCCCCGCGCCGGACCCGAAGATCCTCGAAGGCTTCTGGACCTCGTCGCGGGTCTACCTGCGGGACGAGACGCCGGAGGGGCTGCCGAGGATCCGGGTGTTTCGAATTGACACGACGGGAACGCAATCACGGTCGATAAACGATGGATGATGGATGGTGTTGAACCATCATCCATCATCCATGATCCATCATCCTTCCCCGCCACCCCCGCCGAATCTTCCCTTCCGACGTTACCGTTAGGGGTGCGTCCCTTCCGTTCCCTCATGCATCATCCCAGCGCCGGCTCCTTCACGCCACCGAACCAGTACCAAGAGGCTCGTCATGCGCCATGCCCGTCCCGCCAGCGTCCTGCTCGTCGTGCTCGCCCTCGGGGCGTGCGGCAAGAAGGACGGTGACGCGAAGTCCACCGACTCGATCCCGCAGGACTCGTCGCAACAGGGCTCCACCCTGACCCTGCCGGTGGTGGGCGAGGAGGTGCGCCAGGGCGACCTGATCCTCACGGTGAGCGCGACCGGGTTGGTCCGCACCGATGCCTCGGCGACGATCAAGGCCGAGACGGGGGGCACGGTCGAGGCGGTGACGGTGCGCGCCGGCGACCGCGTCAAGAAGGGGCAGGTGCTCGCGCGCCTCGACCCGAAGCCGCTCGACCTCGCGGTGCAGGAGGCCGAGGCGCGGCTCGCCCAGTCGGAGATCACCTATCGGTCCGAGGTGATCGCGGACTCGACGGTCGAGGGGAGCGTGCGCCCCGAGCGCCGCGCCTACATGCGGTCGAAGGCGGGGATCGACGGCGCGCTCGTCGGCCTCGAGAAGGCAAAGCTCGAGCGTGAGCGGGCGGTGGTGCTGGCGCCGTTCGACGGCATGGTCGAGCGCGTCTCGGTCTCGCTCGGCGAGCGGATCGGCGCCGGCGCCGAGGTGGCGGTGGTCGTCGACCTGCAGAACCTCCGTGTCGAGGCGCAGGTCCAGGAGCAGGACCTCGCGAAGCTGCGGGTCGGCGGCGATGCCTTCATCACCGTCGCTGCCGTCAGCGACAAGCCGATCCACGGCACGATCGCCGCGATCCTCCCGATGGTCGACAGCGTGACCCGCGCCGGCAGGGCGGTGGTGCGCGTTCGCGGCGACGGGATGCTGCGCCCGGGGATGTATGCCTCGCTCCGCCTCGAGGCGAACCGCCTCAAGGACCGCACGATCGTGCCGCAGCGCGCGGTGATCGAGCGCGACGGCCGCCCGCTCGTCTTCGTGGTGCGCGACGGCGTGGCGATGTGGGAGTACATCCAGCGCGGCGAGAGCAACGGCCGCGAGATGGAGGTGCTGCCCGATACGACGAGCGGCCTGATCCCGGTCAAGAAAGGCGACGTCGTTCTCGTCGAAGGGCACCTCACGCTGACCCACCAGGCGCGCGTGCGCCTCGTGGCGAAGCGTGAAGGCGACCAGAACTGACCGGGGCGCCGACGTGTCGTTGAGCGCTGCGGCCCTGCGCCGCCCAGTCTCCAACTTCTCGGCGATCCTCGCGCTCGTCCTCCTGGGCGCGGTCTCGCTGAAGCAGATGCCGGTGTCGCTCCTCCCGGACGTGACGCTGCCGGTGCTGACGGTGCGCACCGCCTTCCCGGGCGCGGCGGCCGAAGAAGTCTCGCGCTTCGTGGCTGAAGAGATCGAGAAGAACGTCGGCAACACCCCCGGCCTCGTCGACATGCGCTCGGTCAGCCGCAACGGCGAGGGGAGCACCACGCTGCGCTTTGCGTGGGGCACCGACATGCAGAAGACGGTGCTGGTGGTGCGCGAGAAGCTCGACAACATGCGCGGCTCGCTGCCGAGCACGGCGTCGCGCCCGACGCTGCTCACCTCGGACCCCGGTGAACGGCCGATCGCCATCCTCGGCCTCACCGGGCCGGGGGACCTGCGCGCGATCGCGCGGACGGCCAACGACGTGCACGCCCGGCAGCTCGAGCAGATCGCGGGCGTCGCCTCCGTGGCAGTGGTCGGCGACCCGGACGACGAGATCCGCGTCGACATCGACCCCGAGCGCGTCCGCGCGCTGGGCATCACGCCCGACGACGTCGCCTCGGCGATCAAGACGGCGAACCCGGCCGCGACCGGTGGCACCATCAAGCGCGGCCAGTTCCGCTTTTCGGTCCGCACGCTCACGGAACTCAAGGACCCCGACCAGATCCGCTCGATCCCGGTCGGTCCCGCCAACGCGGGCATCACGCTCGGGCAGATCGCAACGGTGACCCCTGCCTCCGCCGACCCGCGCACGCTGGTGCGGCTCGACGGCGGCCCGGCGGTCGGCCTGGTGGTCTACAAGGATGGCGGCTCGAACACCGTCGCGGTGACCCGCGAGCTCAAGCGGACGCTGGACCGGCTCCGCGCCGACTTCCCGAGCGTGCGCATTCACCTCGTGGCGGCGCAGGCACAGTTCGTCGAGGACGCTCTCTCGAACCTGACCCAGGAGATCGTCGCCGGCGGGCTGCTCTCGATCCTGCTGATCCTCGTCTTCCTGCGCGACTGGCGGATGTCGGTCGCCATCGGCGTGATGGTGCCGCTCTCGGTGCTGGTGTCGCTGACGCTGCTCCAGATGCTCGACGTCACCATCAACATCCTCTCGCTCGGTGGCCTCGCGCTGGCGGTCGGCCTCCTGGTCGACAACGCAATCGTGGTCGCGGAGGCGACGGGACGACTCCGCGAAGAAGGACTCGACGGATGGGACTCCGCACAGCAGGCGGCCGAGGAAGTCTCGGCACCGCTGGTCGCCGGCACGCTCACGACGGTGCTCGTCTTCGGCCCGATCGTCTTCGTGCAGGGGCTGGCCGCGGCGCTCTTCCGCGACCTCTCCCTCTCGGTGGTGACGTCGCTGCTCGCCTCGCTGGTGATGGCACTGACGCTGATGCCGGTGATGCTCACCTGGGGCCGGAAGAAGGGCGTCGTCGCCCCGGTGCACGGTCCGGCGCACGACAGGCTGGCGCGCTGGGGTGAGGGATTCACGGCGTGGTACGAGCGGGGAATGCACTGGTCGCTGGGGAATCCCGGCAAGGTGATCGGCATCTCGGCGGTGGTCACCGTGCTGACGATCTGGCTGGCGACGACGCTGCCGCGCGAGGTGCTGCCGCAGGTCGACGAAGGCACCGCGGTCGCGGAGCTCCGCCTGGCGCCGGGCACCGCGATCGAGGAGACCGTCCGCCAGTCGGCCCGCATCGAGGCGGCAGCCAAGCGCCTCGGCAGCGTCGGCGTGTACGAGCGGATCGGCGTGGCCACCGACGAGGAAGTCCTCTCCGGTTCCGAACCCGGGACGCCGGGCACCGCCGTCTTCGTGATCCCGGTGCCACCGAAGATGGCCGCCGCCGTCTTCGCCGACTCGCTGCGCAAGGCGGTGCCCGATCTCGCCGCCGGTTCGCTCGCGATCGACCTCGCCGGGCAGTCGGAGTTCGGCTCGCTGATCGGCCGCGAAGGCCGCACCGTGCGCGTCGAAGTGTCGGCGCCGAAGCCGGCCGACGCGGCGCGCTCCGCCGACATGGTGCGGGCGTCCCTGACCGGCATCAAGACGCTGGCCGACGTGCGCGACGGCTTTGCCGGGACGCAGCCGGTGGTCGAGATCACGCTCCGGCGTGACCAGATCGCCCAGCGCGGCCTGCAGATCCAGCCGGTCATCAACGCGCTTCGCGGGGCGCTCGGCGGCGTCGATGCGAGCGAGCTGCGGGAAACCGACCGCCGCACGCCGATCCAGGTCCGCTATGCCGGCGCTGCCAACGAGAATCTCGAGACGGCGCTCGCGTCGACCATCGGCGGCTACCCCGTCTCGCAGTTCGTGACGGTGAATGAAGTCCGCGCACCGATCGAGGTGGTCCGCGCCAATCAGCGCCCCGTCTCGGTCGTCGAGGCGGTGGTCGAGAAGGGCGGCACCGCGAAGGCCACCGATGATGTCCGCAAGGCGGTCTCCGCGTTGACGCTTGCCCCGGGCGCGAGCTGGCAGATCACCGGCGCCGACGAGGAGCAGCAGCGCACCTCGCGCGAGCTCGGCCTCGTCGCGGTGCTCGCGGTCGCGCTGATGTTCCTGGTGCTGGCCGGCGAGTTCGCCTCCTTCACCACGCCGCTGCTGGTGCTCACGACGGTGCCGCTCGCCGGCGCCGGCGGCATCATCGCGCTCTGGATCATGGGGCAGTCGATCAACGCCGTCTCGCTGATCGGCATCGTGGTGATGATCGGCATGGCCGACAACGAAGCGGTGGTGAAGCTCGACGCGATCCGCCGCTTCCGCGAACAGGGCTACTCGATCGACGACGCCGTGGTCAAGGGCGGCCTGCAGCGGCTCCGCGCGATCGCGATGACGCTGCTGACCACGATCACCGGCGTGCTACCGCTGGTCTTCAACTGGGGCAGCGGCGGCGCGCTCTACCAGCCGCTCGCGGCCGGCATCATCGGCGGCTCGGTCTCGGCGCTACTGGTGACCTTCTTCCTGCTCCCGTCCTGTTACGCCGCCGTCGAACGGCGGGTGGAGCGGAAGGCCGCAGAGCGCGCCGCGCGCGAGGTGCTGGCATGATCCGCTGGGCTGCCACCCGCCCTTCGGTCATGTGGGCGCTCGCCGCCGGCCTGCTGATTTCCGGCGGCGTCGCCTTCACGAAGCTCCCGCTCGCGACCAAGACCACCGTCGAGCTGCCGCGGCTCTCGGTCGGGGCCTCGTGGGGTGGCGCCTCGCCCGAGCTGGTCGAGATGTACCTGACCTCACCGATCGAGGCGGCGATCCAGGGCGTCCGCGGCGTGCGACGCACCGAATCGAGCTCTCGAGAAGGCAGCGCGAGCATCACCGTCGAGCTCGACCCGAACACCGACGTCGCCATTGCGCGGCTCGGGATCCTCGAGCGGATGGAGACGCTGCGCAACGACCTCCCGTCGAATGCACGGAACTCGGTGCGGGTCGGCAATTGGGTCCCCGAGGACCTGAGCGAGCAGCCGCTCATCCTGGTCAACGTCGTCGGCAGCTACACCCCGGGCGCATTGCAGAAGATCGCCGAGGACCGGGTCGTTCCGTACCTCGGGGCGTTGACGGGCATCTCGTCGGTCTCGGTCAACGGCGGCGCACGGAACGGCGTCGTGGTCGCGTACGACGCCGACCGGCTCCAGCAGCTGGGGATCGATCCGGCACTGCTCACGTCGGCGGTCAGCAACGCGAAGATCTCGCAACCGGTCGGCGAGATCACGTCGGGGCCGTCGGTGCTGAGCGTCTCGGTGCGCGACCAGCCCCGGGCGATCGAGGATCTCGGCAAGCTGCCGATCCGCGGCCGAGGCGGGATCGTCTATCCGCTCGGCCAGCTGGCGTTCATCACGCCGGAAGAAGACAACCAGGGGCGGGCCTTCCGCCTCAACGGCAAGACGGCCGTCGGGATCTCGCTGCAGCGCGAGGCCGGCGCCGATGCGATCAAGACGGCTGCGGCCGCGCGCGCGGTGATCAGCTCGCTGGCCAAGACGCTGCCGCCGGGCGTGCGCCTCACGATCGCCCGCGACGAGAGCGAAGACCTCTCCAAGCAGCTCAACGACCTGATGCTGCGCGGGGCGATCGCCTTCGGCGCCGTCTTCCTCGTGCTGATCGTGACGATGCGCTCGATGCCCGGCGCGACCCTCGTCCTGGGCAGCGCGGCGGTGGCGATCGCCGGGACGGCGCTCGGGCTCTACCTCTTCAAGATCCCCGCCAACATGCTCACCCTCGCCGGGCTGGCGATGGGGATCGGCATCCTGGTGCAGAACGGCCTGGTGGTGGTCGAGCGATTGCGGCATGTCCCGAACACCGCCGACGCGCGCGCCGAGGCCGGCGCGGCGATCGCGCCCGCGGTGCTCGGCTCGACGCTGACCACGGCGGTGGTGCTCTTCCCGTTCCTCTACTTGCAGGGAAACACCCGGGCCGCGTTCGTGCCGTTCGCGGCCGCCTTCCTGCTGGCACTCTTCTGGTCGGTCGGGACCGCGCTGGTGCTCGTTCCGGCGGTCGGCCAGGGCGGCGACCGGCGCGCCCATGGCTGGCCGCGCATGATGCGCGTCTACGAGCGCGTCGTCAACAAGCTGCTGCGCTGGCGCTGGGCGACGATCGGCGTCACCGTGGCGACGATCGGCGTGCTCACCTGGGGCTTCATCACCAAGGTGCCGCGCAACAGCTGGGGCGGCTGGGGCGGCAACGAGCGCACCTCGATCTCGGCCAACGTCTCCTTTCCGGGCGGCTCCGATCCGGCAGAGGTCGCGCGATTGGTGAGCGAGCTCGAGCGCGTGGCCCTGGGCCACGATGGTGTCGCGCTCGTCACCGCCAATGTGAACCCATCGTTCGGACAGGTGGTGGTCGAATTTTCACCGAAAGGTTCGCTCTCTGACGCTCCCTACACGGTGTATGAGGAGTTGACGCAGCGCGCGGTGATGATCGGCGGCACCAAGGCGGTGAGCGTCTCTCCGCCGAAGGGGATGCAGGGGTACTACAACTCCTCGGGGAGCATGAGTCCGTCGCGCCGAGTGCGAATCCTCGGCTACTCCTTCGACGGCGTGCTGCAGCTGGCGCTCAACCTCAAGCGCAACCTGATGAATTTCCCGCGGGTGCGGAAGGACGAGATCAACGTCAACGCCGCCCTCGGCTGGGGCGGTGACAAGTCGATCGCGATCGCGATGGCGCCCGACCGCGGTGCGCTCGGGCGGATCGGTGCGACGGCGCAGGACTATGCCGGCTCAGTGGCGCGCCAGGTGCGGAATGCCAGCGGCGCCACGCCGCTCGAGATCGGCGACGAGAAGGTGGACGTGGCGGTGCGCTCCGTCGGCACGCAGGACCGCACCATGGCGCAGCTCGGCGAGGGGCTCGTCTCGAACAAGAACGGCGCGCCGGTCCGCATCAACGACGTCAGCACCGTGTCGGAGATGGAGGGGCTCGCCGAGATTCGTCGCGAGGACCAGCAGTACATCCGGATCCTGTCGTACGACTTCCGCGGACCGCAAAAGCTCGCCGACCGCACCCACAAGACCTTCATGAGCACGATCTCGGTGCCACCGGGCTATGTGGTCGAGGACGAGACCGGCAACTGGGGCGAGGACGAGAGCGCCAAGGGACTCTGGTACGTCTTCGGGATCGGCGTGACGCTCGTCCTGCTTTCCGTCGCGCTGGTCTTCGACTCGGTGTGGGCGGCGTGGATGGTCTTCCTCTCGCTGCCGATCGCGCTGGGTGGCGTGGTGGCGGCGTTCTGGGCCACCAATTCGGCCTTCACCCGCGAGGCCGCCGTCGGCGTCATCCTCGTGGTCGGTCTGGCCGTGAACCAGTCGATCCTGCTGATCGACGCCGTGCTGGCCGCCAAGCGGCGCCACGGCGAGACGCCGGCCACCGGCGCCGACGTGATGCGCGCCGCGCTCGACCGGGCCGGGATGATCGTCCTCGTCACGCTCACGACCCTCGCCTCCCTCATCCCGATGGCGTGGGGCGCGGCCGCGACCACGCTCTTCGGCGCGATCGCCCTCGCCACCGCCGGCGGCACCGTCGCCGGCACCATCGGCGCGATGTTCCTGATGCCGGCGTTCCTCGTCGGGTGGAAGGCGCGGAGGCGGAAGCGGAAGCCGAAGACCGTCGATGTCGCGGAGGCGGTGGCGGGGTGAATGGTGAAGTGGTCGTAGGTCGTAGGTCGTAGGTCGTAGGTCGTGAAAGGTGAAACGTGAAAGGTGAAACGGAGCCAACCTTGGCACCCGTTTCACCTCTTACGTTTTACGGTTCATCGTTCCCCCCCTCACCCCTCACCGCGGCCTGACGGCCGCGGCTGAATGGATCCCGTCCCGTTGGACCTGCCCCGCCGTTAGCTTCCGGCATCCCCACACCTCAGGACCGCCGCATGCTCCGCCGACTCCCCGGTCTGGCGCTCGCCTTGGCTGGCCTCGTCGTCCTCCCCGCCCTGCTCTCCGCGCAGGATGACGCGCGCGAGCTCGCAGAGCTCCGGCGCCGCGTGGCGGTCATCCGCAGCCAGTTGCCGGCGATCACCGACGCGGCGGAGTACGCGGCCAGCCACTTCAAGGCCGACTCCGGCCGGCGCATCCTCGTCTCGAAGCAGGTGGACCCCGGTCTTGGCCTGGAGTTCTACTTCCGCGCGGGCGGGCCGCCCGAGAGCGGCAACGCCGACGACCCGGCGCTCCGCGGCGTGGTCCTCCTCCCGATCCGGCACTGGGACGGGACGGGACTGGGGATCGCCATGTTGTCGCAGCAGTACGGGGAGCAGGGGCGACCGACGATCGCGATCGGGCCGACCGCCGACCGTCCCTCGCTGCCGGTTGGGCGCCGCTTCCTCGACAACGGGGCGCCCACCGGCGATCGCGTCCACGGCGACATGAACGGGATCGCCAACATGATCGTCGCCTGGACCTGGTACGCCGAGCTCGTCTCGGCGGCGACCCGGGACGGCTGGTGGACCGGGAGCTATCTCACCGTGCTCCAGCCCGGCGCGACGCAGCACAACGCAAACGTCCGCTTCCGGATGCCGACGCCGCCACCGAGCGTCATTCCCGCCGGACGCCTCGGCGCGGCCTACCTCGATGCGCTCGACTCCCTGCTGGCGAAGGCGGGGACTCAGGCCCACCGGCTGCAGGTCTCGCGTGCCGCCGATTCGTTGCGCGCCGCGCGTGCCGACGGCGGGAAGCTCTTCGTGGCCAGCTGCGGGCACTACCTCCAGGAGGCGGTGCAGGGCGACTCGATCGGTTCGCCGTTCCGCCCGCTCGACTGGCGCTGGGACGTCGCCGGGAAGCTCCGCGCCCGCGGCGGCGGGGCGGGTGACGGCATGCTCTGGTTCGGCTACGGCGGCTATGACTGCCCCAACATCGACGTGGCCGGCACCTTCCACGCGGCCGGCCTCCGGGTGGTGGCGGTTGCCGACCGACCGGCCACCGAGACCCCGGCCGGGGTAATGGTCCAGCTCCCGCTGGGCTGGCGCATGCCCGATGCCGGGGCGCCGCTTCCCTTCGCACCGGGGGCGGTGGCCCCGACCGCGTCGGTGGACATGGCGATCCACTATCTGTGGCTGAAGCGGCTGGTGGGGACGACGGGGGAACGTTGAACGGGTCGTGAAACGTGAAAGGTGAAAGGTGAAACGGAGCCAACCCCGGCACCCGTTTCACCTCTTACGTTTTACCGTTCACCGTTCACCCCTCACGGATCGCCCCGCGGCCTGCCGGCCGCGGCTGTACTAAACCCCTCTCCCACAACCACTTAGGAATCCCCGTCCGGCTTGGTTCCCAAGCCCGGGGAGGCTATATTTCGCTGTTTCCGTTCGACCCCGTCGGACGTCGGCCTCCCCTCCGTCACCTGGACCCATGACCGCACCGAATTCGCGCGAACGCATCCTGCCGCGCCTGATCGAGGACGAGCTCCAGCAGTCGTTCATCAATTACTCGATGAGCGTCATCGTCTCCCGGGCGCTGCCCGACGTCCGCGACGGCCTCAAGCCGGTCCATCGCCGCATCCTCTACGCGATGAACGAGCTCGGCCTGATCCCCACGCGCGCCTACAAGAAGTCCGCGACGGTCGTCGGCGACGTGCTCGGCAAGTACCACCCGCACGGCGACCAGTCGGTGTACGACGCGCTCGTGCGCATGGTGCAGGAGTTCTCGCTCCGGTATCCGCTCGTCGACGGCCAGGGCAACTTCGGCTCGATCGACGGCGACCCCGCGGCGGCCTACCGCTACACCGAGTCGCGGCTCACGCGGATCGCCGTCGACATGCTCGCCGACATCGACAAGAACACCGTCGATTTCGCGCCCAACTTCGACGACCGGCTCGAGGAGCCGACCGTCCTGCCGTCGGCGGTGCCGAACCTGCTGATCAACGGCTCGTCGGGCATCGCCGTCGGCATGGCGACCAACATCCCGCCGCACAACTTCCGCGAGATCTGCGCCGCGGTCGCCGCGATGATCGACGACCCCGAGCTCTCCAGCGAGGCGATCCGCGGGCTCGTGAAGGGCCCCGACTTCCCGACCGGCGCGTTCATCTACGGCCGCGCCGGCATCAAGGACTACATCGAGACGGGCCGTGGCAAGATCGTCATGCGCGCGCGGGCCGTGATCGAGGAGAAGGAGTCCTCCAACAAGTCGCAGATCGTCGTCACCGAGCTGCCCTACCAGGTGAACCGCGCGAACCTCGTGCTGAGCATCGCCGAGCTCGTCCGCGACAAGAAGATCGAGGGCGTCTCGGACCTGCGCGACGAGTCCGACGCGAACACCCGCATCGTCATCGAGCTCAAGCGCGACGCGATCCCGCGCGTGGTGCTCAACCAGCTCTACAAGCACACGTCGATGCAGTCGACGTTCGGCGTGATCATGCTGGCGCTCGTGCCCGACCCCGCGACGCGCCGGCTGGTGCCGCGGATCATGGGGATGCGCGAGGTGCTCCAGCACTTCATCGCGCACCGGCACGAGGTCATCGTCCGGCGGACGCAGTTCGACCTCGACAAGGCGAAGGAGCGCGAGCACATCCTCGAAGGCCTGAAGATCTGCGTCGACAACATCGACGAGGTCATCAAGGTCATCCGCGCGGCCGAGGACACGCCGCAGGCGAGCGACCAGCTGCAGCGCCGCTTCAAGCTCTCGGAGCGCCAGGCCGAGGCCGTGCTCAACATGCGGCTCGCCAAGCTCACCGGGCTCGAGATCGAGAAGCTCGAGGAGGAGCTGGCCGAGGTGCGCGGGCAGATCACCGATCTCGAGTCGCTCCTCGCGTCCAAGGCGCGGCGCATGAAGGTGATGAAGGACGAGCTCGCCTCGCTCGTGGGGACCTACGGCGACGAACGCCGCACCGAGGTCGTGAGCGACGAGGGCGAGTTCTCCATCGAGGACCTCATCGCCAACGAGGAGATGATCGTGACCATCTCCCATGCCGGCTACATCAAGCGGACGTCGATCTCGACGTACAAGAAGCAGCGGCGCGGCGGCCGGGGCGTGAACGGCGCCGAGCTCCGCTCGGACGACTTCGTCGAGCACCTGTTCGTCGCCAAGACGCACGACTACCTGCTCGTCTTCACCGACGACGGGCGCTGCTTCTGGCTCAAGGTGCACGAGATCCCCGAGGGCGGCCGCACCACGCGCGGCAAGCCGATCGTGAACCTCATCAACGTCACGCCCGACACCACGGTGCGTGCGATCGTCCCGGTGAAGGAGTTCACCGAGACCGAGTTCCTGATGTTCTGCACGCGCCAGGGGACGGTGAAGAAGACCGCGCTGAGCGAGTACTCGAACGTCCGGTCGACCGGCATCAAGGGCATCAAGCTCGAGGACGGCGACGAACTCGTCGACGTCCAGATCACGACCGGCACCAACGATGTCGTGCTGGTGACCAAGCACGGCCTCAGCATCCGCTTCCACGAACAGGAGGCGCGCCCGATGGGCCGCGACACGACCGGCGTGAAGGGCATCGCGCTCGGCGACGGCGACAAGGTCGTCGGGATGGTCGTCGTGAAGCGCGAGGCCTCGCTGCTCGTCGTGACCGAGCTCGCGCTCGGCAAGCTGACGAACATCGAGGAGTACCGCGTGCAGGGTCGGGGCGGGAAGGGCATCCTGACGGTGAAGCGGACCGAGCGGACCGGCGATGTGGTCGGGTTGCTCGAGGTGCTGCCGGAGGACGGGCTGATGCTCATCACGCGCGGCGGGCAGTCGCTCCGCTGCGCGGTGAAGGACATCCGCGAGACCGGGCGCGTGGCGCAGGGCGTGCGGCTCAAGAACCTCGAGATGGGCGATGTCGTGGCCGCCATCGCGCGCGTGGTGCAGGACGACAAGGATGACGCCGAGGGGGGCGACGGCGACGCCGGACCGGACGAGCAGATCGAGTTGGCGCCGTCGGAGTGACGTAGCCGTCCCGGGGGCCGCACCCCCGGGACGAGCCGTGCAACTCTTCCGCGGCGGCTCCCGTCGTGTCCGCATGTGCCTGACGATAGGAGGGGGCGGTGAGCATGGCATCGGATGACCGCCGTGATCCGCTTGTCGCGGACCGCGCACGCGACGCGATGTCGCCACTCGACCTGGGAGGCCGCGCCATCGCCGCGCGCGGCGATGCGGGCGTTCGGGCCGCTCCGGGCGCGCCGCCGGTGGCAGTCCACTGGCTCCATACCACGCTCGGTCGCTGGAGTCTCCGCATCGCGGCCGCGGCGGCGTTCCTCGCGCTCGGCGCCTGGTACGGCACTCGGGCCGCGCAGCGGGTCGCGACGGACCTGACACCGGGGGCCGGAAGGCTCGCGGTGCTCGCGGACCCGGTGTTCGCGGATCCCGGCGGGGTGGCATCCAATGTGGGGGCCGCGGCTGTCAGACATGCGACGGATGCGTATGTCGCCGAGCTCATGCGGCTCGAACGCGAGAAGGAACGTTTGACGCCCGCACAGCGAACCGCCGCCGAAGCGGCGGCGCGCGCGAGACTCACGAAGGCGCTCGAAGACCTGACCCTCAAGCACCCGGAGCAGAGATGACGTTCGTTGCCCGCACTTCCATCATCGCGCTCGGCGCCGCGCTGCTCGCGCCGGTCATCGCCCTCGCGCAGGCGGCGCCCGTGGCCCAACCCGCGCCGGCCGCGACCGCCGCGGATCGTGCCGCCGTCCAGCGCGCCGCCCTCGATTACCTCGAGGGCTTCTATGAGGGCGACACCGCGAAGCTGGTGCGCAGTGTGCGACCCGATGTCGACAAGCGCGGGTACGAGCGCGCGCGCAACGCCACCGCGTACACCGAGGACCGCATGGCGTGGCCGGCGTTCCTCGCGTACGCCAACCAGGTGAAGGCGCGGAACCGTCCGCCCAACCCGAGCTGGCCCAAGGACGTGCAGCTGCTCGACGTGCTCGACCAGACCGCCGCGGTGAAGGTGACCGCTTGGTGGGGAACCGATTACCTCCTGCTCGCGAAGTTCGACGGGCGGTGGATGATCACGCAGGTGCTGTGGCAGACGCCGGTGCGGTGATGCCGGGGCACGACCGGCCCCCGGGACGAGCCGTGGCAACCCCACGTCCCGCCGCGGTGACTCACCCCTCGTCAGTCCCGGTCAGCCTCCACCGGACCATCCACCCTCGTGCCGCCATGAATCGACCGTCCTTCCGCCCCCTCGCCCTGCTCGCCGCGCTGCCGCTCGCGGCCGCCGCGCAGACCGCCCCCCGCACGCTCCCCGCGCCCAACGCGACCTTCGAGGAGCCCTTCTCGCAGATCGCCGGGATCCGCGAGCTCGCGAACGGCAAGGTCATCGTCGCCGACGGACGCGACAAGATCGTGTCGCTCGTCGACCTCGCCGCCAACTCGGCCACCAAGATCGGGCGCGAAGGCAGCGGGCCCGCCGAGTTCGGGCTGCCGGCGCGGTTGTTCACCGCGCCGCGCGACACCACGCTGCTGTGGGATCCGCTCAACTCGCGCTATCTCGTCCTCGGGCCGGACGGGAAGCCGGTGACGACGTTCATGATCGAGATGGCGCCGCCCGCGCCGGCGCGCGCGCCCGGCGGTGGCGCGGCGCCGGCGGGCGGGCCGCCGGGCGCGTTCCGCATGGGCGGCATGAGCACGGCCCGCGTGGCCGATGCGCGCGGACGCCTCTATGCGGAATCGTCGCCGATCACGATCAACGCCGAGGGCCAGCCCGTCTCGGCCGACTCGGTCGCCATCACCCGCTATGATCGGGTGACCAAGCGGCTCGACTCGCTCGCATGGGTCCGCACGCCGAAGAACAACTCGCAGGTGACCGGCTCGTCGGGCAACATGAACATCCGCATCGGTGGATCGAACCCGCTCGCGCCGCGCGACGAGTGGACCGTGTTCCCCGACGGACGCGTCGCGATCGTGCGGGCGAGTGACTATCACGTGGATTGGGTGCTCGCGAACGGCCAGAAGAAGTCGTCGCCGGCGATCCGGTACACGCCCATCCGGATGGGTGAGGCCGACAAGCGCGAGGAAGAGGCGCTTCGCGTGAAGGCGCGGGCGAACCAGATGATGATCACCATGTCGAACGGGCCCGAGGGCATGCGCCGGTCGGCGCAGATGGGTCCCGGCGCGAACGCGCCGCCGCTCGAGCCGCTCACGGACTGGCCGGCGGTGAAGCCGCCGTTCCGTCCGGGCGCGGGGAGCGTGTGGGCGCGGCCCAACGGCGATCTCTGGGTGCGTCGCACCGAACCGGCCGGCGCGAAGGGCACGCTGTGGGACATCATCGATGCCGAAGGCAAGGTGAGCTATCAGGTGCGGCTCGCCGAGGGCATCAATCTCGTCGGGTTCGGGAACGGGACGATCTATACGACGAAGGCGGATGAGGATGACCTGCTGTACCTCCAGCGGCATCCGGCGGCGGAGGGACGCGTGGTGGGGCAGGCGCGGTTGCCGTGAGCGGCACGGACGTTGACGGATGAGAGCGGGGCGGCCATCCGGCCGCCCCGCTTTCGTATGAGCGGCCGGCACGCCGCTCTGGCGCGGCTTGAACGAAACCCCGTCCGAGTGCATCTAACGGACATGCGAATCCGTTCAATCCTCCGGCTGCTTCCCGTGCTGTACACGACCGCCGCCTGCGCCCGCGGCGCCACCGCGAACCCCGACGTCACCATCGCCGACTCCGCCGGCGTGAAGATCATCACGTCCGGCACGCGTGACACCACGCTGCCGTGGAGGTTCGAAGAGGTCGATGTCTTCCGCGACTCACTCGGGCAGCCGTACCTCTTCAACAACGTCCTGCGATTCCACGTCCTCACCGACCGCGCGGGGCGCACGTACGTCCTGACGCGCGATCCGTCGATCATCCGGTTCGGCCGCGACGGGAAGCAGGAGCGGGTCGTCGGTCGCCGCGGCGGTGGCCCGGGTGAGTTCGAACTGCCGATGGCGATCGGCTCGCAGGGCGACACCATCTGGGTGCACGATCTCATCAAGCGGTCGCTCGTGCGATTCCTGCCCGATCTCTCGTCCACGACCGACAGACGTCTGGAGGGTGCGCTCACGAGAGCACAGCTGATGTACTTCCGGACCGGCGGCCTCTGGTACCGCACGGTGGAGTTCAAGGACGGGGTGCAGCACACCAGCGTGCGCGCCGACACGCTCGACACGGCGCCGCTCGCGAGCGTGGCTTCGCTCCCGATGCGACCGGTGGACTACGGGTGCATCCAGATCCAGGGCATGCCCCCGATCTTCGACCCGCAGATCGTGATGAGCGCGAGCGTCGCGCGCGTGCTCGTGCATGCGCAGCCGGGCTATGAGCTCTGGCTCTACGAAGGATCCCGCGCGGTCGGGTCCGTCAGGCGTCCGCACACGCCGCGTGCGCCCACGACGGATGACGTGCGCGCGCTCTATCCGGAGGGGATGCGATTCGGCGCGGGGGCCGGCCCGGCGCGATGCGTGGCGCCGGTCGAGGAGATCGTGAAGCAACAAGGCGTCGCCCCGGTCATGCCGCTGGTGTTCGACGTCGCGCTGCTCTCGGACGGGACGATGTGGGCGCTGCGGAGTCCGCGCGAGGCATCGCCGGTGGTCGACGTCTTCGGCCCGGATGGGGTCTACGCGGGAACGATGACCGGGCGCGGCCTGCCGCTGGCGCGGTTGCCGAACGGCGAGCTGTTGTTCGCGAATGAGGATGAGGAGACGGGCGGGCAGACCATCGTGCGGGTGCGAGTCACGATGCGGCAGTGAATGGGACTGCCACTGCGAAGCCCGACCCTTAGCGCCGAAGCGAAAGCGAACGAACCACCCGGCGTTCTTGCTCGTCCCGAGTGAACAGCACGATTCGCGAGTCGTCGAACCAGAGGATCCGATCGAGATCCCCGAGTTCGAAGTAGCCGAGCAGCGCCCCGGCGGGGTCGAGCAGATCCCAGCGCACGGTCCCGGAATCGGGGTCCGCGACGCCAGCGGCGAGGATGGTGCGATCTGACGCCACGAGCACACTGCTGATCGGGGGATGAAACCGTGCTGCCGCGTCTCTCCGTCGCGCGACGTCGCGCGTCATGGCCGAGCGGAAGAACGGCACCTTCGGCATCTGCGCCAGGAAGCGTGCGCTGACGTCGTCGAGTTCCTCGGGCGTGACCTCGCGGAGAGGGGCATCGACTACGAGTTCGCGCCAAGGACCTGTCCTGCTGAGCCAGCTGATTCGATAGTCCGCTCTATCGGAATAGAGGACGGTGTCGCGCGCGATGGGGACCCAGACGGGTCTCGGCCGGAAGAACGGTGGCAGCGGCATCAGATCGCTCTTCGTCGAGCGGACCGACACGGTCTTGATCCGCGCCAGAGTAACGCCGCTGATCGAACGCGGAGCCACTCCCACGAACTCCGCTTCGACCGAATCGCCGACGATCGGTGTGGCAGGCAGGATCATCTGGACGAGTCGCCCTTCGAACGCCGTGGCACCGTAGAACGACTCGGAGAGCGGAATGAGATCCGAGCCGTTCCACTGGCCTGTCGAGTCGACGGTGGTGAATCGCGCCGAGCCCGGAAGCAGCATCTGCCAGCCGCCGTCAGGAGTCGCCTCGAGCGCGGCTTCCGATCGGAGATTGCCGATCGCGGTGTTGTCGAAGACGATCTGTCGGAGCGGACGAGCCCCTGACATGACGAAGATGCTGGATCGATCCGTGAGCACCGCGACCTCGCCTGAGCCTGAGATCGCGGCTCTGACGAGATGCTCCGCCGGACACGCGTAGCGCGCGCCGCACAGTGTGTCTGAGACGACCAGTTCCAGCCGGGGTGCCGCGAGGTAGGCCGCCCGGCCGATGGCAACCCTGACGACTCCCTGGTCGGTGCGAGATGGGTCCCGCGCGCACTGCGAGAGCATCAGCACGGATGGGATCAGCAGTACCCGCCGAGCGCGCGAAACGAGCTCCGGAAGCGCGCACCACCGACGGGACCTTGGGCACGGACGGGGACGGCCAGTACCGCGCGGCATCGATGCTCCGAGAATCGACCGCGGAAACCTCGGGCTCCGGTCATGTTGAGGTCAAGCACGTCCGCGTTGACCGCGCCCGGTACCGAGAGCTAAGCTGTGCCCCGGGCCTCGCGAATCCGAGCGGCCGCACGACAGGAGCGAGTTCTCAGGCGATCAGCTGATCGGTGCAACCTAATTCGGTGTCAGATTGACCAAGTGAACGCGCCCGTCCCCCCTCCGTCCATCTCTCGCCGGCCCATGTCAGCACCTCGACTGTTCGAAACGTTGGTCCTCGCGCTCGTCGTGGCCGCCTGCGGCAAGTCCGCCACCGCCGACGGCACCTCCGCCGCCGCCGACTCCACCGCGGCCGCCGACTCCGGCAACACCGGCGGCTCCTCCTCGACCGTCAACCTCCCCGTCGTCGCCGAGGAGGTCACCGACGCCGACCTCGTCCTCTCGGTCAACACCACCGGACAGGTCCGCTCCGAGTCCGAGGGCAAGCTCCGCGCCGAGGTCGCCGGACCCGTCCTCGCGGTCCGCGTCCGCGCGGGGGACCGCGTCACCAAGGGCCAGGTCCTCATCGAGATCGACCCGCGCCAGTACGACCTCGCGGTCGACGAGGCGCAGGTCGCCGTGGACCTCGCGATGCTCCAGCATCAGGAGAACTACCGCCCGGACTCCATGGCCACGGGCCGGATGCCGAGCCAGGCGCGGCTCGATGCCTCGGTCACCCGCTCAGGGCTCGCGGCCGCGCGCGTGCGGCTCGACCGCGCGAAGTTCGACCGCGATCGCGCCACCATCCGTGCGCCGTTCGACGGAACGGTCGACCGCGTGAACGTCGTCGTCGGCGACCGCGTCACGGCGGGACAGGACCTCACCTCCATCGTCGACCTGCGCAACCTCCGCATCGAGGCCGCGGTCCTCGAGCATGACCTCCCGCTCATCAAGATCGGTGGCGAAGCGGTGATCACCAGCGCGGCGCTCGCCGGCGTCTCCTTCACCGGCAAGGTCGCGGCGATCCTCCCGCTCGTCGATTCCACCACGCGCGCCGGACGCGCGCACGTGCGCACACAAGGAAACGGCACGCTCCGTCCGGGCATGTACGCCGACGTCCGTCTCGAGGCGACGCGCCTGCCGAATCGCCGCCTCGTCCCCACCCGCGCCATCATCGAACGCGATGGACGGCCGCTCGTGTTCGTCATCAAGAACGGCCGCGCGCAGTGGACCTACATCCTCCCCGGCCGCTCCAACGGCCGGCAGACCGAGGTCCTTCCGGACACGGTCACGGGCCTCATCCCGGTGAACGCGGGCGACCAGGTGATCGTCGAAGGGCATCTCACGCTCACGCACGACGCGCCGGTGCGCGTCGTCGCCAAGCGCGAGAACGCGCCCGGCTCGGACGACTGACCGCCGCGCCGCCCCGACATGTCGCTCACCTCATCGGCGGTCCGCAAACCCGTCACCACCGTCGCGGCCGTCCTCGCGATCGTGCTGCTCGGCAGCGTCTCGCTCACGCGGTTGCCGGTCACGCTCCTCCCCGACGTCACCCTCCCGGTGCTGACCATCCGCACCACCTACACGGGGGCCGCCGCCGAGGAGGTGTCGCGGTTCATCGCCGAGCCGATCGAGACGGCGATCGCCGCCACGCCGGGCATCGTCGAACTCCGTTCGGTGAGCCGCAACGGCGAGGCGGTCACCACCGCGCGCTTCGCGTGGGGCACGGAGATGGAGACGACGCTCCTCACGGTGCGCGAGCGGCTCGACCAGGCGCGCGCGCAGCTCCCCGAGGCGGCCGACCGCCCCACGCTCCTCACCAGCGACCCGGGCGAACGCCCCATCGCGGTCATCGGACTCACCGGCCTCAACGACCTCCGCCTGCTCGGCCGCACCGCGACCGATGTCCATGCGCGGCGGCTCGAACAGATCCAGGGCGTCGCCAGCGTCGCCGTCACCGGCGCGCCCGAGGACGAGGTCCGCATCGAGGTCGACCCCGACAAGATGCGGTCGCTCGGGCTCTCGACCAACGACGTGGCGGTCGCGGTGCAGGCGGCCAACGCCAACGGCGCGGGCGGCACCATCCGGCGCGGTCAGTTCCGCTTCTCGGTCCGCGCCATGACCGAGTTCCGCGCGCTCGACGAGATCGCCGACACGCCCATCGGACCGGTGACCGCCGGCTACAAGCTCCGCGACATCGCGACCATCACGTCGACGATCGCCGACCCCAAGACGCTCACGCGGCTCGACGGCGGGCAGGCGGTGGGCCTCGTCGTCTACAAGGACGCGGGCTCCAACACCGTCGCCGTGACGGCCCGACTGCGGGAGGTCATCACGCAGCTCGAGTCGGAGTTCCCCGGCATCCGCATGCACATGGTCGCGGCGCAGGCGGACTTCGTCGTCGACGCGCTCTCCAACCTCGGCCAGGAGATCCTCCTCGGCGGCGTGATGTCGCTGGTGATGATCCTCGTGTTCCTGCGGGACTGGCGGTCGAGCCTCGCGATCGCGACGATCCTGCCGCTCTCGGTGCTCATCGCGCTGGTGTTCCTCCAGCTGTTCGACGTCACCGTGAACGTGCTCTCGCTCGGCGGGCTCGCGCTCGGCGTGGGTCTCCTCGTGGACAACGCGATCGTCGTCGCCGATGCCGCGGGCCGGCGGCGCGAGGAGACCGGCGAGGCGTCGGACACCGCTGCGATCGAGGCCACCGACGAGGTAGCCGGCCCGCTCTTCGCGGGGACGCTCACCACGCTGCTCGTGTTCGGGCCGATCGTGTTCGTGAAGGGCCTCGCCGCCGCGCTCTTCCGCGACCTGTCGCTCGCGGTGGTGCTCTCCGTGGGCGGGTCGCTGATCCTCGCGCTGACGCTGATGCCGGTGATGCTCGTGGGGCGGCGGAAAGGAATTGCGAGCACGCCGACCACCAGGGACGCGGGCGACGTCCCCGAGGCAGGCACCGACCAGGGCACGCCACCCGCGTCCTCCCTCCTGCAGCCTTCCTCCTCGAAGTGGGCCCGCCTCGACGCGTTCGGCGAACGCTGCGCGGAGGTCTACGAGCACGGCATGGAGTGGGCGCTCAAGTCGCCGCGCGCGATGCTGGGGCTGGGGCTCGGGCTCTTCGCCGTGATGCTGCTGCTCATGTGGAAGCTCCCGAAGGAGATTCTGCCGCAGGTCGATGAGGGGATGGTGGTCGCGTCGGTGCAGCTGCCGGAGGGCACGGCCATCGAGGAGACCACGCGGCAGGTGGCGCGCGTGGAGGCGGCCGCGAAGGCGCTCGGGGCCACGGGGATCTACTCGCGCGTCGGCATCGCGACGGACGAGGAGGTGCTCGCCGGCGCGGAGCCGGGGACCTCGGCCACCGCGCAGCTGCTCGTGCCGGTGCCGGCGTCGGCCGATGCCGCCGAGTTCGCGTCGGGCCTGCGCGCCGCGGTGCCGGACCTCGCCAACGGCATGCTCGCGCTCGACCTCGCCGGCCAGTCGGAGTTCGGGTCGCTCATCGGCCGCGAGGGGCGACTGGTGCGCGTGGAGGTGAGCGCGCGGAACCTCGCCGAGTCGCAGGTCTGGTCCGACTCGGTGCGGCGCCGGCTGGCCGGGCTCGCCACGCTCGCCGACGTGCGCGATGCGTACAGCACCACGCAGCCGCAGATCGAGGTCACGCTCGAGCGCGAGCGGCTGGCCGAGCGTGGCATCTCGGTGCAGCAGATCCAGCGGGCCCTGCAGGGCGGGCTGGGCGGCGTGCAGGCGAGCGAGCTGCGCGAGACGGACCGGCGCACGCCCATCCGGGTGCGGTTCGCCGGGAACTCCAACGAGGACCTGCTCACCGCGCTGCAGACGCCGATCAACGGCGTCCCGCTGAGCAACCTGGTGGCGTGGAAGGAGGTGCGCGCGCCCATCGAGGTGGTGCGCGTGGACCAGCGGCCGGTGAGCATCGTCGAGGGCCTCATCGAGGAGGGCGGCACCGCGCGCGCCACGGCGGACGTGGAGCGGCAGCTGGGTGAACTGACGCCGCCCGCCGGGCTCACCTGGCGCATCAGCGGCGCCGACATCGAGCAGCGCCGCACCACGGGTGAGCTCGGCCTCGTCGCGCTCCTCTCCGTGGCGCTGGTGTTCCTCGTGCTCGCCGGCGAGTTCGCGTCGTTCACCATCCCGCTCGTCGTGATGATCACCGTGCCGCTCGCGGCGGCCGGTGGCTTCGTGCTGCTGTGGCTCACCGGGCAGAGCATCAACGCGGTCTCGCTCATCGGCATCGTCGTGATGATCGGCATGGCGGACAACGAGGCGGTGGTGAAGCTCGATGCCATCCGGCGGTTCCGCGAGGAAGGGAACTCCATCCACGACGCCGTCCTCCTCGGCGGCCGGCAGCGCCTGCGCGCGATCACCATGACGTCGCTCACGACCATCTTCGGCGTGCTGCCGCTGGTGTTCGGCATCGGCTCGGGCGGCGCGCTGTACCAGCCGCTCGCCGCCGCGGTGATCGGCGGCGCGATCTCGGCGCAGATCGTCACGTTCTTCCTCCTGCCGGTGGCGTACTCGCGGCTCGAGGCGCGCGCCGAGCGCAAGGCGCAGCAGGCATGATCCGCTGGGCGGTCTCGCGGCCGGCCGTCGTGTGGGCGATCACCTGCGTGATCCTCCTCGGCGGTGCGGTGAGCTTCTCCCGGCTCGCGCTCGCCACGGCGACCGAGGTGGAGCTGCCGCGTCTCACGATCAACGCGAGCTGGAACGGCGCGTCATCGGAGCTGATCGAGATGTACCTCGCGTCGCCCATCGAGGCCGCGGCGCAGTCGGTGAAGGACGTGCGCAAGACCAGCAGCACCTCGCGCGACGGGAGCGCGAGCCTCACCATCGAGCTCGACCCCGAGGCCGACGTGCAGCTCACGCGCCTCGCCATCCTCGAGCGCCTCGAGCTCCTGCGGCCCACGTACCCCGTGGGCGTGTCGCCGCCGACGGTCAGTAACTACGTCCCCGAGGAGCTGAGCGAACCGCCGCTCCTGCGCGTGCTGCTGTCCGGCCCGTACACGCCTGGCGCCATGCAGCGCATGGCCGACGAGCAGCTCTCGCCGCGCATCCGCGCGGTGCCCGGGGTGGCCGGCGCGCCGGTGGTGGGGGGCACGACCTTCGGCGCGACGGTCTCCTACGACGCGCGGATGCTCCGCCAGCTCGGCATCAGCCCCGACGCGCTCATCGGCGCCGTGGCGTCGGCCCGGGTGGTGACCGCCCTCGGCACCGAACGCATCGGGGCGAGCAAGCGCGAGGTGGTGCTGCGCGACCAGCCCGGCGCCATCGAGGCGCTGGAGGACCTCCCCATCCGTGGACGCGGCAATCGCGTCTTCCGCCTCGGCGAGATCGCCCATGTGCGCCCCGACGAGGATGCGCGCGGCTTCTTCTTCCGCGTGAATGGCAACACCGCGCTGAGCATGACGGTGTCGCGCGAGCCCACCGCCGACGCCATCGCGACGGCGCGCGCCGTGCGGAAAGCGATGCGGGAGATCGGCCCGCAGCTGCCGGCCGGCGTCCGCTACCGCATCACCGCCGACGATTCGGTGGAGCTCGCGCGCCAGCTGAACGACCTGATCCGCCGCGGCGCGATCGCGTTCGCGGCGGTGGCGCTCGTGCTGGTGATCGCGCTGCGCAACTGGCGCGCGGTCGCGCTGGTGATGGGGAGCGCCGCCGTCTCGGTGGCGGGCACCGCGCTCGGGCTCTACCTGCTCGAGATCCCGGCCAACATGCTCACGCTCGCCGGACTCGGGATGGGCATCGGGGTGCTAGTGCAGAACGGGCTCGTGGTGGTGGAGCGGCTCCGCGCATCGCCCGACACGCCCGAAGGCCGCGCCGATGTCGCCCAGCGCATGCTGCCCGCCGTGCTCGGCTCGACCCTCACGACCGCGGTGGTGCTGTTCCCGTTCCTCTACCTGCAGGGCAACGCGCGCGCCGCGTTCTTCCCGTTTGCCGCCGCGTTCACGCTCGCGCTCTTCTGCTCCATCATCAGCGCGCTGGTGATGATCCCGGCGCTCGCCAAGGGGCACGGGCTCAAGGCCACGCACTGGCCCGCGCTGCAGCGGGGCTATGCGTGGATGGTCCGCGGCGCGCTCCGCTGGCGCTGGGCGACACTGCTCCTCACGGTGATGACGGTGGGCGGCCTCACGTACGCGTTCATCAAGAAGGTCCCGCGCTTCTCGTTCGGCGGCTTCGGCGGCCAGCGCACCACCATCTCGGTGAACATCTCCTTCCCGCGCGGGTCCGACCCCAAGTCGCTCGACGCCGCGATGCGCGAGATGGAGCGGGTCGTGGTGGGCCGCGAGGGCGTGGAGGAGGTGACCGCGTACGCGCAGGGCGCGTTCGGCGCGGGGATGCGCGTCTCGTTCAAGCGCGCGTACGAGCTGAGCGCGGTGCCGCTCCAGCTCCAGGAGGAGCTCACGCAGCGCGCGGTGTACATCGGCGGCGCGAGCATCAGCGTGCAAGGGCAAGGGCAAGGCTTCAGCTCGGGCGGCGGCATGGGATCCATGTCGACCTTCCGCATCCGCGTGCTCGGCTACTCGTACGCGGCGGTGCAGCAGCTCGCCGAGGACATCCGGCAGCGGCTGGAGCGCATCACGCGCGTGCGCAACGCCGTGGTGACGAGCGCGAGCTTCTTCGGCGGTGACCGCGCCTTCGCGGTGACGCTCGATCCCGACCGCGACGCGCTCGCGCGCTACGGCGTGACCGCGGCCCAGTTCGCCGATGCCATCCGGCGCGAGGTGCGCGGCCCCACCGGCGCGCAGCGGCTCGAGATCGGCGGCGAGGAGATCCCGATCAGCGTCAAGGCGCAGGGCTCGCTCGACCGCTCGCTGGACGAGCTGCGTGACGCGCTCATCCCCACGACCGGCGGCTCCACCGTGCGCGTGAGCGACCTCTCCGACGTGGGCGAACGCGAGCAGCTCGCCGCCATCACGCGTGAGGACCAGCAGTACATCCGCATGGTCGCCTACGAGTTCCGCGGCCCCAACCGCCTCGCCACGCGCACGCACGAGGCCTTCATGAAGAGCATCGCCGTCCCGCCCGGCTTCACCGTGCAGGACGAGCAGCTCTTCCGCCGCGAGCAGGACACCAGCCAGCGCGGCCTCTGGCTCGTCTTCGGCATCGGCGTGGTGCTCGTGATCCTCTCGGTGGCGATGGTGTTCGACTCGAGCTGGGGCGCGTGGATGGTGTTCCTCTCGCTCCCCATCGCGCTGGCCGGCGTGATGGCCGCCTTCTGGCTCGCCGGCGCGAGCTTCACGCGCGAGGCGGCGGTGGGCGTGATCCTCGTGATCGGGCTCGCGGTGAACCAGAGCATCCTGCTCGTCGACGACGCGCTCGAGCGACGCCTCAGGCACGCGGCGCACAAGCTGTACCCGGGCCGCGTGTATCGCGCTGCACTCGACCGGTCGGGGATGATCATGATGGTCACGCTCACCACGATCGCCTCGCTCGTCCCGCTCGCCGTCGGCACGGGGAGCGACACGCTCTTCGGCGCGATCGCGCTGGCGACCGCGGGCGGCACGGTCGGGGGCACCATCGGCGCGATGCTCATCATGCCGGCGGTGCTGGCGGGCCGGAAGCGCCGCGCCTAAGCTCCCGGGATGCCGACCATCCTGAAGACGACCCTGCTCCTCACGGCGTCCAACCTGTTCATGACGTTCGCGTGGTACGGGCATCTCAAGAACCAGGCGAACAAGGCGTGGTACGTCGCCGCGTTCGTGAGCTGGGGCATCGCGCTGTTCGAGTACCTGCTCCAGGTCCCCGCCAACCGCATCGGCTACACGGCGCTCTCGCTCGGCCAGCTCAAGATGCTCCAGGAGGTCATCGCGATCGGCGTGTTCATCCCGTTCGCGATCTGGTACATGAAGCAGCCCATCAAGCTCGACTTCCTCTGGGCAGGGCTCTGTCTCCTCGGCGCGGTGTATTTCGTGTTCCGGGGCCAGACGGTCACCGCCTGAACACGCGCCGCGCACTCCCCCTTCACGCATCCGACCTCGGGCCCTCCCTTGATCACGCTCCCGCGCACCTCGTTCCTCGCCGCGCTCACCGCGCTGGCCTTCGCCCCGCTCGCGAACGCCGCGGCGCAGACCGCCCCGACGGTCGTCATCATCGTCCGCCATGCCGACAAGGCCGCGACGCCGGCCAATGACCCGCCGCTCACCGCGGTCGGCACCGAGCGCGCGGCCGCGCTCGCCGACTTCCTCAAGGACGCGAAGGTCGGCGCGGTGCTCCACACGCCGACGGTCCGCACGCGGGACACCGCGCGTCCCACGGCCGAGCGCTTCGGCGTGGTGCCTGAACTGATCCCGCTCGGGCCAGCCCCCGTCACGGGCGCCGCGGTCCGCGACATGGTGGCGAAGCACCCCGGCAAGACCATCCTCGTCGTCGGCCACTCCAACACCGTGATGCCCTGGATCGCCGCCCTCGGCGGTCCGACGCGTCCCGACCTCTGCGACCATCAGTACGACGGCATCTACACGCTGATCATCGCGGCGGGGGAGACCCGGCTGGTCGAGGCGCGCTACGGTCCGCCGAACCCGGCCCCGACCGCGCCCTGTGCGACGATGCAGATGCGGCCCTGACAGAGGGCGCCGAGCGCGGCGCGAGCGTTGCGGAAGTCCCTGCGGGACGGCAGATTACCCCCGTTCGCGCCCATCCTATTGACGCGCGACTTCTGACTCCCGCCGGCTGGTCCTCGGAGACCTGCATTGATGGCTCGCACCGCCTCGCCTGTCGCGTTCCTTGCCACCGCGGCCCTGCTCGCGTTCGCCCCGCACCCGGCGGACGCACAGCGGCCTTCTCTCGCCGGCGAGAAGGCGCGCGTCGCTGACGCGGTCAAGCGCGACCTGAGCCGACTTGCCGCGCTCCAGCGTGTGCACTTCAGTCGCGCCAAGTCGTTCGCCAGCGATCCGAAGGACCTGAGCTTCACGCCCAACTCGGGCGCCGAGATCAGCATCGCGTTCGCCTCCGCGAACGCTTGGGCGGCGAACGCGTCGCATGCGTCGTTGTCGCCGGTGAAGTGCTTCGTGATCATCTCGGCGAACGACGCGGTCGATGCCCCGACGTCCCAGCCGTTCTGCACCGATGCAGAGCCCGGCACGGCGGCCGGACGAGTCGCGGCGGCCGGGAACCAGACCGATGCCGAGCCCGCGGCCACCAAGGCGCCTGCGCCGGGTGCGATGCCGACACAGACCAAGGCGCCGGTCTCGCGTCCGTCGTCGACGCCGTCGAACACTCCGGCGAACACCACGCCGTCGAGCGCGGCGAGCCGCCGCGCCAGCACTCCGGCGCGCTCCAACGCCGCCGCGAACCGCAACGGCGCGCCGAGCAGCTCCACGCTGCCGACCGCCGCCGCGCCCGTCGCGGCGGCCGCCACCGCGCGCGAGCAGTCGTCCGCCATCAGGATGATCACGCGCGACGCGGGGGAGGCGTCCGTCGCGGACCGCGTCGAGTCGGTCACGCCGGTGGAGTTCTCGGCGATCCTCGGCACCATGGCGCGCGAGGCCGTCGCGATGATGGACGCGCCGCCGCCGCAGGTGGTGCGCGACCCGTACGAGAGCACGCCGGAGTTCGAGGCCCGTCGCGCGGCCGCGCTGGCCGAGTATCAGGCCCGGGAGCAGCAGTGGTTCCGCAGCACCAAGCGGTCGTTCGTCGTGACCTTGCCGGTGCGCGCGGTCCGCTATGACGCCGACACCGAACTGCTCGAGTTCAACGTCGAGGCGCTGCGCCTCCCGACCGCGCGCGAGGGACGCAGCCAGCTCACGGTGGCCTGCTTCACGCGGCCGGTCTTCTGGTGCATGCCTGACGCCGGCATGACCTACGATGCGAACGACCTCTGGAAGGTCCCGCGCGCGACGGCGCGGCAGTTCGATGTGCTCCGTTCGCCGATGACGCTCTCGGCGCGGTTCACGGTGGGTGGTCGGGCCGACGGGGATCGTGCGCTCGCGATCTCGCTCGTCGACATGGAACTCCTTGCTCGCGGGCAGCTGGTGCAGAAGTGGACCGGTCGCTGACCTCAGGCACCCACCAGCCGACCATCCACGGAGACCCACGCGCGTGAGCATGCGGTGCCCGACCTGCGGGACGATGTACGGCGACGAGGCGCGCTTCTGCACGCGCGACGGCTCGAAGCTGACGACGTTCCAGCCGGGCGCTGCCGCGGCGGCGCCGCCGCCCCCGCCCGCCGGCGGCGCGGGCAGCAGCACCGCCGTCCGCCCCACCGCGGTCCGCGCGAACGACCCGGCCAGGTCGGGTGCCGCCAGCAGTCATGCGAACATGGCCGGCAAGGTGCTCGACCGCCGCTACCACATCGTCCGGAAGGTCGGCGAGGGCGGCATGTCGTACGTCTACCTCGCGCACGACGTCGCCACGCAGGAACGCTACGCCATCAAGATCCTCTCGCCCTCGCTCAGCAAGGACGAGAACGCGATGGCGCGACTCAAGCGCGAGGCCGCCCTCGGCATCCGCCTCGCGCACCCGAACGTCTGCCACATCGTGCGCATGGGCGAGACCGAGGACGGGCTCGTCTATGTCGTGATGCCGTACGTCGAGGGCGAGATCCTCAGCGACCGCAACTATCGCGTCGGCAAGACCACCATCGCCGACTGCGTGAAGTTCATCGGCGAGGTCGCGGACGGCCTGCATGTCGCGCATCAGCTCACGATCATCCATCGTGACCTGAAGCCCGAGAACATCATGGTCTGCAAGAAGGCCGACGGGATCGAGTACGCGGTGGTGATGGACTTCGGCCTCGCCAAGGAGCGCAAGGCGGGGGGCGAGCTCCAGAAGCTCACCGCCACCGGCATCATCCTCGGCACGCCCGAGTTCATGAGCCCCGAGCAGCTGCGCGGCAAGACGCTCGACTCCCGCACCGACATCTACTCGCTGGCCCTCATGGCCTACGAGATGCTCACGCAGAAGCTGCCGTTCGAGGGGAAGAACCAGCAGGAGATGATGATCGCGCGCCTGCGGCTGGATCCGATCCCGGCGCGCAATCGTCGGCCGGATCTCCCCGAGGCGATGGACGCCGTGCTGCTCAAGGCGATGGCGCGCGCGCCCGAGGATCGCTACCAGACCGCTCCCGAGTTCGCACAGGCCCTTCGCGCCGCGGCCGGCCTGTAGCCCGCCCCCTCGTCCGGGGTACCACCGACATGCGTCGTTCGCTCTGTTCCCTCGCGCTGTTCCTCGCGGCCGGCGCGCCGCTGCTCGCGCAGCAGTCCGGCGTGGACGTGCTGCGGTATCGCTTCGACCTGCGCGTGCCCGACCGCGGCAAGGTCGTGCGCATCGCGTCCACCGCGACGTTCACCCGGGGCGAAGGGGTCGACTCGCTGCGGCTCGACCTCCTCGCCCCCATGCAGGTCGCGCGCGCGTCCGTCGGCTGCACCGCATCGCCTGCAGCGGCCGCCTTCACCCATGACGGCTCTCGGGTGAGCGTCGCGCTGCCCGCGCTCGTCACGGCGCGCCGCACCGTTGCGGCGAATCCGCTGCCCGTCGCCGCGCCGGCCGTCGACACGCTCTGCGTGACCGTCGCGTACGAGGGCGAACCCGCCGACGGACTCATCATCTCCACCGACAGTGCCGGCCGCTGGCGCGCGTTCGGCGACAACTGGCCCGACCGCGGACGGCATTGGCTCGCGACGGTCGACCATCCCTCGGACAAGGCCCTCGTCGAGTTCGTCGTTGACGCGCCGGCAGCGCTCACGGTCGTCGCCAACGGCACCCGGCGAAGCGTCAGCGACGCGGCGGGCGGGCGCAGGCGCACCACGTGGGCGACCGCCGAGGCCATCCCGACGTACCTCATGGTCGTCGCCGTCGCACCGCTGGTCGCGCACGAACTCGGCGAGACCGCCTGCGGACTCGCGTCGGTCGGTCGCTGCGTGCCGCAGCGGGTGTACACGGCGCCCGAGCAGGCGAGGTACATGCCGGGGCACTTCGCCGAGGCCGACTCGATCGTGCGGTTCTTCGCGCGCACGGTCGCGCCGTTCCCGTACGAGCAGCTCGCGCACCTGCAGTCGTCCACGCGCTTCGGCGGGATGGAGAACGCCGGCGCGATCTTCTATGCCGACCGGTTGTTCCGCTCCCCGAACGGACTGAGCGTGGGGCTCATCGCGCACGAGACCGCGCACCAGTGGTTCGGCGACGCGGTCACCGAGGCGCAGTGGGGGCACCTCTGGCTCTCGGAGGGCTTCGCGACCTACTTCGCCGCGCTCTACACCGAGCACTCGCGCGGCGACAGCGCCTTCCGCGCCGACATCGCGGGGATCCGCCAGCAGGTGATCGACGCGGCGGTCGTGAAGGAGCGGCCGGTGCTCGATACCGCGCAGACGGTCCTGCTCCAGCTCCTCAACGCCAACAGCTACCAGAAGGGCGGGATGGTGCTGCACATGCTCCGCCGCGAGGTGGGCGACAGCGCCTTCTTCCGCGGTGTGCGGAGCTACTGGCTCGCGCACCGTCATGGCAACGCGATGACCGACGCGCTGCGTCAGCACATGGAACGCGAGGCAGGGCGCGACCTGAAGTGGTTCTTCGACCAGTGGCTCACCCGGCCGGGCTACGCCGAGGTCTCGCTCGCGCACGTGTACGATGCGCCGACCGGCGCGCTGGTGATCACCGCGCGTCAGGACGGGAGGTTCGGGACGTACCGACTGCGCGTGCCGCTGGAGGTGCACGGCGCCGATGGCGCGGTCATGCGCGGCCAGTTCGAGCTCCCCGCGGCGGGCGAATCCTCGATCACCATCCGGCTCGGGCTGTCCGCGCCGCCGACGTCCGTGCGGTTCGACCCGAGCGGAGAGCTGCTCGCGGTGCTGCGCGCCCCGTGAGCGGGCGCGCGGTCACGCTCCTCGCGGCACTCTGCATGCTCGGCGCCCCGGCGCCCGTGTGCGCACAGTCGCGCCGGCCTGCGACCACGAGTGCCGACCTGCCCGTCGCCGCGCCGTCACGCGCCGACTCGCTGCTCGCGCGCGGCCGGCTGCGCGCCGCCGAGGACGCGCTCTACGCCGCGGTCGATGCCGCGCCGCGCGCGCCCGCGGCCCGCGGCGAACTCGGCCGGTATCTCGCCTCGCGCGCGCGGTTCGTCATCGCCGACATCCTCTTCAGCGAGGCGCTGCGATTCGGTGCCGACACGCCGAGCATCGCGCAGGCGATGATGGCCGTCGCGCCGTTCCGCCCCGAGGTCGACCGCCGCCGGATCCCGGGCGTGCGCCTTCCCGCGGCGGAAGCGGCACGCGAGGCCGCGCGCCTCGCCGCGCGCGCGCCGTCCGCCGCGTCATCCGCCAGCGGGGCGATCACCGGCACGCCCGTCACCGTGCCGATGATCTTCATCACCGACGGGCGGGCGCTCGGCAGCTTCGAGGTGCGCGGCCCGGGTGGCACGCGTCGCGCCGTGCTCGATCCGTCGGTGCAGGGCGTGCTCCTCGCACGCGCGGACGACCCCGCGCTCACGCCGCGCAGCTTCGGTGCGACGGCGCACGGCGCGCCGCTCCTCATCCCCGCGCTGTGGATCGGCGAGCGGCTGCTGCGGGGCGTGGAGGCCCGCGTCGATCGCGATGTGGCGGTCGACGAGATCCGCATCGGCATCGATGTCCTGTGGGCGCTGCGCCCGGCGTTCGATGAGCGGGCCGGGACCATGTCCCTCTCGCCCGATGCGCCGCGTCGCGTGCCCGAGGGCGCGGCGCAGGTGCCGATGGCACTCGGATTCCCGGGCATCTGGCTCGTCCCCGTCGTGGGCGAGCCGCCCATCCGCATCGCCTCGGCCCGCGGCCGCGCCCTGCTGCGCGCGTCCCGCTGGTGGTGGGATGGCCCGCAGGCTACCATCGTCGTACAGCGCTGACCCCCGGAACCGCCGGAGCCTGCTGGCGACATGCCGAGCATCGAAGAGAGCATCCTGCAGTTCGCCTCGCGTGTGCTCATCAAGCGCGTGGCCGATGCGCCGCGGTTCGACCTCGCGGCCTTCCGGCGCGCGATGGGCTCCCGGCGCCTGTTGCCCGCCTTCCTGCCGCGTGGGCTGCGGGTCTCCCCGTCGCGCGAACCGATGCTCCCGGGCGAGTGGCATCATCCGGAGGACATGGCGCCGCGGCGGACGATCCTCCACCTGCACGGCGGCGCGTTCGTCGGCGGCGCGCCCTCGCAGTTCCGGCCGTTCGCCGGCTGGCTCGCGGCCCGGGCCCGCGCGCGCGTGATCTCACTCGACTACCGCCTGGCGCCCGAGCATCCGTTCCCCGCCGCGCTCGATGACGCGGTCGCCGCGGTGCGCGCGCTGTACGCCCTCGGGACGCCGCCGAGCGCGCTGGGGATCATCGGCGACTCGGCAGGCGGCGCGATCGCGCTCGCGACGCTGATCGCGCTCCGCGATGCCGGCGATCCGCTCCCCGCAGCGGCGGCACTCATCTCGCCCTGCACCGACGTCGCCGGGTCCGGCGCCTCCTTGCGCGAGAACGCGGATCGCGAGGTGATGCTCTCGGCACGCCACCAGACCGAGCTCGCGCGCCTGTACGCGCCGGATCACCCGGCCGAGCATCCGCTCGTCTCGCCGCTCTACGCCGAGCTCAAGGGGCTGCCGTCGCTGCTCATCCATGCGAGCGACAGCGAGATCCTGTTCGACGACGCGCGCCGCGTGGCGGAGAAGGCGCGCGCCGCCGGCGTCGCGGTGGAGTTCACCGTGTTCCGCGGCCTCATGCACGACTGGCACTGCGCGGTGCCGCTCACGCCGGAATCGCGGCACGCGATGAAGGGCGTCGGGGCGTACTTCGCGCGGCGGGTCGGCTAGCCGCGGCTCCGGCGCATGCGCGGCGCCTCAGCGCCGAGTCAGCGTCCGCGCTCCTGGAGCTCCACCATCAGGCACTTGTCCTGCACCACGTCGATCCCCGCGCGCGCGAGCGCTTCGGCCGCCTCGTCGTGCCGGATCCCCGACTGGAACCACACGGCCCCCGGCCTGGCGGCGAGCAGGTCGTCGAGATGTGAGGGAATGTCCTTCGGCCGTCGGAACACGTTGACGAGGTCCACCCGCTCGCCGATCCCGCGCACCGTCCGGTGCACCGGCTCGCCGAGGAGCTCGGTGAGCTCCGGGTAGTACACGGGCACGGGGATGACGCGGAGACCGGCCCGCTTGGCGTAGGCCGGGACGAAGTGCGCCGGCGCGCCCGAATCCGCCGTCTTGATGCCGAGGACCGCGACGGAATGCACCCGGTCGAGCAGCGCCGTGATCGATCCGTCGGTCGTGAGCAGGTGGCGCGTCCAGTCATCCATATGCCGTGAAATCAGGGCGCGGTCCGAGTAGATTCAAGGGCTGTCCAGCTCGGTCCATCCGCTCGGAGAACCCCCCTGATGAAGATGCTCGTCCTCGGCGCCGGCCTGCAGGGCTCGGCGTGTGCATACGACCTCCTCCAGAACCCGGACTGCACTGAAGTGCGGCTCGCGGACAAGTCGGTCGACCACCTTCCCGCCTTCCTCCAGCCGTACGTGGGCGGTGAGCGGCTCAAGCTCATCACGCTCGACGTGAAGGATCCCGTGGCGGTCGCCGCCGCGATGAAGGGCGTCAAGGCGGTGATGTGCGCCATCCCGTACTACTTCAACCTCCCGATGACCGAGGCCGCGATCGCGGCCGGCGCGCACTTCTGCGACCTCGGCGGCAACACCGAGATCGTCGAGAACCAGAAGAAGCTGAGCGCGAGCGCGGCCAAGGCCGGCGTCACCGTGATCCCGGACTGCGGGCTCGCGCCCGGCATGGTGAACATCCTCGCGCAGCTCGGCATCGACCGGCTCGACGAGACGACATCGGTGCGGATCTACGTCGGCGGGCTGCCGCAGACTCCCGAAGGGCCGCTCAAGTACCAGATCGTCTATTCCATCGAAGGCGTGCTCGACTACTACACGACGCTCTCGTGGGTGGTGCGCGACGGCAAGCGCGTGAACGTGAAGGCGCTCAGCGAGATCGAGCCGGTGCACTTCGACTCGCCGGTGGGCGAGCTCGAGGCGTTCCACACGGCGGGCGGTCTCTCGACGATGGCGAGCCGCTACGAGGGCAGGATCCCCACGATGGAGTACAAGACGCTCCGGTATCCGGGACACGCCCGGATCATGGAGGCGATCCGCGACCTCGGCCTGCTCGAGCTCGAGCCGGTGGACGTGAAGGGCACCAAGGTCGTGCCGCGCGAGCTCGCGATCGCGCAGATGCAGCCGCGACTCACCAAGAGGAACTCGCCGGACCTCGTCGCGCTGCGGGTGGTGGTGAGCGGCACGAAGGCCGGGAAGCCGCAGACGCACACGTTCGAGCTCGTGGACCGCTACGATGCCAAGACCGGCATCAGCGCGATGATGCGCACCACCGGGTACTCGCTCTCCATCACCGGACAGCTGCAGGCCGAGGGGGCCGTCTCGCCTGCCGGCGTGCACACGCCCGACGAGTGCATGCCCGGCGAGCGGTATGTCACCGAACTCGGGAAGCGCGGGATCCTCATCCGGCAGACCGTCGCGTAGGCGGCGCGCGGCCGTGGCATCGTGTCACTGTGGTGGACCGCGTTCCCGTGGGGTACTACGGGAACCGGTCACCGCACCCCGGAGTATATGCATGACCCGCATGCGCGCACGCCCCACTCCCCACCCTCAGGAGGTCACGATGCCGGAACAAGCGTTCGTCGTACGGACCTATCCGAACAGCGTGGAAGCCGAGTTCGCCCGTGCCGTGCTGGACGCCAACGGGATCGTGTCGATGCTGCTCAAGGACAACGCGGCGGGGATGCTGCCGTTCCTCGACGTGCTGCACCCGGTGCGCCTGGTGGTGCGCCGCACGGATGTCGACACGGCGGTGCGGCTGCTCGATGCGACCGCGGCGAGCGACCCGAAGGCGGAGCCGCCGCTGCTCAGCTGACGCGCGTCAGCGCGAGAAGCTCGCCAGAGTGACGCCCATCGCGTCGATCGCGGCACGGGCGCGCCAGAGTTCGCGGCCGTTGTAGATGATGGAGAACGCGAGCTCCTCGCCGTCCTTCGCGGTGACGTAGCCCCCGAGCGAGGTCACCTCGCCGGTGGTGCCCGTCTTGGCGCGCAGGTTCCCCTGCGCGGGCGTGTAGCGCATGCGCGAGCGCAGCGTCTCGGTGCGGCCGGCCACCGGCAGCGAGGCGCGGAGCACCTGTCCCCACGGGGCGGCGGCCGTGTACCCGAGGAGGAGCACCATCGACCGCGGGGTCACGCGGTCGAGCGTCGAGAGCCCGCTGCCGTCCGCCGCGTACACCGCGCCCGCATCGACGCCCACGCGGTCGGTGAGGAACGTGCGCAGCGACTCGTTCGCGATGTGCGCCGACCCCACCGCGCCGTCCACGCGGGAGGCGTTGCGGAACAGGAGTTCGGCGAAATGGTTGTTGCTCTCGCCGTTCATCTTGGCGACGAGCTGCGCGAGGGGCGGCGAGGCCCACGCCGTGACGCGCTGCGCACCCTCCGCCGCCTCGCCGCCCCGCACTCGCCCCTGCACGGTGATGCCGCGCGACTCCAGCGCGGCGCGGAAGGCCGCGGCCACGTACTGCTCCGGCTGCTCGACCACCACCTGATAGGTCCGCACCACGCTCCGCGACCCGATCCAGCCGCTCACCTTGTACTGCTGCGTGAGCGTGTCCTGCCACACGCGGATCGAGGCGCTGCGGCTGTCGGGCCGGATCGTGACCGTCGAGCGCAGCGTGAGACCGCTCACCGGCTGCGCGAACGCCACCTGTGCGCCGCGCGGCGACGGGCGCACGGTGATGTGCGCGAGGTTCTCGTTATACGAGAGCGCCGAGACGCGGGCCGCGTAGCTCGCCTGGAGATACCGCGTGCGCCACCCCGCCGGCACGCGCTCGCCGTCGAACGCGCTCGCGTCGCCGATGATGTCGCCCGTGACGCGCTTGATGCCCGCGCGCGCCACGAGGTCGGCGAGCGAGTCGAGCGGCCGCGCCCCGATGCTCCAGTCCGAGTACCGCGGCACGAGTGACGGGTCGCCGTTGCCCTTGAGGATGAGGTCCCCGCGCACCACGCCGCCGTCGTCCATCGCCCCGCTGCGCAGCACCTCGGTGCGGAACTGGTGCGCCGGGCCGAAGCGCTCGAGCGCGATGGCCGACGTGTAGAGCTTCATCGTCGACGCGGGGAGGAGCAAGGCGTCGGCGTTGCGGGAGAACAGGGTGTCGCCACGCGAGAGCGAGATCACCATCACGCCCCACTGCCCGCTGCGCGTCGCGCCGTCGAGGAGGGACGCGAGATGGTCGCGCAGCCCCGTCGCGCTGGTCGTCGTGGCGGGCTTGAGCGAGGTCCGCGCGGTGGTCGCGCGGGACGGCGTGGTACGCGGAGCGGGGCGCTTGGCGGTGGACGCGACGGGCGGCCGTGCCACGGTCGGACGCGCGGGTGCCTTGGAGGGCGTGGCGGCCGGCGCCTTGGTCGGTGTCCTGGTCGGTGCCTTGGTCCCGGTGGACGACTGCGCCACCCCCGCCACCGGAGCGGCGGCGAGGAGCGCGGAGATCAGCAGGACCAAGGGACGGCGCATCAGGCATCCTACGGGTCAGAGAAGCGCAGGGCGAGCGCGGAAGCGCTCGCCCGAAGCCTTACCCCGCAGAGTGGATGCCAGAGCATCCCGGGGGAAGGGGACAGCAAGGGGATGACGACTTCCACCCCCCCAGGGTGACGAGGAATTGCACGTTCTGTTCGGACTTTCTTCGGACACCGGCGAGTCACCGCGCCGGTCCCGTCACATCCCTACCTGGGCCCCCGCGCGGTCATCCCGCTGGGTGGTCACCCAGCGCAGGAAGATCACCGACGTCAGCAGGTAGAAGAACAGCCCGCCGGGGATCCACATGATGAGTCCGCCGAGGCGCTGGTCCTCGAGCGGCGAGAGCCCCCAGAGCCGCGGGGCGCTCGCGTAGGCCGGATACAGCACATGATCCGAATACACGATGAAGATCGATATCACTGTCATCGGCAGGGTCATGAGGAAACTGTAGAGCATCTGCCCCGGGTAGCTCAGGCGCGGGAGCTCCGGGAGCGGACTCAGGAGCGGCCACCATGCCAGCACCGCGGTCACGAGGAACAGCAGGTGCTGCAGGATGTGCACCTCGTGGTAGTACATCGCCGAGTTGTAGTTCGGCGGGAGGTGCCAGAAGGCCAGCGTGAGGTTGAAGATCGCGAAGGCGGTGCGCGGCACCGTGACGAAGCGGGCGACCGCGGCGACGTGGCGCTGGGCGAGGGCGGGCCGGAGCATCCAGCCCGGTGTGCCGAGGAGCAGGAGCGGGGGCGTCACGAAGGTGAGCACGAGATGCTGCACCATGTGGCCCGTGAACAGGTAGTAGTCGCTGATGTCGTGGACCGGGCCGTTCAGCGTGGCGAACATCGCCCCGAGGCCGAGCAGCAGGCAGGTGCGCTGCCGCGCGGTCGGCCGGCGGCCCTCGGAGCGGCCGTGCACGGCTGCTCTCCACTCGTACAGGCCCCAGAGCGCCAGCAGCCCGACGACGGTGCTCCAGTGCAGCGTGAAGCCGCCCTGGGCGAGGTCGACCTTCGGGTGCAGGAAGAGGACGGGGTGGTGCACAGGCTGGCGTCGGCTCGGGGAAAGACTCAATCTAGGGCACTCCCACCGGCGGGCGCGGTGCGTCCCGCTCGGGGCCACCTGAACCACGGAGGTGCTCGTGGACGACGGAACGCGGGTCTGGAAGGAGGGTGCGGTCGCTGGGCTGCTCGGCGCAGCGGGTGTGGCCGGGTGGTTCCTCGTGGTGGACTTCATGGCCGGCAGTCCGCTCGCGACGCCCGACCTGCTCGGGCGATCACTGCTCGCGGTGCTGGGCCGGGGCGCGACCTATCCACTGGCCACGAACGTGTTCGCCTACACGCTCTTCCATGTGGCGGTCTTCGTCGCGGTGGGATGCATCGTGAGCTGGATCGTCGCGGCGTCGGCGCGGACGCCGGGGGTGCTCGCCGGCCTGCTCATCTTCTTCGTGATGTTCGAGGCGGGGTTCTACGGGCTCACGCTCTTCCTCTCACGCGCGACGGGGCTCGCGCCGCTCGCGTGGACGCACATCGGGATCGCGAACCTGCTCGCCGCCGGGCTCATGGGGTGGTACCTGTGGCGGCGGCACCCGGAGCTCGTGGAGCGTGTGGAGGGAGCGCTCAGCGCCCGGCTCTGAGGGGGCGGGATGCGGAGTGCTCCGCATCCCGCCGCGACGTGCGGCCCGGCTAGACCGACAGCTTCCCGAAGAGGAACATCAGCGCCACCACCGTGCACATCGCGATGATCAGCGACCCGGTGAACACCACGCGGAACAGCCGGCTGTCGAACTTGAGGTGCATGTAGAACAGGACGACGATCGCGAACTTGACCGCCGACATCACGATCAGCGCCGGATTGAACATCGGCGAGGCGACGAGGGCGGGGATGTAGTACGCCCAGACCTCCACCACGGTGATCGCCGTGAGGATGAGCGCGATCACCGCGTACTGGTTGCCGGTCGGATGGTGGTGCTCGGCGGCGTGCTTGGCGTCGTGGGACATGGTCAGATCCTCGGCGTCACTTGATGAGGTAGATGAGCGTGAAGATCGCGATCCAGACGACGTCGACGAAGTGCCAGTAGAGGGCGCAGATGTCGACGAGGAGCTCGTCGTTCGCGCCCTTCAGGCCGCGCGTGCGGTCGATCCAGAGGAGCGTCATCAGCCAGAGCACGCCGACGGTCACGTGCGCGCCGTGGAAGCCGGTGAGCGTGAAGAAGGACGAGCCGAAGAGGTTCGTCTTGATCGTCAGCCCCTCGTGCACGAACGAGGTGAACTCGTAGGCCTGGAAGCCGAGGAAGGTCGCGCCCATGAGCGCGGTCGCGAAGAGCCAGAACTGCGACGAGCGCTGGATGCGCGCCCACCAGCCGGCGCCGGCCGGGAGCTCCTTGCCCTTGAGCTGCACGGCCTGGAGCGCGAGCACCATCGCGAACGACGACATCAGGAGCACGAAGGTCGAGGCCGACGTGACCGGGATGTCGAGGATCGCGTTGAAGTGCTTGCCCGTCTCGGAGGTCCACGCCTCGTGCGGGAACGGCCCGACGACCGAGCGGCCCTTGTAGATCAGGTAGGTCGAGATGAGCGATGCGAAGAGCATGCACTCCGACCCGATGAACGTCCAGATCGCGATCTTCCGGTTGTCGAGGCCGGTGGTCGTGTAATGATGATGCACGTGCCCGTCGTCGTGACCGGCGTGCGCGGCAGCGGTATGTGAGGTCACTGTCGTGTTCTCCGGTTACTCGAGGGGGGCGGTGAGCCACGCGTAGAGGCCGCCGATGAGCATCGCGGCGCCGCCGAGCGTGATCGTCATCGCGACGGCGAACATCCCGTTGCGCAGGAACAGCAGGCCGCAGAACATCGTCACGAGCCCGAGGGCGGTGAAGAGCGGCTTCGCGGTTGGGAACGGCATCGGGATGCCGAGCTCCTTCGCGGTGTGCCGCTCGGTCTCCTCGTGCACCGGGACGGCGTGCGCGTCGGTGATCGTCATGGCGTCGGCATGCGAGTGCTCGATGCCGGCGGTCTTGGCGGGATCCTTGAGGTCCCACAGCGGGTAGCGCGAGGTCACTTCGGGGATCTGCGCGAAGTTGTACTCGGGCGGCGGCGAGGGGATGGACCACTCGAGCGTCGCCGCGCCCCACGGGTCATTGCCCGCGACGGCGCCGGTGGAGCGGCTGCGGATGAAGTTCCACACGAAGATCGCCGTGGAGACCACCAGCAGGTACGTGCCGTAGGTCGAGAGCAGGTTGAACAGGTCCCAGCCCTGGCCGGCGTCGTACTGGTAGATGCGCCGCGGCATGCCGAGGAGGCCGGCGAAGTGCATCGGGAAGAACGTGAGGTTGAACCCGATGAGGTTGAGCCAGAAGTGCAGGTTGCCCAGCCCCTCGTTCATCAGGCGCCCGGTCATCTTCGGATAGTAGAAGTAGATGCCGGCGAAGATGCCCATGATCGAGCCGCCGAAGAGCACGTAGTGGAAGTGCGCGACGACGAAGTACGTGTCCGTCTGCTGCAGGTCGGCCGGGGCCGACGAGTGCATCACGCCCGAGATGCCGCCGATCGTGAACATCGCGATGAGCGCGATCGCGAACTTCATCGGCACGGTGAACCGGATCTCGCCCGACCACATCGTCGCGATCCAGTTGAAGATCTTCACGCCCGTCGGGATCGCGATCAGCATCGTCATCGTCGCGAAGATCGAGTCGGCGATCGCCCCCATGCCCACCGCGAACATGTGGTGGGCCCAGACCCCGAAGCCCAGGAAGCCGATCATTATCCCTGAGTAGACCATCACGTTGTAGCCGAACAGCGGCTTCTTCGAGAAGGTCGGCAGCACCTCGGAGACGAGGCCGAACGCCGGGAGGATCAGGATGTAGACCTCTGGATGGCCGAAGACCCAGAACAGGTGCTGCCAGAGCAGCGGGTCGGCCCCGGCGGCGATCGAGTAGAACGTCGTCCCGAAGAAGCGGTCGAACAGGAGGAAGA
>CAYXGS010000030.1:0-41708 GCA_964464585.1 uncultured Gemmatimonas sp. | reverse complement strand
TCAGGTTGTGCCGTGGCCGTTCGAATAGTTGCGGGGCGGCGGCCACGCCGACCCATGTAGTACGATAAGGCGGGGCCGCCGCCCCGCTACCCTAGCCGGCCATCGGTCACCAACCGCCGTTAGCCAGAGGGGCGCGGATCTCTACGGTGCGAGTACCAGGGACACCGCGAGCGTGTCAAACGTTCGCCGACCGCCCGGCACGCGGAGCGGACCGACGAGAGGAATCTCGAGCGCACCTGCCACCGTGTCGCGCGCAAACAGCCGGACACACACGGAGTCAGTCGACGGCGCGTCGACCGTCAGTGTGAGATGACCGTCGGGATCCGTCACGCCGTTCGCGAAGGTATCGATGAACGTCACACACGTCCCGACGCCGACCTCCGCGCGTACGCGCTTGCCGGGCTGCGGCACGGCCGCCTGGGACCGCAGCGTGCCCTGCAGCACCATGCCATACATCGGCGGTGAGCAGGCACAGACCGGGTCGACACACGAGATCAAGAGGCACACCGCGCCGAGCACAGCGATTCTCAACGTCCCTCCCACGCGATGATGAGACCTGTGTACCGGGGATACCCGCTCGTACGAACCGCCGTCACTTGCACCGCGAGGAAGCTCGGTCCTTCTGGCTAACGTGTGCTTCTGCTGCGAGGGCTCCCATAAGATGCGGTTGTGGGGCCTCGGCGAACCTTTCAAGAAGATGGAGCCGAGGCCCCACAACCGCTACACTAGCTGCCCTCGTCGGCAGCAAGCGTCGTTATGGCTCATCGCAGATCAATGCCGAACTGCCTGTAGGCCTCGGGCGAGTAGTAGCCAAGGCCACGGCCAACCGGCAGTTCGGTTGGGGAGAAGCGAGGCAGAGCATCCGCAAGTGGTGCTTGCTTGAACGGAATGTGGAGAACATGGGCGGTGCCGTTGTCAATTCTCTCCGCGAGTGCTCTTGGCCAGAGCGGACGAAGGTCTGCGGGCCGCTGAATCCACTCGTACTTGGGGTACGCCGCAATGATAGGAATCTGACACGTGTCGACCGCATACTCGATCTCAAACGGCACCCAGTCTGTGTCGAATCGAGTCGTGTCACCAATAATAAGAAGCATGTTCTTCGAGTTACGAAGCCGTTCAGCCAGTCGGTTGCGTAGAGTCTGTCTCGAACTCGAATCGCGCACCGCGGCCGTCTTGTCGTGACTGTTTACGAACTCGAACTCGCCGTCAGAACGAATCTTCCAAGCCTTCAAGAGCTGGTAGTACTTCATATCGCTCTCGGTTGGCTGGGCCGTGCCGTTCGCGTGGAACGCTACATATGTGCCGTTTCTGTATGCCATGGCTAACTCATCATAGAATCAAGAGCACGCAGGTCGATGTCTGAAAAGAAGTCATCGTGAACTACCACCACAATTTCGCTGGCAATGCGCTGTCGCCGCGTCTCCGCAAGAGCCGCTGTGACAATCACGTTCAGCAGCAGTTGCGGAGGGAGTCCGACGCCAGATTGTCCGCTACCCAAGAGCGGAAGTGCGATGGGTGATCCGTTTGAGTGGATGCGCGCCGCAGACCAGAGCCCTTCAAGTGCGCTCCACATGTCCTGAACGCTTGCGTGCGCTTTGCGAGTCTGGACGTCCGTCCTTGCGAATGCAAGGAGGAGATAGCGTTCTGCGTTGAACTTGGTGTGGACGGCCGTGCCTAGCGGGAAGCGGAGTGTGCGACCGTCGGGCCTGGGTACCTCTACCCCCTGGGCAGCAGGCAACTTGGCTCCGACGTCTTGGATAAAGCGATGAGCGTCACCCCCGTAGAGCCGCGCGAGAATCTGACCGTGCAGGGTCGAGGCGGACACGTGCTCACCAAGCTCTGCGTCGAAGAACTCGTTGACCGGAATCACTCTGACGCCCGGCTCATTGAAAAGATCGCCGAAGCGCACGGTTAGGCGGGAGTTCGAACCGCCAATGCGGTGACTGATGCTACGAAGGGGGACCGCGCGGACGATGCCCACGAGCAAGCAACCGGCTACGAGTACGCCAAGCTTTGCCGGGCTGTTCACTTCTAGGGTCGGGTACGCGTTGTCGATTGCGTCCGCCGCTGTCCATACCACACCGAAGACAAGCCCAGCTTCAACAACAGCTCGGAACGGATGGCGCCGGAGTCCGATCTTTAGGCGCGCAAATATCCCCATTGTCCCAGACTCCAATGCGTGGATGTAGCCATAACGTCAGGTTGTGCTGCGGGCACTCCATAAGATGCGGCGGCGTAGCCGCCGCTTCCATACCGTGACCGCCTGCACCAACCGCCGTTAGGTGGTGCGGCGCGAATCTGTCGAGCGCGCCTCCAAGAGCTCCGCCGTGAACTCCTGGCTCTGAGTCAGCTGCTCCAACTGCGTGCTCATCCGGGCCAGCGACTCCTCGAGGAACTGCACGCGCTGCTCGAGCTGTCTCTGGGAATGCACCTCGCTCGACTGTCTCTCGCGAATCCGTACGAAGCGCCACGCGACCAAGAGAGCGCCGACGCCGATCGCGTACGGCGCCACGGAAAGAGCGATGATGAACACCCCTTCAATTCCGCTTACACCGAACACCACGCTCCTCCGATCTGTGGGGCATCCACCTAACGTGGATTCGCTCGACCGAGCTAATTCGCTATTCCCGAATTAGCTCGGTCGACCTAATTCGGTGCCGGCCAAACCTTCGTCCGGGACCGTAATCCCGCAAGCACCTGGTGCCGACGGATCTGGCCCGCCTCAGCTCACGTCGGCTCTCGGGAGTGCGCAATAAACGTCCGAATTAGCTCGACCGAGCTAATTCGGACGCCGGTCCGCGAGAAGGAACCCTCTGATGCTCCAGACGACGCTGCATCGAGAGGGCCCCCAATGATGACTCTGCCGTCCCGGATCAGGCTCGCCTGAGCCGGGACGGACCGCGGCGCGAGCATGATGCGTTCATGCCACAGCCGAGCAGGTGGCAATGAGGCGCGGTGACCGGGGGTGGCTGTGAACGCCGGGCCGCAACTACATCACTCTACGCCCAACTGCCTCCGCACCTCGATTGGCGGCAGCTCCCACTTGGGAAGCGCCACGTTCCCCATGTATCCGATGTCCTTCATCCCGGCATCGGACGTGTAGAACCCCGTCGCGACGAGGTTGCGCACCAGCGAAAAGAACCGCGCCGCCGCCTGGAACTCCGCCTTCGCCCCCGCCGGATAGCAGATGTCATCGCAGATCGCAGTCTTCTGCGCCGCCGTGAGCCGCACGAACGTCCGCTGAAAGCGCTTCTGGCTCTCCATGTTGAGCCAGCTCACCCCGCCGCGCACACGGACGAGGTCGCGCTCGTAGCTCGCACCGGTCGCACTCACGTGCTCATTGATATAGTGGTGCGCGCCCACCGCCGTCGCACTCGGCGACTTGGCGTCCGCGGGGATGATCATGTCGGCCAGCGCGCCGAGCGTCGCCATCTCGGCCTGCGTGAGCAGGCGCTTCGGGTCCTTCTTGATGTTGATCAGATCCGGATCCCACGCATCACCACGCGGGCCCGAGCGGACCGCAGCAGGCTGCTGCGTCGCCGGGGGGCGCGGTGGCTGCGCGCCTGCCGCGGGCGCCTGCTGTGCCTCAGCCTCGGCGGGCATCCCCGTGAGGATAGGCAGCGTCGCCGCCGCGATGACCTTGAGCGCATCACGCCGCTTCACACCCTCAGGGGCGACGTCCGGCGCGACTTCAGGCGCGTCCATCTCGTCGTGTGCCATCAGCCGATCTCCTTCTTGGCGAGCTGGTCGAGGATGTAGTCGGTGGTGCGCCACGCGAGCGCGAGGATGGACAGCGTGGGGTTCTTGTCCGCGTTCGACACGAACGGCGCGCCGTCGGTCACGAACAGGTTCTTCACGTCCCAGCTCTGGCAGTACTCGTTGAGCACGCTGGTCCGCGCGTCGGTGCCCATGCGGCAGGTGCCGACCTCATGGATGATCTGTCCGCCCCTTGCGATGGCACGATTGCCGTCGGTCTGCACGGTGCCGTTGACCTTGCCGCCCATGGCCTCGATGATGCTGGCGAAGGTCTGCTGCATGTGCACGGCCTGCTTGAGCTCGTGATCGCTCCACTTCCAATGGAAACGCAGCACGGGGATGCCCCACTGGTCGACGACCTCAGGGTCGATCTCGCAGAACGAATCCTCGTTGGGGATCATCTCGCCACGGCCGTCGAACCAGACGAAGCTGCCGTAGTAGCGACGCGCGGCTTCCTTGAACCGGGTGCCGTAGGCGCCCTGGGTGAGGCCTTCGACGAAGTTGAACGTGCCGCCGCCGGGCATGCCGCGGCCGCCGCCGAACTCCACGTGATAGCCGCGGGCGAAGCCGAGCTTGCCGGCGAGCTGCTCCTTGTAGAGCCACCACGGCATGTACATGTGCATGCCGCTCGCGCCGTCGTTGTTGTGCGGCGGGAGGTTCTCGAGCAGGGGCACCTGGCCGCCGATCCCGGCGCCGACGGTATCCATCAAGTACTTGCCGACGAGGCCGCTGGAGTTGGCTACGCCGTTCGGCGTCCGCGAGCTCTTGGAGTTGAGCAGGATGCGTGCGGTCTCGGCCGCGCTCGCCGCGAGGACGACGATGCGCGCGGACACATGACGATCCTGACGCGTGCGCTTGTCGATGTAGTTCACGCCGGTCGCCTTTCCGTCGGGGCCGATGGTCACCTCGCGCACCATCGCATCAGGCACGATGTCGACGTTGCCGGTGGCGAGCGCGGGCGGCAGCAGCACGGTCGTCGACTGGAAGTTGGCCTTGATGGAGCAGCCCCAGCCACAGGGCGTGGCGTAGAAGCACGCCTGACGCTGGCGCATGGAGTCGCGCAGCACGCGCTGGGCGAGCGGATTCCCGGGGTGCAGCAGCTTGGGCAGCCGGTCGGCGTCCTGCCGCTGGGTCATGATCGCCAAGTGCGCGGGGATCACGGGGATGCCCATGGGGGCGGCGTGCTTCTTGGCGAGCAGCTCCACGGCGCGCGGTGCGGGCGCGGGCTGGAGCACGCCCGGCGACGAGCGCGGGGTGTTCTCGAGGTCGTCGTCGCCGCCGTAGACGCCGATGAGCATCTCGGTCTTGTCGTAGTACGGGGCGAGGTCCTTGTACTCGAGCGGCCAGTCGGCGCCGAGTCCGTCGCGGGTCTTGGGCTTGAAATCGTACTCGCCCATGCGGAGGGAGATGCGGCCCCAATGGTTGGTGCGGCCGCCCATCATCCTCGCGCGCCACCAGCGGAAGTCGGTGCCGGGGGCGTTGGTGTAGGGCTCGCCGGGGACCTCCCATCCGCCGTCCACGGTGGCGTCGAAGAAGCCGAAGGGCTTCTCGCGGCCGCCGGCGCCGCGGAGGGGGGCCTCGCGCGGGAGCTTGAACATGGGGGTTTCGCGCACTGGGTCGTAGCTGCGGCCGGCTTCCAGTACCAGGACCTTGAGGCCGGCTACCGCCAACTGGTAGGCGGCCATGCCGCCTCCCGCGCCGGAGCCGACGATGATGGCGTCGTATGTCGTTTGCGACTTGGGACTTGCCTGGATCACGTGAGCCTCGTGGGGTCGGTCAACGTGGGAGAATCTACGCACGGTGAACCCGCACGGCGAACCCGCACGACGAACCCGCACGAAAGTGCATCCGGCCCCCTACTGCGCGGCGCGCGCGGCTGTCGCACCGTGTGGGTGCACCCTGGAAGGAGGATATATGTCACTGCTCAAGCAGGATCTCCCCGTGGCGATCGAACGTGACCTCTCCCGCATGCGGAACCGGCTGCAGCGGTTCTTCGAGGAACCGTTCGGGATCGACCTCCGCCTCCCGACCATCGACGAGAAGCGGATGGAGAAGCTGATGTGGACGCCGCTGGTCGAGGCGACCGAGTCGCCGACCGAGTACCTGATCACGGCCGAGCTGCCGGGCGTCTCGCCCGAGAACGTCGAGGTCGCGGTCACCGAGGGCATGCTGACCCTCAAGGGCCACAAGCTCGAGGAGAAGAAGGAAGGCGAGAAGGACCGCAACTTCCACCTGTGGGAGCGGAGCTATGGCGAGTTCGCGCGGAGCTTCCGGTTCCCGGTCGCGGTGAACGAGGCGAAGGTGGTGGCCGAGTTCACCAACGGCATCCTCAAGGTCACGGTGCCGAAGATGGAAGTGACGCCGGCGCAGTCGCGGACGGTGCCGATCGCGAAGAAGTAGAAGGATGAAGGATGAAAGTCGAAAGGCGCGCGGCGTCTACATGGGCGCCGCGCGCGATGCGTGGGGCTAGCTAGGCTAACCGTCGCACGCCAAGGCGCGGCACAAGCAGGTCGATCAGCAATGCGATGAGGATCGACACGCCGACCAGCGGGAAGACGATCCCCACCGCGGCGATCACCCCCGTGACCGCCCACGCGACACGTCGGCTCCGTGCCGCGGGCGGCACGCCGAACGTGCCCTCGGGGCGTCGCTTCCACCACATCACCGGCGCGCTGATCACCAGCAGGAGGATCGCGGTGCATCCGGCGAGCATGAGATAGCGGTTGATCTCCCCGTACTCGAAGCCCTGGTGCACCGCGACGCCCCACTCGACGGCCTTCCCCACGGGTCCGTACTGGGCATAGCCGACGTCCGCGAGCACGTGGCCGTCGAACTGGTCGAGATAGACGACGCGCGTGGAGTCCACCGGTCCCGGCTGGTACGTCGCGACGTACGCGCCGCGCTCGCTCTCGGGCGGCTGCAGGCCGAACGGCCGCGGCATGCGCAGCGCGGAGAGGACCGCGACCGCGCTGTCGATCCCGATGTCGACGGCACCGGCAGCCGTCGCCACCGACGCAGGGGCGGGCGCGCGCTCGAGCGCCCACGGCACCATGCGCGGCGCCTCGTGATGCCCGTGCTCCGACTTCGCGAGGTCCGGCCGAGGCACGCTGAGCAAGAAGGCGGGCGTCACTTCGGCCGGTGGTGCCGGCGCGCTGAGGCCGTTGGCGCCCGCCCACGCCTGGAACTTCGCGCCCCAGAACATCGACCACGGCATGCCGGTGACGGCGAGGAACACGATCACCCCGCCGGAGAACACACCGGTCACGGCATGCAGGTCGCGCCACCAGACGCGCCGCTGCGGCGTGGCCCGCACGGTCACCACGCCACCGGAACGGCCGCGCGGCCACCAGAGGATCACGCCCGTCGCGACGAGGATGATCGCCCAGCCCGCGACGACCTCCACCACGGAGCTCGCCCAGAATCCGAACAACTGCAGGCTGTGCACCTTCCGCACCGTCTGCATCACGCCGCCGAACGGCACAGAACCCATCACATGCGCATCGTACGGGTCGGCGTACACGGTGAGCACGTCGCCCGACCCGACCCGCACGACGCCCTTCACCGACCGGTCGGGACGGTCGGGCAGGATCAACTGCAGCACCCGCCCGTCGACCGACTGCTCCATCGACCGCATCACGACGCTCGGCGGCGCAGCGGCGACCGCACCGCTGCGCGCCGGGACGTCGATGATGTCCTTGTACAGCAGGTGGTCCAGCTCGGGCGCGAAGAGGTACGCCGCTCCTGTGCAGGCGAGCAGCGCGAGCACCGGCAGCGTGATCAGTCCGGCGAAGAAGTGCCACCGCCAGACGGCTCGGTAGAGCGACGACGTCTCCGCCGGCTCTCCCCCTCGCGCCCGTTCCATCGTCACCGCTTCCAGCGCATGCCGAGGTAGAACGAGCGGCCGTCACCGGGCTCGAAGAACTGGCGCGTGGCGGCGTCGATCTGCACGGAGGCCGAGTAGAGCTGGTCCGTGAGGTTCTCGCCGGCGACGAAGACCGACAGCTCGGTGCGCGGGATGCCGTACTCCGCGCGGAGGCCGATCACGGTCCATCCCTCGTTCTTGAGATCGTTCTGGCTGTTCACGAAATAGCTGCCCGGGACGATCTCGACGGTGGGCGTGAGCGAGAAGCCCGACGGATGCACGTAGCGCACGGCGCCGTTGAAGACGGCGTCGGGCAGTCCGGGGACGCGGTTGCCGTCATAGAGGTCGTCGCGCACGTAGGTGAAGCGGTTGAGCGTGAACGACGCATCGAAGGTGAGCAGGTCGCTCGGGGTGAGCAGTCGCACGGCCTTGGTGTACTTGGCGCCGGCCTCGAGCCCGATGTGCCTGGTGCGCTCGGCGTTGCGATAGGTGGGGATGAGGAACCCGGCGCCCGGGAACGGCTCCACGTTGAGATTGAGGATCTCGTTCTTCAGGTCGGCCTGGTACACGGAGAGGTCCCACGAGAACGCCCCGTTCCGCCCGCGCGTGCCGATCTCGTACTGCATCGCGTCCTGCGCCTCGAGCGCGATGAAGCCATCCACCGTGAGCGAGTTCAGCTCGGCGATGAGCGGCGGCTCGTAGCTGCGCGACGCGTTGGCGTAGAGCTGGACGTTCGGCGAGACGTCGAACGTGACGCCGAGGCGCGGGAGCACCGCGCTGAACGTGCGGTCATCGCTCTGGTCGCCGTTGGAGAGGAAGTGGTCGGTGGTGGCGCGCCGCTGGTTCTCGGAGCGCAGGCCCGCGATCGCGGTCAGGCGCGGCGTGATGCGGAACGCATCCTCGGCGTACACGGCGAAGCCATCGGCCGCATCGTCCTGGTCCTTGGCGAGCGCGCCGTGCTCGCCGGCGTTGTTCTGGTAGCGGCGGTTCCGCATCCGCAGCGCCGACGGCAGCGCGCCGAGGGTGAACCGGTTGCGGCCGCCCTCACCGGAGAGCGCCTCGAGGCGGAACTCCGCCCCCATGTCCTTCGACTGCGCGTACAGCACGTTGAAGATGGGGTGGTCGAGATTGCGATACTGGAAGTACGGCGCGATCTCGAGCCGCACTCCCGGCCGGAGCTGGCTGCGGAGCTGCAGGCCGACGTGATGGAGATCGAGATACCGGCTCCAGTCCTGGTCGACGTACTCCTGCACCGCCTGCGTCGGATCGGCCTCGGCCTCCTCGGGGGTGAGCACGCCCGAGTAGAGCTCGCTCGCGTGCGCGAACACGTAGAACGCGCGCAGGTCGGTGTTGGGCGTGAGCACATAGCCCACATGCGCGTTGATGCGGTCGCGACCCTGGTTGCCATGGTCGCGATAGCCGTCGAGCGTGGTCCGCGAATAGGCGCCGTACCAGTCGAGCTTGCCGTTCACGCCGCCCGACGAGAGCTGGGTCTTGAAGAAGCCGAACGACCCGCCCTCGGAGACGAGCTCCACGCGGTCCGCCGTGTAGCCGGTGCGCGTCTTGATGTCGATCGCACCGCCGAGGGTCGCGCCGCCGAAGCGGAACGCGTTGCCGCCCTTGTAGACGGTGATGGCCTCGGTGCTCATCATCTCGAGCGCCTCGAAGTCGGTGAAGCCGTCGCTGTTGCGGTAGGGCATCCCGTTGATGAGGATGTTGAGCCCGCGCGCATGGTAGTTGTTGCGGAGGCCCGAACCGCGGATGGAGATCTGCGACTCGTCGGACGCGCCCTGCCGCGGCGCGATGTAGAGGCCCGGCACGTACCGCAGCGCATCCTTGAGGTTCGCCTGTCTGGTGGTGCGGATCACCTCGGGACCGACGAGGGTGACCGAGCCCGGCTGGCGCAGGATCTCGGCGCGCGCCTCGAGCAGTTCCTCGGCGGAGCCGATGATGGTGACCTTGGGGAGGACGGTGCTGTCCTTCGCTGGCTTGGGTGGCTGCGGTGACTGCGCGGCCGCTTGGCGGGCCGGCGCGAGGAGAAGGGTGATCGCGGTGACCGCGATCGCGACGGACGGAAGGCGCTTCGGCATGCGGGATGCTCCAGAGACACCCGCCGGCTGGGCGGGTGATGGATCGAAAGGGATACGGCGGCCGCAGATGGCGGCGCGCGCGCCGCGCGGCTGCAGGACGCAGCGGGCGCGGAGGTCAGCGACAGTGGGGGACGTCGGGTGGACGCGAAGGCGTCCGGTCGCGGTCAGGCGCGCGGGGGCGCGTTCGCGAAGGGGAGGACGTGGTCGGACGCGACCGGCATGATGCCATGGTCGCCGACGTGCGGGACCAGCGTGGTCGCGACGATCGTGACCGGCAGCTCGCTCGGCGGGTCGTAGAACGAGACGGGCGCGCTGGCACAGCAGAGCCCGAGGCAGTCGCACGACTCGTCGTCGGCGGGCCCCTCGTCGGTCTCGTCGCCGTTCGGCAGCCGGGCCGCGTGGTGCGTGCCGTGGCCCGCATGCGGATCCGCGGTCTGCTGCGACGCGGCGGCGCCGACTGACCGCGGGTCATGGCTGCGACAGGCGTGCGTGCTGCTCGGCCCCACCGTGATGACGGTGAACCAGAGCCCAGTGAAGAGGGCGAGCGCGCGAGTCCACGGCTGGCGTTGCATCCCGATTGAACATATCGGGACTCCAGCCGGAAGTCACGACGTGAGCGGTCCGGACCCGAGTCGCGCTGCGACCGGCTGCCCCACTTGCTCTACGCGACCACTCGGCCCACGCGTCAGTAGCCGAGTCCGCGCAGATAGCTGCGGGCGGCCCCCGCCGACGCCCAGGCGTCCGGCGGATCGTCCAGGTCTAGCGTGACGGTGACGACGCGCTGCGCGATGCCGGTGGCGATGATCGACTTCCAGTCGATGGTGCCCTTGCCGAGGTCGACCTGGCGCTTCTGCGGATCGTTCGCGGCGTCCTTCAGGTGCAGGTGCGCGATGCGGTCCTTGTGCGCCTTGAGGAAGGTGAGCGGGTCGGCGCCGCCCTTGAACGCCCAGTAGCAGTCGAGCTGGAAGTCCACGGTGGCGGCGTCGGATTCCTTGATGAGGATCTCGAGCGCGCTCAGGTTCCCGTGCTTCCGGAACTCGCGATCATGGTTGTGGTAGCCGATGCGCATGCCGAGGGGCGCGGCCTTGGCACCGGCGGTGCTGAGGAGCCCCGCGGCGCGCTTCCATCCGTCGGCGTCGTCGGAGTAGCCGCGTCCCATGCCGGCGACGATGACGGTGTGGATGCCCATGGTCGCGGCGCCGTCGAGCGTGGCGTCGATGTTCGCGGCCTCGAGCGCGTCGGAGCCGACATGCGACGTGGGGACCTTGAGTCCGAGTTCGTCGAGCCGCGTGCGCAGCTGCGCCGGCGTGCGGTTCCAGTTGCCCCACCACTCGACCTCCTCGTAGCCGAGCCGCGCGACGCGCGCGAGCGAGCCATCGAGGTCAGCCTTCATCTCATCGCGCATCATGTACATCTGGATGCCGATGCCGTGCAGGTGCCGCATGGATGTGCGCGCCGCGGCGCGAAGGTGGGCGCGCTGCGCGGCATGTGCGACCGAAGGCGCGAGCGCCGCAGCACCCAGCGCGAGCAGGAAGTCCCGGCGAGTGGTCATGCCCGGAGTATACGCCTGCCGCAGGTCACCTGCCATCCGCCATCTGCCATCCGCCATCTCACTCCACGTACTTCGCCGGATCGAACGCCATCTCCGCCTTGTAGTACGTCCGCAGGAACGCGATGTCCTTCTCGATCTCGCCCGTGGGCTGGAACATCGGGTTGAGGTGGATCGCCTTGCGCTTGAAGTCGAACACCGCCGGCAGGATGGGGATCCCCGCCTTCACGGCGATCCAGTAGAACCCGCTGCGCCACTTCTCGATGCGCTTCCGCGTGCCCTCGGGCGAGAGCACGACGGTCACCTTGTCGAGCCGCTTCACGAGGTCGACCGTCTGCGTGACGACGTCGTGCGCCCTGGCGCGGTCCACCGGGAAACCGCCGAGGAAGCGCATGATGATGCCGAGCGGCCACTTGAAGAGCGTGTCCTTGCCGAGGAACGCGCCGCGGATGCCGAGCGCGTACATCGCCATGATGCCGAGCGGGAAGTCCCAGTTGGACGTGTGGGGGCCGACGATGAGGACGAACTTGGCCGCAGTGGGATAGGGCTCGCCGGTGAACCGCCAGCCGGTGAGGCGCATGAGGCCGATCATCGACCACTGCGTGAGGAGGTTGCCGCGCCGCGCGACGGTGCTCGAGACGACGGGGACGTTCACCCGGCCGCCGATGCGCGCCACCTGGGGGGAGGACATGCGGGTGGAACGTAGAGGACCATTGGCGGCGGTCAAGAGTACGGATAGACTGCAGGATCGCTGGACGACACCTGAACCGAGCTCACCGACGATGCCTCACGGATCGACCGTTCCCTCCACGATCACGCGCCCGGCCGTCGCGGCCCTCGTCGCGGCGCTCGTCACGGCGCTGGCCGCACCGCTCGCCGCGCAGCGCGCGACGACGCCGGCCGACGCCGGTCGGCTCATCGGCGCGCTCTCGCACGATTCGCTCCAGGGGCGCGCGATGGGCACGCCGGGCAACGACAAGGCCGCGCGGATCATCGCGAACGAGATGCAGCGGCTCGGCCTCGTCCCCGGCGGCGATGACGGCTACCTGCAGCGGATCCCGCTCAAGATGATGCCGAGCCGTCGGCCCGGCGGGCCCATGCGACTCGGCCCGGTGGAGAGCTTCGCGGCGCTCGACACGGTGCCGGCCGAACGGCGCGGCGCGTCGCAGAACGTCGTGGGCGTCATCGTCGGCAGCGATCCCGCGCTGCGTGACGAGGTGGTGCTGGTGGGGGCGCACTTCGACCACCTCGGGATGAACGGCGCGCGCGCGGTGGAGGGCGATTCGATCTTCAACGGCGCCGATGACGACGCGTCAGGTGTCGCGGCGATCCTCGAGGCGGCGCGGCAGCTGAAGGAAGGCCCGGCGCCCAAGCGGACGATCGTCATCATCGCGTTCACGGGCGAGGAGACGGGCGGCGCGGGAACGCAGTGGTACCTCCGTCACCCCGTGCGTCCGATGGCGCAGACGGTCGCGCAACTGCAGGTGGAGATGATCGGGCGTCCCGATTCACTCGCCGGCGGGGCGGGGAAGGGATGGCTCACCGGGTACGAGCGCTCGACGATGGGTGAGCGGCTCGCGGCGGCCGGGCTGCCGGTGATCGTCGATCCGCGGCCTGCCGAGAACTTCTTCCAGCGGAGTGACAACTATGCGTTCGCGCTGGAAGGGATCCCGGCGCATACGTTCTCGTCGTTCGGGGGGCATACCGATTACCACGGGGTGAATGACGAGGTGGATCGGATGGATCTGCGGCATGTGGCGTTGATGATCGATGCTACTGCCAAGGCCGTGAGGGTGCTGACTGATGGGGCGAGGGTGGAGTGGAAGGAAGGAGGGAAGCCGGTTCGGCGCGCGCCGTAAGGTCGAGGAGCGAGGAGCGAGGAGCGAGAAACGAGGAGCCAGAAGCGAAGAGCGAAGAGTGAGAGGCGAGGGGTCAGGGAGGAGGTTCACGTAGAGGGAGAGAGACGTCCTCCTCTTCCGTATGCTTCCCTTTGACCTCTCGCCCTTCGCTCTTCGCTCTTCGATTCTCAAACTTCGTTTCTCGCTCCTCGCTACTCGCTCCTCGACGTCGCCTTCCACGATGCAGACAGGCCGCCAAGGACCTTCCAACTCACGAGTCCAAGCGCCACCAGCATCGCTCCGACGACACCGAAGATCACCGCCCACGCGGGCTCGCCGTCTGTTCCCCGGATCGTCTCGACCAGCAGCCCACCCGCGAGCGGCCCGAACAGGAAGCCGAACGACCCGGCTACCTGGAACACACCGAACAGGCCCTCACCCGCGCCGCGCCGAGCGAACTCGCTCACGAGCACGAGGCTCGGCGAGAACATCAGCGCGCTGAGCACGCCCGACGCGACCATCGCGAGGGGGAGGGAACCGAAGGGGAGGAGGCCGTAGCTCGCGTAGACGAGACCGAACAGGATGTTCGCGGTGACGATGGGCGCGTACCAGCCCACGCGGTCGGCGAGGCGGCCGGCGGGCCAGCAGAGCGCGGCGAAGGGGAGGAGGAACAGCGACATGAGCATGCCGCGCGTGGCCGCGCTCACCTGGTGGACCTCGGTGAGGAACAGCGTGAAGCTCGACACGAACACGCCGATGAGGAACCGATCGGCGAAGCCGTAGGCGAGCGGCATCCAGCTGGCGAGCTTGCTGCGGTCCCATGCGTAGCGTGAGCGCGCTGACGCGTCGCCACCGATCGCGGCGGAGGGGATCAACAGCGCCGAGATCGCGGCCAAGGCGAGGAGCACCGCGCCCACCGGATACACCGTGTGCACCGCGCGGTCGACGAGGATGCCGCCCACCGGCGCGCCGACGCCGACGCCGACCATGAGCGCCGAGGCGACGACGCCGAGCGAGGCGCCGCGGCGTGCGCCGCCGGCGCGGTTGGCGGCGATCATCAGGAAGGTGACCGCGGGGAGATGCGCGATGCCGTCGAGCGCGCGCCACGCGAAGAGCGCGCCGAGCGAGTCGGCGGCGCCCATGCCGACGAAGCTCAGCGCGTCGAGCGCGAGCAGTCCCACCACCCACCGCCGCGTGTCGGGGTAGCGGCGGTGCCAGCGCATGGCGAACGGCACCGCGACGATCCCCGTGAGCTGATTGAGCGACACGAAGAGATGCGCCTGGAAGCGCGTGCCGCCGTGCTCGCCCATCACGAGCTCGTTGAGCCCGGGGACGAGGAGCGTGATGGGGACGAGCGTCAGGAACGTCGCGAGCGCGATGGCGCCGAGCGCGCGGCTGTTGGTCGCGGTCGACGAGTCGTGCGCGTGCAGGTGTCGCGGGAGGGTCACGCGCGAAATCTAAGCGGCGCGGAGACGCCGGATCGCCATGATCCCCGCGAAGGGGCCGATCGCCAGGAGCGCGAACGCGGCGCGCCATCCTGCCACTGCGACGAGCGGCGGGATCATCTGGATGGTGAGCGTCGTGAGGAGGAAGCCGAGACAGACCTGGACCGTGAGCGCGGTGCCCACGGCGTGCGGCGGCACGGACTCGGTGACGAGCACGGAGAACTGCGCCGAGTCGGCGATGACGAAGAACCCCCAGAGGAGCGCGAGCGGCGCGAGCAGCAGCGGCGAGCGGCCGAACGCGAGTCCGATGAGCAGCGCGCAGAGGCCGCTCACGGCCATGGCGAGGATCACGAGCCGTTCGCGGCCGAGGCGGTCGCTCACCACGCCGCCCCAGAGGCAGCCGAGTCCGCCGACGGCGATGGTGCCGAACCCGAGCGCGCCGACCCACGGCCGGTGCCCGGCGGTGGGGTCGCCGGCCCAAGCGACGGCGCTCGCGGCGACGAACGCGGGGATCCAGGTCCAGTAGGCGTAGAGCTCGAACATGTGGCCGAGGTAGCCGCCGGTGGCCAGCCGGTAGCGCGGGGTGCGCGCGACCTCGCCCACCAGCCCCCACGAGAAGGGCCGCGACGGGAAAGCGAAGGGACCGTCGTGCCAGAGCAAGGCGACCGTGAGTGCCGCGACGGCGGCCGCGGCCGACGAGGAGAAGACGATCAGCTCGAGACTCGCGTCGGGGAGCACACGCCAGAGGTAGGGCGCCGCCTTCCCGACGGTGAGCGCGCCGACCACGGCGCCCACCGCGAGCCCGCGCCGTGCCTTGAACCACGTCGCCGCCATCTTCATCGCCGGGGGATACACACCCGCCATGCACAGGCCCGTGAGGGCGCGTGTCACGAGTGCCGTCGTGTAGTCGGGTGCCCAGACCAGCGCCGCGTTGGCCGCGGCGGCCATGGTCGCGGCCCAGGCGAAGTAGCGGCGCGCCGGGAGCAGGTCCGCGAGGTTCAGCACCGCGGCGATGGCGGTGCCGAGCACGAAGCCGAGCTGGACGGCGGTGGAGAGTCCGCCCACCTGCGCGTCGCCGAGCGCCCAGCGCGTGGCGAGCTCGGGCGCCGCCGCGCTCCCGGTGAACCACGGGCTCATCCCGAGCAGCTCCGCCACGGCGAGCAGCGCGAGCATGGTCCACGCGCGCCCGGCGTCCCCCTGCGGGACTGCGGGCGCCGCCGTATCTTCGCTCGCAATCATCGCACTCGCGCCACTCGGAGTCATCGCGTGAAAGATACGGAAGCCGAACTCGAACTGCTCGTGCGCAGCAAGCATGCGCTCGTCCTCCTCGACACGGCGGAGCCCGAGCGCGCCGACCAGATGCTGGCGGCGCTCGCCGCGCGTCTCTCGCTGTTCCATCACTCGTGGACGCGCTCGCGCGGACTGCGCCGCGGGGTCCAGCCGGGCGATCCGTTCATCGAGAAGACGGAGGAACCCGCGAAGGCGCTCGCGCGCGTGCTCGAGGAGGGCACGGGGATCTTCCACTTCCGCGGGCTCGGCGCCTGGCTCGACGATCCGGTGATCGCGAGCCATGTGCTCGATGCGGTCGCGCACGTGGGCGCGCGGCGCGGCGCGATCGTCATCTCGGGGACGGACCTCCGCGTCCCCGATGCCCTGAGCGCGGTCGGGGTCACGATCCATCTCCCGGTGCCCGGCTTCCCCGAGATGCGCGCGCTGCTCGAGCGGCTCATCCGCGAGCACTCCGCGCGGGGACCGCTCAAGGTGGAGCTCACCGCCGAGGAGCGGGTGCGGCTGGTGAACAACCTCGTGGGCCTCACGCTGCACGAGGCCGAGCGCGTGGTGACGCGGCTCATCATCGAGGACGGGGCGCTCCGCGCGGGGGACATCGCGCGCGCGGCGACGGCCAAGCGGCAGGTGGTGGAGCAGGCGGGGCTGCTGGAGTACTGGCCCGCCGAGTCGGGACTGGGAGAGGTCGCGGGGCTCGATGGCCTGAAGTCGTGGCTCGGGCGGCGGCGCGCGGTGGTGGCCGACCCGCAGAAGGCGCACGAGTTCGGACTCGGCTTCCCGCGCGGCGTGCTGCTGCTCGGCGTGCCCGGGTGCGGCAAGTCGCTCGCCGCCAAGGCGGTGGCGAGCGAGTGGGGGCTCCCGTTGCTCAAGCTCGACCCGGCCAACCTGTACGACAAGTACATCGGCGACTCGGAGAAGAACTTCAAGCGGGCCATGCGCACCGCCGAGCGCCTCGCACCGATCGTGCTGTGGATCGACGAACTGGAGAAGGCGTTCGCGAGCGCGGGGAGCGACGAGGATGGCGGCGTGTCGCGCCGGGTGTTCGGCACGTTCCTGTCGTGGCTGCAGGACCGGAAGGGCGACGTGTTCGTGACGGCGACGTCGAACGACATCAAGAGCCTGCCGCCGGAGTTCATCCGGAAGGGACGGTTCGACGAGGTGTTCTTCGTGGACCTCCCCGACGCGACGGCGCGGGCGGAGGTCCTGCGGATCCACCTGCGCAAGCGGAAGCAGGACCCGTCGCGGGTGGACGTGGTGGCGCTGGCGGCGGCGACCGACGGGTTCAGCGGCGCGGAGCTGGAGCAGGTGGTGGTCGCCGGGCTCTATGCGGCGTTCGCGCAGAAGGTGCCGCTCGACACGGGGCTTCTGGCGCGAGAGATCCATGCGACCAAGCCGCTCAGTGGGACGATGCGGGAGCGGATCGACGAGCTGCGGGCCTGGGCGGCGGATCGGACCGTGCCGGCGGCGTAACCAAGAGGAGCGACGAGCGAGGAGCGAGAAGCGAGGAATGAGGAGCGAGGGTCCAAGAATGAGTTCTACGTGAAGAGAGAGGGGGAGGTCGACTCCCCCCCCGCTGCGCCTTGAAGCCTCCGTTTGATCCCTCGCCTTTCGCCCTTCGCCTTTCGCTTCTCACTTTTCGTTTCTCGCTCCTCGCTCCTCGCTCCTCGTCGTTTCGTCCCGAATCACGCCCCACCCTGTCCAACCGGACGGCTCGCCGCTATCGTAGTGCACGCCCACCACCTCACCGGAGTCACCCCAATGCGTATCTCCGCCGCAATCGCGGGTCTCGCGCTCCTCGCGGGCGCCTGCAAGACCGTCTCCACCACCTCGACGCAGGTCACCGGCTCGCCGCGCCTGGAGCCGGCGCCCGCCGCGGCCGCGCCCGCCGCCGCGGCGCCCGCGCCGGCGCCCTACAGCCCGGCCGGCAAGTGGACGGTGGGGATCGTGGCGCAGGGCCAGAGCATGGAGGTCACCGTCGAACTCGTGAAGCTCGCCGACGGCACGTGGGCGGGCTCGATCGGCACGGCGCAGTTCGGCACCATCCCGATGTCGAAGGTCGAAGTGACCGGCAAGAAGATGGTCGCGAGCTTCCCGGTGCCCACCGGCGACATGGGGACGATGACGCTCAACTTCGACGGCAACACCGCCGAGGGCGAGTGGTCGATGCCGGGGGACGGGTCGAAGGTCAGCGGCAAGCGGAACTGACCGCGCGCGTCACATCGCGTCGAAGCGCGCGCTGAGCCAGTCGAAGCGCGCCGAGAGCCAGTCCCGCATCCGCTGCACCTCGGCGTCGTAGTCGACGCCGAGCTGGGGACGCGGCAGGTAGGGATCCCAGAGCAGGTGCGAGCGCTCCTGCGAGCGTCTCAGTCGCGCGGCGTAGCTGACGAGGTACTGGTCGGCTGCGCCGCGCTGTGCGCGCAGGACCTGCCAGCGCGCCTTCACCTGCGCGACGAACGCGGGGTCCTCGAACAGCCGGGGCAGCCAGCCCGCCGTCCGGATCTTCCAGCCCTCGGGGGCGAAATCGTACGGATAGTTGCCGAAGGCGAGGTCGAAGTCCCAGACCGGGCCGAACGTGATGCGGCCCCCCGCCGGGCGGAACAGGAACACGCCGAAGGAGAACGCCGCGTCGTTGTTCTTGGCCAGCTCCATCAGGAGGAACCAGTCGATGAGGGAGCGCACGTCGAGGTGCGCCGCGTACCCCGAGTCGGGCGAGGCGAAGGCAGGCCCGTAGAGCGCCGCCTCGAACGCGAGCAGCTCGGCCTCGATGGCCGCGTGCTGCGCGACGCTCGGCGGATCGGGCTGCTTGAAGACGAACACCGAGGGGACGGTGTCGCCGTGGCCGACGGTGGTGTACTCGGTGATGCGCGGCGTCTCGAACCACTGCTCACCCGGCTCGACGCGCCGGAGGTCGTTGAGCTCGAGGAACCAGCCGTTGGCGCCCGCAGGGACGCGGCTGGCCGCGACCTCCATGTGGTCGCAGAGCTGGTAGGATCCCTGGTGCGCGCCGTTGAGGACGACCTCGACCGGTGTGCAGCGCGGGGTGTACGCCATCTGCAGCGCCGAGGACAGCTCGAAGGCGAGCGCATTGCGCGCGAGGGTCATGTCCCAGTAGTTCGCGAGCAGCGCCCAGTCCCGGTCGGCCGGGAAGCCGAACAGCGACCGGGAGGTCGTGAGCTTCAGGCGATAGGGCTTCTTGGGGTTCCACCACGTGGAGTTCCCGCGGCCGCGGATCTGCGTGGTGGTGGCGAAGGACCATTCGGGGCGGTCCTTCCCGCCGTACACGCTGATGTCGGCGGCCTTGTACGTGTCGCGCGAGTCGATGGGGAGGCCGTCGAGGGTGGTGATCCGGATGACCGGCAGGCCGGTGAAGACCACCGTGCGCACCACGTACTCGCGCTCCGCGCCGGTGGACGAGCGCAGGCGATAGCGGCGGTCGGCGCGCAGGTCGACGACGCTCTCGCCGCTCGTCTGGCGGAAGGCGTCGAGGTCCACGGTGGTGACGAACTCGCGCGTCACGAAGCTCGGGACGAGCGAGTCGACCGCGACGAGGTCGGGGATGACGAGCAGCACCGTGTCGCCCGTGATGACGCCGGGCACGTCCGCGGTGAGCGCCGGATTGTGCGCGGCCTCGAGCGAGAAGGAGGTCAGCTCGGCGGCCACCGGGACCACCGGTTCGGTGGACGCGCTGCACGCCGTGGCGAGCAGCGCCCAGACGAGCGCGCGCGACCGCATTGGCGCTAGAGCGTCCCGGGCTTGGCTTCGGTGAAGTCCTCGCCCGGATTGATGAACAGGTCCTTCTCGATCTCGTGCTGCGTGTCGTGGAGCTCCTTGTAGCGTCCGGCGAGCGCCATCAGCTCGCGATGGTTGCCGCGCTCGACGATCTCGCCGCCCTCGAGCACGAGGATCTGGTCGGCGCTGCGGATGGTCGAGAGGCGGTGCGCGATGACGAACGTGGTGCGGCCGCTGCGCAACGCCTTGAGCGCCTCGCGGATCTCGCGCTCGCTCTCGGAGTCGAGGCTCGAGGTGGCCTCGTCGAGGATGAGCACCTGCGGGTCGGCGAGGATCGCGCGGGCGATCGCGACGCGCTGGCGCTGGCCGCCCGAGAGCTTCACGCCGCGTTCGCCGACGATGGTCTCGTAGCCGTCGGGGAAGCCGGAGACGAACTCGTCGCAGTTGGCGATGCGCGCCGCCTCGCGCACCTCGTCGCGCGTGGCCCCGGGCTTGGAGAACGCGATGTTGTCGGCGACGGTGCCGTCGAAGAGGAAGTTGTCTTGGAGCACCACGCCGAGCGTCGAGCGGTAGTCGCGGAGCCGCAGCGTGCCGAGCTCCTGCCGGCCGATCATCACGCGGCCCTTCATGGGGCGGTTGAACGCGAGGATCAACGAGATGAGCGTGCTCTTGCCCGAGCCGCTCGAGCCGACGAGCGCGGTGGTGGTGCCGGCCTTCGCGGTGAACGTGACGTCCTTGAGCACCGGGATGCCTTCGCGGTACTCGAACCACACGTGGTCGAACGACACATCGCCGTCGACCTGAGCGAGCGGCTGGCGCTTGGCGTCGTCCTCGTCCTCGGTGGGCGTCGCGAAGATCTCGCGGATGCGGTCGAGCCCGGCGAACGCCTCGGTGATCTGCGTGCCGATGCTCGCCATCTGCACCACGGGGAACGAGACGAGCCCGACGAAGAACATGTACGAGACGAGGTCGCCGAGGGTCATGGACCCCGCGGCGACGGCGCGGCCGCCGACCGTGAGGATGAGGATGCCCACCGCGCCGATGATGACGATGCTCACGGCGGCGATGGCGCTCGTGCCGGTGATGGTGCTCGCGATGTTCCGGAACAGCGCGTGCACGCCCTTGGCGAAGACGATCTCCTCGCGCTTCTCGGCCGTGTAGACCTTCACCACGCGCACGCCGCCCATCGCCTGCCCCAGCCGGCCCGACACCTCGGCCTGGATCTTCGAGCGCTCGCGGAAGATGGGCCGGAGCTTGGCGAAGGCGTACGCCATCACCCCGCCGAAGATGGCGAGGAACACCAGCGTCATGGTGGTGAGGAACCAGTTCAGGTAGAACAGGTAGCCGAGCGCGATGGACGCGGTGAGCATCCCGCCGAGCAGCTGGATGATGCCGGTGCCGATGAGGTTGCGGATGCCTTCGGCGTCGTTCATCACGCGGTTGATGAGCACGCCGCTCTGCGTGGCGTCGAAGAAGCTCACCGGGAGGCGGAGGATCCGCGCCTGCACCTCGCGCCGGAGGTCGGTGATGGCGCGCTGCGCGGCGACGGAGATGACCTGCGAGAGCGCGAACGAGCTGCCCGCCTGCAGGAGCGTCGCGATGCCCGCGGCGACGGCGATGGGCGTGAGCAGGTCGAGGCGCTTGTTGGTGAGGACCTCGTCGATGATGTACTTCACGCTGCCGGGGAGCACGAGGCCGGCGAAGCGGTTGACGAGCATGAGGGTGAGGCCGATCGCGAGCGAGCGGCGGTGCTGCCACATGAGCTTCTTGGTCTCGCCCCAGGCCGCCTTGTAGTCGGTCTTCTTCTTGGTGGGGGCGGTCACGCGGGGCCTCCTCTCTCGGCGAGCATCGCGCCGGGGTCGTCGCTGATGATGCCGGAGACGCCGGCGTTCCAGAGGCTCCGCGCCTCGGCGCGGTCGTTCACCGTCCACACGTGGGTGGGGCCGCCGGACGCGCGCATGAGGCGCGCGAACCGGCCGACCGGGACGGGGAGGCCGCGGAAGTAGCGCGGGATGCACATGGCTTGGAAAGAAAGGGGAGCGTGCGTCATGCCGAGGAGGGCGGGCACGTACAGCCGGGCGAGCGCGCCGGTGGCGCCCGCGACGGGGACGCCGGCCCGGGAGAACAGCCTGAGCGCGTCGTCGATGAAGGAGCCGATGAGCACGCGGCCGGTGGCGTTCATGCGCTCGAGGAGTGCAAGGACCGGGCCCGCCGCGGCCGGCGCCTTGATCTCGAGGATGAGCGGCATGCGGGGGTGCGTCGCGAGCACCTCCTCGAGCGTCGGGACGCCGATGCCGAGCCCCCGGTAGGGCGTGGTGCGGCCACCGTCAGGGGAGAAGCGCGCCCCGGCATCGACCTTGGCCAGCTCGGCCACGGTGCGCCCGGCGACCGGCCCGCGCGCGTCGGTGGTGCGGTCGAGGGTGGGGTCGTGGATCACCACCGGGACGCCGTCGCGGGAGAGATGGAGGTCCATCTCGAGTGCGTCCACGCCGAGGCCGGCGGCCTGGGCGAAGGAGACCAGTGTGTCCTCGGGGGCGTGGGCGCGGTTGCCCCTGTGACCGATCACGGGTCGGCGGGACGGGTCGAACAGGGGGGAGGGCACGGTTCCTGAAATTAGCGAACCGGGGACGGGGCGTGATACTGCGAGGAGCGAGGAGCGAGGAGCGAGAAACGAGGATTGAGGGGGAGGGGGAGGGGATGAGGAGAGAGGGGTGAGGGGGAGGAATGAGGCTCCTCTCCCGCACCCCTCTCTGAACCTCAAGCCTTCCCTTCCGCTTCAGGCTCTCGTTTCCCGCTCCTCGCTACTCGCTCCTCGTAGCTCAGAAGTTGTACGCGATCCGGGTGGTGATGAACCGCCCCACCTCAGGCACGCCGATGAACGACCGGACCCGGGTGTCGAGGATGTTCTGGGCGTTGATCGACCACCGCACGTTCTGGGCGATCGGGAGCTTCATCGAATAGCCCGCGTCGAAGAACCAGTTCACCGGCACGCCCTCGTACCGGACCGGGGTGCTCAGGTTGTAGCTGTTGTAGACACCCGAGCTGACCGGGAACGCGTCGTTGTAGCGGGTGCGGACCTCGAACGAGCGGCCGACCGCCTGGTCGTCCCAGCGCAGCGTCGCGGTGGCGCGGTGCTTCGCGGCGTTGGCGGTGAGCGGGTTGAGCGGCGTCGCGCCTGGGGCCTTCTCGAAGACGTTGCGGTTCAGGTTCGAGTAGGTCATCGACACCGTGAAGATGTCGCTGACCAGGTAGTCGGCGGCGAGGTCGATGCCGCGGACGTCCACCTGGCCCTGCGCGTTCTGGTAGGTGAAGACGAGGTAGTTCTTGTCGTAGAGCGGGCTATCGAAGTTGAGCAGGCCCACCGGGAGCTGCGCGAGGCTGGTGACCCAGCCGGTGACGACCGTCGGGACCGAGCCGGCCGGGATGCCGTTGGCGACGAGCGTCGGGCCCATGGCGGCGCCGAGGTAGGTGCCGAGCGTCGTCGGGTCGAGGAACACGGCGTTGCCGTTCACCACCTGGGTGGTCGGGTCGGCCGGGCGGATCTGGTACCAGAAGTCGACGGCGAGGCGGAGCTTGTTGTTCAGCACGCCCTTGTAGCCGATCTCCCAGGTGTTGGAGAAGTTGGCGCCGAGCGGGGCGAGGTCGAGCGGGGTCGACCACGGGACGATCGGCGTGCCGGGCGCGAGCAGGTTGCGGAGCACGCCCGCGACCTGCGCGTTGGTGGGCGCGAGCGCCTGGAGCGCGTTGCGGATGTTGGTGATCGCCGGGGCCGGGAGGCCGAGCGCGGCGAGACCGCCCGCGAGCGCGGCCGCGTTGGCGGCCATGATGCCCGGGATGGTGTTAGCGCCCTGCGCGGAGGCCGGGGCCGGGCCGGTGAACGGCGACCGCATGCAGAGGCCGGAGTTCACGGTGCCGCAGCTGCGGTCGTAGTTCCAGCCCTGCTTCGGCGCGTTGCCCATGATCTGGACGTCGACGTTGCCGAGGGCCGGGCCGAGGTTGCGCGTGGTGCCGGAGTACTGGTCGAGGAAGAACGAGAACGAGGCCGGCGAGTTGAAGGCGCGGTTGTACGTGAGGCGCCAGTTCTGCGTCGGGGACTGCTTGAAGACGAAGGCGAAGCGGGGCGAGAACTGCGTGCCCTCGATGCGCGAGTTCATGTCGCCGCGGACGGCGCCGGTGAAGTCGACGCGATCGGAGATGGGGTGCGTCATCTGCAGGTACGCGCCCATCTCATTGATGTTGTCGTCGTCCTCGTTCCGCCCCATGATCGTGCCCTTGGTCTGGGGGGTCGTGGCGATGTAGTCGACGCCGGCCGTGAACTTCGTCTCCTTCAGGTTGAAGCCCTGCTGGACCTGCGCGACCATGACGTTCGACTGGTCGACGACGGGGATGCCGGAGCGGAGGTAGAACGTGCCCTGGTCGTCGGTCGGCGCGCTGTTGCCGGCGTCGGACGCGTTGTAGAACACCTGGGCGAAGAACTTCTTGTGGCGGAAGCGCTGCTGGAGGTTAGTGTAGCTCCAGTTCTGGACCTGCGCGGCGCCGAAGGTGGTGGTGATCTCGAGCGCCGAGCCGATCATCGAGTAGCCGAGCGTGGTGATGGCCTCGGTGTCCTCGTTGGGCCGATAGTCGAGCCGGGCCTCGCCGGAGTACTTCTCGAGGTCGAAGTTGCGGCTCTTGGCGACACCCTGGCGCGAGGTCGGGACGCGGCCATCGAGCGCGCCGGTGGGGGTCACGCCCCACACCGCGTAGCGCGCGCGCTGCTCGGGGGTGACGCTCGAGCTGAAGCCGAGGCTGACCTCGTTGGGGTCGGTGTACTTCCAGTCCTGGGCGGTGAAGTACTCGCCGGAGAGCTTGTAGCCGAACTTGTCGCTGCCGAAGGTGCCGGCGTGGCGCATCGCGACGCGGGCCATGGAGCGCTCGCCGCCGTCGAGGCTGATCGACGTGCCGCGCGAGGTGAACGGCGACTTGGTGATGACGTGGAGCACGCCGGAGCCCGAGTTGGGGCCGTAGAGCGCCGAGGCCGGACCCTGCAGGACCTCGATGCGGTCGATGTCCTCACCGGTGCCGGTGAAGAGGAACGGCACGTTGACGCGGAGCGACGGGACACCGGCGAAGCGGTAGTCCTGGAGCATCAGCATCGAGGTGGAGAAGGCGTTGTTGAAGCCGCGCGAGACGATGTTCGCCTGCACGATGCCGCCGTTGGAGATCGAGAGGCCGGGCTGCGCCTTGATGTGGTCGGTGATGGAGACCGAGGGCCGCTCGGCGATGCGATCGGCCGAGACGACCGAGATCGAGTTCGGCGAGTCGAGGATCTTCTCCGGCTCGGCGCCGCGCGTGGCGGTGGTGACCACCTGGTTGAGCTGAGCGGCGAGCTCGGAGAGCGCGACGTCGACCGTCGTCGTGCCGCCGGCGCTCACCTGGACGCCGTCGGTGCGCCGCGCGGCGTAGCCGATGCGCGTGACGACCACGGTGTAGGTGCCTGCCGGCACGTTCGCGATGCGGTAGCTGCCGTCCTCACCGGACTGGCTCGCCGCGACGCGCGTCATACCGGAGTTCACCGAGATCTGCGCCGCCGCGACGGCGGCGCCGCCCTCGGCCTGCGTGACCTTGCCGGCGATCGTTCCCGATTGGGCGTCGGCGGCGCCCGCCACGGCCATGAAGCCGAGCAACGCGAGCGCTGTGCTGACGAAACGGATGCGCATGTGGAATCCACCTCAGAGTGCTTGGGGTGTTTGGGATCGCGGGAGGCGCGATCCACCCGCCCGGTTCGGTGATCGGTGTCACCGCTGGGGCGGACGGGCAGAAAGTTCCGCCCCGCCGGGGCGTACGTCAATACGGCATTTGGGGGACTTGACCCCGGGCGGACCGCCCCGCGGACGGCCCCGGCCGCGCTCAGCGGACGCCGATGACCTTGTGGGTCTGGACGGAGAGCCGCCAGCGCGGGTGCGCCAGGCAGTAGGCGATCGCCGCCTGGGTGTTCGCCTCCCGCGACGGCCCGTCCATGGGCTGGAGGAGGAAATGCCGGAAATCGAGTCCGATGAACCGTTCGGGCATGGCCTGCGGCTGCGGGAAGACGAGCTTGAGCTCGTCCCCGCCCGCGACCACCACGGGCGCGTCCGACTTGGGGCTCACGCACACCCAATCCAGGCCGCGAGGCAGGGGCTGGGTCCCGTTCGTCTCGACGGCCACCTCGAACCCGCGCGCATGGAGCGCATCGATCGCGGCCTCGTCCAGCTGGAGGAGCGGCTCCCCGCCGGTGCACACGACGAATCGTTTCCCCTCCGTGACCTCGGGCCAGCGCGCGGCGACCGCCGCGGCGAGCTCGTCCGCGGTCGCGAACTTGCCGCCGTCGGGGCCGATGCCGACGAAATCCGTGTCGCAGAAGGTGCACACGGCCGTGGCCCGGTCCTGTTCGCGGCCGGTCCAGAGGTTGCAGCCGGCGAAACGGCAGAACACGGCGGGGCGGCCTGAATGGAGGCCCTCGCCCTGGAGCGTGTAGAAGATCTCTTTGACTGAGTACATGGCGGGCGAGGAGCGAGGAGCGAGGAGCGAGAAACGAAAGATGAAGGGGAGGGGGAGGGAAAGAGGGGAGGAGAGGTGAGGGGCAGGAGACTCAACTTCCCCTCTCGTCCCCTCGACCTTCTACTTCTGGCCTCAAGCCTCGTTTCTCGCTCCTCGCTCCTCGCTCCTCAGCAGTTCATCAAACCCCTTGGTCCGAAGCACACAAGCATCACAGTGACCGCAAGCCACACCATCGACCGAGGGGTCATAGCATGAGATGGTCTGGTCGTAGTCGACGCCCAAGGACAACCCCGTCCGGATGATGTCCGCCTTGCTGAGGGCGATGAGCGGCGTGAGGATGCGGGTCCGCGCGGTGCCTTCCACGCCGGCGCGTGTGGCGAGGTTCGCCATGGTCTCGTAGGCGGCGATGTACTCGGGGCGACAGTCCGGGTAGCCGCTGTAGTCGAGCGCGTTCACGCCGATGAGCAGGTCGGTCGCGCCCAGCACCTCGGCCCAGGCGAGCGCGAAGGAGAGGAAGATGGTGTTGCGCGCGGGCACGTAGGTGACGGGGATGCCCTCCGCCATCTCGGCGGCATCGCGGTCCTTGGGCACCGCGACGTCCGAGGTCAGCGCGGACCCGCCGAACAGCCGGAGGTCGATGTCGGCCACCACGTGCCGCGCGACCGACCAGCGCTCGGCGATCGCCCGCGCCCGGTCGATCTCGATCCCGTGCCGCTGGCCGTAGCGGAAGGTCAGCGCGTTCACCGCGTAGCCCGCCCGGGTCGCGAGCGCGAGCAGCGTGGTCGAATCGAGCCCGCCGCTCAGGAGCAGCACGGCCGGGGTGCCGGCCGTGACGGGGCGGAGCGTCGCGAGGGGCACGGCTACTCCGTCCGGAGCCCGGCGACGATCTCCTTCAGGCGCACCGACCCCTGGAGCAGCGCCACCGACGCGCTGGACATCTCCTCGCACGCCGCGCTCTGCTCCTCGGTGCTGGCGCTCACCTGCTGCGCCGCGGCCGCATGCCCCTCGGCGGTGCGCGCGACGGTCGAGATCGCGGTCGAGCCGGCGTTGACGGCCGCGACGTTGAGGTTCGCGAGGTTCCCCAGGCTCTCCGCCGCGGCGCGCGTCTGCTCGGCCGCCCCGCCGATGGTCTCGAGCGCGGTGTCGATCCCGGCCGAGACGCTCTCGATGTCGGCGACACGGCTCGCGCCGGTCTCCATCGCCGTGGTCGTCGTGCCCACGCGGCGCGTGACGATCGCCGTGAGCTGCACCACGTCGTCGGCCGCCTGCTGCGCCTGGTCGGCGAGCTTCCGCACCTCGTCGGCGACGACGGCGAAGCCGCGCCCCGCCGCGCCGGCCCGTGCGGCCTCGATGGCCGCGTTGAGCGAGAGGAGGTTCGTCTGCTCGGCGATGCGGCTGACGATGCCGACGAAGCGGTTGATGCTCTCGGCGGTGGTCGTGAGTTCGCGGACCTCGCCGGCGGCGCGGTCCACCGACTGGCGGATCTCGACCAGCAGGTCGCGCGCCCGGGCGATCTCGGCCCGCTTCTCGCGCGCCACGCGCTCGATCTCGGCCGAGAGATCGGCGACCTCGTCGGCGCCGGCGCGCACCTCGTGCGCGCGTTCGCGGACCTCCTGCAGCGACGCATCGGCCTCGCGGAGAGACGAGACCTGCTGCTCGGCGCCCTCGGTGACCTCCGACATCGCGCTCGCCGTCTGAGTGGCGGCGAGGGAGATCTGCTCCGCCGCCGAGGTGAGCTGGTGCGCCGACGTGGCGACCTCCTCGGCGGTGGACGTCGACACCGCCGCGACGCGCGAGAGCGACGCGGCGGTGCGGTTCATCGCGTCCGCGAGCTCCTGGAACTCCTCGGGGAGCGCCTCGTCGGTGCGGATGTCGAGCCGTCCCTGGCTGAGCCACTGCGCGTGCTTCACGAGCACGCCGAGCGGCTTGGTGATGCGCGAGAGCGTGCTGAGGAAGATGATGACGCCGAGGAGGCTCGCGCCGATGACGACGGCGAGCAGGAGGCGCTTCTTGGCCCCCGCCTCGTCCTGCCGCGCGCGGGTCTCGCGGGAGATCTGATTGGCGCGCATCTCGCCGAGGCGCGCGACGTCGCGCGTGAGCTCGGCCTCGAGCGCGCGCACCGAGTCGGAGCGCGCGAGCGCGGCGTCGGCGCGGCCGAGGTCGCGGAGCAGCTGCGCCTGCGTGAGGCCCACCTCGAGCGTCGCGAGGCCCTCGTCGATGGACGCGATGAGCCCGAGCTCAGTGGACGTGAGCCCCTGGCTCTCGTTGAGCGCGCGGAGCGCGGCGTGCGCCGCCCAGCCCGCCTCGCGGAAGTCGCCGCGGTCCTGCGACGCGCCGCGGTCGAGGAACCGCACGGCGGCGCCCAGCTCGCGCGCGACGTTGGTGCGGAGGTCCGCCGAGAGCGCGGTCTCGCGCTGCACCTGGCTGAGCGCGCCGCCGAGCTCGTCGCTGAACGTGCCGATGGTGCTGTAGCCCACGAGCCCGGCGAAGATGAGCAGGCCGATGAGGAACACGAAGCCGGCGATGAGCCGGTCCTTGATGGAACGCAGCTGGAAGAACCTCACGGCTGGCTCCCGCGCTCGGCGACGGTGAGCTGACCGCGCACCACCCGGGTCATGGTGAACGCCTTGCCGAGGGGATCGCCGGTCTCGAGGAAGGCGATGGGACCGGTCACGCCGGCGAACGCGCCCGCGGACTGCCGGGCGGCGAGCCAGTCGCGGATGGCGGTGCGGTCGCGGCCGACCGCCTCGACCGCGGCCGCGAGCAGCTTCACCGCGTCGTACGCCAGCGCGGCGTTGCCGTCGGGGTCGCTGCTGAACCGCTCACGGTACGCCTTCACGAACCGCTGCGCCTCAGGGCGCGGGTCGAGCGCGGTGAACGGCGCGCCGACGAGCGCTCCCTCGGCCGCCACGGGGTCGCCGACGACGCCGGTCCAGCCGTCGCCGCCGAGGAAGTCGGCGGTCATGCCGCGCCGCTTGGCCTCGCGGAGGAACGCCATGCCGGTCGCCTCGGTCCCGGCGATGAACACGAGGTCGGGATCCCGCGCCGCGATCCACTCGAGGTACGTGCCGGCGTGCCCGCCGTCGTAGCCGATGGGATCGATGCTGATCACCTCGCCGGCGAAGCTGCGGCGGAAGGCATCGGCGAGGCCGCGGCCATAGGCATCGTTCTCGTACAGGATCGCCGCCCGCTTCTTGCCGAGGCGCTGGGCGAAATGGGCGAGGTCCACACCGTTGGTCGAGTCGCTGGAGATGACGCGGAACGCCCACGGCGAGATGCCGGTGAGCGTGGCCGAGGAGGCGGTGGTCGCGACCGCGGGGAGATGCCCGTCGTAGACCTTGGCGGCCGCGAGCATCGCGCCCGAGGTCACGTGCCCGACCACGGCGCTGATGCGCTCGTCATCGACGAACTGCTGAGCGATCGCGGCGGCGGTGGAGCCCTCGCCGCCGTCGTCCTTGAACTCGAGGATGAGCGAGTCGCCCTTGATGCCGCCGGCCGCGTTGATCTCGGCGGTGGCGAGCTCGGCGCCCTGCCGGTTCGCCTTGCCGAACCCCTGGGTGAACGGTCCGGACATGCCGAAGTGCACGGCGCCACCCCCGTCACCGCAGGCGGCGAGGAGGGTGAGCGTGACAAGGAGATGGAGCGCGGGGGGACGCGTCATCGGGGTCGCTGAGTGGTGGGTTGGTCGCGCAGGCGCTGCAATGCGGTTCGGGCTTCGCGGCGCGCCGGCTCGGAGTCGGCATCGCCCTTCTCCCAACGGCGCAGGAACTCGGTCCACGCGGCGATCGCCTTGTCGCGCTCGCCGATCTGTTCATACAGACGCGCACGCGCGGCGAAGGTCCGGACATAGACCGCGTAGCCGGGGTCGACGAGCGCGTTGTTGAATCGCGACGGGTGTATCGCTTCGTACTGGGCAGCCGCGGCGCGCGGATCGCCGAGCGCCTCGATGAGCTCGGCGCGCAGCACGGTGCGCATGCCGGCCATGCCGAGGCGCGTGGTCTTCACGGAATCGGCGCTGGGGAACGTCGCGGCGATGGTGCGGGCGGCCGCGGTGTCGCCGCGCGCGAGAGCCTCGGCGGCATCGAGCTCGGGGTACCGCGTGGTGGGCGGGGCCAAGCGACGGACCGCGTTCGAGAAGGCGGTGTCTCGCGTGACGAGATACGCGACGTAGGCGACCGGACCGGCCGCGAACCGGGCCTGGCTCTGCAGCGGTGCGGCTTCGCCGAGTCGGATCCCCCGGAGCAGCCACCCGCGCTCCTCGCGCGACATCTCGCCGCGGATGGCGACATGCAGCGCGGCGCCGAACCACTGCATCATCGGGCGCGACGGCCCGGTGTTGCCGGGGAGCATGGTGTCGGTGCGTGCCCAGAGGTCGGCGATGCGGTCGACCTCGGCGCCGTTCCCGCTCATCGCCGCGGCGTCGAGGGCCAGGGCGAAGGCGGTGAAGCGGTCGTTGAGCGGGATCCGCCGGGTGGCCTCGACATCGAGCCCGCGGCTCGCCTCGAGCAGGCCGGGCACGCCGCGCGGATCGTCGGCGAGCATCCGCATCTCGCTCGCCCAGATGCGCGCGTGCGGCGTCTGCATCGCGCGGCGCGCCATCGCCGCGTCGACCGTGGCCATGGCCGAGTCGATGAGGCCTGCGGCGAGGAAGCCGCTCACGAGCATCGCGTTGGGGGCGATCGCCCCCTCGTCGGCGCGGGCCCAGGCGCGCGCGAGTTCGAGCCCGCGCGCACGCGTGCGCTCGCGCATGGCCGCCATGCCCGCCGCGCCGCCCACGTCGCGCAGCGCTGCGGAATCGCGGATGATGCGCGCCCGCGTCCCGTCGAACACCACCTCGCTGTTGGGCAGCGAGAACTGCTGGTAGCTCTGGATGAGGTGCGAGTACGCGAGATGGAACGTCGAGTCGAGCTCGAGCGTGTGCTCGAAGGCGCGGAGCGACGCGGTGGTGCGCGCGAGGCTCGCCTCGATGGAATCGATGTCGAAGCGCTCATGGAAGAGCGCATCCCCAAGCCCGTACCACGCCTCGGCGACGCCGGAGTCCACCGCGATGAGGTTCCGGTAGGTCTCCTGCGCCTCGCGCAGCTGCGCCTTGCCGTTGCCGGCCCCGGTGGTCTGTTCACGGAGGCCGAGCGAGAGCGTGTGGTGCCCACGGACGAGCGCCTGCTCGCGCGCCGGCAGGCGGTCGACGAGCGCGAGCGCCCGCGCCGAACTCGCCATGTACTCGGTGCCGCCGGCATCGCCCCAGCCGAGCGCGAGCGAGCGCTTGTGCCACGCGAGCGCGAACGTCGAGTCGGCCTCGATCGCGCGACGGAACAGCGAATCCGCGCGGAGCACCTGCCACGAGAAGAGCGCGCGCGTGCCTTCGAGGTACGCCCGGTACGCGGTGATGGACTTGGTGGTGGCGCCGGCGAGATCGACGGTCTCGGTCGCGGTGCCGCCGGCGGCGCCGAGGAGGTAGCGGGCGAGTCCCTCGAAGAGCGGGCGCGGGTCGTCGCTGATGGCGGCGGCCCGCCGCTCGGTCTGGAGCGAGCGGCCGCTCGCGACGTCGTAGAGCCGCGCGTCGACGAGGAGCGAGTCGTTGGTGGTGGAGATGGTCCCGGTGACGACCGTCCACGCGCCGCCGCGCCGCGCGATCTGCAACGCACGGTCGATGTCGACGCGCTTGTCCTCGAGGCCCGCCTCGCGCACGAGCACCATGGTGCGCTCGTAGTCGGTGACCGTGAGGTCGCGCCACTGCGAGAGCGCGAGCGTGAGCATGTTCACCGCACCGTCGCGGAGCCACTGCACGTCGCGGTTCCCCGACTGCACCTCGAATGGCATCACCGCGTACGAGCGGCGCGGGTCGACGCCGCGCGGCGCACCGTTGCGCGGCCAGAACAGCGCGCCGAGGGTGACCCCGACCGCGACGACGGCGATCGCGGCCACGACGATCCCGCGCCGGCGCCCGGCCGACTTCGGGAGCGCGGACGCGCTACCCGCGACGCGGGTGCCCATGCGGGTGTCCACGCGGGCGCCCACGCCCGACGTCGCCCCGCTCGGCGTCCACGCCATCCCGATCACCTCGGCCATCTCGCGGCCGTTGGCCCAGCGCTGGTCGCGGTCCTTGGCGAGCGCGCGGTCGATCGCCGTCGCGACGCCCTCGGGCACCGCGGGCACCGCGTCGCTGATGGGCTTCGGCGTCTCGGTGAGGTGCTTCACCAGCATCGCCGCGACATTGCCCGCGTCGACGACCGGCCTGCCGGTGAACATCTCGTAGCCGACCAGCGCGAGCGCGTAGAGGTCGCTGCGACCGTCGATCGTCTGCTCGCCGGTGGCCTGCTCGGGGCTCATGTAGCGCGGACTGCCGAGGATCATCCCGGTGCCGGTCATCCGGCCATCGCCCTCGAGCGCCCGCGCGACGCCGAAGTCGGTGAGCATCGCGCGGCCGGTGTCACGGTCGAGCAGGATGTTCTCCGGCTTCACGTCGCGGTGCACGATGCCGTTGGCGTGCGCGTAGTCGAGCGCGAGCGCCAGCTCGTGCAGGATCCGCTCGGCGCGCCGGGGCTCGACCTGCTTCTCGCGTTCGAGCAGGTCGCGCAACGACTCGCCCGGCACGAGCTCCATCGCGAAGTAGAGCAGGCCGTCGGCATCGCCCGCGCTGTACACGGCGACGATGTTCGGATGCCGCAGCTTGGCGACCGTGCGGGCCTCCTGGAGGAAGCGCGCGCGCAACTCCGGGTTGGCCGAGACCTCGCTCGCGACGACCTTGATGGCGACCGGGCGGTCGAGCGTGAGGTCGCGCGCGCGGAACACGCTGCCCATCCCGCCGCGCCCGAGCAGACCGTCGATGGCGTACTGCGCGCCGAGGCGGGCGCGCAGCGTCTCGAGCATCGGGTCGGCGGGCGCGGCGTCGCTCATGTGGCTCCCTTGCGGCGGCGGCCCTTGGGCGCCGGCTGCTGCTGGGTGAGGCAGTGCAGGGTGCCGAGTCCCCAGACGAGGTCGACGGCGTGGATCCCGACCACCTGCCGGTCGGGCATGAGGTCGGCGAGCGTGTTGAGCGCGATGCGGTCGTTGGCGTCGTTGAACGTGGGGACGATCACGACGCCGTTGGCGATGTAGAAGTTGGCATAACTCGCGGGGAGCCGCGTGCCGTCCATCACGACGGGACGGGGGTAGGGCAACGTGACCGTGCGGAGGGGCGCGCCCGTCGCGTCGGTCGCGGCGGCGAGCCGCTCCAGGTTGTCGAGCGAGCGCGCATGGTTCTCGTCCGCGGGGTCCTCCTCGTGGGCGAGCACCACCACGCCCGGCGCGACGAACCGCGCGATGTCGTCCACATGGCCGTGCGTGTCGTCGCCCACGCAGCCCTCGCCGAGCCAGATCGTCGTGGGGCACCCAAGCTCCTCGGCGAACGTCCGCTCGTAGTCCGCGCGCGTGTAGCCCGGGTTGCGCACCTGCTGGTCCGAGAGCAGCCACTCCTCGGTGACGAGCATCGTGCCGCGGCCATCGGTCTCGATGCCGCCGCCCTCGAGGATCACGCGACCGCGGCCGTCATGCCGCTGCGGCTGGTGGCACTCGAGGTCGGTGTGGTCGGCGACGAACCGGCCGACCCGCGCGTCGCGCGAGAAGTTGTCGTACTTGGCCCACGCGTTGAAGTCCCAGTTGACGAGGCGCAGCCGGCCATCGGCACGGTGCACGGCGGTGGGACCCGAGTCGCGGAGCCACACGCGGTCGGTGGGGCACAGGTGCAGGTGCACCCGCGACTCGCGCACCTCGTGCATCTTGAGCGCGTGCCAGGCCTGCTCCTCCACGGCCTCGTCGTGCACGAGGATGTGCACGCGTTCGTGCTCGGCGAGCACGCGCGCGATCTCGGCGTAGACCCAGGCGATGGGTCCGAACTTGCCGGGCCAGTCGGGTTCGTGATGCGGCCACGCGATCCACGTCGCGTCGTGGCGCTCCCACTCGGCCGGCCACCGCACCGCGCTCACGACCGCGCGCTCCCGTCGCGCGTCACGACCCGATCCAGCGGTTGAGGATCGGCGCGTACGCGTCCACGCGACGGTCGCGCAGGAAGGGCCAGTTGCGGCGCGTGTACTCGATGAGCGCCGGGTCGCAGGTGGCGATGAGCGTCGCCTCGCCCGTGCCGGCCTTGGCGAGATAGCGACCGTACGGGTCGACGATCATCGAGTGCCCGAAGAACTCGATGCCGCCGGTGCCGGCCTCGGCCTCGAAGCCCGCGCGGTTGGGCGACGCGACGAACACGCCGTTGGCGATCGCATGGGCGCGCTGCGCGGTGCGCCACGCGTCGACCTGCGCCTCGCCCCACTCCGCCTTCTCCGCCGGATGCCAGCCGATGGCCGTCGGATAGAACAGGATGTCCGCGCCGAGGAGCGAGGTGATGCGCGCGCCCTCGGGATACCACTGGTCCCAGCAGATGAGCACGCCGATGGTGGCGTAGCGCGTCCTCCAGACCATGAAGCCGCCCGCCTCGCCATCGGGGCCGCGCACGCCCTTGGGCTGCACCGGCGCTGCCGACTCGCCCGGTGCGAAGTAGTACTTCTCCTCGAACAGCGGGTCATGCGGGATGTGCATCTTGCGGTACACGCCGAGCAGCGCGCCGTCGGCGTCGATCACGCAGGCGCTGTTGCGGTACACGCCCGGCGCCTGCTTCTCGTAGATCGGCACCACGAGCACCACCGCCAGCTCCTTCGCGACGGCCCGCAGGCGCGTGACCGTCGCGCCGGTGACCTCCTCGGCGAGATCGAATCGCGAGGCGTCGAGCGTCTTGCAGAAGTACGGGGCGTTGAAGAGTTCCTTCAGGCAGATGACCTGCGCGCCCTTCGCGGCGGCATCGCGGATGCGCGTCTCGGTCGCGACGAGGGTCGCGGACGCGGTCGATTCGACGCCATCCTGGATGATGGCGACGGTGAACGGGGCCTTGGTGCTCATCCTTTGAATTTCACCCGCTCACGCGCGCACCGCCACCACGATATCCATGACGTTCGTGCCCGTCTCGCGGGCCGGGATGATCGCGCCGGCCGCATCGAGCGCGGCGAAGGCGTCGCAGCGACGGAGCGATCGTGACGGTTCGCCTCCGGCGGCGGCGCTGGTGCGCCATGTGGTGGAGGCGACGACCGCGCCGGCGGCGCGCGCCGGGCCATCCTGCCCATCGGTGCCCGCGGCGAGCACCCAGCCATCCGTCAGCCGGAGGTCATCGAGCACCTGCGCGGCGCTGAGCGCGAGCTGCTGGCACCGGCCGCCGAGCCCATGCTCCGCCGGGAGCCGCACCGTCGTCTCGCCGCCCCACGCGAGGAGCGCGCCCCGCGGTGCCCGGGCGAGCGCGTGGGCGATGACGCGTCCGGCCGCGGTCGCATCGCCCTGGAGCGGCGTGTGCGAGAGCAGCACCGGCGCGTATCCGCGCGCGGTCGCCTCGGCCGCGACGGCCTCGAGTGCGGACTGGTTGCCCACGACGAACGGCTCCTCCACGCGCGCGAAGGCCGCATGACCCGGCTTCGGCGTCTCCGGCACCGCGCCGGCGCGCATCGCCCCCAGCGTCGATGCCACCGAGAGCGGGACGCGCACGGCGATGCCGGCCTCGCGGAGGATCCGCTCCACCTGGTGTGCCGAGAGCGGATCGGGGCTCACGGGGCCGGACCCGATCATCGCGGGATCCTCGTTCGGCACGTCGGCCAGCAGGATCGGGATCACCTGTGCGCCGTGCAGCGCCTCCGCCAGCCGTCCGGCGCCCCAGCGCGAGAAGCGCTTGCGCACCGCGTTGATCCTCGAGATGGGCACGCCGGCGCCGAGCAGCAGGGCATGCAACGCCGCGAGGTCCTCCGCGCGCACGCCGTCGATGGGTGCGCCGATGAGGCTCGACGTGCCGCCGGACACGAGGACCAGCACCACGTCGTCCGCGCCGATGCGGTCGGTGAGCGCCGCGAGGCGTTCGGCGGCGCGCGCCGAGCGCGCACCAGGCACCGGATGGTCACCGACGACCGCCTCGACGCTCTCGTGCGGCGAGGCCTCGGCGTTCGCCGCGACGACGAGCCCCCCCGCGACGGCGAGTCCGGCCGACTCGCAGTGCGCGACAGCAGCGCGCGCCATGGCGTGGGCCGCCTTGCCGACCGCGATGATCCAGTGCGGCCGCTCGCGCCGGACCTCGAGCGCGACCTCGCGCGCGTGCAGACCGTCGAGGACGGCGCGGGCAGGGTCCGCGGCGTCGAGCGCCGCCTGATACAGCTGCGTCAGCGTCGCGGCGACCCGCGGCCCGGTCAATGGCCGCCGCGCGCCTTCTTCACCGCGTCGCCGAGCTCGGTGTACGCGTCGGCCGAGAGTTCACGGAACGGGCGCATCACATGCTGCACGCGGCCGTCGGGACCGATCACGTAGAGCATCCGGCGGAAGAACTTGGCGCCGTTGCGCTCGACCACCACGTCGAAGAGCGGACCGGTGACCGCGTTGACGTCGCTGACGAACGTCTGCGGGAAGGACTCCTCCTTGGCCCACGCGGCCTGCACCGAGGCGCTGTCGGTGCTGATCGCGAGGACCTTCACGCCGTTGCCACCGTTGAACAGCGAGGCGTACTGGTCACGGTAGGCCTTCATCTGCGCCGTGCATCCCTGGGTGCGCGACCGCGGGAAGAACGCGATGACGACGGTCTGCCCGCGCAGGCTGGAGAGCTTCACCTCGCCGCCGGTCCCGTCGCGCGTGGCGGTGGGCAGCGTGAAGTCGGGCGCCATGTCCCCGACCTTGGGTCCGTTGTCGGGGATGGGCGCCGGCGCAGGCGCCGCGGTCTGCTGCGCGCCGGCGACCGATGCCGCACCGGCGAGCGCGAGGGTGAGCAGGAGCGAGCGCGAGCGGGCGAGCGGTGCGAAGCGGATCATCCGGGGCCTCAGTTGGAGGCGAGCGCCTTCTTGACGGCCTCGCCGAGTTCGATGTAGGCGTCGCCCGAGAGCTCCCGGAACGGACGCATGATGTGGGCGACCTTGCCCTGCTTGTCGATCACGAACAGCACCCGGCGGTACATGTTGATCGCCGGGTACTTCACGTCGTACGCGTTCCCTGCGACTCCCGCCGGGTCGCTCACGAACGTCACGGGGAACCGGGCTTCGGCGGCCCAGGACTGCTGGGCCTCGACCTCGTCCGTGCTCACCGCGAGCACGGTCACGCCGTTGCCGTTGTTGAAGAGCTGGGCGTACTGATCACGGTACGCCTCCATTTGGACCGTTCAACCTCGGGTGCGACTCTTGGGGAAGAAGGCGATGACGACGACCTGCCCGCGGAGCTCCGAGAGGCGGATCGGTGTGGGGTTCACGCCGGCCTGCGTGCTCGCCGGGAGCGTGAAGTCCGGGGCGAGGTCGCCGACCTTGGGACCGCCGGCCGGAGCGGGGTCCTGCGCCGCGGCCGGCGACGCCAGCGCGAACGCGAGGAGTCCTGCGAGAAGACGCGTGTGGGATCTCATGACTCTAGTCTGCCGGAAGAGGGGGCGAGCCGCCAGTCGTGATGGAACCCCGCGGTTCCTCGAGCTGTTCCCGCCGCGACAGGGCGAGGAGGCGCCAGTACAGGCTCCGCACCTCCGTTTCGTTCAGTCCATGCAGGCGGGCGAAGGCGCCCGCGGTGTCGACGACCGCCGCCTCCCGCTCGGGGTCGACGATGGGCACGCCCTGGTCGCGCTTGAGGCGCGCCACGGCGCGCACGAGGGCCACGCGTTCCGCGAGCGACGAGAGGATCGCGCGATCGACCGCGTCGATCGCCTCGCGCAGTCCAGCAAGGGTCTCCGTCATGCGGTACTCCCAGAGGCGGGTGAGGGAGGCAGTGGCCCTCGTGGAGCGTACGCGCTGTCGCACGCGATGGGAATGGTGGTGCGAATCGCGGTGCGAACGGCGGTGCAAAGGCGGTGCGAACCGCTGGCGGAGGGGTGACCCCGCGTGGGTCCGCGGGGTATTCTGGACGGACACCGAGGGAGACCCCAAGCATGCGCGACCGGAAGCGATCGACGATGACCCTGCTCCACGTGGCGGCGCTGTGCATCAGCCTCGCGTCGTGCGGTGGCATCATCGGGCTCGACGGCGATGGCGGCGGTGGTGGCGTGGGCGATCCGCCGCCGAGCGTCTCGTTGCCGGACGGGATCGAGCAGCACGTGACGATCACGCCGGAGTCGCTCACGGTGGGCGCGGACATCGTGGTCCGTTCGGTGCTGCGGAACACGGGAACCGTGCCGGTGCCGCTGTCGTCCCGGATCTGCGGCCTGAACTGGGGCGGGAACCTGCGCCTGACGTTCACCCCGGGCGTCGCGACGTGCGGCGGGTGGTCGATCTCCACCACGCTCGCGGTGGGGGATTCGCTCGTCTCCACCGCGTGGTGGCGGCTGGGGTCCCCGGCGGGCGAGTACACGCTCTACGTGGGGCATCTCCTCTCGCCCAGCGCGTACGTGCAGGCGATCCCGATCACGATCCGATAGCGGTCAGGTCGCCCGCACGCGAGGGACGCGCGGGCCTGCGCGGGTCTCAGCCGTCGATCACCCGCAGCGCGCCCGGGACGCTCGCGACCTCGACGTTCGGCGACGCCGCGCGCCGCAGTTCGCCGTCGGCCTCGAACCATGGCGCATCCTCGAACGTGAGCCGCATGCGCGCCGTCGCGTGACGGTCGACGTGCGGGCTCGCGAGATGCGTGCCGCGGATGGCCTTCGCGAGGAGGGGCAGTCGCGCGACGCTCGCGACATCGCGGATGAGGATGGCGTCGAGCAGGCCGTCATCCACGCGCGCGCCCGGCGCGATCCGGAACGTGCCGCCGAAGTCCTTCCCGTTCGAGAAGACCGCGAGCAGGTGGTTGCGCGGCGCCGCGCCGTCGATCGCGATGGGGAGGCCGGGGAAGGTGAGGATCCCCTGGAGCGCGCTCACCACGTAGACCGCGGGTCCGCGCAGCCGCTTCCACTTGAGTGACGCGTGCAGCACGGCGACGTCGAAGCCGAACCCGGCGACGTTGAGGAACCAGGTGTCGTCGACGCGGCCCATGTCCACGGCGCGCTCGCGCGCATCGCCGTCCGCGAGCCGCCGGGCGAGCGCCACGGGATCGCGCGGGTCGATGCCGAGGTTCTTCGCGAAGTCGTTGCCGGTGCCGGCGGCGAGGAGCGCCATGCGCGCGGGTGCGCCGGCCTTGGCCAGCGGGATGGCGCAGTTGCTCCACGTGCCGTCGCCGCCGGCGACGACGATGGTCTCGATGCCGTCGGCGATGGCCTCGTGCACGAGCCGCGCCTCGTCGCCCGCGTGGGTGGTGCCGCGGACGTCGGTGAAGCCGCACTGGGCGAACGCGGCGCGTATGGCCGGGATGGCGCGGGCGCCGCGGCCGCGACCGGACGCTGGGTTATAGAGGACGCGGACGCGCATGGGGGGGGCGGGAGGAGCGAGGAGCGAGGAGCGAGGAGCGAGAAACGAAGGGAGAAGGGGAGGGGGAGGGGCCGAGGAGGGGAGGGGGGAGGGGGAGGGGTCCTCCCGCTCACCCCTCGCCCTTCATTCCCTCCACCTGACCTCTCATGCCTCGTTTCTCGCTCCTCGATACTCGCTCCTCGTGGTTCTCACCGCCCGCCGGCCAGCTGCCTCAACACATACTGGAGGATCCCGCCATGCCGGTAGTAGTTCATCTCCTCCGGCGTGTCGATCCGGGAGCGGACCTGGAAGGTCTTGCCATCCGCCTTCACCGTGAGCGTCGCGCGCGGGGACATGGTGTCGCTCATGCCCTCGATGGTGATCGACTCGAAGCCCGTGAGGCCCAGGGACTGCCGCGTCTCGCCGTTGACGAACTCGAGCGGGATCACGCCCATGCCGACGAGGTTCGACCGGTGGATGCGCTCGAAGCTCTCGGCGATCACGGCGCGCACGCCGAGGAGCATGGTGCCCTTGGCCGCCCAGTCGCGTGACGACCCGGTGCCGTACTCCTTGCCGGCGATGATCACGAGCGGCGTGCCCGCCTTCTGGTACGCCATCGACGCTTCGTAGAACGAGGTCGGCTCGGCGTCCTTCGCCGTGCGGGTCCACCAGCCTTCCATGCCCGGCGTGAGGTCGTTCTTGAGGCGGATGTTCGCGAACGTGCCGCGCATCATCACCTCGTGGTTGCCGCGGCGCGCGCCGTACGAGTTGAAGTCCTTCTTCTCCACGCCGAGCGACTTGAGCCACACGCCGGCCGGCGACTTCTCGGCGATGGAGCCCGCGGGCGAGATGTGGTCGGTGGTGATCGAGTCGGCGAACATGCCGAGGACGCGCGCGCCGGCGATGGGCTTCACGCCCGGCGGGGTCATCGTCATGCCCTCGAAGTACGGCGGGTGCTTCACGTACGTGGACTTGTCGTCCCACACGTAGCGGCTGCCGGTCGGCGCCGCGATCGCCTTCCACTCGGCGTCGCCGCCGAACACGTCGGCGTACTCCTTCATGAACTGCTCGCGCTTCACCGCACTCATCACGGTGTCCTCGACCTCCTTGGTGGACGGCCAGATGTCGCGGAGGAACACCGGGCCCTTGGTGCCGACGCCGAGCGGCTCCTTGTCGAGGTCGATGTCCATGCGTCCCGCGAGCGCGTACGCGACGACGAGCGGCGGTGAGGCGAGGTAGTTGAAGCGCGTCTGCGGATTGACGCGGCCTTCGAAGTTGCGGTTGCCCGAGAGCACGGCGGCGACGGTGAGCTTGCCGTCGTCGATGGCCTTGGAGATGGGCTCCGGGAGGGGGCCGGAGTTGCCGATGCAGGTGGTGCAGCCGTAGCCGACGATCTGGAAGCCGAGCGCGTCGAGCGCCGGCTGCACCCCGGCCTTCGCGAAGTACTCGCGCACGACCTTCGACCCCGGGGCGAGCGACGTCTTCACCCACGGCTTGGTCCGGAGGCCCGCGGCGACGGCCTTCTGCGCGAGCAGGCCGGCGGCGAGCATGACGCTCGGGTTGGACGTGTTGGTGCACGACGTGATCGCCGCGATGACCACCGCGCCGTCCTTCAGGTCGAACTTCTCGCCGCGGTGTTCGCAGGGCACGGTCGCGACCGGCCCGCCCTCGGAGACCATCGTCGCCGCCGCCGCGCCGTTCGCCGCCGGGGCGGCCTTCGCCGCCGCGGCCGCCGCGAGACGCTCCTTCTCGGCCTTGTACGACTCGGCGTAGTTCGCCTTGACGTTCGTGAGCGCGATGCGGTCCTGCGGACGCTTCGGGCCGGCGAGCGAGGGCACGACGGTCGAGAGGTCGAGCTCGAGCGTGTCGGTGAAGACCGGGTCCGGCGTGTCGTTGGTGCGGAAGAGGCCCTGCGCCTTGGTGTACGCCTCGACGAGCTTCACCTGATGCTCGCTGCGCCCCGAGAGGCGGAGGTACTTGAGCGTCTCCTCGTCCACCGGGAAGAAGCCCATCGTCGCGCCGTACTCGGGCGCCATGTTCGCGATGGTCGCGCGGTCGGCGAGCGCGAGCGTGCCGAGGCCGGGGCCGTAGTACTCGACGAACTTGCCGACGACCTTCTTCTTGCGGAGCATCTCGGTGCACGTGAGCACGAGGTCCGTCGCCGTCGCGCCCAGCGGGAGCTTGCCGGTGAGCTTGAAGCCGACCACCTCGGGGATGAGCATCGACACGGGCTGGCCCAGCATCGCGGCCTCGGCCTCGATCCCGCCCACGCCCCAGCCGAGCACGCCGAGGC
>CAYXGS010000029.1:14449-43485 GCA_964464585.1 uncultured Gemmatimonas sp. | reverse complement strand
TCAAGGATGGCAAGCTGGTGGACCAGGTGATCGGGGCGGTCCCGAAGCCGGCGCTGGCGGCGAAGTTCGAGCAGCACGCGGCCTGACGCCCGCCATGCACTGATGGGCATCCCGCGCGACGCCCTGCGGTATCCCGCCAAGCGGGTCCTGCTCCATCGGACTCGCTTGGCGTACGTGCATCTGCGGAACCTCCTGACCGACGCCAAGCGCGACCGGTCGGCGCGCGTCTACGGCTATGTCGCCGTCTGGCTGCCCGAGGAGCTGATCACGCTGTTCCTCGAGGACGGCGAGGTGGTGAACGCGACCTCCACCACCGACGGGGCGCGGTTCACGCCCATCGCCATCAGCGACGCGATCGGCCGGGTGCCGACGGCCGCCGAGTACGGGAGCATCTGCTTCCACGAGGCGACCGACGAGCAGCTCGACACCATGTGGGCGACGCAGACGGGGACGCCGCTGCCGTGGCCGCGGGAACTGAAGCTCGAGGACGGCGACGCGCTGCTCGCCTTCCTCTACGCGACCATGCACGATGGCGCGCTCGAGCTGCAGGTGGACGGCGCGGTGCACTACGTGATGGTCGCGTCGGGCTCGCCGGTGCGGGGATTCTTCTCCGACACCCGTCCGGGCGACGTGAAGGCGCACGTGAAGGCGCTCGTCGATCCGCACGGAGCGGCCGCCAAGCCGATCGTGCGCCTGTGGCCGCGCGCCGAGGCGCTCCCGGCCCAGGCGTCGCCGGCGCTCATCCAGGCCTATCGGGACCTCGTGGCCGCGCTCGTCGCGCGGTTCGAGAAGGCGGGCGCGGCGAACGCCGCGGAGGTGGTCGAGGCGGCGCGTCGGCAGGCCGTCGCGAAGTTCTCGCTGCTCGAGCGCTTCTCGCCGAGCATGCCGACCGTGCGCGATCCGGTCACCGACACGGCGATGCTCACGGCCGCGGTCGCGGCGTGGCTCGCGGACGCGCTGCGGTCACTGGCCACCGGCGGGCTCGATCCCGAGGTGGCGATCAAGGAGCTGACCACGCAGCGGCGGCACATGTTCAGTGCCGCCGGGCTGTTCGATGCCCTGCCGTGGAAGCCGCAATGGTGACCGATCCCGGCGCGGCGACGCCCGGGACCCTCCACATCGTCAGCACCCCCATCGGCAACCTGGGCGACCTTTCGGGGCGGGCCGTGGAGGTGCTCCGCGGCGTCGATGCGATCCTCGCCGAGGACACGCGGCACTCGCGCGTGCTGTGCGATCGGTTCGGGATCGGCACGCCGCTGGTGGCCTATCACGAGCACAACGAGGCCGCGGCGACGCCGCGGCTGGTGGAGCGCCTGGTCGCGGGGGAGTCCTTCGCCCTCGTGAGCGACGCGGGGACGCCCATGGTCTCCGACCCCGGGCATCGGCTGGTCGCCGCCGCGATCGCCGCCGGGGTGCGGGTCTCGCCCGTGCCCGGAGCGTCGGCGATGCTCGCCGCGCTCGCTGCCGGCGGGCTCCCGACGGACCGGTTCACGTTCTTCGGGTTCCTCGCCCGCAAGGGCGGTGACCGGACGCGGACGCTGGCCGAGATCGCCGCGTTGCCGCACACCGCGGTGCTCTACGAGTCCCCCAATCGCGTGGCCGAGACGCTGGGCGACCTCGCGGAGGCCGGGGCGGGCGCCCGGCAAACCGTCGTCGCGCGCGAGCTGACCAAGCAGTACGAGGAGTTCCGGCGAGGAACGGTGGCCGAACTGGCGCAGTACTATTCACAGGCGGAGCCAAGGGGCGAAGTGGTCTTGCTCGTGGCCGGGGCGCCGCCGCTGGCCCTCGACGAATCGGCCCTCCGCGCCAAGGCGGCGGCGCTCAAGGCCGAGGGGTTGAGCGCGCGGGACGTGACGCGCGTATTGGTGGAGACCGCCCACGCGCCACGGAACCTCGCCTACCGGATCGCCCAAGAGTGAGCACCCACGTGCAGCGTTCGTCCCGACCCGTCCGCTCGATCCTCGGTCTCGCCGCGGGCGCGCTGGTCGTGGGGGCGTGGATGCCCGGCCGCGTGGCGCCGTCGTCGGCCGATGCGGCGCCGGTCGCGCGCGCGCCGCGACTCGCGGTCGCGCGGCTCCAGTACGAGGGCGATGACTGGTACGCCAATCCATCGAGCCTGCCCAACCTCATCGCGGCGATCCGCGAGCGGACGACGCTCGCCGTCGAACCTCGCGAGGTGCGCACGACCATCCTCGACGAGCGGCTGTGGGACTATCCGTTCCTCCACCTCACCGGACACGGGAACATCAAGTTCAGCGACACCGAGGTCACGCGCCTGCGCGAGTACCTCCTGCGGGGCGGGTTCCTCCACGCCGACGACAACTACGGGCTCGACGAGCACTTCCGCCGCGAGATCGCGAAGGTGTTCCCCGACCGGAAGCTCGTCGATGTGCCGCTGGATCATCCGATCTATCGGATCGTGTACCCGTTCCCCGAGGGCGTGCCGAAGATCCACGAACACGACGGGAAGCCGGCGCGAGGGTACGGGATCTTCGTAGGGGACCGGCTGGCGGTGTTCTACTCGAGCGAGAGCGACCTCGGGAACGGCTGGGAGGACATCGGCACGTACGCGGACGATCCGCCGTCGGCCCATGAGGCGGCGATCCGCATGGGAGTGAACCTGTTCGTGTACGCCGTCACCAGCGGGCCGGGCCGATGAGCGTCCTGGAACTCGTCGCGGCGGAGACCCGCCGCCTCTCGCGCGCCGCGCGCGTGGCGATGGCCCTCGTGCCGCTCGCGGCCGCGGCGGCGCTGCTGACCGCCGGCGCGATGTGGCTCGCGCGCGGCCGCTGGCTCACGCTGCCCGCCATCGTGCCCTTCCTGGTGTGGGGCGTGGCGCTCGTGGGCGGCACGGCACTCGCGTACCTGGTGGCGCGCCGGATCCGGTCGCGGACCGAGCCGCGCGCCGTCGCACGCGCGATCGAGGAGGAACAGCGGCTGCGGCGCGGCGCGCTGACCGGTCTGCTCGAGGTCGCACACGAGGGGGGCGCCTTCGTCGGCCGCGCCGCGGACACGCTCGGCGCCAAGCTCGGTGGCGTCGCCGAACGCCCCGCGCCGGCGCACCGGCGCCGCATCGTGCGCGCGGCCGCCTTCTCCGGCATCGCGTTCGCCAACATCATGGTGCTCGCGAGCGGGAGCTTCGCCAAGCGCGCCGACGGCTGGCAGGCACTCCTCAACCCGGTCGCCGCGTGGCGCGGCACACTTCTGCCGGCGCTCGCGCTGCCCGAGGCGCCGCGCCGCATCCAGCGCGGCACGTCGGCGAGCTTCACCGTGCAGGCCGAGGGACGCCGGGCGGTCCGCGTGCGCTGGCGCGTGACCGGCGCCGGTTGGCGTGACACCGTGCTGGCCGTCGGCACCGACGGGATCGCGGTGGTGACGCTCGGTCCGATCGACGCCGATCTCGCGCTGCTCGCGAGCGACGGCCGGGCCGAGAGCGATACGGCGGTGGTGCGCGTGGTCGACCGGCCGTTCCTCGGTGACGTGACCATCCGCGCGACATATCCCGCCTACCTGAATCGCGCGAACGAACGGCTCGATGCCGACCTGCCCCTGCGACTGCCGGCCGGCACGCGGCTCGCGTTCGAGGGACACTCGTCGGAGGCGCTGGCCGCGGTCGCGCTGGTCGCCGACGAGGCACGGATCACCTTCCGCGCCGAAGGCACGACCTTCACCGGCGCCTGGTCGCCGACCCGGAGCGCCACCTTCACCTGGGAGGCGCGCGGCGAGCGGACGACGATCGAGGACCTCCCGGCGCCGCTCTCGGTGGAAGTGCTCGACGACTCGCTCCCGCGCATCGAGATCCTCGAGCCCACGGGCGAGGCGCTCGTCGGTCCGACCGACCGCGTGGGGATCGAGATGCTCGCCCAGGACGATCATGCGCTCACGGGCGTGTGGCTTCGGCGGCGGGTGCTCGACCCGCTGGGTGTGGTGCAGGACTCGGCGACCTACCGCCTGAGCGACGCGCGCGAGGCGGAGTGGATCGGAGGGGCGGTGCAGGACATGGGCCACCTCCCGCTGCAGCCCGGCTGGCGCGTGGAGTACGTGGCGGTCGCGCGCGACGCGGCGCCGGGTGAGCGCGAGGGCTTGAGCCGGCCGCTGATCCTCCGCGTGCCGAGCACGGACGAGGAGCGGCGCGCGGCGCAGGCCGCGAGCGACGCGGCCGTCGCGGCGGCGAACGCCGCGGTGCAGGCGCAATCGAAGCTCGCCGAGCGCACCGAGACCGCGTCGCAGACGCGGAGCGATCGCACCGGCGCGCCGAACCAGGCCGACCGAGCCGATCCCAACGCCCCGCAGAACCCGCAGAACCCGCAGAACCCACAGGGCGCGCAGCAGCGTCCGGGCGCGACGCCGATGAACTTCGAGGGCGCGACGGCGGCGAAGGAGATCGCCGAACAGCAGCGCGCCCTGCAGGAGCGCGTGCAGTCGCTCGAGGAGGCGGCGCGCGAGATGGAGGACCGGCTGCGCGCGGCCGGCGCGCTCGATACGGCGCTCGCGCGCCAGCTGCAGGACGCGCAGAAGCTGCTGCGCGAGGCGATGACGCCCGAGATGCAGGAGGCGCTGCAGCGCGTGGAGAGCGCGACGCAGCAGCTCGATGGCGACCGCACGCGCCAGTCGCTGCGCGACCTCGCCGAGCAGCAGCGCAAGATGCGCGAGCAGCTCGAGAAGAGCGCCGAGATGCTCAAGCGCGCGGCGCTCGAAGGCCAGATGCAGAGCGTGAGCGACCAGGCGCGCGACCTGGCGCGCGAGCAGCAGGCGTTCGCCGACAGCACGCAGGCGGGCGGGGCGGACGCCCAGCGGGCGGACCAGCTCGCCCGCCAGACGCGCGAGCTCTCGCAGCAGATGCAGGCGCTGCAGGAGCGCCTCGAGCGCGAACGGGCCGCCACCGGCGCGTCGCAGAGCGAGCGGGCGCAGGAGGAGGCCCGCCGCGCCGAGGCCTCGCTGCAGGAGGCGATGCGTCAGGCGCGCGATGCCCAGCGGATGCCCGAGGGCGCCCAGCGGGAGCAGGCGCAGCAGGGTGCCCGCGACGCCGCCCAGCAGGCGGCGCGCTCGATGCAGCAGTCCGCGCAGTCCATGCAGCGCGCCCGCGAGGGACAGGTCGGCGAGTGGAAGGGGGAGCTCACCGACGCCATCGACCAGTCGGTGCAGGAGATGCTCCAGCTCGCGACCGAGCAGGAGGACCTCGCGCGCCAGATGCAGCAGAACCCGAGCGATCCGTCGCTCCGGGCGGAGCAGGCCGCGCTCCAGCAGGGCATGGAGCAGGCGCGCAAGCGGCTCGCCGAGGAAGCGAAGAAGTCCGCGCTCGTGTCGCCGCGCACGCAGCAGATGCTGGACCAGGCGCAACAGCGGGCGGAGCAGGCGACGCGCGAGTCGGCGCAGAGCCAGCGCGGCCAGGCGTCGCAGTCCATGCAGGATGCCGCCAACGCCATGCGGCAGGCCGCGGCCCAGCTCACGCGCGACCGCGAGCGGGCGAACGACGCGCAGAGCGCGAGCGGCCTGCCCGAGATGATGCAGCAGATGCAGCAGCTCGCGCAGCAGCAGGGCGCGCTGAACGGGCAGATGCAGAGCCTCTTCCCGGGCGCGCAGTCGCGTCCGTCGCAGGACGCGATCGACGCGGCGAACCGGACCAAGGCGCGCGAGCTCGCGCGCTCGCAGCGCGAGGTGGCGCGGGCGCTCGACGAGGTCGCCGACGCGGATCCGACCGGGCGCGCGACCGAGATGGCGCGCGAGGCGCGGCAGCTCGCGCAGGCGCTCGACCAGGGCGTGGTGGACGCGGCGACCCAGGCGCGGCAGGAACGGCTCTTCCGTCGCATGCTCGACGCGGGCCGCGCCCTCGAGCAGGAGCAGAAGGACGAGAGCCAGCGGCGCGAGTCGCGCGCGGCCCGCGGCACCGCGCGGTTCACGCCGCCCGGCGGCCCGGCGCGCGACAAGGCCGCCGACCGCTACACCGTCCCCACGTGGGAGGAGCTGCGCGGGCTCTCGGCCGAGGAACGGCGGCTCGTGATCGAGTACTTCCGCCGGCTCAACGCGGAGAAGAACCCGTGATCGGGCGGCCCGGCGCTGCGGCGCGCGGGCCCTCGCGCGCGGGGCGGTCCATCGGCGGTGCGGCCCTCGCCGCGCTCACGGCGACGCTGCTCGCGCTGGTCTCGCCCGTGGCGCGCACGGTCGCGGCGCAGGACCCGGCGGCCCCGCACGTCTCGCGCGCGCTCGAAGCGGAGTCCGCCGGCAAGCACCGCGACGCCATCGCCGCGTGGCGCGCCGCGCTCGATGCCGGCGCGGTGACGGCGGCGGTCCTCGGGCTCGAACGCACCTTCTCGATCCTCGCCCAGGAGGATTCGCTCCTCCCGCTGTTCGACACGGTGATCACGCGCAACCCGCGCGACTGGCAGATCCGCGCGGCGCAGCTCCGGGTGTACTCCACGATCGGGCTCGACGCGCGCACCTCGCGGGCGTTCGCCGACTGGCGCGATCTGAATCCCAAGGACGTCACGCCGTACCGCGAGTACGCGCGTGTGCTGCTGTTCAACGGCCGCGCCGCCGCCGCCGACACCGTGCTGCGCCAGGCCGCCGACGCACTCGGCACCACGCGCGCCCTCGTGCTCGAGGTCGCGCAGATGCGCGCCGCGCTCGGCCTCTGGCGCGAATCGGCCGAGGCGTGGCGCGACGTGATGGCCGACGAGCAATACTACGAGCAGGCGACGATCTTCTCGCTGCAGCCGGCGCCGCCCGCCGCGCGCGACGCGATCCGCGCGGTGCTGGTGCGTGCGCCCACGTCGGTCGGGGCGCTCCAGTCGCTCGCCTTCCTCGAGGTCGCGTGGAACGCGCCGCGGAACGGCTGGAGCGTGCTCGCCGGGCTGCAGCCGACCGACACCGTGGTGGCGATCTGGCGTCAGTTCGCCGATGAGGTCGAGCGCGCGCGCGCGTGGCCGACCACGCGGGACGCGCTGGCGGCGATCCATGCCGCGCGCCCCGATGCGGACATCGCCCTCCGGGGTGCGCAGGCGGCGATGCGTGCCGACGATGCGCCCGCCGCGCTCCGCCTCGCTCGGGGCGCGGCGGCGATGCTCCCCGAGCCGCGCCGGACGGTCGAGGTGCTGCCGGTGGAGCTGGAGGCGCTCGCGCGGCTCGGTCAGGCGCGCGAGGCCGAAGGGGTGCTCGCGCGCGCGGCCGCGACCATCGGCCCCGAGGGCGTGCGCGCACAGGCGCGGACGATCGCGTGGGCGTGGATCCGCGCGGGCGACATCGGCAAGGCGCGGCTCGCGCTCAAGGACGCGCCGCTCGCGGCGGAGGATGCGGTCGCCGGCTGGCTCGCGCTGTTCGACGGCGACCTCGCGACCGCGCGCACCGCGCTCCGCAACACCGAGGTGCCCGGGCAGGACGTCGTCAGCGCGCTCTCGGTGCTCAACCGCACGAGGCTCGCCAAGTCCGAGGGGATCGGGCTCGCGTTCCTCGCGCTCGCGCGCGGCGATTCCACGCAGGCGTCGCGGCGGTTCGAGTCGGCGGCCACCGAGGTGCCCGAAGGCGCCGCGCTGCTCCTGACGCTCGCGGCGCGGATCGAGACCGCACGCCGAGCCGAGGACCGCGCGGTGGCGCTCTGGAGGCGGGTCGCCGAGGAGCACAAGGCGTCGGGAGAGGCGCCCGAGGCCCAGCTCGAATGGGCGCGCTCGCTGCGGCGGCGCGGGGACGTGAAGGGCGCGCGTGAACACCTCGAGACCCTGATCATCGACTACCCCGGCAGCGCGCTCGTCCCGCAGGCGCGACGCGAACTCGAGGCACTGCGCGGCACCGTCTCCTGACTATGATTCCTGACATGCGGAACTCCCGACTGTTCGCGCGCGCGCTCGGGGCCATCGGCCTGGCGGTCGTGGTCGCCCTCCCGGTGCGCGCCCAGCACCTCCTCGTCCCGATGGACGACGCGCAGGCCAACCACCTGAAGGCCTACGGCGTGGTGTTCGGCGCGCTCGCCGACAACATCCGGAGCGAGTGGCTGCTCAACTACCGCGGCGGGGCGTTCCTCATCCCCGACCTGCCGAGCCTGCGGCGCGCCGCGGCGCTCGCCGGCGTGACGTTCGAGCCGGCCGACGCGGCGCGCGTGGAGACCATCCGGAAGGAGATCACCGACGGCAACATGGACGCGGTGCCGCTCGAGAAGGCGCCGCGCATCGCCGTGTACACGCCGCCCGACGCGCCACCCTGGGACGACGCGGTGACCCTCGCGCTGCAGTACGCGGGCATCGAGTACAAGAAGATCTGGGACGACGACGTCCTCGGCACGGACCTCTCGCAGTTCGACTGGATCCACCTGCATCACGAGGACTTCACGGGACAGCAGAACAAGCTGTTCCTCGGGTTCCGTGATGCGCCGTGGTTCATCCAGGCGCGCGACCGCGACCTCGCCACGGCGCGCAAGCACAACCTCGGCGACATCCCCGCGCTCAAGAAGGCGGTGGCCGACCGGCTGCGCGCGTTCGTCGAGCGCGGCGGCTTCCTCTTCGCGATGTGCGGCGCGACGGAGACACTCGAACTCGCGGTGGGCGCGCGTGGCGTCGACATCGCGGGCCCGTTCAGCGACGGCACGCCGATGGACCCCGACGCCGACGCCAAGATGCAGTGGGAGCGCACGTTCGCGACGCAGGGCGCGCACCTGGAGTTCGCTGCCGGGGTGAACGCGATGAGCGACATCGACGGCCATCAGGTGAACGTCCCCTCGCGGCGGCAGCCGCTCGGCACGTTCTCGCTCTTCGGGTTCTCGGCCAAGTTCGATCCGGTGGCGACGATGCTCGTGCAGGACCACCGCACGGTGATCGGCGACTACTACGGGGTCACCACCTCGTTCATGCGGAAGGTGCTCAAGCCGGGCGTGACCGTGCTCGCGCACGAGGAAGGGGCGCCCTGGGTGAAGTACATCCATGGCACCTACGGCCAGGGGTCGTGGACCTATCTCGGCGGGCACGATCCCGAGGACCCGCAGCACAACATCGGGGCGCCGCCCACCGACCTCGCGCTGCATCCCAACTCCCCCGGCTACCGCCTGATCCTGAACAACGTCCTGTTCCCGGCAGCGAAGAAGAAGGCGCTGAAGACGTGAGAGGGGGAGCAGGCGGAAGGCGGAGGGCGGATGGCAGGGCGCACCGGGCGGCAGGCGGTGCCGCGGACATGGCGCAGGAGGCCGCGTCGGAGGCGAGCCCGGCAGGGTTCCACGGCGAGGTCGATCGACTGACGCCGGGCGCCTCCGCGGCGATCCGCTCGGCCATCCGGCTCGCGGGCCAGCGGGAGGTCTGCTTCGTCTGCACGATCGACGACGACGGTGTGGTGCAGACCGCCCGCGTGGTCGCACGCGGGGACGTGCAGAGCGTGCTCGCGCTGCCCGGGTTCGCCAACCGCGGCGAGCTGCTGGTGCACAACCATCCGAGCGGATGGCTCGAGCCGAGCGAGGCCGACCTCGCGGTCGCGGCGCGGATGCACGACGATGGCATCGGGTTCGCGATCGTCGACAACGACGCGGCGCGGCTCTATGTGGTGGTCGAGGTGCCGCGCGCCAGGAAGAAGGCCGAGCTCGCGCCGGGGGATGTGGCGGGGATCCTCGGCCCCGACGGACCGATCGCCGCCGAACTGGGCCGCTACGAGGACCGCCCGAGCCAGCGCGAGATGGCGCGGCTCATCGCGCAGCTGTTCTCGCGCGGCGGCGTGGGGCTCATCGAGGCGGGGACCGGCGTCGGCAAGTCACTCGGGTATCTCGTGCCGGCGCTGCGCTGGGCCGCGGAGAGCGGCGAGCGCACCGTGGTGAGCACCAACACCATCACCCTTCAGGAGCAGCTGACGGGGAAGGACCTGCCGTTCCTGGAGTCGACGCTCACCGACCAGAAGGTGCGGTTCGCGCTCCTGAAGGGATGGCGCAACTACCTCTGCCTGCTGCGGCTCGAGCAGGCGCGGCTGCAGGGCGCCTCGCTGTTCGACGACGGGTCGCAGGCCGAACTCGCGATGATCGAGGCGTGGGCGGAGAAGACGCAGGACGGGTCGCTCGCGGACCTGCCGACGCCGCCGAAGAGCGAGGTGTGGGACGAGGTCGCGGCGGAGGGGGACCTCTGCACGCGGCTGCGCTGCGCGCACTTCGAGCGATGCTTCGCGTTCAAGGCGCGGCGCGTGGCGGCGCAGGCGGACGTGGTCGTGGTGAACCACCACCTGCTGATGGCCGATCTCGCCGTGCGGCGCGCCTCGGGCCGCTGGGACGACGCGGCGGTGCTGCCGGCCTACAAGCGGTTGATCATCGACGAGGGGCACCATCTCGAGGACGCGGCTGCGGACCATCTCGGGCAGTCGGTCTCGAGGCGCGGACTGGAGCGGCTCTTCTCGCGGCTCGAGCGGCGAGGGAAGGGACTCCTCCCCGCGCTCGAACGTACGCTCGCGAAGGGAAGCGACCTGCTCAGCGTCGCGAGCCTCGACCTCGTGCGTGCCCGGCTCGTGCCGTCGCTCGAGGCGGCGCGGGCGAAGAGTGCGGCGCTCTGCGACCTGCTCGGCACCTGGATGGGCGACCGGCGCGAGCAGCAGGTGCGGCTCACCGATGCGTTCGACGACGACCCGATCTGGCGCGCGGGACTCGGTGCCGCGCTCGACGACCTGCTGGGCGAGATCGAGCTGCTGGGAGATGGCCTCCGGATGGTCCGGGAGCGCCTCGAGACCGACGAGCAGCGGTCGGACGAACTCGCGCCGCTGCTGAACGAGGTGCGCGGCGTCGCGCGCCGGCTGCAGACCGCGGGGGATTCGCTCCGCGCCGCGCTCAAGCCCGACCGCGAGGGAACGCCGCGGGTGCGCTGGCTCGAGCTGCGCGGGAGCGAGCGCAACATCGGGGCGACCGCGGTGCCGCTCGATCTCGCGCCTCTGCTGCGCGAGGACCTCTTCCGGCGGGTGGAGACCGCCGTGATCACCAGCGCGACGCTCGCGGTGGGTGACGGATTCGACTTCATCACCCGGCGGCTCGGGCTCGACGACGAGGCGCTCGAACCGATGACCGCGCAGCTCGCCTCGCCGTTCGACTACCCGCGGCAGGCGATGCTCGCGATCCCGAGCGACTTCCCCGCGCCGAACACCGAGGGCGCGAAGCACCTCCAGCGCACGCTCGAGGCCGCGCTGGACCTGATCGAGTTCGCGGGCGGCGGCGTGTTCCTGCTCTTCACGAGCCACCGCGACGTGAAGGAGGCGGCCCGCGTGCTCAGGGAGCGCGGCGTGGCAGGACGGCATCCACTGCTCGTGCATGGCGAGGCGCCCCGCGACGACCTCCTGCGGCGGTTCCGCGACCACGGCGATGCCGTGCTCATCGGCACGGCGAGCTTCTGGGAGGGTGTCGACGTGCCCGGGCGCGCGCTCCGCGGTCTCCTGCTCGGCAAGATCCCCTTCCGCGTGCCCACCGAGCCCATCACCGCGGCGCAGTGCGAGGCGATCGAGGCCGAGGGACGCAGCTCGTTCGACGAGTACATGATCCCGCATGCGGCACTGCGGCTCAAGCAGGGATTCGGGCGGCTGATCCGCACGGCGACCGACCGCGGCGCCGTGGTCATCTGCGACCCGCGGGTCGTAACGAAGGGGTACGGTCGGCGTCTCATCGAGGGACTGCCCCCGGCGAGCCGGATCCAGGGCCCATGGGCTTTGCTCCGGGAGGAGCTCGCGGCCTTCTACCGGCAGGCCGAAACGCCCTCCAAGGGGTAGATTGGAGTCATGCAGCGACCGGGCAAGATCATGTGCGTGGGGCGGAACTACCGCGAGCACGCGAAGGAGATGGGGAACGAGGTCCCGACCACGCCGCTGGTGTTCATCAAGCCGGCGAGTTCGGTCGTGGCCACGGGTGACGCCATCGTCCTGCCCGCAGGTATCGGTCGTGTGGACTTCGAGGGCGAGATCGGGCTGGTGATCGGCAAGCGGCTCAAGAAGGCGTCGCCGGCCGACTGCGCGGCGGCGGTGAGCGGGGTGGTCGCGGTGAACGACGTGAGCGCGCGCGACCTGCAGAAGAGCGACCCGCAGTGGTGGCGGGCGAAGGGGCAGGACACATTCTGCCCGATCGGTCCCATGAGGGCCGGCACGCCCGATTTCAGTGCGCTCGAGATGATCACGCGAGTAAACGGTGAGCAGCGTCAGCGGGGACTCAGTAGCGATATGGTGTTCCCGATCCCGGAGCTGATCTCGTTCATCTCCGCCTCGGTGACGCTCGAACCCGGGGACGTGGTGATCACCGGGACGCCGGAGGGGGTCGGCCCCTTGGCGCCAGGCGACGAGGTGGAGGTGGAGATCGTGGGCTGGAGCAAGGTGCGCAACCCGGTGAGGGCGGACGCGTGAGCAAGAAGCGGGCGATCCGTCTCCTTCCGGCGCGTCGCGGTGATCCGCGCGCGTCGGCGGCGGCGTTCGCCGTGCAGCTCCTGCTGCTGTTCATCATCGTCCCGTCGTTCATCGTGCCGGTCGCGATGGACTACCTGCGCGACTCCCGCGGCAATGCGGTGATGCCGGAGAAGATCAGCTTCATCATCGCCGTGCCGCAGAACGCGGATCCGAGCCCCGAGCGTCCGCGCGCCGGTGGCGACGGGAGAGCGCCGTCCGCCGAGCCGGCGGTCTCCGCGCCGGAGCCGGTGATCATCGCGCCGACGACCGTGCCCACTGGGGTCCCGACCGCTCCGGCGGCCGCCGCAGCGCCGAGTGGCGGCACCGGTCCGCTCGTGGGCGGCGGCGGCCCGACGGCCGGGGTGCGTCCCTCGTTCAACGACCCGCGGCTGTGGATCTCCCCCTCGGGCGAGATCGAGGCGCCGATGATCCCGCTCACGCGCGCCGATTCGCTCGAGCTGATGCTCCGCGAGAACGCCATCGCCTACATGGATTCGGTGCGCCGCGTGACGCCTTCCTCGGGCCGCGACCCGGGTGACTGGACCTACACCACCCGGAGCGGCAAGAAGTACGGCGTCGACCAGCGCTACATCCGGCTGGGCGACTTCTCGATCCCGACCGCGGTGCTCGCGCTCCTGCCCATGAACGGCGTGCAGGGCAACCCGACGGCGATGGAGCGCGCACGTCGGCTGAGTTCGATGCGGAACGAGATCATCGAGCAGGCCGAGCGCCGGGCGCGCGACGACGACTTCTACGCGGCGGTGCGGGCCTTGCGCGAGCGGAAGGAGAAGGAGCGGCGAGAGGCGCAGGCGGCGAATGAGGGCGCGAGGATCCCGCCGACGTCGCGACCGTGATCGCAGCCGACACGCGTCGGCGCGTCGTGATGAAAGCGCTGCTCCTCGTCGGCGCGGCACCTTTCGCGCTCCCTTCCGGGCTCGCCCAAACGCCGTTGCGCGAATGGCGACTCTCGGCCGCACCGACACTCGTGATCGAGGACGACGGCACTCCGGCGAAGGAGCTCTTCCAGGTGGGCGCGCCGTGGCGGCTGGGTGACGGCCGGATCGTCGTCCCTGACGGCTCGACGGGCGAGTTGCGCGTCTTCGACGCGCGCGGCGTCTACGTCACGAAATTCGGACGGAAGGGCGGCGGGCCCGGAGAGTTCCGGGTTCTGCGATGGGTCGGGCATGTCGGGGACACGGCGCTCGTCTACGATGGCGTCCAGCGCCGTATCACCAGCGCTCTGCTGAGCGCCACACCGACGGTCATCGGCGCTTCGGCGCTCCCGCAGTTCGACGCGGCAGCGTCCGATCTCAACGGTCGACTGGACGACGGTCGCTGGGTGGTGCGGTCGTCCACTCCGCCGGAGCTGCGCCCTCCTTTGGGCGTGCGGCGTGCCGTGACGCGGATCGGCCTGCTCGCCGCCGACCTCACAGGAACGCCGGAGTGGATCGCAGATGCACAGGACGTCTCGGTGCTCGTGGACGCACCCGATCCGGCGCGGCCGCAGCCGGCGCTGTATGCGGCACCGTTCGCGGCCCGCCTCGATGTCGAGGCGACCGGCACCGCGGTCTGGATCGGGGACACCGCGGGCGATTCGTTGATCCGCATCGATGCGCGGACCGGCGCGCGACGCGTCGTCCGGTTGCCCGACGCACCGGTACCGCTGACGGACGTGCTGGTGGAGGCCGCCCGTGCACGAGAACTCGCGACGGCGCAGAGTGAGCCCGCGCGCGTCGGTGTAGAACGGAAGTACCACGCCGCGCATCTGCCGCGCCACTATCCGGTGATCGCCGAGCTCGTGAGCGGCTTCGGTGGGGAGATGTGGGTCAAGCGCCGACTCCCTACCGCGGAACCGGGCGGCGAGGCGACTCTGCCGGGCGCGTATGTCGTCGTCTCTGCGCTCGGTGTGCCGGTCGCGCGACTCCGTGTACCAGCGGCGTTCCGGATCACGGACGTGGGGCGCGACTATGTGCTCGGCGTCCAGCCGGACGCGGACGGTGTGGAGTCGGTGCGCTTGTACGCCCTGACGCGCTAGTCGGGCCGGACTACTCGCGCGAGACGAGCGGCAACCGCAGCAAACCTGCGAGCGGCCCGAGGATCTCGAAGTCGTCGTCCGCGCCGAGCTCGACGTCGTCCGCGCCGGGGCGCGGCCCGCGCAGCACCAGCGTGGTCCCACGCCGCTCGAGCGTGCGGACGAGCACCGCGCCCCCCACGCGCGCGACGACCGGCGTCGTCTCGTCGGCGCGGGCGGCGGGATGCACGAGCAGCAGGTCGCCGATCCGCACCGCGTGCGCCGGCGCGTCCTCGATGACCGCGCGCACCAGGTAGCAATCATCGGACGGGAGAAGGGCCCGCTCCACGGTGAGATGCCCTTCGGTGATCATCGTCGTGCCCACATCGAGTCGCACGATCGGCACCGGCTGGGTCAGCGCGCCGCCGGCGAACCCCTCGATGAACAACCCGCGCGACCGGCCCGCGACGCGACGCACGTAGCCCTTCCGCTCCAACGCTGCGAACAGGTCGGTCACCGTCTTGGTGGACGGGATCCGGAAATGCCGCGCGACCTCGCGCACGCTCGGCTGGAACGTGTGCTCGGCCAGATAGTCGATGAGGAAGTGATAGACCTTCCGTTCGACCGGAGTGAGCGGTTCGCGCGGCGCGTCCATGCTCAGGCGGGCATGCTCGGACGCTCCTCGCTCAGGCCTGGTGCGCCATCTCGCGCAACTTCGCCTCGGCGTCGGCGATGCGCCGGATGGTGCGCGCGCGGCCGAGGACGAGCATCACGTCGAAGATGCCCGGCGAGGCGGCGACCCCCACGAGGGCGATGCGCAGGGGCTGGAGCAGCTTGCCCGCGCCGACCCCCTTCGATTCCGCCAGCCGGCGCATCGAGTCCTCGAGGGTGACCGGATCCCACGCGGCCTGGGCCTCGAGCGTCTCGCGCATCGCCGTCATCAGGGGTAGCACCGCCGCGGGATCCTTCCACTGCTTCGCGACGGCATCGGGGTCATACGTCACGGTGTCGGCGAAGTAGGGGGCCGCCTGCGCGACGATCTCATCGACGAGGCGCGCGCGGACGCGCAGCAGCTCCAGCAGGTGATGGAACCAGTCGCGCTTGGCCGCGAGCTCGGCGACCGTCGCGAGCCCTGCCTTCTCGAAGAGCGGCGCGACGAGCGCCTCGACCTCGGCGATCGGCATCCTCGCCAGGTGCTGGCCGTTCATCCACTCGAGCTTCTTCGTGTCGAACACGCTCGCCTTCCGGAGGAGCCCGTCCTCGGTGAAGGCGTGGATGAGCTGGTCGAGGGTCATGACCTCCTCGAAATCGCCGCCGGGCGACCAGCCGAGGAGCGCGAGGAAGTTGACCATCGCCGGGGCGAGGATGCCCAGGTGCTGATAGTCGCCGACCGCCGTGGCCCCGTGGCGCTTGGAGAGCTTCTTCCCGTCGGTGCCATGGATCATGGGCAGGTGCGCGAAGCGCGGCAGGGCCGCGCCGAGCGCCTCATAGAGCATGATCTGCTTGGGCGTGTTGGAGATGTGGTCGTCGCCGCGCATCACGAGGGTGATGCGCATGGCGATGTCATCGGAGACGACGGCGAGGTTGTAGATCGGCGTGCCATCCGACCGGAGGATGACGAAGTCGTCGATGTCCTTGTTGGGGAAGCTGATCCGCTCGTGGACGACATCGTGCCACGACGTGTCGCCGGCGGGGACGCGGAAGCGCACGACGAAGGGCGCGCCAGCCGCGACGCGCCGCGCGATCTCGTCCTCGGGGAGCGCATCGCAGCGCCGGTCGTACGCGAACGCACCACCCGCGGCCTCCGCGGCCGCGCGGCGCTGCGCGAGTTCCTCCGCGGTGCAGAAACAACGATACGCCTTCCCGGCCGCGAGCAGCGCGAGCGCGTCGGCGCGGTGTCGCTCGAGGTTGGCGCCCTGGAAGACGACCTCCTCGTCGTAGTCGAGGCCGAGCCACCGGAGGCCCTCGAAGATCGCGCGGGTGGAGTCGTCGGAGGAGCGCGCCTTGTCGGTGTCCTCGACGCGGAGGAGGAACTTGCCGCCGGTGCGCCGGGCGAGGAGCCAGTTGAAGAGCGCCGTGCGCGCGCCGCCGACGTGCAGGTAGCCGGTGGGCGAAGGAGCGAAGCGAAGGCGCGGGGCGTCGGTCATGGCGGGACGGAGGGGAAGGCGCTGGAACGACGGCGGGCCCGACCGGCAGTGTCGGCCGGCGGGCCCGCATCAACGGAGACGGGGGGATTCGAACCCCCGATACAGGTTTAACCCCGTATAACGGTTTAGCAAACCGCCGCCTTCAGCCACTCGGCCACGTCTCCACTCCGGGCGACCCCAGAGCGGTGCAATCTCACCTGTCGAGGGGGGCTTGGGCAAGCGGCATGCCGTCAGGCGCGGCCCTCATCACGCGTCGGCCGCTCCGCGGTCCAGCAGGACCACGCCGCGATCCCGGCGAGCAGGATGCTGAGGTAATCCGCGTCCCCGAGGCTGCACGACGCCATCATGTGTGGGCGCAGCACATCCCAGTAGGGGTGCGCGACGGAAAGGACCGCGAGGACCACCGCATGCCAGACGGCGAACGGCATCCGTCCGGTCGCCGCGTTCCGGACGAGGATGCCGAGCGCGAGGGCGAGCAGCGCGAAGTAGACCACGGCGTGCCGCGTGTGCGTCACCTCGGACCCGAATCGCGTGCACACGGGGTCGACCTCCGACGCCGCTCCTTCGCCGACCGCGACGAAGCACTTCACCTCCTCGCGCTCGCGGGAGCGGAGCCGCACCATATAAGCGTCGTCGCGCGATCGGATCGAATCGGGAACGCTCCCGGTGCCGAGGCGGAACCGTCCGAGCGCGATGAGCGTCTCCACCGTGGCGTACCGGCCGGAATCCTCGCGGAAGGCCTCCTGCGCGGTGACGAGATTCCGGAGGTCACTCCGGAGCGCGGCGCGGTGGATCTCCTCTCCGCGTCCGCACAGGGCCCCGAGCGTGACCGCCTCGGCGACGAGCAGGAGCAGGGTCAAGGCGACCAGCGCGAGCGGAGGGCGAGGGATTCGAACCCCCAAGTCCTTGCGGACGACGGTTTTCAAGACCGTTGCAATAGCCATTCTGCCAGCCCTCCTGACCGAACGCGGGAAAGATACCGCGTCGACGGCCACCCAAGCAGAGGGGCGGAGCCTGGGCACGGTCCCATGACCGGCGGTACGACCCGGGTCACAGCGTCGTTCGGGGCTGGCGCGTAACCGCATGACGACACATCGTGGCACAGGTCTCGCCCATCCATTCGATGCCCACCACGCTCCCCGCAGACGCCCGCCCCGCGGTCGACGAGCTCCGCTCGATCGGCGGCGACGAGCTCGTGCGCGAGATGATGGGGACCTTCGTGCGGTTCGCGACCGCGCACCTGGCCCGGCTGCACGAAGCGGCCGAGCACGGGGATCTCGAGGCAGGGACGCTCATCGCCCACACCCTGAAGTCCAGCGCCCGGCAGCTCGGTGCGGTGCACCTCGGCGAGACCTGCGCCTCCGCCGAGCTCGCGGCACGGGGCGGGGATGCCGCGGGGTTCCTGCATTGGTCGGAACAGGCCGCGACGGCGTTCCACGAGGCGCGCGGCTGGATGTCGGGCCTGGCCGAACCCGCGTGAGGGATCGCCACGAGAAAGGGCCCGCCGATCGGCGGGCCCTTTCTCGTGCCTTCTCTCCTGCGCTCAGCGCGGACTCACGGCTGTTTCTGCGCGGCCGGCGGACGGAGCGGGATCGTCGTCATCGCATTCGAGTCGCTGGACGGGAGTCCGGCGTCCACCGGGAGCGCCGCCGCGAGCTGCTTGAGTTGCATCGCCAGCGCGACGTCGCGCGCGGTGCGGATGATGCCATTCGCCTCGGCGCCCCGGCCCGACTGGAACAGCGCCTCGGCGGTCGCGAGCCCCGTGGTGACCACCAGGTACGGGATGCCGATCGACGGCTGGTCGATCCAGTCGCCCTTCCGGATGAGCGACGCCGGCGCCTTGAACTCATCCCACAGCGCCTTCGAGAGCTTCACGTCCACGAAGCCCTCGCCCGGGACCGCGACGATGTCACCGCCGGCCCGCACGGTGTCGTTCATCAAGCGGCGGGTGTGGCCCTGCATCACCACGTACGGTCCCAGACCGAGCGACTCGGCGAGGTCGGCCGAGGTGCGGCTGAAGTGGATGGTGCGCGTGTCGTTGTCGTTGAGCATCCGGATCACGAGGATCTCGGCGCGCGGGACGACGCGCGGCTGGATCACCGCGCGGATGTTCCCCTTGGTGAACGTGCTCGGCACGCGCACGTCCTCGTAGAGCCGCATCCGGTCGGCCTCGTCCATCGTCATCTTGAGGACGGGGCCGGTGGGCTTGGGCCACGTCTTCCCGCGGAACGCCGCCGGGCCGTTCGCCTCGTCGTACTCGTAGATGGGCCGGCGGATCAGCTGCCGCGTGTACCAGTCCGTGTTGAGCAGCGACGTGTTGGCGATCGTCACGTCCTTGCGGATGCCGAGCACCTCCTGCGCGTACCACAGCGGGAAGGTGTCGTTGTCGCCGACGGTGACGAGGATGCCGTACGGCTCCACCGAGTTGAGCATGTCGATCGCGAAGTCGGCCGTGTCGGTCTGTCCGGCGCGCGTGCTCGCCTTCCAGTTGCCGAACAGCGGGATGAACGCGATGAGCAGCAGCGGCGACGAGTAGAGGAAGCTGCGCGTGGTCGGGAGGTCGAAGGTCTCGAGTCCGACCTTCACCTTCTCGGCGCCGAGCAGCACGGCGATGGACTCCCACAGGTACACGAGGCCGAGCGCCGCCCAGACGGACCAGGCCGAGAAGCTCCACAGGAAGAAGTAGTCGCGGTCGCGCACCTCGCGTTCGACGTTGCGTCCGAGCTCGAGATCCTGCGACGCGCCGTACCGGAAGTTCAGGTAATAGATGAGCACGAACGTCAGCGTGAGCATCAGCGGCCCGAAGAACGCGAAGCTTCGGGGATCTCGGCGGTAGTGGACCCACCCACCGAGGATGCCGAGGACGAGGAACAGCGCGGCGAGGCCGCCCTGCAACCCGGGGTTCTCGTTGTGCGCGTCGCGGAGCCACTGCCACTTGAAGTAGAGCCACCACATCCCGACCTGCGCCGAGAAGGGGGCCTGGCGCTCGGTGACCGGCGGCTTCGCGTACTGCCCGCGGTCGAAGTTGTACTTGAACGCGCGGTAGGTGCCTTCGCTGAAGGTGCACGACACGGCGAGGCCGTCACGGCAGGCGGTCGGTTCGCCCTCGTTGATCGCCGGGAAGTGCGCGGCGCGGATGGGCTGCGTGGCGAACGAGCTGCCGCCGAGGATGAGCGCGCCGACCGCGCCGAGGATCAACTTCCAGCGGAGGATCGTCGCCGGCTTGCGGATGAGCACCGCGATGCCGATCGCCGGGATGGCGAGCATGCCCGCCATGTGGTTCGAGTAGCCGAGGCCGGCGAGATACGCGAGCATGATCAGCGTCGCATCGGCCTTCTTGCCATCGGGTTCATCGCACCAGCGGACGGTGAGCCAGGCCGAGATCGCGAGGCCGACGAGCGAGATGGTGTACACCTTCTCGTTCACGACCGACTGCGACCAGACGGTGAACGCCGTCGCGCCGATGAGCGCGGCGAGCGAGCCGCCGACGATCCGCTGCCAGCGCTTCTCGAACCAGCCGACCAGCACCCGCTCGGTGATGAGGAACCACATCCCGGCGCTCACCGCGCTGGAGATCGCGGCGAGCAGGTTGATCCGCATCGCCACGCTCGGCGCGATGGGGAGGATCGCGAACACGCGCCCGATCAGCACGAAGAACGGGTTCCCCGGCGGATGGGGGAGCCCGAGCGTGTAGGCGGCGGCGATGTACTCGCTCGTGTCCCACATCGCGGTCTCGGGGGAGAGCGTGACGAGGTAGAGGAGGAACGTCAGCCCGGCGGCGATCGCGGCAGCGAGGTAGGACGGGCGGTAGTCGAGCTCTTGGGACATCGGCGGAGAGATTGGGGAGACGGGAAAGCTAGAGCGCGCCCGAAGGAAGATGAAGGCTGAGGGATGGAGGTCGCGTGGAGACGTGGTCGCCGGGTCCCGCCCTGTTCCCTCGGCCGGCGAACGCGGCGCTAGTGCCGGAAGGTGCGCTGTCCGGTGAACACCATCGCGATCCCGTGCTCATCCGCGGCGGCGATGACCTCCTCGTCGCGGACCGACCCCCCGGGCTGGACGATCGTGCGTACCCCTGCCTGCGCGGCTTGGTCCACGCCGTCCCGGAACGGGAAGAAGGCGTCCGAGCCGAGCGCGGCGGCGAGCGTGTCGTGGCCCACCGAGCGGGCCTTGTGCACGGCGAGGAACGCGGCATCCACTCGGCTCATCTGCCCCGCGCCGATGCCGATCGTCGCCCCGTCCCGGGCCAGGACGATGGCGTTCGACTTCACGCTCGCCACGGCTCGCCATGCGAAGAGCAGGTCCTTCAGCTCGGCGGAGGTCGGCTGCCGCTTGGTGACGACCTTCCAGCCGGCGTCATCGAGGTCGGCCGGGGCGCGTTCCTGCACGAGGATGCCGCCGCGGACCCGCTTGATGTCGAGTGCGCCGGTGTCCTCGCGCGGCGTGCCCGCGAGCACCCGCAGGTTCTTCTTGGCCCCGAGCGCGGCGAGGGCCTCCGGCGTGAAGCTCGGCGCGACGATGCATTCCACGAAGAGGCTCGCCACCGCCTGCGCGCAGGGCTCGTCGACCTCCACCGAGAACGCGATCACCGAACCGAAGGCCGACACGGGGTCGCAGGCCAGCGCCTTCTGGTACGCCTCGAGTGCGCTCCGGCCGGTCGCGAGGCCGCAGGGCGTGGTGTGCTTCACGATCGCGCAGGCCGTCTCCTGCTTGAACGGCGCGATGGCGAGCATCGCGCCCTCGAGGTCGAGGAGGTTGTTGAACGAGAGCTCCTTCCCGCCGTGCTGCTTGAGCGCGCCGAGGCCTGCGCCGGCCTGCTCGACGTAGAAGGCCGCCTGCTGGCCGGGGTTCTCGCCATAGCGCAGCGACTGCGCGCGCTCGAACGCGAGCGTGAGCCGCTCGGGGAACCGGTCGCCGCGCTGCGCCGCGAACCAGCCGGCGATCGCGGCATCATAGGCGGCGGTGTGGGCGTACACCTTCTCGGCGAGGTCGCGCCGGAGCGCGGTCGCATCGCCGCCCTCGGCGAGCGCCGCGAGCACGGTGCCGTAGTCGGCCGGGTCGACCACGACGGTCACCGCCGCGAAGTTCTTCGCCGCGCTGCGGAGCATCGACGGACCTCCGATGTCGATCTGCTCGATCACGTGCTCGGGCGCGAGGCCCGGCTTGGTCGCCGTCTCGCGGAACGGATAGAGGTTCACGCACACCAGGTCGATCGGCGCGATGCCGTGCTCGGCGATCGCCGCCATGTGCTCGGGCAGGTCCCGCCGCGCGAGGAGGCCGCCGTGCACGGCGGGGTGCAGCGTCTTCACCCGTCCGTCGAGCATCTCGGGGAACCGGGTGACGTCGGCGACGTCCGTGACCGCGAGACCCGCCGCGCGCAGCGCCTTGGACGTGCCTCCGGTGGAGAGGAGCGTGTAGCCGAGGTCACGGAGTCCGGTGGCGAACTCGACGAGGCCGGACTTGTCGGAGACGGAGAGCAGGGCGACGGACATGCGATGATTGCCGAAGGATGGAGGCTGAAAGCTACGGATGCGGAGGGCGTGGCGCGGGCGGTGCGACGCGGCCGGCACAGAGGTCGGCCACGATGCGGGGGTACAGCGCGTGTTCGGCGGCGAGGACCCGCGCCGCGAGCTGCTCCGGCGTGTCGCCGGGGAGCACGGGGACCTCGGTCTGTGCGATGGTCGCGCCCTCGTCGTACTGCTCGCTGACGAAGTGCACGGTGGGCCCGCTGGTCCGTTCCCCAGACCGCACGACGGCCTCGTGCACATGATGGCCGTACATGCCCGGTCCACCGAACTTCGGGAGCAGCGCGGGGTGCACGTTGATCATCCGCCCCGCGAACGCGTGCACCACCGCGGGAGGGATGAGCCGGAGGTAGCCGGCGAGCGCCACATGGGTGATCCGGTGTTCGTGGAGCACCTGCGCCAGTTCGTCATTGCGCTCGCGCGGGAGCCACACCGCGGTGATGCCCCGCGCACGGGCACGCTCGAGCGCGCCCGAGGCCTTCCGGTCGCTGACGACGAGCGCGACCACGCCGGGTGCCGCGTCGCCGAGGGCGTCGAAGTGATCGATGATGGCCTGCAGGTTGCTGCCGCCGCCGGATGCGAACACGGCGAGGCGCGCGGCGGATGCCGTCACAGCACGCGCTCCACGATCTCGGCGAGCGAGCCGGCGGTCTCGGCCTCATGCGTGGCGCGCTCCCAGTCGGCGGCGGGGGTGTCGGGGCTGCGGATGAGGAACCCGCGCCCCCCCTTCGCGATGGCGGGGGCGACGTCGCGCCAGCGATCGCCCACGTAGACCGAAGCGCTCAGGTCGAGGCCGAGCGCCTCGGCGGCCTCCTCGTACAGGAGCGTCCCCGGCTTCCGGCAACGGCAGGGACCGGACACGTCAGGGTGATGCGGGCAGTGCTTGGACGCATCGAGCGTCACGCCGTGCTCGGCGAGCAGGGCGTCGAGGCGCGCCCGCACGGCGCCATAGTCCGCCTCCGACACGATCCCCTGCGCGATCCCGCTCTGGTTGGTGACCACGACGAGCGCCCAGCCGGCATCGGCGAACGCGCGCAGGAACGAGACGGCGCCCGGCAGCAACTCCACCTGCGACGCGTCGCGGAGATAGTGGGCGTCGTGGATGAGGGTGCCGTCGCGGTCGGCGAAGAGGGCGCGGCGGCCCTTCCGGGTGCGCGCGGTCGCGTGGGCTCCCGTCTGGCCATCGAGGGATGACGTCATGCGCCGCGGGGCGTTCGAGTGTCCGGGCTCATGCGAGGGTCGCGCGCAGGAGGGTCGTGAGCGTCGCGTCGTCGTCAGGATCGACCGTGCGCAGGTCGAGCAGCAGCCGGTCGTCCTCGATGCGCGCGATCACCGGGATCTCGCCCATGCGCAACTTCCGCTCCATGGCGACGACGTCACCACCGATGGACACCGTCACCGACGGGATCCGCGCGGTGGGAAAGGCGCCGCCGCCGACGGTCGCCTCGCTCGGCTCCACCCGCACGTCGGGCGCCGGCGAGGCGCCGGCGGTCTCGAGCGCCGTCGCCACGACGTGCGCGCGCGACCGCACCCACTTGAGTTCGGCGGTGAGCATGCGCAGGGCGGGGATCTCCCGCCGCGCGCGGCTCGGATCGCGATAGAGTGTGAGCGTCGCCTCGAGCGCGGCGAGGGTGAGCTTGTCGACGCGGAGCGCGCGCGCCATGGGATGCTTGCGCATCCGCGAGATGGCCGCGTGCTCGCCGACGATGATGCCGGCCTGCGGGCCGCCCAGCAGCTTGTCGCCGCTCATGAGCACGAGCGTCGCGCCCGACGCGACCGCGTCGCGCGCCGTCTGCTCGCCCTTCAGGCCGAAGTCGGAGAGGTCGATCAGGAGCCCGCTCCCGAAGTCGTGCAGCAGCGGCACGCCCGCCTCGGCGGCGATGGGCACGAGGTCGCCGACCGACGCCTCGGCCACGAACCCGCGCACCGCGAAGTTGCTGCGGTGCACCTTCATGATCGCACCGGTGCGCTCGGAGAGCGCGCGGCGGTAGTCGTCGGGATGCGTGCGGTTGGTGGTCCCCACCTCCACGAGGTCGGTACCGCTCGCCTCCATGATGTCGGGGACGCGGAACGACCCGCCGATCTCGACCAGTTCGCCGCGACTCACGATCGTCTGCTTGCCGGCGGCGAACACCTGGAGCGCGAGCACGAGCGCGGCCGCGCAGTTGTTCACCACCATCGCGTCCTCGGCACCGGTGAGTTCGGCGAGCAGCGCGGCGCAGTGAACGTGGCGCGATCCGCGCGCGCCCCTGGCGAGGTCGTACTCCAGCGTCGATCCGCTGCGGGCGACATCGACCATCGCCTCGAGCGCGGCCGCGGCGAGCGGCGCGCGGCCGAGGTTGGTGTGGAGCACCACGCCCGTGGCGTTGATCGCGGCGCGGAGCGACGGGCGCGTGCGCGAGGCGACGTGTGCGCGCACTGCCCGCTCCCATGCGTCGTCGCCCTTGGGCAGCGGCTGGCCGGCGCGCGCGCCCGCGATGATGGACCGCACCGCCTCGGTGACGAGCAGCGCCGGGAGATGCCGCGTGAGCCCCTTGATGGCCGGACGCTCGAGGATCCCGCTCACGGAGGGGAGGCTGCGGCGCGTGTCGCTCATCGCGGCGGGCGGGTGCGCGGCGGTGCTGGTGCGGTGGCGGGAGCGGCGCCGGGAGCAGCCGCCGGCGCGGGCGCGCGCAGGCGGAGCTCGCGCTCCGACGGACGCACGTGACCGGTGAGGCCGCGCACGCCCCGGAGCTTCACCATGTATGCGCCGGGCGGCAGCGGCGACGCGAACTCGACGACCCACGTGAGGACCGGCGCCGCGCGATGCATCGTCGGCGGCGGGACCTTCGGCAGGGTGTCGAGCGGTGCGAGCAGGTCGACGCCCTCGCGCACCGTCTGGATCCGCGGCGCCGTGCGCGAGGGCGGCCGTGCACCGGGCGCCGCCGCGCGCGACGCGCTGTCGGTCGCCGGTGCCGCCGCCGCAGTGGTGTCGTTGGCCCGCGCGGTGCTGTCCGCGCGGGCGTCGTGCACCTTGCGCGCCGAGTCGAAGGCGGCCGCAGGCAGCATGCGCCCCAGCGGGACCACCGCCGAGTCGGCGCGCAGCATGACCACCGTGAGCTCGTCCGGCATCCAGTCCGGCGCGACGCCGCGATCGAACTTGATCCGCATCGCGGTCGAGTCGATGGCCTCGATGCTCTCGATGCGCGGACCGAGCGTGTCGTGCGCGAACGCGTAGAGCTCCACGGGCGCGACCGTATCCACGGCGACGGTGATCGAGTCGAACGCCTCGCGCGGATCGAGCGCGCGGTCGTTGTCGAGGTCGAGCCAGCCGCGCACGCGGTAGCTCCCTGGCGCGAGGTCGCGCACCGCGAAGCGGCCGAGCGAATCGGTGAGGGTCCTCCAGCGGAGCGAGGAGTCGGCCGGGGCGAACACCTCGACGCGTGCCCGCGCGGCGGGCTTGGCGGCCACCCAGTCGAACATCGCGCCGGTCACGCTCGCGGTCGTGCGGGTGGCGCCGGTGGAGAAGACGATCTCGACCTGTTCCTTGAGCGTGTTGCCGCGCAGGTCGCCGAGGCCGGGGAGCAGCGTCACGCGATAGGTGGTGTTGGGGCGGAACCCTCCGCGCGGCTCGATCTCGATGGCCGTGCGACGCCAGGAGACGCGTTCGCGGCCGTCGCCGGGTGAGACGACCACGAGCGTGGAGAGGCTGGAGCCCATCTGATTGCCGAACGTGCTCCCGCCACCGCCAGCGCTGCCGATCGTCGTGCGTCCGCCCCCGGTCGCGAGCGGCGTGGAGCGCTCGTTGATGACCTCGTCGAAGCGGATCACCACCGACTTGGGCCGCACGTTGAGGCTGCCTGTGTCGGGCGAGACGCTCACGAGCTCGGGTGGCGCCTTGTCCACCGGTCCGCCGGGCGGGATCCCGGGCTGGGCGCAGGCGACGAGCCCCGCGAGCAGGGCGCCGAGCTCGACGCGGGGGCGCAGCCTCACCCGGCGAGCTCCGCGATCTTCGCCCCCAGCTGGTCGGCACGCGCGCTCCACTCCCGCTCCTTCGCGCGTTCCGCCTCGACGACCGCCGGCGGCGCCTTGGCGGTGAACTTCTCGTTCGAGAGCCGACCCCGCAGCGCCTCGAGCTGCTTCACGAGGCCGTCGCGCTCGGTCTGGAGACGCGCGCGCTCCTTCGCGATGTCGACCATCCCGGCGAGCGGGAGGCTCAGTTCGAGCCCGCTCGGCAGCACCGCATGCGCCGCCGCGCCGCTCGGTGCCGCACCCACGTGGATCTCGCAGCGCGCGAGTCGGTGGAGCAGGGCCGCGTTCGCGACGAGGACATCGCTGCCCGCGCCGGCCGCGACGTACGCCTGCACCGGCGCGCCCGGTTGCACGCCGTACTCCGACCGCAGGCCACGGATCGCATCGATGGCCTCGCGCACGACCTCGAACTCGGCGCCGCTCGCGTGCGTCGCGCGCGCCGGCCAGGCCGCCTGGGCGAGGAACGTGCCGGCCGCGTAGCCCGGCAGCCGCTGCCAGAGCGACTCCGTGACGAAGGGCATGATCGGATGGAGCAGCCGGAGGCCGCGGTCGAACACGTGCACGAGCACCGCGCGGGCCACCTCGCGGTCGGCGCCCGGTTGCGCCAGGCGGGTCTTCACCGCCTCGACGTACCAGTCCGCGAGCTCGTTCCAGACGAAGCGCCGCGCCGCCTCGGCGTACGCATCGAGGCGGAGGCCGAGCTGGCGCTCCTGCTCCGGCCAGTGGCCCATCGCCGGGCGCGCGGGGCCGAGCGCGGCATCGCACTCGGCGACGGCGGCGTCGAGCCGGCCGAGGATCCAGCGGTCGGCCAGCGTGAGCTGCGCGGCGTTCACGGACGCCATGGGCGTGACGGCCTCATCCCCCACCTGTAGCAGGATGAAGCGCCCGATGTTCCACAGCTTGGTGGCGAAGTTGCGGCCCGGCGCGAACGACTTGTCGAGGTCGTTGGGGTCGAGCATCACGTCCACGCCCAGGCCCATGCCCTGGATGACCGTCCAGCGGAGCGCATCGGCCCCGAACCGGTTGACGACGTCGAGCGGATCGATGCCGTTGCCGAGCGACTTGGACATCTTGCGATGCTGCATGTCGCGCACGGTGCCGTGCAGGTAGACCGTATGGAACGGCGCCTCGCCGAGGAACGCGTAGCTGGTCATGATCATCCGCGCGACCCAGAAGAACAGGATCTCGGGTGCGGTCACCAGCACATCGCTCGGGAAGAACGCCTTGAGGTCCGCGCTCCGCTCGTCGGGCCATCCGAGCGTGGAGAACGGCCAGAGGCCGGACGAGAACCAGGTGTCGAACACATCCTCGTCCTGCCGGAGGATCGCCGCGCCGCAGTCGCGGCACGCGGTGGGGTCCTCGCGGTAGGCGAGTTCGTGTCCGTTCGCGCAGGTGAAGACCGGGATGCGGTGCCCCCACCAGAGCTGGCGCGAGATGTTCCAGTCGCGGATCCCGTCGAGCCAGTTGATGTAGACCTTCTCCCACTTCTCGGGGAGGAGACGGATGGTGCCGTCCTTCACCGCGGCGAGCGCCGGCTCGGCGAGCGGCGCCATGCGGACGAACCACTGCATCGACAGGCGTGGCTCGACCACGGTGTCGCAGCGGTAGCAGCGGCGCACCGAGTTGGCGTAGGTCTCGACCTTCACGAGCTGTCCGGCCGCCTCGAGCATCGCGACCGCCTGCTTGCGCGCGGCGAAACGCTCGAGCCCCTCGAGCGCCTTCGGGATGCGGTGCGCGTCATCGGGGTGTCCCGCGCCGATCATGCCGGTCGGCGTGATGACCACCGGCATCGCGAGCCCGTGCCGCTTGCCGACCTCGTAGTCGTTGGCGTCGTGCGCCGGCGTGATCTTGAGCGCACCGGTGCCGAAGTCCCGCTCCACGTAGCTGTCGGCGATCACCGGGATCCCGATCCCGACGAGCGGCAGCGTGAGCGTCCGCCCCACGAGCGCCGCGTAGCGCGCGTCGTCGGGATGCACGGCGACGGCGACGTCCGCGAGGATGGTCTCCGGCCGCGAGGTCGCGATGGTGATCGACCGCGACGGATCGTCGGCGAGCGGATACCGCACGTGGTAGAGCTTGCTCTCGGTGTCGTGGAACTCGGCCTCCTCGTCGCTGAGTGACGTGAGGCAGCGCGGGCACCAGTGGATCACCCGATGCCCGCGATACACGAGGTCCTTCTCCCACAGTCGCACGAACGCCTCGCGAACCGCTTTCGACAGCGCCGGCGAGAAGGTGTAGGCGGTCCGCGACCAGTCGGCCGACGCACCGATGGCCTTGAGCTGGTTGAGGATCTGCCCGCCCGTCTCCTCGACGAACGTCTCGGTGCGCTTCACGAAGGCCTCGCGGCCCAGGTCGAACCGCGTCCTGCCTTCCTTGGCGAGCAGCTTCTCCACGACGTTCTGCGTCGCGATGCCCGCGTGGTCGGTCCCGGGCAGCCACAGCGCCTCGTCGCCGGCCATGCGCCGCCAGCGGATGAGCACGTCCTGCACCGTGTTGTTGAGCCCGTGGCCGACGTGGAGCACCGCCGTCACGTTCGGCGGCGGGATGAGGATCGTGAACGGGTCGCGCGCGCCCCCGGCGCGCTTGGTGCGCTCGGCATGGGCACGGAACACGCCGCCCGCCTCCCAGGCCGCGCTCAGCGCGGGCTCGGCGGTGGCGAAGTCGAAATGGGTGGGGAACTCGAGGTCCTTGGCCTGCGTCGGCTCGGTCGTGTCGCTCATCCCTGCAAGTTAGCGGGGCCGCTCGCGGACCGTGAGCCGCGTCCGCACGCGCTCCACGCCGGGGACACCGCGCGCGATGGTCACCGCATGCTTCACCTCGCGCGCCGTGCGCACGGCGCCGTGCAGCACGATCACGCCCGGATCGCGCTCCTCGATCTCCACGGGGCGGTGCATGAGGATCGGGTCGTTGGCGAAGGCCTCGAGGACGCGGGCGTCGATCGCCGCCTCGGCCTCGTCAGCCTCGTCGTCGGCGTCGAGCTCC
>CAYXGS010000029.1:0-14349 GCA_964464585.1 uncultured Gemmatimonas sp. | reverse complement strand
TCGTCGAGGTCGTCCGGCTCCGGCTCGTCCCAGGCGTCGCGCATGGACCGCGCCGAGTCGAGCAACGGCCCCCACGCCGAGATCGCCTCGGACGCCAGACGCCGGCCGCGGCGCGCCAACGACCGCAGCGAGCCCGTCCGGCCCTTGATCCGGTCGGCCAGCATCACGCCGGCGGCGAGGCCGAGGATGGCGCCGGCAGCGAGCCAGAGCATGGTGTGGCCGGAGTCGGGTTCTTCGACGTGGACGGTGCGCATCGGTGCGGGGTTCGCGGTTGGCGGGGCCTTCATCGCTCCGCTACTTTGAAGGCTGTCCCCTCGCGCGTCCTGCGGCAAGCAGGGAACTCCTCCTCGCGCGCTCCAAGCCCCTCGGAACATCCATGCCGAAGAACCCTCCCCGACTCCAGACGGCCGACGCGCCGCTCCGGCCGCGCCTCGTGGTCGGCTGGAGCCTGTTCTACGTCTTCGTCTTCATCGGGATCGGGGCGGCACTGTGGGTGGGCCGCGCGGTCCCCGTCCTGCTCGACGTGATGACGCCATGAGTGCTGCGGCACCCGCGACCCTGGTCCTGACCCTTCCCGACGGCGCGACGCGCGAGGTCGCGCCGGGGACGCTCGCCCGTGACGTCGTCGCCACCATCGGGCCGCGCCTCCTGCTCGCCGCGATCGCGGTGTCCGTCGACGGCGACGTGCAGGACCTCATGACGCCGATCCGCCGTGGCGGCGCCTTCCAGGTGATCACCGACAAGGATCCGCGCGCGCTCGCGGTGCTGCGGCACTCCGGCGCGCACATCCTCGCGACGGCGGTGCGCCGGCTGCGCCCGGAGGCCGCGATCGGCTTCGGCCCCGCCATCGACGACGGTTTCTACTACGACTTCCAGGTCGCCAAGCCCTTCACGCCCGAGGACCTCGACGCGATCGAGGCCGAGATGCGGAAGGTCGTCGCCGAGAAGTACCCGTTCGTCCGTGCCGAGGTGAGCCAGGCCGAGGCGAAGCGGGTGTTCTCGGACGACCCGCTCAAGCTCGAGCGGCTCGAGGACTTCGAGGGCTCGGACGAGATCATCTCGACGTACACCGACGGTCCGTTCACCGACCTCTGCCGCGGCCCGCACGTCCCGGACACGTCGTACCTCAAGCACTTCAAGCTGCTCTCGGCGGCCGGCGCCTATTGGCGCGGCGACGAGAAGCGGCAGATGCTCCAGCGCATCTACGCGACCGCGTTCTTCAAGAAGGAGGAACTCGAGGCGCGCCTGCACCAGATGGAGGAAGCGAAGAAGCGCGACCACCGCGTGCTCGGGAAGCAGCTCGACCTCTTCGCGTTCTTCCCGCAGGCGCCGGGGGCCGCGTTCTGGACCGCCAAGGGCACCACGCTCTGGAACACGCTGGAGTCGTTCATCCGCGAGCGGCAGCGTGACGACTTCCTCGAGGTGAAGACCCCGCTCCTCTACACGAAGAAGCTCTGGGAGCAGTCGGGGCACTGGGGGAAGTACAAGGAGAACATGTTCCTGGTGTGGGACAAGGAGGAGGCCGAGCACGGCGCGAGCACCGAGGACGCGCTCTCGATGTCGCTCAAGCCGATGAACTGCCCCTCGCACTACGTCCTCTTCCACTCGCAGAAGCACTCGTACCGCGAACTCCCCACGCGCTACGTCACGTTCGACGTGCTGCACCGGAACGAGATCTCCGGCGCGCTGTCGGGGCTCACGCGCGTGCGGCAGTTCTCGCAGGACGACTGCCACGTGTTCCTGCGCGAGGAGCAGATCGCCGAGGAGGTGCAGTTCCTCCTCGACTTCATCCTCGGCTACTACGATGCGTTCGGGCTCACGGCGCGGCTCAAGTTCGCCACGCGCCCGGAGCAGCGGATCGGGTCGGACGAGCTCTGGGACCGCGCCGAGGCGGGGCTGCGCGCGGCACTGGAGCGCACTGGACGTCCGTACGAGATGAAGGAGGGCGACGGCGCGTTCTACGGCCCCAAGATCGACTTCGACGTGACCGACTCCATCGGCCGGGCGTGGCAGCTGGGCACCATCCAGCTCGACTACAACGCGCCGGAGCGGTTCGACCTGACGTACACCGGCGAGGACAACGCCGCCCACCGGCCGGTGGTCATCCATCGCGCGGTGAGCGGGTCGCTCGAGCGGTTCATCGCGATCCTCATCGAGCATTTCGCGGGCGCCTTCCCGGTGTGGCTCTCGCCGGAGCAGGTCCGCGTGCTGCCGATCTCGGATGAGGTGCTGGGGTACGCCAGGGAGGTGACGGCGAAACTCCGGGCCGCCGGTATCCGTGCTGTCTGCGACGATCGCAGCGACACGCTCAACTACCGGATCCGCGACGGTGAGATGATGAAGGTGCCCTACATGGCCGTGCTCGGGAAACGCGAAGCGGAGGCGGGGCAGGTCGCCATCCGCGTGCGCGGGGCGGGCAAGAAGCAGGAGGTCGTGCCGGTCGACGACTTCGTCGCGCGCGTGCGCGAGGAGATCCGCACGCGTGCGCTGACCCCGGCGTCCGCGGGAGCGGACGCATGAGCCGGGCCTCGAGCGTCCCGGGCCGTGCCGTGCGCCGCGCGCACGCGGCCGCGCTCGCGCTCCTGGTCAGCGCGTCGCTGAGCGCGCCAGTCGCCGCGCAGCAGGCGGAAGCCCCGCGGCTCGAACCGCTCCGCGTCGCCGGCGAGGTCGTGCTCGGTGGCTACGCCGGCATCGGCGGGTTCGTGGTGGGGCGTTTCGTGACGGAGGGGACGGCCGGGCTGGTCGGCATCCGCCATGAGGGCACCGTGCGGAAGCTCGGCTTCGCCGGCGGCGTGATCGGCGGCGGGCTCGCCACCGCGGGCGTCGTCTACGTCCTCGGGAACGTCGGCGACCAGACCGGCGACTTCGACGCGACGTACCTCGGCACCGGTGTCGGCTTCGTCGCCGCGCTCGGCGTCGCGCGCATGATCCTCGGACCCGAAGGCCGTCCCCGCCAGGGGATGAGCACCGCCGCGCGCTGGACCGCGGCGAACGTGATCGCCCTGCTGCCGGCCATCGGCGCGACGATCGCGTTCAATTCCACGCTTCGCTACCGCTAGCACACAGGAGCCGTCATACGCATGTCGGACCGCACGCCAGTCATCGTCTCCGCCGCTCGCACACCGATCGGCCGTTTCCTCGGCGGGCTCGCGCCGCTCTCCGCGCCCGAGCTGGGCGCCGTCGCGATCCGCGCGGCGATCGCGCGCGGGAGGATCGACCCCGCGCAGGTGGGCGAGGTGATCATGGGGAACGTGTTGCAGGCCGGCGTGGGGCAGGCGCCCGCGCGGCAGGCGGCCATCAAGGCCGGAGTGCCGGGCACCGTCCCCGCGTACACCGTCAACAAGGTCTGCGGCTCGGGGCTGCAGGCGGTGATGCTCGCCGCGCAAGCGATCCGCGCGGGGGACGAACAGCTGCTCATCGCCGGCGGACAGGAGTCCATGTCCAACGCGCCGCATTACGTGCAGGGGATGCGGAACGGCATCAAGTTCGGCCCGCAGACCATGGCCGACGGCCTGATCAAGGACGGGCTCTGGTGCGCCTTCTATGATCGCCACATGGGCGGGCATGCCGAGTACACGGCGAAGAAGGCGGGCATCACGCGCGCGCGGCAGGACGAGTTCGCGCTCCAGTCGCACCAGAAGGCGGTCGCGGCGATCGCGGCCGGGCGGTTCAAGACCGAGATCGCGCCGGTGGAGATCGCGGGGAAGAAGGGGCCCACCGTCGTGGACACCGACGAGTCGCCGCGCGCCGACACCTCGCTCGACGCGCTCTCGAAGCTCAAGCCCGCGTTCCCGAAGGACGCGCCGAAGGACATGCGGCCCGAGGAACTCACGGTCACGGCGGGCAACGCGCCGGGCCTCAATGACGGCGGTGCCGCGCTCGTGGTGGCGAGCGAGGCCTATGCCAAGGCGCACGGTCTGCCCATCCTCGCGCGCATCACGGGGTACGCGTCGGGCGGCGGCGACCCGCAGGACCTGTTCTTCGCGCCGATCGTCGCGGTGCAGAACCTCATGAAGCGGACCGGCGCGCGGATCGGCGACTACGATCTCATCGAAGCCAACGAGGCCTTCGCCTCGCAGGCGCTCGCCGACGGTGACGGCCTGGGATGGGACTTCGGGCGCGTGAACGTGAACGGCGGTGCGATCGCGCTCGGGCATCCCATCGGCGCGAGCGGCGCGCGGGTGCTCGTGACCCTGCTCCATGCGCTCGAGCAGCAGGGCAAGCGGACGGGGCTCGCGACGCTGTGCCTGGGCGGCGGGAACGCGGTGGCACTGAGCGTCGAGAAGGTCTGAGACGCGAGCCGATGTCGAAGTCGGTGTCCGAGCGGGTCGACGAGGCGCTCCGTCTGACGGGGCGCCTCGTCGCGCTCGTGCTCATCGCCGGCGTCGGGTTCTTCGCGCTCGGCGTGGCCCTGAAGCCTGTCTTCCCTGACGGCCTGCCGCCGGGCGCCGACGGCCGACAGATCTACATCGCGCTGCTCGTCGTGTCGTTCTCGGTCGCGCAGGTGGCGATGGTCGCGCTCGCCGACAAGGGCGACTGGACGCTGACCGGTCTCGGTGCGCCGGGCTGGTCGCCGTTGGCCATCCTCGGCGGTCTCGCGATCGGACTCGGCGTTCCCGCGCTGGGCACGGTCGCGGGGCATGTCGCCAGCGGCACGGCGCGCGACCTCGCGTGGACGTGGCCGGCCTCCGCGGCGTTCATGACGGTGCTCGTCCGGTCGATGCTCGAGTCGCTCCTGCTGCGCGGATACCCGATCGGCCTGTTCGCGGCCGCATGGGGCGACGCGATCGCCGTCGCACTCACGGCGCTCGGCGCGACCCTGGTGGTGCTCCAGGGGGAGGCGCCCTCGCCGGCGCTGGCGATCGATGCCTTCGCGCTGGCGACGTGTCTCGGCATCCTGCGCCTGCGGACGGGGAGCCTCGTCGCGGCCTGGCTCGCACAGCTCGCCGCCGAGCTGGTCCGCGCGGGCCTCGGGTCGCCGCCCGTGCCCGGCGTGACGGCAGGACTCCTGCTGGTGGTTAGCTTTCTCCTGTTCCGCATGCGGCCGGCGACCGATGGTCCCTGACGCACCCGACCCACCGGCCGCGTCCCGCGCGGCCCCCATGAGCACCCCACGATGACTGACCGTTTCGCCGTCGTCGGCGCCGGACAGATGGGCAACGGCATCGCCCACGTCTGCGCCACCAGCGGCTTCGACGTGACCATGATCGACGTCTCCGCCGACGCGCTCGCCAAGGCCAAGGCGACGATCGACAAGAACCTCGACCGCCAGGTGAAGAAGGGCGCGCTCGACGAGGCCGCGAAGGCGGCGGCGATGGCGCGCATCGCGACCGCGACCTCCCTCGACGCGGTGCAGGGCGCGACGGTCGTCGTCGAGGCGGCGACCGAGCGGAAGGAGCTCAAGCTCCAGATCTTCCGCGACCTCGATGCCCGGGCCGACGCCGGCGCGATCCTCGCGACCAACACCAGCTCGATCTCGATCACCGAGATCGCGGCCGTCACCAGGCGGCCCGAGTCGGTGATCGGGATGCACTTCATGAACCCGGTGCCGGTGATGCAGCTCGTCGAGGTCATCCGCGGCCTCGCGACGAGCGACGCGGTGAACGCGCGGACCGTCGCGCTCAGCAAGCAGCTCGGCAAGATCCCGGTCGAGGCCAACGACTTCCCCGGCTTCATCGCCAACCGGATCCTCATGCCGATGATCAACGAGGCGGCGTACACCGTGATGGAGGGCGTCGGCACGCCGGAGGCGGTGGACCAGGTGATGAAGCTCGGGATGAACCATCCCATGGGCCCGCTCCAGCTCGCGGACTTCATCGGGCTCGACACCTGCGTCGCGATCCTCGAGGTGCTCCACGATGGACTGGGCGATCCGAAGTACCGTCCGTGCCCCCTGCTCAGGAAGTACGTCGCGGCCGGCTGGTACGGGAAGAAGAGCGGACGCGGCTTCTACACGTACGGCGCCTGATGGACCTCGACCGGCTCACCGAGGAACAGCGCGCGATCCGCGAGACCGCGCGGGCGTTCGCCGACGAGCACGTGCGCCCGTTCGCCGCGCAGTGGGACCGCGACTCGCACTTCGAACCGTCCCTCGTCGGGAAGCTCGGCGCGCTCGGCTTCCTCGGGGTGCTGCTGCCCACGGAGTACGATGGACTCGGACTCGACGCGGTGAGCTATCTCATCGCGCTCGAGGAGATCGCGCAGGCCGATGCCTCGGTGGCCGTGCTCATGTCGGTGCACAACTCGCTGCCGACGCAGATGCTCAACGCCTTCGGGTCCGAGGCGCAGAAGCGCCGCTTCCTCGCCCCGCTCGCGCGCGGCGAGCTGCTGGGGGCCTTCGCGCTGTCCGAACCCGATGCCGGGTCCGACGCCAGCGCGCTCCGTTGCCAGGCCGTGCGCGACGGCGACGACTGGATCCTCGACGGGACCAAGTCCTGGGTCACGAGCGGCACGCACGCCGGCGTCATCATCGCGATGGTGCGCACCGACACGCCCGAGGACCGCCGCAAGTCGAAGGGGATCTCGGCGTTCATCCTCACGCCGGACCTCCCGGGGTTCCGGGTGAGCAAGAAGGAGGACAAGATGGGCCTCCGCGCCTCGCCGACCGTGCAGCTGACGTTCGATCGCATGCGCGTCCCCGGCGACCGGATGCTCGGCGCGGAAGGACAGGGGTTCATCTATGCCATGCAGTCGCTGGAGCACGGGCGGCTCGGCATCGCCGCCCAGGCGATCGGCATCGCGCAGGCGGCGCTCGATGCGGCCGTGGCGTACGCCAACGAACGGCACCAGTTCGGCAAGCCGATCGCCGAGTTCCAGGGCGTGCAGTTCAAGCTCGCCGACATGGCGACGCGCGTCGCGGCCGCGCGCGCGCTGCTGCACGCGGTGGCCGAGTCGAAGGACCGGGGCGTGGCGATGAAGGCCGCGCCCTCGATGGCCAAGCTCTTCGCGAGCGAGACCGCGATGTGGGTGACCACGCAGGCGGTCCAGATCTTCGGCGGATACGGGTACGTGAAGGAGTATCCGGTGGAGAAGTACTTCCGTGATGCGAAGATCACGGAGATCTACGAAGGCACGTCGGAAGTGCAGCGGATCGTGATCGGGCGGGCCGTCTCCGCAGGGATGTAGGCGGACGGATGGAGGCCGGACGTGGACGGCGGTCTCGTTCACCGATGCCTCCCGTCCCCCGCGTCCCGCAGCAAGCGTCAAGCATCAAGCATCAGGGAATCCTTCGTCTTCCATCCTCAAGCGTACATCCGACATGAAGATCTTCGACACGCTCGCCAAGCTCGGCCACGAGCAGATCGTCCTCTGCGCCGACGAGTCCGCCGGCTACCGCGGCATCATCGCCATCCACGACACCACCCTCGGCCCCGCGCTCGGCGGCACCCGCTTCTGGGACTACGCCTCCGACGAGGAGGCGATCACCGACGCGCTCCGCCTCGCGCGCGGCATGACGTACAAGAACGCGGTCGCCGGCCTCAACCTCGGCGGCGGCAAGTCGGTCATCATCGGGGACAACCGGACCACCAACCGCGAGATGATCTTCCGCGCCCACGGCCGCTTCGTGGAGTCGCTCGGCGGCCGCTACGTGACGGCCGAGGACGTGGGCACGAGCACGGCGGACATGGACTTCGTGCACATGGAGACCGACTACGTCGCCGGTCTGGCCAACAAGTCGGGCGATCCGTCGCCGGTGACGGCCCGCGGCGTGTTCCGCGCCATCGAGGCCTCGGCCAAGCACAAGTGGGGCTCGTCCTCGCTCGAGGGCAAGACCGTCACGGTGCAGGGACTCGGCAACGTCGGCACGTACCTCTGCCGGGAGCTCAAGGCGGTGGGAGCGAACCTCATCGTCACCGACATCCGGCCGGAGCGCGTGAAGAAGGCGGTGGAGGAGTTCGGTGCGAAGGCGGTGAACGGCGACGAGATCTACGCGGCCAAGGCCGACGTGTTCGCGCCCTGCGCCCTCGGCGCGATCCTCAACGACGACACCATCGGCAAGCTGCAGGTGGAGATCGTGTGCGGCGGCGCCAACAACCAGCTCCTCGAGCCGGAGAAGCATGGCGCGGCGCTCGAGAAGCGCGGGATCATGTACACACCGGACTTCGTGGCGAACGCCGGCGGCGTCATCAACGTCTACGGCGAGGTCGCCGGCTGGACCCGCGAGCGCGCACTCCGCAAGGCCGACGAGATCTTCGACACCGTGCTCGGCGTCTACCGGATCGCCAAGGACGAGGGGATGCTCACGTACGACGCGGCGGACAAGCTGGCCGAGCGTCGCATCGCGAAGGTCCACGGCATGCTCCGCACCTGGCCGCAGTGGCCGCGGAAGAGCTGACCGTGGGCGAGCGCATCCCGATCGCCTCGGACCACGCCGGATTCGAGATGAAGGAGCACCTGCGCGGGGTGCTCGCGAAGATGGGCTACGAGGTCGAGGACATCGGCACGCATTCGTCGGCCTCGACCGACTATCCCGACTACGCGCATCCGCTCGCCGAGAAGGTGGAGAGCGGCGAGGCGAAGCGCGGGGTGCTGCTCTGCGGCACCGGGCTCGGCATGTCGTACGCGGCCAACCGCCACCATGGGGTGCGCGCGGCGGTGGTGTGGAGCCCGGAGATCGCGACGTTCGCGCGCAGCCACAACGACGCAAACGTCCTCGTGCTCCCCGCGCGGTTCGTGAGCGAGGCGGACGCGGAAGCGATCCTGAAGAACTTCCTCGACACGCCCTTCGAGGGCGGTCGCCACCAGAAGCGGGTCGACAAGATCGAACCGGAGCACGGATGAAGCCCGGCTACAACACGTGGGACCGGCGCCAGCCCGGCGCGGCCCTCCTCGGCACCGACCCGGAGATCGCCGCGCTCATCGCCGAGGAGACGCGGCGGCAGAGCGAGGGTCTGGAACTCATCGCCAGCGAGAACTTCGTCTCGCCGGCGGTGCTCGAGGCCATGGGGTCGTCGCTCACCAACAAGTACGCCGAGGGACTGCCGGGCAAGCGCTACTACGGCGGATGCGAGGTGGTCGACAAGGTGGAGCAGCTGGCGATCGACCGTGCCAAGCAGCTCTTCGGCGCGGACCATGCGAACGTGCAGCCGCACTCGGGCGCGTCGGCCAATGCCGCGGTCTATCTCGCCTTCCTCAAGCCGGGCGACACGGTGATGGGGATGGACCTCTCGCAGGGCGGCCACCTCACGCACGGCTCGCCGGTGAACTTCTCCGGGCTCACGTACCGCGCGGTGCATTACGGCGTGAACGACCAGGGCCTCATCGACTACGCGGCGATGCGCGAGACGGCGCGCCGCGAGAAGCCGAGGATGATCATCGCCGGCTACAGCGCGTACTCGCGCGTGCTCGACTACCAGCAGTTCGCCGACGCGGCCAAGGAAGTCGGCGCCGTCTTCATGGTGGACATGGCGCACTTCGCGGGACTGGCGGCGACGGGGCTGTATCCGAACCCCGTACCGTTCGCCGACGTGGTGACCACGACCACGCACAAGACGCTCCGCGGCCCGCGTGGCGGCCTGATCCTCTGCAGGGCCGAGCACGCGAAGGTGATCGACAAGGCGATGTTCCCGGGCATGCAGGGCGGACCGCTCGAACACGTGATCGCGGCGAAGGCGGTGGCCTTCAAGGAGGCGCTCGCGCCGGCCTTCACGGACTACTGCCGGCAGGTCGTCGCCAACGCCCGGGCGCTCGCGGGCGAACTCATGCAGCGCGGCGTGCACATCGTGTCGGGCGGCACCGACAATCATCTCATGCTCGCCGACCTCCGCCCCAAGAGCGCGACGCTCACGGGCAAGGTGGCCGAGCAGGCGCTGGACAAGGCGCACATCACGGTGAACAAGAACACGGTGCCGAAGGAGACGCAGTCGCCGTTCATCACGAGCGGCATCCGGATCGGGACGCCGGCCGTGACGACGCGCGGGATGCGGGAGGCGGAGATGGTGCGGATCGCGGGCCTGATCGATCGCGTGCTCTCGGCGCCGGCGGATGAGGCGGTGCTCGGCGAGGTCCGGACGGGCGTGCGGCTCCTGGCCGAGGAATTCCCCCTCTACCTCTGACCGAGGATGACCGACCATCGAGGGACAAGGAGCCAGAGGGCGGGAAGGATCTCCGAGCGGGAGGCGAAGGTGGCCCTCCGCATCGATGCCCCTCATCTTTCCTGACCCCCCTCTCTCCTCCCGCACCCTCTCCTCTCCGGCCCTCGTCCCTGACTCCTCGTTTCTCGCTCCTCGCTCCTCGTTCCTCGCCCCACCATGCCTGAGCTCGCATTCAAAGACGGCGTCATGGACCGCATCAGGCTCCGCGAAGCTCGCTACGACGAGCGCGCGTACCTGTTCGTCCTCGCGGCCCTCGAGTTCTGCCAGCAGCGGCTCCCGGAGCGACGGCATCTCACCGGCCGCGAGCTGGCGGCCGGCTGCCGCGACCTCGCGCTGGCGCGCTACGGCGTGCTCGCGCGCGAGGTGCTCGAGCACTGGGGCGTCCGCGACTCGGCCGACCTCGGCGAGATCGTCTTCGCGCTCGTCGATGTCGGCCTGCTCATGAAGCAGCCGAACGACTCCAAGGAGGATTTCGTCGGCGTCTTCGACTTCCAGAAGGCGTTCGATCGCGATTACCCGTGGAACGCCGTCCCCCCGACCTGACGGGGCGGCGATCCCCATGAGCGAGCCGGCGCGCGTGCGCGTCACATCGGCGGCACAATCCGCGGCACGCGACGCGGCGGCCATCGCGGCCGGCACCGCGTCGTACACGCTCATGCGCGCGGCCGGCGAAGCGACCGCCGCGTACCTGCTGCAGCGTGTGCCCGAGTTGCGCGAACGCGGGGCGCGCGTGTTCGCCGGCACGGGGAACAACGGAGGGGATGCGTGGGTCGTCGCCGGGGCGCTCGCGCGGGCCGGGTGTCCGGTGAGCGTCGATGCGCTCGGTGAGCCGAAGTCCCCCGACGCGCTGCGGGCCCGCGACGAGGCGAAGGCGGCGCTCGCCGACGCATCGCCCGCCAGCTGGCCCGCGTGCGTGATCGACGGGATCCTCGGCACGGGCACGCGCGGCGAAGCCACCGGCGAGGCGGCGCAGGCCATCGCGCGCGTCAACGACCTCGGCGCGCGCGGCACCACCGTCGTGGCGCTCGACGTCCCCAGCGGCATCGAGGCGACCACGGGTGGCGGTGGCGCCGTGGTTCGCGCCGGCCTCACGTGCAGCTACGGCACGCTCAAGCGCGGCCTGCTCCTCCGCCGCGACGAGGCGGGAGCCATCGCCGTCCTCGACATCGGTCTCGGTCACCACGCCGAACTCGCCGACGCGGCGCCGCGACTCGTGGACGCCGACTGGGTGCGGCATGCCGTGCCGCCCATCCCCGGCGATGCGCACAAGGGCGTCCGCCGCCGCCTCGCCATCGTCGGCGGCGGCGATGGCATGGCCGGTGCGCCGATGCTCGCCGCGCGCGGGGCCATGCGCAGCGGCATCGGGATGGTGCAACTCCTCGTCAATCCGAACAACGTGCCCGTGGTGCAGGCCGCGCTCCCCGAGACGATGGCGGCGCGCTGGCCGGTGACCGCCGAGGACCAGGAGCGCGTGCTCGGGTGGGCGCACGTGCTGCTGCTGGGGCCCGGCTTGGGGCGGACGGCGATGACGCGCGCGCTCGTGGAGCGGCTCCTCGTCGCCTGGCGCGGCCCGGTGCTGCTCGATGCCGACGCGCTGAACGTGTTCGAGGGCGAGCCTCGCACGCTCGGCACGCTCCTCGGCGCACGGCCCGCGATCGTCACGCCGCACCCGGTCGAGGCGGGGCGCCTGATGCGGCTCCCCGTGGCGACCGTGCTCGAGCGCCGCTTCGAGATCGGCGCCGAACTCGCGAAGGCGCTCGGCGCGACGGTCCTGCTGAAGGGACCGCCGTCGGTGATCTCGGCGCCCGACGGCCGCGTCGCCGTCTCGGCGAGCGGCGCCCCGACGCTCGGCACCGCCGGCAGCGGCGATGTCCTCGCCGGCATCGCGGCGACGCTGCTCGGGCAGATGAGCGATCCCTTCCTCGCCGCGTCGAGCGCGGCGTGGATCCATGGGCGTGCCGGCGAGCGCGCCGCGGAGTCGGGCTCGGTGCGCGGGTCGTCGCTGAGCGACGTGATCGCCGCGCTGCGGGACGTCTGGTCGCTGACCGACGCGGCTCCGGCACCGCCGGTGCTGGCGAGCCTGCCCGCCGTGGGCGCGCAGCGATGAGCCGGCATGTCGCGCTCGGGCCCGGCGCCGAGTTCGACGCCATCCGCGCATTGCTCGCGGGATGGGGTGACCGCGCCATCGGCATCGGGGACGACGGCGCCGTGCTCGATGTGCCGCCGGGGTCGCGGCTCGTGGTGAGCACCGACAGCACCGTGGAGGACGTGCACTTCCGGAGCGCGTGGCTCTCGCCGGGGGAGATCGGGTGGCGCGCGACGACCGCCGCGCTCTCCGACCTCGCCGCGATGGGTGCCGCGCCGCTCGGCGTGCTGCTCGCGCTCACCGTGCCGTCGGCCTGGCGCGCCTCGCTGGGCGCACTGGCCGAGGGCATCGGCGCGGCCGTCGCGGCCCACGAGGTGCCGATCGTCGGCGGGGACGTGACCGACGGCGACCGGCTCGCGCTGGCCGTGACCGTGCTCGGGCACACGCCCGCACCGCTCGCGCGCGCCGGCGCGCGTGCCGGGGACACGCTCTACGTGACCGGCACGCTCGGCGGCCCGGGATCGGCGCTGGCGTCGTGGATGTCGGGCCGCGCACCGTCGCCCGTCGCGCGGGCGCGCTTCGCGCATCCCGAGGCGCGGATCGCCGCCGGACGGTGGGTCGCCGGCCATGGCGCGACCGCCGCGATCGACATCAGTGACGGCCTCGCGGGCGATGCGGCGCATCTCGCGGCCGCGAGCCACCTGCGCTGCGTGATCGACGTCGATGCCGTGCCGTACGTCGCCGGCACGAGCGCGCGCGACGCGCTCGAGAGCGGGGAGGAGTACGAGCTGCTCGTCGCGGCGCGCTCGCTCGATACCGCCGGCTTCCGGTCCGCGTGCGGCGGCCTGCCACTGACCGCGATCGGGCGGTTCGAGGCCATCGCGCCCGACGGCGCGAGCGAGGTCGTCGCCGAATCGCGCGGCGCGCGCGTGCCGCTCGCGCGCGCGCACGACCACTTCGCGCGGATGCCGGCATGATCGCGACCCTCCGCGCGCTGGTCGTCGCGACCAACTTCGTCGTCTCCACCGTCGTCTTCGGCAGCATCGTGCTCGTCTCGGCGCTGCTCGGGATCAAGGACAAGCCGGGCTCGCCGTACGACTGGTGCCCGCGCTGGTGGGGGCGGACGCACCTGTTCCTCGGCCGCGCGCGCGTCATCGAGCACGACGCGCACCACAAGCGGGGCGCGCAGCACATCTTCGTCGCCAATCACCTGAGCAACTTCGACGTCTTCGCGCTCGCGGCGCTGCTGCCGTGGATGAAGTTCGTCGCGAAGGCCGAGCTGTTCCGGGTCCCGATCCTCGGCCCGGCGATGCTGCGCGCGGGCATGATCCCCATCGAGCGCGCCAACCGGAAGTCCGCGTTCAAGAGCTACACGGATGCGACCGAGCGCATCCAGCGCGGCGCGTCGGTGGCCGTGTACCCCGAAGGCACGCGCGGGCACGACCACTCCCTGCGTCCGTTCAAGAAGGGCCCGTTCGTCCTCGCGATCCAGGCGCAGGCGCCGATCGTCCCGATCGTCGTGTACGGCGCGCTCGACCGCAACCGGAAGGGCGAGTTCAAGGTGTACCCCGGCGACATCCACATGCACTACCTGCCGCCCATCCCGACCACGGGCCTCACCTACGACCAGCGCGACGACCTCGCGCGCCGGACGTACGAGGCCATGGCCGCGTGCCTGCAGGCGCAGTACGGCGTCACCTCGCCGCCCTTCAAGGGCGCGTAGGATATCTTTCAGCCTCCATCCTCCAGCCTTCATCGCACATGAGCGTCATCATCGGCATCCACGCCCGCGAGATCCTCGACTCGCGCGGCAACCCCACCGTCGAAGCCGACGTCATCCTCGAGGACGGCACCTACGGCCGCGCCGCCGTCCCGAGCGGCGCCTCCACCGGCGAGCACGAGGCCAACGAGCTCCGCGACGGTGATGCCAAGCGCTATCTCGGCAAGGGTGTGCGCAAGGCGGTCGAGAACGTCCGCAAGCTCATCGAGCCGGAGCTCATCGGACTCGACGTCACCGAGCAGATCGAGCTCGACCGCGCGATGATCGCGCTCGACGGCACCAAGACCAAGTCCAAGCTCGGCGCCAACGCGATGCTCGCCGTGTCGATGGCGGCGGCCCGCGCCGCCGCGGCCGATGTGGACCTGCCCCTGCACAAGTACCTCGGCGGC
>CAYXGS010000028.1:0-45885 GCA_964464585.1 uncultured Gemmatimonas sp. | reverse complement strand
TCGCGTCGCGCTTGAAGTAGTCGCCGAACGAGAAGTTGCCGAGCATCTCGAAGAAGGTGTGGTGCCGGGCGGTGTGCCCCACCTGTTCGAGGTCGTTGTGCTTGCCCCCGGCGCGGACGCACTTCTGGGAGGTCGTGGCCCGGCGATTGCCCTCCGGCGGCGGCTCCTGGCCGAGGAAGACCTTCTTGAACTGGACCATCCCCGCGTTGGTGAACAGCAGGGTCGGGTCGTCCGCGGGGACGAGGGAGGACGACGGCCGGACGGCGTGGGCCTGCCGCGCGAAGTAGTCGAGGAAACGGCGGCGGATCTCGGAGGCGTGCATATCATTGCAAAATAAGGTGTTGCATCCGCACGGCACAACGCCGAGATTGGCGTGTACGAGGCACACCGTCCCCCCCCAGCTCCCACCTGCGCAACGTGACGCTCGCCGCAACGGCCGATCCTGAGATCCGCGTCCGGAGGTCCGCATGACCCGGATGCGCAATCGCCATTTCCTGGCGCTCGACTTCGCCGGGCTCGCGATCGTGCCGTTCCTCGTGCTCTCGCTCCGGTTCGAGGGGTTCACATGGCCGGCGGGGTACGGACAGACGGTCCTCACATACGCGATCCTCACGCTGCCGGTGCGACTCTTCGTCGCCTGGCGCGGCGGGCTCTACAGCTGCATCTGGCGGCACGCGAGCGTGGTGGAGCTCGAGCGGATCCTCACCGCCGGCCTCGCGGCCGCGGCGCTCAACTTCGCGATCGGCATCGGGATGCGGGAATGGCTCGCCATCACGCCGCACCGCATGCCGTACTCGGCGCTCACGCTCGACGCGATGCTGTCCATCGCCGTGCTGTCATCGTCCCGACTGGCAGCCCGGTTCTTCGAGGTGCGCCGGCACCGCACCCGGCAAGGGGTTCGGACGATCGTCGTCGGCGCCGGCTCCGCCGGCCAGCTCATCGCGCGCGAGGCCGCGGCGAGCGACCGCGCCAACTTCCAGGTGGTCGCCTTCGCCGATGACGACCCCGCGAAGACGGGCCAGTTGCTGCACGGCATCAAGGTCGAGGGACGCATCGACGACCTGCCGCGGCTCATCCGCGAGCTGGGCGCGCAGGAAGTCATCATCGCGATGCCTTCCGCCCGGGGCACGCTCGTGCGGCGGATCGTCGAGATGGCCGCACAGGCCGGCGCGCGCACCCGCACCGTCCCGAGCCTCGCGGACCTCGTGTCCGGCAACATCGAGTACACCGCGCTCCGGCCGGTCGAGATCCAGGACCTGCTGCGCCGCGCGCCGATCAAGACCGACGTGACCGCGGTGCGGTCGCTCGCCGAGGGGCGGACCGTGTTGGTGACCGGCGCCGGCGGCTCCATCGGGTCGGAGCTGTGCCGGCAGATCGCCGACCTCCGCCCCGAGCTCCTCGTGGTCCTCGACCACTCCGAGAACCAGGTCTTCGAGATCGAGGGCGAACTGCGCCGGCGCAATCCGACGCTCAAGGTCTCGCCGGTCATCGCCGACGTGCGCGACCAGGCGCGGATGCGGCTCGTGTTCGAGCGGTTCCGCCCCTTCGCCGTCTTCCACGCCGCGGCGCACAAGCATGTGCCGCTCATGGAGGAGAACGTCATCGAGGCCATCACCAACAACGTGCTCGGCACGCGGAACGTCGTCGAGGCGTCGGTCGAGACCGGCGTGACGCACTTCGTGCTCATCTCCACCGACAAGGCCGTGCGACCGACGTCGATCATGGGTGCGACGAAGCGGCTGGCCGAGATCATCGTGCGCATCGCGGCCGCGCGGGAGTCGCGCCACTTCGTCGCAGTCCGCTTCGGAAACGTGCTCGGCTCGCGCGGCTCGGTGGTGCCCACGTTCATGGCACAGATCGAACGCGGGGGACCGGTGACGGTCACGCACCCGGACATGCGCCGGTTCTTCATGACCATCCCCGAGGCGGTGCAGCTGGTGCTCCAGGCGGGCGCGCTGGGAGCGGGCGGCGAGCTGTTCGTCCTCGACATGGGCGACCCGGTGAAGATCGCCGATCTCGCGCGTGACCTGATCCGGCTCTCGGGCCTGGAAGAGGGCGAGGACATCGAGATCAAGTACACCGGCATCCGCCCGGGCGAGAAGCTCTACGAAGAGGTGCTGTTCGGCGACGAGGACGTGCGCGAGACGGCACATCCGAAGGTGATCCGCGTGCTGGCGGCGGACCCGGCCGCTGACCTCGAGCGCGGGATCGACGAGCTCATCCGACTCGCGACCATCGCGCCGACCGACGAGGAGCGCCTGCGCGAATCGATCATCGCGTTGGTGCCCGATTTCCACGTGCCCGAGAAGCGCAACGACGTCCTGACGCTCCGGACACGCGTCTCAGGGGAGCATCGGCGGATCAGCGGGAACCGCGGCGGCTCGCTCGAGTAGCAGGCCCGCGACGAGCAGCGGCGTCAGGAGCGCCGCGAGCAGCAGGAGTCCGCCCTGAGGCAGCACGGCGGCGACGGCGGCAGCGCCGGCCGAGAGCGCCCCGTACAGCTGTGCCACGCGCGCATGCCCCCACCGGCCGTTGGCGAGCCGCTGGTAGAGATGGCTCCGGTGCGCCTCGCTCAGGCGCTCACCGCGCCGCGCGCGGCGGGCGAGTGTGACCGATGCATCGAGGAAGATCGGCGCGAGTGGCGCGAATGCGGCGACGAAGCCGACTCGCCCTTCGGCCACGAGCGACGCTCCGAGCGCGACGACGAGCACGCCGAGCGCCCCCGACCCCACGTCACCCAGGAAGATCCGCGCCGGACTCCAGTTCCACACGAGGAAGCCCGCCGAGGCGCCCACCAGCACGAGCGCGGTCAGGCGCGCCCCTCCCTCCGGCGACCCGACCAGTGCGACGAAGATCCCGTAGATGAGCACCTGCAGTCCGATGATGCCGTCGATGCCGTCGACGAAGTTGATGACGTTGATCGCCGAGACGGTCCAGAACATCCACCAGACCGCTGCGACCGGGGCGGGCAGCGGCAACGGGGCAGCCATCGCGAGCGGCAGCACGAGGATCCCCGCAGCCATGTGCGCGGCGAGCCGCAGGTGCACCGGCGCGCCCTTGTGATCATCCACCCAGCCGATCATCGCGACCAGTGCGACACCGGCGGCAGCGAGGAGCGACGGCCCCAGACGCGCGGCCCCGGGGGCGGAGCCGAGAATCGATCCGAGGATCGCCAGCAGCAGACCGAGTCCCCCGCCACGAGGCGTCGGCAGTGCGTGGGAAGAGCGGGCGTTCGGGCGGTCGAGCAGTCCGCGACGGTTCGCGTCCCATCTGACGAGACCGACGAACGTCACCGACAGCGCCATCGCCGCGGTCACGGTGACGAGCATCGGGGCTCCACCGAGCCCGATCACGAGGCACGCTCCTGCCACCACCGCGCCGTCTCGGCGATCCCGTCGTCGAGCGTGTGCGGCGGAAGCCACCCGAGTTCACGCCGGATCGCGCTCGAGTCCACGGTGAACGACTCCAGCAACCGCTCCGCCTCGGCACCGCGTCCGACGAGGCGCAGCGCGGCGCGCAGCGCGCCGGGCGGCAGCGAGAACAGGCGCACGCGCTCGCCCTGCGCCAGCGCGATCCGGCGGAGGAGGTCGGGCGTCGAGACGTCCTCGCCGTCGGAGACGAGATACGCGCGACCGCGGGCCCGGTCGTCGCCGAGCACCTGTAGCACCGCGTGCGTGAGATTGCGCACGTACACCATGCTGCGCCGGTTCCGCACCGCGCCGAGCGGCAACGGGAGGGTGCCGCCGATCCGGGCCAGTTGGAGGAGACGCCGGAAGTTGCCACCGACCCCCGCTCCGTAGACGAGCGGCGGACGGATGAGCGTCCAGTCATCCAGCGAGGACCCACGGACGAGTCGTTCCATCTCGGCCTTGCTCTCCGCGTAAGCCCCCTCGGGGCAGGGCGGCGCGGCGTCGTCCAGGACCGCGCCCGCTCGCCCTTCGCCCAGCACCTTTGCCGTGGAGAGGAGGACCAGTCGCCGCACCCCGACCGCGCGCGCAGCCTCCATCACCGAGCGGGCCCCCTCGACGTTCACCGCGCGGAACCGCGCCAGCGCCTCCGCGCCCTCGGCGTGCATCACGTGGACGCGCGCCGCGAGATGCACCACCGCATCGCAGGCGGCGAACGCCGACCGCAATGCCGCCGCGTCGGTCAGATCGCGGATCACCGCCGTCTCGCCGAGGCTCACGCCACGCGGGGCTCCCGCGGCCCCGGCGAGCGCATCGCGCGTCACGGCTCGCATGACGTGCCCTGCCTCGGCGCCAGCGATCACGAGCGCCTGGCCCACGAAACCGCTCGCCCCGGTGACGGCGATCCTCATCGCACACCCCGCGGGATCCCGATGGCCACCCCCACCCGGTACGGCAGCCACTCCCCGCTCACGTTCCAGAGCCGCGCGCCGTCGTAACGCCGACCTGTCAGCCGGTCGTAGCCCTTGTAGAGCGATTGGATGGTGCCTCCGCCCAGATACGCGTCGACCGTCCACCCTGGTCGCACCTGCCACACGTGCCCGACGCTCGCTCCACCGAGCAGCGACCCACCCTCCTGGTAGAGCGTCGTGTCGGCGTACTCCGGCTTCCGCAGCCGGAAGAGCCCAGCACCCAGATGCCACGCCGCATACCAGCCGTCCCGCGTCTCGCGCCGATAGGCCCGCCACTCCGCCGTGCCCACGACGAACTCGAACGGATAGCCGTCCACCGACCGCCACGGCGAGACGAGCACGTCCCACTGGAAGCTCCGCCCCGGGCGCCGGAGGGGCCGCTCGATCCCGAGGAGCGGGATCCCGAGCAGCGCGGACGCGCCGACCTTCACTCGCACGTCCGCGACCGCGGTCGGCTCCTGTGCGGCGACACAGCCAGCGCCGAGCACCACGCCGAGCATCACGGCGAGGGCTGCCGCGGACGCGATCGCGCGCACGTCCGCGAGCCTCGCGAGGACGCGCGTGCCGGTGGTGCCATGCGGACGGGGAACGATCACGCGACGCATCGCGGGAAAGCTATCCGCGCGGCACCATCTCGCGCGCGACCTGCACGGCGATGCCCGCCCCGTACCCGCGGCGCACGAGCCACCCGACGAGGCGTCGGCGCGCGACATCGGGATCGAGCTTCGTCAGCGATCGCATCCGGCGTTCGGCGGCCTCACGCACCTGCAGCCGTTCCCGTTCGGCGCGCGAGAGCCCCGACGGTGCCTCCTCCTCGCTCGCGTGCTCGACCTCGTCCATCGCCTGGTCGATCGTCCGCCGGGAGACTCCGTGTCGCGCGAGCTCCGCGAGCACGCGCCGTGGCCCGAACCCCTTGCCTCCTGCCTTCGATCTCGCGAAGGCCCGGGCATAGGCGAGGTCGTCCAGGAGCCCGAGTGCCGTGAGCCGCTCGACGGTGTGCGCGATCGCCGCTTTCGGCTGGTCTCGGTCCTCCAGCCACCGCTCAAGATCCCGCGTGGACCGCGCGCGACGGGCGAGCGCGTCCAGCGCCCTGTCGTAGCAGGCAGTCGCGGCGCTCGCGTCCACGAGTCGCGCGAGCGCGGCCGGCTCGAGAACGGTCCCGACCCGAATGCCGAGTCCGGCGATGGTCTCGACCGACACGGGCCCGACTTCCGTCGCACCGACCACGACGACGTAGCGCCCGGCCCGCTTCCGATGCTCCCGCACCGCGGACACAGGCCCGGGAACGGGAGTCGGGGGCGGACCCGAGTGGAACGGCGGGGATTCCGGGCCCCGACGACTCACCACGGATCGCACCCCCGACGGACTGCCGATGGAGGTGGAAGGATGAAGGATGGGAGCCGCAGCGCTCCCACTCCCCTCTCCTGCCGCATCTCGATTGTTCCCCGCTCCTACTCGTCCGACTCCGCCTCGGTGCCCGCAGCCTTGTTGATCCCGAGCACCGTCTTGACCTTCTCCTCGACCTCGGCCATCACGGCCGGATTGTCCTTGAGGAAGAGCTTGGCGTTCTCGCGCCCCTGCCCGATCCGCTGGGTGCCGTAGCTGTACCAGGCGCCCGACTTCTCGATGATCCCCGACTCCGAGCCGATATCGACGAGGAGCGAGGTGTGCGAGATCCCCTCGGCGTACATGATGTCGAACTCGGCCTGCTTGAACGGCGGCGCGACCTTGTTCTTGACGACCTTCACGCGGACGTGCGAGCCGATCACGTCCTCCTTCTCCTTCACCGGGCCGATGCGGCGGATGTCGAGCCGCAGCGACGCGTAGAACTTCAGAGCCTTGCCGCCGGTGGTCGTCTCGGGGTTCCCGAACATCACCCCGATCTTCTCACGCAGCTGGTTGATGAAGATCACCGAGCAGTTCGACCGGGCGATGGCACCGGTGAGCTTGCGGAGCGCCTGGCTCATGAGCCGGGCCTGCAACCCCACGTGCGAATCCCCCATCTCCCCCTCGATCTCGGCCTTCGGCACCAGCGCCGCCACCGAGTCGATCACGATCACGTCCACCGCCCCGCTCCGGACCAGGATCTCGCAGATCTCGAGGGCCTGCTCCCCCGTGTCCGGCTGCGACACGAGCAACTTCTCGATGTCCACGCCCAGCTTCGCGGCGTAGTCCGTATCCAGTGCATGCTCGGCGTCGATGAAGGCCGCCGTGCCACCCAGCTTCTGCGCGTTGGCGACGACATGGAGACACACCGTCGTCTTGCCGCTGCTCTCGGGACCGTAGATCTCGGTGATGCGCCCCCGAGGGATCCCACCGACACCGATCGCCGCATCGAGGTTGATCGCCCCGGTCGGGATCGCGTCGATCCGCACCTTCATGGCATCGGCGCCGAGCTTCATGATGGCGCCCTTGCCGAACGACTTCTCGATCTGCGAAACAGCGAGTCCCAGCGCCTTCGAACGGTCGGCCTGCTGTGCAGCGGTCGTCGCCATCACTGCCTCGATTGGTCCTGCCTGTAGCGTCGGCCCAGCCGACTCGTGAGAGGGAATCTACCCCGCAGGGGAAGCGGGGCCATCCCGAACGAACTGCGAAGAAAACGTGGTCTTTCAGGCACCGAACAAATTGCGAAAGAACAGCGTGGACGCAAGGGCGCGCCAGGATCGCGCGGCCACGACTTTTCCACACGCAGGCCGGATCACATAGCAGGTTATCGACATGCTGACGAAGTCGTTCTGATGCATGACCTTAGCGTGTCGATTCGCCGTGGAATGGTCGTGGAGAGCGTGTGGACGAGACCGCAGGACTCCACGCCGGACCGAGGCCGGGTCACACACGGAACGCGTCCTCGACGTGCTTCACGAGCACTCGCTCCCCATCCACCAGCACCCCCACGACGTCGAACCGGTACGACTCCTCGGCCCGGCCGTGACGGTCGATCCAGACGTGCGCGCTCTTGGTGAGTTCACGTTGCTTGCGATGATCGACGGCCTCGACCGGATCTCCGAACTCCGCGCCCTTCCGCGCCTTCACCTCGACGAACGCGACGAGCGCATCGCGCTCGGCCACGAGGTCGATGTCACGTCGCCCGTTGCGGAACCGGCGATACACGATGCGCCAACCCTTCCGCTCGAGCCACCGCGCCGCGATGCGCTCACCCAGCTGGCCGAACCGCTGATTGTGTTGACTCATGCCGCGAAGCTACAGCGGGCACGAAAGACGATCGCACCCGGATATTGCATCCGGGTGCGATCGAGTGCAGCGCGCAGGAGTGGCGGTCAGACGGCCGCGAGCTCGCGTGACGTGGGTTCCGCCGCTTCCGCGGCCTCGCGCTCGCGCAGCTTGCGGTGGAGGGTCCGGACGTGGATGCCGAGGATGCGCGCGGCGCGCACGCGGTTGCCGCGCGTCTCCGCGAGCGCGGCGTCGATCGCGAGACGCTCGAGGGTGTCGAGGTGGAGCGTGGGAAGGGTCAAAGTGGTCATGGTCGGGTCGGTTGGAAGGCTTGCAGGTAGTTACGACCGCACCCCCGACATTCCTAACCAGACTGTCACAGTGTGCCGATCCGCCCCTCTATTCCACCCCGCCAGCCACCTCCAGCAGGCGCATCGCCTCGGCGTTGACGAAGATCGGCGCGTGGAACCGCCTTCCCCAGCCGAGCGCCGTGACCTCGCGGTACTCATGCCGCACGGGATCGCCGTGGCCGGGGTGCAGCCGCTTCCACAGGCTGGCTCGGATGTTCGGCAAGGCGCCCGCCGCGAGGAGGAGCTCGGTGAATCGTGCGTCGAACGGGCCACGCCGCCCGTGGTTCATCCAGAAGTTCGGCTGCGAGACGACCGTGTTGAACAGCGGCGTGTAGCCGCCGAAGCCCCGCGCGCCGATCCGGGCGCGGGCGTTCACATCCGCGCCACGATCGATGAGCCACCGGGCGATCTCGAACTCGTCGTATTCGACGCACATGTGCAGCAAGGTCGTGCCATCGAGCGGGGTGCCGACCGTCGCGTCGATCGGATCGCCGCAGCCCATCTCGGCCGGGTAGATCTCGCGATGCGTGAAACGTCGCGAGAGCAGGCCGGGGTCGCGCTGGAGATGCGCCTCGAGCAGGTCGATCCGCCCGCGATGCAGCGCCATGGTCGGGGTGTCGGGGAGCTCGAGGCCGGCACGCGCGTACATCTCGAGGATCGCGTGCTTCGACTCGGCGTTCCGCCCGTCGGTCTGCAGCACCACGTCGACCGGCGCGAGACGACGGCCTGCCGCATCCCGTACCTCGGCCCCGAGTGCCATCATGACGGCCGTACCCGCCACACTGAGGGTGTATGCCGGCCCGCCGAGGGCGTCGTCGGGGAGGCGAGGACGACCGGCAAGCTCATGCAGCATGCGCACCGTTCCCACCTGCCCTTGCAGCGCGGCCCGACCGGCGGCGTGCTGGAGATCGGTCGCGCCTCGCTCGTGCAGGAACCGGATGATCGCGTCGCGCCCCAGGTTGGCGGCGTAGGACATCGGCGGACCCCAGTTGCTGTCGGTCCTGATGAGGACGTGCTCGTGGATGAGCGCGGGGTTGGAGGTGACGAGGTCGCGCACGGCGGCGAGGTCGTCGCGCCAGATGGCATCGGCGAGATCGCAGGCGTGGACGAGGCGCGACCAACTGGCGGCCTGGTGACGGCGCGCGATGACGAGTTGCGCGTCCGCGAGCTTGGCGGCGCCGACCTCGGGGGGCGAGGGGTGGAACTCGCGCAGGTCGGCGAGCGCCGAAGGGCTGCGCTCTCGGAGCGCCGCGAGCAGTTCCTTGGCCTGCCGCCTCAACTGTTCGAGGTCGGGGCGTACGGGCAGTCCACGGACGGGCATGACGAGCCTCCTGAAGGAGCCCGGGTCCGCTGGCTTGGGCGAAGGAGGATCGGATGACCGCGATGCTGCCGCAGCTCGAGCGTCAGGTGGACTCGGTCCTTCCCGCGGACGGGGGGCGCCCTGCGCGCCCGTGCCCGTGAACCTACTTCGAGAAGGAGGGGATTGCGACCGCGTCTGAGGAGCGTTCAACGAACCGTCCCGCGACTCCGACGAGCGACCACCCGAGTCCGACGAGCTTTCACGCGAGTCCGACGAGCGAGAACGCGAGCCCGACGAGCGACCTCGCGAGTCCGATGAGCGAGAACGCGAATCCGACGAGCGATGACGCGAGTGCGACGAGCGACCACGCGAGCCCGACGAGCGACCACGCGAATCCGACGAGCGATGACGCGAGTCCGACGAGCGACCACGCGAGCCCGACGAGCGACCACGCGAATCCGACGAGCGATGACGCGAGTCCGACGAGCGACCACGCGAGTCCGACGAGCGATCACGCGAATCCGACGAGCGATGATGCGAGTGCGACGAGCGATCACGCGAATCCGACGAGCGACCACCCGAGTCCGACGAGATACCACTCGAGTCCGACGAGCGACCACGCGAGTGCGATAGACCCTCACGCGAGTGCGAGAGGTCGCGAGGCGGGTTCGTGACGCAGTGACGCAGATGTGAGACGCTGCGACGCGAGTGCGGGCTACGGAATCGCGAGTGCGAGAGACGATCTCGGACCTAGGCCGCCGAGCGCTCCCCCGCGATCCGGTCGATATCCTCGAGACCGATGAGCACATCCCTCGGCTTTGAGCCGTCCGGCGGCCCGAGCACGCCCGCGAGGTGCAACTGGTCGATGATCCGGGCCGCCCGGCCGTACCCGATCTTGAGCCGGCGCTGGAGCAGCGACGTCGATCCGCCCTGGTGCTGGACGCACACCTCGGCCGCCTCGCGGAAGAGCTTGTCGCGGTCGCCGATCTCCTCGGCGTTCTCCTCCCCGCCGCCCGCCTCGAGCGCCTCCATCGCCTTCACGCGCTCGAGGATGTCGCCCTCGGCGGCCGTCTCGTCGATCGCGATCAGCCCCTGCGCTTCCATCGCCGCCTTGCGGGCCTCCTTCCGCTCCGTGTACCAGAGCATCAGGCGTTCGGTATCATCGTTCGACAGGAACGCGCCCTGCAACCGCGCGGGCTCGCTCTTGCCCGGCGGGATGAACAGCATGTCGCCGTTGCCCAGCAGCGACTCGGCCCCCATGCCGTCGATGATCGTGCGGCTGTCGATCTGGCTCGCGACGCGGAACGCGATCCGGCTCGGGAAGTTCGCCTTGATGAGGCCCGTGATGACGTTCACCGACGGCCGCTGCGTGGCGAGGATCAGATGGATGCCGATCGCGCGCGCCTTCTGGGCGAGCATCGCGAGCGGCGTCTCGACCTCGGCGGCGACGGTCATCATCAGGTCGGCGAGCTCGTCGATCACCACGACGATGTACGGGAGGATGCCGCCCGTGTACTCGCGGTTCTCGAACCCCACGTTCGGGTCCTTCGGCTTCCGCAGGGCGGCGCCGACACGGACCTTCTGGTTGAAGTCCTGGATGTTGCGGGCACCGTTCTCGGCGAGGAGCGCATAGCGCTCCTGCATCTCCATCACGGCCCACTTGAGCACCGCCGCCGCATCGCGGTTGTCGGTGACCACCTTGTGGCGCAGGTGCGGGAGCACGTTGTACACGCTGAGCTCGACCATCTTCGGGTCGACCATCAGGAAGCGGAGCGTCTTGGGCGTGTGCCGGTAGATGAGCGACGTGACGATGGTGTTCACGCAGACCGACTTGCCCGAACCGGTCGCGCCGGCGATGAGCAGATGCGGCATCTTCGCCAGGTCGGCGATCACCGCGCGCCCCTCGAGGTCCTTGCCGAGGGCGATCGGCAGGGCCATCGGCTTGGTCTGGTAGTCGGCGCTCTCGAGCATCTCGCGGAACGCGACCATCTCGGGCGTGGGATTGGGCACCTCCACGCCGACGGCCCCCTTCCCGGGGATCGGTGCGACCACGCGGATCGACGGCGCGCGCATGGCGAGCGCGAGGTCGTTGGCGAGGTTCGCGAACTGCCGGACCTTCACCCCCGGCGCCGGCTCGATCTCGTACTGCGTCACCGTCGGGCCGCTGGTGCGGCCGGACAGGATGCCTTCGACCTTGAAGGTGCGGAGCGACTCGATGAGCTTGGCGCCCATCGCGTCGAGCTGGGCGCGGCCCGCCTCGACATTCCGTTCGGGCGCCTTGGTGAGGAGCGCCGAACTCGGCAGCTCGTCCGGATCGGGGATGGCGGCGGAGGCCGGCGCGGGCGCGCCCGACGCCGACACGTGGACGTCCTCCTTCCGCTCGACCTTCTCGCTCCGCTTCGCGCGCGACTTCGCCGTCGCGATGGACACGACCGCGTCCGACGCCTCCTCGTCGAGCACCGGTGCGAGCTCGGTCTTCGGCGGCACGGTGTCCGCCTTGGCGGCGAGTCCCATCAGGGCGAGGTCGACCGGCGGCATCTCCTTCGCGTCGGGCTCGAGCGCTTCAGCCTTGGTCAGCACGGCCGGATCCGCGCCACTCACGGGCGGCTTGGTGCCCACCGCGACGATGGCGCGGAGCGGGTTCCAGCCCAGCGTCACGGCGGTGAGCACGCTCACGGCGATGACGATGACGAACCAGGCGCCGCCGCGCCCGAGCGCTTCGGCGAGGTAGAACGAGGTGAACGAACCCCAGAGCCCGGCGATCGGGTCGCCCGTGCCGGCCGGGATGCGTCCGAGCCGAGCGAGTCCCGCCGCCACGGGCACGATGGCGACCAGACCGATCGGGAAGAGGTCGAAGTGCTGCCTCCCCGAAGCATCGAGCCGGCCCAGCAGACGGAGCGCGCGCACCGCAGGGATGAACGGGACGACCGCGGCGGCGAGGGCGCCCACGAGGCCGAGGATCGACCAGCGGATGCACCCACCCACCGGTCCGAACGCGCCACCCGCGGCCGAGCAGGACTCGAACGATTCGGGCGTGCGACCGAACAGCAGGGCACCGGCAACGAAGAGGGCGCCGACGAGGAGCACGATTCCGGCGACCTCGCGACGCAGACCGGTCGTCGGCGACGCGCCCGCGGGAGGCGTCACCAGGCTCGGTGGTGACAGCTCGGTGGTCGATTCCGTCTTGCGCGCGCGCGTGCGCCGCGGCGCCGGCGCGAGTGGCGAATCGAGGAGGAGCGGGTCTTCCTGCAGGGGCTTCCGCGGCATCGGTCTCGGGGGTGCTGGGGGACACTTCCGAGACGATTCGGGCGGCCTTCGGGATACGCCGTTCCCCTCGCTGGCGCGACGCGCAGGATCAGCCTGGGCGCGACGATCTCCGCGCCGGAGCCGACCGCGCGGCCAGTCGCCGCGCCTCCGTGACGCGCGGGACGACGGACTGCATGCCGACCTGCGCGGCGAGATCGATGTCCTCCGCGAATCCTGATGCCCGGAGACTCGCTGCATGGGAGGACCGCGCCATCACTTCGGTGGCGCTGCGGCCGGAGCGGGCCCATTCGGCGCAGGCCCGGCTCGTCATCGCGTCACTGAGGTTGGCCCCCACTTCCATCGCGATCGCGCCTGCGCACGCGATGTCCTCCTCGGCCGGCGCGCCCGCCTGCCCGCAGGCGATGAGCGCGACCGGCAGCCCGTCGTCGAGCGCGGCCGAGATCGTCCCGGCCAGCGCCGGCAGGTTCACGAACGCCCCGACGAGCACGAGCGTGGCTTCCCGCGCCGCGAGGAGACCCTGGGTGCCGTTGGTCGTCGTGGTGATCACACCGCGCCCGGCGACGCGATCGACCGAGTACTCCGCCGGCGAGTTGCCGACGTCGAAACCGGCAAGCGCACGGTTCTCCCGTTCGCCTCCGAGGACGACGCTGGCGCGGCCGAGCGCGGCGGCGCGGGACGCCGCTTCCTCGAGTGTTGCGTGGGCCTCGACCCACTCCGCGCCGTTCGTGAGCGCCGTGATGACGACCGTCGACCACCGCAGCACGTCGATCACGACCGCGCACTGCCCCCTCAGCTCATCGGATCGGACGTCCTGCCAGCGAAGGTACGTGCGGATCATGGCGGACTCGCAGGATGCAGCGCGCGCGGGCGGCGCGCCTCGCCGTCAGGGATTCCGCGGCGGGACAGTGGTGCGACGGCCATCCTTCCTCGCGCGCAGGGCGGCGGCCGCGCCTGGACGGAGCCCGGGGCGCGTTGGTCGGTTCGGCACGGGCCGCGCTTGCGCCGCGCGGCGCAGCGAATCGGCGCGCGCGACGGAATCGCGGGTCGCGAGCACCACGCGTTCGATGGAGTCGGCCTTGGCGATGGAATCCACCGCGGCGAGCGTGGCCGCGCGGGCGATGGAATCGGTGCGGGCCGCCTCGGCGTTCCGGACGCGCTCGAGGGAGTCCCGGATGGCCGTCGAGTCGACGAGCGGCACCGGCGCGGCACCGGTCGCCCCACCCAGGCCCAGCAGCTCCGGCTTGAGGACGGCGGTCGCTCCTGCGCCCCCGACGACCAGCATCAGCGCGGCGATGAGGGGCAGCTTCGAACGGGCGGGGGCGGATACCGGCGCGGGTGTGGCTGGTGCGGCGGCGGGCCGCGTTGGCCGGATCACGGGCACCGGAGTCGTCGCGGCCAGCTGCGCGTCGGGCGCCGCGGCGGCTTGGCCGGTGCGCGGAGGAGGCGTGCCGCCCGGGCGCGTGCGCACGACCGGAACGGGGCTCAGCGGCACGTTGATCTGCGGCTGCTGCATCACGCCCGTCTTCGCGAGTTCGATGATCTGCGTGCGGACCTGCACTTCCTGCGTCGGCGTGATCGCCCCGAAGGCCAGCACCGCGTCCTCGAGGGTCGGGTACCGCTGCTCCGGCTCCTTGGCGAGCATGCGTGCGATGCAGGCCGCGATCTCCTCCGGCACCTCCGGCCGGGCCGCGCGCACATCCGGCACCTCGTCGAAGAGGTGACCGCGCATCACCTCGGCGACGGTGTCGCCGGTGTACGGCTGCGTCCCCGTGAGCAGCTCGTACGCGACGATCCCGAGGGCGTACTGGTCGGCCGCGGGCGAGACCGGCTTCCCGTGGTACTGCTCGGGCGACATGTAGTACGGCGTGCCGATGAGCGAGCCGGTGACGGTCAGTCCCTTCACGTCGCCCTGCTTGGCGATGCCGAAGTCGGTGACGACCAGCCAGCCGTCCTGGTCGAGCATGAAGTTCGCCGGCTTCACGTCGCGATGGATGACGCCGCGCGTGTGCGCGTAGTGCAGCGCCTTGCCGGCCGAGGCGATGACGCTCTGGACGAACGGCACGGACTGCGGGCCCTCGTCGCGGATCACCGAATCGAGCGAGCGGCCCTCGATGAACTTCATCACGAAGTACGCGAGCTCGGGATCGTCCCCGACGGCGTGGATGCCGATGATGTGCGGATGGTTCAGCGCCGCCGCGACCTTCGCCTCGCGCTTGAAGCGTTCGACGTTGTCGTGCGAGCCCATGAGCGCGGGCGACATGACCTTGATCGCGACCTTGCGGTCGAGGGCGAGGTCGAGGGCGAGGAACACGCTCGCCATCCCGCCCTGCCCCAGCTCGGCGTAGACGTCGTAGCGCCCGATGACCGCCCGCCGCAGGCGGTCGATCAGGGGTTCCGTGCCCGCCGCGGACCAGGTGTTCGTCATGGTTCGGGTGCGTGTGCGTTCCGATCCGGCATCTGCCACCTCATCCGAACAGATCCGCCCCTTCCTGCTCCAAGAACTTCGTGTGCACGTCCCCCGCGACGAAGCGCGGATGGTTCATGAGGGTGCCGAGGAACGGGATCGTCGTCGTCACGCCCTGGATGATGAACGTCTCGAGCGCCAGTCGCATCTTGGCGAGCGCCTCCTCGCGGTCGCGGCCGTGCACGATCAGCTTGGCGATCATCGAGTCGTAGTACGGCGGGACGGAGTAGCCCGCGTAGGCGTGCGTGTCGACGCGCACGCCGTTGCCGCCCGGCATGTGGAAGACCTCGATCCGTCCCGGGCTCGGCTGGAAGTTGCGCGCCGGGTCCTCGGCGTTCACGCGGCACTCCAGCACGTGGCCGCGCAACTCGGGAGTCGCGGTCACGCTCAGCCGTTCGCCCGCGGCCACGCGGATCTGCTCCTTCACGAGGTCCACGCCGGTGAGCATCTCGGTGACCGGATGCTCCACCTGGATGCGCGTGTTCATCTCCATGAAGTAGAACGAGCCGTCCTGGTCGAGCAGCATCTCGATCGTGCCGGCGCCGACGTAGTCGATCGCCTTGGCGCCCTTCACCGCCGCGGCGCCCATGCGCGCCCGGAGGTCCGGTGTCATGACCGGGCACGGCGCCTCCTCGACGAGCTTCTGGTGGCGTCGCTGCACGGAGCAGTCGCGTTCGCCGAGGTGGATGACGTTGCCGTGGGTATCGCCGAGGATCTGGAACTCCACGTGGCGCGGCCGCTCGAGGTACTTCTCGACGTACACCGAGCCGTTGCCGAACGCGCTGAGCGCCTCGGAGCGGGCGAGCTGGAACGAGCGCGCGAAGTCATCGGCGTCGCGGGCGACGCGCATCCCCTTGCCGCCGCCGCCGGCCGACGCCTTGATGATCACCGGGAAGCCCATCTTCTCGGCGACCGCGAGCGCCTCGTCGACGTCCTCCACCGGGCCGGGCGAGCCCGGGACCACGGGGACGTCGTTGGCGATCATCGCCGCGCGGGCGGCCGACTTGTCGCCCATGGTGCGGATCTGGTGCGGCGTCGGGCCGATGAAGGTGATGCCCGACGCCGCGCAGGTCTCGGCGAACTCCGCGTTCTCGGCGAGGAAGCCGTAGCCGGGGTGGATGGCGTCGGCCCCGGTGATCTCGGCGGCGGCGATCAGGCGCGGGATGCGGAGGTACGAATCGCGCGCCGGCGCGGGACCGATGCAGACGTCGTCGTCGGCGAACCGGACATGCAGCGACTCGCGGTCGGCCTCGGAGAAGACCGCGACGGTCTCGATGCCCAGCTCGCGGCACGCGCGGATGACCCGCAGCGCGATCTCGCCGCGGTTGGCGATGAGGACTTTCTTGAACACTTAGCGCGCGCCCTGGTTGACCGCGCTCCAGTCGCCCTCGGAGCTGCCGGCGATGCCCTGCGTGCGCAGCGCGAACTCGCTCGGGCTCGTCGACGCGGCGAGCGCCGATTCGTAGGAGATGACGCCCTGCTTGTACCAGTTCAGGAGCGACTGGTCGAACGACTGCATCCCGTACTGGACCGTGCCCTCGCGGATGAGGTCCGGGATCGAGAGGGCCTTGCTCGCGTCGCGGATGTTCTCGGAGACCGCGGCGCTGTTGACGAGGATCTCCGTCGCCGGGATGCGGCCGGGCTTGTCGTTGCGCTGCACGAGACGCAGGCAGATGACGGCCTGGAGCGCGGTCGAGAGCTGGAACCGGATGTCGGCCTGCTCGTGCGGCGGATAGAACGAGAGGATGCGGTTGATCGTCTGCGTGGCGTCCATCGTGTGGAGCGTGGAGAAGACCATGTGGCCGGTGTCGGCGGCCTTGAGCGCGATCTCGAGCGTCTCGAGGTCGCGGATCTCGCCGATCATGATGATGTCGGGGTCCTGCCGGAGCACGCGACGCAGCGCCTGCCCGAACGACGTGGTGTCGGTCCCCACCTCGCGCTGGTTGATGTGGCACTTGATGTCGCGATGGAGGAACTCGATCGGGTCCTCGATCGTGATCACGTTCGCGTGCTTGTTCTCGTTGACATACTGGATCATCGACGCGAGTGCGGTCGACTTGCCGGAGCCGGTGATGCCGGTGACGAGCACGAGGCCGCGCGGGCGCATCGCGATGTCCTTGAGCACGGCGGGGAGGTTGAGTTCCTCCATGCTCAGCGCCTGGAACGCGATGGCGCGGAAGGCGTACGCGAGCGACCCGCGCTGCTGGTAGACGTTCACGCGGAACCGGCCGACGCCGGGCACGCCGATGGCGAAGTCGGCGTCCTTGGACTCGTCGAACTCGCGCCGCTGCTTGGGCGGGATGATCTGCTCGCCGATCGAGCGGAGGTCCTCGGGGCGGAGCGCCGGCAGATCCATCGCGACGAGTTCGCCGTTGAGGCGCATGGTCGGCGGACGGCCGATCTTGAGGTGCAGGTCGGACCCGCCCTGCTGCGCCATCGTCTGCAGCACGAACTTGAAGTTGTACGCCGCCGCAGGGGCGGCGGCACCGGCGGCGGGCGCGCCGGCCGGCGCAGCACCTGGCGCGGCCGCCGACGCGGCCGCGACGGTCTTCCGTGGCTCAGCCATTCGGCTGCACGCGGAAGAGCACCTGGCCGTACTCCACCGGGTGCGCGTCGGTCGCGTTGACCTCGACGATGGTCCCGGCGACCTCGGACTCGATCTCGTTCATGATCTTCATCGCCTCGATGATGCAGAGGACCTGCCCCTTCTTGATCTGCTGGCCGACGGAGACGTACGGCTTGGCTCCCGGCTCGGGTGCTCCGTAGTAGGTCCCGACCATGGGCGACTTCACGTCGGTGAGGTTCTTCCCGGCGGCCGGCGCCGGCGTCTCGGGCGCCGCGGCCGCTGCCGGCGCCGCCGGGGCTGCCGGGGCGGCGGCGGGGGCGGCGGCGGGCGCGGCAGGAGCGGCGTACTGCACGACACCGCGGGCCGTCGGCGTCTTGCTCAGCCGGATGCGCAGGCCCTTGTCGGACGAGATCTCCATGGAGTCCACGGTGGACTCATCGAGCATCTCGAGGAGCTTCTTGACGTATCGGAGGTCGATCATGATGGGGCAGATGAATGATGAAGGATGGAGGATGGGGCCAGCCGGCCCCGGGTCCGCCCGTCTTCGCTACAGCTGCAACAGCTCCCGCGTGAAGCTCGTGAGGATCTCGGGTCCGTCGCTCCCGAGGACGACATCGTCCTCGATCCGCACCCCGCCCCACCCTTCGAGATAGACACCCGGCTCTATCGTGACGACCGCCCCGGCCGGCAACGGGCTCTCCGCGGTCCTCGCCAACCGGGGCGCCTCATGGATCTCCAGCCCGATCCCGTGCCCCAGCGAGTGCCCGAACGCCGCACCGAATCCAAGGCGGTCAAGGTAGTCCCTCGCGAGCGCATCCGCATCCCGTCCACGCATTCCCGCCCGAACGAGTGCCGAAGCGCTCCCGTTCGCTTCCCGAACCGCGGCGTGCACCTCCCGCTGGCGCTCGGTCGGCGCCGCGCCGACGACGAACGTGCGCGTGATGTCCGAGACGTAGCCCGCGTGGATCGCGCCGAAGTCGATGAGCAGCAGGTCGCCGCGCGCGATCCGCTGCCGGGACGCGCGCGCGTGCGGCAAGGCGGCGCGCGCGCCGGTGGCGATGATCGTCTCGAAGGCGAAGCCCTCGCTCCCCGCGCGCCGCAGCTCGTGCTCGAGCTGCCCGGCGACCTCGAGCTCGGTCATCCCCACCTGCACCGCGGGGAGCGTCGCCGTCAGCGCCGCTTCGGCGATCCGCACCGCTTCCCGGATCCGCGCCACCTCGCCCGCGTCCTTGGCCTCGCGCAGCACCTCGACGAGGTTGATCGCCGGTCGCCAGTGCCAGCGCGCGCCCTCGCTCGCGGCATCGAGGAACCGGGCCGCATCGTGATGCATGACGTGCGCACTCTCGAACGCGAGGACGCGGATGCCCGGCAGGTCCCCGAGCACCGCCCACAGTCGCGTCCAGAGCGACGCGCCCTCGATCACCACCCGCACGTCCGGTGCGACCTCCGTCTTCACCTGCGTCGCATACCGGAAATCGGTCAGGAGCAGGCAGTCCGAGGGCGTCACCACGGCGAGCGCACTGGAGCCGGAGAAGCCGGTGAGGTAGCGGATGTTCGGCAGCGCGCTCACGAGCAGCGCGTCGAGGCCACTCGCCGCGAGCGACTGCCGCAGCCGCGCGAGGCGCTCACCCGTGCCGGTCGCGGTCACGGCCGGGTGGCGCCGCTGCGCTCGAGGCGCGCGAGGGCCGCCGCGTCGAATCGACCGCGCACCCGCAGCACCCCCGCCTCGTCATCCGCCTCGCTCGACACCACCTCGCCCACGCGATGCGCCTCGGCGATGAGCTTGCCGTCGGTCATCGGGAGCAACAGGTCCACCTCGGGCCGCCGCTCGCGCAGACGTCGGCGCAGCAGCTCGCGGAGCGGGTCGAGTCCGCTCGGGTCGGCGGCGGAGGTGAAGATCGAGCCCGGGGCGAGGTTCTCGATCCGCGCCTCGAGCGCCTCACGGACCACCGGCGCCAGGCGGTCCATCTTGTTGAAGACATACACCATCGGGATCTCACGCACGCCGAGGTCGGCGAGCACGTCGTCGACGACGAGGCGCTGCTCCTCCCACGACGGATGGCTCGCGTCGATCACGTGCAGGAGCAGGTCCGCCTCCTGCACCTCCTCGAGCGTGGCGCGGAAGCTGGCGACCAGATGGTGCGGCAGCTTGCGGATGAAGCCCACGGTGTCCGTCAGCAGCACCGACTGGTGGTCGCCGAGGTCCACCTCGCGCGTGAGCGGGTCGAGGGTGGCGAAGAGCCGGTCCTCGACGAAGATCTCGCGCTCGGCGGTGACGCCGCGGAGGATGGAGCTCTTGCCGGCGTTGGTGTAGCCGACGAGCGAGGCGCGGAACGCCCCCGACCGTGACGCGCGTTGCTGATGGCGCGCCTTGGTCACCTCCACCAGCCGGTCCTTCAGCAGCTTGATGCGCTGTCCGACGAGTCGCCGATCGGACTCCAGCTGGGTCTCGCCGGGACCGCGCACGCCGATGCCGCCGCGGAACTTCTCCAGGTGCGTCCACATCCGGGTGAGCCGCGGGAGCGAGTACTCCAGCTGCGCGAGCTCGACCTGCATCCGCGCCTCGGCCGACCGCGCGCGGGTCGCGAAGATGTCGAGGATGAGCTCGGCGCGATCGATGACGCGCTTGCCGAGCTCGCCCTCGAGGTTCTTCCCCTGCGCCGGCGACAGCTCGTCGTCGAAGATGACCAGCGTCGCATCGTGCTGCGTGATGAGGCCCTTCAGCTCCTCCACCTTCCCGCGCCCGATGTAGGTCCCGGGGTCCGGGCGGTCGAGCTGCTGCGTGAGCGTCCCCACGACCAGCGCGCCCGCCGTGTCGGCGAGCCGCTCGAGTTCCTCGAGGTGCTCGTTGACGTGATGCCGCGCGTTGGTGCGCTTGATCGGCGCGCCGACGAGGATCGCCCGCTCCTGCGGCGCCGAGAGCTCGATGATGGTGCGAATGGGAGGTGGGGCGATGGAGGGAGGCCGGACGCCAAGACGCGGGATGCCGGGAGGAATCTAGCCCCCGTCACCCCGCATTTCGACACGCTCGGCCGTCGTCCGTCAGCCGTCCACCTACCCCCCGCCCGTCACCGGAACGAGTTCAGCGTCCCCGTGCCCGAATACGGACGCGTGATGTCGCCGAACGGCGTCGCCATGGCGAACGATCCGGTCACGCGGTAGTCGAGGCTGCCGCGCTGCGCGAACTTCTGCACCGCGCGCTGGACCGCCGCGAAGGTGAACTCGACCGGGACCACGATCTCGGAGTGCCCCTTGTTGGTGAGGGTGAGCAGGCGCTCGATCTCCCCCGTCGCGATCTGCATCGAGTCGACGAAGACCGTGTAGTTCACCCGCCGCGCGTCGATCCGGTAGTCGTTGGGGTTGTAGACGTCGAGGATCACGTTGAGCGAGCCGCCCGTGAGCCCCACGCCCATCACCTTCACGTCCTTCACCTCGACGACCGGGTTGGCGAACGCCTGACGCGCGAGGGTCTTGCATCCCGCGATGCCCGCCACCGCGGCCAGCGCGAGTCCCATCATCACACGACGCTTCATGATCCCTCCGGCAGGGGAGGCGTGCCGCCTCCCGGGTTGGTCTGGTGTCCCTGTTCCTGGCGCGCGCGCAGCGCGCGCCACCAGGCGAGCCGCTTCTCCACATCCTTCTCGAATCCGAACGCCCCCGGCACGTAGAACGTGCGCCCGGCGACCTCATCCGGAAGATAGTCCTGGGGCACGTAGCCGTCGGGAGCGTCGTGCGCATACTGGTACCCGGCCCCGTAACCCAGTTCCTTCATCAGGCCGGTCGGCGCATTGCGGATGTGGAGCGGGACCGCGGCCGCCGGCGTCTCCCGCGCCGCCGCGAGCGCGGCCTTCCACGCGACGTACACGCGGTTCGACTTCGGCGCCGTCGCGAGGTACACCGCGGCCTCCGCGAGTGCGAGTTCGCCCTCCGGCGAGCCGAGGAAGTGGTACGCATCGCGCGCGGCGATCGCGACCTCGAGCGCGCGCGGGTCGGCGAGTCCGATGTCCTCGGCGGCGAAGCGCACCGTGCGCCGCGCGACATAGAGCGGGTCCTCGCCGCCTTCGATCATCCGCGCGAGCCAGTACAGGGCGCCCTGCGGGTCGGAACCGCGGAGCGCCTTGTGGTAGGCCGAGATCAGGTTGAAGTGCTGCTCGCCGGACTTGTCGTAGATCGCGACGCGCTGCTGGAGCGCGCCCTCGACGTGCGGCGTCTCGATCCGGCGCGCGCCGTCCGCGGCGGCCTCCGCCTCGGCGAGCACCGCGGCCGCTTCGAGCACCGTGAGCGCGCGGCGGGCGTCCCCGTCGGCCTGCTGGGCGAGGAGTCCGCGCGCCTCGTCGCTCAGGCTGAGTCCCCGGCCGCCCAAGCCCCGGTCGGTGTCCGCGAGCGCGAGGTCCAGCAGCGACGCGATGGCCGGCGCGTCGAGCGGTTGGAGCACGAAGACGCGCATGCGGCTCAGCAGCGCCCCGTTGATCTCGAAGCTCGGGTTCTCGGTGGTCGCGCCGATGAGCGTGAGGAGGCCGCTCTCGACGTGCGGGAGGAGCGCATCCTGCTGCGCCCGGTTGAAGCGGTGGATCTCGTCGACGAAGAGCACCGTGCGCGCGCCGAGCGCACGCCGCTGTTCGGCCTCGCCCACCAGCTCGCGGATGCGGGGCACGCCGTCGGTCACCGCACTGAACGGCACGAACTCGCCGTCCACATGCCGCGCCACGAGGCGCGCGATGGTCGTCTTCCCCGTCCCCGGCGGACCCCACAAGAGGATCGATCCGGTCTCGCCGCGCTCCATGGCGACGCGCAGCGGCTTGCCGGCCGCGAGGAGGTGCGCCTGCCCGACGACCTCGTCGAGCGTGCGCGGTCGCAGGCGCGACGCGAGTGGCGCCCCGAGCGGGCGCTCGAACAGGCCGGGCGCCGTGCCGCCCGACCGACCGCGCGCCGCCCCGGCTCGTCCCACCTCAGTGCCCGACGAGCGCGCGCAACCCGAGCGCGATCGCGCAGCCCGCGAAGAACGCGGCGTTGTGCCCCCAGCCCGGCTTGCCCTGGAACTCGGGGATGAGGTTGGACGCGCCCACGTACAACGTCACGCCCGCCGAGAGTGCGAGGCCCCAGTGCTCGAGGGCGGTGCTGAGTCCGGTGAGGACCACACCGGCCAGCGTGGCGGCGCCGAGCGCAGCCGCCGCGTAGACGGCCGCGGGGCGCGAGCGGCCGGCGGCGATCCACAGCGAGGCGATGGCGAGCCCTTCCGGCACCTTGTGCAGGAAGATCGCGCCGAACACCAGCGCGCCGAGCTGCTCGCTCACCCCGAAGGCGCTCGCGATGGCCACGCCATCGACGAACGTGTGCAGCAGCAGTCCGGCGAGCGCGGACGCGCTCACCGCGCGACTCACGTGGTGCGTCTCCTCGCCGAAGTGGAAGTGGCCCACGAGCGCGTGCTGCGTGAGATGCACGGCGAGGAAACCGCCCAGGACCACGAGGGCCCCCTGTGGCCCCGAGTGCGTCAGCGCCTCGGGCAGGAGCCCGGCGATGGCGACCGCGACGAGGAACCCCGCCGAGAAGGCGAGGAAGAGCTCCAGCGTGCGCGGGGCCCACCGCGGTCGCGCGGTGATGGCGACGGCGCCGACCAGATTCCCCGCCGCAGCGAGGAGAGCGTAGAGCACGGAGGTCACGCTGGGGAAGATAGCCGACTCGGCAAGTCGGCCGCCCGGCCCCCGCTAACGCGTGCCGGAGGGCGCGCCGCCGAGCGCGCGGACCAGTCCGCGCAGCGCGAGCTCGTAGCCGTCGGCGCCGAACCCGGCGACGATGGCCACGGCGCCAGGGGCGAGCCACGAATGGCGCCGCTCCGGTTCGCGCGCGTAGATGTTCGACAGGTGCACCTCGACGTAGGGCAACGAGACCCCGGCGAAGGCATCGCGCAGCGCGAGGCTGGTGTGCGTCCACGCGCCGGCGTTCACGAGGGCGCCGGCGACGACGCCGCGGCAGTTGTGAATCGCCTCGATCATCCGCCCCTCCTCGTTGAACTGCGAGAAGAGCAGCGTCACGCCGAGTTCGGCACCGACCTCCTCGAGGCGCGCCTCGATCTCGGCGAGCGTCGTGGTCCCGTAGATCCCCGGCTCGCGGATCCCGAGGAGATTGAGGTTGGGGCCGTTGAGGACCGCGATCCTCACGAGGTCAGTCCGCGCAGCCAGCCCTGGAACTGGTCGAGATCGTCGTCCTCGCCCGGCTCATCGGACCCTGCGGGATCGCCCGGCTCCGCGGAAGGCGGTTCGGGAGCCGGCTGGCTCTCCGAGGCCGAGGCGGCCAGCGAGCCCTCCACCGGCGTCGAGCTCGCGAAGAACTGATCGAAGCGCAGCTTCTCCGACGCGCGCGTGACCGACCCGCGTGATGGCGTGGACGACGGCATCGGTGCGGACGGGCCTTCGCCGAACAGGGAATCGAGCGCACTGCCGCCCGACGGCCCGGAGGTCGCCCCGACACCGGCCAGCCGGTGCGCGGCGACCTCGTCCTCCGCCGCGACCTGTGTGCCGAAGAGCTCGTCGAGCGGGCTCATGAGCTTCCCGCCGATCGTCGGCGCGCCCTCGATGGAAGGCGTCGACACCGGTGTCGCGGCACGACGGGCGAACCGCGAGAAGAACTCGCGGGCGCTCGGACCGGTGCGCGTCACCGCCGCCGCCGCGAGCGGAGGCGTGGACGGGCGCGCGGGCGCGGCGGGCGTGCTCAGCGATATCCCGTCGAACGAGGTCGCCGACAGCATCGCGTTGGCTGGCGCGGGCTCGTCGACCGGTTCCGTGGAGAGCGGCGTGTCGAACCCGAGGGACGTCCGCGTGTCCGTCGGCACCGCCGCGGGCGGCGACTCCAACGCCGCCAGTCGCTGCTGCAGGCCCGCGTCGTCGGGAGACTGCGCGATGAGTTGCCGGTACACCTCGATCGCCTTGTCGTGGTGCCCCTGCTGGACATACACCTGCGCCATCGTCTCCGTGACGAAGGTCGGCGGGGTCTCCATGCTCCGGCGCGCCGCTTCGAGGTCGATCGGAACGGTGACCGCCGCCTCGAGGCTCGGGAGGAGCGGGAGATCATCGACCGTCGGCGTGGCGAGCGGCGTCGGCGTGCCGAACGGTTCGAGCAGCGGCAGACCGGCCACGGACGCGCGCGCATCCGGCGGCGCAGCCATGTCGTCCGGCAGCTCCTGCTCAGCCGCCGCGGCCGTCTCGGTCGCCTCCTCGAACGACTCGTCGGGGGAAGCGTCGACGCCGGGACCGGACGTCTCCTCGAGTCCCAGCGGCTGGAACTCGTCGGACTCGAGACCCTCCAACTGCATCGATGGCCGGCTTGGCGGCTCGAACTCCAGCGGCTCGAGGTCCGCGAGCCGCTCGGCCTCGCCCCCGTGGAACTCGGAGGACTCCAACCCGTCAAGCGGCGACACCTCGGCACTGAACTCCGCCTTCTCGATGCCCGCCACCTCCGGCAGCGCGGCCAGCGACTCCCCTTCCGGGGCGGATTCGATTAGCGAGGCAGGTGGCTCCGGCGTGGCGACGACCGGGCGTGCGGGAGGCGGAGACGACGGGAGGGTATCGATGAGGGCATCGAGATCATCCAGCGCGTCCTCGGCACTCCGTGCTGCCTGCGGCGGGGCGAATCCGTATTCCGCTGCCTCCGAAGGGAGCAGCGCCTCCGGCGCCGGGGGCGCCGGCGCCTCGCCTTCGGCGCCGATCTCGCCGAAGTCGAAGCTGACGTCCAGCAGCGATTCGCGCTTGGCCGGTCTCGGCTGGGCCGAGACCTCGACGGTCTTCGCAGAGGGATCGACGGCGCGCAACGGGCGAAGCGGGGTCACCGGTGCCGTGCGCCCGGGCACGGCCGTCGCCGGTTGCGACGGCGTCGGCACGGCGGCGCTGGCGCGGGGCGTCGCGGTGATCCCGGCGCTGGCGCGTGGCGTGGTCGGACGGGCCGTCGCTGCCTCATCGAGGTTCACCATGCCGACGGACTCGGCACTCGTCGTCACCCGAACGGAGCCGGCGACGGAGACGATGTTCGGCGCCTGAGACGCGGTCGCCGGCTTCTCCTCGCCGCCCCCCACCTCGGCGAGCAGCCCGATGACCTCGTCGTTCCGGCGATCGAACTCGAGCAGGCGGCCGTACCATTCGCGGGCCTTGGGCGCGTCGCCGCTCATGCGCGCGATGTCCCCGAGGTGGCGCAGGGCGATGAGATTCTCGGGGTCGAGACCGAGGGCCATCTCGAAGGGCGCTCGCGCGTCCTCGAGGCGACCGGTCTCGAACAGGCACTGCCCGTACACGACGAGCCCGTTCATGTTGCCGGGTTGCTCGCCGAGGTGCTTCTCGCAGAGGAGGATCGCGCGGTCGACGAACCCGGTCTTGCGATACTCGTTGGCCAGGGGCGCGAAGAAGCGCCGCGGGTTCTCGTGGTACCGCTTCCGGAGTTCGTCTACGCGATTGGGTGCGTTCATGCGGGGGGTCGGATGGGGATCGCGAGGCGCCACCGCGCGTCAGCGGAAGCTATCACCCTCGCGGAGCGAGCGTCAATCAGAAGTTGGCGTCTCGCTTGATTTTACGTCGTCTGTCCCGGTAGTTTTGGAGGTTGCGTCCATCATGGCGCGAGGGGTCCGGGGCCGTGCGTCCTGCGGTCGGGCTTCCCGCGTCTTCTTCACTACCGTCTGCTCCAGGGGTCGCTGTCCGTGCTGCAATCGATGCGGGGTCTCGCCAAGTACATCTGGTTCCTGATCTTCATCGCCTTCGTGGGCGGTTTCCTGCTGGGAGACGTCTCCGGCCTGCTCGGCCGGTCGCCGGTCACCCCGACCACGGTCGTGGCGAAGGTGAATGGCGATGAGATCCCCTACCTCGTCTGGCAGCAGCTCTCCGCCCAGCTCGCGACGGACCAGGAACGGCGGACGGGACGCTCGCTCAACCTCGACGAGCGCCAGCAGCTGGAGGAACAGGCCTTCAGCCAGCTCGTCGAAGACCTGCTCCTCAATCAGGAATACGAGAAGCGTGGTATCCGCGTCACGGATGCGGAGATCCGCGAGGCCGCCCTGACGTCCCCGCCGCCCGACGTCTACCAGAATCCGAGCTTCCAGACGGACGGCCGGTTCGACCCGGCGAAGTACCAGCGGTTCATCTCGTCGCCCATCGCCCGCCAGCAGGGCATCGGCGTCCAGCTCGAGAACTACTACCGCAGCAACATCCCCAAGCAGAAGCTCTTCTCGCAGCTGATCTCCGAGGCGTGGATCAGCGACGAGCGCCTCTTCCGGATGTTCCGCGACGAACGCGACTCGGCCAAGGTGCAGTACGTGGCCTTCCGCCCCACGCCCGAGCAGGTCTCCGCGGCCGTGGTGAGCGATGCCGAGGCGCGCCGGTTCTACGACCAGTATGAGACCCGCTGGCAGCGGCCCGGGCGCGCGGTGATCTCGGTGATCTCGATCAACCGCATCCCCAACGCGGCCGACACGGCCGCCGTCGTCGCGCGGCTGCGCGCGCTGCGGGAGGAGATCACGTCGGGACGCTCGACCTTCGAGGACGTCGCCAAGCGCGAGTCGGAGGACACGGTGTCCGGACCGACCGGCGGCGACCTCGGGCGCGGCCCCAAGGGACGCTTCGTCGCCGACTTCGAGACGGCGGCCTTCGCGCTGCGTCCCGGCCAGATCTCCGAGCCCGTGCGGACCTCGTTCGGCTATCACCTGATCAAGGCGACCGAGCGGAAGGGCGACACGCTCGCCCTCCGGCACATCCTCCTCAACATCCGGCAGGCCGATTCGACGGCCACGCTCACGGATCGCCGTGCGGACGAGATGTCGAACCTCGCCGGCGGTGCGACCGATCCGGCGAAGTTCGACAGCGCGGCCACGAAGCTCGGGCTGCTCGTCACGCAGATCCCGGTGCAGGAGGGCCAGGCGGCGCAGTACGCCGGCCGGCAGGTCGGCGGGCTCGCCGGCTGGGCGTTCTCGGGGATGGCGATCGGCGAGACGAGTGACCTCATCGACGACGATCAGGGATACTACCTGGTGCGACTGGACTCGCTCCACGTCGGCGGGAAGCAGTCGTTCGAGAACGTGCGCGAGGAGATCCTCGCCGTCCTGCGCGAGCGGAAGGCGGTCGAGGGGCTCGCCGCACAGGCGCAAGCGCTGCTGACGGATGCCCGCGCGACGGGACTCGCCGCGGCCGCGACGAAGGCGGGCCTCCGTGCCGAGTCGGCGGGCCCCTTCACCCGCACGGGCTTCGTGCCGGGCCTCGGCTACTTCAACGAGGCGGTCGGCGCGGCCTTCTCCATCCCGGTGGGTTCGGTCGGCCTCGCGAAGACGGACGAGAGCATCGTGGTGATGCAGGTGGAGTCGCGCGTGGAGGCGACGCGGGAGGCGTTCGAGGCGCAGAAGGCGGCGCAGCGCGAGCGCACCGTGCAGGCCTTCCGCGAGTCGAAGGTCCGCATGTTCCTGGAGAACCTCCGCCGCGACGCGAAGATCGTCGACAAGCGGAAGGAGATCAACGCGAGCCTTCGCCGACAGACGCTGGCCGCCCAGTGATGGCGCGGATCAAGCCGACGGCTGACGGTTGAATGCGATGCGGGGGACCCGGCGCCGAGCCGGGTCCCCCGCATCGCATCCGCCCTGCCGTCCGCCATCTCTCACAGCAACCGCTTGGGCTCCTTCGCCGGCGCGTCGTCGTGCTGCACCGTCTCACGCGGACTGGCGGGCGGGAGCGCCTCGCGATCCTGCGGTCGCGTGATCTCGGACTGCACGTCATTCATGTTCTTCTTGAACTCCTTGATGCCCTTGCCGAACGAGCCGGCGATCTCGGGAATGCGCTTCGCCCCGAAGAGCAGCAGCACCACCACGAGGGCGATGATCATCTCGGTGGGACCCATGCCGAACATCCTGCCTCCTTAGAACAGCGAACGCGCGATGAGATAGGCGGCGAGGACCCCGACGAGGCTGAGCAACGAGACGTCGAGCGCGATGGGTCCCACAGCGAACTTGATGATGATGAGGTCGATGGGCAAGGGACCCATGGACGGCGTGACACCCGTGGTGAGGAATTCCTTCACCGCCCCCGCGGGCAGGAACATCCGGCAGAACTGCGTCATGAACCCGCCGAGCACGAACCCGATCGACAGCACGATCGCGTGGAAGCCCGGCCGGTGCTTGGCGGAACCTTGTGGCGGCATCAGGACCGACGATCCATGACATACCCCAGCGCGTCGAAAAGGGATTGACGGACGTCCGAGGCCGGGAGTCCGCCTAGGGCCTCCTCGGCCTCCTGCGCGAACTGCTCGCCCCGCTGGCGCGCGTACTCGAGCCCGCCGCACTCCGTCACGATGCCGACGACCTCGGCGATCGACGCGTCACCCGGGGTCGGGTCGGCGAAGAGCGCCTCGACCCGCGCCCGCTGCGCCCGGGACATGCGCGGCAGCGCGGCGATGAGCGGCAACGTGACCTTGTGCTCCTTGAGGTCGTTCCCGCTCGGCTTGCCGGTCACGGCCTCCTGTTCCGTGTAGTCGAGGAGGTCGTCAGCGACCTGGAAGGCCATGCCCAGCCGCTCGCCGAACCGGCGCATCTCGGCGCGGAACCGCGGCGCTCCGGCGAGCGCGCCCATCTCGCACGCCGCGCCGACGAGCGACGCGGTCTTGGCCCGGATGAGCGCATAGTAGTCCGACTCGGAGAAGCTGAGGGCGTCGAACGACGCGAGCTGGCGCAGTTCCCCGAGCGTCATCTCGTTCGACGCCTGGGTGAAGACCCGGAGCGGCTCCATGTCCCCGAGGCGCACCAGCTCGGCGATCGCCTTCGAGAACAGGAAGTCGCCCATGAGGACCGCGACCTGATGACTGAACAGGGCGTTGATCGTCGGCTGCCCGCGTCGGAGCACCGAATGATCGACCGAATCGTCGTGCACCACGCTCGTGAGGTGGACGAGCTCGGCGACCGCCGCGAGCGGGACGGCACGCGCCTCCGGGGCATCGTCGACCGCCGACGCCAGGAGCAGGAGCGTCGGCCGGAAGAGCTTGCCCCGCATGCCGCGCAGGTGCGCGTTCGCCGCCTCGACGATCGCGACATCGGCCTGCACGATGCGCCAGATCTCCTCCGGCACGCGTTCGAGGCGCTCCCGGATGGGCGCCTGGATCTCGCGCAGGGCCGGAGCCACCGGGACCTGCAGACGTGCGTCGAGGGTCACGAGAGCTTCTTCTCCACCGTGTTCAACCGGTCGCCGATGTCGCGGAACTGGATGTCCACCGCGAACACGCGCTGGTAGTACTTCTTGGCGTCGGGGAACAGGTGCAGCTCCTCGGAGATGGTGCCGAGCAGGTACAGCACGCCGATGAGCGCGTCATCGGCGATCCCCGCCTCGGCGAGCGCCCGCTGGAGGATCGTCGCGGCGACGGGGAGCTGCCCCTTCTCGACGAAGCACTGGCCGAGGGCCTCGATGGCGCGCACGCGGTTGCTGGCGCCGCGGAGCGACTTCTGGAACTCGGAGATCGCCTCGTCGAGGAGCCCCATCTCCTTGTACGCGACGCCGAGGTCGTAGTGCGCCTCGTGGTCCTCCTCGTCGACGTTGTCGGACACGCCTTGCTTGAACTTCCGCAGCATATCGGCGAAGTCCGCCTGCTCGTCGCCGGTCGGCTCCTTCTCCTCGACCACCATGCGGGTGGACTTGGGCTCGTCGTCCTCGCGGAGCCAATCCCCGAGGGAGACGAACTCGCTGTCGTCCTTCTTGGCGGGGGTCGGCTTCGCCATCGGCTTCTCGGCCGGGGCGGCCGGCTTCTTCATCGCGGTCGTCGAGCGCCGCGACGGCGCGGCGGCCGGCGCCTCGGGGACATCCTTGATCGTCTCGAGCGCGGCTTGCGCGCGCAGGTCATCCGGCGCGATCTCGAGCACTCGCTGGTACACGACGCGGGCCTTGGGCCCCTGCCCGTCGAGGAGCAGGGCGTCGGCCAGCTCGACGTACGCCTCTGCCAGCCGCATGCGGTCGTTCGCCCGGAACGCGAACTCGACCCGCTTCTGGTGGTACTTGATGACGGTCGGCGCGAGGCGGACGATCTCCTCGGCCACCGAGGCCGCCGTGTCGAGGTCACCGGCCGACTCGAACCCGGCCAGCGCGGCCTCCAGCTCCACCACCCCAGCGTCCTTCTGGCCGTCATCGAGCAGGGCTTCGGCGTACTGGCGCCGAAGCGCCCAGTCGTCGGGCGCCGCCTGCACCTGCGCGTGGAGCAGGTCCACGGAGTTCGCCAAGACCGTCGACGTGGCGCGCTGCGGTGGCGCCTCCTCTTCCTCCGCCGGCATGGGCGGCAGCAGTGGCTCGGGCGCCTCCCCGAGGAGGGATGGCTGGTGATCGGCGTAGCCCTGCTCGAGCGGGAGCGAGTGCACGCCCTCGCTCGACTCGACCTCGAGCAGGTCGAACCCGGCGCTCTCGGGCTCCGGGGCGGTGCCGAACGTGCCGAAATCCGTGAGGCTCGACGGCGGCTCGACGTCGACCACGATACCGGCATCGAGCATGGGAAGGTCGACCATGGGTGTCGCCGGAGCGGTCGCTTCGAGCGAAGGCGCCTCCGCGGTGGGCGCCGGGACCTCCTCGAGGTCAAGCAACGGGATGTCCGGCGTCGAGGGCGCGGGCACCGACGGCGCCACCGCTGCGACCTCCACGTCGACCTCCACCTCGATCTCGGGCGCTGCGGCGACTTCCTCGACGGCCGGCGCTTCCTCGCCGAACGAGGTCGCCTGCAGCCCGACGATCGACCCACGTGGAGCGGGGATGTCGCCGCCGAACGACGTGGGCTCCACCAGCAGGTCGGCTGGCGGCGGCGCGGGTGCCTCGATCGATGCCGTGGTGCGCACGACGAGTTCAGGGGGCACCTCGACCGAGCTCGGCGCATCGACCGCGGTGGGTTCGAGCACCAGGTCGTCCACGCGAGGCGCCGATGCGGCCGGCTGCGCCGGCGCCGCTTCGTCGATGCCCGAGTCGATGATCTCGAGCCCCGCCGTCGCCTTCGTGGCGCGCTTGACGTCGCCGGGCGACTTCATGCGGATGGAGGTGCGCGCGACCCCCGGCGCCGGATCGAGGTCGAGGAACACCAGTCCCCCGCCCTTCGACGCGCTGCCCCCTTCCTCCGCCCGTGGCTCCACCGACGGATCGATCGCCTTCATCCGTTCGACGATCCCGTCCGCGTCGGCCATGCGGCCATCCCGCACGCACTGCGCGTACGCGATCTGGAGCTGATCGATCGCCTCGGGCTTGCGCTCGGCCTTGACGAGCTGGTCGGCGAGCATGAGCCGCACATCATCCTGGTCGGGGACGAGGTCGGCGAACTCCTTCAGGGCACGGAAGGCCTCGTCGAGATTGCCCGCCTTCTGCATGCGGCTCGCGTACTCGAGGAAGTTCTGGCGCGCGTCGCCCTTGAACCCCTTCTCCGCGGAGATCTTGCCGAGCTTGTAGTAGACGACCGTGCGCCCAGGGGATTGCCGCAGGATCTTGTTGCAGAGCGCGATGGCGGGATTGTAGAAGCCGCCTTCCGCGTAGTGATCGACCGCGCGTTCCCAGATCGAGACGGCCTCGGGGAGGTTGCCCGCCTTCTGGAGGAGATCACCGACCCGATTGTAGAGCGGGATGTCGATCGGGTCCTCTTCCCCGCTCTCGTAGACCTCGATCATCTCGCGATAGGTCGCGAGGGCCTTGTCCATCTGCTTCTTGGCCTCGAAGTCGGCCGCTTTCTTCTTCAGCTTTAGGATGTCGGCCATCCGGGAAAGTTACCCGCCGAACCCGTGGCGTGACAAGCGTTTGGGCGCGCCCGCCTCCGCGTGCGGGTCCGCCCGACGCCCGGGGTCCCGCAGGGCGCCGTCCTGCACTCAGCCGGCGTGCGCGACCCGGCCGCCGACCCATGTCCGGCGGCAGCGATGGTCCCCGTACCAGTAGGGGATCTCGCGATGGTCCCGCACTTCGAACAGTGCGAGGTCCGCCTGGAAACCAGGCGCCAGCTGCCCGACCTCGCCGGCCATCCCGAGCGCCGCCGCCCCGTTGACCGTGGCCGCGACGAACGCTTCCGCCACGCTGAGCCGCAGCTGGCTCACCCCGAGCGTCAGGACCAGCGGGAAGTTCACGGTCGGGCTGGTCCCGGGATTGAAGTCGGACGCGAGCGCGACGGCGACACCGGCGTTCACGAGAGCGCGTGCCGGCGCCTGCTTCGGCCGGCCGAGGAAGAGCATCGTGCCCGGCAGCAGGGTCGCGACGGTGCCCGAGGCGGCGAGTGCGGCGATCCCGAGGTCGGAGATGGCGGCGAGATGGTCCGCGGAGGTCGCTGCCAGCTCGGCGGCCAGTTCCGCCGCCGCGCCGTTCTCGAGCTCGTCGGCGTGGAGCTTGAGCGCCATCCCGGCACCGCGCGCGGCCGTGAGGATGCGCCGCGTCTCGTCGACGGTGTAGACGCCGGGTTCGCAGAACACGTCGCAGAAGCGGGCGAGGCCCTCCTTCGCCACCGCGGGGATCATCTCCTCGGTGACGAGTGCGATGTATCGCTCGCGGCTCCGCGGCGCCTCCCGGTGATCGAGCGGCACCTCGTGCGCCCCGAGGAAGGTCGGGACGAGACGGAGCGGGAGCTCGGCCGCGAGCGTTCGGATGACACGCAGCGTCCGCAACTCCGACTCGAGCGAGAGGCCGTAACCCGATTTCACCTCCAGCGTCGTCGTGCCGTGCGCCGCGATGCGTCGCAGGCGCGCAGCAGCGAGCGCGACCAGGTCCTCCGCGGTCCGCTCGCGGAGGTCGCGCACGCTCGAATGGATCCCCCCGCCCCGCTTGGCGATCTCGAGGTAGCCGATCCCCGCGGCGCGCATCTCCTGTTCCTCGTACCGGGCGCGACCGAAGATCGCGTGCGTGTGCGAGTCGACGAATCCGGGCGTCAGCACGCCGCGCTCGCAATCGACGAGGGCGGCACCGGGATGCGCCGCGCGCAGTGCCGCGTCCGGGGCGACCGCGAGCACGCGGCCATCCGCGCCGACCGCGACACCCACCGCCTGGCGCACCGCTGCATCACCCTGCTCGGCCCCGCGTCGCGCACGCGCAGGCCCCGCACAGGTGACGACTTCGGACGCGTTGATGAACAGCTGCGCGGCAGGCGTCACGGCGAGGCGAGGAGGTCGAGGAAGCGATCGGCGCGGAGCGGGGCCTGGGCCTCGCCGCGGCACGCATAGTAGCACTTGTCGCAGCGGATGGGCGCGTAGCCGGCGTACGCGGTCCAGTGCCCGTCCACCGGGAAGTCCGGGCAGCGCCGGATCCCGCCGTACGGATCGATATGCACGGTGTCCTGCCCGGAGAGGCACGGCTCCGTCATCTCGCCGCGCACGTAGCGCGGGATCCGCTCGAGATAGTGGTCGGAGTTGGAGATGATGCCGCGTCGCGCCCGTTTGAAGGCGAGCAGTTCGCGCACGAGCGCGTCGAGTCGCGCGTGATGCTCGGCGCGCAGCAGGTGCGCCCCGTTGCCGTTCTTCGAATCCGTGTAGACCGAGAGGTTCACGCCGACGCGCATCGCCGCGGCGGCCCGCACGAGCGGCATCACCTCGTCGAGGTTGTCGTCCTTGATCACCGTGTTGAAGCGGACGGTCATCCCCTCGGCGCGGATCCGCTCGGCGTTGGCGAGGATGCGCTGGGCGAGGCCCGGGATGGCGCGGGCGCGGTCGTGCCGGTCATCGAGGTAGTCGAGCGAGACCGAGAACTGGCCGATGCCCGCCGCCCACAGCGAGCGCGCGCGCTCGGGCGTGAGCATCGCGCCGTGCGTGATGAGCGTCATCCACTTGTACGCGATCGCGCGGTCGACGCCGCTGACGAGGTCCTCGAGGTCGCGGCGCAGCAGCGGCTCCCCGCCGCTGAAGGTGACGATCATCGGGTCGAACGCCTTCGCGGCATCGACGAACGATGAGAGTTCCTTCGCCTTCATCTCCGGCGACGTCCGCCAGTAATCGCAGAAGGCGCACTGCGCGTTGCAGCGCATGGTCACCTCGAACGTCACCAGCACGGGACGCTTCCGCAGGCGGAGCCGGACGTACTTGGCGCTGAACGGGATGAGGTGCCACGGACGGAACTTCGCGCTCAGCACCCGGGCCCCCTCACCCGCCAGCCTCGGGCAGCGACGGGAGCTTGATGCCCTGCGCCCTCGCGGTGGCGCGGGCGCTGTCGTATCCCGCGTCCGCGTGGCGCGCGACGCCGATTCCGGGGTCGTTGGTGAGGACGCGCTCGAGCCGCAGTCGCATCTCGGGCGTGCCGTCGGCGACGATGACCTGACCCGCATGGAGCGAGTTGCCGATGCCGACGCCGCCACCGTGGTGGAAGCTCACCCAGCTCGCGCCGCTCGCGACGTTGAGCATCGCGTTGAGGAAGGCCCAGTCGGCGATCGCATCGGAGCCGTCCTTCATCGCCTCGGTCTCCCGGAAGGGCGACGCCACGCTGCCGGTGTCGAGGTGGTCACGCCCGATGACGATCGGCGCCTTGAGCTCGCCCTTGGCGACGAGGTCGTTGATCGCCACGCCGAATCGCGCGCGCGCGCCCTGGCCGAGCCAGCAGATGCGCGCCGGAAGCCCCTGGAAGTGGATCCGCTCACGGGCCATCGAGATCCAGCGCGCGAGATGCCGGTCCTCGGGGAACATCTCCAGGACGAGGTCATCGGTGCGCGCGATGTCCGCCGGGTCGCCGGAGAGCGCGGCCCACCGGAACGGCCCCTTCCCCTCGCAGAAGAGCGGACGGACGTATTCGGGCACGAAGCCGGGGATCCGGAACGCGTCGGCGACGCCGGCGTCGAAGGCCACGGTGCGGATGTTGTTGCCGTAGTCGAAGGCGATCGCCCCGCGCTCCTGCATGGCGCGCATGGCCCGCACGTGCACGACCGCGCTCGCCGTGGACCGGCGCACGTACTCGGCGGGATCGCTCGCGCGGAGCGCCGCGGCGGCATCGAGGGACATCCCGTGAGGCACGTACCCGTTGAGCATGTCGTGCGCCGACGTCTGGTCGGTGACGACATCGGGGATGATCCCCTCGGCGACCATGCGTGGCAACACGTCCGCCGCGTTGCCGACGAGCCCGACCGAGAGGCCCTTCCGCGCCGCCTGCGCCTCGCGGATCCACCGCATCCCCTCCTCGAGGTCGTGCGTCATGCGGTCGCAGTACCCGGTCTGCAGGCGCTTCTCGATGCGCGTGGGGTCGACATCGACGCCGAGGATGGCCGCCTCGTTCATGGTCGCCGCGAGCGGCTGCGCGCCCCCCATCCCGCCGAGGCCGGCGGTGAGCACGAACCGGCCGGCGAGGGTGCCGCCGAAGTGCTGCCGCGCCACCGCGCCGAAGGTCTCGTAGGTGCCCTGCACGATGCCCTGCGAGCCGATGTAGATCCACGAGCCCGCGGTCATCTGTCCGTACATGATGAGCCCCTTCCGCTCGAGCTCGCGGAAGTAGTCCCAGTTGGCGAAGCGCCCGACGAGGTTGCTGTTGGCGATCAGGACCCGCGGCGCATGCGCGTGGGTGCGGAAGACCGCCACGGGCTTGCCGCTCTGCACGATCAGCGTCTCGTCGTGCTCGAGTTCGCGCAGCGCCTGCACGATCGCATCGAACGCGGGCCAGTCGCGCGCCGCCTTGCCCGTGCCGCCGTACACGACGAGGTCGCCGGGACGCTCGGCGACGTCCGGGTCGAGGTTGTTCATCAGCATGCGGAGCGCGGCCTCCTGCTGCCACCCCTTGCAGGAGATCGCGGCGCCGCGCGGTGCGCGGACGACTCGGGCGGTGCTGCTCGGCATGTTCGTCGGGCTCGGGTTCGAGGCGAAATCTAGCGTGGGGCGCTAGGTTTGCCGCCGCACCCGAACCGAGCCGAGCCCATGCGACCACTCGCCCGCGCCCTCCTCGCCCTCTCGCTCGCGTGGCCGCTCGCCACGCCGGCGCAGACCCGCACGCCCATCGAGACCGACCTCGACGCCTACATCGCGAAGGGGATGCAGGACTGGGGGATCCCCGGCCTCTCCATCGCGGTCGTGCGGAACGACAGCGTGGTGTACGTGAAGGGCTTCGGCGTCCGGCGCCTCGGCTCCCCCGAGCGGGTGGACGCGCGGACGATGTTCGGCATGATGTCGACGACCAAGGCGATGACCGCGCTGGCCGTCGCGATGCTCGTCGATTCCGGCAAGGTCGCGTGGGACGACCCGGTCACGAAGCATCTCCCGTGGTTCCAGCTCGCGGACCCGTTCGTCACGCGCGAACTGCGCGTGCGCGACCTGCTCCTCCACAACAGCGGGCTGGGCAACGCCGACCTCCTCTGGGTGCGCGGCGACCTCGGGACGCGCGAGATCCTCGAGCGCGTCCGCGGCCTCGACCTCGCCTACTCGCTCCGGTCGAGCTTCATCTACCAGAACGTGATGTACCAGGTCGCGGGCGAGGTCGTCGCGGCCGCGAGCGGGATGCCGTGGGAGCGCTTCATCAAGACCCGGATCATGGAGCCGCTCGGGATGACACGATCCGAGCCCACGCTCGGCGCCGTGCTCGCCGCCCATCACGACAACGTGTCCGCTGCCCATTTCGAGATCGACCGGACCGTGCGCCCGATCGCCGAGTCGCCGGTCGATCCGGTGCCGGCGGCGGGCTCCGCGTGGTCCACCGCGGAGGACGCGGCGAAGTGGGTCCGGTTCCTCCTCGACTCCGGACGGGTGAACGGGCGGCGCCTCGTCTCGGAGCCGGCGTTCCGCGAACTCTTCCGCCCGCAGAACTTCGTCCCGCCGGGGGAGTTCTATCCCACGGCGCGGCTCACGAAGCCGCACTGGATGACCTATGCGCTCGGATGGTTCCAGCAGGACTATCGCGGCCGCTACGTGGCGATGCACACGGGATCGATCGACGGGCGCACCGCGATCGTCGGGTTGATGCCCGACGAGCGGCTGGGAGTCTACATCTTCGGCAACGTCGACCACGCGGAGTTCCGCCACGCGCTCATGTGGCGCGTGTTCGACGCGTACACGGGCGCGCCGCGACGGGACTGGAGCGCCGAGTTCCTCTCGCTCTACGGCGAGGCGAAGGCCGCGGGGGCCAAGGCGGTGGCGGAGCGCGAGGCGCGCCGCGTGCCGAACGCGCCGCCGAGCCAGCCGCTGGCCCAGTACGCAGGCCGCTACGAGCACCGCGTCTACGGCGACCTGTCCATCGCCGCCGAGGCGGGGGCGCTCGTCGTGCGGTTCGGTCCGGCGCCGGAGAACCGTGGCGCGCTGGAGCACTGGCACTACGACACGTTCCGCGCGCGGCTCGGGGACGGACGCGGTGGCTGGACCTACTTCACGTTCCGCATCGGCGCGGACGGGCGGATCGCCGCCGTCCGATTCGAGGATGACGCGACGCTGGAGTTCGTGCGGACGCGCTGAGCCGTCAGCTCGCGAACGCGCCGGAGGCCACGGCGTCCGCGAGCGCCTCGATGTCGGGGCCGAGCACGCGATCCGCCGTGAGCGGCGGCACCAGGCGACGGACGACAGCGTAGGCGCGCTCGACACCGGCGCCGGCGCGCAGCGGGCGGCGGAACTCGAGTCCCTGCGCCGCGCACATGAACTCGATCGCGAGCACGTGCTCGAGGTTGCGCACGATCTTGCGGAGCTTCGTCGCTGCCCCCATCGCCATCGGGACGACGTCCTCCTTGCTGCCGTCGGTGGGGATGGTGTCGACGCTCGCCGGGTGCGCGAGGATCTTGCACTCGCTCGTGATCGCGGCAGCGGTCACCTGCGCCATCATGAATCCCGAGCTGACGCCGGCGGTCGGCGTGAGGAAGGGCGGCAGGCCCTCGTTCAGGTCGGGGTGCACGAGGCGGTCGATGCGGCGTTCGCTCATCACGGCGAGGTTCGTCATCGCGATCGCGAGGACGTCCATCGCCATCGCCGCCGCCTGGCCGTGGAAGTTGCCGCCCGAGAGCATCGTGCCGTCGTCGAAGACGAGCGGGTTGTCGGTGGCCGCGTTGAGTTCGCCCTGCAGCAGGTGCTCGGCGAAGCGGATGGCCTCGAGCACCGGTCCGTGGACCTGCGGCATGCAGCGGAGCGCGTAGGCGTCCTGCACGCGCGAGTCGCCCTCGCGGTGCGACTCGCGGATCTCGGAGTCCTCGAGCAACCGGAGCATCAGCTCGGCCGACTCCATCTGCCCGCGCTGGCCGCGGGCCGCGTGGATGCGCGGATCGAACGCGGTCGGGGTGCCGAGCAATGCCTCGAGCGTGGCCGCGCCCGCCACATGCGCCGCATGCCAGCAGCGGTGCGCGCCGATGAGCGCGAGCGCGCCGACCGCCGAATGCGCCTGCGTACCGTTGATGAGCGCGAGGCCTTCCTTCGGCCCGAGGGTCACGGGCGCGAGCCCGTGCGCCTCGAGGACGCCCGCTGCGGGCCCCGACCCCTTCGCATGATGCAGCGTCCCCTCGCCGATGAGCGCCAACGCCAGGTGCGCGAGCGGCGCGAGGTCACCGCTCGCCCCCACGCTGCCCTGCTCCGGCACGTCCGGATGGAGGCCCGCATCGAGCATCGCGCACAGCAGGTCGACGAGCGCCGGCCGAGCGCCGCTGAAGCCCTTGGCGAGGCAGTTGGCGCGGAGCAGCATCATGGCGCGCACCTCGCGGCGCGGGAGCCGCGGCCCGACCCCCGCCGCATGGCTGCGCACGAGGTTCACCTGCAGTTGCGCGAGCTGGTCCGGCGCGATGGCGATGTCGGAGAGCTTGCCGAAGCCGGTCGTCACGCCGTAGACCGCCTCCCCGCGCGCGGCGAGGCCCTCGACGATCGTGCGCGTGTCCTGCATGCGCCGTCGCGCCTCGGGCGCCAGGCTCACCGTGCACCGCCCGTCGGCGACCTCGAGGACATCAGCGATGGTGAGGGACGCGCCGTCGAGCTGGAGGGAGGGGGTCACGGGGATCGCGAGGAGACGGGAGAGCGGTAGGTGGCGCGGTCGTAGTCGACCTTGATCTCCGGCTGCGCCTTGAGCGAGATGAAGAATGTAAAGGCGAAGTTGCCGTTCGGCGCCTGCGTGAAGCCGAAGATCGCCTTCCAGTCGTGCAGCTCGCGCTGGAGCGTCACCACCTGGCTCGCGAACTCGCTCTTCTCCACATCGTACATGGTGCTCCAGCTCGCCGCCCACTTGGGCGTGAGGTTGAAGCTCGTGCGGAAGCCGACCGACGTCGTGGGTGCGGAGCGGAAGTAGGTGCCGCCCGGCGCGCCGAAGTCGCTGGGGTCGCCGTTGGCCTGGTTGCGCTCGGCCTGTCGCACGCACTCGTCGTAGACGAACGTGCCGACCGGGTACGCCTGGCACTGCGTGGACGGATCGAAGTCCTGCTGCCGGCCGCCGACCGGCGGCCGCTGGCGATTGGCCGAGACGTTGAAGGCGGCACTGAAGCCCTGCCCCGTCGGGATCTCCTGCACCATGCCGCGCGAGCGCGTGCCGGTGAGGGCGCCCATCCCCTGCTGCGGTCCCATGGTGGAGACCATGCCGCCGCCGTTCATGTCCGCGCCGCGCGGCGCCGTGGCGGCCCCGGGGCGCGGCGCCTCCGCGCCGAAGAGGCGTGCGATCCCGCGCACGATGGCCGAGTTGCCGTCTAGGCTGAACGAGGCGCGGATGGACTCGCGGTACGGCTTGAAGACCGCGGTGTCGCTCAGGTAGTTGCCCTGGAACAGCGAGTAATCGACGCCGAGGTCGAACCCGGGGAGCAGGTCGGAGCGGAACGTGTACCCGAACTTGTCGGTGGCGAACCCGCTCTTCTTGGTGACGCGGGCGCGCTCGAAGTCCCACGCCAGCGAGGTGAACTGCAGCGTGACGACCTTGAGCTTCGGCCCTTGCTCCCGGTCGCCCGCGGATCCCGCGTCGGTCGTGTCGCGGCGGACGCGCATCTTGGCCTCGATGTTGGTCGAGAGGCCGAAGATGAGCCGGTTCTGCGCGAGACTGCCGAGGTAGCCACCAGCGACCTGGTTGGTCGCCGCGAGGAACTCGTCGCTCACGGTGGCGGCCGGCGAGTAGCTGTAGGAGAGCGTCGGGGTCACGGCGTGCCGGAACGTCTCCACGCGCCCGAAGCCGCGGAAGAGCGCGAAGAGCGTCGGCGCCACACCGACGCCGTAGGACAGTCGCTTGCTCTGCGTGACCCAGCCGCCATTGGAGAGGTGCGTTCGGATGGCGAACCCGCGCGGATCGACGTTCGCCGCCGAGATGCTCGGCGAGACGTTCCACGTGCCCTGCAGGAACTGCGGCAGTCCCACCGAGACGTCGAAGTCGAACGACGACTCGTAGGTCGCCGCATACACCCGGTCGATCCGCGCCGAGGTGTCGGCGGGATCGCGGACGGTGATGATCTGCGGATAGTCGCGGACGGCGTTGTTGAAGCGGAAGCCGCTCTGCACCTGGAAATCGAACACCTTGAACGGCGTGGCGAGCGACATCGCGGTGGAGCTCGTGTTGCGCTTGAGTCGGAGCGAGTCGAGCACCCCGCCGCCGCGATCGACGTACCGGAACGCGAAATCGCCGGTCTGGTCGATGTTGAGGCTCTGCTGCGTCGAATAGGTCAGGCTGGGGTTCATCACGAACCAGTCGCCGACTTCGAGCGGCTTGGACGCGATGTTCAGTGACGGGAACGAGCGGTCGACCTGGTCGCGGCCGGGATACTGCCGCTGCGTGCCGCCGAGATTGATGGTGAACGGCCCCTGCTGCCGGACGAGGTTGAGCTGCGACGCGATGGTGGCGACCGCCGCGACGGGATTGAACACCGTGCGCCGCAGGATCTGCGTGCTCGTGACGTAGTTCAGGTTGGAGTTGATGCGCGTGCGCGAGGAGAACTCCTCCGCATGGGACCAGCTGACCGCCGTGTTGCGGCTCCCGGTGCTGAGGGCGTTCTGCGAGAGCGCCACCTGGCCCGACATGAACCGGTCGAGCCAGCGGTACCGCAGCTCCGCGTTGTAGCGCGTCCAGCCGGGGTCCTGTTCGGTCGCCCGCGCGCTGGAGCGCCAGTCCATGCTCACCTGCGCATCCACGTAGTCGGTGAGCGCGAAGTAGTAGCCGATGTTCTCCACCGACCGCCGGTAGGTCGGGCTGTTGCGCACCAGCTCGGCGAACCCGACGCGCGGCGGCAGGATGCCCGAGCGGCGGCCGGACCGGATGTCCTGGAAGATGAACGGCAGCCACATCACCGGGACGTCCTGCACGTGGAGCACCACCCCGCGCGCGACGAGGGTGTTGCCGCTCACGCGCTTGAGCTCCCGCGCGACGAAGTGGTAGTGCGGCACCGAGTCCATGCACGAGGTGATCAGGCCATCGCGCCCATACACGGTGCTGCGGTCGCTCGTGCTGTCGGACGTGAACGCCGCCCGATGCGCCTGCACGCGCCAGTCCTCGCCGGAGTTGGCGACGGTGGAGAAGTCGCGCGTGCGGCCCTCGCGTCGCTCCACGTCGTAGCTCAGCTCGCGGTGCCCGAGGACGTCCGACGCCTGCGCCGGGTCGCGCATGACGATCGTGTCCCCCTTGGCGGAGATGAGCTTGAGGCTGTCGCTGTAGGCGATCGAGTCAGCCACGAGCAGGGTCGAATCCCGCTGCACCGCCGCCTTCGCGCTGTCCCGGCCGGTGAGCGTCATCGTCCGCCCCGCCGCCGCGAAGCCGACGGTGTTCGCCTGGTAGCGCACGACGGTGTAGCCGGTCCGCGCGCGGAGCGCCTGCATGATGGAGTCGTCGGGCGTCCAGTCGACGAGTCTCGGGCGGGTATCCACCGAATCACGGCGTCCCTGCCGGAGCGTATCGGACGGATCGAACCGGGTGAGGCGGGCGTTGTCGGTCGGGCTCCCGATGCCCTGCGCGCCCGGCGGGCGCGTCGGCTGCTGGGGCGCGGGACGCGGTTTGCGGTCCTGCGCACCGAGCGTCACGGTCGCCGTCGCGAGGAGGACGAGCGCGAGGAGCCCGCGCGCGCGGATCACATCGCGTCCCTGCCGATGGGCACGCCGGTCTCCGCGCGCCGCAGCCGCCGCTGGCGGGCCCGGTGCGTGATCCACGAGACGATGATGCTCACCTCGTAGAGCGCGTAGAGCGGGAGGGCCATCACCACCGTGATCGTGATCAGGTCGCCCGGCGTGATGATCGCCGAGGCGACGACGCTGCCCGCCATCGCGTGGCGCCGGAACCTGGCGAGCATCGAGGGCGTGACCAGACCGAGCGCGGTCAGCGCCATGACGACGATCGGCAGCTGCATGACCCCGCCGAACGCGAGGCAGATGGTCACCATGAACGAGAAGTACTCGGTCGCGGTGATCATCATCTGCATCGACTCCGACTGGAAAGAGCCCAGCACGTCGAGCATCACAGGAAGGGCGTAGCGCCATCCCACCCATACCCCGAAGGCGAACAGTCCGGTCGCGCCGCCGATCACGGGGAGGACCAGCTTCTTCTCGTGCTTGTGCAGCGCCGGCGAGAGGAAGGCCCAGACCTGATAGATGATCACCGGGGCGGCGATCACGAGGCCGAACCCGAACGCGATCTTCAGCCGGATGGTGACGACGTCGACCGGGTTCGTGTAGATGAGCCGGTGGTCGGGCAGCATCGGCAGGATCGGCGCGGCGAAGTACGCGACGATGTCGAACGACGGACGGAGGATGAGGGCGAAGGCGACCATCATCGCCACGACGAGCGAACCGACCGCCCAGAGGAGCCGGTATCGCAGCTCCTCCAGGTGATCGAGGAAGGGCATCTCGCCCGCAGGACCGTCCGTCATCGCGGTGCCCATGGCCGGAACGGCCGGCGTGGGGTCAGGGCTTGGGCGTGCCGAGGAAGCCGGCGGCGAGGACGGCCTCGTCGGAGCGCGGGTACTTCGCGACGATCTGGCGATAGATCGCCTTCGCATCCTCGGCACGGCCGGTCACGCGGAGCGCCGTCGCGCGCTTGTACATCGCCGTGGGCGCGCGGTCGGATGCGGGATAGCGCTCGACCACGAGCGCATACACCGAATCGGCGGACGCCCCGGCGCCTTCGCTCTCGAACGCCTGGCCGATGCCGAAGAGCGCATCCGGCGCGAGGTCGGAGCGCGGGAACTGCGTGAGCAGCATGCCGAACGCGCCGCGCGCGGCGCCCCAGCTGCCGCGCCGGAGCTGGTCGACGGCCATCTGGTGCAACTGCGCCGGCCCGGGCATCGCGGCGGCCGGCGTGGCCGGGGCCGCTCCGGCGACCGGCGGCTTCGCCGTGTCGCCCGGCTGGGCGGCCCGCTCGGCGGCGTCCGCCTCGAGACCCGCGCGCAGCTCCTGGATCCGCCGGGCGCTGGCGCCCACGCGCTCCTCGACGGTGATCAGCTGCTGCCGGATGGCCACGAGATCCTCGCGGACATCTCCGCGGAGCCGCATCGTCGTGGCCTGCACCGCACGGACGCTGTCGCTCACGCCCGCAAGCATCTGCGCGATGCCGGCGAGGGCACTGTCGGTCCGCGCATGGCGCGCCCGCTGCTCCGCATCGCGCTTCTCGGCGTCGGTGCGGGCCGTCGCGGCCTCGGTGCGGATGACTTGCAGGTCGGACTGCAGGACGCGCACATCGGCGCGCGTCGCGAAGCACGCGCCGGCCGTCAGGATGACGGCCGGCGCGAGCATCGCATGTCGGATCGATCGCCCAATCACGGGAGACGCAGCGTCTCCCCGCCGACGATGATCTCGAACTCATCGCGGCGGTTCTTCGACCAGGACTCCTCGCCCGTGCCCATCGCGGCCGGGCGCTCCTCACCGAAGCTCACGACGTCGATCCGGTCCGCGGCGATGCCCTGGTCGACGAGGTAGCGCTTGGCCGCGGCGGCGCGGCGCTGACCGAGCGCCACGTTGTACTCATCCGACCCGCGGTCGTCGGCGTGGCCGGCGATGCGGATCCGCACATTCGCATTCGCGCGGAGGAGCGGGAGCTTGGCGTCGAGCAGCGCGCGCGCCTCGGCCTTGAGGTCGGACTTGTCGAGGTCGAAGTAGATCGCGGTCGCGAAGGCGGCGCGGGCCGCCTCCATCGCAGCGCGGGCGCGCGCCTCGGCCTCGGCGCGGGCCGCTGCCTCACGGGCCGCCGCTTCGCGGGCGAGCCGGTCGCGCTCGGCGGCCTCACGGGCGAGCCGGTCGCGCTCGGCGGCCTCACGCGCGAGCCGTTCGCGCTCGGCGTTCGCCGCGTTGATCGAATCCTGGTTGACGGTCGGCACAGGAGCAGCCTGGACCGGCTGCTTGCAGGCCGTGGCGCCGAACGTGGCGGCCGCGGCGGCGACGAGGAGAGCGGGACGGAGCTTCATCGGTGGGGACTCCAAGTGAAGGGAACAGATGCGCGCCGACTCAGCGCGCGATGGAAAGCCGTGGCGACCAGGCCGCCATTCGTGATGCCGGTCCGGTCGTCAACTGCCGCAGACGGCCGGACTCGGTGTCCAGCACCCACAACTGCTTGCTGCCCGTGCGCGACGACGTGAAGACGAGATGGCGGGCATCCGGTGCCCACGACGGATCCTCGTTCACGCCGTCGATCGTGTGCTGCTTCACCGCGCGGTCGCGCAGGCCGATCGTCGCGATCTGGAAGCGCCCCTCGATCTGCGTCGAGAACGCGACGAACCGGCCGTCCGGCGACCAGGACGGGTCCGCGCGATAGAGCTGGTCCCCGAAGCCCGACGTCGTGAGCAGTTCGGGGTTCGCACCATCGCTGTCCGTAATATATAGCTGGGCGGGTCCCAATCGGGATGTCGTGAACGCGATCCGTTTGCCGTCGGGCGAGAAGGTCGGCTGCGAGTTCGTGCTGCCGCGACCCACCGTCACGCGGAACGGCGCCTCGGTGGCGTCGAGCGGCACGAGGAAGATGTCGGTGCCATCGTCGCCGCTCGCGAACGCGAGCTGCTTGCCGTCGGGGGAGAACGCGGGCGCCGAGTTGCTCCCCCGGTCGCGCACGTACCGACGCGCACTGCCGCTCACGAGGTCGCGGACGACGATGCGTGTGCCGTCATCGAGCATCTCGGTGTAGCCCACGGTCGTGCCGTTCGGATGCCAGACCGGCCCGAGCGCGCTGCCCACGCCGCTCACCGGCGCGGGGCCGTGCCCGTCGGAGTCCACCATCCAGAGCGTGCCGCCCCGCACGAACGCGATGCGCGTCGCGGCGATGCCCCGGACGCCGGTGACCCATCGCTCGACCTCGTCGCTCGCCTCATGCAGGGAGCGGCGCCACTCGGCGGTGTTCGGCGCGCCGCGCAGCGGGAAGTCCACGGTGTTGAGCACCCGGGCGCCCGACACCTCGTGCAGGACGGCGTGCACGCCGCCCGCCGCGTTCAGGGTGAGTTGCAGGATCGCCGCCGCGCCGAGGCGCGCGTAGAGCGGGTAGTTGAGCTTCCCCGTGGGCGGCACGCCCGAGTCCGGTGCGATGACGGAGATGCGGTCGCCGAAGTCGAGGTCGCGCGTGAGGATCGCGCGGATCGAATCGG
>CAYXGS010000027.1:0-46348 GCA_964464585.1 uncultured Gemmatimonas sp. | reverse complement strand
GAGAAGATGCTGCGCTACTTCCTGAACCTCGTGATCAGGAAGGGATTCTTCCCCATCAAGCCGCGCGTGATCGTGTGCGTGCCGTCCGGGATCACCGAGGTCGAGCGCCGCGCCGTGCGCGACTCGGCGCTCGGCGCGGGCGCGAAGGACGTCTTCATGGTCGCCGAACCGATGGCCGCCGCGATCGGCGTGGGCCTGCCGGTGGAGACGCCGACGGGCAACATGGTGATCGACATCGGTGGCGGCACGACCGAGATCGCGGTCATCGCGCTCTCGGGCATCGTCTCGGACACGTCCATCCGCACCGGCGGTGACGAGCTCGACGCGGCGATCGTGCAGTTCATGCGCAAGAGCTACAACCTCCTCATCGGCGAGCCGACGGCGGAGCTCATCAAGATCCAGATCGGGTCGGCCGCGCCGCTCGGCGAGGAGCGCGAGATGGAGGTGAAGGGCCGCGACCTCGTGTCGGGCATCCCGAAGACGGTGCGCGTGCACTCGGCCGAGATCCGCGAGGCGATCCAGGAGCCGATCCAGCAGATCGTGAACGCGGTGCGCCGCGCGCTCGAGATCACGCCGCCGGAACTCGCCTCGGACATCGTCGATCGCGGCATCGTGATGACCGGCGGCGGCGCGCTCATCCGGGGCCTCGACATCCTGCTCACGCAGGAGACCGGGCTGCCGATCCACGTGGACGAGGACCCGCTGACCTGCGTGGTGCGCGGCACGGGACGCATCCTCGATGACGAGGAGAAGTACTGGTCAGTGCTGACCACCTGACCCGGCGCTGACGTGCCGCGCGGCGCCCGGACGGATTCGCGAGCCGACCTGCTCATCGCCGCGGCCTGTGCGATCGTGGCGCTGACGTTCCTCATCCTCCCCGACGGCCCGCGCGCCCGCACCGCCGGACTCATCCGCGGCACGGTGGTCGCCCCGCTGGCGGCGATGCAGCAGCGGGCCGCGCTGGCGCGACTCTCCTTCATCTCGCATGACTCCCTCGTGGCCGTCGCCGACAGCGTCATCCGGCGCTCGCAGCGGCTCGACGAGCTCGAGGCCGAGAACGCGCGGCTCCGCGGGATCCTCGGGCTGGGCCGTGCGATGCAATGGGGGTTCGTGCCGGCGGAGGCGCTCGTGGGGCGCGGGCTCGGGGACGAGTACACGCTGCTGCTCTCGGCGGGCGCGCGCGCGGGCGTCGAACGGCTCGCGGCCGTGGTGAGCGCGGACGGCCTCGTGGGGATGGTGCGGCAGGTCGACGCGTCGACGAGCATCGCGATGACCTGGCCGCACCCGGAGTTCCGCGTGAGCGCGGTGTCGATCGACGGGTCGGCGTTCGGGATCGTCTCGGCACACGATGGCGACGGGGCGGAGGGATTCCTCCTCGAGCTGCGCGGCGTGCCCTTCCGCCAGCAGCTGAAGACCGGGACGGCGATCGTGAGCTCGGGGCTCGGTGGGGTGTATCCCCGCGGCATCCCGATCGGGACGGTGATGGAGGAGATCGGGGACAAGAGCGGCTGGGAGCGCACCTACCTGCTCAAGCCGGCGGTGCGGCCGGCCGATGTGACGTCGGTGCTGGTGCTCAGCCCGGCCCGCAACGCGGACGGGGTGGAGAGCGTGTGGGCACCGGGCCGCGACAGTGCCCTCAGCGCGCCGGTGCGCCGCCCATGAGCTCGTCGCGCTCCCTCCTCGTCGCGGCGGTGGTGCTGCTGCTCGTGGCGCTGCAGTACACGCTGCGCCCCATGCTCGACTGGCGCGCGAACGTCGATTTCCTCGTGATCGCGGTGCTGGTGGTCGCGGTGCGGGTCCGGCCGGGCTCGGCCGCGTTCGTGGGGTTCCTGCTCGGGCTCCTCGCCGACGCGCTCACCCCGGAGGCCTTCGGCGCCGGCGCGCTCGCGCTCACCCTCGTGGGCTACACGGCGAGCGAACTCAAGGCGACGTTCTTCGCCGACAACGTGATGCTCAACGCGGTGTTCGTGTTCGTCGGCAAGATGGCGTTCGACACGGTCTTCCTCGTTGCCGAGCGGCGGCTGGACGGGCTCGGCCTGCTCTCGCAGCTGCTGCTGTGGACCCCGCTCGCGGCGCTGCTCACCGCGGCGGTCGGGCTCGTCGTGATGGCGCTCGTGCGGCCGACGCTCGAACGGCGGCGCGCGTGAGGGCGCGATGAGCTTCCATCCGAACGAGGTCCAGGCGCGCGCGCGCGTCGCGTCGGGGATCGTGTTCGGCGGCCTGCTCCTGCTGCTCGGCACGTTCTTCCGGGCCCAGGTGCTGCAGAACGCGCGGTACGTGCTCGCCTCGGAGGAGAACCGGCTGCGCGAGATCCCGCTGCCGGCGCCGCGCGGCATCATCTACGACCGCACGGGCAAGGTCATCGCCGAGAACCTGCCCGGCTACTCGATCTCGCTGCTCGCCAGGAACGAGGATTCGCTCCGCACCACGCTGCGCCGGATCGGCGAGCTCTCGCCGGTGACCCCGGAGCAGGTGGGTGCGGCCGTGCGCCGGTTCCGGCGCGACCGCACGCGACCCACGGTGCTGTTCGGCGATGCGCCGTTCGCGCTCGTGTCGGCGCTCGAGGAACGTCGGGTCGAGTTCCCGGGCCTGATCATCCAGTCGGCGCCCAAGCGGCACTATCCCGATGGACCGGCGGTGTCGGCGCTCGTCGGCTACACCGGTGAGGTGAGCGATGCCGAACTGGGGACGGACGCGTACGCGGACTACAAGGCGGGACAGCAAGTGGGGAAGGACGGGATCGAGAAGCAGTACGAGGCGCGGCTCCGTGGCCGAGAAGGCCTGCGTTTCATCGAGGTCGACGCCCGTGGCCGCGTGGTGCGCGAGAACGCGCGCGAGGACCTGCGTCCGGAGGCCCCGGCGCCGCTGTACACCAACATCGACCTCGACCTGCAGCGATTCGCGGCGGAGATCTTCGGCGACTCCCTGATCGGGGCGGTGGTGGCGATGGAGCCGCTCTCGGGCGAGGTGCTCGCGCTGCATTCCGCGCCGACGTTCGATCCCAACCGGTTCATCGGCGGCATCCCCTTCAGCTACTGGCAGGAACTGCAGGAGGACCCGCGACGGCCGCTGTACAACAAGGCGATCAAGGGCACGTATCCGCCGGGCTCGGTGTGGAAGCTCCAGACGGCGATCATCGGCATGGAACTCGGGCTGGTCGACATCGATGACCGCATGGAGCGGCCCTGCACGGGCTACTACCAGTACGGCAACCGGCCGTTCGGCTGCTGGGAGAAGAAGGGCCACGGCAACGAGACACTCGCCGAGGCGATCGAGCATTCGTGCGACGTCTACTTCTATCAGCTGGGTCTCAAGATCGGCCTGAACCGGCTGATCGCCGGCGGCATCCGGCTCGGGTCGCGCGAACGCACGGGGATCGACCTGCCCGCGGAGAACCGGCCGCTGTTCCCGAGCGACCCGCCCAAGAAGTACTACGACGAGCGGTTCGGTCCGCAGGGCTGGAGCAACGCGGTCACGCTCAACCTCTCGATCGGGCAGGGGGAGAACTCGCAGACCGTGGTGAACATGGCGCGCTTCTACACCGCGCTGGCGACCGACGGCCAGGCCGCGCGGCCGGAGATCGTGCGCGGCCGCGCCGAGCGGACGCGCCTGTTCAACCTCGACGCCGCGCAGATGCGTGGCATCCAGGACGCGCTCGCCAACGTGGTGGGCCGGGGCACGGCGGCGGGCTCGCGACTGCAGGGGATCGCGGTGGCGGGCAAGACCGGCACGGCGCAGAACGCGCAGGACGCGAATGCGGATCATGCGTGGTTCGTGGGGTATGCGCCGACCGAGCAGCCGAAGATCGTGGTGGCGGTGATGCTCGAGTTCGGCCTGCACGGGTCGCGGGCGGCGCGGATCGCGACGCGCATCATGGAGCACTACCTGAAGATGAAGGTCGTGGCGATGCCGCTGGTGGACGGCTGATGCGCCCGCAGCGGATCCCGGCCGACTGGCCGCTGCCGGTGCTCGCGTTCGTGCTGACGGCGTTCGGCATCGCGATGGTGTATTCGGCGGGGCAGACCGACGTCTCGACGCGGATGGAGTCCATCTGGCGGACGCAGGCCGTGTGGTTCCTGCTCGGCCTCGGGGTCGCCTACGTGATCTCGCGGACGTCGGTGCGGCTCCTCGAGTGGGGATCCGTGTGGATGTATCTCGGCGCGTGCGTGCTGCTCACGCTCCTGCTCTTCATCGGCAAGGGGGCCGGGACGGCCGCGAGCACCAAGAGCTGGCTCGCGATCGGCGGCGTGCGGCTCGGGCAGCCGTCCGAGATCGCCAAGGTCGCCGTGGTGCTGATGCTGGCACGGGTCCTCAGCGCGCAGCGCACCGCGCCGACCTCGCTCTTCGGCTTATGGCGGCCCGCGCTGATCACGCTGGTGCCGTGGCTGCTGATCATGGCGCAGCCGGACCTCGGGACGGGCATCGTGTTCATCGGGATCTTCTTCGCGATGCTCTTCTGGAGCGGCGTGTCGTGGCCGCTGCTCGTGATGGCGGCGAGCCCGGGGATCAGCCTCATCCTCGCCTTCGGTCCGGGTGTGTGGGGCGCGTGGTTCTTCGCACTGCTCGCGCTGCTCTGGTGGAAGCGCGCGTCGGCGCTGGAGAACACGCTGATCGTCGCGGCCAACGTGCTGATGGGCGTCGTCGCGCCGGTGCTGTGGGAGGGAATGAGCCCGTACCAGCAGAATCGCCTGCTGGTGTTCCTCGACCCCTCCGCCGATCCGCGGGGCTCGGCGTACAACCTCATCCAGTCCCAGGTCGCCATCGGTTCCGGCGGGTTCTTCGGGAAGGGCTTCACCGCGGGCTCGCAGAAGCGGTTGGCGTTCCTGCCCGAGCAGACCACGGACTTCATCTTCCCGGTGCTCGGAGAGGAACTCGGGTTCCTCGGCGTGACGCTCGCGCTCGGGTTGTTCACCGTGCTGCTGCTGCGCACGGTGCGCATCGCCGCGCGATCGAGCACGCCCTTCGCCTCGCTCGTCGCCTTCGGCCTCACCGCCGCATGGTTCACCCACATCGTTGTGAACGTGGGGATGACGATCGGGGTCATGCCCATCACCGGCATCCCGCTGCCGTTCTTCAGCTATGGCGGGTCGTTCATGCTCGCCTGCTGGATGTCGGTGGGGATCCTGGTGCTGATCAGTTCCGAGGGGCGGGGGAAGGCGGACGGGCTGGTCATCTGAGCCTTGCTCGTGACGCGGGTCACACGCACCTTTCCCCGATGGCTTGGTTCCGCAAAGAGAAGAAGCCCCGTCCCCCCCGGACCGAGCGCCTCGAGATCCCTCCCGATGTCTGGGAGAAGTGCGAGGCGTGCGGCCACACGGACATCCGCGAGAAGTTCCTGCGGAATTCCAACGTGTGCCCGTCCTGCGACCACCACCGCCGCATCCGGGCGCATGAGTATGCCACCATCCTCCTCGACGACGGGACCGTCGACGAGAAGGACGTCGACCTCGCCTCGGTCGATCCGCTCGAGTTCCCCGAGTACGCCAATCGCCTGAAGAAGGCGCTCAAGAACGCCGGCGAGCACGACGCGATCCTCACGGTGTCGGGCCTCATGGACCAGATGCCGGTGAACCTCGGCATCATGGACTTCGCGTTCATGGGCGGCTCGATGGGCTCGGTGGTCGGCGAGAAGATCGCGCGCCTCGGCCAGCGGTCGCTCGAGAAGAAGTGGCCGCTCATCATCATCTCGTCGTCGGGCGGCGCACGCATGCAGGAAGGCGTCCTCTCGCTCATGCAGATGGCGAAGACCTCGGCGATGCTCTCGCAGCTCGCCGAACGGCGCATCCCGTACGTGTCGATCCTGACGAACCCGACGACCGGCGGCGTGAGCGCGTCCTACGCGATGCTCGGCGACGCGATCCTCGCCGAGCCGGGCGCGGTGATCGGCTTCGCGGGGCCGCGCGTCATCAAGCAGACGCTCGGGCAGGACCTGCCCGAGGGGTTCCAGACCGCGGAGTTCCTGCTCACGCACGGCATGGTGGACCAGGTGGTGCATCGCCACCAGCTCAAGCGGACGGTCGGCCAGCTGCTGCGGCACATGAGCGGGAAGCCGGCCGCGACGGGGTGGGCGTCCGCCTGAGCCCGACGAGGTCCCGGTGACGCACCGCGACTACCGGCAAGCACTCGACTTCCTGTTCGCCCGCACCACCGGCCAATGGAAGCTGGGGCTCGAACGGATCGAGAGCTTCCTCGCCGAGCTCGGCGATCCGCAGCGCCGCATCCCCACGCTCCACGTCGCCGGGACCAACGGGAAGGGGAGCGTCTGCGCGTCGATGGAGGCCGTGCTGCGCTCGCGCGGACTCAAGGTGGCGAAGTACACGTCGCCGCACCTGATCGACTTCCGCGAGCGGTTCCTCATCGACGGCCGTCCGGTCCCGGAGGAGGCCATCACGGGCTTCCTCGACGAATGGACGCCGGCCGTGGAGCGGATCGGGGCGACCTTCTTCGAGGCCACCACGGCGATGGCGTTCAGGCTCTTCGCCGATGCGGGCGTGGATGTCGCCGTGATCGAGACGGGGCTCGGAGGGCGCCTCGACGCGACCAACGCGCACCTCCCGCTCGTGGCGGGCGTGACGGGGATCGCGGTCGATCACGTGGAGTATCTGGGGACGACACGCGAGGTGATCGCCCCGGAGAAGGCCGGCATCTACAAGGCCGGCATACCGGCGGTGGTCGGGGAGCGCGACCCTGCCATCCGATCGATCCTGGCATCGGAGGCGCTGAGGCGCGGCGCTGGCCCGGTCCGGATGGTCGCGGAGGAGGGCTACGCGGACGAGATCCGGGTGTCGGCCGAGGGGACGTCGTTCCGGTGGCTCCCGCTCGGCCCCAGCAGCCTCGGGGGCATCGCGGCCGGGGGGTCGCTGGAGGTCCGTACGGCGCTTCCCGGGCGTCACCAGGCCTCGAACGCCATGGTGGCGCTCACCATGCTCGACGCGATCCCCGGCCCGCTGCGCGTGCGTCCCGTCGACGCCGTCCCGGCGCTGGCGACGGTCCAGCTTCCCGGGAGATTCTCCCGGCATGGCGACTGGATATTCGACGTTGCCCACAATCCTGACGGCGCGGGCGTGACGGCCGAGACCCTGCGCGCGGTCGCGCCGCGGCGCCCGGTGGCGGCGCTGCTCAGCGTGCTCGGCGACAAGGACTGGCGCGGGATCATCGGGGCGCTCGGGACCGCGGTGGACCGGTTCATCCTGACGAATGCACCGACGGCGCCCTCGAGCCGCGCCTGGGTCGCTTCGGAGGCGCTCGCGTACGCCGAGTCGCGGGGGTTCGCGGCCGAGCTGGAACCCGATTTCGACGCCGCCCTCGCGCTCGCGCCCTCGCGGGGCGAGACCGTGCTCGTGACCGGCTCGTTCCACACGGTGGGCGACGCGATGTCGCGGTTGGCGGTGAGTCCGACGCCCGGGTAAATTGCCCGGATGAGTAGCACGACTCTCCCGGGGTTCCGCGATTTCTATCCTGACGACCTGGCCCGCCGCGCGCACATCTTCCGTGCCTGGCGGGCCGTCGCGCGCAGATACGCCTTCGTCGAGTACGACGGGCCGCCGCTGGAGCCGCTGGAGCTCTACACCAAGAAGAGCGGCGACGAGATCGTCGGGCAGCTCTACAACTTCACGGACAAGGGCGGGCGCGAGGTGGCGCTCCGGCCGGAGATGACGCCGACGTTCGCGCGGATGGTCGGCGCGCGGGCGAATGCGCTGCGCAAGCCGGTGAAGTGGTTCTCGATCCCGCAGCTGTTCCGGTACGAGCGGGCGCAGCGGGGGCGGTTGCGGGAGCACTATCAGCTCAACGTCGATATCGTCGGGGAGGCGAGCGAGCTGGCGGATGCGGAGCTGCTCGCGGTGGCGGTCGATGTGATGCGGGAGCTCGGACTCACGAGCGAGGACGTGCGCGCGCGTGTGAGTGACCGGCGGTTGCTCAATGCGATCCTGATCGACGCGATGGAGCTGACGGAGCCGCAAGTCGCCGTGGTCTATGGCGTCCTCGACAAGCTTGCCCGGACACCGGAGGTCGCGTCGCGCGAGAAACTCGCTGCGGCCGGCATCGCCGCGGAGAAGGTGGAGATCCTGATGGCACTCTCGGGTCGGAAGTCGAGTTTCGACACCGAGAGCATCGGCATCGCGATGCCGGACCGCGAGCCGATCATGCGGTTCGAACGTTTTCTCGACCACTGCGAGTCGCTCGGCATCCGGGACTGGATCGACGTCGACTTCACCATCGTCCGCGGCCTCGCCTATTACACCGGCACCGTCTTCGAGCTGTTCGACGCCAAAGGCGAACTCCGCGCCATCTGCGGCGGCGGTCGCTACGACACGCTCCTCAAGTCCCTCGGCGGCACCGACCTCACCGCGCTCGGCTTCGGCATGGGCGACGTCGTGCTCGGCGAGCTGCTCCAGGATCGCGGGCTGTTCCCCGCCGCGAGCGAGGACGCGATCGACCTCCAGCTCGTCGCCGGCAACGGCGCCGCCGCGCTCGGGTTCCCGAGCGCGCTCAAGCTCGTGACCTCGCTCCGCGACGCGGGGTTCAGTGTGGCGCACGGCCTGAACGCCGAGCGCTACATGAGCCAAGCCACACGCAACCAGGTCGACGGCGCGAAGAAGGCCGGCGTCTGCTCGGTGATCTACTTCACCGAGCACGGCACCACCGAGGCGATGAACGTGATGGGCTCCATGAAAGGCGCCTCGACACACACGATGGACACCGCCGCCGTCCTCGCGGGCGACGCCGCAGTGATGCAGGGCCTCCGAGATTGGCTGCACCAGCAGCGCGACACCGCCCGACTCTCCAGCAGGACCGACGGCACCAATGGCTGACGACAAGAAGCTGACCACCCGCGCCGAGGACTTCAGCGCCTGGTACAACGAACTCGTGCTCCGCGCCGAGCTCGCCGACTACTCGCCCGTGAAGGGCTCGATGGTCATCCGTCCCAACGGCTATGGCATCTGGGAGCGCATGCAGCGTGCGCTCGATGACAAGTTCAAGGAGACGGGGCACGTCAACGCGTATTTCCCGCTCTTCATCCCGCAGAGCTTCCTGCAGAAGGAGGCGCAGCACGTCGAGGGCTTCGCGCCCGAGACGGCCGTCGTCACGCACGGCGGCGGCAAGGAGCTCGAGGAGCCGCTCGTCGTCCGGCCCACGTCCGAGACGATCATCTACCACATGTTCGCGAAGTGGACGCAGAGCTACCGCGACCTGCCGATCAAGATGAACCAGTGGGCGAACGTCGTCCGCTGGGAGATGCGCACGCGACTCTTCCTGCGCACGCTGGAGTTCCTCTGGCAGGAAGGGCACACCGCGCACGCGACGCACGATGAGGCGGAGGCCGAGACGCGGCAGATGCTCGGCGTGTACCGCGAGTTCATGGAAGGCTGGATCGGCATGCCCGTCATCACCGGGCAGAAGACCGAGAGCGAGAAGTTCGCCGGGGCGCTCCGCACCTACTCGTGCGAGGCGATGATGCAGGACAACAAGGCCCTCCAGGCCGGTACGTCGCACAACCTCGGGCAGAACTTCGCGAAGGCGTTCGACCTCAAGTTCCAGGCGGAGAGCGGCGAGATGGCGTTCGCGTGGAACACGTCGTGGGGCGTGAGCACGCGCATGGTGGGCGGGCTCGTCATGACGCACTCGGACGACAACGGGCTCGTGACGCCGCCTAAGCTCGCGCCGGTCGAGGTCGTGATCATCCCGATCTACAAGACCGACGACGAGCGCACGCGCGTGGTGGAGGCCGCGCACCGGGTGAAGGCCGAGCTCACCGGCTGGACCGGTCGCGGCGCGAGCGAGAAGCTGCGCGTGATCGTCGACGACCGCGACGGCATCAAGCCCGGCGCCAAGTACTACGAGCACGAGATGCGCGGCATCCCGCTCCGCCTCGAGATCGGCCCCAAGGACCTCGAGAAGCAGAGCGTGTTCTCGGCACGCCGCGACACGCGCGCGAAGGCGGCGATCCCCATGGCGGGCCTGAGCGAGGCCGTGGCGAAGCTGCTCGAGACGATCCAGTCCGACCTGTTCCACGCGGCCCGGGCGCGTCGCGAGGCCAACTCGCACCGGAACGTCACGTCGTACGCGCAGTTCAAGGAGATCATGGAGGGGCCCGGCGGGTTCGTCTACGCCGGCTGGAACGGCGACCCGGCGATCGAGGCCAAGGTGAAGGAGGAGACCAAGGCGACCATCCGCTGCATCCCGGATGCGGAGTTCCGCTCGACCACGCCCCCGGCGACGTGTCTCGTCACCGGCGAGCCTGCCAAGCATGAAGTGATCTGGGCGAAGGCCTACTGATGGCCGGCTTCGCCGTCCGCGACGGCGCGCTCCACGCGGAAGGCGTCCCGTGCGCCCGCATCGCGCACGAGGCCGGGACGCCGACCTACGTCTATTCGGCGGGCCTCATCCGCGACCGCTACGCCAGGCTCGACGCGGCGCTCGCGGGCGCGCCGCACCGGATCCACTACTCGCTCAAGGCCAACGCGTGTCGGGGCATCCTCGAGGTGCTGCGGGCTGCCGGAAGCGGCGTGGACGTCGTGAGCGGCGGCGAGCTGTTCAAGGCGCTCCGCGCCGGTTTCAAGCCCGAGGAGATCCTCTTCGGCGGTGTGGGGAAGCAGGAGCGCGAGCTCCGCGACGCGATCCTCGCCGGCGTGAAGCTGATCAACGTGGAGTCGCTCGCCGAGCTGCGCGCCGTCTCGCGCCTCGCCGACGAGCTCGGCACCGTGGCGAACGTGGGCATCCGCGTGAATCCCGAGGTGACGGTCAAGAACCCGCACCACTACATCGCGACCGGCGCCAAGGGGCACAAGTTCGGGGTGCCGATCGACGAGGCGGAAGCGGTGGGGCGCGAGGCGCTCGCGCTGCCGAACGTCGCACTCTGCGCGCTCGACATGCACGTGGGCTCGCAGCTCGAGACGTTCGAGGCGTACGAGGAAGGGACCGCGCGACTCGTCGAAGTCTCCCTCGCGCTGCGGAAGGCGGGTGCCGACATCCGGTATCTCGACGCGGGCGGGGGTCTGCCGGTGCCGTACGACGGCGAGGAGGAGCCCGACCTCACCGCGTACGGCCGCATCGTGACGGCGGCCGCCGGTGCGCTGGGCGTCGAACTGCTCGTCGAGCCCGGCCGCTTCTTCGCGGCGGCCTCCGGCGTGCTGCTCACGCGCGTGCTGTATCGCAAGCCGACCGGCGACAAGACGTACGTCATCTGCGACGCGGGCATGACGGAGCTGCTGCGCCCGTCGCACTACGACGCCTATCACCGGATCGAGGCGGTGGTGCCGCGCACGGGTCGGCTGGTCGCGGACGTGGTGGGCCCGGTGTGCGAGAGCGGGGACTTCCTCGCGCTCGACCGGGAGATGGAGGATGTGGAGCCCGGCGACCTGCTGGCGGTGCGCACCGCGGGCGCCTACGGTTACGTGATGAGTTCGACGTACAATGCCCGGCCGCGAGTGGCCGAGGTGATGGTGGATGGCGCGCGCTGGGCGGTGGTGACGGCGCGTGAGACCTACGAGGACCTCGTGCGGCTCGAGGCCCCTGCTCCCCTCTGGAGGGATGCCTGATGCGTGTCGGACTGATGTCGGATGCCCATGACCGGGTGCCGGCGACGGATGCGCTGCTGCGCGAGATGCTCGCGCGCGACGTGAACTTCGTGCTCCACGCCGGCGACTATTGCTCGCCGTTCTCGCTCAAGCCGTTCCACGACCACAACGTCGCGATGGCTGGCGTGTTCGGCCGCAACGATGGCGATCAGGAGGGCCTGAAGTCGTTCGCCGAGCAGGGGATGGGGCAGGAGCTGTTCGAGTCGCCGCACTCGATCAACCTCGGTGGCCACAAGGTGCTGATCGTGCATGACATCGGCGATGTCGTGGAGCGGTCGGTGCTCGCGCATTCCATCGTGATCCACGGGCACACGCACATGCAGGAGATGAAGACCCGCGGGGACACCCTCATCGTGAATCCGGGCGAAGCCTGCGGCTGGCTCTTCGGCGCGCCCTCGGCGGCCATCATCGACCTCGACACCAAGGACGTCGAGTTCATCAAGCTCGACGCCACGGAGTGGACGAAGTGACGCACGACGGTTCGCGGATCCTGATCCTCGACTGCGGTTCGCAGTTCACCCAGCTCATCGCGCGGCGGGTGCGCGAGGCGCGGGTGTATTCGGAGATCCATCCGCCCGACAAGTCGATCCAGTGGATCAAGGACTGGAAGCCGACCGGCATCATCCTCTCCGGCGGGCCGAGCTCGGTGACCGACGAGGGCGCGCCGAGCTTCGATCCGGCCATCCTGGAGATCGCGCCGATCCTCGGCGTCTGCTACGGGATGCAGTGGATGGCGCTCAATGCCGGCGCCGAGGTGAAGGGGGGCGGTATCCGCGAGTACGGACGCGCCGAGATCTCGGTGGTCGAGACCGACGGGTTGTTCGCCGGCTTCGCGCCGAGCGAGCACTCGACCGTCTGGATGAGCCATGGCGACCACGTCGACACGGTGCCGGCGGGTTACGTCCTCACCGCGACGAGCGCCGGGAATCCGGTCGTCGGATTCCGGCACAAGGACAAGCCCATCCACGCGATCCAGTTCCACGCCGAGGTCGCGCACACGGTGCGCGGCGCGGACATCATCCAGAACTTCCTCTTCGGTATCGCGGGCGCCAAGCCCGATTGGACGCCGGGGCACTTCATCGAGATGGAGGTCGCGCGGATCAAGGCGCTCGTCGGCGATGCGCAGGTGATCTGCGGCCTCTCGGGCGGTGTGGACTCCTCGGTGGCCGCCGCGCTGGTGCACAAGGCGATCGGCGATCAGCTCACGTGCATCTTCGTCGACACCGGCCTGCTGCGCCTCCACGAACGCGAGCAGGTCGAGCGCACCATGGGGCAGCACCTGGGGATCAAGCTGATCACCGTGCGTGCCGAGGATCGGTTCCTCAACGCGCTCTCCGGACTCGACGATCCGGAGAAGAAGCGCAAGGCGATCGGGCACACGTTCATCGATGTGTTCGAGGACGCGTCGGCGGCCGCGGGGCAGGACGCGAAGTTCCTCGTGCAGGGGACGCTGTACCCCGACGTGATCGAGTCGGTGAGCGCCAAGGGCGGTCCGAGCGCGACGATCAAGACGCATCACAACGTGGGCGGACTCAAGCCGGACATGAAGTTCAAGCTGATCGAGCCGCTGCGGGAGCTGTTCAAGGATGAGGTGCGCAACGTCGGCCGCGAGCTCGGACTGCCCGAGGAGATGGTCGGGCGCCATCCGTTCCCGGGGCCGGGCCTCGCGATCCGCGTGCTCGGCGCCGTCGATCCGGTGAACGTCGAGACGCTGCGCCGCGCCGATGCGATCTATCTCGAGGAGATCCGCGCCGCCGGGCTCTACAACGAGATCTGGCAGGCGTTCGCGGTGTTCCTGCCCGTGCGCTCGGTCGGCGTGATGGGCGATGGCCGCACCTACGAGCACGTGATCGCGCTGCGGGCGGTGACCTCGACGGACGGGATGACCGCCGACTGGTATGCGTTCCCGCATGAGGTGCTGGCGCGGATCTCCAACCGGATCATCCGTGAGGTGAAGGGGATCAATCGCGTGGTGTACGACATCAGTTCCAAGCCGCCGGCGACGATCGAGTGGGAGTAGGCGAGCGACCATGACGGATCTCGCGCGGCTCCGCCCGACGACGGCCGAGCTGCGCGAGATGGCGCGGCTCGCGGCGCCGATCGTGCTCGTGAACGTCGGCATGCAGGCGATGGGTGTCGTCGACTCGATGATGCTCGGTCGGGTCTCCGCGGCGGCCCTCGCGGCGGGTGCGCTGGGGAACTTCTACTTCTATGTCACGGCGATCATCGGGATCGGGGTGCTCATGGCACTCGATCCCGTCGTCGCGCAGGGTGTCGGCGCCAAGGACGATGTGGCGATCGCGCGCGGGGTGCAGCGCGGCGCGCTGCTCACGGTCCTCGTCGCGGTGGCGGTGAGCCTCGCGTTCCTCGGGTCCGGGCCGGTGCTGCGCGTGCTGCGGCAACCCGCCGAGGTCACGCCGCTCGCGGTGAGCTACGTGCTGTGGAGCATCCCCGGGATGCTGCCGTTCTTCGCCTTCAACATGATGCGGCAGGTGTTGCAGGCGTTCACGGCGCTGCGGCCGATCGTCGTCGCCGTGCTGCTCGCGAACGTCGCGAACGCCGCGCTCAACTGGGTGCTGATCTACGGCAACCTCGGCTTCGAGCCACTCGGCGTCACGGGGTCGGCGATCGCGACGTCGATCTCACGGTGGTTCATGGCGTCCGTGGTCATCGTCATGGCGTGGCCGCTGCTGCGGCCGACGCTCATCCCGTGGCACAAGGAGAGCTGGCAGCTCGGCCCGTTGTGGCGGATGCTCGCGCTCGGCCTGCCGATCGGACTGCAGTTCTTCGCCGAAGCGAACGCGTTCGGCCTGGTCACGGTGATGACCGGCTGGATGGGCACGACGACGCTCGCGGGTCACGAGATCGCGCTCAACCTCGCGTCGATGACGTTCATGGTGCCGATGGGCGTCGCGGGTGCGGCGGCGGTGATGGTGGGCCATGCGGTCGGGGCGGGGGACATCGCCGAGTCGCGGCGCGATGCGGTGGCGGCGCTCGCGGTGGGGGTCGGGTTCATGGCGCTGATGGCGGTGCTCTTCTGGTTCGTGCCGACCGTGCTCGCGAATGCCTACACGACCGATCCGGCGACGCGTCTGATGGCGGCGACGCTCATCCCCATCGCGGCGGTGTTCCAGGTGTTCGACGGGACGCAGGTGATCTGCACGTCGATCCTGCGCGGGGCGGGGGACACGCGCGTCGCGATGATCCTGCACATCCTGAGCTTCTGGGCGGTGGGGATCCCGCTCGGCGCGCTCATCGCGTTCAAGTTCGGCGGCGGTGCGCCGGGGCTGTGGTGGGGACTCACCGCGGGGCTCGCGGCGGCGGCGGTGCTGCAGTTGGTGCGGGTACGCTGGAAGCTGAGCGGGGAGATCGCGCGGGTGCGGATCGATCGACCGGCGCGTCCCGCGCCCTGACATCGGGTCGGCCGCCTGCCTTACATCAGCGCGCGCCGTCCTTCCAGCGGTACGTGAGTCCCACGCGCTGGATCGGATTCGCCGTGATCAGCGAGTACGTGGTGCCGGAGTCCCAGTGCTGATCGGCATATCGCACGGAGAGGCCTGCTTCGGCGAAGACCCCGAGGCGGTCGCGAAGGCGCGCGTGCGCCCCCGCGGTGACGGTCGCGAAATGGATCCACGACGGCGGATCCGCGTATCGTTGGTCGTGGCCGAGGCCGTACCGGAACGCGGCATACGCCCAGCCACGTTCGGTGGGCTCGGTGCGCCGCAGCAGGCTGATGCCGATGTCCGTGTTCGTCTGACTGAACGACCCGCGCTCCGAACGCGAGTACGTACCGAATTCGGGTCGGACGACCCACCGCGCCGACAGCGGGATGAGCATCCCGACGGTACCCGCTCCGCCGATGACCCACGACGGCCGTTCGCGCTCGCCGGGGGCTTCGGCGGCGAGCGCCGCAACGGTCGAGATGCGTGTGCGCTGCGCTCGATGCAAGCCGAGACCGATCCGGGCGACCATGCCGCCCTCGGTCGCCACCTCGGGGCGGGTGCCGGTGGAGCGGATCTCCTGGTAGCCGAAACTGAAGCCCGCCTCGCCGAACGCATCAAGCCAGTCGAGGACGCGCGCGTGCGCGCCGGTCGTGGCGGTGACGAATTGTGTGAGATTCGGCCCCGCGTATCCGTCGGAGAACTGGTGGACGACACCGTACCGCAGTGCGGCGTAGGTCCAGCCACCGTCACGCGGTGCACTCCGACGGACGAGGCTCACGCCGGCGATCACGTTGTTCTCGAATCCCGGCTCTCCGGTCCGTCGAAGACGACCGCCGAAGTCGGGCCGGATCATCCAGCGGTCGTTGATCGGGATGAGGAAACCGATACGGCTCGGGGCGAAGACGATGAACGAGGATCGCTCGCGATCAGTCGATGGCGTGGCATCCTGCGCGTCAGCGGTGCCCGGGATCAGCACCGCGATTGCGAACAGGAGTTGCCGCCAACCCGTCAGACGCCCTTTTCTTCGAGCAGCGCCATGAACTGCGCCGGTTCCGTGAGCGCGAGCAACCGCTCCGGCACGTCCGATTCCTTCGAGAACTGCGCGATCTTGCCCAGCACCGGCAGATACTGGTTCGAGACCTCGAGTGGCGGCGCGACGATCAGGAAGAAGAACTGCACCGGCTTGTCGTCGATCGCCTTGAAGTCCACCCCCGACTTCTTGCGACCGAACGCGACCCGGAGCTTGTTCACCACGAGCGATCGGCAGTGCGGGATGGCGATGCCGCGGCCGATCCCCGTCGACCCGAGATTCTCGCGTCGCTTGAGCATCTTGAAGAGCATCCCCTCGTCCTTCTCGCCGAGCTTGAGGAGGCCGATGAGTTCCTTCAGGATGTCGTCCTTCGTCGTGCCTTCGAGGTCGAGCTTGACCGCGTCCTCGGAGAAGAATTCGCGAAGTTCCATGGCCAGAAACTAGCCACCGGGCAGAATGGTGTCAAACCCAAATGTTGCAAGCACTTGGGGGCCCTCCTAGCTTTCAGCCGATGCCCTTTCCGTACCCGACCGGCCACCCGGTCCCGCTCTTCCTCGCCCCCATGGCGGGCGTGTCCGAGTCGCCGTTCCGGCGCCTCTGCCACCAGTGGGGCGCGGACGTCGTCGTCACCGAGTTCCTCAGCGCCGAGGGGATCCGGCGCGAGAACGAGGCGACGATCAGCAAGTTGCGCTTCGGGGCGGACGAGCGGCCGATCGGCGTGCAGATCTTCGGCGCCGAGCCGGACGCCATGCGCGAGGCGGCGGCGCTGGTCACCGACGCGTTCCAGCCAGAGTTCATCGACATCAACTTCGGCTGCCCGGTCAAGAAGGTCGTCCGCCGCAACGGTGGCTCCGGTTGCCTGAAGGACCTGGGGCTCGTGCAGGAGATCATCCGCGCCGTGATCAGCGGGACTCACCTCCCGGTCACCTGCAAGGTCCGGAGCGGCTGGAGCGAGGAGATGCGCGACCCGGTCACCATCGGGCTGCGCTGCCAGGACGCGGGCGTGAAGGCGATCGCACTGCACCCGCGGACGCGCACGCAGATGTACACGGGGCACGCGCACTGGGACGAGATCGCCGCCATGAAGCAGGCGCTCGACATCCCGGTGATCGGCAACGGCGACATCAAGAAGGCCGAGGACGCGCTGCGGATGCGCCGCGAGACGAACTGCGACGGCGTGATGATCGCGCGCGGGTCGTTCGGCCAGCCGTGGATCTTCAAGCAGGCGCGCGCGCTGCTCGACGGCCAGCCGATGCCGGCGACGCCCGGCGTGGAGGAGCGTTTCCGGATCGCGCTCGAGCACGCCCGCATGGTGCAGTCCTATGAGCAGGACCTCGTCGGCGCCGCGCTCGAGTTCCGCAAGCACCTCGGCTGGTACGTGAAGGGCCTCCCCAACTCGGCCGATCTCCGCAAGAAGCTCCACGCGGTGAACTCGTTCGCGGAGGTCGAGGGGATCTTCGAGGAGTACCTGCACAGCGGATGGATGCGCGAAGTCGAGGCGGCGTGAGGCGCGACCGCGTCCAGTCGTTGCTCGAGCAGGTCGCGAACGGATCGCTCGGGGTGCCAGAGGCACTCGAGCGGCTCGACGACGCGCCGGTCGACGACCTGGGCTTCGCGAGCGTCGACCAGCATCGCGCGCTCCGACAGGGCTATCCCGAGGTGATCTTCGGGCAGGGCAAGACGCCCGAACAGGTGGTCGCGATCGCCGAGCATCTCGCGACGCGCGGCGACGGGTTCCTCGTCACGCGCGCCGATGAGGCGGTGCGAGCCGCCTTGGCGAAGCGCTGGCCTGCGGCGGAGCTGAACGTGATGGCGCGCACCGTGCTGCTGCGCGCGGATTCACCGCGGCCGCGCGGGACGCAGGTCGTCGCGATCGTCACCGCGGGCACGAGCGATCTCCCCGTGGCCGAGGAGGCGGCGGTCACGCTCGACGCGCAGGGACATCCGGTGCTGCGCGTGACCGACGTAGGCGTCGCGGGGATCCATCGCATCCTCGCCAAGCGCGAGACGCTGCATGACGCGGCCGTGGTGATCGTCGTCGCGGGGATGGACGGTGCGTTGCCGAGCGTCGTGGGTGGCCTCGTGCGCTGCCCCGTGATCGCCGTTCCGACGAGCATCGGGTATGGCGCGGCGTTCGGTGGGCTCGCGCCGCTGCTGACGATGCTCAACTCGTGCGCGGCGGGCGTGACGGTCTGCAACATCGACAACGGCTTCGGCGCGGCGGTGGCGGCCGCGCGCATCCTCGGCGCGCGATGAGCTTCCTCCAACTGGCGCTCACGTTCGTGGTCGGCGCCGGGGTCGGCGCGGCGGCATTGCGTTGGGTGTTCGGCGGCAGGGCGGACGGCGCGGATGACGTGCATGGCGCCGCCGGCGCGAGTGCTGGCGCTCGGCTTCGATCTCCCGAGCGCACGCAGGAAGCGCTGCTCGCCGCCTTCCGCCCCGAGGACATCCCCGATCCCGCCGATGCGTTGCGCGAGGACCAGCGGATACTCGCCGATGCGCTGCGTGACGTGGCGAAGCGCCGCGGCGCGGTAGCGGCGATCCTCTGGGCGCTCGATGAGGAGACCGGTGGCGTGGCCGCGCCCGTCGCGTCGAGCGCCGACGATGCGCGCTCGAGCATGACGCCCGCCTTCTTGCCGGTGATCAGCCCGTCCGATCGTGACCGCGTGGAATGGTGCGCGCGCAACCGGATGGTGACGGTGGAGCGCGCGCCGAACGCTCCGTTGCTCGCCATCGCACCGCTCGATGCGTCGGGACAGATCGGTGCGCTCAGCCTGCACTTCGATGCGCAGGCGCAGCCCGACGTGGAGCCGCTGCGCGACGCGCTGCTGGATCATGCGCGCGCGATGGAGTCCCTCTACGGCCTCGTGCGCACGCGCGCGGACGTGGCGCGACAGAACTTCCGGCTGCGCGGACTCATCCGCACGGCGGGCACGCTGCAGGCGACACGCGATCCGCTCGAGCTCGAGCGCCTGCTGGTCCAGGACTCGCTCACCGTCGCTGGCGCGCAGTGGGCCGTGCTCGTGCGATGGGACTACGAGACGCGCGCCGGCGAGGTCCGTGCCGCGACGCGTGATGCGCTCGAGCTCGGCGTCGCCTTCGATACGCTCGCTGTCACGCCCGAGTCGGTGGTGGGGCAGGTGTGCACCGAAGGACGGCCCCAGGTCTTCTCGGATGCGCGCCCCTTCGGACGTGCGCAGGACACCGTCTTCGGCAGCGCCGCGCCGCTCCGCCAGATCGGTTCACTGCTCGCCGTGCCGCTCCGCCGCGGCGACCAGGACCGCCCGCTCGGCGCCCTTGTCTGCGGGCACCGCGACGTCGCGACGCTCCGCGCGATGGAAGCGCGGAACGCCAAGAACCTCGCGGTGATCGCCGCCGGTGCGCTCGAGACGGCGTGGGCCGTGGAGGATGCGCGGCGCAACGCACGCACCGATCCGCTCACCGGCCTCGCGAATCGCCGGGGATTCGATGAGCGCTACGCGACGGTGATCCAGGAGACCGACCGCTACGGTGGTGCCGCGGCTCTCATCCTCGTCGACGTCGATCACTTCAAGCGCGTGAACGACACGTATGGCCACGACGCGGGCGATCAGGTTCTGATCGCGATCGCCGACGCCCTCGCCGACGGCCGCCGCACGGTGGATACCACGGCGCGACTCGGCGGCGAGGAACTGGCGGTCCTGCTCCCGCAGACCGACGCCGCCGGCGCGCGCGAGGTCGCCGAGCGCATGCGGAAGAAGATCGAGGGGTTGACCGTTCGGACCCAGAGCGGCGAAGTACGCGTGACCGCGAGTTTCGGCGTCGCCGAGTACGCGGCGCGAGCGGGACGCCCGGAGGTCGTGGTGGAGCGGGCGGATCAGGCGTTGTACGCTGCCAAGCGGAACGGCCGCAACCGGGTGGAGGTGCTGGCGTGACCGGGATCCTCGGCAGCAGCGTGTCCCGCAAGTCCCTCTATTTCCCTCTCCGCTTGATTCCTCCCCCTCATCTCTCGCTCCTCGCTCTTCACCCTCGCTCCCCGCTCCTCGCCGCCTGATTGAACTTCCCCCGCCCACGGGGTAGAATTAGGCGTAGTCCGGGGGCGACCGGTTTCGATTGTGTAGGTGGCTCTGTGACTGCGCGCCCAGGTCCTCGGGTTCCTGGTAAAACACTCGGGAAATTCACAACTGCGAATAACAACTTCGCCCTCGCCGCGTAAAGCTTAGGCTTTACCCGGCAGTGCCTGGGAGGTAGCCCCGCCGGAGGCGGCACCCAGGTATCGAAAATTCCGGCTGGTTGCTTGGCGCGTCCTCCGCCACGTGACGAGATCAAGATGGACTCATCCGTACGACGGAGGCCCACCGGCCAGCGTACGGAGAAATCAATCGGTGGGATACGCGCGTAGACGTTGCGGAAGATCTTATGCAAGACGGGAGTTCGAATCTCCCCGCCTCCACTGCGGCCGCTTCGCGGCCGAAGAGCGAAGATTGAGGAACGAAGGGTGAGGGAAAGGAATCAGTGTTGAAATGGAGAGGCCGCCCTTGTGGGGCGGCCTTTTCCGTTGCGGCAGGGAGCGAGCTTACCGCGCGAGGTGTCGTTCGGTCTAGAGGCGCAGGCGCATGGTCACGGCAGATGCTGGGCAGGCGCCCTGGAACTCCTCGGATGCGTGGACGGATGCGGGGGCGTCCTCGCGTGCGATACGCTCGAAGCCGAATCGCGGGAACCACTGCTCGGCGGTGGTCGTGAGCAGGACCACTTCACGCGTGCCCTTGGCGCGCGCGGCATCGAGCAGCGCGCATACGAGCCCCTCGCCCACGCCGGTCCCGCGCAACGTCGGCGAGACGACGGCCGAGCGGAGCAGAGCAGCGTTACCATAGTCCTCGAGCCCGATCGCACCGACGATCGCGCCGTCGCGCTCGGCGATGAGGAAGTGCGCGAGATCGTGCGGGATCCCGTCGAGCGGGAGCTTCGCCGCCGTGAGCAGCGCGTGCACCGCGCCGAGATCACTCGGCGCGGCGGCACGGAGTCGGACCGCGCCGCCGTCAGCGACGTGACCGGCAACACGATCCGAAGTCGTGGTCATGCAGTCTTCCTCGCAGGCTTGGTGGCGCGGACGAACGCACTGCAGAAGCTCCCATCGAGATCGTCGGAGACGGCGGCCGCGTCAAGTCCGGCATCCTTCAGGAACGCGCGCGCATCCTCGGACTTGTAGACGCGTGTCGGCTCCACCGACGGGCCGACGAAACCCGCCTCGCCGAGCAGGCGCAGGAACTGCTGCTCCTCGAGTGCGCCGGCGATGCAACCGACCCAGAGCTCCATCGACTTGCGCACGGCGTCAGGCACTTCGCCGCGCACCACCACGTCGCTCACGGCGAAGCGGCCGCCGGGCTTGAGCACGCGGAAGGCTTCGCGCAGCACGGACGGCTTGTCGACGGCGAGGTTGATCACGCAGTTGGAGATGATGACGTCGACCGAGTCGTCCGGGAGCGGGATCCGCTCGATCTGGCCCTTGAGGAATGTCACGTTCTGCACGCCGGCGGCCTCGGCGTTGCGCCGCGCGAGAGAGAGCATCTCATCGGTCATGTCGAGACCGAAGACGAAACCGTTCGGCCCGACGCGTTGCGCCGAGAGGAGGACGTCGATGCCGCCGCCGGAGCCGAGGTCGAGGACCGTCTCGCCAGGCTTGAGCTCGGCGAGCGCCGTCGGGTTGCCACAACCGAGCGAGGCGAGCACGGCGGACGCGGGGATGCCCTGGACCTCGGCGGCCTCGTAGAGATCGGCACTGATGAAATCCTTCTCGTCGCCGCCGCAGCACGAGGGGCCGCAGCAGGCGGCGGGGCTGCCGGTGCTCGAGACGCTCGCGGCGATGCTGCCGTACTTCGTGCGGACCTGCTGGTGCACGTCGGCGGCGGGCATGTCCTCGACGGGCGTGAGGGTGGGAAGGACGGGTCTTCCGGTGGTGGTGCTCGACATAAGCGGTTCCTCGAAGAGTGGGTGTGGTTCGGACCACTCCGGGGGTCCGCGTTCAGCCGTCAGCGGTACTGCGAGGAGCGAGGAGCGAGAAGCGAAGAGCTAGGAGCGAGGGGCGAGGAGGGAAGGGCGAGGGGCGAGGGGGAAGGTGAAATGGAGGGCAATGGTAGGGGGAGCCTCGTCAACTGCAGCAGGCGACCGGCAGTTTGCGGCGCTCGGCGACGGGCACGCGATACGCCGCGACGGCCTGCTCGGCGTGCTCGATGGTCTCGGTCGCGAGTTGGTAGAAGCCCCAGCGTCCCTCGCGGCGCATGGAGACGAGGCCGGCTTCCTTCAGGGTCTTGAGATGGAAGGAGAGAAGAGATTGCCCGCAGTCGAGTTCGGCCTGGAGATCGCACACGCACTGTTCGCCGGAGCGCAGCAGGTCGAGGATGCGGAGTCGGCGGGGGTCGGAGAGGGCGTGGAACAGCGCCGCGTGCCGTTTGAGGCTGTCGAGGGCGGCGTCGGAACGTGCGATCGTGGCGGGGGACGTCATGCATCAACATAACTTGTTTGATTGATCGATGCAAGCCCCCGAACGCTCGCCTCGACACCCGGCCCGCGACCGATGACATTACCCTCGTCTAAGCCGTTACCGCGATTCGCCTTGCGCGACGTCGCCTCCCCCAGCGCCGGTCCTCGTCATGCCGTCCACGAACTCGTACCACTGGAACTTCTTCCGCGCGGGCGGCTCCGATCAGGTCGCGCTCGAGCGCACCGCGGACCTCCTCGCGCTCGACCAGCTCGACCCCAAGCTCTGGGTCGCGCTCGCATGCCCGGTGGACGGTCTCGAACTCGACGAGCGCACGCTGCGCCTCATGGACACCGACGATGATGGCCGCCTCCGCGTGCCGGAAGTCATCGCGGCGGTGAAGTGGGCAGGGAGTGTCCTCAGCAACCTCGACTCCCTGATGAAGGGCGGGGATCTGCCGCTCGCGTCGATCAACGAATCGACCGCCGAAGGCAAGGCGATCGCCGCGTCGGCGCGCGAGATCCTCGCGAACCTCGGCAAGGCTGGTAACGCGACGATCGCGGTCGCGGACACGATGGCGACCGCGCAGGTCTTCGCGCAGACGAAGTTCAACGGCGACGGCATCGTGCCGGTGGAGATGATCGACGACGCGGCGCTGAAGGGAGTCGCCGAACTCGTGATGAAGCACGCGGGTGTGAAGGCCGACCGTAGCGGCAAGGATGGGATCGATCAGGCGGGGATCGACAAGTTCTTCGATGACTGCGCGGCGTACGATGCATGGTGGAAGGAAGGCGAGGCGAACGCCGCGTCGCTCCTCCCGCTGGGCCCGAAGACGCCAGCCGCCGTCGCGGCGATGGTCGCGGTGCGCACGAAGATCGATGACTACTTCGCGCGGTGCCGGCTCGCCGCGTTCGATCCGCGATCGATCACGGCGGTGAACCGGCAGGAGGACGAGTATCTCGCGCTCGCCGCGACCGACATGTCGATCACGGCGCAGGAGGTCGCGGGCTTCCCCCTCGCGCGCATCGAAGCATGGCGCCCACTCCCGCTCAAGGCGCAGGCGACGGGCGCAGGCGGCGCGGTGGAGGGACTCAATCCCGCCTGGTCGGCGGCGATCGAGACCTTCCGCACCGATTGTGCGGAACTGATCCTTGGCGCCGACAAGACGACGCTCACCGAAGCCGAGTGGGCGAAGGTGCAAGCGAAGCTCGCGGCGAACGAGACGTGGGCCGGCCGCAAGGCGGGCGCGGATCTCGAGGCGCTCGGTGTCGCCGGCGTACGATCGCTTCTCAACGGCAACGCGCGGGCCAGTCTCACCGCGCTCGTCGCGCAGGACGCGGCGAAGGAACCGGAGATGGCGGCGATCGCCGCGGTCGAACGGCTCGCGCGCTATCATCGCGACCTCTACCAGCTACTCAACAACTTCGTCGCGTTCCGCGACTTCTACTCGCGCGAGCGGCCGGCGATCTTCCAGGTCGGCACGCTGTTCCTCGACGGGCGCAGCTGCGATCTCTGCGTGCGCGTGGATGACGCGGGCAAGCATGCGGCGCTCGCCGGCCTCGCCAAGAGCTGTCTCGCCTACTGCGACTGCACGCGCAACGGCAAGACGATCACGATCGCGGCGGCGTTCACCGATGGTGACAGCGACAATCTGATGGTCGGCCGCAATGGCGTCTTCTACGACCGGCAGGGGCGCGACTGGGACGCCACGATCACGAAGATCGTCGAGAACCCGATCTCTATCCTTCAGGCGTTCTGGGCGCCGTACAAGAAGTTCGTGCGCCTCATCGAGGAGCAGGTGGCCAAGCGCGCCGCGGCAGGCGAAGCACAGGCCGACGCCAAGCTCGGGGGAACGGCCGCGGAGGTCGCGCAGGCGGACAAGAAGGTCGCCGAGGCGAAGAAGATCGACGTGGGCACGGTGGCGGCCCTCGGCGTGGCCTTCGGCGCGATCGGAGCGCTGCTGACGACGATGATCGGCTATCTCGTGGGGCTCTTCACGCTCCCGTTCTGGCAGGTGATCCTCGCGTTCGGCGTGATCATCACGCTCATCTCGACGCCGTCCATGGTCATCGCGTGGCTCAAGCTGCGGCAGCGTAACCTCGGCCCGATCCTCGACGCCAACGGCTGGGCGGTGAACGGGCAGGTGAAGATGAACGTCCCCTTCGGCGCCTCACTCACGAAGGTCGCGACGATCCCGTCGGGGTCGGGGAGCTCGTTCGCGGTGAAGTATCCCGAACCGCCGACGGCATTGCCGAAGCTCATCATGACGCTCATCGGGATCGTGTTCGTGGTGTCGCTGCTCAATCACTTCGGGGTGATCAACACACTGACGGGAGGGCGGCTCGGTGGGACGGGGGCCCAAGTGGTGAAGCCCACCGCTGGAGTTCCCTGAACTCCGAGGAGCGAGGAGCGAGAGGAAAGAGCGAGAAGCGAGGAGTCAGGGAGAAGGTCCAAGGTGAAAGTGAGGGGGAGGGGGAGGATGTGCGCCTCTCCTTCCCCCTCACTTTCACCTTGGACCTTCTACTTGATCCCTGACTCCTCGCTCCTTCCCTTCGCTCCTCGCTCCTCGTCGTTACGGTCTCACGGTCTGGATCTCTATCCGAGATGCCTGCTGAGCCGTCCGCCAGATCCGATGCGTTTGCGCCTTGAAGTCCTCGGCCTTGGCTTCGAAGATGTTCGGAACCCAGGTCTGCGGATTACGGTCGATGATCGGGAACCAACTGCTCTGCACCTGGACCATGATCCGGTGGCCCTTGAGGAACCGATAGCTCTGTGAGTGCAGGTCGATGGTGAACGGCGTCACCTGGTTCGGGACGAGCGGGACGGGCTTCTCGAACGACTGGTGGTAGCGGCCGCGGAAGACATCGTTGGCGATCATCAGTTCGAAGCCGCCGAGGCGGAAGTTGGGCGTGTACTCCTCAGGATAGACATCGATCAGCTTCACCACCCAGTCGGCGTCCTGTCCGGTGGTGCTCGCGAAGAGCTTCGCGGTGATCTCGCCGGCGATGACGATGTCCTCGGTCAGCGCGTCAGTGACATACGTGAGAACGTCGGGACGACCATCGACGAAGCGCTGGTCCTCCAAGAGCCAGGTGCTCCAGCCGGAACCGCGCGGCGCGTAGGTGGGCTCGATGGGGCGCGGGCGATAGGGGACGGGCTTGGCCGGATCGCTCACGTACGCGTCGAACGCCTCGCGCGATGCGGCTGCCGGCGGATCGAACGAGAGCCTGCCGTTCGCGTGGAAGTACAGCGACCGCGTCGTCGCCTCCTTCGGCGGCCAGGCGTCGAACTCGCGCCACTGATTGCTGCCCGACTCGAACACGGTCGCTTCGGTCCGTCGCGCGGTGCCGCGGTCCTTCAGATAGTAGGCGAAGAACGGCGCCTGGATACTCGCCCGGTAGTACGCGCCGGTCGGCGAACCGAAGTCGATGCGGCCGAGCGTCTGTCCGGGGCCGCCGCTCCATCCGCCGTGCCGCCACGGGCCGACGACGAGGAAGTTCTTCGCCTCGCGGTCATGCTTCTCGAGCTCATCATAGATGAGCAGCGGCCCGTAGAAATCCTCCTGGTCCCACCAGCCGGCGACGTTGAGCGTCGGCACGGTCACGCGCGTGAGGTTGCCGCGCATCGCTTGCCGCTGCCAGAAGGCATCGTAATCGGGATGCTGGGTGAAGTCGGTCCACGTCGGGAGTGTCCGTTCTTTGAGGACGTTCTTCTGGATGTTCGAGAGCGGCCCGATGTTCAGATACCAGTCGTACGTGTCGTAGCGGTCGAACGCGAAGTTGGCATTCTCCTTCGACGACTCGGTGAGCCAGGCGTACTCGAATCCGTAGCTCAACCGGAACGCGCCGTTGTGATGGAAGTCGTCGCCGATCCACATGTCGGCCGGCGACGCCTGCGGGCTCACGGCGCGCAGCGCGCTGTGGCCGCCGAGCATGCCCATCGCCGAGGTCCAGCCGTCGTAGGAGACGCCGAGCATCCCGACGCGCCCGTTGTTGCTGGGGATGTTCTTGAGGAGCCAGTCGATCGAGTCGTTGGTGTCGGTGATCTCGTCAATCGCATTCCGCGGGGAATCGACCGGCTTGGGCGGGCGCTGCATCACGAAGGTGCCGCCGCTCTTGTAGCGGCCGCGGATGTCCTGGAAGACGAAGATGTAGCCCTCTTCCGCGAGCTCCTTGTACGAGCCGCCGAGTCGACCGCCAGCGCCTTCCACGCCATAGGGGGTGCGCTGGAAGAGGAAGGGCAGCGGCGCATGCGGTTCGCCTGGGGCGTAGATCTCCACATGCAGCGTGACCCCGTCGCGCATGGCGATGTCGGCGCTGGTGTGCACGTACTTGGCCGGGTCGAAGCCCGAATCCCGCGGCGCGGCGGTGACCTGGGGGGTGGGTGCGACCTGGGCCGGCAGCGTGCCGAGGGCGGTCGCGAGGCTCGCGGCGATCGCGATGGCGGGGATCGGGAGGCGGCGAAGGATCGAGCGGCGCATCAGTTCTCCAAGAGTGAACCGAGGCAGAAGGTGCGGCATGCCCGCCTGCCGCGCCAGCCTCGCGCCGGTCCCGCGCCGGGCCATCATCGCGCCGCCGCGACGGCCGCGGCCCACGGCTTCGGCTCGCTACCGGGACTCGCGCGCGCGTCTCGCATCGCGGCGTTCTTCCCGCCACATCCATAGGACGAAGAAGGCGAGCGCCACCAGCGCGGCGGGTGCGAGCATCACCGCTGCGAGGTTGATGATCGCGTCGCCGAGGGGTCGCCAGTCGCGGCGGCCCACCTCGCCGATCCGCAGGCTGCGGCCAAGGACGATGCCGCGCCAGACGCTGAGCGGGATCCAGGTCGCGAAGAAGACCGCCAGCGCCCAGCGCGCGCCGCGCTGCGTGCTCACGTCGCCGCGGGCTCCTTGAGCCGGAGCAGACCTTCCTGCGCGACCGACGCGACGAGTGCCCCGTCCTGCCGGAAGACGGAGCCGCGCACGAACCCGCGTGCCCCGTACGCCGACGGACTGTCGGCGACGTAGAGGAGCCACTCATCGGCCCTGAAGGGGCGATGGAACCAGATGGTGTGGTCGAGCGACGCGATGAAGAGGCGCGGGTCGCGGAAGGCGATGCCGTGCGGCAGCAACGCGGTGGGCAGGAACCCGTAGTCGGACGCGTACGCGAGCACGGCCTGGTGCAGCATGGGTGCGTCGCCGATGCGCTCGGTGAGGCGGAACCACACCTGCCGCTGTGCATCCGGCTGGTCGCGCCGTTCCTGGCGCGACCACGGGTCGGCGGGGAGGATGGGACGGAGGTCGATGGGGCGGTCCTGCGTGAGCACGGCGCGCAGCGCCTCGGGGAACCGGTCGGCGCGCGCGCGCACGAGGTCGAGTTCGGACTGGAGCGTCTCCGGGGCCGGGACCGACGGCATCGCCGATTGATGGTCGAGTCCGGGCTCCTCGATGTGGAACGACGCGGAGAGATGGAAGATCGCCTCGCCGTGCTGGATGGCGGTGACGCGCCGGCTGGTGAAGCTGCGGCCGTCCCGTGGGCGGTCCACGGAGAAGACGATCGGCGCCTTGAGGTCCCCCTCGCGGAGGAAGTACCCATGCACGGAGTGCGCCTCGCGCTGCTCGGCCACGGTGCGGCGGGCCGCCACGAGGGCCTGTGCGAAGACCTGCCCGCCGAACACGCGGCCGGTCGCCAGGTCGCGATTCTGTCCGCGGTACAGGTTGTGTTCGAGCGATTCGAGTTCGAGCAGCGCCAGCAGGTCGGTGACGAGGGACATGGCAGGGATGGGGAAGTGGCGGGCAGGTGTCGGGCGCCGGTTCAGTCCTGCGAGACCGGCAGCGCGCGCGGCGCAGGTGCTTCGTCCTGATTCCGCATGAAATCCGCGAGCTGATGCAGCCGTGGCCGGAGCATCGACCGGACGGTGTCGGGCATGGGGTGCTCGTCCAGCGCGCGGTCCATGCACCAGAGCCACTGGTCGCGCTCGCGCGCGCCGATCGCGAACGGCAGGTGCCGCGCACGGAGTCGCGGGTGGCCGTACTTGGACTCGTACAGCGGCGGCCCGCCGGTCCAGCCGGTGAGGTACTCGGTGAGCTTCTCTCGGCTGCGCTTGAGCGAAGCGGCGTGCAGCGCCCGGATGCCCGCCGCCTCGGGTGACTGGTCCATGAGATCGTAGAAGCGGTCGACGAGCGCCCGGACGCCGTCGAGGCCACCGAGCAGGTCGAAGGGAAGGGGCGTTGCCGTCATCCTAGAAAGATGGTCGGCCGCACGCCGAGGGGAACCGGCACTGGCGCATCGCGCTCGCGTGGCCATCGTTCGTCGCATGCCGCCAGCGGACCGCCGTGCCCCTGCATGGAAGGAAGGCCGATACGTCGATCGCTGGGTCATCCCGCACTTCTTGTGCGGGATGGCGGGAGGTCTCTCCAACGTCTACTTCGGGCTCTCCCTCCCGAAGGTCTTCGCGCTCGGGTTCTCGCTGATGGTCGCCTGGGAGGTGGTCGAGGCGGTGCTCGGGATCACCGAGGCGTGGCCGAATCAGGTGATCGATGTGGTGGTGGGACTCCTGGGGGTGACGTTCGCGCTCGCGGTCTCGGCGCGTCTCCCGGGCGGGTGGCGAGTGCCCGCTTTCTGGGTCGGCTTCGGGCTCGCGACAGTCGACAGTTCGATGGGCTGGGCGCGGAGTCTCCGCGAGCGGCGCGCGGTGCGGAACGGCCGGCCGGCGGGGTAGTGTCGGAAACCGGCGGCAGAATACGCAGGTAGGGTCGCGGGGCCGGGCGGCCTCGAGTCCCCGCGCCACCGATCCCCCAATGGAGCCCTGCATGCGCTCGTCCCCGATCGTCATCGTTCTCGTCGCGGCCCTCGCTGCGGTCGCGCCCGCCACCCCGCTCGCCGCCTCGCTCGCCGCACAGGAGTTCGGCCCGCAGCCCGACGCGGCGACGCGGACCGAGATCCTGGCGCTCCGGGAGAAGGCGTGGCGGACCTATTTCTCGAATGATCAGGAGGGGTTCAAGGCCGTCGTGCCGGCCGAGCTGCTCGCGATGGGCTGGGGCGGTGGACCGTGGATGGACCGCGCGCAGATCCTCGACGACATGAAGGAGTTCGCCAAGAGCGGACAGGTGATCCAGTCGCTCGAGTTCCCGATGAACCGCATGCAGCAGTACGGCGACGGGATCATCCTGTACACGACCTTCAGGCTCGTGCTCCGCCGGCCGGACGGGACGACGAGCGAGACGAAGGGGCGCGGGACGGAGATCTTCGCGCGGCGCGGCGGGAAGTGGATCCACACCGGGTGGCATCTCGACACCGGGATCGAGTGACGCCCCGGCGGTGCGCGCACCGCGCGCGGGCGCGCCACTGACGCAGGGGATCGGGCCGGCGCATCTTCCGGCATGACGACTCGGACCTCCAGCACTCGGGCATTCCGCCCGGCCGCGGCGCCGCTCGCGGCCGCCGTCCTCGCCGCGGCGACGTTCCTCGCGCCGGGCCGCCTCGCGGCGCAGCGCGCGCTGCCCACCCCGGAATCGGTGTTCGGCCACGCCGTCGGCGCCGACTTCAAGCTCATCGACTACGCCCAGTCCATCGCCTACTTCCGCCAGCTCGCCGCCGCGAGCGACCGGATGCGGCTCGTCGACGTGGGGCGCACGTCCACCGGCAAGCCGTGGACGATGGCGATCATCTCGGCGCCGGCCAATCTGGCGAAGCTCGAACGCCTCAAGACCATCGCGAACCGGCTCGCGCATCCGGCGGGGCTCTCGGACGCCGAGGCGCGCGCACTCGCGCGCGAGGGCAAGGCGTTCGTCGACATCTCGGGCGGATTGCACGCGAGCGAGATCGCGGGCTCGCAGCACACCGTCCAGCTCGCGTATGACCTGCTCACGCGCGACGATCCGCGCACGCGGGCGATCCTCGACGAGACGGTGCTGCTCCTCTGGCCGAGCATCAACCCGGACGGACAGGACATCGTCGTCAACTGGTACCGCAAGAACGTCGGCACGCCGTACGAGACGGCGCCGCTCGACTCGCTCTACCAGAAGTACATCGGACACGACAACAATCGCGACGCGTACATGCTCAACGTGGTCGAGTCGCGCGTGGTGGCGCGGACGTGGCGGGAGTGGGAGCCGCAGATCATCTACGTGCAGCACCAGACGGCGCCGTTCCCCACCCGCATCTGGCTGCCGCCGTTCGCCGAGCCGATCGCGCCGCGCGCGCCGGCGCTGATGTCGCGCGAGGTGAACACCATCGGCATGACGATCGCACAGGCGCTCGAGACCAACGGGCAGGTGGGCGCGACGCACATGGGGAAGGGCTTCGACGCCTGGTATCCCGGCTACATCGACTACATGCCGATGCTGCAGAACATCGCGGCGTACTGGACCGAGACGGCACTCTTCGACTACGCCACGCCGGGCTTCTACACCATCAGCGACTTCCCGGCGGAGTATCGCGACCTGCGGGCGCAATCGCTCTACGCGAGCCCGTGGAAGGGCGGGTGGTGGCGGCTGCGCGACGCGGTGGACTACATGGAGACGGCGAGCCTCGCGACGCTCGACTACGCGGCGAAGTACCGGGAGGACCTCCTCTGGAACCGCTATCAGGCGGGGCGCGACGCGATCGCGCGGTACCGCAAGGAGCCGCCGTTCGCCTACTTCGTCCCGCAGACGCAGCGGGACCCCGGCGCGGCGGTCGCGCTGCTGCAGCGCCTCGCCTTCCTCGGCGTGCGCGTCGCACAGCTGTCGAAGGACGTGGTGCAGGGCGGGCAGCGGCACGCACGCGGCACGTGGGTCATCCCGATGGACCAGGAGTACGCCGAGCTCGTGCGGCAGCTGTTCGACCGGCAGGAGTATCCGGACCTGAAGGGCGACGATGGCGCGCCGGAGCCGCCGTATGATGCGGCGGGGTGGACGCTGCCGTACCTCATGGATGTGCGCGTGCTCGAGGCGCGCACGCCGCTCGCGGCGGAAGTCACGGCAGCGCTCGTGCCCGTCAGCGGCCGTGCGACGGATGCGTCGGCCCCGGAGGCGCCGTTCAGCACCAACGCGATGGCGGCGGGCATCACGGTGCCTGCGGCGCGGATCACCGGGACAGGGCCGGCACTCGCGGTCGACCCGGCGCAGAACGACGCGTTCAAGCTCCTGAATCGCGCCCTCGCGTCCGGCGGCACGGTGCGCGCGCAGGGCGGGCGATACGTCGTCTCCGGGGTCGCGGCCGCGACGCTCGAGGGCTGGGCGAGCGCGCTCGGCCTGCGCGCGGAACGCGTCGCCGGCGCCGACGCCGGTGCCGCCCGCGTGGGCGGCCGGGTCGCGCTGTTCCGTTCGAACGCGCCCAGCATGGATGAGGGATGGACCGAGTGGCTGCTCGATCAGCACGAGTTCGCGTACACGGTGATCACCAACAGCGATGTGATCGCGGGCGATCTCGGCGAGCGGTTCGACGTGGTGATCCTCGCGTCGGATCGCGCGGCGACGTTGCGTGACGGCTTCGGCCGCGGTCGCGTGCCGCCGGTGCTCGAGGGCGGACTCGGCGACGCCGGAGTGCGCGCGCTCGACCAGTTCGTCCGGAAGGGCGGGACGCTCGTCGCGATGAATGCGAGCGCGCTGTTCGCGATCGATGCGCTGCACCTGCCGGTGCGGAACGCGGTGCGAGGGCTGCCGTCCAGGCAGTTCTTCGCCAGCGGATCGATCCTCGAGGTGGTGACCGATGCGGCGCATCCGGTGATGGCCGGGATGCCGGAGCGGGCCAAGGTGTTCTTCGACAACAGCCCGGTGTTCACCGCGCTGGAGGGGTTCGAGGGCACGGCGCTCGCGCGCTACGAGCGGACGGGGTCCCCGTTGCTCTCCGGCTACCTGCTCGGCGAGACGTACCTGCATGGCGCGGCCGCGGCGCTCGACGTGAAGCATGAGCGTGGCCATGTGGTCCTGCTCGGCTTCCGGCCGCAGTGGCGCGGGCAGACGGTGGGGACGTTCCGCGTGGTGTTCAATGCGGCACTCTACGGGCGCGAGGTCGCGGAGAAGGCCAAGCCGACGGCCGGGTTCTGGACGAGCCCGCGCGTCGCGGCGGACTCCACGCGCCGGTAGCCGGGGCCGCCGGGGCTCAAGCGGGCCCTCCAACGAGCCGAAACTGAGCTCGGAGGGCTGCGCGTGGACGACACGGAGAGGTTGCGTACCCAGCTCGCCGAGGCGACCCGGGGCGAATACGAACTGCTGCACCAGCTGGGCCAGGGCGGGATGGCGACCGTCTACCTGGCCCACGACCTCGCGCTCGACCGTCGGGTGGCCATCAAGGTCATGGCCCCGCATCTCGTCGCCGTCGAGGGCATGGCCGAGCGCTTCCTGCAGGAGGCGCGGGTGGCGGCGGCCCTGTCCCACCCGAGCATCGTGCCCATCCATGCGGTGCGACGGAGCGGGGAGCTGCTCTTCTTCGTCATGCGCTACGTCGCGGGCCGGTCGCTCGACGCCGTGCTCGCCGAGCGCGGCGCGCTGTCGGTGCCGATGGTGCGCGCGATCCTCACGCAGGTGGGGGCAGCGCTCGAGGCGGCGCACCGGAAGGGTGTGATCCATCGTGACATCAAGCCCGCGAACATCCTGCTCGACGACCACGGCGATGCGCTGGTCGCCGACTTCGGCATCGCGCGCGTGTCGGCGAAGCAGGGGACCACGCAGGTGGGGCAGACGGTCGGCACACCGGAGTACATGAGCGCCGAGCAGTGCGCCGGCTGGGCGCTCACCGGCGCGGCGGACCAGTACTCGCTCGGCGTGGTCGCGTACGAGCTGCTCGCGGGGGCACCGCCGTACCGCGGCGAGTCGCTGCTCCAGGTGGTCTGGAAGATGATGAACGAACCGGCGATGCCGATCATCGTGCACCGGCGCGACGTGCCGGAGGCCCTGTCGGAGGTCATCGAACGGATGATGTCGCGCGACGCCGAGCAGCGGTTCGCCAGTGTCGCGGACGCCGTGGCGGCGCTCCCGCCTCTCACCCTGGGGCCGGACGATCCGGTGCGCCGGGAGCTGATCGAGTGCGCCCAGCCGCCGAAGCGCGCCGCGTCGCGGGCCAGCGCCGCGACGATGGTCGTGACCCCGGCGCCCGCGACGGCGCCGACGGCGCCGACGGCGGAAACGGCGCACGCGGCGCGTCCCGTGGCGGCGCTCCGCCTCCCGCTCGCCGCCGGCGTGATGACGATCGACGACATCACATGGCTGTCACCCGAGGCCGTGGACGCGGCCGGCCTCGTGGTGGAAGGCACGGACATCCGCTGGGAGTCGAGCGACGCGGCGGTCGCACGCGTGACGTATGACGGACGCGTGATCGCGGCGAGCACGGGGCGCGCCACCATCACCGCACACGCGGGGGATGCGATGTGCAGCGTGATCATCGTCGTGACGCGCGCCGGGCTCCGCAGCTTCGAACTGACGCCGAAGCAGGCGGTGCTCGAGGTCGGCGACCGCGTGCCGCTCGAGATCGCGACCGGCGAGGCGCGCACCGTCATGCCGCACCCGCGGCTCGCCGACTGGAGCTCGAGTGACAGTGCGGTCGCGCGCGTCGACTGCCGCGGGCGCGTCACCGCCGTCGGCGAGGGGCAGGCGACGATCACCGCGCGCGCCGGCGGCGCGACGTCGACGGTGACCTTCCGCGTGACGAAGGCGATGATCACCGCGGTGCGCGTGTCGGGCCCGCTGCAGCGGGTGACGGTCGGCGCGCCGGTGCGGCTCGCGGCGGAGCCGGCGAACACCAAGGGGCATCCGCTGCCGGGAATGGCGGTGACCTGGGAGGTCAGCGACCCCGCGGTGGCGGCGATCTCCGCGGACGGATTGCTCGTGCCGCTCCGGAGCGGCCAGGTGCTCGTGGCCGCGCGCGTCGCCGGACGCGTGGGGACGACGCGGGTGACGATCCAGGCGCCGGCGCTGGCGGGGTGAGCGTCCCATCGGTCGTCGATGGGAGTTGACGCCGCGGCGTGATCCAGGCATCCTTCCATCGACTATCGATGGGAGTCCTGACATGCCGCCGTCCGCCACGTCCCGGGATGCCCTCCTCCCGGGCACGCTCGACCTCCTCGTCCTCAAGGCGCTCGTCCACGGACGGAACCACGGGTACGGCATCGCCGAGTTCCTGAGCCGAGCGTCGAGCGAGGTGCTGCAGGTGGGGGAGAGCTCGCTCTATCCCGCGCTGCAGCGTCTCCTGCTGGACGGCTTCGTGAAGGCCGAGTGGGGGATCTCGGAGAACAACCGACGGGCCCGCTACTACACGCTCACTGCCGCGGGCCGACGTCAGCTGGCCGCCGAGCGCGAGGGGTTCGAGCGGATGGTCGTCGCCATCCGTCAGGTGCTGGCGCATGGGTGACCGCCGGGGTGTCGTCGCCTGGTTCGCCCGGCTCGGGCGCCGCGTGACCGTGCTGCTCCGCTGGCGGCAGCACCAGGCCGAGTTGCGCGAGGAGATCGCGCAGCACGCCGCGTTGCGCGCGCAGGCGCTGGAGGCGCAGGGACTCCCACGCGAGGAGGCCCGCGCGGCGGCCCGCCGGGCGATGGGCGGTGAGCTCGTGATGCGCGAGGAGTCGCACCGCGTGTGGGTGGCGGGCGCGGTGGAGGACCTCCGGCAGGACGTGAGCTACGCCGTGCGCGCGATGGTGCGCGATCCGCTCTTCACGCTCGTCGCCGTGCTGGGGCTCGCCGGTGGCCTCGGCTTCGGCGCCGCGGCGCTCTCGGGCTTCAACGCGCTCGCCCTGCGGGGGTGGGACGTGCGAGAGCCGGACCGGCTGGTCGCGATCTTCGCCACGTCGCCCCACGAGGGCAACCGCCGGGGGGCCGGCTTCTCGCTGGACCAGCTCGACCTCTTCCGGACCCGCGCGACGACGCTCGAGGACGTGTTCACGTACGAGCGCATCCGCTCCGATGGCACCGGCGCCATCACGGCCGCCCCGGTGAGCGCGAACTACTTCGAGAGCCTCGGCATCCCCATGGCGCTCGGCCGGGGTTTCGCGGCGGACGAGGACCTGATCGGTGCGCCCCGCGCGGTCATCGTGCTCTCGCACGCGTGGTGGACGCGGATGCTCGATTCGAGCACTGCGGTGCTGGGAAGCGTCGTGCGCGTGCGCGGTGTGCCGTTCACGGTGATCGGGGTCGCGTCCCGCGGCTTCGGCGGGACCGACCTCAACCACACCGATGCCTGGGTCCCGATGGCCGCGTGGAAGCTGATACGGCCCGCGGACGGCATCTCGACCACCTCCCTCGCCCGGAGCGACCAGTGCTGCGTGCATGCCTTCGGCCGCCTCGCGGCGGGCGTCACGCGCGAGGACGCGGCGCGCGAGGTCACCGCGCTGCTCGCGCAGTCGAGGCGTCCGGGCATCGACACGCTGGTGCGGACGGCCACGGTCAATCCCTTCACCGTGGTCGGGGTCTCGGGACCGGACGTGCTCAGCGAGGTGGTCCCGATCTTCCTGCTCATCTTCGGCGGGGTGGGCGTGGTGCTGCTGCTCGCCTGTGCCAACGTCGGCAACCTGCTGCTGGCCCGCGCCGCGGCCCGAGAGCGGGAACTCCGGATCCGGCTGGCGATCGGCGCCTCGCGCGCGCGGATCATCCGGCAGCTCATGACGGAGAGTCTGGTGCTCGCGCTCGTCGCGACCCTGCCGGCGCTCCTCATCGCGCGGGTGGTGCCGCCCTGGATCATGTCGGTCTTCACCGTGGGGCAGGGGGTGAACCTGCGGTTCAGTCCCGACTGGCGGATCCTCGTCGCCACCATGGTGCTCGCGGTCGTGAGCTGCGTGGTCTTCGGCCTCGCGCCGGCGCTGCATGCGACGCGGCCGCTCCAGGCCCACCGGCATCGCGTGCCGCTGCGCTCGGTGTTCCTCTCGGCGCAAGTCACCTTCTGCCTCGTGCTCCTCGTCGCCGCGGGATTGTTCGTCCGGAGCGCCGAGGTGCATCGCAGTCTCGCGCTCGGCTACGCGCCGGCCGGCATCACGGAGATCATCGTCTCGCTGCCCGCGGACGAGGATGAGGCCCAGCGCGCTGCGCGGCTGGAGCGTGAGCTGCCCGACGTGCTCGCGGCGCACGGCGTGCGCGCGGTCTTCGCGGACTTCTCGCCCTTCCAGTCCGGCGCGGTGCGGGTCCGCGCCGGTGCGGGGGAACCCGTGGTCGCCCTGCTCGGCGGCGTGTCGGCCGACTACTTCTCGCTCCTCGGGCACACGCTGCTCGCCGGCCGCGCCTTCGCGGGAGGGCCGGGCGGCGCGGGCGAGGTCGTCATCAACGCCCGCTTCGCGGAGCGGCTGGGCGGGCCGACGGCCGCGCTCGGGGCGAGCCTGGTCGTCGACAGTGTCCCTGCGACGATCGTCGGCGTCGTGCACGATGCCCGCGACGCCGGCAACGGGCGGGAGGTCATCGCGACGATCTACCGGCCCATGCGATGGACGTCCTCACCGCGCCTGTTCACCCGCGCGAACGCGGCGGATGTGCAGCGGGTGGCCGCGGAGATCCGGGCTCGCGATCCGCTGCTCGGGGTCTCCTCGCGTCCGTACGACTGGTACATCGAGAACAAGGTCGCCGGCGCCGCGGGCGCCGCGGCGATGGCCGGCGCCCTCGGCCTGCTCGCCCTCGGGCTCGCGTCCATCGGCATCTTCGGCGTGTTCGCGTTCTGGGTGCGTCAGCGAGAGCGCGAGATCGGCGTGCGCATGGCCTTGGGGGCGACGCGCGCGCAGGTGCTGCGCCTGGTGCTCGGGGCGACCGGACGCGCCGTGGGGTGGGGGATCGCGCTCGGTCTCGCCGCATCGGTCGGCGTCGCCGAGCTCCTGCGCAACCAGTTCTACGGGTTGAGCCCGTTCGACCCGGTCGCGTTCGCCTCGGCGCTCGGCGTGCTGCTCGTGGCCGCGGCGCTCGCTACGCTGGGTCCCACGTGGCGCGCGACGCGGATCGAGCCCATGGAGGCGCTGCGCGCGGACTGACGACGCTCACGGCAGCCACGTCGCGTAGCCCTGCGCGTGAAGCGTGGCGAGTGCGAGCATCGCGGTCGGCGCGACCTTCACGAAGGGCAGCAGGTCCGCGCGGGCGATCCGGCGATTGATCAGCGCCTCGCCGCAGACGATGATCTCGACGCCCGCGTCATGCAGCGCCTCGAGGACGGCGGCGCTCGCGTTCTCGGTCCCCGTGAGGGCGCGATAGGCGTCATTGCCGAGCAGCGACTGCGTCGCGGTGCCCCAAATGACGATGGCCAGGTGGACGTTGCGCGCCGGGATCCCGTTCCGCTCGGCAAGGAAGAGGAAGTTCGCGGGCTTCCTCAGGTCGGGGACGATGCTGTCGGCCGCGACGGGGCCGGCGTTGATCCCCCACGCGATGCGGTACGGGAGGTCCTTCGCGACCGGGAAGGTGACGTCCGTGGCGACGGGACTGCGGCCGAACCGCTCAAGCAGCGCCGCGGGCGTCTGGGCTTCGAGTCGGCGAAGGAATGCGATACCCCACAGCAGCAGGGCGGCGTGGAGCAGGCGGCGATAGAAGCTCGACATGGCGGTGTACCGGAGAGGGTGGATGCGCCCCCTCCATTGCGCGCTCACGCGCCGACACGCGACACGCGGCGCGCGCCGATGCGGGCGGGCGCGACGCACTCACGGCGCGGCCCCGAACGTGACCCGGAACGATTGGTACGCCACCCTCGGGAGCGGGCACGAGCCAAGCTGTCCTACGCTCCAACGCGAATGCACGAGCGAGTTGGCCATCGCGAGCACGAACTCGCGGTGCGAGCTCGCGCGTCGGCGCTCGCCGGTGGGCTCCGTCCCGGGCCGGAAGCCGAATGCGAACCCCAGACCCTGTACGTCGCCGCGCCACGGGATCTCACGCGCGGACCGCACGTCGACCATGCCGTCTGCATCGTACCGGAAGCGCAGTGTCGTGGAATCCGCGAACATCCCCTGCCGCTCCCAGCGCGTGAAGTTCGGTCCCCTCGTCGTCTCCTTCGCCCACCGGACCGGGGCGTACTTCGGTAGCCCGCGCGAGAAGACGGGGACGCCGATGGAGCGCCATACCTTCGTCGTGCTGTTCTCCGCAGTGAGCTCGGGGGCGGCGAAGAAGAGGGTGAACGGCATGGACAGCACGAACTCGAGCGGTTCGAACGGCCAGCGTTCGTCCTCGGCGATCAACGACTGCAACGCGCGCTCGATGAGCCGGTCGCCTGGGAGCGCGAGCGTGTCGGCCGCGGTGCGGGCCTCTCGCGGTTCGATGGTGACGAGCCCATCCACATGCAGCTCGCCGTTGAGGCGACCCCACACGGCGGTCCAGGGGAGGGTCGAATCGACCGACGGGACCACGCCGGGCGCCGCGCCCAGCTGCTCGCGGATCCGCGTGCCGACGTCCTGCGCGAGGAGGAAGAGCGACTGCATCGCGGCCGAGTCGCGGGAGAACTCGCCGCCGGCGCCGAGTTCGACGACGGTCGACTTGAAGTCCGAGCGCGGCAATGCCGCGATGCAGGCGCGCGTGGTCGAGTCGGAGAGGTCCGGACGCGGCGCCATGCGCAGCTGCGCGAAGACCGGCGCGGGTGCGAGCACCGCGCACAGCAGCGACCATCCGGCGAGGAGGTCGAGGACGGCGGGGAGGCGCATGGCGGTATTCTACGCCGTTGCGCGGAGCGACGTCAGCTAGGTGGCATCACGGGGTCGCGCGCGATCGCGCAGGGCCGAGGAGGTCCCACCTGTTCCCCTCGAGGTCCCGGAACACCGCGACCTGTCCGTACGGCTCGGTGCGCGGCCCGCCCACGAAGCGGACGCCCGCGCCGGCGAGCCGCGCATACGTCGCGTCGAAGTCATCGACCCGAAGGAAGAACCCGACTCGGCCCGCGAACTGCTCGCCGACGCTCGCGGACTGTCTCGCTCCGTCCGCCTTCGCCAACAGCAGTCCGGTGGCGGCGCCCGGCGGGCGCACGACGACCCAGCGCTTGGCGCGCCCATCGTTCGTCCGTGCTGGTGAATCCTCCACGAGGTCGAATCCCAGCACGCCCACGAAGAACTCGATGGCGGCGTCGTAGTCATGGACGATGAGGGCGACGAGTTCGAGATGGGACACGGTGCGTGTGGTCAGGGTTCCGTATCGCGAGGAGTCAGCGCTCCGTTGGCTCCCGTGGTGGCCCCTCGGAGAGCAGTCTGACCACCTGTGCGGCGGCCTCCTCCATCTGGCGATCACGCTCGTGCGCCCACGAGGGAAGGCGCACGAGGTTCGCGACGAAGGTGACGAGGGCCATTCCCCCGAAGGCGGCGATCACGGCGACGGCCTTCTCCGGCTTTCCGGCCAACATGACCACGCCACCCATGATCGCCGAGAACGCGGCGAGCATCACCGCGAGGCCGTTGAGGGCGATCGCGTCGCTCTTGAGGTGCGTGAGTCGGAGTCGTTCGCCACGAGCCGTGGGCTCGAGCGAGACGTGCAGGTCGCCGTGCACCCATTCGCGGAGCCTCCCCGCGTCGCGCACGACACCCTGCACGCCGAAGACGGCACGGAACCCGGCGATCATCCGTTGCCACTCGCGTTCGGTGGGCGCCCGCGGCAACTCGAGCGTGCGAGCGAGGCCGATGGGCAGGCCGAGGAGCCGTCGCGATGGTTCGCGCGATCCGCGCGCGTCGAGGCCATGCGCAGCGCGCGCGACGAGAGCGGGTGCGATCCCCGCTTCCTCGGCGATGCGCTGCAGTTCCGTGAGCGTCAATCCGCTGGAGTCGGCCGGCAGGGCGTGCTCACCCGAGCGCCCCGTGGTCGCGAGCCTCAGGATCTCCTGCACCTCGGCGTCGTCAAAGCGTCGCTCGCTCATGCGCGGGGAAGCTACGCGACCGCGACAGCCTGCGCGACTATCCCTTGACCGCCTGCGCCGCCGCCAGCCGCGCGATCGGCACCCGGAACGGCGAGCAGCTCACGTAGTCCAGTCCGGCCCCATGGCAGAACGCGACCGAGCGCGGTTCACCGCCATGCTCGCCGCAGATGCCGACCTTGAGGCCGGTTCGCGCAAGACGCCCTTCGGTGGTCGCCAACTCGATCAAGCGCCCCACGCCTTCCACATCGAGCACCTGGAACGGATCATCCTTGTAGATCCCCCGCTCGACATACAGCGGCAGGAACCGACCTGCATCGTCGCGCGACAAGCCGAGGGTCGTCTGCGTGAGGTCGTTCGTGCCGAACGAGAAGAACTCCGCCTCGGCCGCGATCTGCCGCGCGGTCAGCGCCGCCCGCGGCAGCTCGATCATCGTCCCCACGAGATACTTGATCGTCGTGCCGGTCTCCTTCGCCACCTGCGCCCCGATCCGGTCCACGATCGCGCGCTGGTGCTTGAACTCGGCCACGGTGGAGACCAGCGGGATCATGATCTCCGGCTGCACGATCACGCCGCGCCGCGACACGGCGGTGGCCGCCTCGAAGATCGCCCGCGCCTGCATCTCGGTGATCTCGGGATACGTCACGCCCAGCCGGCACCCGCGATGCCCGAGCATCGGGTTCGATTCGCGCAGCGACTCGACCACGCGCATGAGCTCACGGCGCGTGACCCCGACGCGGCGCGCGAGCAGCTTCGCCTCCTCGCCCCCGTGCGGCAGGAACTCGTGCAGCGGCGGATCGAGCAACCGGATGGTCACCGGATACCCATCCATCGCCTCGAAGATGCCCTCGAAGTCCCCGCGCTGCATGGGCAGCAGCTTGGCCAGCGCGCGGCGGCGCCCGCCCTCGTCATGCGCGACGATCATCTCGCGCATGGAGTGGATGCGGTCGCCGTCGAAGAACATGTGCTCGGTGCGGCAGAGCCCGATCCCCTCCGCGCCGAACCCGCGCGCCACGCGCGCGTCGTGCGGCGTGTCGGCGTTCGCGCGGACCTTGAGCTGCCGTCGCGCGTCGGCCCAGCCGAGGAGCTCGGCGAAGCCGCGGTAGACGGGCGCATCCTCCGGCGACAGGGTGCCGGCGTTCACCTGCATCACCTCGCTCGGCATGGTGGGGAGGTCGCCGAGGAACACCTCGCCGGTGCCGCCGTCGAGCGTGATCCAGTCGCCCTCGTTCACCTCGAGCTCGCCGACCTTGAAGCGGCGGTGGGTGGTGTCCACGCGGATGGCGCCGCAACCGACGATGGCGCACTTGCCCATGCCGCGCGCGACGACCGCGGCGTGCGAGGTCATGCCGCCGCGCGCGGTGAGGACCGCGCGCGCGGCGACGATGCCGTGGAAATCCTCGGGTGTGGTCTCGTCGCGCACGAGGACCACCGCGTCGCCGCGCGCGGCGCGCGACTCGGCCGCGTCGGCGTCGAACACGGCGATGCCGCTCGCGGCCCCGGGGCTGGCGGGGAGGCCGACGCAGATGGCGTCGCCCTGGCCCGCGCGGTCGATCACCGGATGCAACAGCTGGTCGAGCTGCGACGCGGGGACGCGCTGGATGGCCTCGGGCCGCGAGATCAAGCCCTCGTTCACGAGATCGCGCGCGATGCGCACGGCCGCCGCCGCGGTGCGCTTGCCGATGCGGGTCTGGAGGAGGTAGAGCTTGCCGCGCTCGACGGTGAACTCGAGGTCCTGCATGTCCCGGAAGTGCCGCTCGAGCAGGGACTGCGTGCGCAGGAGGTCGCCGTACGCCTCGGGCAGTCGGGTCGCCATCTCGGTGATGGGCTGCGGCGTGCGGATGCCGGCGACGACATCCTCGCCCTGCGCGTTCACGAGGAACTCCCCGTAGAAGAGCTTCTCCCCGGTGCTCGGGTCGCGCGTGAACGCGACGCCGGTGCCGGAGTCGTCGCCGAGGTTCCCGAACACCATCGCGACGATGTTCACGGCGGTGCCCGGCGTCTCGGCTATGCCGTTCACGCGCCGATAGTCGACGGCCTTCTTCAGGGTCCACGACTTCCAGACCGCCTCCGTGGCACCCCACAGTTGCTCGCGCGGATCGTGGGGGAAGGGCTTCCCGGTCACGCGCTGGATCAGCTGCTTGTACTCGACGACGAGCGCCTGGAGCACCTCGGCCGGCAGCTCGGCGTCTGTGCGCGCGCCGGTGGTGAGGCGCTTGGCGGCGAGGAGATGCTCGAAGTCGTGCATGGGCACGTTGAGCACCACATCGCCGTACATCTGCAGCAGGCGGCGGTAGGAGTCGTACGCGAAGCGGGGGCTGCCCGAGAGCTTCGCGAGCCCGGCGACGGTGTCGTCGTTGAGGCCGAGATTGAGGATGGTCTCCATCATGCCGGGCATGGAGACGCGCGCGCCGGAGCGCACGGAGACGAGGAGCGGATTGGCGGCGTCGCCGAACCGCTTGCCGGCCGCCGCTTCGAGGCGCGTGAGCGCGCGTTCGACCTCGGCCGTGAGCCCGTCAGGGATGGTGCCCTTGGCGAGGTAGGCGTCGCAGAGGTTGCACGCCATGGTGAACCCCGGCGGCACCGGCACGCCGAGGTTGGTCATCTCCGCGAGGTTCGCGCCCTTGCCACCAAGGAGGTCGCGATCGTCCTTGGTGGCCTCGGCCTTGCCGTTCCCGAAGAAGAAGACGGACTGCGTCACGGTGGCGCCTCCGCGCCCCGCGGGGCGCGCTGGCCGCTAGCCGAGCCGGAGCTTCTCCGGGACGGTCGGCGGCTTGGTGGGATACTGCCCGCTGAAGCACGCGTGGCAGAAGCCGTCAGGTCCGTTCGGGACCGCGCCCAACATCCCGTCGAGCGAGATGTAACCGAGCGTGTCGACCCCGATCTTCCTGGCGATCTCCTCCACACTGAAGTTCGCCGCGATCAACTGCTCGCGATCCGGCGTGTCGATGCCGTAATAGCAGGGCCCCGTGATCGGGGGAGACGAGACCCGCATGTGCACCTCACGCGCGCCGGCGGCCCGCACGAGGCTCACGAGACCCTTGGTGGTGGTGCCGCGGACGATGGAATCGTCGACCATCACCACGGACTTCCCCTCGAGGATCTCGCGCACCGCATTGTACTTCACCTTCACCTTCGCATCGCGCCCGCTCTGGGTCGGTTGGATGAACGTCCGGCCGACGTAGTGGTTCCGGATGAGCGCGAGTTCGAGCGGGATCCCGCTCTGCTCGGCGAAGCCGAGCGCGGCGGAGTTGGACGAGTCCGGGACCGAGAACACGAAATCGGCCGTCGGCGCGGGGTGCTCCTTGGCCAGCTGACGCCCGAGCGCCCGGCGCGCGCGGTCGACGGAGCCGCCGAAGACGCGTGAGTCGGGTCGGGCGAAGTACACGTACTCGAACACGCAGCGGTGCAAGTTCGGTGCCGCCTGCCGCTGGAGGGTCCGCAGGGTCCCCTGGGGCTCCACCGCGACGATCTCGCCAGGCTGGATCTCGCGGACCACGGTGGCACCGCAGATGTCGAGCGCGCAGGTCTCGGAGGCGAACACCACGGCGTCCCCGAGCTTGCCCATGACGAGCGGCCGCCAGCCGAACGGATCGCGCGCCGCGACGAGCGTCTCGCCGATCATCACGAGCAGCGAGTAGGCGCCTTCCACTCCCTCGAGCGCTTCGGCGAGCTTCTCCTCGGGCTTGGCGGCCTTGGACTTGGCGAGGCGATGGACGATGACCTCGCTGTCCATGGTCGAGCTGAAGATCGACCCCTCGTCCTCGAGCTCGTGCCGGATCTCGGGGGCGTTGGTGAGGTTGCCGTTGTGCGCGAGGACGATGTGCCCGCCCTTGAAGCGGACCATCGCGGGCTGGGCGTTCTCGATGGTGCTCGACCCCGCGGTGCTGTAGCGCGTATGCCCCAGCGCGACGGGACCGGTGAGCTCCTGCATCTTGTCGGCCGAGAACTGATCCGAGACGAGCCCCATGGCCCGGATGCCGTGGACCTCGCCGTCGAGGTTGGTGGAGACGATGCCGGCCGACTCCTGCCCCCGGTGCTGCAGGGAGTACAGCCCGAGGTGGGTCATGGCCGCCGCGCTCGGATGCCCGCTGATGCCGAAGATGCCGCACATCAGGCGGTCGCTCCATCGAGGGCGGGGTCGTGATCGACGACCTCGGCGGCGGCGCGGGCCATCGCGCGGGGGAGGGCTTCATGGTACGCGTCGATCATCTTCGCCGTCGTGATGGTGAGCTTCTCGTTCCCAGCCGTGATGCTGAGCCCGTCGGATGGCGTGGTCACGGTGCCGATGATTCGCGCCGGGACGCCGTGCCGCTTCGCGATCGCGAGGACCGCGTCGGCCTTCGACGAGGCGATGACGACGCGACCCTGCGCCTCGCCGAAGAGCAGCGCGCGAGGCTCGAGCGACTTCCACGCGCCGAGGTCGATCGTGGCGCCCATCGGGTTCTCGCGATCGGACATGCAGCACTCGGCGAGCGCGACCGACAGTCCGCCCTCGGACGTGTCGTGCGCCGAGCGCACGAGACCGGCGCGGATGGCCTCGAGTAGAGCAGCGATGAGCCTCTTCTCGCCCTCGAGATCGCAGGACGGGGGCGCGCCCGCGACGACGCCATGGATCCAGGCGAGGTACTCGGAACCGCCGAGTTCGTCGGTGTTCTCACCGAACAGGACGATGGCGTCACCCGGGGTGGTGAAGTTCATGCGCGTCGCATGGCGCACGTCGTCGAGCAGGCCCACCATGCCGATGGTCGGCGTGGGGTACACGGCGCCCTGCGGATTCTCGTTGTAGAGCGAGACGTTGCCGCCGGTGACCGGCGTGTCGAGCGTGCGGCAGGCGTCGCCCATGCCGAAGACGGCCTCCCGGAACTGGAAGAACACCTCGGGCTTCTTGGGATTGCCGAAGTTGAGGCAGTTGGTGATGGCCTTGGGCGTGGCCCCGGTGCAGGCGACGTTGCGCGCCGCCTCGGCGACGGCGATGCGGCCCCCGACGCGCGGATCGAGGAAGACGTAGCGGCCGTTGCAGTCGGTCTTGACCGCGATGGCCTTGGTGGTGCCGCGGATGCGGATGATCGCCGCGTCGGCGTGGCCGGGGCCCGCGACGGTGCTGGTGCGCACCGTGGAATCGTACTGGCGGTGGATCCAGTGCTTGCTCGCGATGGTCGGCGCCTGGAGCAGGCGCTCGAGCGTCCACGCGTGGTCCTGCTCGCTCGCGAGCGGGGCGATGGCGTGCACATCCCGCGCCCGCCGCGCGACGGCTTCGGCCGACTCCCGCGCCTCGGGATGGTACTGCGGGCAGTCCGTGACGAGTCGCGTGCCGGGGAACTCGGCGACGACGTGATCGCCCTCGGTCACGCGATAGACGGGCTCGGCGATGACCTCGCCGATCACCTCGGCGGTGAGATCCCACTTGAAGAGGATCCGGCGGACCTCTTCCTCATGCCCCTTCTTGGCGACGACGAGCATCCGCTCCTGCGATTCGCTCAGGAGGATCTCGTACGGCGTCATGCCGGTCTCGCGGACGGGGACCTTCTTCGTGTCGATCGTCACGCCCACATCGCCGCGCTCGGCCATCTCGGCGCTCGAGCTCGTGAGGCCAGCGGCGCCCATGTCCTGGATGGCCACGATGTGGCCGGAGCGGATCAACTCGAGCGACGCCTCGAGGAGCAGCTTCTCGGTGAACGGGTCGCCCACCTGCACGCGCGGACGCTTGGCCTCGTTCTCCTCGGAGAGGTCCTCGGACGCGAACGACGCGCCGTGGATGCCGTCCCGGCCCGTGCGCGCACCGACGGCGATGACCGGGTTGCCGACGCCCTCGGCCTTGGCGCGGATGAGCTCCTCTTCCTTGAGGAGCCCGACGCACATGGCGTTCACGAGCGGGTTGCCCTCGTACGCGGCGTCGAACATCACGTCGCCGGCGACGGTGGGGATGCCCACGCAGTTGCCGTAGTCGCCGATGCCCTTCACGACGCCGGCGACGAGGTAGCGCACGCGCGGGGTCTCGAGCGAGCCGAAGCGGAGCGAGTTGAGCATCGCGATGGGGCGCGCGCCCATGGTGAAGACATCGCGCATGATGCCGCCGACGCCGGTCGCCGCGCCCTGGT
>CAYXGS010000026.1:0-48163 GCA_964464585.1 uncultured Gemmatimonas sp. | reverse complement strand
TCATCGTACTACTCGGGTCGGCGTGGCCGCCGCCCCGCAGTCTATTTGAACGGCCACAGCACAAGCTGACGTTAGCCTGACACCAAACGAGTCCGAGATGCTAACGATTGCGCCAAGCGCCGGGCCGTCCGGGTTCGTCAGGTTCGCGTCAGTCACAGCTGCGCTACTCGGCGCGTACCTCCTCGTGCTCCTCTTGCAGTTCGGCGTAGAGCCCAGCGAGTTTCGAGGCAACCGCATCTTCGCACTCGGTAGTGTGGCGGGCATCGCCTTCGCCTTGAGCTACGGGTTGTGGCAACGACGTACTTGGGCGTGGTGGGGTACCCTGTTGTACTTCGGTCCGTGGATGCTCTCGATCATAGTCGGCGTAAGTCAGAACACCCTTTCGGCCCGCGAGGCGGGCATGCCTCGACCCACCGCGTCGTTCGTCGGCTTGCTCTGGTACCTGCCACTGGTGATCACGATCGTCGGATTGCTACGGCAATCGACGCGCAAGGAGTTCCGTGCGCGCGCAGGCTAACGGCGCTTGGTGACTGATGGTCGTGCCAGGGTAGCGGGGCGGCGGCCCCGCCTTCATCGTACTACTCGGGTCGGCGTGGCCGCCGCCCCGCAACTATTCGAACGGCCACAGCACAAGCTGACGTTAGCCCGACGAGGACGCACCGTGAGAGCGGCACTATCCCTGCGCCACGTTCTGTTGACGGGAGCCGTTGCCCTCGTCGCCACCAGTTGCGCACACCACCGGTTGGTCACGCCTTGGGTTCCTCCGGACGGGTTCGTGCCCGACGAGGCGACCGCCGTACGAGTTGCGGAGGCAGTCTTCCTGCCGATCTATGGCGAAGAGCAACTCAAGGACGAGCGTCCCTTTCGCGCAACGTTGACGAACGGAGTTTGGCATGTGCGGGGAACGCTGCCGCCGATGACACTCGGCGGTACGGCAATGGCCGAGATCGCGAAGCGAGACGGTCGCGTGCTTCGTGTGGGGCACGCTCAGTAAAGGATTGGAGGCGATCCCCATGTGCCGCGGGCTAACGGCGGTTGGTGCAGATGACCCTGCCGCCGCAACTATTTGAACGGCCACAGCACAACCTGACGTTGGCTGGACTCACCACTCATCCTCGCGGACTCACTTATGTTCCTGCTCGCGGTCACGCTCCTGTCGGCTCAGGTCCCCGATTCGACACTGGTGCGCGAGTTCACCGCGTTGCTTCAGGCGTCGCCGATCGAGAACGTCGGTTCGCACACAGCGGCGGTGCGTGTGACAGGCGTGACGCTGGGCGACATCAATCATGACGGGCGAGACGAAGCGCTCGTGTGGATCAATCCTGAGTTCAGGCAGACACCGACCGTTCTAGTGTACACGCGCGATGCTAGCGGGTCGTGGACTCGGCTCCAAGAGGGCCTCGCGCCGGGCCGACTGCGATCCCCGTCCGGTGCTCGCCGCGATACGCATGGACTTCGAGTCGGTGTCGATTTCGTCGCCGGAGACGGGAGCAGCGCCGCGAATCAACGCGTGATGAGCGTCGGCGCGAGCAGCGGGATGTCGCTCGTTGCGTACAGCGGATTCCTTCACGGTGACACCCGAACGAATGCGACGTTTGTCGTCGATCTCTCCACTTGGCCGCTTCCGGCGGGAACGGGCAAGACATGCGAGACCTTCGAGTTCTCCGCCGTGGAGCGCGTGCTGTTCGCACCCGTCGAGCCGGGCGGCCCCAAGTTCTTGCTCGCCCTCACCGAAGACGATATCACCTACTATCAAGTTGACTCGGTGACGCCGGGCGGTCGGCTGGTGATGCAGAGCTGGATTCGCGCCCGCCCGCCGAAGGCGACCGACATCGAGGTCAGCGAGCGCGGCGTGGCAGTGCTCGTAAGCGGGCGCTCGCGCTCGACGATTCCGCGCCCGTGATCCTGCTACCGGCGCTTGGTGGCTGATGGCCGTGCTAGGGTGGCGAGGCGGCGGCCCCGCCTTCATCGTACGGCACGGGTCGGCGTGGCCGCCGCCCCGCATCCTATTTGAACGGCCACGGCACAACCTGACGTTAGATCGACCAACAACGCACGGAGCGTTCTGATGGTAAGCCCAGTTCGAGCTCGCGGAATCCTCGGAATGGCCATCGCTTGGGGCGTTGGGCTCGCGGGGCTGGCGACATCGCTCCTCGTAAGTGGAGTGCTCCTCGATGTTGTTCCGTCGTCTGTCTACGGTATCCGCGAACTCGTCGCGGTGGCTGTGCGCGGGTTGGCCGTCGGTGGCGCCGCCGGCGCGCTCTTTGCAGTCGTGTTGGCAAGACAAGAGCGTAAGACGACGTTTGCCTCGCTTCGTAGCGGACGTGTCGCCGCCTGGGGCTTTGTCGGCAGCGCGGGCATCGCGTCTGTGCTAGCGCTCACCGCGCCCGCCGCGCTTCCCGCACTGGTCTTGGTGCCCGCGATTCTGTTGGCCGGGGCGCTCGGTGCAGGTGCGTCGGTCAGTGTGCTGACGCTAGCGCGTCGTGCCGACGCCAAACTCCGCCCGATCGATGCCGCGCCGCCATCGTCATTGCCCCCGGCGATCTAACGACAGTCGGTGCAGACGGCCCTGCCGCCGCATTGTGTGTGAACGGTCACCGCACAACCCCACGTGAGCTCGACGAGGAGAGGATCATCGGTATGCGTCGTCTCTGTGTTGCCCTTGCGCTCGTGGTGGGCGCGGAGCGCGCGCGAGCGCAGGCCGTCACCGCGGAACTCCCGCGGGATGCACTGAATGCCGTGCTGCGATTCCGTGGGGATCTCGGCGGCGACTCGACGCAAATCGCGCGATGCCGGCTCGACCAAGTCGGCGATTCGTCCGGCACTGGGCAGCGGCTCGACGATCGGTTCCACCGCCTCTTGGTCCTGCCTCCGGGGTGGACCGGCACCGGCGGCATGAGTTGCGCGGTTCATCAGTTTGCGCAGATGCCCCGCCCGACTCTGTGGCTTCAGAGTGTTGTCGAGGTGCAGCGGACAAGCCCGACCATCCTGCCGTTCTCCGAGCGTCTACAGTACGAGATCACTTTCCAATGGCTCGTGAGTGCGAGCTACCGAGAGTATCACCGGTACATCGTGGTTCCGAGCGTGAAGTTCTCGGAATCGGGTGCGATGAGCTGGGGCGACTTCCGAGTGGTCGAGTACAAGTTGCTCGGCGCCGATCACCACTGGGGCGACAATGCCGGACACGGGTCATCGGTGCGCAGACCGTAGGTGGTGTGCCGCGAGCTAACGGCGGTTGGTGATCGATGGCCGGCTAGGGTAGCGGGACGGCGGCCCCGCCTTCATCGTACTGCTTGGGTCGGCGTGGCCGCCGCGCAGCTCTTCATTTGAACGGCCACGGCACACGCTGACGTTAGCTGGATGAGAAGGAGATTGAGCAATGGCGCTCGACCACGACGATCGCACGCTGTTGGGACTTGTCGTGGCGCCACTCACGACGGTGCCGACTGTTGGCATCGTCGCCAAGCTGAGCGGCGCATCCGTGTCGTGGAATGACGTGCTCTGGAACGGACACGTGGCGCTGTTCGGACTTCCACTCGCATACCTAGTCGAGGCGCTGTTGGTGGTCGCGCTTCGGGTCGCCGGTCGCTCGCCGCGGTTGTTCTCGGACGGTGCCGTCATTGCACTCGGCACGCTTGCTGGTGCCCTCGTCGCGAGTCCGCTCGCTTGGGAGCCCTGGCCCGACTCGCTTGTCGGTGTCGGGACCGGGGCAGTGATGGGATGCGTGGCCGCGATCGTGTTCGTTTTGATACGAGGCGTCGGGAAGTATCGTGCTGTCGCCAGCTGACGACGCTTGGTGGCTGAGGGCCGTGCTAGGGTGGCGGGCCAGCGGCCCCGCCGTATCGTACTACTTGGGTCGGCGTGACCGCCGCCCCGCAATCGCATGAACGGCCGCGGCACAACCTGACGTTCGACCGACGACCTCCTCTGATGCTCTTCGACTCCGTAACGGTAGGGATCTTCGTCTTGCTCGCGGGATTCATCGGATACGCCATTGGCGCTATCCGTGCCTCGTTAGGCAGGGAGGTGCCCACGATCGTCCGACCGCTGAGCCGTGAGGAGCGTGACGAGGTCGTGACTCTCCTTGCAGCTGGCGAGACGGTTACCGCGATTCGGCGGGTGCGCGAGCTGACTGGCTCCGACCTGGCTGCGGCGCACAGTGCGGTGACGCGGCTGCAGCACGAGCTTGACCCGCGGCTCATTGTGGAAGGCCGTGACCGCGCGGTCTGACGGCAGTTGGTGGTGATGGCCGGCTAGGGTAGCGGGGCGGCCGCCCCGCCCTATCGTAGGGAAGCGCGGGGACCGAAGGTCGTCGGCGCTCGCGCCCGCTCGGCAAAGGACGGCGGTGCGGTTGGGGAACGGTCGTGAGGGTACGTCGAGCGGGCTCGGGGGATGGTCAGCGGTTCGGGGTTCTTGGGGACGGTGAGGGTCCACGAGACCGCCACGGCGCGCGTCCGCTCGCCGACCACCCCGTTCGGCTGATATGATTGTCGCTGCCGACGTCGACGGGATCCGGATGTCGGCGAAGCCGGACCGTTCGGTCCGAGGAGTGTGACCTGCGTCATTTCGGGTCGTGCGCGCCCGCACGCAGATTCGCGATGTCACCAGCCGCTGCTCGTTCGCCTCGCACCACCCGCACCCCACCCATCTCTCAGGAGTACCGCGTCATGACCGAGAAGAAGAAGGGCTCGAAGGACTCGCTCAAGGTGAAGAACCTTCCCGCGAGCGCGGCCAAGGCGGCCAACGAGGTGAAGGGTGGCATGCGACCGCGCGCTGATGGCGGCAAGGGGGTGACCGGCACCCAAGCGGCGAGCACGGTGTGCGCCACCGGACCGAAGTCGGAAGACTGTGCCTGCTGAGCATTCGGCCACCACGCCGAATGCTCCGATCGACCTGCGTGCGGCGGAATCCCTCGGGATTCCGCCGCACGTCGCTTCACAGGGGTCGGCTGCTCGTCGTCGCGCCTTCCGGCTCGCCGGTCGCGGCATAGCGGCCGTCCGTGCGTCGCTCGTCGAGACGACCTGCGGCCTGCGCGTCCCGGATCGGAGCGGCCCGGTCGGAGCCGCTCCGACCCATCCACCTTGGCTCTACGAGGGCGCGGTCGGCCCCGCGCTGGCGTTGCTCGCGTGGGGTGATGCCGCGGGCGACGGCGCAGCCGTCGCCTCGTCGATCGAGATCGCACGCGGATTGGCGGGGTCGGTGTCCGCCGCCACCCCGCAACCCGGCTTCTACGGCGGGCACGGCGGCGTGGCCCTCCTGCACCTGCGGCTGGAGGGCCGCGTGCGCGGCTGGTCTCCGGCCGCGGAGGCGGCGCGCCTCCTCGCACCGTTCCACTCGGCTGACCATCGCGAAGGGGAACTCCTGTATGGCGCGGCCGGCACCGGCCTCGCCCTGCTGCAGCTGCACCACCGCCATTCGGAGACCGACGGCGATCCGGCCTGGCTCGCGGCGGCACGCCGCTGCGGTGAATGGCTCGGCGACCACGCGCTGCGGGACGCTCGCGGGATCCGCTGGGCGTGGTCTCCGGAGCGCGACGCCAGTCGCGAGGCGATCATCGCCACGCCGGGCGAGCGATTCACGGGATTCGCGCACGGGTCGGCCGGCATCGTGCACTTCCTGCTCGCGCTCGCCGCCGCCGACCGACGCGGTCGCGCGTGGCGCCGGCTCGCGCGGGACGGCGCGCGCGCCCTCGATGATGCGATGCGCACGACGCCCGCCGGGACCTCATGGCCGGTGTCGGACCGGCTGGCGGAGCACTGGCATCACTGGTGTCATGGGTCGACCGGGATCGCGCAGGCCTATCTGTCGCGGTGGCGGCACGGCGACCGCCGAGCCCTCGGGATCGCGTGCGCAGCCGGCGACTTCACCTGGACGCAGCTCGCGTCATCGTCGGCCGTGGCCGGTCGCGGCGAGCTCGCGGGCCAGTGCCATGGCGTCGCGGGCGCGATCGAGTGCTTCCTCGATCTCGAGGCTGCGAGCGGAGACCCGCGCTGGCGACGGCGCGCCCACGCACTCGTGCGCCGGATCGAAGGCTGGGCTGGCCCGGGTGATGCGCCGTCCCAGCTCGGGGCGCTCGGCTCCGGCTGGGCGAACGGCGTCTCCGGTGTGGTGCTCGCCTTGTTGCGCGTCGCGGGGCACGCGGTCGCCGCACCGCACGAGGTGGTGCAACCCGCGGCGCACGCCCCGGCTCCCACACGTCGTCGCCCGCGCGCACCGGTCGTGCGGGACCTTCCGCTGACGGATGAGGAGTTGCTGCTCTTGCTCCCGCCGGTCGTCGCGCCATTGGCCGGACACCCGCGACGCCACCTGCCGGTCACCGACCCGCCGCGGCACGAGCGTCTCGCATACGGCCGACGGTTGCTCGCGTCACCGGATAGCGCACCGCTGCGCGCGGCGCTTGCCATGCTGCGACTCCGGCTGCCGGTCCTCGAGCGACGCTACGCGTCGTGCGTCGCGCCGGGAGCCCTCGCTTGGACGCACCACGCCGAGTGGCTGCGTGAGCTGTCAGGGATCCTGCTGGCCGAGCCGCGTGCCGACGTCCTCGCGCATCGCGTGGCGGCCGCGCGGTTCGTCGCCGAGCAGCATGTGTCGGCGGTGGCACGCCTGCTGGCGCATGTGTCGCTCGACCTTCCGACGGCGCTCGCTGGCCGAGTGAGGGGCCCGCTGGTCGCGGCCGTGCCGCAGGGGAGCGATCCGCACCGGGGACAGCAGCTCGTCTTCCGCTTGACGTTCGCCGACGGGCGAGAGTGGGCCTACAAACCGCGCGACGTTCGCGCGGACTGGTGGGTCTGTGGCGCGACGGCGTGGCGCGGGGAAGCGAGTGCACCGATGCGACTGAATCGCGCTCTCGCGAGGGCCGGGTCACCGGTCCGCGTGCCGATGCACGAGATCATCCCCGTCGACGCGCAGCGTGGATACGCGGAGTGGTTGTCGGCGGAGCCGCAGCCGCTCGAGTCGGCAGCGCCCCGCGCGTTCGCCGACGCGGCGCACGTGGGGCCCGTCCCCGACCCGCGCGGCCTGCGGCTCGACGACGACGATGCCGCGCGTCGATTCTGGCACGATGCGGGCGCACTCGCCGCGTGCATGCGCGCGTTCGGTGTGAGCGACCTTCACCGCGAGAACCTGCGCGTCGGTCGAGCCGGCCGCGACCGCGCCGCGTCGCTTCATGTCGTCGACGCGGAAGTCGCCTTCGCCTCGATCCTGTCGATGCACGAGACGGGGCTCGTGCCCCGAGCCCGCACCGACCGCGACCCCGCGCCACGGCTGGAACACACGCACGAGGGCCTCGACGTCGGCCAAGCAGCGTTCTGCACGATGGGCGCGCCACGGTGGGGACTGGTCCATGGACCCGACGGGCTGACGCCGCTGGGCGACCGCGGCGCCATCGGACTCCGCGACCTGCCGAACGAGGTGCAGAACCCCGACGGAAGTCGCGGCTACGGCCCTTGGCTGTGCGCGATGCTACGCGGGATGCTCGATACGTGGACCGTCGTCGGCGCTCTTGAACCGGCGCTGCGACGATCGATGCGCGCTCGGTTGCGCGGCGTCTCGGTGCGGGTGCTCGCGCGGAGCACGATGGTGTATGCCGCACCGCGAATGGCGCGCCTGCAAGGGCCGGAGGCGCCGGTCGAGTTCGTCGTGCGCGAGGCGAACCCGGCGATGCCCTTCGCGCCGGAGGAACTCGCGCAACTCGACGCGCTGGACGTGCCGGCCTTCCAGCGCCGATTGGGCGAGCCAGGCGTGTGGTGGCGCCGCAACCACCCGGGCCGCGATGCGGTGGCCGAGGTGACGCCGTCCCTGACGCCGTACGACCCTCCGCATGAGGTCGTCCGCAACTTCGCGACGGTCTCCAGCCTGGCACTCGCACTCCGCGACGTCGTGTCCTTCGTCGCCCCGGAGGGCCGGTTCGACCTCCGGGATGATCGGATGGGAGTCCGGGTCGTCCGCCGGCGCACGCGCGGGCCGATCGTGGTCGTCGTCCTGCTCGCAAGCGGGAAGCCGGCGCAGTTCCAGTTCGATCCGGGCGGACGCGTCCGCTCGTGGGGAGTTGCGGAGCCCGCGCGCCGCCGGTGAGGCATGCCAGTCGGGGATGACCCTCCCCCAACGATCACGAGGCGTACCCAGCGGGTGGTGGGGATCGCCGCTGCCCATCGCCAGAGCGGGAAGGGGAACCGGTGTCCGCGCAGCCCACGGCCGGAAGCGCCCGCTAGTGATGCCAGTTCATGAAGGCGCATCAACAGGCGCCGGTCGGTCATTGGAAAGTCGGCCGCGGGGATCCCGAATCTGCTCAAGCAGCAGGTGACAGTGACGCAGCCCAACACCGCGTGGTCGACCGACATCACTCACGTCGGCACCTGGCAGGGCTGATCCTACGTGTGAGTTCGTCGGCGATCCGCTGGCGCGCGGGGCGGGTGAGATGTTCCATCGAGGTGCGATTCGGGAGGGACTGCCGGATGGCCAGCGGCGATCGGTGCTGATGGCCGGCTGGGGTGGCGGGTCGGCGGCCACGCCTCGCGGTGCGCGCTGAGCTCCAGCGCGTCCAAGGTGCGCCTCCTCGCCGCGAGACGTGAGCTCGCGCTTCCTGTGCCGCACCCACAGATGCCTGGGCTTCATCGGAACGCATGGCGGGCCGTCGCGTTGGCGGTTGCCCTGTCGGGCGCTGCACGAGCGTCGGCACAGGCGCTGCCCGATTCCGTCCTCTCCCTCGGTGGAGACATGGATCAATGCGCGCGGCGCATACCGACTGTTGATCGACCTCGGCTCCAACGTCACGCTCCTGCGTCGAATCGTCGTCGACGCGGCACGGGTCACGGTGCTGGTGGAGCGGGCCACGACCGACATCGTGCGCGTCGCCTCACTGCGGATCGGAGACCTCGACCTCGCGAACGTGACCGTGGCGTCCTACGACACGCTGGACGTCGACGGAGTGCTCGGCTACAACGTCCTGCAACACGCCTCCTTCACCCTCGACTTCCCCGCGCGACGCCTCGTCTGGCACCGACGCGCATCGGCCGTTACGCTCTGGCGGCTCCGCTGGTGTTCGTCAACCCGGAAGCGGAGGACGCGTGGCTCGGGGCGGCCGCGATGACGCGCCATCGGTGGACATTCGACCCGCAGCAGCGTCGGGTTCGGATCGAGTTGCCTTAGCGCCACATGCCTTCGGTGCCGATCGACCGCTGACGGTGTTCGCTCCCGATTCTCGTTGTCGGCCTCGTTGGCGAAGCGCTCGTCCGGAACTCCCTGGCCGATCCTGTCATCGAACCGCCACGCCACAACGCTCGGCGCCGGTGCCTGGCACTGCTCGCGTCGTGGACGCGAGGGACGCCGCGCACGTCCCCGTGCGCTCCGGGCGGGACGAAGCGCATATTCCTCACGTAGCCGTCACCCCACGGGAACACCGATCACGAGCCGCGCCCGGCGCGGCAGGAGCGTCACATGGTCGCCGCCGAGCTGCCCGCCAATGCGAGTCTCGCCGAACTCCTCAGTGCGCGGGCGCGGCGTACCCCGCGCGAGCGGCTGGCGTTGGATGTCGCCGGTGGGGCGCTCGTCGCCGGGGCGGCGCTGTGGGCGCGTCCCGCGGGATGGCTGACGCTCACCGCGGCGGCGCTCTGCTTCGCATCGTATGGCGTCTGGGCCCTCGCCGAGCTGCGGTTGCTGCCGCGCCCCTGGCCCGAGCGTGAGCCGCGCGAAGGGCTGTGGCGCGGCGTGCAGGCGGTCGCGGCGCTCAGCGGGATCGGCGCGTTCGTGCTCCTCCTGTTCGCCGCGCTCGGGCTGGCGCTCGGCCGGATCATCTCGTGAGGGTGGGGGGGCGCCGCCGCCACCTCCGCGCTGGAACTCCGCGCGGGGCGCATCGTAGGGCACGCATGACCCAGAGCACCCGCTGATGTTCGGTCCGATCTTCATCTCGGCCGTCACGTTCTGGGGCCTCGCGCTGGCGGGCGGTCTCTACTGGGCGCGGCGCTATGTGCGCGCGCTGGAACGGCAAGCGGACGCGACCGCGCGCATCGAGGCACTCGAGGCTCGACTCCAGGTGCTCGAAGGTGCGACGGCATCGGTCGAGCGCCTGGACCGACCGCATCCCGCCGCGATCCTGGACCGCGGCAGCCGATGACCACGGCCGACACCGGGGCGCGCGGTCGCTTCCTCCGTGTCGTACGGGCGGCGACACGACTGGCGCTCGCCGCGGCGCCTTGGCTCGTGAGCGGCTCGGCGCTCGGACTCGGAGCATGGGTGTTCTCCGCGATCGCTCCCGTCGTGTACGGCGACCGGGCCGCGGCCGTGCTGTCGGTGCTCGTGCTGGTGCGCCTCATCTCGGCGCTCGGCGCGATCTCGGCCGGGAGCTTCGCGATGACGCGCGGACTCGTGCGTCGGTGGTTCGGCCGCGGATCCGTGGCTGCGACGCGCGATCGCGGCTTGATCGCCCTCGGTGCGGCGAGCATGGCAGCTGGGACCTTCGTGATGGTGGGGCCGTTCGTCGGCGTGGGGATGGCCCACTCGCTCGTGGTGGTCGGCGGCACGGGTCTCCTCGCGGCGGCCGCGGCGTACAGTGCGTGGGTGCTTCGCACGGAGCCGCCTTCGACGGAGCCGCCCGTTCCGCCCGCGCTCGCCGAGCGTTCACCGGCCGATGAGTGGTTCGCCCGCGACCTCGGGCGAATGAAGACCCCGGCCTGAGCGATCGCGCCGTCGGCACCGACCGGCTGATATCGCGCGGTTGACAGGGTGCCGGACTGGCGGGGTACATCTGGAGTCGAGTCCACCTCAACCTCCGGGAACCACCATGCGAACCTTCGGCATCGTCGCGCTGACCGTCACCGCCGCCGCCTGCGGGATCGATCCGATGCCGGGCACGGTGTGTACCTCCGAGGCGCGACCGTCGATCGCCATGATCGTCGTCGACTCCGCGACCGGGGACGGGCGCGCGGCAGGCTCGAGCGTGGTGATCGTCGATGGCGCCTATGTGGATTCGACCACCCGAGCGGTCGCGGCGCCGCTGCCGAGCGATTCCAGTTACGGTCTCACGAACACGATGGAACGGCCCGGGACGTACACCATCCGCGTCCGTCGCGCGGGTTACGCGACGTGGGAGCGGCAGAACGTGTCGGTCACGGGCGACATCTGCCACGTGCAGACCGTCGTAGTGCGCGCCCGTCTGCAGGCAGCGCCCTGACGGCTCGGCCCACCGTGTGGCGGCCGGCCGGTCCGCGGACGTAGCATCCACGCATGTCACGAGACCGCATCATCCGGAGCGCGCTGTGGGCGACCGTCGCGCTCAACCTCCTCGGCGTCGTCGTCTTCACGCCGCCCGCGCTGGGCAAGCCGTCGCCGCTCCTGCCACTCGACGTGCCGCCGTACTTCGCGGCGCAGATCGGCTTCACCATCGCGCTCTTCGGCGGCGTGTACGCGTGGCTCGCGCTGCAGCGGCGGATCGACCGCGCGCTCGTCGTGGTGGGGGCGCTCGGCAAGCTCGCGTTCTGGGGGCTGACCGTCGCGTACGCGATCGCCGGGGATGTGCCGACCGGGATGGCACTGAACGCCACGCCGGACCTGCTCTTCGCGTCGATCTTCCTCTGGTGGGCGCGTACCGAGCCCGCGGCCGCATAGGCTCGCGGCCATCCTGCACACTCGCACCCGGAGCCCTCGTGCCGATGTTCCCGTTCCTCTCGACCGCGCAGTGGCTGGTCGTCCTCCGTGTCATGCTCGGTTGCTACATGGCGGCGCACGGCGTGACGCGGACGATCGTCGGGACGGTCGATGACTTCGGCGGCTTCCTCGGCGCCCAGGGCATCCCGTTCGGCGTGATCGCAGCGTGGGGCATCACCATCAACGAGATGCTCGGCGGCCTCACGCTCGCGAGCGGCCGACTGGTGCGCCCGATCGCGGCGGTCTTCGTGATGGAGCACGCCATGGGCATCATCCTCGTGCACGCGCCGCGTGGCTGGTTCACGGTGGGATACCAGAGTGGCGGGGCCGAGTACAGCGTGCTGCTCGTGGCCTGTTTCCTCCTGGTCGCCTCGGCCGCGCGACGCGACGAGGAGCCAGTCAAGGCGGGTTGACCGGCGGGCTCCGCCGGCGGAGGGCCCCTCGCGATGGAGGACACCGTCGCGACAGTTGACGGCCGTTGAGGTACGCTCATAGGTTACCGTGTATCACTGTAACTGGAGCTACCATGAGTCCCGTGGTGCGCGTCGACGACGATGTCTGGGAGTGGCTCAAGACCCTCGCCCGGCCGCTCGAGGACACGCCGAACTCGGTGCTGCGTCGCGTCGCCCGGATCGACCCGCCGCTCGAGCGCGCCGCTGAGTCGCGGAGGGCTGGGGGCCAGGCGACGAGCACGTCGGCGAGCACCGCGCCGCGGGGACGCGCAACCCGCGATGACGACGCCGAGTCGGACGGTCCCGCGCTCGAGCCCGGGACCCGACGCATGACGGGCGAATGGTTGAACCGAGCCTTCCGGCTCGATGCGCGGCACGCCCTCTATCACAAGGATGGAAAGCTCTACGAGCGCCTCGTCCGATTCCCGGGTGTACTCTGCGACCGGAACGGCTCGGTCCGCTTCGAGGACGAGGAGCAGTTCGTCTCGGACCCGAATCTGACCGTCGGGGACAAGGTGAACGTCCCGCAGGGCCTCGCGTCGCACCCGCGATACCAGCGACTCCCGGGCGTCGCCCAGCGTTGACCCCCGAGCAAGGTTCCGCCGGTACCGCTCCTGGCGGTGCTCGCGAGCGCCGGTGCGCTGACGCTGGCGCTTGCCGGGCCGGAGCAGTTCTCCGTCGATGCGCGGCTCGCGGCACCCAAGGGATCGAGCCGTCCGTTCGGTCGGAGCCACGAGGCTGGCGGCGCGGCGCGCGAGTGCTATCGTAGGGGTGGAGCGTCGACGGCCCGCCGACGGCTCGCGCACCCAACGCCCGGAGGAGACATGTTGCTGAACCAGTCCTCGCTCGAGGCCATCCACCACTTCTGCACGGCGAATCGACCGCTTCTGGAGCAGTCGAGCAGTGCGGGGTGTCTCTGTTGCGGCGCGACGTTCAAGCCCACCGAGATCCTGGAATGGGTGCCCGAGCTGGACCCGGTGACACAGCAAGCGGTCGGAGAGACCGCGTCCTGTCCGAAATGCGGCATCGGGTCCGTGCTGCCCTCCGCCGCGCCGGTGAGCCTCAGTCCGCACATGCTCGCCGCGATGCAGTCCTACTGGTTCGGTGGGTCGCGCGCGCAGTCGCCGAGCTGAGCGCGGCGGATCACCCGTCACACCTTTGGAGCATCGATGCCGAAGAAGCACCGCACGGCCGTGCCGGATTTCTCATCGCACAAGCCGCAAGTGAAGCTGATGGGCGCGCCGGCGGCCAAGGCGCCCGCTCCCGTGTCGGCGCCGCGGGTGAAGCCGCAGTCGACCTCTGCGAAGTCCGGCCGGCGCGGCGGCTGACGGCCCGATGCGGGTGAGCATGTACGCGGTGGGCGCTCTGGTCCTCGTGGGCGCCTGCACGGTGGCGCCCGCGACACGCGACACGTCCGTCTCCGCCGCTGACGAAGCCGCGCGCCTCGCCGTCCTCGCGCGGCTCGACGCGTACACGGCGGCGGCGCGCGCGGTGGACGCCGAGGCGAGCGCCGGGTTCTTCGCTCCGCGGGGCACGCTCTTCGAGCCGGGGATCCCGCCGATCGTGTCCCCCGACTCGATCCGCGCCTTCATGGGGTCGTTCCCCGGCGTCGTCGTCGACTCCGCGATGGCGCGCGCCGACACGGTCGAGCTGTTCGGCAGCACGGCACTCGTGTGGGGCACGTACTTCGAGCGCCTGCGCTTCGCCGGCCAGCCGCCGAGCGCGCAGCATGGGCGGTTCGTGATGGAGTGGCGGCGCGGCGCGGACAACGAGTGGCGCATCGAGCGCTACTACCGGATCCCGCTCCCGGCGAACTGGGTGGACACGCCTTCCGGCACCCGATGAGTCGCCGGTCCGTCGCGGCGCTCCTCCTCGTCGCCGCGAGCGCGTGCGCGTCAGAGGCCCAGGCGAGTGCCGAGCCTGCGCTCGCTCCGGCTTCGGGCGTGCCGCTCGGGTCACCGTCCGCTCTCGCCGGTCTTCGCGACTCCTCGCGTGCCGCGTTGCTCCGGGACGTGCGACATCTCGCGAGTCCTGCGCTCGGCGGCCGCGGGATCGGCAGCGCCGGACTCGACAGCGCGGGCGCGTATCTCGCGCGGCAGTACCTCGCGCTGCAAATCGACGCGCTGATCCCTGTCGCGTGCGACGCCGCGGGGTCGTGCCGACGGAGCTACTTCCAGACGTTCGCACCGCCGAGACTGTTGCTCCGCAGCGCAGGAGTCGACACCCTCGCTGTCGCGAGCAACGTGGTGGCGATGGTGCCCGGGACCGATCCCGCGCTGGGCGGCCAGTGGATCGTGATCGGCGCCCACTACGACCACCTCGGCACCACGGGCATGGGCGCGCGCGACCGGCGGACGGCCAAGGACGCGCACCTCGGCGCTGACGACAACGCCTCGGGGACCGCGGCGGTGCTCGAACTCGCTCGGCGTCTCGCGAACGATCCGCCGCGCCGACCCGTGATGCTGGTGCACTTCGCGGCGGAGGAGATCGGGCTGATCGGCTCCAACGTGTTCGTGCAGAACGCGCCCGTGCCGGTGGACTCGATCGTGGCGATGGTCAATCTCGACATGGTCGGACGACTCGGGGGGCGGCCGCTGCAGCTGATCGGGCTCGAGAGTTCACCGGACTGGCCGGCGCTCGTGCGGCGCGCCAATTCGGGGTCGCGGCTCGTCGTGCGCGAGGCTGCCGCCGCGGGCGGGTCGGACCACATGCCCTTCGCGCGTGAAGGGGTGCCGGCGGTCCACCTCTTCACGGGAATGCACCCGGCCTATCACACGCGGGACGACACCGTCGCGGGAGTCGATTTCGACGGATTGGTCTCCGTGGTCGAGTTCGCCGAACGTCTGATCCGCGCCATCGCCGACGACGAGCGGCGCCCGCGGCGAGTGCCGCCCCGATGATCTCCTCGAGACTTCCACGGACCGACTGATGGCCACCCGTGCCGACGTCCGCCGCATCGCGCTCGCACTCCCCGGGACGCAGGAGGCCGCTGGGCGCTTCGCGTTCGAGGTGCCGGTGAAGGGCAAGATGAAGGGCTTCGCGTGGGTCTGGCTCGAGCGCGTCGCGCCGAAGCGGCCGCGCGTCCCGAACCCGGCGGTGCTGGCCGTGCGCGTCGCCGACCTCGGACAGAAGGACCTGATGATCTCCGCGGAGCCCACCAAGTTCTTCACGGAGCCGCACTACGCCGGCTATCCGGCCGTGCTCGTGCGGCTCGCCGCCGTCACGTCGAAGGAACTGCGCGCGCTGCTCACGGATGCCTGGCGCACGGTCGCACCGCCCGCGCTGGCGGCGACGAAGGCGCGCGGGCATCGTTCGGCATGAGTCCACACGCGTTCGCGCTCGACGAAGGCATCGCGGTCCTCGAGCGCACCCCGGCGGCGTTCCGCGCGCTCCTCGCCGGGCTGCCGGACCCTTGGATCCACGCCGACGAAGGACCGGAGACCTTCACGGCGTTCGACAACGTGGGGCACTTGATCCACGGGGAGCGCGCCGACTGGATCCCGCGGGCGCGGATCATCCTCGCGCAGGGGGACGACCGGCGCTTCGCGCCGTACGACCGCTTCGCGCAGGCGCGGGAGAGCGCGGGGAAGTCGCTCGCCATGCTCCTCGACGAGTTCGCCGCGCTGCGGTCGGAGAACCTCGCCACGCTGCGGGGCTGGCGGCTGACCGACCGCCAGCTCGCCCTCACCGGCGTGCACCCCGCGTTCGGCGACGTGTCCCTCCGGCAGCTGCTCGCGACGTGGGTCGCGCACGACCTCGGCCATCTCGCCCAGACCTCGCGCGTGCTCGCGAAGCGGTACCGCGAGGCGGTCGGTCCCTGGCGCGCGTACCTGCCCGTGCTCGACCGATGAGCGCGCCCGGCTCCGCGCCGGCACCGCGTCGGGTGGTGGTGATCGGGGCGGGCGCCGCGGGGACGATGGCGGCGATCCACGCCGCGACCGGCGGCGCCTCGACGACCTTGCTCGAGCGGACCGCCGACGGCGGCCGCAAGATCCTCATCAGCGGCGGCGGCCGATGCAACGTGCTGCCGCTCACCCTCGACGAGACGCGCTTCGTGACCGACTCGTCGACCAACACGCTGCGCCGGATGGTGCGCGCATGGCCGCTCCCCGAGCAGCGACGGTTCTTCGAGGAGCACGTCGGCATCCCGCTCAGCGACGAGCCCGAGGCGGCGAAGGTCTTCCCCGCGTCGCACAAGGCGCGTGACGTGCGCGACGGGCTCCTCGCGCTCGCGCGCCGGCGCGGGGCGACGGTCCGGTTCGGCGCGAGGGTGCTCGACGTCGCCGCGCATGGAGGCGGGTGGCGCGTCTCGATCGCCGACGCACCGCCGTTGGATGCCGACGCCGTCATCCTCGCCAGCGGCGGGCTCTCGGTGCCTACCACCGGCAGCGACGGGTTCGGCCTCGCGGTGGCGCGCGCGCTCGGTCACGTGATGCATCCGACCTACGCGGCGCTCACACCGATCACGGACGACGCGGGCAGGTACGCGGCGCTCGCCGGCATCTCGCTCACGGTGACGCTCACCGCGCGCGCCGGCGACCGCGTAGCGGCCCACACCGGTGGCTTCCTCTTCACGCACCGCGGATACAGCGGTCCGGCGGCGCTCAACGTGTCGCATGTGGTGGTGCGCGCGCGCGAGGAAGGTGGAGCGGCGGCGAAGCTCACCGTGCGATGGACCGCATGGAGCGATGCCGAGTGGGAGGCCGCGCTCCGTCCGCAGGGCGCGCGCACGGTGGCGGCGGCGGTGCGCGCGGCGCTGCCCGACCGGCTCGCCGCGATGCTGATGGACCTCGCGCGCGTCGACCCGTCGCGATCGCTGGCGGAACTCCGTCGGGAGGAGCGGAAGCGCTTGATCGACACCCTCGTCCGTGGTGACCTGCCGTGGACCGGTGACGAGGGCTATCGCAAGGCGGAGGTGACCGGTGGTGGCGTGAGCCTCGCCGAGGTGGATCCGGCCACGATGGAGAGCAGGCGATGCCCGGGGCTGTACCTCTGCGGCGAACTGCTCGATGCGTTCGGGCCGATCGGCGGCTACAATTTCCTCTGGGCCTGGGCGACTGGCCGCGCCGCCGGTGCGGCGGCTGCGGTCGCTCGCTGACGGAGGTGGACATGCGCGGAGTCCGGTCGTCGCTCCTCCTCCTCGTCGCGCGCAGCGTGGCGGACTGATGGAGAAGATGCTCGTGATGGTCGTCTCGACCATCGGCAGTGCCGTCGGCTGGTGGCTCGGCGCGGACTACGGGATCATGACCGCGTTCGTCCTGAGCGTCGTGGGGCTCGCGGCAGGCGTGTGGGGCGGCCGGCGTCTCGCTCGGCGCTGGGGCCTGTGACGAGTCGCGTGCACGCGGTCGGCGGTGTCGCCGACCGCGCGCGCGCCAGCCATCACTTCGCGTTGAGCTGGAGCCCGTAGCGGCAGGGCTCGTCGCGGCAGACCGCCATCACGACCTTGATCTTGTACTTGCCCGACTTGCGCGGCGAGAAGATGAGGACCGGACGGTCATCGGCCTCCACGTCACGGCGCACGAGATCGCCGTCGGGATCGTAGATGAGCAGGTCGAGATCGGTGCAGTCGTTGTCGCACGCGCCGAAGAGCACATAGTCATTGCCCCCGACGACCGTCATGTCGTGCGTGCCCTCGGCGTCATCGTTGAGGGAGCCGTAGACCGGGCCCGCGACCACGCGCTTGAAGCCCGCCTTCTGCGTGTTGTCATTCAGCCGCGAGAGGTAGCCCGCCACCTGCTGCGTGTACTCGCTCATGCCCGAGGAGGCGCTGGTGCGGGAGCGCGCGCCGCCGCAGGCGGCGAGCAGGGCGGCAGCAAGCAGCGTGAGAGCGAGCCGTGGCGTGGACATTCGTGCCTCTTGCATTGGTGGGGTGGTGGGAGCGAGCGCCGCTAGTATATGCGCGCCTGACGCGCCACGCCATCACGGGGGAACCCTGACATCCGGCGGCGGTAGCACGCGGATGTCCGTCCCTCGACCGCTCCGGCCGCTGCTGCCCTTCGTTCGCCGCGTGGCGCTGCTCTACCTCGGTCTGCGCGCACTGCTGTTCGCGCTGAGCATGTTCCTGATGGCCGTCGGCGGGGACCGTGTCGATCACCCGCTGGGGATCGTGCTCCTGAGCACCGCGACGGCGATGGCCGACCTCTACCGGCGGCATGAGGCAGTGCTCTGGGCGAACCTCGGCCACGCACCGGGAACGATGGCGTTGCTCGCGGCATCGGTCGCGGGGATGGGCGAAGTGGTCTGGGTCTTCATGTGAAGCCGATCCACGTCGCCGACTGCGTGTCCAAGTCGTTCGGCCCGCGCCGGATCCTCTCCTCCGCCTCGCTGCGCGCCGTCCCCGGCGAGGTGCGCGTGATCCTCGGGCGCAACGGGATCGGCAAGTCGACGCTCATCCGCATCGCCGTCGGCCTGACGGCACCCGACGCAGGCGTCGTCCACTTCGATGGTGTCGCGATGCTCCGTCCGTCGCTCGCGCGTCTCGCGCGGCGTGGCCTGTTCTTCCTGCCGGACCACGACCTGCTCTCGCCGGCGTTCCCGCTGGGCGAGCAGCTCGGGTTCTTCGCGACGCGGTTCGGTGCGCGTCCGGTGCGGGAGGCGGCGCACCTCGCCGACGTCGCACACCTGCTCGATGCGCGGCCGCACGAGCTCTCGGGTGGCGAGCTGCGGCGCGCCGAGCTCGCGGCGGCGCTCACGCGGCGGCCGCGCGTGCTCGTCGCGGACGAGCCGTTCCGCGGGATCGCGCCGGTGGATCACGAGCGGCTGGCCGCGCTCTTCCGAGCGCTCGCCGCGGACGGCTGCGCCGTGGTGCTCAGCGGCCACGAGGTGCCCACCCTGCTCGATCTCGCCGACCATGTCACCTGGTGCACGGCGGGCACCACCTACGAACTCGGCCCCCCCGCGGACGCGCGTCGTCACGAGGCGTTCCAGCGCGACTACCTTGGCCCCTCGGCCGGCGTTCGGTAGTTTCGCGGGGACCTTCACCCCCCGGACATGACCCAGTCGACCACCTTCGCGCGCCGCGCCTACGCCCTCGCGGGCATCTACGGCATCATCGTCCTCGCGCCGCAGTACTTCATGGAGCGTCTCATCGCCGAGTCGAGTCCGCCGGCCATCACGCATCCGGAGTATTTCTACGGGTTCGCCGGCGTCGCGCTGGCCTGGCAGTTCGCGTTCCTCGTCATCGCGCGGGACCCGCAGCGCTTCCGCGTGCTCATGCCGGTGACGTGGATCGAGAAGCTCTCGTTCGGCGTCCCCGCCATCGTGCTGTTCGCGCAGGGGCGGCTGAGCGAGAACATGCTGGGCGCGGGGCTGCTCGATCTCGCGCTCGGTGCGCTCTTCGTCGTCGCCTATCTGAAGACGCCGCGCGTCGTGTCGTGACGCGTAAGGGGTCCGCGGCGCGGAGGCTTCGACAGCCGACGCGCCGCGTGGCATCTTTGTACCATCCCCAACCCCCCTTGCCGATGTCGCGTCCCGCGCTGTCCTTCGCCCTCGTCGCGCTCGCCCTCACTGCCTGCGGCGGAGCCAAGGAAGCCGCGCCGGCGGCTCCGCCGCCACCGTTGGCGGCGCACCCCGGGTGGGCGCGTGACGCGGCGATCTACGAGGTGAACGTCCGCCAGTTCACCCCCGAGGGGACCTTCGCGGCGCTCCTCCCGCATCTCGCGCGGCTCGACGCCCTCGGGGTCGACATCCTGTGGCTGATGCCGGTGCAGGCGATCGGCGTGGACCGGCGGAAGGGGTCACTCGGGAGCTACTACTCCATCTCCGACTACCGGCGGATGAACCCCGAGTTCGGCACGCAGGCCGACCTCAAGTCGGTCATCGACTCGGCGCATGCCCTCGGCATGAAGGTGATCCTCGACTGGGTGGCGAACCACACGTCACACGACCACGTGTGGACGGCCTCGCATCCGGACTGGTACGTGCGCAACGCGGCGGGGCAGATCTCCAACGCGCTCGACCGCGATGGCAAGGAGACCGACTGGACCGATGTGGCGGAACTCGACTTCGCCAAGCCCGCGATGCGCGCGGCGATGATCGACGACATGAAGTGGTGGCTCACCGACATGGGCCTCGACGGGTTCCGCTGCGACGTCGCGTGGGGAGTGCCGCTCGACTTCTGGACCGAGAGCCGGACCGCACTCACCGGCGTGAAGCCCGATCTCTTCCTGCTCGCCGAGGAGGAAGGGCCCTCGATGCACGCGGCGTTCGACGCGAGCTACGGATGGGAGTTCCACCATCTCCTCAACGCGATCGCGCAGGGGAAGGAGCCGGTCGCGCGGATCGACGACTACCTCGCGAAGCAGTCGGCGTATCCCGCGAACGCGTACCGCATGTACTTCACGAGCAACCACGACGAGAACAGCTGGCAGGGGACCGAGTTCGAACGGATGGGGGACGACCACCAGGCCGCCTTCGTGCTCGCCGCGACGATGGTGAACTCGTTCCCGCTGCTCTACACCGGGCAGGAGGCGAGGCTCTCCAAGCGGCTGCGGTTCTTCGACAAGGACACGGTCTCGTTCGCGGACACGACGCTCGTGCCGTTCTACCGGACGCTGTTCGCGGCCAAGGCGACGACGCCAGCGCTCTGGAACGGTTCGGACGGCGGCGCGCAGGTGAGGCTCGCCGGCACCGGAGCGCCGAACGTCTACGCCTTCACGCGCAGTCAGGGCGAGAGTCACGTGGTGGTCGCGGTGAACTTCGGCGATGCCGCGGAGACGCTCGCCTACGCGGGTCTCGCGGCGCCGGGTCGCTTCGCCGACATCTTCACCGGCAAGCGCGTCGACCTCGGCGCGAGCGGGAGCCTCGCGCTCCGGCCGCACGGCTACGCGGTGTACGTGCGCTGATCTCGGCGATCCGCGCCCCCCGTCACCCTCGGGTGTGGGCGCACGGGTGACGGCGACGGTCCACGGCCACTCGGCCTGGACCGGCGCGTGATGCGGCGCTTCACGCGGGTGTGCGCGTCAGTGCCAGCGGCGCGGGATCCGCTCCACCCATTCCCGGTGGCGGAGCACCGCGCCGTTCACCTTGAGGTCGCGGGTCACGGTGGCGTGGAGGACGTCGCGCGTGCCGCGCACGGTGATGCGTGTCTCGACCACGATGGAGCGGTCGGTCGTGAACTGGTGCACGGCGAACCCCTCGAACGTGGCGGCCGCGGGGTCATCGGCGGGCACCTCGTAGCGGTACTCCTCGCGCGCCGCGATGCGCAGGTCGCGCTGGCGGCGCGCGCTCACCGACAGCCAGCGCACGGTCGTGACTCCGGTGACGCGGTCGCGCGTGACGACGGGGCCCGCGCTGGTGTCGGCGAGCCATTCGACATCGGCGCGTGCCGCGCGCGGCTCGGGCGCCGGGAGCCGCGGCGCCGGGAGCGCGCTCGTGCGTGGAACGACGGGCAGCTCGAGCGACGACCGCGCGAGGTCGACCAGCCCGGTCATGGGGTACGGCGTGGGGAAGAGCATCGGGAACTGCGCGTTGCTCAACGCCACGCGCAGTCGGTGACCGGCGGGCAGCGTCCACGTGGTGAAATGCAGGCCGATCTCGAGCGTGTCGACGGCGCCGACGACGGCGCGCATCGGCGCCGTGGCGCCGCCCCGGAGCGCGACGTTGAACGCGCCGCCGGTGATGAGCGCCGAGCGCCCGTCGGGCGCCACGCTCTCCAGCCGCGCGACCCAGTGTGCGAGGGGCGCGCCCTCGCGTACCACGAGCGTGACGCGCGGTCGGCCGAGGATCGCGATGGCGGTGTCGACCGGCTCGATGTCGATGGTGATGGACCGGGCATCATCCTCCGACATGTCGCCGGTGACCTCGCCCCACCATTCCCCGGCCGCAGTGCCGGCGCCTGGTTGGTACGGCAACGGTGCCCACAGGGAGTCCACCTGCGGTCCGGCGAACCGGAAGGTCGCCGCGCCCGCCCCGACGATCGGCCACGCTTCCGCGCGCCACGTGCCCGGCGTGGTCACGAGGCTGGCATCGGGGCCGTGCGCCTCGCGCTGGAACACGAGCAGCGGCGGCTCGTCCATGAGTCCGGTGTCGCGTCCGCCGAGCCAGTGGTCCCACCAGCGTGCGGCGCGCACGCGCCACTCGTAGTTCGGGCCCGGGTGCCCGTCGTCCGGCCAGGCGTGCGTCCACGGACCGATGTCGACCTTCACCGGCGCGGCGCGCTGGCCCTCGAGAGCGCGGATGGGCGTGTCGCGATAGCCGTCGAGCAACCCGCCGATGAAGAACGCGGGCACGCGCAGGTCGTCGCGGCGGTAGCGCAGGGCGTTCGCGCGCCAGAAGGGACCGTCCTCCTGCTCGGCGAGATAGGTGAGGATCCAGGGCCGCCGGTCGAACCGATCCGCGAAGTACGCGGAGTCGAGCGCATACCCCGGGGTGCGCGGCAGGCCGTTGCCGTGGTCGATCTGCAGCGCGTAGCGATCGAGGTGGAGCACGCCGTCGATGTAGCGCACATCGTCGTGATACAGGTCGTCGCTCGCATGGAGCGCGAGGATGGCGCCGAGCGCGGGCGGCTGGCGGAGCGCGACCTGGATGGCGTTGAAGCCGCCCCACGAGATGCCCCACATCCCGACCTTGCCGTTGCTGCGCGGATCGGCGGCGAGCGCGGCGATGACCTCGACCGCGTCGTCGAGCTCCTCCTCCGAGTATTCGCGGGCCGGGACCGCGCCCGTCGACCCTCCGGTCCCCCGCACATCGACCTTCGCCATGAGGAAGCCGCGGCGCGCGAACCAGTCATAGAGCGGGAAGTCCCGCGCGTAGAAGTCGTCGTCCTTGCGGTACGGGAGCATCTCGAGCAGGGCGGGGAAGCGGTCGCCGGAGCGCCGTGGGCGTGGCACCCAGCGTGTCACCGCGAGCCACGTGCCGTCCCGCATGCGCAACGAGTCGAGTTCGATGTCGTACTGGTGGGTCGCGGGGCGCGCATCGACATCGGCGGCGTCGCGCGCGCCACAGCCCAGGACGGCACCGAGCGCGGCGAGAAGGCGCGCGACCGTCGCGCCACGCCAGCGGCAGCCGCGGCTCGCGCGAGACGCGGTCCTCGTCATGTCGCGTCACGGGAGACGTCGAAGCAGTCGGCGATGGCGTGCGAGAGCGCTTCCACGGAATAGGGCTTGCTGAGCCGCGCACGGAAGCGCAGGCCCTCGAGGTCGTCGCGCATCGCGGGGTCGACGTAGCCGCTCGCGTACACGAGGGGGAGGTCCGCTCGCCGCTCCCGGATGCGCCGCGCCGTCTCGATGCCGCTCAATCGCGGCATGTTGCCATCGAGGATCACGGCGCCGATCGTCGCGCCGTCGCGCTCGAGGACGTCGAGGGCCGCGACGCCGTCGTCCGCCACGGTGACCTCGTACCCGAGCCGCCGGAGCATCCGGGCGCAGACGTCGCGGACCAGCGGGTCGTCGTCGACGAGCAGGACGCGCGTGGACGCGGCTGCCGGCGTCGGCGCGCTCGACTGCTCATCCGCGGCCACCTCCGACTCGGCGCACGGCAGGTGGATCGTCATGGTGGTGCCCTTGCCGACCTCACTGTCCACGGTGATGGCGCCGCCGTGATCCTTCACGGTGCCATAGACGAGTGCGAGCCCGAGCCCCGTGCCGCGCCCGGCGGCCTTGGTCGTGAAGAACGGTTCGAACACGTGCTCGAGCACCTCGCGTGACATCCCGGAGCCCGTGTCGACGACACTGATGGCGACGAGCGGCACGGACGCGGCCAGACCGTGCCGCGCGCGGAACCCCGGATCCGGCGACGCGCCGCGTGCGACGAGCCGGAGCGTGCCTCCGTCCGGCATCGCATCGCGCGAGTTGAGCGCGAGGTTGAGGATCGCGTTCGAGAGGAGGGAACGGTCGCCGAGGACCGTCGCGCCCGATCCGGCATCGCACACGATCCCGATGCGGCGATCGATGGTGCGACGGACGAGATCGGCGGTCTCGCGCACGACCTCGTCGACCGCGACCGGCTCCGACCGATGGGGGTTCTGTCGCGCGAGGGTGAGCAGGCTGCGCGCGAGGTCCGCGCCACGGAGCGCGGCGCGCCGGATCGAGGCCGCGTCCTCTCGCACCGGCTCGGGGTGCGTCGGGTCGTGCTCGAGCAGTTCCGCGTATCCGATGATGCCGGCGAGGAGGTTGTTGAAGTCGTGCGCCACGCCGCCCGCGAGCTGTCCCATCGCGTCGAGCTTCATCGACTGCAGCAGTTCGCGCTCCAGCCGGCGCTGGTCGGTGACATCCTGCACGACCTTGAGCACGTGACGCGGCGTGCCGTCCGGATGACGCAGCAGCGTGCTCGTGACCTGTCCCACCGCCGTCTGGCCATCCGCGCGGACGAACCGCTTCTCCACGCGGACGACATCCTCGCCGACCGAGATCCGCGCCCAGTTCTCCCGGTCGATCCCCGCATCGTCGGGGTGCGTGAACTCCCGGAAGTCGCGGCCGACGACCTGGTCGGCCGAACGTCCGAGCACGATCCCCATCGCGCGGTTGAGCCGCAGGTAGGTGCCGTCGAGTCCGATCTCGGCGAGCCCGACCGCGGCCTCCTCGAAGGCCGTGCGATAGCTCGCCTCGCTGGCCTCGAGGGCGGCCTGCGCGGCCGCCTGCTCGCCGGCGGCGCGCTGGAGTCGCAGTTGCTGCGTGGTCCGGTTGAAGTGCTGGGCCAGGCGGCCGAGCTCGTCGTCGAACGGCGTCGGCAGGTCGACGTCGAGCTCGCCCCGTTCCACGCGCGCCAGCGCCGCATCGAACGCGGCGAGGGGCTCGAAGAGCCGGCGTGCCAGCAACGACCACAGGAGCGGCGCGAAGACGAACCCGAGGATGATCCACGCACTGACGAGCCGCGTCGCGAAGCGCGCATCGCGCTCGAGATTCGCCTCGTCGCGCGCGAGGTCGGCGAGCGCGGCGCGTGTCACGTCGTTGAGGCGGAGCGCGAGTGGCGCGTCGAGCGAGTCGGCGCGCCGGATGAGGACCTCGGCCGACGGGAGGTCGCGCACCTCGAGCGCGCCCACCACGCCGAGCAGCGCCGCGGCCATCGCGGACGCGGCGTCGTCGGCCTGCTCCAGCGCACGGCTGAGCTCCGTCGACACCGCGTCGTCGCGGCGGAGCGGGGCGAGCAACTCGGTCTGCCGCGCGAACGCTTCGATGCGCTGTCGCCGGACGGCGAGGGAGTCGAGCGGGATCGGCGTCGTGCGGGCGATGACGAGCTGGCTCCAGAGGTCCGTGAGCGAGGAGTCGAGCCGCACCGCGAGGGTCGTGCGCGCGGAGTAGTCGGCGCTCGCCGCACGTCCGCGCGCGGCGATCGATCCGGCCGAGGGAAGCACGCGGAAGCTCAGCGCCGCGCCGGCGATGAGCACGAACGCGAACGCCGTGCCGGAGGCCACGACCAGCGTGGCGCGCACGCTGAGCGCGCGCCGCGGAGCGGGGCGACGAGCCGAGGCGGTGTCGGTGGTCACGTCGGCGGCAGGGGAGTCGCCAGATGCCGCAAGTGCAGCACCGCGCTGCGGGGCGCCTGGAAGTCGATCGGCCCCGTCACGCCCAGCACCGGCGGGTGCTTCGGCGTGCCGAGTTCCCGAAGCCACTTCGCCACGCCTTCGCGGGTGACGTGCCCTTCCGCCACGGCCTGGCGCACCAGGAGGAAGGCGTCGTACTCGAGCGCCTGACCCGGCTCGGGATCCGCGCCGATGTGCTCTCGGAAATCGGCGACGAAGCGGCGCGAGAGCGAGTCGGTGCCCGGCTCCCAGAACGAGAGGGCGCGGACGGCGCGCCGCTCGGCGTCGGTCATCGCCCGGTGCGCGGAGGGGACGTAGCTGTCGCTGGTGATCAGCTCGATCGCCGGGTCCGCTGCGACGAGGATGCGGATGAGGCAGGCGGTGAGGCCATGCGAGAGCGCCAGGATCACCACATCGGGATGCGCGCGGTCGAGGAGCGAGCGGCCGATCACGCGGGCCGCGACGGGGTCCGGCGTGCACTCGCGTCCGGTCATCACCGAGTTGGCGACGAGCATCGCGCCGCGCGCGGCGATGCGGTCGACGACGCCGCGGCTGATCCCCTCGCCGTACGAGTCGGCGATGTGCATGAGCGCCACGCGTCGTCCCTGCAACGAGTCGAGCGCCGCATCGGCGAGGAAGGCCCCGACGGCCTCGTCGCTCGGCGCGAGCATGAAATGCCCCGGGATCGCGCGGAGCTCACGCGCCGTCGCGGTCGGGATGATCACGGGGATCCCGGCGTCGCGGTACACGGGGGAGGCGAGCAGTGTCATCTGGCTTCCCGCATGCCCGACGACCGCGATCACCGACGGATCCTGCGAGAATCGCCGCGCTTGGCCGGCCTGCGCCGCATCGAGCGCGCCGTCGTTCCGCGTCCAGCGCGCGACGGCCAGCCGCGGCCCTTTGGTGGACGCCAGGCGGGGCTCGATGAGGTCGATCAGCGATGGCTGGCGGTAGTTGCGCGGGATCGCATCGGCGACCCGCACGACGGCCGGCGGCTCCGCACCGCAGCCGCCGAGTCCGGCGACAAGGCAGGCGATCGGGAGGATCCTGGCCGCGCGGGCGTGCGCGGGGCAGCGGACGAAAGGCAAGGTCTGGCGAGGTGTCAGAGGGACGGCGCTGGAATCTGCCACACCGCGGCGCGGGGTGCCATCAGCGCATGACGATCGCCTTGCGGCGCGGTCCCGCGGACGGCAACTTCGTGGGCTTCCCGACCGCCCCTTCGCCTCGCCGATGGTCCCCTCGCCCCTCGATCCCACCGAGCACGTCGCCCGGCTGCAGCGGCATCTCGCCGCGGTGCATGCGCTCGCGCGGCTCGACCACGAGCGCCTCGAGGACGCGATCTCGACCGCGGTGCGCGAAGTGGCCGTCGCGCTCGACGTGGCGCGCGTGTCGGTGTGGGTGTACGAGAAGGACCGCACGGCGATCCGCTGCCGGGGCGTCCACGATCCGCTCGCGCCCGCGAGCGCACCCCGCGTCCTCCGCGGTGCCACGCACCCGCGCTACTTCGCCGCGCTGCGGGAGCAGCGGCTCATCGCCGCGTCCGATGCCCAGGATGATCCGCGCACGAGCGAGTTCCGGGACGACTATCTCGTCCCGCTCCGCATCACGGCCATGCTCGACGTCGCCCTGCTCGTCGGCGGTGAGGCGATGGGCGTGCTGTGCGCCGAGCATCGCGGGGGCCCCCGCGCGTGGGTGGAGGCCGAGCTGGCGCTCATGCGCTCGGCCGCGTCGATCCTCTCCATCGGGTTCGCGATCGAGCGCCAGCGGTCCCTCGAGGAGCAGCTGCGCCAATCGCAGAAGATGGAGGCCGTGGGGCTCCTCGCCGGCGGCCTGGCGCACGACGTGAACAACCTGCTCAACGTCGTGCAGGGCGAGGCCGAGCTCCTCGAGGACGGGCTCGAGTCCGACGAGCTGCGCGAGCGGGCGGCGGCGATCCGGGCCGCGGCGCGCCGCGGAGCGGGATTGACGCAGAAGCTGCTGACGTTCGCGCACCAGCGCCCGATCGCACTCGAACCCGTCGACCTGTGCGCGGTCGTCGACGGCGCCGAACCGCTCATGCGCCGGGCCCTCGACGATGCCGTGCGCCTGCGACTCCGGCGGCCCGAGCATCGCCTCATGGTGCTCGGGGATCCGGCCCTCATCGAGCAGGTGCTGCTCAACCTCGTCGTGAACGCGGGGCAGGCGATGCCGAAGGGGGGGACGCTCACCGTCGAGCTGAGTCTCATGTCGGGTGGCCCCGGGGCCGCCGCGGCGACGGCCGCGCCGCGCGCCCGCATCGAGGTCAGCGACACGGGCACCGGGATCGCTCGCGAACTGCTCGACCGCGTGTGGGAGCCCTTCTTCACCACGCGGGAGTTCGGGTCGGGACTCGGCCTCGCCATCGTGCATGGCGCCGTGCGCCAGATGGGCGGCACGGTCGCCGTCGAGAGCGAGACGGGGAAGGGCACGACCTTCCGGTTGCTCCTCCCCGTCCACGGCGCCGCGCTGGTCCAGTCGCCGCCGGTGGTCACGTCGTCCGAGCCGACCGCCGCGCATCTCCTCCTCGCGGAGGACGAGCCCGATGTGCGCCGCGTCCTCTCCGCGACGCTGCGCCGCGCCGGCTATCGGGTGACCGAGGCCGAGGATGGCGAGGAAGCGGCCGCGCTCTTCGCGCGTGAGCCGTCGGCATATCAGCTGTTCGTCAGCGATGTCATGATGCCCCGGCTGGACGGCCCCGGCGCCTTCGAACGCATGCAGGAGGTCCGGCCGGGCTTGAACGTCCTCTTCCTCAGCGGCTTCGCTCCCGAGGCGCACCGCCTCGCCGGGCTGGCGCGGGGCGGCTCGCGCGCGATGCAACTCGCGAAGCCGGTGCCGCGCCGCGAACTCCTCGCGGCGGTCTCCGGATTGTTGACCGGTTAGCGGTCTCCCGCGCGGGGCGCTCTCATGTATGTCGGGCGAATGCCGACAATAGGAGCATGGAATCCCTCGTCGCCCGCCAGCCCATCTTCAACACCATCGGTTCCGTCGTCGGCTACGAGCTGCTGTACCGGGAGACCGAGACGAGCGAATCGGCCGGCCCCACCGACTCCTCGACGATGTCCGCGCGGACGATCGTCTCCGCGCTCGTCGACATCGGACTCTCCGAACTGGTCGGCGCGTCGCGCGCGTGGATCAACTTGCCCGAGCGCGCGCTGCTCGAGGACGATTGGACGCTGCTCGACAAGTCGACCTGCGTCATCGAGATCCTCGAGACGGTGCCGGTCACGCCGGAGACCATCGCGGCGGTGCAGCGGCTGGTGCTGAACGGCTTCGAGGTGGCGCTGGACGACTTCGAGGACGCGCCGCGCTTCGCGCCGTTCCTCGACCTCGCGAGCGTGATCAAGATCGACGTGCTCGGTCGCGATCCGTCGACGCTCGTCGGCGAAGTGAAGAAGTACAAGGCCCGCGGCCTGCCGGTGCTCGCCGAACGGATCGAGGACCAGCAGGTGTATCTCGCCTGCCGGGCCGCGGGCTTCGATCTCTTCCAGGGCTTCTACTTCGCGCGGCCCGAGGTGGTGCAGGGACGGCGGCTCGCGCCGCAGATCGCCGTGCTCGCGGAGGCGATGAACCGCCTCGGCGACGAGGACTTCAACCTCCGCGATCTCGAGCGGACGTTCGCCGCCGACCCGTCGCTCACCATCAAGCTCCTGCGCATCGCGAACTCCGCGGCGAACGGCGCGACCGGCGTGGACTCGGTGCGCAAGGCGATCTCGCTCGTGGGACGCACGGCGCTCCGGCGCTGGGTGGCGGTGCTGCTCGCGGCCAGCGGCCCGCAGGCGCGCGGAGAGGACACCGAGCGGTTCCGTGTCGCGCTCGAACGGGCGCGGTTCGCGGAGCTCGTCGCCGAGCGCGTCGACCGTCGTCGGGCGCCCGCGGCCTTCTTCGCGGGGTTGCTCTCCATGCTCGACGCGGTCCTCGGCACGCCGATGGACGAACTCCTCGCGATGATCAACGTCACCGACGAGGTCCAGAGTGCGCTGATGGATCGGCTCGGCCCCCTCGCGGGACCGATCCTGCTCGCCGAGGCCGCGGAACTCGGACTCCTCGAGGCCGCGGCCGTGCAGGCCGATGAGATCGGGCTGCCGCGCGACGCGATCCAACCGATCCTGCTCGAGGCCGCGCGCTGGGCGCGCGGGATCAAGACCGCCGTCTGACCGGCCGCGGCGCGCGGCGCCGGGCGCCTCTCAGAACCACAGCCCGACGCGGACCAGCGCCTGCCGCCGGTTCTGGTTGTTGAACCCCTCCTCGACGCGGATCGGCCCCAGGGGGGTCGGGAGGTCGAACCCGGCGCGGACGCCGAACAGCAGTGTGCCATCCAGCGCGCCAGGCCCACGCCGGAAGTCGCCCACCCCGGTCACGCCCGCCATCGGTTCGAGCCGCGCGTGGAGCTGGCGCCAGAGCGGCCAGCGCAGCAATAGCGCCCCGAACAGTTCGCGATCGCCGCGCTGTTCCAGCATGCGCAGCCCCGCGAAGCCGTCGAGCCCGCCGAGCGTGAAGGTCTGGTGGATGGGGAGGCCGCGCCCCCAGCCCGCGCGCACGCGAGGCCGCACCTCGAGGCGGCCGACCGCGCGGGTCTGTGCGACGTCGATCGCCATGCGCTGCCAGGCGCGGAGGCCGATGGCCTCCACCTGCACATCGGGCGTCGCCGTGCCGGCCGCGAGGTGTCGCACCGCGAATCGCGCGCCGACGGTCCCCTTTGTGGTCACGCCGCGCTGCTGCCACAGGCGATAGTCGGCGCCAAGCTCCCAGGACCAGCCCGGCTCGTACAGCGGCCGGAGCCCGACGATCGCCGCGAGCTCCTCGACGTCGACGTGCGGCCGTTCGGTCGCGCCGTCCCAGAGACGAACGTCCTCCGTGGCCAGGTTGAGGGAGCCGCCCACCGGGAGATAGCGCGCCCCCACTCGCGCCTGCCGCCGTGCCGCGAGCGTGAGTTCGGTGCGCCATGTGCCGGCCGCGAAGAGCGCGGAGCCCTCGAGGTCGCGGTCGAGGATGGCGTGGTCCACCATCGCCACCCAGATGCGGCCGGACATGAGGTGGTCGAAGGCGACCCCGATGCCGAAGCTCCGCCGCGGCGCCTCCTCCAACCGCACGGCGAAGTCCGCGCGCGACGAATCGCCCGTCGGCGTGAGCCAAGCGCCGCGATACCGCTCGTCCGACGCGAGCGCCGTGAGTCCCGCGCCGATCGCGTCCACGTCGAGTGGCGTGCGCGTGGCGAGCCGGAGCGTGCGCAGCGCCGCATCACGGCCGCGGACGGTGCTCGGCGAGGCCCGCACGGTGCCGATCGTCGCCGGGACGCGCGCGGTCACGCGGCGGGTCGTGAGGGGCCGCACGCACGTCGCGCCCGCGAACGCCGCCTCGGCGGCGCGTCGTCCCACGCGCACGAGCGAATCGACCATCTCGGGCCGCAGGTCGAGCATGCCGTAGCCGGTCGTCGGCTGTTCGATGTCGACGTCGCCCATGCGCGGGTGCACCGAGTCCTGCACCCAGAGGAACTCGAACAGCTGCGTCGTCACGGTGAGCGGATCGTCGAAGGCGGCCGGGTCCGGCTTCGGCGAGAGGACCCGCGACACGATCACTCGCTCGGCGCCGAGCGACCGTGCGACGCCGACCGGGATGTTCGAGCTCAGTCCGCCGTCGACGAGGGAGCGGCCGTCGATGACCACGGGACGCAGGAGGAGCGGGATCGACATGCTCGCGCGGGTGGCGAGCGCGAGATCGCCGTGGTCGAGCGCGACGACGGCACGGCTGTCGAGGTCCGTCGCGACGGCACGGAACGGGATCGGCAGCGCGTCGAAGTCGCCGCGTGCGAGCAGATTCGGCCGAAGCAGCAGACGGGAGAGCGCCGCATTGAGCTCGGCCTCGTTCACCGCGCCCGTCTGGAGCACCCAGTGTGCCGGTTCGCGTTGATAGACGACCGCCGGCTTGAGTCCGCCCAGCGAGGAGGAGATCGTGGGCTCGTAACTCCGGATGAGCGCGCCGAGCGGCACCTGGCCGAGCCGCGCGCGGACCTCGCTCGGCGTGGCCCCGCTCGCGTACAGCGCCCCGATGATCGCGCCCATGCTCGTCCCCACGACGAGATCGGGGACGACGCCCAGCGAGTCGAGGACCTCGAGCACGCCGAGATGCACGAAGCCCTTCGTCCCTCCTCCCGAGAGCACGAGGGCCGTCCGGGCCGGCGCACAGGCCGCCATCACGGGAGGCGGTTCCGGTGCTGCCGCCGCCGGTGTCTGCGCGAGCGCCGCCCCCGGCGCGAGGGCGTGCACGAGGACCGCGAAGAGCAGCAGGGGGCGCATCACCTTCGGAATATGGGCACGCGGTCGCGCCGTTACTATTCGGGGTGCGGCCCAAGATCCTCTTCGCGATGGCGGCCACCTGGTTCATCTGGGGGTCGACGTACCTGTTCACCGCGATCGCGGTGCGCGACCTTCCGCCCTTCCTGCTCTCGGGCGCCCGCAACGTCTCGGCGGGGCTGCTGCTGTACGTGTTCCTGCGGGCGCGCGGCGCGGCGCGTCCCTCGCGCGCCCAGTGGGGGACGGCGATCATCGTCGGCGTGAGCCTCCTGGCCTTCGGGAACGGCGCGGTCACGTGGGCGTCGCAACGCGAGCCCTCAGGGGTCATCGCCCTCATCGTCTCGCTCGTCCCGCTCTGGCTGCTGGTGTTCGGGTGGGCGGGTCGGAAGGGCGTGAAGCCGGCGGGCGTCGAGGTCGCGGGCGTCGCGCTCGGGCTGCTCGGCATCGCGCTGCTCGTCGCGCCGCACGAGGGCGGCGGCAATGTCTCGCCCCTCGGACTCGCGGTGCTCCTCGTGAGCACGCTCGCGTGGGCCGGCGGGTCGATCTATGCGAGGACGCTGCCGCCGCTCCCGGTCCCGCTGATCGGCACCGGGATGGAGATGATGATGGGCGGCACGTTCATGCTCGGGGTCTCCGCGGGGACCGGCGAATGGGCGCGGCTGTCGGCCGACGCGCTCACCCCGCGCGCGCTCGGGGCGTTCGCGTACCTCGTGCTCTGCGGGTCGATCCTCGGGTTCAGCGCGTACAAGTGGCTGCTCGCGAACGTGCGCCCGGCGATCGCGGGGACGTACGCGTTCATCAATCCGGTCGTCGCGATGCTCCTCGGTGCGGCCTTCGCCGGCGAGGCGCTCACCGGCCGCCTGATGCTCGCGATGGCGCTCATCGTCGGCGCGGTGGCGATGATCTCCCTCCGCCCCTACCTTACCCGGCGATGAAGGAGAAGCCGCGCGGGATCCACTTCGACGCCCCCGCGTCCGGGAGCGCCACGGGCACGTTGCCGGTCGAACAGCCGCTCACCGCCGGTGAACCGGAGACCGACGTCGCCCTCTGGGCGGTGATCTTCGCGGGCGGCATCGGCTCGCGCTTCTGGCCGCTGTCCACGCCGGCGCGTCCCAAGCCGCTGCTCGCGCTCGTCTCGGAGCAGACGCTCATCGAGGATGCGGTGGGCCGCCTGCAGCCGACGATCCCGCCGGAGCGCGTGCTGATCCTCACGAGTCGCGACATCGCCCCGGCGATCCGCTCGGTCACCAGGGACGTGCCCGAGGAGAACGTGCTCGTCGAACCGCGGCCCCTCGGCACGGCGGCCGCGCTCGCGTGGGCCTCGCAGGAGCTCAGCCGGCGCGCCGGACCGAGTGCGATGCTCGTCGCGGTGCACGCGGACCTCGCGGTCGACTTCCCCGAGGAGTACCGGCGCACGCTGCGCCGTGCCGCCGCGTATGCCGCGCGCGAGGACGCGCTGGTGTCGATCGGCATCCGCCCATCGCGGCCGGAGACGGGGTTCGGCTACGTGATGCCCGGCGCGGCGCTCGACGCCGACGTGCCGCTGCACAAGGGCGGCGCCGCGCTCACCCGCGGGTACGTCGAGAAGCCGAGCGAGGCGGAGGCCGAATCCCGGATCGAGGACGGCGCGCTCTGGCACGGCGGCATCCTCGTCGGTGCGGCGGGGACGGTCCTCACGCAGTTGCACCGGCACAGCCCGGAGGTGCGCGACGCGCTCGCGCCGCTCGCGACGGGGAACCTCCCCGGCTTCGTGGGCATGGTGCGTGCGACGTCGCTCGAGCGCGCCCTGCTGGAGCGCTCCGATCGCCTCCTCGTCCTCCTCGGCGAGTTCGGCTGGGACGACGTCGGCACGTGGGCATCACTGCGCCGCGCGCGCGAGCTCGACGACGACGGCAACGGCGCGTCGGGGCCGGTGCACTTCGTCGACGCCGACTGCAACGTGGCCCATGCGGGCCACGGCACCATCGTCATGTACGGCGTCTCGAAGATGCTCGTCGTGGCGCTCGACGGCCTCACCTTCGTCACGACGCTCGAACGGGCGTCCGACCTGAACCGCCTGCTCGACGCCCTGCCCGGGTCGATGCGGATCAGTCCGACGGGGCTCGCGAAGGAGCGGTAGCGAGCGCGCTCGCCGTGAGGAGCACGAGCGCGATCCAGAGCGCGTCAGCGAGCAGCAGGTGGATGAGCTGCATCCAGATGGGGACCAGCAGCAGCAGGTTCACGAGCCCGGCCAGCAGCTGCGTGCACGCGAGCGCGACCACGGCGACGGCGAGCCGCGTGGTCTGCGCCGCGGGCCGCAGGCGCGCCGCGACGCCCGAGGCGAGCACGAGCAGGATCGCCATGAGGACCGCGAACGTCGGGTGGATCACCCGCAGACGCACGAGGAAGTGCGCGGTGGGCGAGAGGTCCTGTGCGATCCCCGCCGCGAGCGACTCGGCCGGGAACAGCGTGTCACCGAGCGCGGTGATGGCGCCGGTCATGCCGAGCAGCAGGGTGCCGCCGAGCGCGGCGAGCAGCAGCTTGCCCTCGGGTCCGAGCGCCGCGAGCCGCGGTGCGCGCTGACCCGAGGCGAACCACGGCACGAGGGCGAGCGCGCCGATGAGCGCGAACGTGTTGAGCAGGTGCGCCGCGAGCCAGTAGGTCCGCGCGATGCTCTCGTTCTGCGCCACCATCTCGAAGAGCACGAGCCCGGCGCCGACGAGCGCCTCGGTGAGCATGAGCGCCATGGCGACGTGGGCGACGAGACGCGCCGGGTCGCCCGCCGGACGTGTGCGCCGGGCCCACGCCAGCTGGATCACCACGAGGACGAGCGCCACGCCCGAGGTCAGCCGGTGCGTCAGCTCGACGATCGTCTCGAGGCGTGGCGCGCGCGGGATGACCTCGCCGTTGCAGAGCGGCCAATGCGCGCCGCACCCGGCGCCCGACCCCGAGGCGCGCACGTAGGCCCCCCAGAGGATCACGAGCAGGTTGAAGGCGAGGACGCCCCATCCGTATCTTGCGAAGCGAGACATCAACCGGGTTCTCCCATGAAGCGCAGCACGATCATCACCATCCTCGTCGCCGGCGCGTTCGCCGCCTTCCTGCTCTACTCCACGCTCTCCGCGCAGCAGGTCGAGTGCTCCGCGTGCGTGCGTTTCAACGGCGTGGAGAACTGCGCGAAGGCGTCGGGCAAGGACACCACCGAGGCCCTCCGCACCGCGGTCAACACGGCCTGCGGCACGCTCACCCAGGGCATGGATGAATCGATCCGCTGCGCCGGCATGCCACCGCAGCGTCCGCAGTGCGCGACGCGCTGAAGTCTAATCCGGACCCCGGGCCGTCGCTCACGCGCTGGCGAGCCGAGACGCCGGGATGCACGGAGCGGATCCACCTCAACAACGCCGGTGCGGCGCTCATGCCGGCCCCGGTGCACGCGGCGATCACCGCGCACCTCGACCGCGAGCTGCGCCTCGGCGGGTATGAGGCGGCCGATGCGGCCGAGGACGATCTCGCGCGGACATACGATGCGCTCGGCGCGCTGGTCGGTGCCGGGGCACGGAACATCGCGGTAGCGGCCAGCGCGACGCACGCATTCGCCGCCGCACTCTCGGCGTTCGATTGGCAGGCCGGTGACCGGATCCTCACCTCCACCGATGACTACGTCAGCAATCAGCTGATGTACCTCTCGCTGCAGCGGCGGCTCGGCGTGGAGGTCGTCCGGTGCGCCGATGCGCCCGACGGCGGCGTCGACCTCGCCGCATGGGAACGGCTGCTCGGCTCGAAGGTGTTCAAGCTCGCGGCGCTGACATGGATCCCCACCAATGGCGGGCTGATCCAGCCGGCGGCGGAGGTTGGTGCGCGCTGCCGGGCGGCTGGGGTGCCGTTCCTGCTCGACGCATGCCAGGCGGTGGGCCAGCTCGAGGTCGACCTCCCGACCCTGGGATGCGACTACCTCTCGACGACCGCACGCAAGTTCCTGCGCGGGCCGCGCGGGATCGGGTTCCTCGCGGTGAGCGACGATGCGCTCGCGGCCGGTGCGCATCCATTGCTGGTGGACATGCGCGGCGCGCGGTGGGTCGCGGCCGACGACTTCACCGTGGTGGATGATGCCCGGCGATTCGAGTCCTGGGAGCTCCCGTATGCCCTCGTGCTCGGCATGGGCGCCGCGGCCCGGTACGCGCGCGAGGTCGGCGTCGTCGGGGCGGCGGCGCGCGCCCATGCGCTCGCACGCCTCGCGCGTGAGCGGTTCGGCGCGATCCCCGGGGTCCGGTCGCTCGATCACGGCGCGCAGCTCTCGGCCATCGCCACGTTCACCGTCGAGGGGCGCGTCGCGCGCGATCTCGTGCTCTCGCTCCGCGCGCAGGGGATCAACACCAGCGCGCAGGCGCGCGGCGACGCGCTGATCGATCTCGACCGGAAGGGGGCCGCGACGCTGCTCCGCGTGTCCCCGCACTACTACAACACCGAGGACGAGATCGATCGCGCCGCGGCCTCGCTCGCGGCGCTGCTCAGGACGGCTCGGGCTTCTTGATCGTCGCCATCCACCAGCAGAGCCGCGCGCTCAGCGCCGAGCTCGCGAGGAGGATGCCCCACGCGACGAACCGGACCAGCCGCGAGAGCCGGATGTCGCTCTCGAGCCACCCCAGCGAACCGAGCAGGTAGTTCCAGTCGTGCACCGCGCCGTCCGGCGAGAAGCTCACGAGGTCGAGCATCTCGTTGCGCGCGTCGGCGATGTACCACGAGAGTTCGGCGAGGCTCGTGGCGAGGAAGAGTCCGCAGACGGCGACGCCGAACCAGTCCTTGCCGCGCCAGACCAGCGCCATCGCGCCGACCGGGATCAGCAGCTGCGTGAGCGATCCTCCCGCGATGCCCATCCACTCGCCGGCGAACGCCCAGAAGAGGTGGCCGAACTCGTGGGCGCCGAAGATGATGCCGCTCCAGATCGTCGATTCGCCCTGCTCGCGGAGCGGCCGCGGCACCTGCGACGCGAGGGCGACGAAGAGCAGTGCGCGCCACCACCACGTGCGACCCACGCACCAGGCGCGCATCCGTTCGCCGAGCGGCGCGTCGTCGTCGACGGTGAGGGAAGGCGTGGTGGACACGGGCCGGAATGTACGGCCCGTCCCGGGCATATCGCCAACGGGCGGCGGCGGGGGTAAGATAGGACATGCGCCCGTCCCCTACCGATGCACCGGGACGCAGTCGTCCGTTCGTGAGGCCGTTCGCCGTGTCGCGCGCCGTGTCCGTCCGCGCGGCGCTGGTGGCGCTCGGCGCGCTGCTCGCGTGCGAGCCGCCGACGAGGCCGGGGCGCATCCGCAGCCTCATGCTGGACGTGCCCGCATACGAGTTGCGACCGGGCGAGTTCATGCGCGTGGCGGCGTTGCCGCTCGACGTGAACGGCGAGCTCGTCGAAGGCGAGACCGTCCACTGGCGCTCGCTGACCACCGGGACGCTCGATGTCTCCGACGACGGACTCATGCTCGCCAAGCGGCCGGGCGTCGGCATCGCGCGCGCGACCGTCGGCGCCATCCACGCCGACGTGCAGCTCGATCTTATCAACCCGCCCATCGCACAGTTGCGCATCGACCTCGACACCGTCGTGCTCGAGCTGCCGGGCACGGCGCACCAGCTCGTCGCGAAGGCGTACGACGCCGACGGCATCGGGATCGTGAACCCGGCACTGACGTGGGAGGCCAGTGCGCCGCGCTTCGCGAGCGTCAGCGCCGCCGGCGTCGTGTCGCAGAACGCGGTGGGGACATCACGCGTCACCGTGCGCGCGGAGGGGTACGCCGACTCCGTCGTGGTCGTGGTGCGGCCGCAGGCGACGGCGAACGCGCCGGTGATCGCCGGCACGGCGCCCGCGACGGCCGTCCCTGGCCAGTCGATCACGGTCACCGGCACCGGCTTCGCACCAAGCGCTCCCGGCAACACGGTCCTCCTCGATGGCACGCCGGCCACCGTCACGGCCGCGACCACCACGCAGCTCACCATCACCGTCCCCCCCGCGACGAGCCTCGCCTGCCAACCGGCGCGCGACGTGACGCTGCAGGTCGGGACGAGCGGCGGGATCGCCGTGACGTCGCTGCCGCTGACCGTCGTCGCCGCGCGCACGCTCGCCGTCGGCCAGTCGCTCACGTTCACCGCGGCCGCCGACGCTCGCTGCAACAGCTTCGCTCCCGCGCCGGGCCGCTACCTCATCAGCATCCCCAACAGCGCCCGCGTGATCGGCGCGGGTGCGAACGCCATCGCACTCAGCGTGCGTGGCGACGCCACCGGAGCGGGGGCAGCGGTCCAGCAGGGGACCGTGGCCGCCGCGGCGCGCGACGACGCGCGCGCGGGGGCCCGCGAGTGGTTGCGCGACCGGCGCGCCCGCGCGCGGCAGCAGGCGCACACCGCGCTGCTTGGCGTCAATGCCGCGATGGTCGCCGCGGCCGGCGCCCCGGCCTCGCGCCGCGGGGCGGCGAACGCGCTGCTCTCGGTCCCGACCGTGGGCGCCATCGTCCCGCTGCGCGTGCCGGCGATCGGCCAGACCGACCTCTGCTCCAGCTTCTCGCCGATCGGCGCGCGGATCGTCCACGTGGGGGAGCATGTCGTGATCCTCGAGGACACGGCGACGATGGCGGAGGGCGGCGCGACGCTCGCGCGACAGATGGACCCCGACCTCGCGGCGATCGGCGCCGAGCTCGACACCCGCGGCTGGCCCCTCGTGCAGACGTTCGGCGATCCGCTCGTCATGGACAGCCGCCTCGACGACAACGGCCGGGTGATGGTCGTCTTCACGCCGCGCATGAACGCGCGCCTCGGCGGCGCGGTCCTCGCGTCGGTGGTCACCTGCGACTTCTTCCCGCGCAGCACGTTCGCCTCGAGCAACGTCGGCGAGTTCCTCTACGCCCAGGTGCCGACGACGCTCGCGACCGGCATGGTCGCGGGCTCGCGCGGCCAGTGGCGCCATGAGATGCGCGCGACGCTGGTGCACGAACTCAAGCACGTCACCTCGTACGCCGAGCGCATCGTGCGGAGCCAGCCGCTCGAGGAGGGCTGGCTCGAGGAGGCGACAGCGCGGCACGCCGAGGAGCTCTATGCCCGCGCGGCGTACGGCATGGCGCGCTTCGGCAATGCCGGCTTCGCGGCGACGCTCGCGTGCGAGCTGCGCGCGGACGATCCGTCGTATCCGGAATGCGCGGATGCGCCGCGCGCCATGCGCCCGCATGTGGAGGCACTCTGGGACTTCCTCGCAGCGCCGCAGGCACACTCGCCGCTCGGCGGCGACCCGGGCGACCTGACCTACTACGCGAGTGCCTGGGCGCTCACGCGCTGGCTCGCCGACCTCGAGGCGCCGAGCGAGGCCGCCTTCTTCACGGCGCTGACCGTGAACCGGCAGGCCGGCATCGCCAATCTCGAAGCCCGCACCGGCCGGGAGTGGGAGGAGATGCTCCTCGAATGGTCGCTCGCGATGCTCAGCGACGACCTTCCCGGGTTCACGGCGCAGTCGGCACGGCTCCGCTTCCCCTCGTTCGACCTCCGGTCCATCTATCAGGGACTGTGCGAGGTCGCCGGCTCGTGCATCGCCCCGTCCGCGTCGCCGTACACCCGCGCATGGCCGGTCCAGCCGGTGACGGTGCAGGGTGGTGCGTTCGACGTCGAGTTCGGCGCGATCGCGCCCGGGGGCTTCGCGGTGATCGAACTCGTGGTCCCCGCGGGCATCAGCGCGCAGTCGATCGAACTGCGCGGCTTCCGGGGTGGCCCGCTGCCCACGACCGCGCGGCTCGGCATCGTCCGCATCCAATGAACCCCGCGCGCCGCGACGGCGCGCCCGTCATCCCTCGCGCAGTGCAGCCATCGGGGTCTCGCGGAACACGTCGCGCCCGGTGAGCAACCCGATCGACACCGCGAGCAGCGTCATCGCCGCGGCGATCCCCACCGCCGGCACCGGTGCCGGCGTGAAGCTCCCCTCGAAGACGAACGTGATGAGCGCCCACGAGCCGGCGAACGCGAGCAGCATCCCGGTGAGGCTGCCGAGGATGCCGAGCAGCGCATACTCGGCGAGCAGGATCCGTCCGATCTGCGCGCGCGTCGCCCCGAGCGTCTTGAGCAGCACGCCCTCGCGCAGGCGGTCGCGGCGCGTGGCCGCCACCGCGCTGAAGAGCACCGGGATCCCCATCGCCAGCGAGAACACCGCGAGGAACCGCACCGTCAGGGTCACCTTGTCGACGATCTGCGTGATGGTGCGGCGCACGAGCGAGAGGTCGATGCTCGAGACGTTGGGGTAGCGTCGCACGGCATCGCGCTGGAGCCGCGCGACCGCCGTGTCGGCCGCGACGGCCGAGACGAGCACGAACTGCTTGGGCGCGACCGCGATGGCCTCGGGCTGGAACACGGCGAAGAAGTTCGGCTCGAAGCGCCCCCAGTCCACCTCGCGCGTGCTGGTGAGCCGCGCACGCACCCGGACGCCCTGCACGTCCCACGTGACGGTGTCACCGAGCGAGAGCTTGAGGTCGGCCGCGACGTCCTTCTCCATGGAGTACTCGAAGACGTCCGCGCGGTCGTCCGCCTCGGGGAACCAGGCGCCGCTCACGACCTTCTCCGAGTGCACCGTCGAGTCGCGGTACGTGGAGCGGTACTCGCGGCGCAGCGCCCAGTAGCGCGCGGGGATCGCGTGTGCCGCCGCCCACTCGTCGGTGGTGCGGCCGTTGATCTCGGCGATCCGCATGGTGACGATCGGCGTCGACGAGACCACCTCGTGCCCGTGCCCGCGGACGAGCGAGTCGAGCCCGGGCTGCTGGTCCTCCTGCACGTCGAAGAAGACGAGATTGCCCCGCGAGTTCTGCGCCGTGAGGTCGAAGGACTTGAGCAGGTTCGCCTGCACGAGGATGATCGTCGTCACGAGGAACGAGCCGAACCCGAGCGCGAGCACCACGGCGCGCGTCTGGCTGTTGGGCCGGTAGAGGTTCGCCACGCCCTGACGCACCACATAGGGCCACGCCGGCGACACGAGGCGCCGTGCGAGTCTCGAGAGCAGCGCTGCGCTGCCGTAGAGCAGGCCGATGCTGACGAACACCCCGGCCGCGAAGAACAACCCTTGCTGCGTCGTGTCGGCCCGGTCGATCGCGAGCAGCAGCACGCTCGCCAGTGCGGCGAGGTTCACCACCCACGTGGCGCTGTCGCGCCGGCTCGCCGACGAGAGCGCCGCGTCATCACGGCGGATGGCCTGCAGCGGCGAGACCCGCCGCAGCACGAGCAGCGGCCGGAGCGCGAAGATGCACGCGACCCACACCCCGACGGCGAGTCCGAGCGCGATCGCCGACGGCACGAGCGAGACCGCGACGTCCACCGGGAGGAAGTCGCCCATCACCTGCGGGAGGAGGAACTGGATCCCCACGCCGAGCACCGCGCCGATGGCGGCACCGAGGAGCCCCATCGCGCCGGCCTGGATCAGGTAGATCGTCAGGACCTGCGCGCCCGACGCCCCGAGGCACCGCAGCACGGCCACGGTGTCGATCTTCCGCTGCACGAACGCATTCACGCCGCTCGCCACGCCGATCCCGCCGAGCAGGAGCGCGATGAGTCCGACCACGCCGAGGAACTTCGCGAGCTGCGAGATCGCATCGGTGAGGTCGATCTCGTTCTCCACCACGGTGCGGGCGCGCACGCCCGCGGAGTCGAACCGCGCGCGGAGCGGCGCGACCCACGCCGGACTCGCCACGCCGTCCGGCAGCTTGACCAGCGCCTCGTACTCCGCGCGGCTGCCGAGTCCCAGGAGCTGCGTCTCCGCGAGGTAGCGGTCGGGGATGAAGATCCTCGGCCCGACCGTCGCGGCGATGCCGGGGTCGCCCGGCACATTGGTGAGTGAGCCGCGGATGATGAAGCTCGCGAAGCCGATCCGCAGCGTGTCGCCGACCTCGGCGTCGAGCGCGACGAGCAACGAGGGATCGACGAACGCGTTCGGACCCTCCTGCAGCGACGCCCACGCGCCGACCGGTGCCGTGAGCACCTCACCATAGAATGGATAGCCCGGGGCGACCGCGCGGACCTGCGCGAGGCGGGTCCCTTCCGAGGGCAGCGCCTGCGCCATCGAGGCGAAGCTCACCACGCGCGTGGAGCGCACCCCGGTGGTCGCGAGTGAATCGAGCAGCGAGTCGAGCGCCGGCGTGAAGCCGTTGCGCGCGCGGAGCTGCACGTCGCCGCCGAGGAGCGCCTTCGACTGCTCCTCGATGCTCCGGTTCACGTTCGCGGCGAACGAGTCGATCGCGACGAGCGCCGCGACGCCGAGCGAGATCGAGCTCATGTAGAGCAGGAGCCGGCGCCGCGCGGTGCGGCTCTCGCGCCAGGCGAGCGCGAGGAGCGTGCGGAACGGGGCGGCGGGCATCAGGCCGTCGCGGCGTCCGCGGCATCTCCCGCGCGGACCGCGGGGCGATCGGTGCCGGTCGCGTTGCGCGACATCCGGTCCTCCACCACCACGCCGTCCTTGAGCCGGATCACCCGCTGCGCATGCTCGGCCAGCGTGAGGTCGTGCGTGACGATGACCACCGTCGCGCCCGACTCGCGGTTGAGCTCGTCGAGCAGCGCGACGATGCGCGCGCCGGTGGAGCCGTCGAGGTTGCCGGTCGGTTCGTCGGCGAAGAGGATCCGCGGCTGGTTCGCGAAGGCGCGGGCGATCGCGACGCGCTGCTGCTCACCGCCGGAGAGTTGATTGGGGAAATGGCCCGTGCGGTCGCCGAGGCCCACCCGGTGCAGGAGGTCCTTCGCCCGCGCCGCCGCCTCCGCGTCACCGCGCAGCTCCAGCGGGACCTGGACGTTCTCCATCGCCGTCAACGTCGGGATGAGTTGAAAGCTCTGGAAGATGAACCCAACTTTCTCCCCGCGGAGCTTGGCCCGCGCGTCCTCGTCGAGGCGCGAGAGGTCGGCGCCGTCGAGCAGCACCGTACCACGGGACGGCAGGTCGAGTCCCGCCAGCAGGCCCAGCAGCGTGGTCTTGCCGCTGCCGGACGGGCCCACGATGGAGACGAACGTGCCCTGGGGGATGTCGAACGACACATCCCGGAGCACCGCCAGCGCGGAGGTGCCGCTCTGGTATTCCTTGGTCAGGTCTCGAGCCGCGAGCATCGAATGCGTGAGGATGTGAGGGGGTGGGCCGCCGCGATGGTATTCGCGATGGTGCTCTCGATGGCGATGTCCTGCGGTGGCTCCGAAGCGAAGCCGGGATCGGCCGCGCGGGTTCCCGGGACGCCCGCCACGGAATCAACCACCGTGGCCGCCGTGCCAGCAACGGCGGGCCTTCGGGTGCTCATCCTCGGGACGAGCCTCACGGCCGGGCTCGGGCTCGAACCGGACTCCGCGTACCCCGCGGTCTTGCAGCGGCTCGCCGACTCATCGGGCTACCGGGCGACGATCGTCGCCGCCGGGCTCTCGGGCGAGACCTCGGCCGGCGCGCTCCGCCGCGTGGACTGGTTGCTCCGCGACCACGCCGACGTGGTGGTGATCGAGACCGGGGCCAATGACGGGCTCCGCGGGCTGCGGGTCGACTCCACGCGCGCCAACCTCGTCGGGATCGTGAAGCGGATCCGCACGGCCAACCCGGAGGCGCGCATCCTGCTCGCGCAGATGGAGGCGCCGCCCAACCTCGGCCAGCAGTACACGCGGTCGTTCCATGAGGCGTTCCTGGACGTCTCGCGCGACGAAGGCATCAAGCTCATCCCGTTCTTCCTCGAAGGCGTCGCGGGGAACCGCGCGCTCAACCAGGACGATGGCATCCATCCCAACGAGGAAGGCGCCCGCCGCGCCGCGCGCAACATGTGGCGCACCCTCGGCCCCGCCCTTCGCGAGATCCCCGGAGCGCTCGCCCGATGAAGACCTCCCCGACCGTCGCGGCGCTCGGCGCCGCCCTGTTCGTCTCCCTCGGCGCGCAGCCGCAGCCGGGACGCGCGGCGCTCTTCGCCGAGCCGTCGCTGTCGCCCGACGGGAGCGAGATCGCGTTCGTCTCGGGCGGCGACATCTGGATCGGGCCGGCGGCCGGCGGTGATGCCCGGCTGGTCGTCGGGCACACCGCGCTCGACTCGCGGCCGCGGTATTCACCCGATGGCAGGCAGCTCGCGTTCCTGAGCACGCGCACGGGCAATGGCGACATCTACGTGCTCGACCTCGCGACGTCGGCGCTGCGGCGGCTCACGTTCGACGACGGCGCCGAACAGCTCGATGGCTGGTCGCCCGACGGCGAGTGGATCTATCTCTCGACGACCTCGCGTGACATCGCGGGGATGAACGATGTGCACCGCGTGCGCGCGAGCGGCGGCACGCCGATGCTCGTCGCCGGCGACCGCTACGTGTCGGAGTACTTCGCCGCCGCCGCGCCCGATGGCCGATCGGTGGCGATCACCGCGCGTGGCACGCAGGCCGGACAGTGGTGGCGCCGCGGCTCGTCGCACATCGACGAGAGCGAGATCTGGACCGTCACGCTCGACGCGACGCCGCGCTACACCCGTCTCTCCACCGGCGAGCGCCCGGGCAAGGGCCGTGACGTCTGGCCGATGTGGTCCGGGGACGGACGCACCGTCTACTTCATGAGCGATCGCGGCGGCGCGCAGAACCTCTACGCGCAGCCCGTGGCCGGCGGCGCGGCGCGCCAGCTCACGCGATTCACCGACGGTCGCGTGCTGTGGCCGCAGGCCGGGAAGGCCGGCGCGACCATCGTGTTCGAACGCGACTTCGGCGTGTGGTCGCTCGACGTCGCGACCGGCCGCGTGGGGCCTGTGCCGTTCACGCTCCGCGGGGCACCCACCACGCCAGTGACCGAGCGGCTCACGCTCACGAACGGCGTGCAAGGCTTCGCCCTCTCTCCCGATGGCAAGAAGCTCGCCGTGGTGGTGCGCGGCGAGATCTTCGCCGTGGACGCGAAGGCGGGAGGCCAGGCGGTGCGCGTGACCAGCACCGTCGCGCCCGAGGGCTCGCCGGCGTGGGCTCCCGACAGCCGACGGCTCGCGTACTCGTCGTGGAGGGACGGCACGTCGCGCATCTACCTCCATGACTTCGGCACGCGGAGCGAGCGCGCGCTCACGCAGGGCGGCGAGGACATCCGCCCCATCTGGTCGCCCGACGGCACGACGATCGTCTACTCGCGGAACGGCGCCGAGATCCGCGCGGTCGAGGTCGCATCGGGCAGCGACCGGCTCGTCGCGCGGGCCACGCAGCTGGGCCGCACGCCGTTCATCGCCGAGCGGAACGTGACGTTCTCCGCCGACGGCTCGCACCTCGCGTACCTGAGCGTCGGTGAGCGCGGATTCCTCAATGCCTTCGTCGTGCCGCTCGTCGACGGCGCGCCGCAGCAAGTGAGTTTCCTCGCCAACGCGTTCGGCGGGACCATCGGGTTCAGTCCGGACGGCCGCACGCTGTACTTCGACAACGCGCAACGCACCGAGGCGGGGCAGGTGATCCGCGTCGACCTCGTGCCGCGCGCGCCGCGGTTCCGCGAGACGCGGTTCGAGGCGCTGTTCGCCACCGACAGCGGCACGCCGCGTGACCGCGACACCGGTCCGCCCGGTGCGCGCGCACGCTCCGCGAGCGCGGCGACGCCCGCCGCGCCCGCCGCGCGACCGGCGAGCGTGCGCGTGGATCCCGATGGCCTGCGCCGGCGCGCGTCGTCGCTCCCGCTCGGCATCGACGCCGGCAGCGTCCACGTGAGCCCCGACGGCAAGACGCTCGCGTTCCTCGGGGTCGCCGCGGGGCAGTCGCAGATCTGGACGTGGCCCATCGATGACGAGGCGACCGAGCCGCCGCAGCTGCGCCAGGTCACGTCCACGCCCGGCGGGAAGGACAACCTCCGCTGGTCGGCCGACTCGCGCGAGATCTGGTACCTGAGCGGCGGTCGCGTGAACGCGATCAACGTCGAGAATCGCCAGTCGCGCGCCATCGCCATCACCGCGGAGCTCGACGCCGACTTCCGTGGTGAGGCGGCCGAGGTGTTCCGGCAGGTGTGGAGCTGGACGGCGGAGAACTTCTACGACCCCGCCATGCACGGTGTCGCCTGGGACTCGGTGCGGCGCCACTACGCGCCCATCGTCGCCGCCTCGCGTACGCCGGACGAGATGCGCCGCGCGCTCGGCCTCATGATCGGCGAACTCAATGCCTCGCACTCCGGCGTGGGAGGGCCGTCCACCCAGCCGCCGAGCACCGGCCGCCTGGGACTGTTCTTCGATCGCGCCGCATACGAATCGACCGGGCGGTTGCGCATCACCCAGGTGGTCCCCGCCGGTCCGGCCGCGCTCGCCGGCGGCATCGCGGTGGGGGACCAGCTGGTCGCCGTCGACGGCACGCCAGTGGGCCGCGACGTGAGTCTCGATTCCGTGCTCGCCTTCACGAGCGGGAAGCGCGTGACGCTCCGCGTACAGGGCGCCGTCGGCCCCGCGCGTGACATCGCCGTGATGCCGGTCTCGACCGGCGCCGAGAAGAACCTGCTCTACCGGTCGTGGGTCGATGAGCGCCGCGCGTACGTCGCGCGCGTGAGCAACGGCACGCTCGGGTACGTCCACATGCTCGACATGGGGCAGGGGTCGCTCGACCAGCTGTACGTGGACCTCGATGCCGAGAATCACGGCAAGCAGGGCGTGGTCATCGACATCCGCAACAACAACGGCGGGTTCGTGAACGCCTACGCGCTCGACGTGTTCAGCCGCCGGTCGTACCTCACGATGGAGCGCCGCGGCAGCGTCGAGGTGCCGGCGCGCCTCCAACTCGGGCAGCGCGCGTTCGAGAAACCGACGGTGCTCGTCACCAACCAGCATTCGCTCTCGGATGCCGAGGACTTCACCGAGGGCTACCGCGCGCTCGGGCTCGGCCCCGTGGTCGGCGAACCGACGTCGGGATGGATCATCTACACCTCGAACTTCACGCTCTTCGAGGGCACCACGCTCCGGATGCCGTTCATCCGTATCCGCGACGCGGAGGGGAAGGACATGGAGCTGATCCCGCGCCCGGTGGATGTGCGCGTGGATCGACCGGTGGGCGAGGGGTACGGCAACACCGACTCGCAGCTCGACGCCGCGGTGCGCGCACTGCAGGAACGGATCCGGCGCGCTCCCTGACGGGTGGGCCTCGCGCGATGCCATCGACGCCGCGGCAACGACGGTGGGCCCGGTGGTTGACCGGAGGTTCCAGCTGAGCTAAACTTAGAGGCTGTCTTGGTTTAGCCCGCTTCCAACCTGTAGCACTGACTCCATATGGCGCTCCCCGCAACGCAGATCCGCCGTGGCATGGTGATCGTCTTCGAGAACGATCCGTGCCGCATCATCGAGTTCCGGCATCACACGCCGGGCAACCTGCGCGCGATGGTGCAGGCCAAGCTCAAGAACCTCCGCTCGGGCAACAACTTCGAGCACCGGTTCCGTGCCGACGACCAGCTCCACAAGGCGGACATGGAGACGCACGAGTTGCAGTTCCTGTACAAGGGCGGCGATTCGTACCACTTCATGAACACCGAGAACTACGAGCAGCTCGAGATGGACGAGGAGGCGCTCGGCGACAACGCCCCATGGATGCAGGACAACATGGTGGTGATGGTCGAGTTCTATAACGGCAAGCCGATGTCGGTCCAGCTCCCGCAGTTCGTGAATCTCACGATCACGGAGACGGCGCCGGTGATGAAGACGGCGACGAAGACCGCGAGCGCCAAGCCGGCGGTGCTCGAGAACGGCGTGACGATCAACGTCCCGGAGTTCATCGCGTCCGGCGAGCGGGTGCGGGTGAACCCGAACACCGGCGAGTACATGGACCGGGCGAAGGACTGATCGGATCCGGACACCGCGGGGCGATGCCCGTGCGGGTACCGCAGCGCGGCGGTTGATAAGGTGGGCGACCGGGTTTATTTTCCCAAGCTCTCGGGCAGTGCCGCCGGGACATGGTGGATGTAGCTCAGTCGGTTAGAGCATCGGATTGTGGTTCCGAGGGTCGCGGGTTCGAATCCCGTCATCCACCCTGTGGACGATGGCAGCACGCGGAACGTGGGGGGCAGAGGAGGCGAGGTCGCCTGCCATCCGCCTTCTGCCTTCTCACCCTAGGTCCGTAGCTCAATTGGTAGAGCACCGGTCTCCAAAACCGGCGGTTGGGGGTTCGATTCCCTCCGGGCCTGTGACCGGAATGCGGGCGGATGGCAGATGCAGGACGAACGGCGGTATCGTCTAGGGGACTAGGACACGGCCCTCTCAAGGCTGGAACACGGGTTCGAATCCCGTTACCGCTACTCAGCTCGCCTCACCTCGGCCTCATCGTCTATCGGTTAGGACGGCACCCTTTCAAGGTGCAGAGACGGGTTCGACTCCCGTTGGGGCTATGCAGGA
>CAYXGS010000025.1:0-48867 GCA_964464585.1 uncultured Gemmatimonas sp. | reverse complement strand
CGGGCACGATGTCGCCGTTCCAGCACGGCGAGGTGTTCGTCACCGACGACGGCGCCGAGACGGACCTCGACCTGGGGCACTACGAGCGGTTCATCGACCGGCCGCTCACGCAGGCGAATAACATCACCACCGGGCGCATCTACTCGAACGTGATCACCAAGGAACGCCGCGGCGAGTACCTCGGCTCCACGGTGCAGGTGATCCCGCACATCACCGACGAGATCAAGAGCGCCGTGCGCCGCGTCGCGCCGGAGAACGACGTGGTGCTCGTGGAGGTCGGCGGCACGGTGGGCGACATCGAGTCGCTGCCGTTCCTCGAGGCCATCCGCCAGTTCCGCCACGACGTGGGGCGCGAGAACACGCTGTTCATCCACCTCACGCTGGTGCCGTGGATCGCCGCGGCGGGCGAGCTGAAGACCAAGCCCACGCAGCACTCGGTGCGTGACCTGATGGAGATCGGCATCCAGCCCGACATCCTGATCTGCCGCACCGAGCGGCCACTCGCCGAGGACGTGAAGCGGAAGATCGCGCTGTTCTGCAACGTGGAGTTCGGCGCGGTGATCGAGAGCCGCGACGTGAAGACGATCTACCAGATCCCGCTCGCGTTCCGCGAGCAGAACTTCGACGACCTCGTCTGCCGCAAGCTCAACCTCGAGACGAAGCAGCCGGACATGAGCGCGTGGAAGACGCTCGTGGACCGGGTGATCGCGCCGTCGCGTCGGGTGCGCATCGCGGTGGTGGGCAAGTACACCGACTATGCCGACTCGTACAAGAGCGTGCAGGAGTCGCTCATCCACGGCGGCATCGCCAACGACGTGGGCGTGGAGATCGCGTGGACGTCGAGCGACCTGTTCACCGACGCCGCCAAGGCGCGCGAGATCGTGCTCGGGTTCGACGGCGTGCTGGTCCCGGGCGGGTTCGGCGTGCGCGGCGTGGAAGGGATGGTGGAGTGCATCAAGGCCTGCCGCGAGACGAAGACGCCGTTCTTCGGCATCTGCCTCGGCATGCAGGTGGCGATCATCGAGTTCGCGCGCAACGTGTGCGGGATCGACGACTCCAACTCGAGCGAGTTCGCGCCGGAATGCTCCAACCCGGTGATCTCGCTGCTGGAGAGCCAGCAGAACGTGAAGGACATGGGCGGCACCATGCGGCTGGGGGCGTACGCGTGCCGGCTCAAGCCGGGCTCCAAGGCGGCCGAGATCTACGGCCAGCCCGAGATCAGCGAGCGGCACCGGCATCGGTACGAGGTCTCCAACCAGTACCGCGAGACGTTCCAGCAGCAGGGCATGCGTCTCTCGGGCCTCTCGCCCGACGGGTCGCTGGTGGAGATGATCGAGCTGCCGGACCATCCGCACTTCGTGGCGTGCCAGTTCCATCCGGAGCTCAAGTCGCGTCCGACGCGCCCGCATCCGCTGTTCGCGGCGTTCGTCGCGGCGGCGGCGCAGAAGTCGAGCGCCGGCAGCGCCACGCGCGGGCACGCGCAACTGGCCGAGGCAAACTGATGCCGGCGACGTTCCCGGTCGATCGGCTGTTCCTCATCGCCGGCCCGTGCCAGGTGGAGGGCGACGAGCTGATGTTCCGCGTGGCCGATCATCTCGCGAAGCTCGCGGAGAAGGTGCCGGGCGGGATCATCTTCAAGGCGAGCTTCGACAAGGCCAACCGCTCCAACGCGGGCGCCATGCGCGGCCCCGGCATCGAGGCAGGGCTCGCCTCGCTGGTGCGGGTGCGCGAGCGCAGCGGGCTGCCGGTGCTCACCGACGTGCATCTCCCCGAGCAGTGCGCGGTGGCGGCGCAGGCGGTGGATGTGCTCCAGATCCCCGCGTTCCTCTGCCGGCAGACGGACCTGCTGGAGGCGGCGGGCGCGACCGGCAAGCCGGTGAACGTGAAGAAGGGCCAGTTCCTGCATCCCGAGGGCATGGCGGGCGCGGTGAAGAAGGTGCGCGCGGCCCACGAGGCGTCGAGCCACAAGGGCGAAGGCCGCTGCGAGATCGCGGTCACCGAGCGCGGCTCGTTCTTCGGCTACGGCGACCTCGTGGTGGACATGCGGAGCTTCATGCGCATGCGCGAGGCGACCGACGCGCCGGTGATCTTCGACGCGACGCACTCGGTACAGCGGCCGGGGCAGGGGCAGGGCGGGGCCTCGGGCGGGGCGCGGGAGTTCATCCCGCCGCTCGCGCTGGCCGCCATCGCCGCCGGCGCGGACGGGCTGTTCATGGAGACGCATCCGGACCCGGACCACGCGCCGAGCGACGGCCCGAACATGGTGCCGCTGAAGGACCTCGACGCGCTGGTGGAGAAGTGCGTCGCCACGTGGGAGATCGTCCGCCGATGATCCTCGGTGCCAACGCCCAGACCATCGACGCGCTGGCGGCGAGCCGCGTGCGGCTCGTCTGCTTCGACGTGGACGGCGTGCTCACCGACGGCGGCGTGATCCTCGGCGACAGCGCGGGCGACCGCGTGGAGCTCAAGCGCTACGACATCCAGGACGGCCTGGGTATCGTGATGCTCAAGCAGGCGGGCATCCGCACGGCGATCATCACCGGCCGGGAATCGGAGAGTGTGCGCCTCCGCGCGATCGAGCTCGCGGTGGACGATTGCATCCAGGACAACAAGGCGCGGAAGGTCTCGGCGCTCAAGAAGCTGCTGGCCAAGCACAAGCTCGACTGGAGCCAGGTGGCGTTCGTGGGGGATGACCTGCCCGACCTCGGCGTGCTGCGGCTGGTGGGCCTGCCGGTGTGCGTGGGCAACGCGACGGCCGAGGCGCGGCGCGCCTCGAGCGTGCACCTCACCAAGAGCGGCGGCGCGGGCGCGGTGCGCGAGTTCTGCGAGCTGCTGCTGCGCGCGCGTGGCGAGTGGGACACGCAGGTCGAGGCGTACGTCGCGGCCCGTTCGGAGGAGATGTGAGCGACGAAGCGCGGATGATCGAGCGCGGCCGTCGCGTGCTGCGCCTGGAGCAGGAGGCGATCGGCGCCGCGGTGGACAAGCTCGGGCCCGAGTTCGCACGCGCGGTGGCGCTCATCAAGGGGTCGAGCGGGCGGGTGATCGTCGCGGGCATCGGCAAGTCGGGGCTGATCGGCCGCAAGATCGCCGCGACCATGACCTCCACCGGCACGCCCGCGTACTTCCTGCATCCCACCGAGAGCGTGCACGGCGACCTCGGGATCGTGACCGACAAGGACGTCGCGATCCTGCTCTCCAAGAGCGGCGAGACGGCCGAACTGCTGCCGCTGCTGGAGCAGCTCACGCGGCTGGGCGTGCCGTGCATCGCCATCACCGGGGACCCCAACTCGACGCTGGCGAAGACGTGCCGCATCTCGCTCGACGGCTGGGTGCGCGAGGAGGCGTGCCCGCACGACCTCGCGCCGACCACCAGCACCACGCTGGCACTGGCACTCGGCGACGCGCTGGCGGTGGCCCTGCTCGAGGAGAAGGGGTTCGGGCGCGAGGACTTCGCCCGGTTCCATCCCGGGGGCTCGCTGGGCCGCAAGCTGCTGCTCCGCGTGCGCGACGTGATGGTGAGCGACCCCCTCCCGATCCTGGCCCCGCAGGCGACCATGCGCGAGGCCGTGGTGCAACTCGCCGAGCGGCGGGGTATCTGCATCGTCGCCGAGGCCGACGGACGGCTGCAGGGCGTCATCACCACGGGAGATCTCTCGCGGCTCATGGAGCATGAACAGGAGATCTTCCCCATCCCGGTCACCCGCGTGATGACGCGCACGCCGAAGTCCATCCATGCCGATGAGCTGGGCAGCGCGGCCGTTCACCTGATGGAGACCAAGGGGATCGTGGCGCTCCCGGTGCTGGGGAACGATGAACGCGTGGTGGGCGTGGTGCACCTGCACGACCTCATGCGCGCGGGGGCCGTCTGATGCGACGCGCCGTGCGGATGGTTCCCGTGCTGGGTCTCCTTGCCGCGACGGTCGTGGCCGGGGCCTGCTCGCGTCCCGGCGACACGCCGGGCGTGGAGAGCTCGGACCTGGCGATCCTCGACTCGGCCGATCAGGTGGCGTTCGGGTTCCGGACGCTGGTGACCGACGGCGGGCTGCTGCGCGCCGAGGTGTTCGCGGATACGGCGCTGTTCCTCGACCAGAACACGCGCATCTCGCTGCGGAACGCGCACGGCGACTTCTTCGGGGCGACCGGGTCGAAGGAAGCGACGCTGGTGGCGCGGCTGGGGAGCATCAACACGCGCGCCCAGGTGCTCGAGGCGTGGGGCGATGTGGTGATCACGTCGGTGGACGGGCGCGTGCTCAAGACGCCGATGATCCGGTACATCCAGACGCAGAACCTGGTGTCGTCGGACTCGGCGTTCGTGCTGACCGAGCCGGGGGAGAAGGAAGTGCGGGGGATCGGGTTCCGGACGGACCCGAGCTTGAACGCGGTGCAGGTGTTGCAGGTGCAGAAGGCGCGCGGCGGTGCCGTGCGGATGCCGGAATAGGCGTGATGCCGCGGTCGGTGCTCCTCGTGGCGACGGCGGTCGCGCTGACGGGCGCGGTGCCGCTCGCGCGGCCGGCCAGCCTGGCGGCACAGGCGAGAGAGACCTGCAACGTGGAGTTCACCGGCGTGGTGCGCGGCGGCGTGGTGACCACGTCCACCAACAAGGTGACGATGCCGGACGGCACGTCGCGCGTGTTCGTGAGCGGCGGCGTGGACGCGACCTGCATCGGCCAAGGCAACCGCCTGCTGGCGGACAGCGCCGAGCACTACGAGGACCGCGGGGAGCTGATCCTGATCAACCGCGTGCGGTATTCCGAGCCGCGGATGAACATGCAGTCCGACCGGATGGTGTACTACACGCGCGAGGAGCGGCTCGTCGCGACCGGCAACGTGCGGGGGAAGACCAACACCGGCACGCGGTTCGCCGGTCCGCTCATGGAATACCTGCGCGCCAAGCCCGGCCTGCGCGCAACGCCCTCGTGGCGCGCGCCGGGGCGGCCGTTCGTCCGCATGGCACCGCAGGACAGCGCTGCGCGCCGGTCGCGGGCGCGCACACGCGCGGCCGGCGACACCGGGACCCGCGGCGATTCCACCGACATCACGGCGGACCTCGTCCTCTCGGAGAACGACTCGCTGGTGTGGATGTCCGGGAAGGTGGTCATCGACCGCACTGACATGCACGCCACCGGCGACTCGGCCACGCTCGACCAGGGAACCGGCTTCGCGAGGCTGCTGAAGGACCCCAAGGTCGTGGGGCAGGGCGAGCGCCCGTTCACCATGGACGGAGTGGAGATCGACGTCTGGTCCACCGAGCAGAAGCTCGACCGGGTGCGATCGTCGGGAAAGGCGCGGGTGGTGAGCGACTCGCTCAACCTGAGCGGGGACACCATCGACATCCGCTTCGCCGACCAGCTCATGCAGCAGGTGTACACGTGGGGCGGCCGCGCCGTCGCCGTGACGCCTCAGCAGGAGATGGAGGCGGACTCGCTCGACATCCGGATGCCCGGCCAGCGGATGAGCGAACTGCACGCCCTCGGCAAGGCCGTGGCCTATACCGTCGTCGATTCCGTCAAGATCATCTCCGACGAGCGCGACTGGATCCGGGGCGACACCATCGTGGCGCTGTTCGACAGCGCCGTGGTGGGCGACACGGCCGGCGCGAAGATGAAGCAGGTGACGGCCTCGGGGACCGCCAGGGCGTACTACCAGCTCGCCCCGTCCTCGGGGGTCCGGGGTCCCCCGAACATCAGTTATAACACGGGGCGGGAGATCGTCGTCTCTTTTGACGACGGAGAGGTCTCCAAGGTCGATGTCCGGGACGGTGCCCGGGGACTGTTCCTCGAGCCCATCGCCGCCGCGCCCGACACGACGCGTTCCGCTGCCGCGAAGCCCATACCGAAACCCGCATCGAAGCCCGCCCCGAAGCCACCGACGACGCGCCCGTGACCGAGCACACCCCCACTGACGGCCCAGACCGCGCCCTGATCCTCCGCCTCACCGGCGGGGACCGGTCGACCGCGCTCTGCCTGCTCGCCGTCTGCCAGCGGGCGGACGCCGACGGCGTGGCCCCGTTCCACGACGTGGCCATCGCGTACCGCGACGACCACCTGAACGCGATGCGCGCCGAAGGGCGTGACGTGGAGGCGGAGGCGGGGCGGCTCTCGCTCGACGAGGTGCGCGACCACCTGCGCCGCGTGGCGCTGCCGCGGCTCGTGGGGTCGGGGGCGCTCGAGGAGATCGAGGCCGGCCGCGCCGACAGCGAACTCCGCATCCGGCTGGCGGCCGAGCTCCGCGGGCGGCACACCGCGGAGCCGGCGGCGCTGCAGGCGCTGCTGCGGCTCACGGGGGAGCACCCGGCGCAGGCGCGGCGCACCCCCGCGCTCGCGCAGGCGGCGGTCGGCACGGGGAGCGTGCTGTCGGCGCACGGCATCGTGAAGACGTACCGCAAGCGCAACGTGGTGAACAAGGTCGATCTCGAGCTCCGGCAGGGTGAGATCGTGGGCCTCCTCGGCCCCAACGGCGCGGGCAAGACGACGACGTTCTACATGATCGCCGGGCTCATCCCGCCGGCCGCGGGCGCGATCCGGCTCGACGGCACCGACATCACGCGCATGCCGATGTACCAGCGCGCGCGGCGGGGCATCGGCTACCTCTCGCAGGAGCCGTCGATCTTCCGGAAGCTCTCGGTGGAGGAGAACATCCTCGCGATCCTCGAGACGTTGCCGATCGACCGGAAGGAGCGCGAACGGCGGCTGGAGACGCTGCTCGACGAGCTGAGCATCAAGCACCTCCGGGCGAGCAAGGCGTACGCGCTCTCGGGCGGCGAGCGGCGCCGGCTGGAGATCACGCGGGCGCTGGTGACCGAGCCCAAGTTCATGATGCTCGACGAGCCGTTCGCAGGCGTCGATCCGATCGCGGTGCACGACATCCAGCAGATCGTCGCGTCGCTCAAGGACCGCGGCATCGGCGTCCTCATCTCGGACCACAACGTGGAGCAGACGCTCGACATCGTGGACCGCGCGTACATCATGTTCGACGGCTCGGTGAAGGTGTCGGGCCCGGTGCGTGAGCTGATCTTCGACGACACGGTCTCGAAGGTGTACTTCGGCCCGACGCTCACGGCGCGGCTGCGCGAGCGGTTCCGCGCCGAGCACCCGGAGAGCGAGCGCCCGGCGACCGGAAGCCATTCGCCGGAGGCGTCCGCATGAAGGCGGGGCTGCAGCAGTCGGCACGGCTCGGACAGGAGCTGAAGGTCAATCCACGCCTGTACCAGGCGATGGACATGCTCTACATGCCGTTGCTCGACCTGCAGCAGCACCTCAAGCAGGAACTGATGGTGAACCCGTTCCTCGAGCTCGTGGAGCCGGAGGACGAGGAGGTGGAGGCGGGCGAGGAGACCGCGGCCGAGGCGGACGAGCAGGCCGAGGCGGAGCAGCCCGAGACGCAGAAGGCCGCCGACAGCGACGACGAGTCGCAGTGGGAGGAGATCCTCCTCAACGGGTTCGAGGTGGGCGGGATGCGCGAGGAGCGCGACGACCGCGAGCACTACGAGCCCACGACGGTCGCCTCGCGCGGGCTCGACGACCATCTGCGCGACCAGGTGCGCCTGCTCGACCTCTCGGAGCGCGAGGAACTGCTCGCCGACGAGTTCATCGGGAACATCAACGAGGACGGCTGGCTGGCGGCGTCGCTGGACGAGATCCTCGCGGGCATCAACGGCGAGCTGACGCGCGCGGCCGAGGCCGCGGACGTGGACCGCGAGCTCCCGCTCTTCACCATGCCCGAGTGCGAGCGGATGCTGCGCACCATCCAGGCGCTCGACCCGCCGGGGATCGCCGCGCGCGACCTGCACGAGTGCCTCGTGCTGCAGCTCAAGGACTCGGGGCTCGAGGGCACGCTGTCGGAGACGCTGGTGCGGGACCACTTCTCCGAGCTGATCGCGCACCGTTGGGTGGAGATCGGGCGCAAGCTCGGCGTGCCGCCTGGCGTGGTGCAGTCCGCCGCGGACGCGATCGCCAAGCTCAACCCCAAGCCGGGGCGCGCCTTCGCCGAGGGCGGCGACAACTACGTGGTGCCGGACCTCGTGGTGGAGAAGGTCGAGGGCGAATACCTCGTGTTCATCAATGACGCCAACCTGCCGCGACTCAAGCTCAGCAAGTCGTACCAGGACATCGCGCGCGACAAGAAGAAGTTCGACGGGGAGAGCAAGGAGTTCATCACGAGCCGGCTGAGCGCGGCGCAGTGGCTCATCCAGGCCATCGAGCAGCGGCGGCAGACGATGCTCAAGGTGATGCACTTCATCGTCGACCGGCAGCGCGAGTTCTTCGAGAAGGGCGAGCAGTCGCTGCGACCGCTCACGCTGCGCGAGGTGGCCGAGGCGATCGGGATGCACGAGTCGACCGTGTCGCGCGTGACCAACGAGAAGTTCGCGCAGACGCCGCGCGGCGTGCTGCCGCTCAAGTACTTCTTCTCGTCGGCCCTCAAGAGCTCCGACGGCGAGGACGTCTCGGCGCGCGCGATCCGCTCGACGATCGAGAAGCTCGTGGCCGACGAGGATCCCAAGAACCCGCTCACCGACCAGGCGCTGGTGGAGCTCCTCGAGCGCGACGGCGTGCAGATCGCGCGGCGCACGGTGGCGAAGTACCGCGACCAGCTCGGCGTGCTCCCGGCGCGCATGCGCAAGCGGCTGTAGTCCACCCCCGGCGCCACCAGGCACGATCACCACGTCCGTCCCATGACCGCGTCCGCGCTCACCGCTCCCGCCTCCGCTCCGCTCGCCGCCACCGCGCCGCGCGTCTCCATCCTCGTGCCGGCGAAGGACGAGGCGGAGAACCTCCCGCTCTTCGTCTCGCTGTGCGCGGAGATGATCGCGAAGCAGCCGGTGGGGTACGAGGTGATCGTCGTGAACGACGGGTCGCGCGACGCGACGAGTGCGGTGCTGGCCGAGCTGGAGGCCCGGCATCCGTTCCTGCGGAGCGCGCAGCACCGCGCCCAGCGCGGCATCGCCGACGCGCTCCGCACCGGGTACCTGCATGCCCGCGGCGACATCCTCGTGTTCTATCCGGCCGACCTGCAGTTCAAGCCCGAGGACATCCCGACGCTGGTGCAGCCCATCCTCGACGACCGGTCGGACATGGTCACGGGCTACAAGCAGGGCGTGTACGAGAAGGCGTTCGTCTCGGGGATCTACAACAAGCTCTCGCGCTCGCTGTTCGACGTGCCGGTGCGCGACCTGAACAACGTGAAGGCCTATCGCCGCGCGATCATGGAGGACCAGCCGGTGCGCCCGGACTGGCACCGCTACATGATCGTCCTCGCGCACGCCAAGGGCTACACGGTGAGCGAGGTGCCCATCCCGCTGTATCCACGGCACGCCGGGAAATCGAAGTTCGGGCTGAGCCGGATCCCCATCGGCGTGCTCGACATGCTCGCGGTGTGGTTCGAACTGCGGTTCGGGCAGAAGCCGCTCCTCGCGTTCGGCATGCTCGGGGCTGGGCTGTTCGCGCTCGGCGTGCTCTCGGGGGTCGTGGCGCTCGCGCTGCTGTTCACGCAGGGCATCGGCCTGCGGTGGGTGTGGACACTCATCCAGACGTGCCTGCTCCTCGGCTCGGTGTTCTTCGCCATCGGCATCCTCGGCGAGCAGGTGGCGGTGATGCGCGCGGAGCAGGGGGAACTGCGCCGGCGGATCGACGACCTGGTCTCGCGCCAGCGCGACCCGTGACCGACGGGGCGGCGGAGCCCCGCGCGAGGCCCCGGCTCGGACGCATCGTCGCGTGGATCGGCGGGGCCGCCGTCGTCGCCGCCGCGCTGTTCACGCTGCAAGGCCAATGGAGCGCCGCGCGCGAGGTGGCCGCGACGGTGCGACCGGAGTGGGCGCTCGTGGCGCTCGCGAGCCTGGTGGTGTTCGCCGCGTACGCGGTCCTCATCTGGACCTGGCGCGCCTGCGTGGCCGACGCGGGCTCGCCGCTGGCGTTCGCCGAGAGCGCGCGGATCTGGTTCGTCTCCAACCTCGCGCGGTACATCCCGGGCGCGCTCTGGCAGATGGGGGCGCTCGCCGTGCTCGCCAAGGAGCGCGGGGCCTCCGCGTCGGCGGCGACGAGCGCCGCGGTGGTGCTCACCATCGTGAACACGCTGTGCGGCATGGTGCTGGCGATGGCGTTCATGCCCGTGCTCGAGGTGAGCGGAGCGGGCGACAGCGCGCCGTGGGTGCCGATCGCGATCGCGATCGGGATGCTCGCGGCCATCCGCTGGCTGGGCCCGGTGGCTCTCAAGTGGGTCGCGCAGCGCACCGGGCTGGCGTTGCAGCTGCCCGGCATGAGCCTGCGCCTGGTGACCGTGGCGACCGTGGGCAGCGTGGCGTCGTGGCTCGCGTACGGCGTGGCCTTCAAGCTGCTGGTCGGTGCGACACTGCCGGGCGTGGAGCTCTCGTACGGCGCGGCGATCGCGATCTACGTCGGCTCGTACCTCGCCGGCTTCCTCTCGCTCGGCCCGCCAGCGGGACTGGGGGTCGCCGACGGGATGATGGTCTGGCTGCTCAGCGCGGCCGGGGTGGCGTCGCCCGCCGAAGCCGCGATCATCGCCGCGATCACGCGGCTGTGGCGCACGGCGCTCGAGATCGCGCCCGGGCTGGTGTTCCTCGCGATTCAGCCGTCGCGCGGCAGCCGGATCCCGTAGCGCCCGAGGAAGAGCGCGAGCTCCTCGGTGAGGGGCGACCCACGACGGCTGCGCGAGCGGCCCGCGAGGTCGAGCCAATGGATACCCGCCGCGCGCAGGCGCGCGAGCTCGTCGGCCGTGAGCGCGCGTTCGGCGAGGATGGTGTCGCCGCTCCGGAGCCCCTGCGGGAGCGCTGCGGTCGCGGGCGCGATGCGGTGCAGGCGGAACACGCCGGCCGACGACGCGTACTCGCGGACGGCCCCCGCGGTGATCGCCACCGATTCGTAGGCGAGGTACCGCTCGAACTCGCCGAGCATCTGCTCCACCATCGCCGCCTGCTGCGCCGCATCGGGCTTCTTGGGGAACTGCGGCGCCGAGCGGATGACCTTGGCCGGCGTTCCCACGGCGAGCGAGTACGGCGGGATCTCGCCCTGCACCAGCGAGTTGGCGCCGATCACCGAACCGTCGCCGATGGTGGAGCCCGGCATCACGAACACGCGCCACGGGAGCCAGACGCTCCGGCCGATGGTCACCGGCTCGTACGTGACCGGGTAGCCGTCCAGCTGGTTGAGCCACGCACCGTGCGAGAAGATGAGGCAGTGCCCGCCGATGCCCGAGTCGTCGCCGATGACGACCGGCTTGGTCGGGTTGATGTTGGTGTTCTGCAGGACGATGGTGCGGTCGCCGAGCTTGAAGAGCGACTCGGGCAGGGCGGGGCCGCCGACGAACACCTGCTCGCGGATGCGCGCGTCCTCGCCGATCTCGATCCGCTCGCAGCTGAGGTAGCTCATGGTGCCCACGCTCGAGTGCCGGCCGATGGAGATCGAGCGGCCCTGCACCACGGCGAGCAGGCCGATCTCCACGTCGTCGGCGATGCGCACCTCGCGCCCGACGACGGCGCATCCCGGCGCGAACCTGACGTTCTTGCCGATGGAGTAGCCGAGGAAGCTGCGGTAGGCGAAGGCGCGGAGCGCCGACGGCATCCAGCCGAACAGGAGCAGGTGCGCGATCGGCAGGCGCGTCTTCGGGATGAGCGGGGCCAGCGAGGTCTCCGGGTCCGTCCTGCGGTGGTGCTCCGAGGGGGCGCCGAAGGATGGGCGTGCCGTGGCGCACCTCGCAACCCTCCCGGTAGATTGACGCCGAAGCGATGATCGCCCTCCCGGACACGACCCGACTCGACCCGCTCGAGCGCTTTGCGCTCGCGTGCCTCGTGGACGCGGCGGCGCTGCTGCCCGCCGAAGGGGAGGCCGCCGCACAGGCGGTGCGACTGGTGCTCGTGGACGAGATCCCTGCCGACCACGAGGCGCCGCTCCGCGCGACCATCCACACGCCCATCCCGTTCGCCGACGGAGAGGTTCGCCTCCCCGTGTGGTGGCTCCGCCTGGTCGGCGAGATGCTCTCGATGGCGAGCGACGGCGCGGACGCCGAGAAGGACAGGCACGGGCGGCCGGTGAGCACCGCGAACCGTCTGGTCCGTGCGGGCTACGAGCGGCATCCGGTGCTCTCGGCGTTCGCGTTCGCGCTCAAGAACGCGGCGAGGAAGGCGGCTGGCACACGGCCCTTCTTCGGGCCGGCGCTCTGGCCGCACGGCAGGATGTGGGCGGCCTGTCTCTCGCACGACCTCGACGTGGCGAGCCTCTGGCCCGCGTTCACGGCGCTGCGGCTGGCGGAACTCGCGAAGAAGGGCGACATGGGCCGCGCCATGCGCGTCGCGGGCTCCGCCCTCGGCAGCCTCCTCGGCGATCCCGTGCGCACGGGCGTGCATGCGGTGCTCGACGCCGAGCGTGCGGCCCAGGCGCGGTCCACGTGGTTCATCATCTGCGGCTCGCCGACGGTCGCGACGATGAAGGCGGGCGATGTCACGTATCTCCCGGAGAGCCCGCGGGTCCGCGCGATCCTCGGTGACCTCCGCGCCTCGGGGCACGAGATCGGGCTGCACGGCAGCTTCGAGACCGCCGCCGACGGCGATGCGTTCGTGTATCAGCGCACGCGACTCGGCCGGATCGCCGACGGCGTGGTGACCGGCGTGCGGCAACATTTCCTCAAGCGGACCGTCGGCGTCACCGAGCGGGCGATGGCATCGGCCGGTTTCGCCTACGACTCGACCGCGGGCTTCCCGGACCGCAATGGCTTCCGCCTCGGGCTGGCCGACGTGGTGCCGGTGTGGGATCACGACGCGCAACGGCCGCTCGCACTCGAGGAGCTGCCGTTCTGCTGGATGGACCGCGCGCAGAGCAAGTATCAGGGCATCGAGGACCCGTCGCGGTGGATCGACGATGCGCTCGAGCTCGCCGATCGCGCGGCCGCGGTGATGGGCGTGTGGTGCGGCATCTGGCATCCCAATCTCACGCCCGCGCTGGGATTCCCCGGCGCGCATGAGGCGTACGCGCGGCTGGTGCGCGAGCTCGCGGCGCGCGGCGCGTGGCTCGCGACGGCGGACGAGATCGTGCGCTGGCGCAAGGCGCGCCGTTCCTTGCGCGTGCAGGCGATCACCGCCAATGGCGACCCGGTGATCGTGGGCGATGATGCGGCGATCCGTGCGGCGGGCGCGCCGTTCGTCATCGGCGACGCGCTCTCCCGCACGCGCGGCACGGTGGGCGGCTGATGCGCGCGCCGCTCCGCGTGGTCGCGCTCGCGCACGCGTTCCCGCGCACGCACGATGACCCGGTGGGCCTGTTCGTCGCGCAGCTCGCGCTCGCGCTGCGCGGCGAAGGCATCGAGACGACGATCGTGGCACCGAGCGCACTCGGGCTCGCATCGCACGACTCGTTCGAAGGGCTCGCGGTGCGACGCTACCGGTACGCACCGCGCGCGCTCGAGACGCTCGCGTACACGGGCACCATGGGCGACCAGGTGCGCGCGTCGTGGGGCGCGCGCCTCGCGTTCGCGGGGATGCTCGCGAACGGGCTGCGCCGGACGCTGGCCGCGGCACGCGAGCAGGACGCGCATCTCATCCACGCGCACTGGTGGATCCCCGGCGGACTGACCGGCGCGGCGGCGTCGGGCATCAAGGGCCTGCCGCTCATCACGACCATGCACGGCACCGATGTGCGCATGCTCGATTCGGTGGCCGGACAGCGGCTGTTCGGGATGGTCGCCGAGCAGTCGGCATCGCTCACGGCGGTCTCGTCGTGGCTCGCGCGGCGGGCGGAGCAGGTCGGGGGCAGGGAAGTGCTCGTCGCGCCGATGCCGGTGCGAGCGGAGGACTTCACGCCAGGGCCGCCCGCGCGCGAGGCGCGGCTGCTCTTCATCGGGAAGCTCGCGCCGCAGAAGGGACTGCAGCATCTGCTCGAGGCCATGGCGCTGTGCCGGTCGCGCCCGACGCTCGAGGTGGTGGGGGCGGGGCGGGTGGACGACCGCGCGCTCCGCGACCGGGCGGCGGCGCTCGGACTCGCGGAGCGCATCACGTGGACGCCGATCCTCCCGCAGGCCGAGCTCGCGAAGCGGTATCGGGACGCCTGCGCGCTCGTGATCCCCGCGATCGACGAGGGACTGGGGCTGACCGCGGTGGAGGCCTCGCTCTCGGAGACGCCCGTGATCGCGTTCGATTCGGGCGGACTCCCGGACACGCTCGTGGATGGCGAAACGGGGCACCTCGTCCCACCCGCGGACGTCCGTCGGCTGGCCTGGGCGATCGACGACCTCGTGGAGCGACCGGCGAAGGCGCGCGCGTTCGGCGCCGCCGCGCGCCGGTTCGCGCTGGGGCGGTTCAGCGCCGCGGCCGTCGCCTCGACGTACGCGCGACTGTACCGGAGCGCGGCCGGCCGCTGACGCGGCCGTGAGGCATTCCCCGGGCCCCGCCAGCCGGGCATCTTTAGAGGATGGCCACTGAGACCAACTCCGCCCCGGCGCCGCGGTTCGCCGCGCTGTGGGCGTCGCTCACGTACGCGCTCGCCACCCTCACCCTCGCCTGGCCCGCCCTCCAGGGGAAGTTCCTCGTCACCGGCATCAGCGACCAGTACATCGGCGGCTATCCCGTGCGCGAGTTCGCTGCCTCGGTGATGGCCCAGACGGGCGGGTTCGCCCTGTGGAACCCGTACCTGTTCGCCGGCATGCCGTACGTCGCCGCGATGCATGGCGACATCTTCTATCCGACGTTCCTGCTGCGCCTGCTGCTCGGCGTCGACGTCGGCATGACGTGGGGGATGATCCTCCATCTGTGGCTCGCGGGCGTCTTCACGTACTGGTTCCTCCGGTCGACCGGGCTCTCGTTCTGGGCCTCGCTCATCGGCGGACTGGCGTACATGATGAGCGGCCCGATCGCCGGGCTCGTCTCGCCGGGCCATGACGGCAAGCTGTTCATCTCGGCGCTATTCCCGCTCATGCTCCTGTGTCTCACGTGGGGGATCCGTGACGACAAGAAGTGGGCATGGGGACTGCTGATGCTCGTGAGCGGGCTCGGTGTGCTCACGCCGCATCCGCAGCTCTACCAGTACATGCTGCTCGGTGCCGGCGCGTACGGACTGCTGCTCGCGTTCGGGGGCGAAGTGAAGCTCGCGACGCCCGTGGCGATCAAGCGGCTCGGGCTCTCGCTCGCCGGCATCCTCGGCGGCTGGTTGATCGGGGCGATCCAGTTCGTGCCGGTGTTCGAGTACATCGACTGGTCACCACGCGCCGGCGGGAAGGGATGGGACCACGCGGTGAGCTACTCGATGCCGCCGGAGGAGCTGATCAACGGCTACCTCCCGCAGTTCTCCGGGATCCTCACGGACTACTGGGGCCGCAACGGGATCCATTTCCACTCCGACTACATCGGCGTGGCGGTGCTCATGCTCGCGGTGGCAGGCGCGTTCTGGGGCCGGCGCAAGGACTCGTGGTTCTGGCTCGGCTTCCTCGCGGTGGCCGTGCTCTGGTCGCTCGGCGGATTCACCCCGTTCTACAATCTCGTCTTCTGGCTCGTGCCGGGCGCGAAGTTCTTCCGTGCGCCGAGCACGTTCTACTATCTGGCGCAGTTCGCGACGGCGGTGATGGCGGCGCGCGGCGCGGAGCGGCTGCTCACCGCAGGGATCCCGCGGAAGCAGGTGTATGGCTGGGTCGGTTTCGGCGTGGTGATGCTGCTGCTCAGCCTGAGCGGAGCGCTGCGCGGGGCGTTCGTGGGCCTCGTGCCGGGTGACGCGCAGCAGACGCAGTTCATGGATCGGTTCACCGATCCGGTCGCACGGGCCGCGATGCATGCGGGCGCGCTGCGGTCGTTGCTCGTGGTGCTCGCCGTCGGCGGGCTGGTGCTCCTCCTCGAGAAGCGGCGTCTGACGACCATGGCCGCGACGGCCGCGCTCGCCGCGCTGCTGATCGCGGACTTCTGGAGCATCGAACGGCTCTACTGGAACTTCTCCGCGCCGGCGGCCGAGATGTACAAGTCGGACGCGATCATCGACCACATCAACGCGCAGCCGGAGCCCGGCCGCGTGGTGAACCTGCTCGTCCGCAACCCGCCCGCCGGGCGCGACGCGTATCTGGGCGGCGATGCCTACATGGTCCACCGCATCCGTCTGGCGTGCGGGTACCATGGCAACCAGATCGGGCGGTACGACCAGTTGCTGGATGGGGCCGAGTGCCGATCGAACCAGATCGGCAATCCGGTCTTCTGGCAGATCGCGAACGTGCATTGGTTCGTCTACAACGACTCGACCGTAATCATCCCCGGCAGCCAGCGCGTCATGGGCCCGGTACTCAACGGCGCCGGCACGCCGGTCTGGCTGTTCAAGGTCCCCGGCGAGAACCCGGCGGCCTGGGTCACGGCCGCCATCATGAAGCAGCCGGACGAGGTCGTGAACGGGGCGCTCCACGATCCCCGATTCCCGGCCAACAGCGTCGCGCTGTTCGCCCCCGACGCGAAGGTGGAGGGCGAGCAGCTGCAGGCCGCGCCCGCGCCGCTGGCCATCAAGGCCAAGTCCACCATCGCCCCCGGACACATCGTGGTGGAGCTGGACGCACCAGCGCCGGCGAAGTCGGCGCTCATGGTGTCGGAGAATTACTACCCGGGCTGGACGGCGACCGTGGACGGGAACCCCGGCGAGGTGTATCGCGCCGACCTCTCGATGATGGGCGTTCCGCTGCCCGCGGGCGCGCGGAAGGTCGAACTGACGTTCGCCAGCGCCTCGTACGAGCGCGGCAAGATGATCACGATCGCGGCCCTCGTGGCGGCGTTCCTCGCGATCGGGGCAGGGGCGGTGCTGCAGCGGCGGACGGCGGTCGATGCCTGAGCGCGCCCTCGTCGTCACCCCGACCTACAACGAGAAGCTCAACGTCCCCACCCTGGTGGAGCGGACGCTGGCGCAGGACCCGCGCATCGACATGCTGTTCGTCGATGACAACTCGCCCGACGGCACTGGCGACCTGATCGCGAGCATCGCCGCGACCAATCCGCGCGTCCACCTGCTGCGCCGGCCGGGGAAGCTCGGACTCGGCACCGCCTACCTGGACGGGTTCCGCTGGGCGCTCGCCCGGGACTACGAGCTCATCTTCGAGATGGACGCCGATTTCAGCCACGATCCGGGCCACCTGCCGCAGTTCCTGAAGGCGGCGGAGACGGCGGACTTCGTGCTCGGCTCGCGGTACCTGAACGCCAAGGTGACGGTCGTGAATTGGCCCATCACCCGGCTCATGCTCAGCTACGGCGCCAACATCTACGCCCGGTGGGTCACCGGGATGCAGCTGTGGGACGCCACCGGCGGCTTCAAGTGCTTCCATCGCCGGGTGCTCGCCGCCATCGACCTCGACGACGTGCGGTCGAACGGTTACGCCTTCCAGATCGAGATGTCGTTCCGGGCGATGCGAAAGGGGTTCAAGCCGGCGGAGATCCCGATCGTCTTCGCCGACCGGACGGAGGGGGAGAGCAAGATGAGCGGCCACATCGTCCGGGAAGCGGTCCTGATGGTCTGGCGCCTGCGCCTCTGGGCGCTCACGGGGCGCCTGTGAGGTTCTGGAAGATGTCGGGTTCGGGGAACGATTTCGTGTTCCTCGACGCTCGCGGGGACGATCCGCTGGCGCGCCGAGCCTCGGACCCGGCCTTCGTCCGCGCAGTCTGTGCGCCGCACACGGGGGTCGGGGCGGATGGAGTTGCGATCATCCAAGACGCTCACGTACATGACTTTAGGCTCACATACCTCAACCGCGACGGCAGCCTCGGCGAGCTCTGCGGGAACGCCTCGCTGTGCGCCACCAGGCTTGCAGTTGAACTTGAGGTCGCCAAGCCCGACGGTCTGACGTTCGCCACCGATGCGGGCACCGTCCGGGGGCGGATCAGCAGCGGCCAGCCGGAGGTCGACCTCCAGCCGGCCCAAGGGATCCAGACGGACGCGGGCATCAGTCGGCTCCACGGCGAACTCCGCATGGGGTTCGCCACGGTCGGAGTGCCGCACCTCGTGGTCCGCACCGACGAGTTGGACATGATCGAGTTGGCCACCCGGGGGCCAGAGCTGCGATATCACGAGAGCCTGCAGGCCGGCGCGAACGTGAACTGGGTGTCTCCGGAGCCGGACGGCAGCTGGCGGATCCGGACCTACGAGCGCGGCGTCGAGGCGGAGACCCTGGCGTGCGGAACGGGTTCGGTGGCGTCTGCGGTGCTGCTCGGCGCCTGGGGTGAGGCCGGCGGAGTGACCCGTCTGCGGACCCGATCCGGCCGAACGCTGACCGTCACGCTCCGACCGGGGGTGGAGGGGACGACGCCGTCCTTGGCGGGCGAGGGGAGAATCGTGTTCGAGGGCGTCCTGCGCGAACTGTGAGCGGCGAGGCTGATATCCACAGCCGTTCCACTCGTGTAGTTGACATAATACATATTATGCGAGTCGCTTGTCTGAGGACAGGAGAGGCGACAGTCGTCCAGCTTCAGCGACAGCAGGCGTACACTCCGGCCCGCGGAACGCGAAAGGCCCGGCGAAATCGCCGGGCCTCGGACCTCAAGTGATACTTGAGGTGCCCTACTTCTTGGCGGTGACCTCGCCAAGCCGGACGCGAGCCTCGCCCGCGAACGGCGAATCCTCGCGACGCGCCATCTCCGCGTAGATCCGCTCGGCGCCGGCCAGGTCATTCGCGGCGACCAGATTCCTGGCCTGCTCGATGAGCTGCATGTCCCGGTCCGGCGCGAACTGGGCGGCAGCAGCCGCCCGACCATACGCGGCCGCCGCCTCGGCCGGCTGCCCGGCGCTCTCATGGGCGGCGCCGATGAGGGCGTGGATCCCGCCCTTGAGCGCGTCAGGCGCCGACTTGAGCCCGGACTCGAGGACCGCGATGGCCTCGGCGGTCTTGCCCTGCTCGAGCTCGGCCTGGGCGATCAGCATGGCGGCCTGCGTTCCGGCCGTGGTGCCGGCGTACCGCGACATGATCTTCTCGAGCTCGGTCACCGCGAGCGCCTTGTTGCCGCTCATGAACGAGGCTTCGGCGGACGAGAAGGCCAGGCCGCCCTTCTCCTCCTTGATCTGGGCCGAACGGCGGAAGAGCCAGAAGCCGCCGCCCGCCACGGCGATCACGATCGCGGCGACGATGATCTTCTTCTGGTGGATGATCCACAGCTCGCCCAGCGTCTCGCTCTCGATGGCGGGCGTGATGGGGCGCGCCGCCTCTCCGGTCTTCGTCATGAGGTGTGTCGTCGGGTGGTGATGCCGCGGCAGGCCCTGCGCCGCGCGGCAATCGGGTAAGATAGTCGCGCCCCGCCTCCTATTGAAGGCGTGCGACCTCTCCAATGCCCCCGGGCAGATTCGAACTGCCGACCTGCGGTTTAGGAAACCGTCGCTCTATCCACCTGAGCTACGGGGGCGATGTGCCGGAAAGTAATGAGGGGGCCCATCCCTGCGGATGGGCCCCCTCGTCACCGCGGCGATGTCCGGCGCGCGGCGTTCAGGGGCGCGGCTTGGCGGTCCTCGCGGTCGAACCGCTCGACGAGCCGCCGGAGCTCGACGCACCGGACGATCCACCCGAACCACCCGAGTGCGCGCTCGCGGAGCTGCTCGCGCCGGCGCTGACGCTCGTCCGCGGCGAGGCGGTGCCACCCGAGTTGTCGTTGCCGGTCTGCGTGTACCCGCGGCCACGGATGGCACGACCGCCAGGCGCCGAGGGCGCCGGGGTCACGGGACGCACGACGACCGGGATCCCGTAGCCGCCGTACCCACCGTAGCCGTAGCCGCCGAAGCCGAAGCCGTTGTAGCCGAACCCGCCGTACCCGAGCATGCCGTAGCTGCCGCAGCCGAAGCCGTTCGAGTAGTTGAAGAACCCGAGGCGCCGGCACTCATACATCATCTGCCAGTCGTACATGGACAGCATGGGATAGCCGTTCATGTACTGGTACGGCGAGAGCCGACGCGGACGCTCCACGGCGTTGCCCTGCGCCAGTTCGGTGGACGCGACCTCACCGAGCCCGTCGATCACGAAGCTCTTCGGATACGACGCGGCGACCATCACGTCGATGATCGGCGCGGCGACACCCATCTCCTCGAACTCCACGAGATCCTTGGCCGAGAGCGTGTGCCCGCGGACGCCCAGACGCGCGGCCTCGCCCGCGACGAGATGCGGCATGAGCAGTTCGCGCGTGGCCTGCGGGATGTCGGCGTACGAATCGACGGGGCCGAAGAGCCGCACCGTGGTCTTGGCGACCATCGCGAGGCCGGTGCCCGTGGCCTGGAGCAGGTAGCCGCTCGGCGTGATGGTGAACGCCGTCGACCGCACCTGCGTGGGCTCGCGCCCGCAGGTGAGCTCGGCCGAGACGATGATCCGCTCACCGTCGTCGGTGAGGCGTCCCTCCTCCCAGCCCTGGCAGTCCTCCGACTTCACGGCGATGCGCGTGCCGTCGAGGCTGAGCTGGGATTCGGTGGCCTTGCCATCGGCGGTGATGGACGTGACCTCGAGCATGTTCGTGCCGGTCGGCGTGATGCACAGCCGGTCACGCGAGGAAAGACCATCGGCGGGGGCCCAGCATCCGGCGAACGGCAACCCCTGTTGTGCGACCGCGGGCGATGCGAGCAGGAGGCTCAGCACGGCGGCGGTGGCGATCCGATCGATACGCATGGTCATGTCCTCGTCAGAAGCGAACGGTGATGCCGATCAAGGTGCTGACCCCCGAGAGGTCCACCTTGTAACCGGAGAACTCGCCACCCGGCCGGTCGCCATCGCCGACGGCGTGAAGGTACCGGGCCTCGCCCGTGAGCAGCAGGCGCGGACTCAGGTTCCACTGGGCGCCGCCCCCGGCCGACATGGTGAACGCCCAACCGCGCGACGTGAGCTGGTCGGTGAAGATGTTGAGCGTCTGCTCGTCCACGAAATCGCCCTTCTGCTCGAAGGCGTACCGCGTGGTGCCCACGCCTCCCGAGACGAAGGGGACGAACTGCGCCGGGATCCAGGCCACCGAGCCCACGCGACGTCCGCGATCCGCGAAGTAGTAGCGGGCCGACGCGATGAGCGGCACGCGGTCGAACCGCGTGGACTGCTCGATCGGGAGGTCGTTGTTGTCGACCCAATCCCGGTACTCGGAGCGGCGCAGACTGCGCGCGCGCTCCATGCTGAGCACGATATCGAGGCGCGGCGTGACGGTGAACGCGATGTCGGCGCCGTAGGACCCGGAGCGGAAGTCGCCACGATCGAGCGTGAGTTCCGTGGTCGCGAGTTCGTGCACGCCGCCGCTGGCGAACGGTGCGGCGAGCCCGCCGTACACCGTCAGCGTGCCGGGCGGTGGACGGAACAGGAATCCCTGCCCCGATCCCTGCTGTGCCGCGACGGGCGCGGCGCCGAGCGTGACGAGAAGGACTGCGAGTCTTGCGGGCTTTCCCATGCGCATTGCCCGTTCCTCGGTAGGGGTATGCCGTGTGATACTCGTCACACCCGACGATCGTTCCGTTCCGGTGGCGGCCGAGTCAGTACCGGACCAGTGCTTGGACGTTATGCCCTGGGAGGGCCTGGCGCCATGGCAGGAAACTGAGGTCGATCACCGCGGCGACCCCGGCCACGCGGGCCCCCGCCTGCTCGGCCAGCCGGACGACCGCCGCCGCGGTCCCGCCGGTGGCGAGGACATCATCGACGATCAGCACCCGGTCTCCGGCGCCGACGGCATCGGAGTGCAGTTCGAGCGCATCCGACCCGTACTCCAGTTCGTAGCGCGCCGTCACCCGTGCGCGCGGGAGTTTTCCCGGCTTCCGGACCGGGACGAGCCCCACCCTCAGCGACTGCGCCACTGGCGCACCGAACAGGAACCCGCGGCTCTCGATGGCGAGCACCCTGGTGATGCCTTCGGCGCGCCAGCGGTCGGCGAACGCCTCGGTGACGCGCCGGAACAGCGGCGCATCGAGGAGGACCGGCGTGATGTCCTTGAAGGACACGCCGGGCTTGGGGAAGTCCGGGACGGTGACGATGGCCGCCGTGAGGGCCGCCTCCAGCGGCATGCTCGGATCTGGCATCGCGGTGGGGTCGGGGTCGCGGTGGTGGGTCAGCCGTCGAAGCCGTGCGCGCCGATGAGCGGCACGAAGCGCATGGCATCGAGCTCGGTGCGTTCGAATCCGGTCGGGGTGCGCCGGATCCTGATGAGTCGCTGCTCGTCCCGGCCGCCGATGGGCACGAGCAGCTGTCCGCCCACCGCCAGCTGCTCGAGGAGCGGCTTCGGCACGTCCGGCGATGCCGCGCCGACGAGGATCGCGTCGAACGGCGCGAACTCCTTCCAGCCCAGCGTGCCGTCTCCCACGCGGAAGACCACGCCGGTGATGCCGGCGCTCGCGAGCGCCGTTCGGGCCTCGTCCGACAGTGCGCCGATGCGCTCGATGGTGAACACCTGCCCGGCGAGCTTCGAGAGCAGGGCGGTCTGGAACCCCGACCCTGTGCCGATCTCGAGCACCTTCTCCTTCCCCGTCAGCCCGAGGAGCTCGAGGTACTTGGCGTGGACCCACGGCTGGCTGATCGTCTGCCCATGCCCGATGGGCAGCGGTGCGTCCTCGTACGCGCGGTGCTGCACGCCGGACGGAACGAACAGGTGGCGCCCGACCTCGTTGAAGGCATTGAGCACGGCGAGGTCGTGGATCCCCTTCGCCTGGAGCTCCTCGATGAGACGGCGGCGCGCCCCGCCGTACTGGCGGATCACAGGGGCTTCCACCAACGCGAGGCGTCGTCGAGGTGGTCCTTCGCCGTGAGGTCGAGATGCAGCGGCGTCACCGACACGTAGCCGTCCTTCACGGCGCGGAAGTCGGAGTCCTCGCCGCCGCTCCAGGCCACCGAGCCGCCGCCGATCCAGAGGATGTCGCGGCCCCACGGGTCCTTCATGCGCTGGAGCGAATCCGAGAACACGCGCCGGCCGAGGCGGGTGAGCTTCACGCCCTTGAGTTCGCTCGCCGGGATGGCGGGGATGTTCACGTTGAGCAACGTGTCGGGCGGGAAGGCGTCGATCGACGTGAGGTGCTCGAAGAGCCGCGTGAGCGTCGGCACGTGCTCGTCCAGCAGCTGGTCGTCGGCGCGCAGCACGCGGCCGGCGAACGAGACCGCGATGCTCGGCACGCCGAGGGCGAGGCCTTCCATGGCCGCCGCGACGGTGCCGGAGTAGAGCACGTCCTCCCCCATGTTGGGACCGTGGTTGATCCCACTGAGCACGAAGTCGGGGCGGGCCGGCAGCAGCGCCTCGATCGCGACCATCACGCAGTCGGTCGGCGTGCCGTCGATCTGCCAGCGCTGGGGTCCGAGCTGCACGGGCCGGAGCGGATGGTGCAGCGTGAGCGAGTGGCTCGTGGCGCTCTGTTCACGGTCGGGCGCGACGACCCAGACGTCGCCGAGGGGCTTCGCGGCGCGCTCGAGGCAGTCGAGGCCGCGCGCGAGGATGCCGTCGTCGTTGCTGAGGAGAAGGCGCATGGTGGTGCGAGGCGTGGCAGTGTGGCGAGGGAGGGCGGATGGCCGGAGCCGCAGCGACGGCTCAGTCCTTCGCCTCGAGGATGGAGAGGATGCCCTTGAGGTCCTGCTCGAGGAGCTGCACGGTCTCGGCGTCGAGGCCCTTCCGCGCGGCGGACTTCACGCCCCCGCCCTTCCGGTGCTCCTCGATCTTCTGCTTGGCGCCCTCGATGGTGTACTTCTCGGTGTAGAGCAGGTGCTTGATGAGCTGCACGAACTCCACCTCGCGGCGCGAATAGACGCGATTGCCCGAGCGGTTCTTCGCCGGACTGAGCACGCGGAACTGGCTCTCCCAGTAGCGCAGCACGTGCGGCTTGAGCTCGGTGAGCTCGCAGACGTCGCCGATCGAGAAGAACTCCCGGACGGGTTCGCCCTTGGGGACCGTCACTCGTGCTCTCCCTTCAAGTCGCGGGTCATGAGCTCGACGAGCGCCCAGCGGGCGGGCTGCTTCTCGAACAGCACCCGGTGCACGGCGTTGACGATCGGCATCTCCACGCCCTCGCGCGCGGCGAGCGCCTTGGCGCTCTCGGTGGTCGTGACGCCCTCGGCCACCGTCTCGCGACCCTGGAGCACCTCGCTCAGCGTGGCGCCGCGGCCGATCTCGATGCCCACCGACCGGTTGCGCGAGTGCGACCCGGTGCACGTGAGCACGAGGTCGCCGACGCCCGCGAGCCCGGCGAAGGTCGCGGGGTCCGCGCCGAGCTTCACGCCGAGGCGCGTCATCTCGGCGAGACCGCGCGTGATGAGCGCGGCGCGCGCGTTGAAGCCGAGCTGCAGTCCGTCGGCGATGCCTGTCGCGACGGCCATCACGTTCTTGAGCGACCCGCCGAGCTCCACGCCGACGACATCCTTCTGCGTGTACACCCGGAACGCGGACGTGCTGAACGCCTGCTGGGTGAAGAGCGCGGCCGCATGGTCGGACGACGCCGCGACGATCGCGGTGGGGAGATGCTGGGCGACCTCGATCGCGAAGCTCGGCCCGGAGAGGGCGACGATCGCGCGCCCCGGCACCTCCTCGGCGACCACGTCGGTCATGAGGGCGAGGCGGTCGCGCTCGATGCCCTTGGTCGCGACGACGAGCCGGGCGTTCTCGGGGATCCAGCGCGTCGCCTGTGCCGCGACCTGGCGCAGCACGTGCGACGGCGACGCGAACAGCACGAGCTCCGCGCCGGCGCACGCGGTGTCGAGCGTCGCGCTCGCACGCAGGTCGGGGTGCAGCGGGATGCCCGGGAGGAAGCGGCGGTTCTCGCGGTGGGCCTCCACGGACTCGGCGACATCCGGCTCGAACGCCCAGAGCATGGTCTCGTGGCCGTTCTCCGCGAGCAGGTTGGCGAGCGCCGTGCCCCACGCACCCGCGCCGACGATGGTGCATCTCATCGCGTGCCCTCCGGTGATGCCCGCGTGAAGCGCGGCTCGGTCCCCGCGCGCAGGCGCTGGATGTTGCTCCGATGCGACCAGACGATGAAGAGGCCGATCGCGCAGGAGACCGCGAAGACCGGCGACATGACGCCGAGCGTGAACGAGACCGCGAGCGGCAGGACGAGCGCGGCGCTGATCGACGCGAGCGACACGATCCGGGAGCGCCAGACCACCGCGAGGAAGGCCACGAGCGCGATGCCGAGCGCCGCGGGCGCGAGCGCGCCGAAGACGCCGGCGGCGGTGGCGACGCCCTTCCCGCCCCCCTTCCACAGCAGGAAGACCGGCTTGGCGTGGCCGGCGATCGCGACCATCCCGAGCCCGAGCCCCCACCAGAGGAGTTGGCGCGCATCCCCCACGAACGCGGCGTCGATGCGCGAGGGCAGCAGCGCGACGGGCAGCGCGCCCTTGAGCGCATCGAGCAGAAGCACGACGGCGCCGGCCTCGGTCCCGAGGTTCCGGAAGACGTTGGTCGCGCCGAGGTTCCCCGATCCGACGGTCCGGAGGTCGATGCCCTTGAGCACGCGACCGGCGAGGTAGGCGAACGGGATCGAGCCCGCGAGGTACGCGATGCCGACCGCGAACGCCGGGTGCATCAGTCGCGCCCTCCCTTCCGGCGCATCAGCACGTTGAGCGGGTTGCCGATGAATCCCCACTTCTCGCGGAACCCGTTGTGCAGGTACCGGATGTAGTGCTCCTGCACGAGGTCCGGGTTGTTGCCGAACACGAGGATGGACGGCGGCGAGGTCTCGACCTGCGTCGCGTAGTTGAGCTTGATCTCGTGCCCGGCGGCCTGCGGCGGCTGGCGACGCGCGAGCAGCTCCTGCAGCGCCTCGTTCACGTCGCTCGTCGAGATGCGCTTGCCGCGCTCGGCCTCCACCTCGAGGATGACGTCGAGGACCTTGTTCACGCGCTGCCCGCTCAGCGCCGACGTGAAGAGGAACGGCACCCACTTGAGGTACGGCACCTTCTCGCCGGCTTCCTTGACGAACTTGGCCGACGTCTTGTCGTCCTTCTCCTTCAGGTCCCACTTGTTCACGACGACGATGAGCCCGCGACCGGCCTCCCAGGCGAGCGTCGCGATCTTGAGGTCCTGGTTGTGCAGGCCCTCGGTGGCGTCAATCATGAGGATGCAGAGGTCGGCGCGGTCGATCGCGCGACGCGTGCGGAGCGCCGAGTAGAACTCGACGCCGTCGTCCACCTTGCTCTGCCGGCGCAGGCCGGCGGTGTCGACGAAGATGAACTGGCGGCCGTGATACGTGAACGGCGTGTCGATCGAGTCGCGCGTCGTGCCGGCGACGTCGGACACGACGAGCCGCTCCTCGCCGAGGAGCCGGTTGATGAACGACGACTTGCCCACGTTGGGCCGACCGACGACCGCCACGCGCAGCGCGTCGCTCTTCCCGTCCCCGGACGTGTCCGGCAGCTTCGACACGACGATGTCGAGCAGGTCGCCCGAGTTCTTGCCGTTGGCCGCCGAGACGGGGATCACGTCGCCCGCGCCGAGGTTGAAGAACTCGAAGTAGTCCGCCTTCTGCGGGTCGTCCACCTTGTTGGCGACGAGCAGCCATGGCTTCCGCGAGGCGCGCAGCAGGTCGAGCACGCGCGCGTCGCTCGGATGCAGCCCGGCCTTGGCGTCGACGACGAGCAGGAGCAGGTCCGCCTCGGCGATGGCCTCGCGCACCTGGTGCTTGATGGCGACGTCCATCGGCAGCGTGGAATCCTCCACGAGCCCGCCGGTGTCGACGAGCCAGAACGGACGCCCCTGCCACTCGGCGAGCGCGAAGTGGCGGTCACGAGTGGTGCCCGCCTCGTCGCTCACGATCGCGGTGTCGTCCCCGATGATGCGGTTGAAGAGCGCCGACTTGCCCACGTTGGGGCGGCCGACGACGGCGACCACCGGGATGTCAGCCATGGATGCCGCTCTCCTCGAGCGCGCGCACCGGCTGCCCCTCGTGCTCGAGCACGTCGATGAAGTCGTACGAGGGGTAGACCGGCATGGGGAGCGATTCACGGACCGCGACGAAGGTCCGATCGTCGAGGAAGAGCCCGGCGTCGTTGATCGTCTCCGCCGGGATGAGTGCGAGGTCGAGGTCGGCGCGGGTGGCGAGCGCGGCGGAGATGTCCGCGCCGACGAGGAGGCCGGCGGTGGTGACCGTCGGGCCGAAGAGCGAGTTCACGGTGGGGATGAGTTCGAAGTGCGCGCCGGTGGCGGCGGTCAGCTGGTCGATCAGCTCGGGCATGAGGGACGCCATCGCTGAACCCGTCACGACCCCGATGCGCTTGCCATCGAGTCGCGGGAGACGCGCAACGCCATCGCGGACGCGGTCGCGCAGCGAGGTGACGGCACCCACGCCGTTCTCGATCTGCGCGAAGTCGCGGTAGAACTCGGCCTTGGGCAGCTCACGGCCGGCCAGCAGGTACAACTCGTCGGAGCCGTAGACCCAGGGCTCCCCGCGCTCGGCCTCGGCCTTCCGGGCCCAGCGCTCGGCGGCGTCGAGGATCCGCGTGGCGTTCCCGCGGTCCATCGACTCGCCCGTGTAGATGTGCGAGAACTGCGTGAGGCCCACGGGGACCAGCGCGACGCTGAGGCACGCCTCGCCGAACGCGTACAGGTCCGCGAGCGACTGCTCGAGCACGTCCCCGTCGTTGAGCCCCGGGACGACGACCATCTGGCCGTGGAACTGGATCCCGCCGTCGGTGAGGCGCTTGAGCTGTTCGACGATGTTGGGGACGCGCGGGTTGTTCAGGAGCTTCTTGCGCGCCTCCCAGGGCGTCGCGTGCACCGACACGTAGAGGGGCGAGAGCCGGTACTCGAGGATCCGCGCGAAATCCTTGTCCTTGAGGTTGGACAGGGTCGCGAAGTTCCCGTAGGCGAAGGAGAGCCGGTAGTCGTCGTCGCGGACATACAGCGGCTTCCGCAGCCCCTTCGGCAAGCCCTCGATGAAGCAGAACTCGCAGCGGTTGGCGCACCGACGCACGTTGGGCGGCTCGAGCTCGACGCCCATGGGATCCCCGCCCTCGCGCTCGATCTCGAACACGACGTGCTCCCCGTCGGGAAGCCTGGCCTCGAGTTCGAAGGCGTCGTCGGCGGTCAGGAACTCCCAGTCCAGGAAGTCCTCGAGCGCCCGCCCGTCGACAGACAGCAGCTCCGTGCCCGGGAGGATCCCGAGCTCGGCGGCGATGCTTTCAGGTTGGACGCGAAGGACACGGACCATGCGGCGGACCGGAGACGGGCGGCGAGGCGACAAAAAAAGCCGCAGGTCGCGGCTCACTCAATGTATCAGGCGAACAAGCGGAACACAATGCGCGACAGCTACTTGCACTGTCGCACCGATGTGGCTTCGCGTGATGCCGCCTACGGGTTCGTCGTCTCAGTCCTGTGCGGCCCGGCGCGCCGATTCCGAGACGTCGCTCGCGGTGCGTCCGAGCGCGGCCGCCGCCTTGAGCACGTCGTCGAACTCGGGCTTGGATCGGCTGGTGCCGTCCGGGAGCTGGACGACCTTGAGCCGGACGAGCTGACCGTCCACGCGCACCTCGCGCGTCGAGCGCGGGAGCGCGCGCCGGCCGACCGAGTGCCGCCGCACGCCGATGGTGGTGCTCTCGCGCAGGAGGATCGTCTCGAGCGCCGCGGCCTGCCGCGGTGCGCAGAGCACCTCGATCCGCGTGCCGGGGCGCCCCTTCTTCATCACGGTCGCGAGGAGCGTCACGTCGAGCGCGTCCGCGGCCCGGAGCGAGTCCGCCACCGCCGCCACCTGTTCGCCCGTGGCGTCATCGAGGTCCGCCGCGAGCATCACCAACTGCTCGACGGTCCCCGTCCCGTTCGCTCGCGTCCCGTCCGGCCGACCGACGGAGGCAGCTGCGACCGCGTCGGGTTCGGCATCCGCGAGCACCAGGCGAAGCGCGTTCGCGCGGTCCTTGAAATCCTTGGTCCCGGCCCCGAATCCGCTGCCACGCGGGATGTACTCGGCGGGCGGCGCGCCGGCGCTGAGGACGCGAACGAGGGCCGCCCCCGTGGGGGTGACGAGCTCGCCGGCGCCCTCGGGCCCCGGTCGGACGGGCAGCCCTTCGAGCAGCCGCAACGTCGCCGCCGTGGGGACCGCCATCCGGCCGTGCTGCGTGTCGACGAACCCGTCGCCGAGCGAGAGCACGCCACAGAAGACCGACTCGACGCCGAGCATCTCGAGTCCCCAGATGCTGCCCATGATGTCGAGGATCGCGTCGACGCTGCCGACCTCGTGGAGATGCACGCGCTCCACGGTGGTGCCGTGGATGGCCGCCTCGCACTCCGTGATGAGGGTGAAGGCCTGCATGGCCTTGGCCTTCACGCGGTCGGGGGCCGCGCTGGCCTCGACGATGGCCTTGATGTGCTTGAGGTGCCGACCGTGCGGCTGGGGCGGGATCGCGAAGTCGACCTTGCGGCACGCGATCTGGCCGCGCGAGACCTTCGTGACGGTCGCGGTGACGCCTTCGAGACCGAGTGTCGCGGGCAACGACGTGATGAACGCCTCGTCGAGCCCGGCGTCCACGAGGGCGCCGAGGAACATGTCCCCGGCGATGCCGGAGAAGGGATCGAGGATGGCGATGCGGGTCGACATGGGTGTGAATATAGGCGCGGGTCCACCGACCGAGCCTACCAGCGGTAGCTCGCGCCCGACCCCGTGTTGAACACGACGACCTCGGCGTCCTTCGCGAGGCGCCCCGCTGCGACGAGCTGGCGTGCCGCCTCGAGTGCGGCACCGCCCTCCGGGGCGGCGTCGATCCCGGACCGCGATGCGAGGAGGAACGTGCCGTGCTTGATGCGCTCCTCGCTCACGACTTCGGCATCGCCACCGCTCTCGCGTAGCGTGCGCAGCGTCATGCGGTCGCCGAGCGGACCCGGCACGCGGAGGCCGCTCGCGTGCGTCGAGGGGTTCTCCCATGGCGTGGCCTTCTCCTCCTTCGCGGCGAACGCGCGCACGAGCGGCGCGCACCCGGCGGCCTGCGCGATGATCATCCGCGGGCGCGCGGCCTCGCGCGGGAGCCAGCCCCACTCGAGCATCTCGCCGATCGCCTTCCAGATGCCGATGGTGCCCTCGCCGCCGCCGGTGGGGTACACGATCGCGTCCGGCAGCCGCCAGCCGAGCTGTTCGGCGACCTCGTAGCCCATCGTCTTCATCCCTTCCACGCGGTACGGTTCGCGCACGGTCGCGACGTTGAAGAAGCCGCTCTCCTTCGCGAAGGCCATGGTGGCCTTCCCCGCGTCGCCGATGTGGCCGGGGAGGAGCACGAGCTCCGCGCCGAACGCGCGGATGGAGCCGAGGATGGGCGGTGGCGTGGTCTCGGGCGCGAAGATGCGACAGGGCAGCTGCGCGGCGGCCGCGTACGCCGCGAGCGCGATGCCGGCGTTGCCCGCGGTCGGCACGCACACGCCGGGGAGCTTGAGCGCCTTCGCGCGCGTGACGGCCATCATGAGGCCACGCGCCTTGAAGCTCGCGGTCGGGTTGATCCCCTCGTCCTTCACCCAGAGCCGGCGCACGCCGAGTTCCGCGGCGAGATGCGGAAGCTCGATGAGCGGGGTCATGCCCTCGCCGAGCGTGACGGCATGCTCACCGTTCGCGAGGGGGAGCGCGGCGCGATAGCGCCAGAGGCTCGCGTCGCCGGTGATCGCGCCGCGCGGGACGGCGGTGGCGTAGCTCACGAGCAGCGGCTGGCCGCAGTCGGGACACAGCGATGCGAGCTTGAGGCCGTCGGGCTGGGTGTAGGCGCAGGCGGAGCAGTGGAGCGACCAGGACATCTGGGATGATGGCTGAGGGAAGAAGGCTGAACGTCGTGACACGGGCGAACTGCGTGATGCGGGCTACGACGGATCGCGTGGAGGTGCGTCGGGTGTCGCATCCGGAGGCGCGGCCTCCCCGACCGGCTCGGGCGGCAGCACCCCCAATGCCTGCAATACCTTCCGCGCGCTCGTTTCGCTGAAACCCTCCACCGCGGCGATCTGCTCCAGTGTCGCGTCCTTCACACCCTGGAGCGAGCCGAACGTCGCGAGGAGCGTGCTCCGCTTCTTCGGGCCCACGCCGGGGATGCGCAGGAGCTCGCTCGTGAGCGTGCGCATGGAGCGCCGCTTGCGGTTGTACCCGACGGCCGTGCGATGCGCCTCGTCGCGCGCCTGCTGCAGGAGCCGCAGGGCCGGCGAGCGGCGGGACAGGCGGAGCGGCTCCGAGCGCCCGCGCACGAAGATCTCCTCCTCGCGCTTGGCGAGGCTCACGAGCGGCAACGCACCGAGCCCCAGCTCCTTGAGCGCCTCGTCGGCGGCGCTCAGCTGCCCCTTGCCGCCGTCGATGACGACGAGGTCGGGCAGCGGTCGCTGCTCCTCGATGCGACGCCTGAAGTAGCGCCCGACCACCTCGCGCATCGACTGGAAGTCGTCCGGCCCGGCGGCCTCGTCCACCGACTTCACCTTCATGGTCCGATACTCGGCGCGGCGCGGCCGGCCGTTCTCGAACCACACGATGCTGCCGACGCTGTCCTTGCCCTGCGCCGTGGAGTTGTCGAAGCAGACGAGCGAGCGCGGGAGCTTCTCGAGCCCCAGCTGCTGCCCGAGTTCATAGACGGGATCGGCGGCGCGCTCGTCGATCTCCTGGTCGGCGAGCTTGAACTCCTCGAGCAGGTGCCGCGCGTTCTGCTCGGCGAGGTCGAGGAGCTCGCGCTTCGGGCCGCGCTGCGGGTAGAGCACCTTCGCCTCCCCGTGCAGGGCCTGCTCGAACACCTCGCGGTCCTCGAAGTCGAACGGGATGAGCAGCTCCCGCGCACGCGCCGGCGCCTTGAGATACGAGCCCACGAGGTATGCGGAGAGGATCACGCTGTCGGTCTCGCCTTCGACGCCCTCGAGGAAGCGGTGCTCGCGCGCGACCAGCTTCCCCTCGCGGATGCGGAGCAGCGTCGCGGCGGCATCGTCGCCGTCGCGCGCATAGCCGACGACGTCGCGGTCGCCGCCCTCCACCTCCATCACGACGGTCGGCTCCTCGAGCTTCTGCAGCCGCACGATCGCGTCGCGCATCTCGGCCGCGCGCTCGAAGTCGAGGGCCTCGCTCGCCTGCTCCATCCGCGCCTTCACCCGGCGCACCACGTCGTCCGTGCGGCCGTCGAGGAAGTCGACCACCTCGTCGATCATCGCCCGGTAGTCCGCCTGGGTCTGGAGGAACACGCAGGGCGCCTTGCAGCGGCCGATGTGGTAGTCGAGGCACGCGCGCTCGGGCATCTCGCGCGGCATGTCGTACTTGCACGAGCGCACGGTGAAGATGCGCTTCACCACGTCGAGCGCGCGCCGCATCGCGGCGACGTCGGTGTACGGCCCGAAGTACCGGCCCCCGTCGCTCTGCAGCCGTCGGGTGACGAAGACACGCGGGTACGGCTCCTGCAGCGTGACCTTGATGTACGGGTAGGTCTTGTCATCCCGCAGCATCACGTTGTACTTGGGCCGGTGCTCCTTGATGAGGTTCTGCTCGAGGATCAGCGCATGCGCCTCGTCGGGCACGACGATCGTCTCGACATCGGCGATGAGCTCGACGAGCCGCTGCGTCTTGGGGTTGTCCCAGTGGTCCGACGCGAAGTAGCTGCGCACCCGCGGCCGCAGCCGCTTGGCCTTGCCGACGTAGAGGATCCCTCCGGCGGCGTCCTTCCAGAGATAGACCCCCGGGGACTCCGGCAGGTGCGCGAGCTTCTGCGCGACGGCCTCAGGCGCGTCGCGCATCGTCCACCCCGAGCAACCGCGTCAGTCCGAGATACCCGAGGCCGTAGAGGCCGAGCACCTCCGCCGCGACGAGGACCGGATGCTGGAGGCTCACCACCTTGGTGAGCGCCGCGCCCGCGAGCCCCGCCGTGATGGCGCAGCCCCAGAGCGCGGCGAGGCGCCGCCCCGCGACGCCGGTGCGCCCGATCCGCGCCGTGATGGCGCGCCGCAGCAGCTGGAACTCCACCCACGCGGCCAGCCCGGACGCCGCCGTGAGCACCGCGATGCCCCACCGGCCGTCGACGTGCAGCAGGCCGGGGAGCGTCCGGGAGAGCGACCAGCCGAGCACCGCGCCGAGCACCACGCGGACGATCGCGTACCGCAGCGGGGTGTTGGCATCCCCGAGCGCGTAGCTCGCGGACGAGTAGAGGCGCCCCATCGTGCCGGCGAGCAGCCCGAACGCCGACCCGGCGAGCGCCGCCTGCACCCAGCGCGCGCTGGACGAGGTGAACTCGCCGCCGAGATAGAGCCCCGCGCCGATCACGCCACCGAGGAGGAAGAGCGCCACCGCCGAGGGGATCACGAAGTACGCGATGCGGCCGAGCCCGCGGTCGAGGCGCGCGCGGAGAGCGCGCGCGACCTCCTCGCTGCTCCCCACCTCGCCCGCCATCGCCGGGAGTTCCGCCGCCGAGATCGACATGCCGAACAGCGAGACGGGGAGCATCGAGATCGCCTGCGAGTAGCCGAGCGTCGCCACCGAGCCGGCGCCGATGAGCGACGCGATGGCGGTGTCGACGAACCCGCTCACCTGCACCACGCCCCGGCCGATCACCACCGTCCCGAAGCGGGTGGCGACGCTCCGCACGAGGGGCGAGGCGGTGTCCGGTGCGAATCGGAGGTTGCGCTCGAGCCGCAGCACGAGCGGGAGCTGGATGGCGAACTGCAGCGCGCTGCCGATCACGCTCGCGACCGCGGCGATCCACGCGACCCGCTCGCTCGCCGCGCCGCCGCCGCTGACGAGCAGCGCGACGATGACGGTGAGGTTGAACAGCACCGGCGAGACGTACGACAGGAAGAACCGGCGGTGCGAGTTGAGCACGCCGAGGCACCACGCCGAGAGCACGAGCAGGCCGACGCCCGGGAAGATCAGGCGGACGAGCCGGATCGCGAGCGCCCGCGCCTCACCCTCGAACCCCGGGGCGATGACGTCCACGAGGAGCGGGGTCGCCGCGAGTCCCGCGAGGACGAGCACGGCCGTGGTGAGCGCGAGCAGCGACAGCACGGCCCCGGCGACCCGGCCCGCCTCCTCCCGCTTCCCCTCGGCGAGCAGCCGCGAATACACGGGGATGAAGGACGCCGACAGCACGCCCTCGCCGAAGAGATTCTGCAGGAAGTTCGGGATGCGGAACGCGGCCGTGAGGACATCGGCCGCGACGCTGTCACCGAGGAAGTAGGCCAGCACCTTCTGGCGCACGAGCCCGAAGACCCGGCTGAGCAGGATCCCCGCGGCGATCAGCCGGGCGCCGCCCCAGCTGCTCGTGCTCAAGCGCCGACCAGCGTCCCCGCGTGCATCGCGGCTCCGGCCTTCAGCTGGGCCACCAGCAGGTCGCCATGGCGCGCGAGCATGGGAACGGCGTTCAGCCGGCGCTCCTGCCGCTGCCCCTCGGGCATGATCGCCGCGCGCACGGCGGCGAGGTCCTGCACCGCTTCGGTCTGTCGCGCCCGCGCGGCCGCGCGGAGCCGCCGCTCGAGCCGGTCCACGCGGTGCAGCATCTGGTGCCGGGCCCCCTCGATCACGCGCTCGGGCACGAGGTGGTCGATCGCCGCGGAGGCCTCGCGCAACGCACCGAGCCGCTTGGCGAGGTCCTCGCGCAGCGCTTCCAGACCGGCGCGGATGTCCGACGGGACGCTGCGGTCGCCCAGGCGCCGCTCGGCATCATGCGGGGTGCGCATGTCCTCGAGCACCATGCCGAGCCGGCCGAGGCGACGGTCGATGGTGGGCTCGACGATCGTCGCCGACCAGCGCGGCACCACGAGCGGGACGGCGGTCCCGAGCGCTTCGGCCACCGCACCGACCTGTGCGAAGTACGCGATCTCGCCCGGTCCGGCGACATACGCCACCGTGGGGAGGATGCGGCGCTCGACGATCGGCCGGAGCAGGACGTTCGCGGAGAGCACGGCATCGGCGCGGTCCGCAACCTCGGTGGCCTGGAGGATCGGCACGCGTTCCTTCACGCCGGCCGCACCCCGGAACACGAGCGAGAGGCGCGGCACGCGCGCGACCTGCGCCCGGAAACCGGCCCGCTCGATCGCCACCGTGCGCAACGCGAGCGCCTCGTCCACCACCGGCGCGCGCCGCAGGGCCTGCATGAGTGTGGGCCGCGCCGCCGCGCGCGTCGCCGGATGCCACGCATCGAGCACGGCGATGCCATGCGGCTCGAGCAGCGTGCGGAGGAACTTGACGTACGCGGACCCGACCGTGGCCTCGGGATCGTACGCCGCCCTGAGCGCGTCGAGCACCTGCGCATGCGGCGCCGATCCGGCAGAGGCCAGCAACGCGTCGTACTGCGCCGCGGTGTCGCCGAGGGGCATCTCCGCCATCACCAGCCCGTCCTTGCCGAGCCTCGGGATGGAGAGGCGCTTGACCGCCCCGTCGTCGGCGACCGCCGTCCAGGCCGCCTCGGCGAAATCGGCATCGTCGGTGGCGGCCCAGAACACGGGCGCGGCCGGGATGCCGGTGTCGCGCTCGAGGCGGTCCGCGAGCGCGAGCGCGCTGAACGCCTTCAGCAGGGTGTAGATGGGACCACCGAAGAGGCCCGGCTGCTGGCCGGTCGTGACGACGATGCCGTTGGCGGCCGCCACGCGTTCGAGCCGTTCCGCGGCGACCCCGCTCGCGTCGAACGCGGGACGCAGCCCGGCGAGCCAGCGGCTGGCGGCGAACTCCCCGCGCACCTCCTCCGCATGCGCCGTCCACGCGGCGGCACCTCGCGGCCTCGACTTGTACCACTCGCTCGGCGCCTGCCCGTCCTGCGCCGCGCGGGACAACGGCCCGCCGCCCAGCGCCTCGGTGACGATGCGCGGCGCGCTCATCGACGACACTCGACGGCGCAGCGCGCCTGCGGATGGGCGGAGCGAAGGAACACGGGTCGACGCGTCACTTGTGGTAGGGTTCGTTGCGCCCGATCGTGCCGGCGCGATACAGCTGCTCGGCGAGCACGAGGCGCGCCAGTTCGTGCGGGAGCGTCCACGGAGCCATCGCGAGCCGGCGGTGCGGCCGTTCACGCACGACATCGCCCAGTCCGTGCGCGCCGCCGATCACGAAGGCCACGTCCTGCGCCCGCTCGCGCTGCTGCTGCAGCATCGCCGCGAAGGCGCGGGAATCCATCGCCTCCCCGCCCGGGTCGCAGAGGACGAGGCGCGCGCCGGACGGGATCCGCTCGAGGAGCCGCTCCCCTTCCTTGCGCATCACCACCGCCTCGGTCGCCGTGCGGGCCGACTCCTCCTTCACCTCCACGACCTCGAGCGGCCAATAGCGGGCCGCCCGCGTCTCGTACTCACGAATGGCCGCCGCCAGCGCCGCATCGCGCGGCTTCCCGACGGCGGCCACCCAGACCTTCACCGCCGCCCCATCCTGCCCGGGACGACGTTCGCCTCACGCATAGATGCCGCGGAGGCGGTGCACCGTCGCCACGCGGCTGATGGCCACCATGTACGCCGCGGTGCGCATGTTCACCTTGTGCTGCATGGCCAGCTTCAGCACGTCCTTGAAGCTCGAGACCATGATGTTCTGCAGGCGGTCGTTGACCGTCTTCTCGTCCCAGTAGTAGCCGCCGCGGTTCTGCACCCACTCGAAATAGCTGACGGTGACGCCGCCGGCGTTGGCGAGGATGTCCGGCACCACGAAGATGCCCTTCTCGTCGAGGATCGCGTCGGCGGCCGCGGTCGTCGGGCCGTTGGCGCCCTCGCAGATGACCTTCGCCTTGATGTTCTTCGCGTTCTTGGACGTGATGACGTTCTCGAGCGCGGCGGGCACCAGCACGTCGACCTCGAGCTCGAGGAGCTGCTCGTTGGTCACGGCCTCGCCCTTCCCGTATCCCTCGAGCGTCTTGTTCTTCTTCACGTACGCCATCGCGTCGTCGACGTCGACGCCCTTCGGGTTGTGCCAGCCGCCCGTGCGGTCCGAGATCGCGACGATCCGGCACCCCGCCTGCTGGATGAGCTGGGCGCCGATGGAGCCGACGTTGCCGAAGCCCTGCACCGCCACCGTCGCACCCTTCACTTCCATCTTGAGGTGCTCGAGCGACTGGAGCACGCAGAACATCACGCCGCGTCCCGTCGCCTCGCGGCGGCCGAGCGACCCGCCCATCTCCACCGGCTTGCCGGTGGTCACGGCGTACACGGAGTGCCCGGCGTGCATGGAGTACGTGTCCATGAGCCACGCCATCACGCGTTCGTTCGTGTTGACGTCCGGCGCGGGAACGTCGGAGTCGGGGCCGAGGGTGCTCATGATCCCCGCGGTGTAGCGGCGCGTGACGCGCTCCAGCTCACCGACCGACATCTTGAGCGGATCGCAGATCACGCCGCCCTTCGCGCCGCCGAACGGGATGTTCACCACCGCGCACTTCCACGTCATCCACGCCGCGAGGGCCTTCACCTCGTCGAGCGTCACGTTCATGTCGAACCGGATGCCGCCCTTCGCCGGCCCGCGCGACGTGTTGTGCAGCACACGGATGCCGGTGAAGACCTCCACCTCCCCGTTGTCCATCATCACCGGGATCGACACGGTGATCTCCTTCTCGGGGTTCCGCAGCACCTTCAACAGGCCGGGCTCGAGGTCGAGGAGCGACGCCGCGCGGTCGAGCCGCGACATCATCGCCTCGAAGGGGTTCTCCTCGTTGAGGAAGCGATCCTTGTCGGGGCGGACGATCTGGTTCGTCGGGAGGCGGAGGTCAGCCATGGGATTCGGGCACTGAACCGGCACACGCGCGCCGGCGGATGAGGTCGGGTCGGGACCAGCCTAGGAACGAGTCGCGGTCACCAGCCGATCGAGCAGGGCCTCCAGCGCCACCGCCCCTCGCTCGACCGTGACCGCTTGGGAAAGATACCACAACGCCACACCGCCGCGAGGCCATCGCGGGGCTAGCTTCACCGCGTCCTTCAGGGTACAGACGACGAGGTCCGCCTCCCGCGCGCGCGCGGTGAGCGACGTCACATCGGCCGGCGTGAAGGCATGATGATCGGGGAAGGCGGCCGAACTGACACGTGCGCCGAGGGCCGAGAGCTGCGCCTCGAACGCCGCCGGAGCACCGATCGCCGAGACGGCGAGCACGCGGGCGCCGGCGAGCGCCGCGAGCCCGACCGACTCCTGGGGCATCGTCGCCAGCGCTCGGTCGGCGTCAGCGCGCAGGAGCTCGCCCGGTGCGAGCGCGATGATCGCCTCCGCCGCCCCATGAGCGCTCCCGCGCAGCGCGTCGAGCGTCGCCGCGGCCGCGGCTGGGCCCGCGCTCTTCCGCGTCACGATGATGCCCTGCGCGCGCCGCAGTGCTGCTGGGCGCTCCCGTGCCGGACCGGCGGGCAGCAGGCGCGGGGCGCTCCCCTGCTCCGCGGCGACCAGCACCAGGTCCACCTCGCGCCGCGCGCGTCGATGCTGGAACCCGTCGTCCAAGACGATCACCTGCGCCCCTGCCTCGCGCGCCCGTGCCGCTCCACGCACACGGTCCGGGTCCGCGATCACGATCGCCCCCGGCGTGAGCCGGGCATGGACGAGGGGCTCGTCGTCCCCGTAGCCGCGGAGCAGGATCGCGGGCCGCAGGCCGCGCACGAGGAACCACTGCGCGACCCAGGCCGCGACGGGCGTCTTGCCGGTGCCGCCGACGGTGAGATTCCCCACGCTGACGGTAGGCAACCCGAGCGGATGCGAACGCAGCAGCCCCGTATCGTATCCGAGGTTCCGCAGCGCGGTCACCGCGCCGAACAGCCAGCCGAGCGGCGCGAGGGCGCGTACCGCCATCCCATCACGCGCCCAGAGCCGCTCGACCATCCGCGTCATGCGCCGCGCGTCCGACGCGGACGCGGCGTGGGGGCGGGGCCCATCCGCCGCGCCAGTTCGGCGAGCGCGTCCGCGTCGGTGCCCGCCGGCAGGTACGGGTCGCCGTAGATCACGCGGATGCGGGCGAACGGCTTCGGCAGTTCGAACCCGTCCCAGCTCCCGAGCTTCCAGTACCGGTCGATCTCACTGCGGATGGGGACGATCGGGACCCGAGCGCGTTCGGCGGCCATGAGCACGCCGGGCTGCGGCACGCCGGCGGGCCCGCGTGGACCATCCGGCGTGATGGCGAACGAGCGACCGGCCTCGAGTTCGCGGATCATCGTGACGAGCGCCGCGCGGCCGCCCCGTGTGGTCGACCCGCGCACGGCCTGGAACCCGATGCGCTCCATGATCCGCGCGATGATCTCGCCATCGCCGTGCTGGCTCACCATCGCCCGCAGTCCGCGGCCGCGATTGGCCCAGATGTGCGGCAGCAACTGGCCATGCCAGCTCGAGAGGATGAACGCCTTCCCGGCGCGGCCGAGCGCGCGCCATGGCGCATCGTTGACCTCCTCGACGCGCCAGGTCCGTCCGAGGAGCGCGAGGAACGGGAGGCCGAGCGTGACACCCCATCGGACCTTCCTCGCCTCGCGCCGAGCCGTGGCCGCCGCGTCGTCCGGCGCGCCGGTCGTGTCCGCCGCGCGGGTCACCCGACCATCCCCGCCGCCATCTCCGCCACGCGCGCCGTCGCCCCGGGCTCGCCCAACCGCCGTCGCACCTCGGCGAGCCCGTCGAGCATCGCGAGCCGCGCCGGACTCGCGGGGTCGAACAGCGGATCGAGCGCGTCGGCGACAGGCGTCGGGCGGAACGCGTCCTGCACGAACTCCGGTGCGACCTCGCGGCCCGCGACGATGTTGAGCAGGCCGATGTGCGGGATGCGCACCAGCCGGCGCGCGATGGCGTAGGAGAGCGCGCTCGTGCGATAGACGATCGCGCACGGCGTGCCCGCGACCGCCGCCTCGAGCGTCGTCGTCCCGCTCTTGCAGAGCGCGACGTCGGCCGCGCGCAGCACATCGAACGACTGCGACCGGACCAGCGGGAACGGGACCTCGTCGTCCCGGAGCTGGATGGTGGGCGCCACGCTCAGCACCACGCGCAGGCCGGGCCGCCGGCGCTCGAGCTCGCGGGCGACCGCGACGAAGTCGTCGAGATGACGCCGGATCTCCTCGGCGCGGCTGCCGGGGAACAGCGCGAGCACTCGCGCATCCTGGGGCAGGCCCAGCGTCGCGCGGGCGTCGGCGCGCGACGGCATCGCCTGCGCGCGATCGAGCAGCGGGTGCCCGACGAACGTCGCGTTCACGCCGGCGGCCCGCAGCATCGCCTCCTCGAAGGGAAGGATGACGGCGGCGCGGGTGAAGATCCGCGCCATGGTGCGCATGCGCCCGGCGCGCCACGCCCAGACCTGCGGCGTGATGTAGAACAGCACCGGGATGCCGCGGTCATGCGCGGCGGCCGCGACGCGCATGTTGAAGCCGGGATAGTCGATGCAGAGCACCAGCGCGACCTTCCCGTCGTCCATGCGCCGCTTGATCCGCTTGAGGAGCCGCAGGTGGGCCGGGATGTGACGGATGACCTCGACGAAGCCCACCACCCCCTCGTGCTCCTCGAGCATCTCGACCCCGGCGGCGCGCATGCGTGTGCCGCCCGTGCCCACCAGCGCGAGGTCCGGACGCAGGGCGTGCAGCCGCTCGGCGAGGATCGACCCGTGCAGGTCGCCCGACGCCTCGCCGGCGAGGATCAGGATCTCACGCACCGCGGCCGGGCGCGAGCGCCCCGATCGTCGCGCGCGACCGCTCGATGTCGGCGACGATGCGCAGCGCCACCGCGAGCGCGTCGCGCCCCGCGCGACCCGTGACCGCGATCGGCTGCTCGCCACGGAGGGCCGCGACGAAGCTCTCGAGCTCGAGCCGGAGCGGCTCCCCTTCCGGGGCGTCGATCGCCACGCGCTCGACGAACGCCTCGAGCGGCTGCGCCGACTTGGCGAGCGCCGCGAGGTCGACGTCGCCGCGCAGGCGGTACATCTCGCCCGTGCCCGCTGCGAGGTCGAGCGACAGGTAGCCGTTCCGCTGGAAGATCCGGAGCTTGCGCATCCGGTCCTTCGACACGCGGCTCGAGGTGATGGTCGCCACCGCGCCGGTCGCGAACGTGATGCGCGCGTCGGCGATGTCGATCGACGGCGTGAGCACCCCGAGGCCGGCCGCCGAGACGTCCTTCACGGGCGCGCCGGTGAGGGTGAGCACGAGGTCGATGTCGTGGATCATCAGGTCGAGCACCACCGCGACGTCGGAGCCGCGGGGGTTGAACGGGGCGAGGCGGTCGCTGTCGATGAACAGCGGCTCCTTCACGTGCGGCAGCGCCGCGCGGATCGCGCGATTGAACCGTTCGATGTGCCCGATCTGGATCTTGAGCCCGTTCCGCTCGGCGAGCGCGAGCAGTTCATCGGCCTCGGCGAGCGTCACCGTGATGGGCTTCTCGATCAGGAGGTGCTTCCCCTTGGCGAGCGCCGCCATCGCGACCTCGTGGTGCCGCGAGGTCGGGACGACGATGGACACCGCGTCGACGTCGTCGAGCAAGGCGTCGAGCGTCTCGTACGCGCGCACGCCGAGCTCGCGCTGCACGGTGCCGGCGCGCTCGGCGTTCGCCTCGAAGAACCCGCGGAACGCGACGCCCTGGATCTCGCGCAGGATGCGCGCGTGGTGGTAGCCGAGGCTGCCCGTCCCCACCACGCCGATGCGAAGGGGGCCGCTCATATCACGATCCCGCGGCCGCTCGCCTCGACGAACGCGATGAACGCCTTCACCTCGGGGAAGTCCTTGAGCTCGCCCGTCGCCTTCTCCATCGCCTGCGAGATGTTCATGTCGGAGCGGAAGAAGAGCCGGTACGCCTTCTTGAGTTCGGAGACGACCGGATCGGGGAAGCCGCTGCGCTGCAGCCCGACGGAGTTGAGGCCGTAGAGCTTCACCGGGTTGCCGACCGCCTTCACGTAGGGCGGGATGTCCTTCGCCACGCGCGACATGCCGCCGACGAAGGCGTGGCGCCCGATCTTCGCGAACTGGTGCACGGCGCAGAGCCCGGAGATGATCGCGCGGTCGTCGATCCGCACGTGCCCGGCGAGCTGCGTGCCGTTGGAGATGATCACGCCATCGCCGATGTGGCAGTCGTGCGCGAGGTGCACGTACGACATGAGGAAGCAGCCCTTGCCGACGGTCGTCCGCTGCGACTCCATCGTGCCGCGATTGATGGTCGCGTACTCGCGGATCACGGTGCCTTCGCCCACCTCGACGGTGGTCACCTCGCCCTTGAACTTGAGGTCCTGCGGCTTGCCGCCGAGCACGCTGCCGACGCCGACGGTCACGCGCGCCGCGAGGTGCACATGCTCCTCGAGCGTCGCGCGCATCTGGATGACGCTGCCCGCGCCGACGCTGCAGTCCGGGCCGACGTACGCCCACGGACCGACCTCGACGTCATCGGCGAGCTGGGCCCGCGGATGCACCACCGCGGTGGGATGGATGCGGGCGCTCATCGGTCGCGCACCACGGCCGCCATCTCCGCCTCGCAGACCACGCCGTCATCGACCTTCGCGACGCCCTTGATGCGGCAGACCGTGTTGCGGAGCTGGACGATGTCGACCTCGATCCGCACCTGGTCGCCCGGCTTGACCGGCTTCCGGAACTTCACGTTGTCGAGCGACATGAAGTAGACGACCTTGGTCTCGGGGTCGTCCACCGTGCCCATCAGGAGGACGCCCCCCACCTGCGCCATCGCCTCGACGATCAGCACGCCGGGCATGATCGGATGCCCCGGGAAGTGCCCCTGGAAGAACGGCTCGTTGATCGTGACGTTCTTGATGCCGACGATCCGCTTCTTGTCCTCCATCTCGACGATCCGGTCCACGAGCAGGAACGGATAGCGATGGGGAAGGATCCTCATGATGTCTTCGATGCCCAGCACTCGTGCCTCCGATCGTTGTGGCAACGCATGCGCGAGCATCTCGCGCACCAGCGTCACGGTTCCGCGGTGACTCGGCTTGGTCGCCGTGATGCGCGCCGCGACGCGCATCCCTGCAAGAGCGAGGTCCCCCACCACGTCGAGCGCCTTGTGGCGCACGAACTCGTCCGTCCAGCGGAGCGTGGTCCCCACCACGGCGTGCGCGTCGAGCACGATCGTGTTCTCCGCCGACGCCCCCTGGATGAGCCCCTTGGCGCGGAGGTCCTCCACCCAGCTCAGCAACCCGAATGTGCGCGCCGGCGAGAGTTCGCGCGAGAAGACGTCCGGCGTGACCCGCCACGCCCCGCGCTGGGTGCCGATGACCGGGTGGGGGAAGTCGATCGCGACGTCGAGCTCCAGCGTGTCCGACGGATGCGCGACGTACACCGATTCCCCATCGACCACGCGGACCGCCTCGCGAAGCCGCAGCACCGCCGCTTCGCCGCCGTGCGCCTTGGGCGCGGCCGAGAGGAGCGCCGCGCGGAACGGCTCGGCCGAGCCGTCCATGATCGGCGGTTCGGCGGAGTCCATCGCGATGATCAGGTCGTCGATCTCCAGCCCCGCGACGGCCGCGAGCACGTGCTCCACCGTGTGGAGCGCCCCGTCACCCGTCCCGAGCTGCGTGCGCCGTTCTGCCGCGATCGCCACGGCGACGGATGCCGCGGTCTCCGGCGCGCCGGCCAGGTCGGTGCGCCGGAACCGGATGCCGGCGCCGACGCTTGCCGGCATGAACGTGAGCGCGCAGGGCCGCCCGAGGTGCAGCCCGACGCCCGAGACCGTCACCTCGCGGCTGATGGTCCGCCGCGCCGTCACGCGTCCTTCTCGCGCGCGAGCAGGGCCTCGAGCCGCTTGAGGAGGTCCGGCAGCTTCGCCACCGCCGCGTAGCCGCGCATGGTGTCCTTCTGCGGCCGCGACGGGAACCCGCCCCACGTCTCGCCGGGCGGCACGTCCTTGATCACGCCGGACTGCGCGGTGATGACCGCCTTGTCGCCGATCGTCAGGTGTCCCGCCACGCCGACCTGGCCGGCGAGCATCACGCCGTCGCCGATCCGCGAGCTCCCGGCGATCGCCACGCCCGCGGCGAAGAGGCAGAGACGGCCCACGCGGACGTTGTGCCCGACATGCACGAGGTTGTCGAGCTTGCTGCCGGCGCCGATCTCCGTCGCGTCGATGCTGCCGCGGTCGATGGTGCTGTTGGCGCCGATCTCGACGTCGTCGCCGATGATGCAGCGTCCGACGTGCGGCACCTTGTTGTGCGTGCCGTCGTGGAAGACGAACCCGAAGCCGTCGCTGCCCACCCGGACACCGGCATGGAGCAGGACGCGCGCGCCGACCGTCGCGCCCGGGTAGAGCGTCACGTGGCTCACGAGCCGCGTGTCCGCGCCCACCGACACGTCCTCGCCGATCACGCAGTGCGGGCCGATCCAGCAGCCCTTGGCGATCGTCGCGCCGGCCGCGACGATGGTGTAGGGCTCGATGCACACATCCTCGGCGACCGTCGCGCCCTCGCCGATGATCGCGGTGGGATGCACGCCCGTGAAGGGCGGCGCGGGCATCCGGTACAGCTTCGGCAGCAGGGCGAGCATCGCCTCGTGCGGCCGCGCGACGACCACACGATTGGCGCATCGGGAGGGCGCGTCCGCGAGCTCCGGCGTGATGAGCACGCCCGTCGCGTTCGTGTCGGTGAACAGCTTCGCGTACTTGGCCGACGCGAGGAAGCTCAGCTCCCCCGCGACCGCCCGGTCGAGCGAGGCGATGCCGCCCACCATCGCGTCGCCGTCCCCGACGACCGTCCCACCGACGGCGCGAGCGACGTCGGTGAGGCGGAGCATGGCGGGAGGCGCGGCGGACATCGGTGGTGGGAGGCCGATGCGGCGCCGGTTACGGCTTGCGGACCCCTGCCGGCGCGGAGACCGGACCCGCGGGGGCCGGGCGCGTCGGGGCCGCGGCGGGCGGCGCGGTGCGCGGCGCGGGCGCCGCGGAGGTCGTGCGGAGACGCGCGATCACCTTGTCGGACACGTCGAGGTTCTTGTCCATCGCGACGATGGCGTTGCCCTGCGCGCCGATGTCGAAGATGAAGGACAGGCCGTCCGCCGTGCGCACCTCGTCGAGGGCGAGCTTCACCTGGTCGAAGAGCGGCTGCATCGCGGCCGCCTGCTTCTCCTGCGCCTCGGTCTGGAGCGCCTGCAGCGTGTCGCGGTACTGCGCGTCGTACGCCTGGAGCGCGGTGAACCGCTTGGTGCGGTCGGCGGCCGACAGCGTCGCCGAATCCTTCTCGAACGAGGCGACCATCGCGTTGAGCGAATCGATCATCTTCTTCTCGCGGGCGCCGAGGGTCTCGAGCTCCACGCGCAGGCGCGCCTCGACGGCGGCCCGCGCCGGCATCTCCTGGAGGATCTTGCGCGAGTCGACGAAGCCCATGCGGACCTGGGCCTGGAGCGGCGCGGCCGCGACGAGGACGACGAGAGCGGCGAGGATGCCGCGCGAACGGACGTTCATGTGGAGCTCCGAAGGATTAGAAGATCTGGCCAAGCCGGAAGTGCAGCTGCCATTTGGGAGCCGGCAGGCCATTCACATCGCGGCGATCGAAACCGTACGCATAGTCGATCCCGAGTGGACCGAGCGGCGTGACGGTGGACACCCCGAGACCGGACCCACGGAAGAGCCGCGTGGGATCGAAGTCCCGCGGGCGCGCCCAGAGGTTGCCGGCATCGTAGAACACGTTCACGTACACGGCCTGGTTGAACCGCAGGCCGATCTCCGCCGTGGAGGCGAAGAACGCATTGCCGAAGGACTGGCGCTGCGCATTGAAGGTGCCGGTGCCGGCGAGGTAGCCGGTCGGCGTGATCGAGAACTCCGGATACCCGCGCAGCATCTCGCCGAACTGCACGCCACCGAGCGAGAACTGCTGCGACCAGAAGAAGTCGCCCGGGTCGCCGAACACGGCGCCGGTGCGCGACGAGAGGCCGAACGTGAGCCGCAGCGGCTGCGTCCCCGGCTTCGTGCCGCCGAGCCGCGCGAGCACCGTGTACGACTTGAACTCCGCGGTGTAGCGCTGATACGTGGCCGTGCCGCCGAGCGGGCCGCCGTTGAACTGCGCGCTCAGGCTCTGCAGCTGGCCCTCGGTCGCGAACGGCATGTCGAGGCGCGTGTCACGGCTCACGTCGAGGCCGAGGGTGCTGCGGAGACAGCCGGCGCACGAGTTCGTGGTGATGGTCCCGAGCAATCCGTCGCTGCCGTAGCGCACCGACTCCATGCCGTACGAGACGAACACGCGCGTGAAGCGGCTCTGCGGGAAGGGGAAGCCGACGCGGACGTTCCCGCCCGTGCGCGTGGTGCGCCCGAGGTCGGCGATGCGGAACCGCGCCTGCGACCGGTAGCCCGTGATCTGCGTCGAGATCAGCGACCCGCGCACCTGCGGGTCCGTGTACGACGCGTTGAAGTCGTTGATGTACTGGCCGAACTGCCACTGCAGCGAGCCGCGCTTGCACTTGCCGAAGAGGTTCGGCTGCTCGAGGCCGATGAAGCCGCCGAGGCCGGTGCCCTGCCCCACCGAGGCGCCGAAGTTCACGTTGCCGGTCCGCTTCTCCTTCACGCGGAAGATGATGTCCACGTCGCCGTTCTCGTTCGCCGGCCGCACGTCGGGGAACGGCATCGGCGTCTCGAAGAAGCCGAGGTTCGAGATGCTCCGCCAGCTCCGGATCATCCGGTCCTGGTTGAACACGTCGCCCGGGATGATGACGAGCTGGTCGCGGATGCAGTTCTCGACCGTGTAGTCGTTGCCGAGGATCTCCACGCGATTGATGATCGCCGGCGTCCCCTCGACGATGTCCCAGCGGAGGCGCACGAGGCCCGCCGAGTCGGTCGGGTCGCGCTCGACCACCGGCCGGATCTGGGCGTAGATGTAGCCTTCGTTGTTGTAGAGGGTGCTGACCGCCTGGGTCGCCTCCTCCCAGCGCGTGCGGTCGAAGACGTTCGTCGCCGGCGGGCGCCGCTTCACGAGGGCGCGGGCCCGCTCGGTGAGCGACGGCGCGCGGGTGGTGAACGGATAGAGCGCGGCGATCTGCTCGGTCGTGAAGCGGCGGTTCCCCACCACCTCGAAGTTCCGGACGTGGTACTGCTCGCCCTCACGGATGTCGAGCTGGATCATCGCCTTGCCGCGCTCGCGGTCGACGATCAGCGTGTCGCGGTCGAGCTGGAAGTCCACATAGCCACGCTCGGCGAACAGCTTGGGGATCCGCTCGCCGAGGTCGGTCGCGTACTTGTCCTCGTCGAACTCGCCCTTCCGGAAGAAGAGGAAGCCCTCGGGCCGGGTCTTCATCGCGCCGACGATCTGCCCGTCGCTGATGGATCGGTTGCCCTCGACGGCGATGCCGGAGATCGCGAGGCGCCGGCCCTCATCCACCTTGAAGACGATCCCGATGCGGTCGCCGACCACCGTGGTCTCGGGCGTCACCCGGGCGAGGTAGTAGCCGTTAGCCTGATAGAGCGAGTCGATGCGCTTCATCGCGAGCGCGACCTTGGCGGGATCGACGGGGCGGCCGAGGAGCAGCTCGACCCGGTCCTGCACCGTGCGGTGGCTGATCCTGGACGGCCCGGCCACGTCGACCGACGCGAGCAGCGGCCGCTCCTTCACGATGATGTTGAGCGTGGCCCCGGTGCGGCCGACGACATCGCAGGTGATCTCGACGTCGTCGAAGTCGCCGGTCGAGAACAGGTCGCGGATGGAGCGCTGGATCGCGGGGAAGTTGACCTCGCGCCCGAGCGCGATGCCCGACGACGCGATGATGGCCTCGCGGCTGACGCGCACGTTGCCCCGGACGTCGAGCGAGTCCGGGGTGAGGCAACGTCCCGTGATGCCGGATTGGTCCTGCGCGGCCAGGGGCGCGGCCGCGACGAGCACGGCGAGCGCGAGGCTCGGAAGTCGAAGCATCCTTGGAATATACACGGTCGGGGCCGGACGGTTCAGTCCGGCCCCAGCACCGCAGGAAGGGTCTACGCGCGGCTCAGGCCTTGGGGGAGCTGGCCGGGACCCGGAACTCGAGCTTGGAGCCGTCGGCGGAGACATCCACCGTGATCTCGTCGCCGCGGCTGAACTCCGCGAGGAGGATCTTCTCCGAGAGGGGGTCCTCGATCCAGCGCTGGATGGCCCGCTTGAGCGGCCGTGCGCCGTAACTCACATCATACCCGTGCTTCACCAGGAAATCGCACCCGGCCTCGGTCAGCACGAGCGTCAGCTCCTCCTCCCCCAGCCGCTTCTGCACGTCCTTCAGCAGGATCGAGACGATCTGCGCGATGTGCTGCCGGTCGAGCGGATGGAACACGATCACGTCATCGAGGCGGTTCAGGAACTCGGGGTTGAAGGCGTGCTGCAGCTCCTCCTTCACCTTGTCCGCGATCCGTTCGAAGTTCTGCGTGATGTCGGTGTTGCCGAAACCGAGGGTCCGGTTCTTGGTGATGTCCTTCGCCCCCACGTTCGAGGTCATGATCACGACCGTGTTCTTGAAGTCGATCACGCGGCCGTAGTTGTCCGTGAGGTGTCCCTCGTCGAGCACCTGCAGGAGGATGTTGAAGACGTCGGGGTGCGCCTTCTCGATCTCGTCGAGCAGGATCACGCTGTACGGCTTGCGGCGCACGGCCTTGGTGAGCGTGCCCGAGTCCTCGTAGCCCACGTACCCCGGCGGCGCGCCGATGAGCCGCGACACCGAGAACTTCTCCATGTACTCGCTCATGTCGACGCGGATGAGCGCCGAGGCGTCGGCGAAGAGGAACTTCGCGAGCGCGCGCGCGAGCTCCGTCTTGCCGACGCCCGTCGGCCCCGAGAAGATGAACGAGCCGATGGGCCGCCGCGGGTCCTTGAGCCCCGCGCGGCTGCGCCGGATCGCCTTCGCGATCGCCTTGATCGCGTCCTCCTGGGCGACCACGGAGCCGTGAAGCTCCTCCTCCATCCGAAGCAATCGGGCGGTCTCCGCCTCCTGCAGCCGCGTCACCGGGATGCCCGTCCAGCGGCTCACGATGAAGGCGATCTCCTCCTCGCCGAGTACGGGGCGATGCGACTGGCGGTGCTTTTCCCACTCTTCCTGGCGCGTCCGGATCTCGCCCTGCAGCTCACGCTCCGAATCGCGCAACGCCGCGGCGCGCTCGAAGTTCTGGTCGCGCACGGCGGCGTCCTTCTCCGTGTTGACCGCTTCCAGCTTGCCCTTGAGGTTCGCCACTTCCGGTGGCG
>CAYXGS010000024.1:0-53379 GCA_964464585.1 uncultured Gemmatimonas sp. | reverse complement strand
GAGCACAACCTTGCCAAGGTTGGGGTCGCGGGTTCGAGTCCCGTTTCCCGCTCTGGATCGGATGACCGTGAATCGCCCCGGGAGCGGCCTCGCCGCTCCCGTTCGTCTATCCCCGCCGGGGTGGCGAAACTGGCAGACGCAGCGGACTTAAAATCCGCAGGGAGGTCACACTCCCGTGTGGGTTCGATCCCCACCCCCGGCATATGACTCCCATCACGCCGTTCCCGCCCGCCACGGTCCTCTGGGTCGCCCTCGGCGGCGCGATCGGGTCGAGCCTGCGATTCGCCGCCGGCGAGGTGATGCGGCGGATCCCCGCCTTCGCGCAGTTCCCGTGGGCGACGCTGCTGATCAACATCGGCGGATCGCTGCTCATCGGGTGGTTCATGCGCTGGTCCACCACGTCACAGACGTCGCCCGAGCTCCGGGCCTTCGTGGCGATCGGGATCTGCGGCGGGTTCACGACCTTCTCGACCTTCGCCGCGGAGAACCTGGCGCTGCTGCAGGGCGGTCAGGTCGCGCGCGCCGCACTCCATGCGGTGCTCAGCCTCACGCTCACCGTCGGCGCGGCGTTCCTCGGCTACACGTTCGCGCGACCGTAGGACGCGGGGAGGACCGAGGAGCGGCGGGCGCGCTCCCGCCGCTCCGCTTCAGGGTCGGACGCCGAGCGCGTGCACGCAGTACCAGGCCGAGTAGGCGAGCAGCCCGCTGAGCGCGGCGTCGCCCCCATGCGAGACCGCGCGGCCGTCCCCGTCGACGAGTTCCGCCGCGAGGCCGTGGCCGAGGGGGGCTCGGCGCAACCACTCCAGGACCTCGCTGCCCTCGGGACCGAAGAGCCGCGCGATCTGGACGGCGAGCCGCTCGCTGCTGCCGATGCGCTTGGCGGTGCGCCGATAGAAGGAATCGTTGCGGTCCACGGCCTCCCAGAGCGGCAGCCAGAGCGCCGACCCGACCGGATCGTCCGTGAGGTCCTTCGCGCCTTTGAGGTCGATCGCGCCGACGTACGTCGCCTTGTTGTCCGTGCCCGACGCGAAGTGGCGACGCAGCGCGGCGCGCACGGCGGTGGGGTCCTGCACGTCCTTCGCCGCTTCCTCGTCGAGCGTCTTGCCGAGCGCGTCGAGCGCGAACGCGACCACCGCGTTGCCGTGCAGCGTGACGGGGAGCGCAGCGGGGCGGCGATCGAGCGTCACCTCGGTGCGGTAGAGCGGATGATCCGGTTCCCGCCGCGCGATCAGGTCGTCGTGCGAGACGTAGAGCGTGTCCGCGAGGACCGGCTCCTCGACGATCTGGTCGTCTCCCGTCTCGCGGATGTAGCGCTCGGTGGCGATGGCGTACGCGGAACACCCCTCGAGCGTGAAGCCCGGCTCGAAGAGCGTGCCATCGAGATAGTGCACGCCGCGCCCCGGGGCGTAGCCGTGGATCTCGCACGCGCGGAGGATGAGCTCACGGGCGAGCGAGGGATCGGCGAGCTGGATGGCCGGCACCGTCCAGGCGAGCGCCTCCCAGTCCCGCACCGTCACGCCCCAAGCGCACCAAGGCGCGCGGCTGCGCACGAGGTAGAACTGCGCGTCATCGAGGGCACGGCCCACCGAGAAGAAATACGCGAAGAGCAGGTTGCGATTGATCAGGGCGTCGAGCGACTCGTGACCGGTGCCCTGCTCGAGGGCACGCAGCGCCTCGCGCGTCGCCTGGAGCAGCACACGCCAGCCCCGGCGCCGCATCACGCCGACCGTCGCCTCGGCACCGTCACGCTCGGGGCCGGCCGCGAGGTAGAACGCCACCTCACCGCGCTCGCCCGGCGCGACCGTCAGCGTCCGCGTGATCGCGTATCCGGGCGCGGCGCCGTCCGTCGTAGCGACCGTCGCGGCGGCGTCGGCCGCCACCGCGAGTGCGGCGAGACCCGGCGCGGCCGTGCCATCGAGCAGGACGACCTCGCCGGCGCGCGTGACGCGATGGCGATCCTCGGCGGGGCGCGGCGTCCGGACCCGCAGCTGCCGATGACCGAGCGTCCCCTCGAGCCCCACCGTGATGGACCGCGTGGCCGTGCCGCGGTTCTCGAACCCGAGCGCATACACCGCACCCGCCACATCGGCGTCCCGCCCGAACGGCGCGAACACGGTCCCGCGGATCACGATGTCCCCCGCCTGGCTCGAGAACGTCGGCAGCCACTGCAGGGCGCGTTCCCACGCCACTCCGCCTCGCGCGAGCGCCACCGACTCCCCGTCGATCGCGACGGTCGGCCGCGCGAGCGCGGCGCCACTCCCCGCGAGGAAGTCCGCGCTCCCGGCGAACTCCACCGCAGCGCGCGCGCCCCGGTGCAGCAGGCTCACCGCGTGGATGGCCCCATCCGCGGGATGGATGCAGGGCAGCGCCAGCCAGTGATTGCCGGTGAGCTGCCACGGGAGCGTCGGGAGCGGAGCCACGTCGAATGGCAGGAGTTCGGAGTGCGTCACGTTACCTTGAGCGGGGTACGAGGCTAAACTAGCCGACCGCCCTGCGCATCGCGCCCCCTCTCACCCGTCGTCTCTCACGTGATCGGCCGTTCTTCCCGCCTCGTCCCGCCGCGGGACCCCGCCCCGCCCCGCGCCGCGCGCCACCTCGGCCATCGCATGCTGCTCGCCGCAGGCATCGCCGCGGCGTGGCTCCCGTCACCCGTGCTCGCGCAACGCGTGCTCGGCGGCGGGAGCGACGGCGTGACGCTGCCGCGAGGCGGATTCCGCGTGGGAATCAACGGCACGTCGACGATGCAGCGCGATCGTTGGCGCGACGGCACGCTCGAGGGGCTCGCCGGACCCATGACCACCGACGCGCTCGGGTCGCTGCAGTTCTCGGTGCTCACCAACGTCGAGCAGCTGGTGCGCAACGCCGGCGTCACCGGCTTCGCCGCGTCGCTCGGCTCCTCGCGTGTCGATGCGCGCCAGCGCGCCTTCGTGACGCCTCTCTCGGTGGAGTACGGGCTCTTCGACTGGCTCACCCTCCAGGCGCGCGCCTCGGTCGTGCGCACCCGCGCGGAGGTCCAGTTCCGCGTCCGCGCCGACAGCGGCCGCGCCACGCTCGGCGTGAACCCGTTCTTCACGGGTAGTGACGTCGCGGCCCAGAACACCGCGACGATCGCGGCCTACTCGTCGGCCGCCGCCAGCCTGGTCGCGCGGCGGAACGCCTGCCAAGCCAATGCCGGCGCGTTCCCCGAGTGCGCGACCATCCTCGCCGAGCTCCCGACCGTCGATGGGGTGATCGGCTCGACCAACGTGCTCGCGGCGTACTTCCGCTCGATCTACGGGACGGGCACGGAACGGGGTCAGCCGTTCGTCCCCTTCGCCGGATCGGCCGCGGACTCCATCCTGCGTGCACGGGCGGACTCCCTGCGTTCGGCGTTCACGCGGTACGGCGTCGCCGATGTGACCCCGACCACCGGCATCCCGCTCGGTGCGCAAGTGCCGCTCGCCGGGGCGGACCTCGACCGCCTCGTGCGGGACTCCACCGACGGATATGGGGCGAAGGGTCTGAACGACGCCTCGTTCACGCAGATCGGCGACGTCCACCTGAGCGCGCTGGTGCGGATCCACGATTCGTTCACGGGTGCCGGCGGGTCCCGCTTCGCCGCCGACGCGAAGGGCTGGCGGCAATCGGTCCTCCTCGAGGCGCGGCTCGGCACGAGCCAGCGGGCGCGACCCGATCGATTCCTCGATCAAGGCACCGGATCGGGGACGTCGGCGGTGACGGTGCGATCCGTGACCGATCTCGTCCTCAACGCGCGCCTCTGGACCTCGATCGCCGTGGGGTACACCAAGCCGTTCGCGAAGGATTTCCGGATCCGTGTGCCCTCGGACACCGGGTTCGAGTGGCTCGAGTGGCAGCGCGAGCTGACGGTCCCGGTCACGCCCGGCGGCGAACTCGACGTCGAGGTGTCGCCGCGCTGGCATCTCAACGACTACGTCGCGCTCGGCGCGCAGTGGCGCTGGCGAGCCAAGGCCGCCGACCGGCATGAGGTCCCGCCGCAGGCCTCGACGAGCGTGAACCCGCTGCCGGCGCCGACCATCTGGCTCTACGGCCGCTTCCTCGACGACCGGACCAAGGCGGACGAGCAGCGGTTCGGCCTCTCCGCCACCTACTCGACGCTCGCGGCGCGCGCGCGCGGTGTCCCGGGTCTGAGCTTCGACGTGTCGTACGTGCACCAGCAGTCGATCGCGAGCGGTGCGGGCGTGGTGCCCAAGCAGTGGGAGGATCGCCTAACGATCCGCTACTACACGCGCTTCTTCGCGCGCTGACCCGGGGCACCGGCGGGGGCGGACACCGCCCCCTTCGCGGCGCCGGTCGTCGCGCTCCGCGCCTGCGCCAGCAGCTCCCGCGCGTGCTCGCGGCTCGTCTCGCTCTCGGCGTCTCCACCGAGCATCCGCGCGATCTCGTCTACCCGCGCCGCGCCATCGACCACGCGGACGTCCGACGTGGTGACGCCGCCCTTGGCGGCCTTCTGCACGATGATGTGATGGTGGGCGCGGGCCGCGATCTGCGGGAGGTGCGTGATCGCGAACACCTGATGGTGTGAGGCGACGTCCCGCATGGCGTCACCGACCATGAGTCCCGTCCGCCCGCCGATGCCGGCGTCGACCTCGTCGAAGATCAGCGTCGGGACGCCGTCGAGCCGCGCGAGGATGGTCTTGAGCGCGAGCATCACGCGCGCGAGCTCGCCGCCCGACGCGACGCGCGCGAGCGGACGGGCCTCGTGCCCGAGGTTGAGGGCGACACGGAACTCGGCCTCCTCCGCCCCGTGCGCCGAGGGTTCGTCGCGCGCGGTCAGTTCCACGAGGAAGTGCCCATCGGGCATGCCGAGGTCGGGGAGCCGTGCCTCGACCGCCTTGGCGAGCGCGGCAGCGGCCTTCCTGCGCTTCGCACTCAGCTTGGCGGCCGCAGCGGCGAACGCGGCCTCCGCCTCGCTCACGCGCGCCTCCAACCCGCGCAGGTCGAGTCCGGCGGTGTCGAGCAGGTCCAGTTCCGCCCGCGCGGCGCGTCCGGTCTCGATCACCGCGGCGATGCTGCCCCCGTACTTCTTCGAGAGCCGGAAGATCGTGTCCCGGCGGCGCTCGACCTCCTCGAGACGGGCCGGATCGCGCTCGATGCCGTCGGCGTACGCCTGCGTCGCGCGCGCGAGCTCCTCCAGCGCATAGTAGGCGGCGTCGAAGAGTTCCTGCAGCCGCGCGGTGGACGGGTCGATGCGCTGGAGCGCCGCGAGGGGCTTCTGCAGGTGTCCGAGCCGCGGCAGCGCCGCCTCGTCCGCGCCATCGAGCGCCTCCGTCAGCTCGCGCACGAGTCCCTCAATCTCCTCGGCGTGCGTGAGCCGCCGCGCCTCCTCGTCGAGCCGGTCGTCCTCGCCGTCCTTGAGCGCCGCCGCGCCGATCTCCTTCGCGACGTGCGCCAGCCAGTCCGCGCGCTTGGCCGCCTCATCACGCCGCGCGCGGAGCGCGGCGATGGCACCACGCGCCTCGGCGAGCCGGGCGTGCGCGTCGGCGACCGCGGCCCGTTCGGCGCCCGCCTCGCCGAACGCATCGAGGATGCGCAGCTGGGCCTCCGGTTCGAGGAGTGCCTGCGCCTCATGCTGACCATGCACGTTCACCAGCGCACGCCCGATCTCGGCGAGGAGACTCGCGGTGACCGGCGACCCGTTCACCCACGCCCGCGCGCGACCGCCCGCGCCGGCCGGCACCTCGCGCTTGAGCACCAGCGTGCCGTCGCTCTCGATCCCCCGCGCGTCGAGGTCGTCGAGGAGGTCGCGCCGGTCGCCCACGTCGAACACGCCTTCGACGGTCGCCTTGTCGGCCCCGGTGCGCACGAGGTCACTCGACGCGCGCTCGCCGATGAGCAGCCCGAGCGCGCCGACGATGATCGACTTGCCGGCGCCCGTCTCGCCGCTGAGCACGTTGAACCCGCTCGACAGCGGCAGCGTGACCGCGTCGATGATCGCGAGGTTCCGGATGCGGAGCTCGGTGAGCATGGCCATCAAGTTCGCCGGACCGCGCCCGTCCGCGCCACCCGAATGCGGCGCGCGGGGGCGTGGTGTCTCACCGGTCGCGCTCGTCCAATCCGCCCCAATGGAGCTTGCGGCGCAGACGCGTGAAGAAGCTGGTGCCGTCGAATCGCACGAGACGCACCGGGGTGGCCGCCCGGCGGACGAGCAGGTGCTGTCCGGGGGCCAGCGACGTGCCCACCTGCCCGTCCGCGGTCACGAGCACCTCCTCGGGCGCATCGTCGGCCTCCACGCGGAGCACGCTCTGCGGCGGGAGGATCGTCGGACGGAGCGCGAGCGTGTGCGGCGCGACGGGCGTCACGATGAGCGAATCGAACGTCGGCACCACGATCGGACCGGCCGCGGAGAGCGAGTAAGCGGTGGAACCGGTCGGTGTGGACACGACGAGGCCGTCCGCCGCGAAGGCGCTGATGAGCTCGTCATCGGCCCGGACGCGGAGCCGCAGCACGCGCGCGAACCCGCCCTTGTGCACCACGACGTCGTTGAGCGCCCAGAGGCGCACGCCGAGCCCGCCGTCCGCGCCATAGGTCGTCGCCTCGAGCGCCATGCGCTCCTCCACGCGATACTCGCCGCGCGCGAAGGCCGCGAACGCACCGGGGAACTCCTCGTGCCCGCACGCGGTGAGGAACCCCAGCTTGCCGAGGTTCACCCCGAGGATGGGGGTGGGCAGTCCCCCGAGGAATCGCGCGGCGCGGAGCAAGGTGCCGTCGCCGCCGAGCGTGATCAGGGCATCGACCTGCTCCGGACTGGAGAGCCGCCGGTCGCTCGCGGCCTCGCGCAGCAACGACTCCTCGTAGCGCAGCGTGTAGCCGTGCGCCGGCGCTTCGCGCTGCAGCAGCGCGAGCACCTCCGGGAGCCCGTCATACCCCTCGTGCCCGACGACGCCGAGGCGGGTGGTCACCCCGCGAGCGCCTCGGTCTCGTGCAGCGCGCGCACCCGCGCGGCGATCCCCGCCGCATCGATGCCGCACTGCGCGAGCTGGCGCGCGCGCGAGGCCGCATAGATGATGCGGTCAGGCACGCCGAGCGCGTGCACGCGCACCGCGGGATCGTGCGCCGCGACGACCGACGCCATGAACGCGCCGAAGCCGTTCACGACCGTGCCCTCCTCCACGACCAGCAGCTGCTGGTGCGTCGCGAGGAGGGCGGTGAGCGTCGTCTCATCGTACGGCTTGAGGTAGCGGCAGTTCACGACCGTCACGGACAGGCCTTCGGCGGCGAGGGCATCCGCGGCCCGCATCGCCTCGCCGACCATGGTCCCGACCGCGAGGATCGCCACCCGCTCGCCGCGGCGCAGCACTTCCCAGGTCGCGGATGGGACGGCGGCGATCTCGCGCGCCGGCCCCACGAGGTCGGGTGCGACGTCGCGCGGATAGCGGATGGCGAACGGCCCGGTCTGGTGCGCCAACGCCGTCCGCATGAGGCCCACCAGCTCCGTGCCGTCCTTCGGCGCGGTCACGACCATGTTGGGCACCGCCAGCATGTAGGCGATGTCGTACAGCCCCGCGTGGGTCTCCCCGTCCTCGCCGACGACGCCCGCGCGGTCCATGGCGAAGATCACCGGCAGCGACTGGATCGCGACGTCGTGGACGATGTTGTCGTAGCCGCGCTGGAGGAACGTCGAGTAGATCGCGACCACCGGCCGCACACCCTGCGTCGCGAGCCCGGCCGCGAACGTGACGCCATGCCCCTCGGCGATGCCCACGTCGTAGAACCGGTCCGGATGCGCCTTCGCCACGACCGATGTGCCGGTGCCGCCCGGCATCGCCGCCGTGATCGCGACGGCCTTCGGGAACTCCTCCATCAGTTCGGCGAGCGCCTTGCCGAACACCGCGGTGTAGTTCGGGTTCGCCGTCGACGCCTTGAGCTGCTTCCCCGTCGCCGGATCATGCCCCGGCGGGAGCGCGTGCCACTTCTCGCCGTGGTCGCCGGCCGGGAAACCCTTGCCCTTGGTCGTGATCACGTGGACGAGGCGCGGGCCCTTGAACTCGCGCATCGCCTTGAACGTCTCGATCATCTGCTCCATGTCGTGGCCGTCGATCGGCCCGAAGTAGCGGAAGCCGAGCTCCTCGAACAGCACGCCGGGCGTGAGGAACGCCTTCACCGACTCCTCCCAGCGCCGGACGAGCGTGCCCGCGTCCTTGAAGACGCCCTTCGCGTGGTCCGCCCAGTCGCCGATCTTCGCCCGCCAGCGATTGTAGATCGGGTTGCGCTGTACCGACGTGAGGTACTTGTGCATCGCGCCGACGTTCGGCGCGATCGACATCTCGTTGTCGTTGAGCACGACGATGAAATCGCGCTCCGACGCGCCCGCGTTGTTGAGCGCCTCGTAGGCGAGGCCGGAGCCCAGCGAGCCGTCCCCGATGATCGCGGCGACCTTGAAGTCCTCGCCGTTCAGGTCGCGCCCCGCCGCGATGCCGAGCGCGGCCGAGATCGACGTGGCCGCATGCCCCGCCCCGAACGTGTCGTACTCGCTCTCGGTGCGCTTGAGGAACCCCGAGATGCCTCCCTCCTGCCGGAGCGTGTGCATCCGGTCCTTGCGGCCGGTGAGCACCTTGTGCGGGTAGCCCTGGTGGCCGACGTCCCACACGAGCTGGTCGCGCGGCGTCTCGAACGCGGTGTGCAGCGCGATGGTGAGCTCCACCACGCCGAGGCCGGCCCCGATGTGACCGCCGGTCACCGAGCAGGTCGAGATGAGGAACTCGCGCACGTCCTGCGCGAGCTGGACGCGCTCGGCGGGGGTGAGTGACCGGAGATCGGCCGGGCGCTGGATGCGTTCGAGGATGCTCATGCCTTGCGACGAATGAGGAAGGCTCGCGCGCGGCGACGCGTGGAGCCGGAGAGCTTCTGGTAGGTTGCCATGACCGGCGGCGAGCCGCCAGCCCGGACAGGGCGTGGCCTGTGGCGCGGGCGCATCCTAGGAACGCCTCGCCACCACGAACCGCGCGAGGAACTCCAGCTCGGGCGTCAGCGCGCCCTGGTCCGAGAGTCCCTGGCACGCCTCGCGCACGAGCGACTCGGCCCGGGCCTTCGCGCCGCCGATCCCGAGCAGTGCCGGGTAGGTGCTCTTCCGGAACTGCAGGTCCTTCCCCGCGGTCTTCCCGAGCTGGTCGGTCGTCGCGGTGATGTCGAGCACGTCGTCGGCGATCTGGAAGGCGAGGCCGATCGCCGCCCCGTAGCTGCCGAACGCCTCGAGCATGGCCGGTGGCGCGCCGGCCGCGAGCCCGCCCAGCCGCATCGCCGCCTCGATGAGAGCGCCCGTCTTGCAGCGGTGGATCCGCTCGAGCTGGGCCAAGTCGAGCGAGAGGCCCTCGCCTTCGAGGTCGAGCAACTGCCCGCCGATCATGCCGCCGGCGCCGGACGCGCGCATGAGCGTCCGGACCACCTCGCCACGGGTCGCGGCATCGAGCCCGAGCGAGGCTGCGGCATCGTCCGCGGCGCGTGCCGCGAGCGGCACCATCGCCATGCCCGCCGCTGTCGCCGCCGGGACGCCGTACACCTTGTGCACGGTGGGCCGCCCTCGGCGCATGTCATCGTCGTCCATGCACGGCAGGTCGTCATGCACGAGTGAGTACGCATGGACCACCTCGACCGCCGCCGCCAGCGCGCTCACGTCGTCGCGACCGCCGGCGGCGCGATAGGCGCTCACCACGAGGATCGCCCGCAGCCGCTTGCCTTCCCCCTGCAGCGCGTACCGGATGGAGTCGGAGACCGGCCCCGCCTCGCCGGCGAGCTGGCGCGCCACGAGGGCATCGAGCGCGCGCGCCACCGCGGCGCGGTCGTGCGCGAAGTCGATCGGCGTGACGCCGGTCGCGTTCATTCCTTCGCCTCGAACACGCCCTTGGCCTGCTCGATCAACGTCTGGACCTTCCCGTCGGCGTCGGCGAGCGCGGCCGATGCCTCACGAAGGCGCGCGATGCCCTCCTCGAAGAGCTTCAGCGCCTCCTCGAGCGGCAGGTCATCGCGGTCGAGCGCCGCCGCGATCTGTTCCAGGCGGGCCAGCGATTGTTCGAACGTCATGCATCCGTCCGCAGATGGGGGGCATCGGCGTGCACCGATCCGGTCGTCGCGCGGACGCGGCCGTCCTGGACCAGCAGGTCGAAAGGCATACCGGGGACGAACGCCGCGCGCCGCACCAAGGTTGCACCGTCCGTCCCGCGCGCGACCGCGAAGCCCCGCTTGAACACCGCGAGCGGCGATTTGGCCTCGAGCGCGGCACCGAGCCGCTCCAGATGCGCACGTCGCCGCTCCACCCCTCGCGGCGCCAGCTGCGCGAGGCGCGTGGCCGTGCGGTCGATGCGGCTCCGCCGCCGTTCGACCAGCAGCTGCGACCGGCGCGCGAGGGCGTCCGCACGCTGGTCGAGTTCCCTCCGGCCGACATCGATGCGATCCTGGAGTCCGTCGGCCATCATGCCGGCGAGCTGTGTGACGAGGTCCACCACCTCGGCCCGCACCGGCACGGCGTGCTCGGCCGCCACGCTCGGCGTCGCGGCCCGCAGATCGGCCACGAGGTCGGCGATGCTGACGTCGGTCTCGTGCCCGACCGCCGAGATCGTCGGGATGGGACACGCGGCGATCGCGCGCGCGACCGCTTCGTCGTTGAACGCCCAGAGGTCCTCGCGCGACCCGCCCCCGCGCCCGATGATCACCACCTCGGGCGCGGCGAGCGCCGGGCCTCGCCACTCCGCGCCGCCGCGGACCCATCGCGACAGCCGATCGAGCGCCGCGCACAACGATTCCGGGGCCGCCTCGCCCTGCACCGCCGCCGGGATCACCACCACGTGCGTCCCCGGGTTCCGCCGGCCGATCACCGCGATGATGTCGCGCAACGCCGCGCCCTCGCTGCTCGTGATCACCGCGACCGTGTGCGGGAAGCGCGGCAGCGGTCGCTTGCGGTCCGCCGAGAGCAACCCGTCCTTCTCCAGGCGCGCTTTGGTCTCGTCGAAGCGCTTCTGCCACAGCCCTTCGCCGTCCGCCTCCAAGGCGGTGACGACGAACTGCATCTTCCCACTGGCGGGCCAGACCGTGAGCTGGCCGTGGGCGCGCACCTGGAGCCCCTCCTCCGGCCGCTCGCGGATCCGGAAGGTGCTCCCCTTCCACACCACGGACGGGATCTGCGCCTCGGCGTCCTTCAGCGTGAAGTACCAGTGCCCGCTCGGATATGCCTTGAACCCCGACACCTCGCCGCGGACCCAGAGCTTGGGGAACGCCCCTTCGAGCACGTCCTTCGCCGCACTGGTGAGCGCGTGGACCGAGAGCGCCTCGGCGGACGTCTCGCCCGGGAAGGTCACGCGGACTTGGCGCCCTCGTGGCGCAGGCGCGCGGCGCGCACCGTGTTGGCGAGCAGCATGGCGATCGTCATCGGGCCCACCCCGCCGGGCACCGGTGTGATCATGGACGCGACCGCTGCGACCTCGTCGTACTTGACGTCACCCACGATGCGGTAGCCCTTCTTCGCGCTCGGGTCCTCCACGCGGTTGATGCCGACGTCGATGACCACCGCGCCCGGCTTGACCATGTCGGCGGTGACCATCTCCGGCTTGCCGATCGCCGCGATGAGGATGTCGGCCCGGCGCGTGTGCGCCTTCAGGTCCTTGGTGCGCGAGTGGCACACCGTGACGGTGCAGTCCGCACCCTTGCCCGCCTGGATGAGCAGCGAGGCCATCGGCTTGCCGACGATCGTGGAGCGGCCGAGGATCACGGCCTCCTTGCCCGAGGTGTCCACGCCGCTTTCGGTGAGCATCACCTGCACGCCCGCCGGTGTGCACGGCGCGAAGCCGTCGCGATCGCCGATGAGCACCTTCCCGACGTTCACCGGATGGAAGCCATCGACGTCCTTCATGGGGTCGATCCGCCGGATGACCTTCTGCGCGTCGATGTGCCTGGGCACCGGCATCTGCACGAGGATGCCGTGGACGGCCGCATCGGCATTGAGCCGGTCGATCACGGCCAGCAGTTCCGCCTCGGGCGTGGACGCGGCGAGCCGGATGGTCTCGCCGTTCATGCCGGCCTCCTTGCACGCCTTCTCCTTGGCGCCCACGTACACCGCACTCGCCGGGTCGTCGCCCACGAGCACGACCGTGAGGCCGGGCGTGACGCCGAGCGCCTTGAGCGCGGCCGCGTCGGCCGCGACCTGCGCGCGCACGCGCGCCGCGATGGCGACCCCGTCGATCCGTTCAGCGGGCAATGTTCGAGGACCTCATCTCGCGGATGGCCACGACCTTGATCTGGCCGGGGTACTGGAGCTCGGACTCGACCCGACGCGCGATCTCCTCGGTGAGCGAGTTCATGCGGTTGTCATCGACCATCTCCGGGTTCACGATCACGCGTACCTCGCGGCCGGCCTGGATGGCGAACACGCGGTCGACGCCCTTGTAGCTGCCGGCGATCTTCTCCAGCCCCTCCAGACGCTTGACGTACGTCTCGAACGCCTCGCGGCGGGCGCCCGGGCGCGACCCCGAGATGGCGTCGGCCGCCTGGACGAGCACCGACACCTCGCTCTCGTGCGGCACGTCGTCGTGGTGCGCGGCGATGCAGTTGATGACCATCGGGTTCTCCCCGTACTTGGTCGCCACCTCCACTCCCAGCTGCACGTGCGTGCCCTCGTGGTCGTGCGTGAGCACCTTGCCGATGTCGTGGAGCAGCGCGCCCCGCTTGGCCATCGCGACGTCCAGCCCGAGTTCGGCCGCCATGATCCCCGCGAGGAACGCGACCTCCTTGGAATGGAACAGGATGTTCTGGCCGTAGCTCGTCCGCCACTTCATGCGGCCGATGAGCTTGATGATCTCGGGATGGAGGCCGTGCACGCCCACCTCGTAGGCGGCCTGCTCGCCCGTCTCGATGATGCCGGCGTCGACCTCCTTCCTGGACTTCTCGACGACCTCCTCGATGCGTCCCGGGTGGATCCGGCCGTCGGCGACGAGCTTCTCCAGCGCGAGCCGCGCCACCTCGCGCCGCACCGGGTCGAAGCAGGAGACGACGACCGTGTCCGGCGTGTCATCGATGATGACGTCCACCCCGGTCGCGAGCTCGAAGGCGCGGATGTTGCGCCCCTCGCGGCCGATGATGCGCCCCTTCATGTCGTCCTTGGGCAGCGCCACGGCGCTCGCGGTGATCTCGGCGGTGTGCTCGGCGGCGATGCGCTGCACGGCGAGCGCGACGATTTTCTTCGCCTCGCGGTCCGCGTTCCGCTTGGCCGAGTCCCGGATCTCGCGGATGCGGTTCGAGGCATCCGCGTGCGCCTCCTCCTCGAGGCGCCGGATCAGCTCGGCCTTGGCCTCCGTGGCGGAGAGGCCCGCAAGCTGCTCGAGCCGGCGACGCTCCTCGCCCACGAGGCCATCGAGCTCCGCCTGCTTCTCCTCCTGCTGCTTCTCCTTGCGGCCGAGTTCGCTGGCCCGGCGACCGAGGTCGCGCTCCTTCTGGTCGACGAGGTCGACCTTCTTGTCGAGCTGGCTCTCGCGCTCGGCAACACGCTTCTCCTCGCGCTCCAGCTCCTCGCGGCGCTTGCGGGCCTCCTGCTCCCAGGCCTCGCGCACCTTCATCACCTCTTCCTTGCCGGAGAGGAGCGCCTGCTTCCGGGAGGACTCGGCCTCGCGCTCGGCGTCGGCGACGATCCGCTTGGCGACCTGCTCCGCCGATTGTCCCGCCGCCTTCCGGGCCGCTTCCTCCGCGGCCTGTCCACGCTTGCGGCCGATACTCAGAGCGATCGGGGTGGCGACCACGAGGGTCACGCCGATCGCGATCGCGACGGCCAGCTCGATTCCCATGTTGACGACCTATGCTCAAGGCGGCCGGACCGCACCGCGTTACCGAAGGGAGAGCACGTTGGGCTCGCATGGCGTGATCGCTCGTCGGGGCTGGCCGACCGGTCTGGCGCCGACGAAGGGCGCGGGACGGGACGGGGTAACTACCGAGAGCGCTTACACCTACGGGCCTTCGCACCCACTCGACGTGAACCTACCGCGGGTCCCCACGATGCGCAACGAGTCGGCGGCGGCCGCCGTATGCTGAGCAGGGTATCCCCTAGGATCATTGGACAGCGCGAGTATTGCGGTTTCACGCATCGCCCCCCGAATTCCCACCATGACATCGAGGCCGGCCAGGCGCCCCGCTGATCCCGACGAACCCGACAGCGGACCGCGGTCGCTGCCGTGGTTGCCGTCTGGCGAGGTCCTCCTCGCCGACGATGACGGTCCGATCCGCAAGGTGCTCAGCCGCGCGCTGACGCGCTTCGGGCTCGATGTCATCGAGGTCGTGGACGGCGAGGAGGCGGTCGCCCTCGTGACCGCCGACCCGGGGCGTTTCCGCCTGGTCATCCTCGACCTCACCATGCCGCGCCTCAACGGCGATACCGCGCTCGCCAGAGTGCGGGAAGTGGCCCCGGACCTGCCGGCGCTCATCCTCAGCGGCTTCCTCGAGGCGGAGATCAGGGACCGGATCGGATCGGTGGCGCGCGTCGCGACGCTGCAGAAGCCGTTCTCGATGCGCTCACTGGCCGACGCGCTCTGGGACGTGCTGGGCGACGAATAGGTCCCCGCCGGCGCGCCCGTGCCCGGACAGGCGCGCGGCTACGCGCGTCACTCGCTCGGTTCGCCGCGTTTGCCCGGGGGAAGCCAACGCCGCAACTCGCTCGACAGGCCACGCATCTCGGCCGCGACGTCTTCCTGCGCGGCGCGCTCGCGCAGCAACTCGTCGGTGATCGCCATCGCCGCGAGGATGGCCGCCTTCCCGGGATCCGTGATCGCGGGACTCTCGAGCACCTTGCGGATCGCCGCATCGACGTGCGCCGCGATGGCGCGCGTCACCTCGGGGGGGACGTCGGAGCGGATGGTGTATTCCTCCCCGACGATCCGCACGCGCGTGGAATGCGTGCTCACGGTTCCCCTCCGAGCACGTGCTGCTGACGCAGGAAGCGCACGCGGTCGAGCATCGCCCGGGTGCGCTCCGTGGCCTGTTCCAGGCGTGCGCGGAGCCGGGCGTTCTCCGACTCGAGGAACGCCACCCGTTCCTCGGCCGATCCGTCACCGCCGGGCGCGTTGCCTAGCGACTTGAGCCGCGCCTCCGCTTGATGCGCGCGACGCCGGAACGTCGCGAGCTCCTCGCCGAGGTTGCGGACGAGGTGCTCGAGTTCCCGGAACGCGGCCCCCGTCGGGGGTTCAGGCCGTGCGCGGTCGGACACCGAGCTGTGCCTCCAGGGCTTTGAGCAGCTGCACGCGACGTCCCTCGATCTCCTTGTCGCGAAGGGTGCGCTCCGGATGGCGGAAGGTCAATCGCCAGGCGAGCGACCGCGTGCCCGCCGGGATGCCCGCGCCGCGGAACTCGTCGAACAGCTTGCACTGCTCGAGCTGGGCGCCGGAGAGCGCGCGCAGGAGCGACTCCACCTGACCGGCGCTCACGGCGTCCGGCACGAGCAACGCGAGATCGAACTCCGCCGCCGGCGTCGTCGGGAGCGCGGCGTAGCGCACGGGCGCGGCCGGCCGTGGCCGCTCCGGGGCCGACGCGTGCGCGTTCGCACCCTTCCCGGCGACCATCGCGCTCGGCATCACGCCGAGGGTGAGCTCGATGCCGTAGGCTGGCGCCGCCCACACCGGTGCGTCGAGCGGCACGCGCCGCACCTCGCCCACCGTCACGCCCCCCGCCTGCACCTTCCACAGGTACGGCGGCTCGGCCGGCACCAGTGAGACCGCCGCGCCCTCGAACGCGACCTCGCCCACGCGTCGGGCGATCGCCTGCGCATCCCACTCATCGAACACCGGTGGCTGCGGCTCGGTGAAGTGCATCGGGCGGCGGCGCCCCATGAGCAGCACGCCCACCCGCTGCTCCTCGCGCGGGAGTGCGGCGCCCTGGGCCTGGAATACCGTCCCGACCTCGAACAGCCGCACGTCGCCCTGCATGCGGTTGAGGTTGAACTCCGCCCGGCGCGCGAGCGTCTCGAGGACCGAGCGTCGCAGGTACGGCTCGTCGTCGGCCAGCGGGTTGCGCACGCGCACCAGGTCCTGTGCCGGCGCGTCGCTCCCGTCGACGCGCCCCGAGGTGAACGGGAGCGGACGCACCTCGAGCAGCCCCTCGGCGACCAGCGCGTCACGCACACGGCGGTAGGCGGTGAACAGCGGATGGTCCGGGACCGTCCCCGGGCGCGCGCCCTGCAGTGCATCCGGCAACCGGTCGAAGCCGCGCAGCCGCGCGACCTCCTCGATGAGGTCCACCTCGCGCGCGACGTCGTGGCGCCACGACGGCGGCGTGACCACGAGCGCCTCGCCGCGTGGCGCCACCACGAACCCGATGCGCGTGAGCAGCGCCGTGATCTCCTCGACCGGGACCGTCTCGCCGAGGAGCAAGGCCACGCGCGACGGCCGCAGCACGACCGCCGCGCGGTCGGTGGGCGCCGTCCCCACGTGCAGCAGCGTCTCGACGCGCCCGCCGCCGACATGCGCGAGCAGCGCCGCCCCGAGCGCGAGCACGTCCGGCACCCCCGCCGGATCGATCCCGCGCTCGAACCGATAGCTCGCGTCCGTCGAGAGCCCCGCCCGGCGGCGCGTCGCGCGCACCACGCGCGGCCCGAACTCGGCGACCTCGAGCACCACCTTCGTCGTCGAGCCGGTGACCTCGCTCGCCCGACCACCCATGACGCCGGCGAGTGCGGTCGGCCGCTGCGCGTCGGCGATCACGAGCATCTGGCCGTCGAGCTTCCGCTCCATCCCGTCAAGCGTGACGAGCGACTCGCCCGTCCGCGCGCGACGCACGATGAGCGTGCGACCGTCGATCGTCGCGGCGTCGAAGGCGTGCACCGGCTGTCCGAACGCGTGGAGCAGATAGTTGGTCGCGTCGACGATGTTGTTGATCGACCGGCCGCCGACCGACTCCACCCGCGCCTTGAGCCAGTCGGGGCTCGGACCGACCGTGAGCCCGGAGATCACCGCCGCGCCGTACTGCGGGCAGTCACCGGCGTCGTCGATGCGCACGTGCAGTCCGCCGGCGTTCGCCTCGCGCTCGCCGCGGAACGGCGCGCCCGGCACCGCAGGGAGTCCCGCGAGTTCCTCGGGTCGCTGCACCGCGATGCCCGTGAGGGCGGCGATCTCCCGGGCGAGACCGAGGTGCGACAGCAAGTCCGGACGGTTGGGCAGGATATCCACCTCGAGTCGCACGTCGCCGAGCGGGAGCACGTCGAGCAGCGGCGTCCCGGGCGCGGCGGTCGTCTCGAGTTCGAGGATCCCGTCCGCGTCCGCGCCGAGATTGAGCTCCTGCGCCGAGCAGAGCATGCCGTTCGAGGTGAAGCCGCGGATCCTGCGCTTCTCGATGAGCAGTCCGTCGGGGTTCTTCGCGCTCGGCGGCACCCGCGTCCCGCTGCGGGCGAACGGGTACTTCGCGCCCACCGTGACGTTGGGTGCGCCGCAGACGACCTCGAGCAGCGTGCCGCTGCCGTCATCGACCTTGTTGAACGAGAGCTTCGTCTCGGGGATCCGCTCGCTCTCGACGACGCGTCCCACCACGAACGGCGCGAGCTCGCCGCGCAGGCGCTCGAACCCCTCCACCGTCGCGACGTGCGCGGTGATCAGGTCGCGGATGGCCGTGGCCTCGCGGCCATGCGGGACGAACCGCGCGAGCCACTCATGCGAGATCTTCATCGGGCGAACTGGTCCAGGAAGCGCACGTCGGAATCGTAGAGGATGCGGATGTCAGGGATGCCGTGGCGCGAGATCGCGGTGCGCGCCGGGCCCATGCCGAACGCCCAGCCGGTGTACTTCTCGCTGTCCAGACCCGCGGCTTCGAGCACGGCGGGATGCACCATGCCCGAGCCGAGGATCTCGACCCAGCCCGAGTGCTTGCACACGCTGCACCCCGCGCCCGCGCAGACCCCGCACTGCACGTCCATCTCCGCGCTCGGTTCGGTGAACGGGAAGTAGCTCGGCCGGAAGCGCGTCTTCGTCGTGGGGCCGAAGAAGCGCCGCGCGAAGTGCGACAGCGTCGCCTTGAGGTCGGCGAAGCTCACGCCCTCGTCGACGACGAGTCCCTCGATCTGCGCGAACATCGGCGCATGCGACGGATCGAACGGGTCGGAGCGGTAGACGTTGCCGGGCGCGAGGATGCGGACCGGCGGCGGGTACTGCTGCAACGTGCGCACCTGCACGGGCGAGGTGTGCGTGCGCAGCACCTGCTCGTCCCCGATGTAGAGCGTGTCGTGCAGGTCCATCGCCGGATGGTCCGGCGGGAAGTTGAGCGCACCGAAGTTGTACCACGCATGCTCGGCCTCGGGCCCGAGCGCGATGGTGAAGCCGAGTTCGCGGAAGATCCCGGCCACTTCGTCGATGACGAGCGACACGGGATGGACCGCGCCGCGCCAGCGGTCGCGCGCAGGCATGGTGAGGTCGAGCGCCGGCGCGTCCGTCGCGGCGCGCGCGGCGAGCTCCACGCGACGCCGCTCGAGCGCGTCCTCGAGCGCGACCTTGGTGGCGTTGGCGCGCTGCCCGGCCTCGCGCCGGTCCTCCTTGGGGAGCGCGCCGAGGCCCGCCATGATGTCGGTGAGCCGCCCCGACGTACGGCCGACGAGCGCGTTGCGGGCCTCGGTCCAGGCGTCGAGGTCGCCGGCGGCGGCGATCCGCGCCGGTGCGTCGGCGGCGAGCGCGTCGAGGGAGGCGAGGAACTCGGCGAGGGTCATCTGGTGCGGACGAAGGCTGGAGGATGGAGGCAGAAAGATAAACGCGAGGCGGTGCGTGAGGCGGTGCGAGAGGCGGTGCGTGGGGCGGCAGCGCCCGACGGGATGAAGAACGGCGGGTGGCGGAGATCTCCGCCACCCGCCGCGTGCATCCTGCTCCCTTCAGGCTACTTCGCGCTCTGCTTGAGCGCCGCCGCCGCCTTCTCCGCGATCTGCGTGAACGCCGACGGATCCTTGACCGCGAGCTCGGCGAGGATCTTGCGATCGACCTCGATCCCCGACTTCTGCATGCCGTTGATGAAGGCGCTGTAGCTCATGCCGTTGAGGCGCGCGGCCGCGTTGATGCGCATGATCCAGAGCTTGCGGAAATCGCGCTTCTTGGCCTTGCGATCCCGGTACGCGTACACCCAGCCGCGTTCGACGGTCTCCTTCGCCGCCTTCCAGAGCTTGGACCGGGCGCCGAAGGCGCCCTTCGCGGCCTTCATGATCTGCTTCTTGCGCTTGAGGCGCACCGTGTTCGACTTGACGCGTGGCATGGTCGGGCCTCCTTAAGCCTGAAGCAGGCGCTTGAGGTTCTTCGCCTCGCCGTTCGTCGCGACGGTCGTCGGACGACGGAGATTGCGCTTCCGCTTCGCGGTCTTCTTCGTGAGGATGTGGCTCTTGAACGCCTTGAGCCGGCGCACCTTGCCCTTCCCCGTGACGGAGAAGCGCTTCTTGGCGCCCTTATGGGTCTTCATCTTGGGCATCGCTGCCTCGCTTCCTTATTTCGGCGTGAGGATCATCGTGAGGGCCTTCCCTTCAAGGCGCGCCGGCGTCTCGATCTTCGCGACGTCGACGAGCGCCTGGGCGACCCGCTCCACCACGGCCATACCGAGCTCAGGATGAGCGATCTGTCGGCCGCGGAACATCAGCGTCACCTTCACCTTGTTGCCGTCTCCGATGAACGACCGGGCGTGATTGGTCTTCGTGTCGAAGTCGTGCTTCTCGATGCCGGGACGGTACTTCACTTCCTTGATCTGGATGATGTGCTGCTTCTTCTTGGCCTGCCGTTCCTGCTTGCGCTGCTCGAACTTGTACTTGCCGTAGTCCATGATCCGGACGACCGGCGGCCGCGCGAGCGGGGCGACCTCCACCAGGTCGAGTCCGGCCTCGTTCGCCATGTTCAGGGCCACATCGACCTCGAGCACGCCCAGCTGAGCTCCATCCGCGCCGATGACGCGCAGCGGACTGATACGGATCTGCCGGTTGATGCGCGGGCCCCGCTTGGTGGTGTCCTGGATACGACGGCTCCTCGACGATGGGAAAACAGAACGCGGACCCCGTTGCCGGAGCCCGCGTGACGCACGACTCCCGCCCAGCGCACTCGCTGTGGGGTCGTTTGCCTCGGACTCCTGCAGCACGACGCCCGAGGGCGAAGGCCAGAGGGTGGGGCGAGCGGATGCTCACCCACTTTGCCAGATTGTCCGCTAAACCTAGACGGGTCTGCGGCTTAGGTCAAGCGGGGCGGAGTTCGAACCCCTTCGCACCCTTCCCGAGCCGGCCCCACGCCGTAGTCGCGTCGTGCTCGAACACCAGCAGCCAGTCGCGCGCGGTAGCGTCGGCCCAGAGCGCTCGTTTCGATTCGAGCGTCCGCAGCGGCTCCACGTCGTACCCCATGATCCACGGCAGCGGGATGTGCGCGACGGTCGGACAGAGGTCGCCCAGGAACACCGCGGTCTCGCCCCCGCCATCGATCACGACGCTCTGGTGGAATGGGGTGTGGCCGGGGGTGTGACGGAACCGGATCCCCGGCACGATCTCCTCGTCGCCGTCAACGAGGCGCAGGCGCCCGCTCGCCTGCACCGGCTCCCAGTTCGCCGGGAAGTAGCTCGCCGCCGTCCGCTCGTTGGTGTGCGTCGCGTAGTCGAGTTCGCGCGCATGCACGTGGTAGAGCGCATTCGGGAACGCGGGGGCGATCCCCTCCTCGTCGTCGAGGCAGGTGTTCCCGCCGGCGTGATCGAAGTGCAGATGCGTGTTGATGACCACCTTCACGTCACGCGCGGTGAAGCCGGCCGCCGCGAGCGCCGCGTCGAGCATGGACGGATGCCCGGGCACCGATGCCTCGATGCCGTAGATGTCGAGGAACTTCGCGTCCTCCTTGTTGCCGACGCCGGTGTCGATCAGCACCAGCCCATCGGGATGTTCGACGAGGAGGCAGCGCATCCCGAGCGGGATACGATTCCGTTCATCCGGCGCGATCCGGCGTTCCCAAAGCACCTTGGGGACGACGCCGAACATCGCGCCGCCGTCGAGCCGCTGCCCGCCTGCCTGCAGGGCGTGGATGCGGGTGCGGCCGAGGAGGCGGGACTCGTGGAGGGGAGTGGGGGCGGACATCCCGCGAATCTAACGTCTGCACGACCCCGCCCGGGATGTCCTCACACCGGAACACGCACGGCGAAGAGGCGCCAACGACCTCGTCCGTAGTGCCCGAGCCGCACCGGCGCCTCGCGACGCACCCGCGCGAGCATCTCCGCCGCGCGCGCGCGGTGGCGGTCGGTGGCGGGCGGCGATGCACTGCGTCGCGTCAGCAGGATCCGGTCGGCCGGCCCGAGTCGCCCCGCCCGGCGCGCCTCGGCCGCACAGTAGGTCGCGATCGCGGCGGCGAGGTCGGACGGGCCGGCTGATTCGCGCGCGAGCAGGACCACATCCGGCCGACGGGGATCGGAGAAACGCAGGATCTCGGCGCGAGCCCCCGGCTCGGAGAGCGAATCGACGAGTGCGACGGCGACCTGCCGGGTCTGACTGGAGTGCGTCTTCAGGCGAGTCGCTGCGAAGGCGATGCCCGCGAGCCCGAGTCCAACGAGGACGGTTCGAACCTTCATGTGGCGCCTCCATGAGACCGGTGAGCGAGTGGTCGCGGCTCGGAAGCCGGACGGGCGCGAACATCGCGACCCGCCCGCCCCGAAGCGTCATCCGGACGTCGCGGACCGGCGCGTCACACCGCGCGGTCGCCGATGACCGGCGCTCGCCTCAGGCCCCCTCGGCCCCATCCGTCGAAGTCGGGAACGCGCGCAACCGCTTCGCCCGCGCCGTTCGCGCCCCGAGCAGCACGTCGAGGTCGCTCCAGGTGTGCACGCCCCGGTGCGACGCGTCCCGCAGCAGCCCGCGCAGGACCTCCGCCGTCGCCAGCGCGTCGCCAGAAGCTCGGTGCCGGTCGGCGATCGCCACGCCGTAGTGGTGCGAGACGGCGTCGAGATTCCGGCGCGGCAGGTGCGCGAGCAGCTTGCGCGCGAGGCGCACCGTGCACACCTGCCCGAGCAGCAGCTCGCCGAGAGGCGTCGGCGCGACACGGGCGAACTCCGCGGACAGGAACCCGAAGTCGAAGCGCGCATTGTGCGCGACGAACACGCGCCCGACGAGATGCGCCGCGAACTCGCCGGCGATGTCGCGGAACGTCGGCGCGCCCCGCACCATGGCATCGCTGATGCCCGTGAGCTGCGTGATGTGCCACGGGATCGGTCGCTGCGGGTCGACGAGAGAATGGAACGCGAGCGAGATGCGATCGCCGTCGACATGCACCGCGGCCACCTCGGTCACGCGATCGCTCCCCGCGGGCGAGCCGCCGGTCGTCTCCACGTCCACGACCACGTAGGGAAGCGCGTGCAGTTCCATGCGCACAACCTAACGGGGCGGAGGACCGCGACCGCGATCCTCCGCCCCGCTGCCGACAGCTGCCACCCTCGGCGACGCGCGCCTAGGGCTGCTTCACCTCTTCGGCCCCGACCGGCAGCTGCTCCTCGGGTGTGACGGTGAAGCCGCGCCACGTCCCGCCTTTCCCCACCATCACACGGAACACCAGCGGGACGGGCACCGCGCTGTACTCGGCGGTACGCCAGTACTGCACCTGGCCATTCACGATCATCACGCGTTCGGAGGTCACCTTCGTCTCGCCGCCGAGCTGGTCCGCGAAGGAGGCGAGTCCGCTGGTCAGCTTCGCGCGCACCGCTTCCGGCGTCCCGGCGGCCGGATCGGCGCGGGTGATCAGTGAGTCGACGGACCCCATGTTGGCCCAGGCCGAGACGAATCGGCCAAGTGCGATGACCGCTCCGCGGTCGACCTCGGCGGCCGTCACGGGCGCCGGCAGCGTTTGCGCGGTCGGCGCGGAAGGCGCGGTCGGTGCTGTGGGCGCTGTGGGTGCTGCGGGCGGTACCTGCGCCGCCGCGGCCGCGGAGGCGAGCAGGAGGCCGAGCAGCGCAGTGAGCGGCGTGGGACGCATTGGCACTCCGAAGCAGGCGACGCCGACCGTACGCCCTTCGTGCGACGCGTGTTTCTCCCCCCGCGCCCATTGAGTCGCCCGACCGGTCGTGGTAGCTTGTGAATGATTTCACAAGCCTCCGAACCGACCCCGTGAAGCAGATCGCCGAATCCACCGTCCGCCGTCTCTCGCTCTACCTCCGGTTCCTGGAGGAGTTCGAGGCCCACGGGCATACCACCATCTCAAGCGGCGAACTCGCGTCCTCGGGCGGCACCACGTCTGCCCAGGTGCGCAAGGATCTCTCGTTCTTCGGGTCGTTCGGCAAGCGCGGCCTTGGCTACTCCGTGCGCGACCTCATCGACGCCATCCGGGAGATCCTCGGCCTCCAGCATCCATGGAACGTCGTCATCGTGGGAGCGGGGAAGATCGGCGCGGCGCTCGCGCAGTACCGTGGATTCGCGACGCGGGGCTTCAAGGTCGTCGGGGTCTACGACCGCGATCCGGCGCGGGTGGGTGAACGCCTCGACGGCGTCACCGTGAAGCCCGAGTCGGAGCTCGAGCGCGACATCGCCCGCCTCCGGCCGCAGATCGCCGTGCTCTGCGTCCCCGGCGACTCGGCGCAGGGCCTCGTCGACCGGGTGACCAAGGCCGGCATCCGTGCCGTGCTGAACTTCGCGCCGGCCCCGCTCGCCGTCCCGCACGGCGTGACGCTTCGGACGATGAACATGGCGACCGAGCTCGAGATCCTCGCCTTCTCGCTGACCAACGAGAAGGCCGGCTGACCCGACGTCGCGGGCGAGGTCGCCTCGCGACGCCATGACGGCAGCTCAGCGCGAGCGGAGCAGCCTCGCGAAATCCGCGGCACCCAGGACCTCGGGCCGCGCATCGCCCTCCAGTCGGGCCCGACCGAGCACGGCGTCGGCCTCCGCGGCCTCGAGCGACCACAGCGTGCGCACCACTCGTCGCAGTTGCTTCCGCCGGAGCCCGAACGCGCCCTGCACCAGGAGCCGGAAGGACTCCTCCTCCGCTTCGCCGACGACGGGATCGTCGCTTGGCGTGATGCGCACGACGGCCGATTCGACCTTGGGTGGCGGGGAGAAGGCGCGTGCCGGCACGCCGAACAGCAGTTCCGCCCGCGCCAGTGCCTGCACGTTGACCGACAGCGCTCCGTAGTCCTCTCCGCCGGGAGGGGCGCAGAGGCGATCCGCGACCTCACGTTGGACCAGGTAGACCGCGCGGGCCGGTCGTGGCCGCCGCATGGCGTGGAACAGGATCGGGGTGGTGATGTTGTACGGCACGTTCCCCGCGAGCAGGTACGGCCCGCCCGCGAGCGCGCCGAGGTCCTGCGCGAGCACGTCGCCCTCGACGAGCGTGAAGCGGGGTTCGTCCTTCCAGCGCTCCCGCAGGATCGGCGCGAGATCTCGGTCGAGCTCGATCGCGATCACGCGCCCCGCGCGCTCGAGCAGCGCCGCGGTCAGCGCCCCGCGTCCAGGCCCGATCTCGATCACGGTGTCCGCCGCCGTCGCGCCGAGCGCGTCGGCGATGCGCGCGAGGAGGCGCGGGTCCGAGAGGAAGTGCTGTCCGAGGCGCTTCTTGGCGCGCGGCAGGTTCACGGCGCCGCTCAGGCGGTGCGCAGCACGACCACCGCCTGGTCGTCGTGCGGGCGCATGCGGCCCATGTGCCCCTCGACGAGCGCGAAGACCCCGTCGACGATGCGCGAGGGCACCTCGCGCCGGCGCGCGCGCATCACGTCGAGCACGCGCTTCTCGCCGAGGCCCTGCCCGCGCGCGTCGCGCGCATCGCCCACGCCGTCGGTGAACATCACGAGGAGGTCGGTCGCGTGCCACGGGCGCTCGGCGCCGTGCAGCCCCTCGGGCCCGAGACCGAGCGGCGGATCGGTCGCGGCGAGACGCTCGGCCTCGCCGTCGGCACCGATGACGAACGCGTGCGGATGCCCGGTGTTGGTCCAGCGCACCGTGCCGCGTCGCGGATCGATCACGGCGTAGCAGAGGCTCAGGAACATCTCCGTCTCGCGCAGTTCCTCCTCCACCGTCGCGAGGAGCGCCTGCACGGTCTCCGCCGGATCCGCGGTGGTCTGCGCATGGATCGCCGCAGCGCTCATCACGAGCGCCATGATCAGCGCCGCGCGATAGCCGTGGCTGGACACGTCGCCGATGAGCACGCCCACCCGGCCGTCGCCCAGCCGGAACAGATGATAGAAGTCGCCGCCGACGCCGTCCGCGGCCTCGACGCGCGCGGCGCAGATCGCATCCGGAGCGACCGACTGCCCCGGCGGCAGGAGTCGCAGCTGCAGGTCGTGCGCCAGCCGCATCTCGCTCGCGAGCCGCTCCTGGTCGATCGAGGCGCGGACCAGGCGCGCGTTCTGGATGGCCGTGCCGATCTGCGACCCGACCGCGGCCACGAGCTTCTCGTCCCCGGCGCTGAACGCCGCCCCGCCGCGCCGGCCGGAGAGGCACACGACGCCGAGCGGGATCCCGCCGTCGGGCGTGGTCCACACGATCGGCACGGTGAGCATCGCGCCCGCGCGGAAGGGTTCCTCGTACTCGCTCTCCAGCACGCCGGCGTTCACGAGCAGCGCCGCGCGCGTGCGGAACACGCGGGCCGTGGGACTGATGGGATCGTCGGTGGGGATCGGCGGCGCGACCGGCGCGCCGGGTACCCGCAGCGACACCACCGGGCGGAGCAGCCCCGGCCCCGCGTCGTGCACGAGGAGCGCGCCGTACTCCGCGCCCACCGTCTCGGCGACCTCCATCAGGATGGTGCGCGCGGCCTCCTCCAGCGTCACGGTGCGGCCGAGGATCTCGCTGATCGAGTAGAGGAGGTTGATCTCCTCATAGCGTTCGGCGAGTTCGTCCGCCGCACGGCTCGCCTCCCACTGGCTCTGCAGCATCTGCGACACGGCCGGCACGAGCACGCGCATCCAGCGCGTCGGCTCGGCGTCATCGTCGGCGACTGGCCCCACGCCGAGCCACGCGCGCGTGCGGCCCGGGACCCGCGCCACGAGCTGCCGTCCGAGCGCGGTCTCGCGCGAGCGCACCGTCTCGTCGTCGGTGAGGTACGCGGCCGGCGGGGACGTCACGTCCCCGCCGGACGTCGCGGCGACCTCGACCTCGGCGTCGCCGGTGCTCCGCGTCCAGACCACCGCGCCGCAGCCGTAGGCTTCGCTGAACGCCTCGAGGACGCGCGCCAGGTCACTCACGGGGCGTCGCTCAGCGCCGGTGCAGCGTGAGCCGCACCACGCTGCCTTCGCCGCGATACGCTTCGACGCGATCCATGAGTGAGCGCATGAGATAGAGTCCGCGCCCGTCCTCGCGCTCGAGGTTCTCCGGCAGGTTGGGATTCGTCGTGCAGGCCTCGAGGTCGAATCCCGCGCCCTCGTCCTCCACCTCGAGCACCAGCCGGAGCTCGCTCACCTCGGCGCGGATCCGCACCTGCTTGCCCGCATCCTCGCCGTTGCCGCGCAGGATCGCGTTCGACAAGGCCTCGGTGAGGGCGACCGGGACGTTCAGCGAGAGCTGACGGCCGGTGAACCGGCACTCGCGGCAGCGACGGACGACCTGCGCGACGATCCCTTCGATCTGCTGGACATCGCTGGGGATCCGGATGTCCAGGGCGGTGGCCGACCCCATCTAGAAGCTCTCGAGGGCGCGCTCTCGCGTGTCGCTGATCTGGAAGAGCGAGTCGAGCTTGGTCAGCTCGAACAGCGTCTGCAGGTCGTCGTTGAGATTGGCGAGCCGCAGGTCGCCCCCGAGCTCGCGGAGCCGCTTGGCGAGCGAGACGAGCACGCCGAGGCCGGAGCTGTCGATGTAGCCGGCCTTGGCGAAGTCGATGAGGACCTTGCGCGCGCCCGCCTCGGTCTCGTCGAGGACGCGCTGCTTGAGTTCCTGGCGGTTGCCGACGATCAGCTGACCGTCCACTTCGATGACGACGACGTCGCCGGACTTGGTGACCTGCAGGCTCATGAGGCGCTCTGGCCGGGGTTCGACGTGAAAGATGACGACTGATGCTTCGCGCGCAACGCCTTCGCGACGGCGGGGTGGACGAGCGCGTCGATGTCGCCGCCGAAGCGGGCGACCTCGCGCACGAGGGACGAGCTCACGTAGCTCACCTCCAGCGACGGCACCATGAACATCGTCTCGAGTGCCGGCGCGAGGTGGCGGTTCATGAGCGCCATCTGGTACTCGTACTCGAAGTCGGCGACGGCGCGGAGGCCGCGGAGCACGATCTGCGCCCCGGCCTCCTTGGCGAAGTCGACCACGAGCCCCCGGAACGACCGGACCTCCACGCGCGGGTCATCGTCGAGGGCGGCCCGGATGAGGGTGGTGCGCTCCTCGACGGAGAAGAGCGGTTGCTTCGCGATGTTCACCGCGACCCCGACCACGAGGCGGTCGACGAAGCGGAGCGAGCGCCGGATGAGATCGGCGTGGCCGTTCGTGATCGGGTCGAAACTCCCCGCGTAGAGCGCCACCTTTGGCATCGTCAGCCGTCCCGCCGGTAGAAGGTGATCGCCGTGTCGCCGTACGCCCGGCGGTCCACGCTCCCGCCGGCACCCGCCGGCGGCAACGTGCATGACGCTTCGTGCTCGACCCCAAAGATCGCCGCGAAGGGCGCGCGGAGCCAGCGCTCGGCGAGGGCGATCGCGAGCCCCTGATGGTACGGCGGGTCCGCGAAGGCGACGTCCCACGGTGGCGCCGCGCCGGCCGGCATCGACCGGTCGACGAACGCGAGGGCGGCGCCCCGATGCACGACCGCCCGCGGGCCCGCATCGAGCGCGCCGATGTTGGCCCGCAACGTGACGAGCACCGTCGCGTCCTGCTCGACGAAGTCGCAGGTGGCCGCGCCGCGCGAGAGCGCCTCGAGCCCGAGCGCACCCGAGCCGGCGCACAGGTCGGCCACCCGCGCGCCATCGAGCCACGGCAGCACGATGCTCATCCACGCCTCGCGCACCCGGTCGGCCGTCGGACGCACCTTCCCGCGCGGGACGGCGATGCGCCGGCCGCGCCACTCGCCGGCGACGATGCGCAGCTCAGCCATGCGCGCCGGGCTCCGCTGCCGCGCCGCGCGCGTCAGCCACGCGCGATCACACGGAAGTCCTGCACCACCGCCTGCAGCGTCCGCGCGCCCTGGTACTCGTTGGTGTCGATCCGGTACGCGAGGTCCACGCATGCGCCCGCGGCGAGCTCCCCGGCCCGCGAGGCCAGCCCCCACGCCACGCCGTCGAGCGGCCCGCGCGACGTCTCGAGCGCCACCTTCAGGCCGTCGGTGCCGATCCGCCGCGGCGCGGTGAGCACACGGACGCCTCGGGAGACGAGCACCGGGCCCGGGTTCCCCACCCCGAAGGGCTCGAGGTGCCGCAGGGCACGCTCGAACTCCGCGTCCGCGTCGTCGAGCGGGAGCTCCAGGTCCGTGCGGAGCCGCGGGACGAGGTCGTCGCGCGTGAGCGAGGCGCGCGCCACCGCGTTGAATCGCTCCGCGAACTCGGGGATGCGTGCCGCCTCGATGGTGAGTCCTGCCGCCGCCCGGTGCCCCCCGTGCTTCACCAGCAGGTCGGTGCACTGCTGCAGCGCATGGTGGAGGTCGAACGCGGCGATGGACCGCCCACTGCCCTTCCCCATCCCCTCATGCACGGCGATCATCATCGCCGGCCGCGCGGTGCGCTCCACCACGCGCGACGCGACGATACCGATCACGCCGGCGTGCCAGCCCGCCGAGTCGAGGACGATCCCCCACGTCGACTCGAGGTCCATCGCGTCGATCCGCCGCATCGCCTCGTCGAGGATCCCGCGGTCCATCGCCTGACGCTGCTCGTTCAGCTCCTCGCACTCGCGCGCGATGGCGTTCGCTGCGGCCTCCGTCCCCGCGAGCAGCAGCTCCACGCCGCGGAGCGCGAGGCGCAGCCGGCCGAGCGCGTTGAGGCGCGGCGCGAGCGTGAAGCCCACGCGGCCCGCGGTGAGCGGCTTGCCGTCCAGTCGCGCGGCACGGATCAGGGCACGGAGTCCGAGGTTCGTCGTCTCCTGCATCCGCTTGAGCCCGAGGCGCACGAACACGCGGTTCTCGCCGCGCAGCGGGGCCACGTCGGCGATGGTCGCCAGCGCGACGAGGTCGAGCATCTCGTGCACGACGCCCTCGTCGCGGCCGAGCCGGCGCGTGACCGCGAGCGCGAGCTTGTACGCCACCCCGACCGCGGCGAGGTCCTTGTCCCCGGACGGGCAGTCCGGACGGCGCGGATTCACCAGCGCGTAGGTGGCCGGGAGCTCGGGGCCCGGAAGGTGGTGGTCGGTGACGATGAGGTCGATCCCCGCCGCGCGCAGCTCTCGCGCGGGCGCGACGGCGGTCGTGCCGCAGTCGCAGGTCACCACCACATGCGCCCCGACCGCGATGGCCTTCGCGACGCCCGCGGGGCCGAGGTCGTAGCCGTCCGCCATCCGGTCGGGGATGAAGGGCACCACGCGAGCCCCGACCGCGCGGAGTGCGCGCGTCATCAGCGTCGTGGAGCAGATGCCATCGACGTCGTAGTCGCCGTGGACGAGGATCGTCTGGCCCGCCTCGACCGCGGCCACCAGCCGCTCCGCCGCGCGCGGGAGGTCCGCCATCGATTCCGGCGTCTCCACCTGCTCGATGCTCGGGCGGAGGAACCGCTTCGCCGCCTCCACATCATGGACACCGCGCGCCGCGAGCAACCGACACACCGCCAGCGGGACCGCGGCCTGGCCCGGACGTTCCCCGTTCGGCCGGAGTGCCGCCGCGAGCCGTTCCGCCACGCCGTCCGGTGCCGCGGGAACGACCTCCCAACGTGCCGCGGGTCGGGCCGGCCTCACACCTGGTGGTACATCAGCACGCCGCACACCTCGCACATCTCGATCACCGTGCCGGACATCATCGCGTGCCGCCGCTGCATGGGGATCGCCGTGTCGCAGGCGCCGCAGGAGAGCGCCGAGAGCGGCACCACCACGCGGACGCGCTTCTTGTTGCGGATGCGGTCGTACCGGGTCCGGAGCGCGTCGGGGACGGCGGCCGCGGAGGTCCCGCGCTTGGCGCGGGCGCCGGCGAGCTCGCCCTCGATCGCGCTGCGTTCGCTGGCGACCTCCGTGCGCGCCGTCGCCTGCTCGGCCTCGCACGCCTCGAGGTCCTTCTTCGAGGCGTTCAGCACGCCGCGGAGCTCCTCGAGCTTCCGGCTCAGCGCGAGGAGGTCGCTCTCCTCGCCGGCCACGATCTTCTTCGCCTGCTCCATCTGCGAGGCCGCCGCGGTCGCCTGCCGCATCGTCTTCACCGCGTCGAGCTGGGCCTGGTTCCGGTCGATCAGCCCCCGATGCTCCTGGATCTTGTCGCGCAGGAAGGCCTGCTTCTTCTCCTCGGCCGCGACCACCCCCGACTGCCGCTCGATCGTGTCCACGATCCGCTGTCGCCGCGCATCGAGCTCGCGGATCCGCGGCTCCAGCGCCGCGAGGCGCATCTCGAGGTCGTGGATCGCGAGGTCATCGTTCTGCAGGGCGAGCAGGGACTGGATGTCGGTCATTAGAGATGGCGGATGGCAGAGGGCAGAGGGCAGACGGCGAGCGACAGACGGCGAACAGCACTGGCGAACCACAGACGGCGCGACAGCGCGAGGCAGTCGACTAAAGGTGCATCCAAACGGCGTGAAGCTCCACTGGTCGGCGCCGATTTCTTCCGATCCTCCTCGCGCGGCTACCGCCGCCCCCGCATGCTCCCCCAGCTGCGGATCCCCAATGCGCGCTTCTCGTCGGTGAGCCGCTTGATCGCCAGGTTGATGCGGTCCTTCTCCTCCTCGCTCGCGATGCGGAGCAGCGACTCCAGCGCCCGGATCCGCGCATCGGTCGACCGCGCTCGGATCATGCGCAGGGCGTCCGCGATGCTCTGCTTCGCATCCACCACCGCGTCCTTCTCGCCACGCAGGTCCTCGTACACCCGGACGGCGAGCGGGGAGAGGGACTCGACCAGCACTTCCGGCTCGCCCTCGGCCCCGTGCAGGAGCACCGCGTCGTAGATCGCACGGTAGATCGGGTCCCGGAGCACGCCGGGCGACTCCTCGCCGAGTGCATCCGTCTCGCCCTCGCCGCCCGGCATCTCCTCCGCCTCGATCTTCCCGAGTTCCTCGACGATCTGGTCCTGCCACATCGGCTGCGTGAGCAGCACCCGCAGCAGCGTCTGCTCGGCGTTGCCCTGCTCCACCTCGGACTTGTACGGACCGAGGGGCAGCAGGTCCGGCATCGGGAGGCCGTGCCTTCCGTACTCGTCGGGGGGACCGTGGTCGTCCGGAGGCCCGTCGTCGCGCTGCGCGCCCGCGCGCGGCGCCGGACGCTGCACCGTCCGGACGCTCGTCCCGCGGCGCACGGTGTGCATCTCGGTGAGCAGGACCTCGCGCGCCACGCCCGCGGCCTGCGACGCGCGCGCGATGTAGAGGTCTCGCGTCACCGGGTCGCTCGCGGCACGGATGGTCGGAAGCAGGCGGTCGAGGGCCCGCCGCTTGTGCTGGAGGTCGTTGAACCACCCGGCGCGTTCGAGCAGCTGCACCTTCCGGTCGAACACGTCCATCGCCCCCTCGAGCAGCTTCTCCACGGCGTCGCGCCCGCTCGTCCGCACGAACGTATCCGGGTCCTCGCCCTCGGGGAGCGTCACCACCCGCACCTCGAGGCCCTTCGCGAGCAGGACATCGGCGGCGCGGAAGGTGGCCTTCTGTCCTGGCGCGTCCGAATCGTAGAGCAGGAACACGTGCCGCGAGTAACGCCCGAGCAGCTCGGCCTGCGACTCCGTGAGCGCGGTGCCCATCGGCGCGACGACGCATTCGATCCCCGCGGCGACGAGGCGCAGGGCGTCGAAGTACCCTTCGACGAGGATCACGCGTTCATCGCGGCGGATCGCGTTGCGCGCGGAGTGGAGGTTGTAGAGGATCTTCCCCTTGTTGAAGATCTCCGAGTCGGCCGAGTTGAGGTACTTGGGCTCGCCCGGCCCGAGCAGCCGGCCGCCGAACCCGACGACGTGCGCGCTCGGGTCGTGGATGGGGAACATGAGGCGCTCGCGGAACCGCGGGCGGGGTTCGTCGTGCTCCTCGCGCCGCACGAGCAGTCCGGCGGCGAGCAGCCGTGCATCGTCGTAGCCGAGGCCATTGAGGTGATTGCGCATCGCACCCACCTCGCGCGGCGCGAACCCGATGCCGAATCGCTCGGCGACCGGGCGCGTGACGTCACGGCTCGCGAGGTAGTCGCGCGCGACCTGGCCGCCCGGCGAGTCCCACAGCACGCGCGTGAAGTACTCGCCCACCGTCGCCTGCAACTCCCAGAGCGGCTCGCGCGGATCGGGCCCCTCGCGCTTGCGCTCGGTCTCCTTCACCTCCACCCCGCACTTCTCCCCGACGTACTTCACGGCCTCCACGAAGCTCATCCCGAGCCGCTTCTGCACGAACGTGAAGACCGAGCCCTTCTCGCCGCAGACGAAGCACGTATAGCCGCCGCGCGGCATCACCGAGAAGTTCGCGTTGGTGCCCTGGTGGAACGGGCACGGCCCGCGCCACACCGAGCCCGTCTTCTTCAGCCGGACATGCTCGCTGATGATCGCGACGATGTCCGCCTGCTGCGCCACCTGTTCGACGACCTCGTCGGGGATCATGAGAACTCCGCGACGGTCACGCCGGCGCCGCCCTCGTTCCACGCGCCGAGCCGGAAGCCGGCCAGACGCTTCTCGCGCTTGAGCAGCTGGGTCACGCGTTCGCGCAGCGCGCCCGTGCCCTTGCCGTGGATGATGCGGAGCGACTTGAGGTCGGCGCGGACCGCGGCGTCGAGTGCCTGCGTCACCGCATCATCCACCTCGTGGACGCGCAGGCCCCGCACATCGACCTCGGTCCGGACCTCGACATCGGGGACATCGATGATCGCGACCTCGACGCGGTCCTCCTTCAGGTGCCGCGGCGACACGCGGCGCAACGTCTCGAAGGGCACCGTGAGCTTCATCGCGCCCACGGCGACGACCGCGTCCGCTCCCCGTGCCTCCACCAGCTTCCCGATCCGCCCGCCGAGGGTCCCCACCGCCACCGCGTCGCCCACCGCCAGCGCGACACCGCGCGCATCGGCGATCGCCGCCGCGTCGGCGTCGGCCCGCGCCTGTGCCGCCGCCAGCGCGGCCACGCGGTCCGCCGCTTCCAGACGCTCCAGGGCCGCCTGCTCACCGGCCGCGCGTGTCTCGATCCGGCGACGCACGTCGGCGGCCGCCTCATCGATGGACGCCGCCCCGGCGGCCTTGAGCTCCTTGATGGTCCGCTCGACCTCCTTCCGCGCCTCGAGCAGGTAGCGCCGGGTGTCGCGCCGCTGTTCGCGCTCGAACTCGCGCTCCTTCTCCTTCAGCACGCGCTCCCGCTCGGCCAGCCGCGCCGCGCGCGACTGCAGGTCGTCGCGCTGCTCGGCGACCTCCGTCTCGCGCGCACCGAGAGCGGCCGCGCGTCGCTCCACGTCGGCGAGCAGCGCGCTCAGGTCGCGCTCCATGCGCGGCACGCGCTCCTCGGCGCGGGCGAGCACCGACGACGGCATGCGCAGCCGCTGCGCGATCGCGAGGCCGTATGAGCGGCCGGGGATGCCCTTGATGAGCCGGTAGGTCGGCGCCAGCCGCTCGGCGTCGAACTGCAGCGACGCGTTCACCACGCCCGGCACCTCGCTCGCCAGCTCCTTGAGCGCGCCGAGGTGCGTGGTCGCGATGGTCGTCGTGCCGCGCCGTGTGAGCTCCTCGAGGATCGCACCGCCGAGCGCCGCACCCTCCAGCGGGTCGGTCCCGGATCCCAGTTCGTCGACGAGCACGAGCGCGTCGCCCGAGGCGCCCTCGAGGATCGCCGTGAGATGCTTGAGGTGCGCGCTGAACGTCGAGAGCGACGCCTCGAGCGACTGTTCGTCGCCGATGTCGGCGAAGACATCGTCGAAGCAGGGCAGCGTGCTCTCGGGCCCCACCGGCGCGGGGATCCCGCTCTGCACCATGAGCGAACAGAGCGCGAGCGCCTTCAGGAGCACCGTCTTGCCGCCCGTGTTCGGGCCGGAGACGAGCAGCGTGCGTTCCGCCGGCGTCATCGCCAGCGTGAACGGCACCACCGCGATGCCTTGCGCGAGCAGCAACGGGTGGCGCCCCTCGACCACGGAGAAGCCGTCGCGCGCCGCACCGAGTTCGGCGTCGATGCACTTGGCGGCGAGCGCGTAGCGCGCGCGGCCGTAGAGGGCATCGAGCGCGACGAGGGCCTCGAGCGCGGCGAGCAGCGCCTCGCGCTCCGGGCGCAGCGTCTCGGTGAGCTCGAGCAGGATCCGTTCGCACTCCGCGACCTCTTCCGACTCCAGCTCGCGGATGCGGTTCCCCGCCTCGACCGCCGCCGGCGGCTCCACGAACACCGTCTGCCCCGAATGCGAGCTGTCGTGCACGATCCCGCCGATCGCCGCGCGGCCTTCGCGCCGCACCGGGATCACATAGCGCCCGTTGCGCAGCGTGACCGAGGCATCGTCCACGCGGTGATGGTCCTCGAGCTTCGCCATGAGACGCTCGAGCAGCCGCACGAGCTCGCCTTCGGCACCCCGGAGCTCGCGACGGATCCGCCGGAGCGCCGGCGACGCATCATCCTTCAGCTCGCCCTCCTCGTTCAGCACACGCTCCAGGCGCTGCTCGAGTTCGGGTCGCGCCAGGAGGGCATCGGCGAACATCGCGAGCGGCGCGCGCGCGGCCGGATGCCTCGTGTCGTCCTGCAGCGCCGCCTGGGTGCGCCGTGACGACTGGAGCAGCACGATCGCGCTCCGGAGCTCGCGACCGGTCCATGACGTGCCCGGCACGCGGAGCCTCGCCAGTGCGTCCGTGAGCTCGGGGACGGCCTCGGAGCGCCAGCCGCCCTCGCTCGTGATGAGCGCCCGCATGGCGGCCACGCGCATGTGCTCCTGCCGCAGCGCGTGGAGCGCGTCGGCACGGTCGAGGTGCGTGCCCCCCACGCGCACCGGGCGCAGCGCGCGGATGCGTGCGGCGCCCGGCGCGCTCGACGCGTGACCCGCCACATGATCCAGGAGCCGCGCGAACTCGAGGACCTCGAGGGCGTGCGCCTGGAAGCTCACGCGGGCGGCCCGAGCTCCTCTTTGGCGATCCGGTTGATGACGGTGCCGTCGAGGCGCCCCTTGAAGCGCGGCATCACCTTCCCCATCACCTGTCCGATCGCCTTCGCACCGCCCGCGATGGCCTCGCGCACGGCGGCGCGGACCTCATCATCGGACGGAGCGGCAGGAAGCCAGACCGCGAGGGTCTCCGCCTCCTGCCGCTCGTTCGCGGCGAGCTCGCCGCGTCCAGCCTGTTCATACATCTCGACGGACTCCCGCCGACGCTTGATCGCCTTGCGGATGACCTCGACGACATCCTCGTCGACGAGGGCACGCTTGAGCTCGATCTCGCGGTTCTTGACGTCCGACAGCACGGTCCCGAGCAGCAGGACGCGGAACCTGTCCTGCGCCTTGCGGGCGACGTTGAGCTCGCCCTGCAGCCGCGCAGCCAACTCGGACATCAGTGCGTGCGCGAGCGCTTGTTCTTGCGCTGGGCGGCGTTGAGCTTCCTCTTCCGCTTCTCGCTCGGCTTCTCGTAGTGGCGATGCTTGCGGAGATCCGACAGGATCCCGGCCTTCTCGCACTTCTTCTTGAAGCGCTTCAGCGCGCGTTCGAAGTTCTCGTCTTCGTGGATGATGACTTCCGACAAACTGGATTTCCCCCCTTCGTGGCGTTTGTGCGCCGGCTGGGGACATGGTGTGGTGAGTAGCCCTTAAACGTAGGCCAATGCTCGGCTTAGGGCAAGCTCACCCCGGGGGCCACCCGTGCGCCCGCCCACCCAGCACGTGCAGGTGGAGATGCCCCACCGTCTGGCCACCGTGCTCGCCCGTGTTGATCACGCAGCGATACCCCTTGGCCGAGATCCCTTCCAGTCGGGCGACTTCCTTGGCCAGCATCGACATCGCCCCCACCACCGACGCGTCCGGGACCTCGTTCAGCGAGGCGTAGTGCACCTTGGGGATGACCAGCACGTGCACCGGTGACTTGGGGGCGATGTCGCGGAACGCCAGGCAGTCCGCGGACTCGGCGACCTTCGACGCGGGGATCTCACCCGCGACGATCCGGCAGAAGAGACAATCGGGCATCATTCGGCTCCGTTGGGGTCGCGATCGCCCGCCGCGGGCGTCCACACCAGTTCGATCATCGATCGCACGGCCGCCAGCCCTGCGAGGGCCGCCGTCTCGAAGCGCAGGATGTTCCGGCCCAGCGACACCGTCCGGAACCCGCCCGCGCGCAGTGCCTCGAGTTCGCTCTCCTCGAACCCACCCTCCGGACCGACCGCGAGCGTGATCGACGGGATCGGCGCCTTGGCCGCGAGCCCCTCGCCGAAGAGTGGGGCCAACAGTTCGTGCACGCGCACCCCTCCCTGGTCGAGCACGAATCGCGATCCGGGCGGGCTCGCGGCGACCGCATGCTCGACCGTCGCCTCCGGGTAGAGCATCGGCAGCCAGGCGCCACGGCTCTGCTCGAGCGCCGCGGCCATCCGCGCGCGCACCTTCTGCTGGAACGTCGGTCCCTCGCCCCGCGGGTTCACGTGCTTGCTCCGTCGGTAGACGACGGGCCGCCAGCTCGCGAGCTCCAGCTCCGTGACCTTCTCCGCGAGCCAGAGCATCCGGTCCTTGTCCGCCACCGGCACCAGGAGGTGCACCCCCGGTGCCTGCTCCACCCGCTCCGCGCGCTCGATGGTCACGATCGCATGTCGCTTGGCGAGCTGCGTGAGCACCCCCTCGCCCCGGTGCCCCGCGCCGTCGAGCAGCCCCACGCGCACCCCGGTCTCCAGTCGCCGCACCCGCATGTGGTGCGCGGCATCCTCACCCAGCGTGACCGTGCCGGGCGCATCGAAGGGATCGTCGGTGACGAACGTCGGGAGACTCACGCCGGGAATCTCGCGCGGGCGGCGCGGGCGCGCGAGCGCTCACCCGCCACCGCTCAATCGCGAACGCGACGCAGGCGGACGCTCCACCACTGCTCCTCGGCGTCCTCGGCCTCCACGATCCAGCCGTGCGCGGCAAGGGCCTCGAGCATCCTCGGCCGCTCCTCGACGAGGATCCCGCTGAGGATCACCTGCCCGCCCGGCGCGAGACTCGCAGCGATGAGCGGCAGGAGCTCCAGCAGGACCGACGAGATGATGTTCGCGAGGATGAGCCGCACCGGGGCGACGAGCGGCAGGAGGTCCTCGGCGTTCCCCTCGAGCACGGCGATGCGGTCGGCCACGCCGTTGCGTTCGGCATTCTCCTCGGCGTTCGCGATGGAGTCGTGGTCCATCTCGATGGCGAAGGCGCGGCCGGCGCCCAGCTTCACCGCCGCGATCGCGAGGATCGCGCTGCCGGCGCCGAGGTCCGCGACCGAGTCCCCGGCGCGGATCGCCGCCTGCATGAGCCGCACCACACCGCGCGTGGTCGGATGCTCACCGGTGCCGAACGCCATCGCGGGTTCGATCACCACCGTCCGTGCCGGGTCCATGCCCGCGGCGAGCCACGGTGGCGCGACCGTGAGCGCTCCCAGCTCGTGCGACGTGATCCGGTCGCGCCAGCGCTCGGACCAGTCCACGTCCTCGAGCGCCGCATGCTCCGCCGTCAGGGCCGCATCAGCGGCGCGGACCGCGCGCACGAAGGCCTGGGGATCGTGCTCCGCCGGCAGGTGCGTGATCAGCCGGTCGGCGTCCTCGTGGACCCCCTCGGCACCCGCCGCGAACATCGCGGCCGCGATGGCTTCGCCGAGGGCCGGCTGCGACGGCGTGATCTGGACACGATGCCACATGGGTCAGCCGACGCTCATCCGGTGATCGCTTCCTTCATCTTCGCCCAGAACCCCTTCTCGCGCTTCTCGGGCGGCTTCTCCATGACCTCGTGGAGCTGCTCGATCATCCGCTCTTCGTCGCGCTTGAGGTCCTGCGGGGTCCACACCTGGATCCGGACGTGCAGGTCACCCACGCCGCTGGCGTTCACGCGCGGCAAGCCGCGCCCGCGCAGCGTGAACACATGGCCGCTCTGCGTGCCCTTGGGGATGCGGAGACTCAGCGGCCCGGTCACCCCCGGCACCTCGACGTCGGCACCGAGCACGACCTGCGGGAACGTCACCAGCACCTCGCAATAGAGATCCTCGCCGTCCCGCTCGAAGCGGTCGTCCTCGATGACGTCGAAGACGACGATGACGTCGCCGCGCGGACCACCACGCACGCCGGCGTTGCCGATCCCGCGCAGATGCATGTATTGCCCCGACGAGACGCCGGCGGGGACCTTCACGTCGATCGTGTGCTCGCCCCGCTGGCGACCCTCACCGCGGCACGACTTGCAGGGCGAGGGGATCATCACGCCCTCGCCGCGGCAGGTCGGGCACGGCGCGACGCTCACGAACTGCCCGAAGAAGCTCTGCTGGGCGCGTCGGACCTCCCCTTGCCCGCCGCACGTCGCGCAGCGCTGCACCTGGGTGCCCGGCTCCGCGCCCTTGCCCGTGCATCGGTCGCATGGATCGAGGAGCTTCAGCTTCACCTGCTTGCTGACGCCGGTCGCGACCTCGACCATGGACAGATCGAGCTCGACCTTCACATCCGCACCGCTCCGCGGTCCGGACTGCGACCGCGCCCCGCCCGCCCCGAACAGGTCGCCCAATCCGAAGTCGCGCATGAAGATGTTCAGCGCTTCGGAGAGGTCCACATGGTGGTAGCCACCCGCACCGCCCCCGCCCCGGAGCCCGGCCTCACCGTACCGGTCGAACGCGGCCCGCTTCTGCGGGTCCCGGAGGACGTCGTACGCCTCGGTGATCTCCTTGAAGCGCTCCTCAGCCTCCTTCGACCCCCCGTTGCGATCCGGGTGGTACTGCATCGCAAGCTTGCGATAGGCCTGCTTGATCTCATCGTCGCTCGCCGTCTTCGCGACGCCGAGCGTAGTGTAGAAATCCGCCATGATCATCAGCCAAGGTGACCGGCGTCTGCCTCTGTGGCGCGCCGCTGGATGAATCTAACAGGTGAGGGGCAAACGCCGGGCCATCGAACTGCGAGGAGCGAGGAGCGAGGATCGAGGAGCGAGAATCGAGGCGGCAGGGGCGAGGGGGAAGGTCGAGTGGCTGAGTGCTGAGGAGAGAGGCTACCCTCACGCCTCTCCCCGCTGTCGTCCTTCCCTCCCCGCGCAGCCTCACTTCTCGTTTCTCGCCCCGCGCTCCTCGCTCCTAGCACCTCGCAAGTAGGCCTCAAGCTCCCCCCGCGCCTCAAGCAGCCGTCGAACCTCGACCGAAACCTCCCCAGCCTGGTCGAAGTGCGTCGTGAACCCCTCCACCTTGATCGCCCCCGCGTGGAGGCGCAGGAGGTTGAGGCGGGTCGTCTCCAGCGTGGTGATCGCCTGCTTGTGCCGCTCGGCCACCTCGTCTCGGAGGCTGCGGAGATCCGCATATCCGGTATCCAGCGCCGCCTCGCCGGCGTCGTTGAGCGTCTCCTGGAGCCGGTCGAGTGCGATCCGGAGCTGCGCGGCATCGCGCTGGAGCGCGCCGACGATCCCCGGCACATCGCCCAACGCGCGCTTCGTCTCCTTCGGCAACGCCGCGAAGAGCTCCTCGGCGGCCATCCCGATCGCCATCTCGGTCGCGCGGTGGGTCGTCGCGGCGCCGGACACCGGCTTGCCGCCGAAGCGCTTCGCGAGGCTGAAGGCGACCTTACCGATCCGTCCCATCCACAGCTTGCGCCAGCCCTCCACGACGCTCTGCGGTCGGCGGCCTGCGAGGACCGTGCGCACCAACGCCCCGCCGAGCGCGGTGACGCCCCCGACGGCCGAGAGCACCGGCCCGATCCATCCCGTGCCCATGAATCCGAGCGGCAGCACCACGCCGGTGACGAGCATCGCCAGGCCCGACACCGCGACGATGCCTGCGGCCCGGCTCAGACGTGGCCGCTCCACACGCCCGGCCGCGTGGAACTCCTCGCGCAGCTGCTCGATCTCGTGGTCGAAGGCGATGCCGAGGTCCGGCTGCGAGAATCCGCGGCGGAGCAGGCTTCGCGCGCCCCACGTGAGCACCGCGAGCGGGATGCCGACCAACGTGCCGCCGATGATCGCGATCGCGGGGATGACCCCCAGTTCGATGCTGAGACCGACACCCGCCCCCATGGAGAGGTAGATCGCGACGAAGGCGCCCGGGCCGACCACGCGCCCGTCGCGCTTCACGAACGCGCGCAGCACCGCCGGCACCTCGCGCCGTTGCTCGACCGCACTCCCGAGCTGATCGGCGAGCAGCAGTGCGCTCGCCGGACGCTGCCCCGGCTCCTTCGCGAGACACTTCTCGATGAGGTGGGCGAGCCTGCGCGGAACGGTGATCCCGGTGGATGCCACCGGCGGCACGGGGGCGGCGACCTGCTTGGCCACGACGTCGACCGCGGATGCGCCGGTGAACGGGGGTCGCCCCGAGACCAGGAAGTAGCCCGTCGCGCCCAGACCGTACACGTCGCTTCGCGCGTCGAGATCACCGCCGAGCGCCTGCTCGGGACTCATGAACTCGGGCGTGCCGGCCACGGCCGGCCCCTGCTCGGCGCCGAGTGCCGCGGCGATGCCGAAATCGGTCACGAGCGCGCGGCCCGTCGCGCGCTCCAGCATGATGTTCTCCGGCTTCACGTCGCGGTGCACGACACCTTGCCCGTGCGCGTGCCCGAGAGCCCACGAGACCTCGCGCAGCACGCGCGTCGCGTCATGGGCCGACATCGGACCCCGGGCACGGACGCGCTCGCCGAGCGTCTCGCCATCGACGTACGCCATGACGTAGAAGACGAAGCCGTCAACCTCATCCACGGCGAAGATCGGGATGATGTTGGGGTGCGACAGCTTCGCCGCCAACCGCGCCTCGCGGAGGAAGCGCTGCCGCACGTCGTCGTCCATCGCGCGGTCGGGCGGCAGGAGCTTGATCGCCACGTGACGGTCGAGCTGCACCTCGCGCGCGAGGTACACGATGCCCATGCCGCCGCGCCCCAGTTCGCGGTCTATCGAATAGCGGCCGGCGACCGCCAGCTGGAACTCGAGGAAGACGGGGTCGACCCGGCCCGGGGAGCCGCCCATGCTATGTCAGCAGGTCCGAGACCAGCGACGATGTGTGCGAGACGAGCGAGATCACCTTCTCGTAGGGCATCCGGGTGGGGCCGATGACCCCGATCACACCGGTGAGGCTGCCCGCCCGGTACTCCGCGGTGACGAGCGTGAGGCCGCCGAGGAGCTGCGAGCCGTGCTCGTCGCCGATGGTGATGGAGACGCCGGGGACCGCGTGCCGCTCGCGCAGGATCGCGGCGAGATGGCCCCGGGTCTCCGTGAGCGCGATGAGTCGCTTCATCGACTCGCCCGACGCGAACTCGGGCTGCTCGACCAGCACGGACGCCTGGCCGAGGACCACCGGCTCATCCTCGAGCGAGGTCCCCACGTCGAAGAGCTGCTCGCCCTCCTGCAGGAAGATGTTGAGCAGTTCGTGCGCGTGCCCGGTCGGCGCCGCATCACGGAGGCGGTCGCCGAGGCTCTGCCGGATCTCCGACAGGGAGTGGCCGGCGAGCCGCTCGTTGAGCACCTGCTGCACCACGGCGACCGCCTCGTCGGCGATCTCTCCGCGGATCTCGATGAAGATCGTGCGGACGGTCCCGCCCCGCAGGGTGAGGACGAGGATCAGTTTCTCCGAGGTCAGGCGCACCAGCTCGAGCCGCTGCAGGATGGTCTGGTCGAGACGAGGACCGAGGGCGAGCCCGAGCTCCTGCGTGAGTACGCCGAGCGACTGTGCCGCGCGGCGCAGGATGGTCTCGATGGCGGATCCCCCGCTCGAGATCTGCTCGGCGAGACGGTCGCGCTCGGCTAGCTGCGGCGGCGCCACCTGCATCAGCCCGTCCACGTAGACGCGGTACGCCTTGTCGGTCGGGATGCGCCCTGCCGACGTGTGCGGGTGGAAGAGGAACCCCTTCTCCTCCAGGTCCGACATGGTGTTGCGGATGGTGGCGGGCGAGACGCCGAGACCGAAGCGCCGCGAGATGGTGCGCGACCCGGCCGGCTCCGCGGTCTCCACGTAGGAGCGGACGACTGCCTCCAAGACGCGGCGTTCCCGATCAGAGAGCTCGAAGTGCGCCATAAGTCGAAGATTATGAATGACTTCGGAGCGCTGTCAAGGACGCTGCGATCGCGTCGAGACGTAGCCAGCCGGACGGAGACAGCACGAGTCGGCGGGCGGTCATTTCTCCCCACCCCTCATCGATCCATTTCGTAACCGTCTTAAGCTCATTTTCGCGGATATCGAGCCCGCTGGTCGTCCGGAGACCCAGATACACGGACTCGGCCGCGGCCTCCGATTCACCGATGGTCTCCTTCCCCTCGACGGGGTCGTCGCCGGCCCGGAGAGCAGCCTCCCATGTCGTCAGCGCCCCGCGGTTCCAACGCCGCTCTCGGCCGTCGAATCCATGCGCCGCGGGCCCCACACCCAGGTATGACGCTCCGCTCCAGTAGGAGGAGTTGTGCCGCGATCGCATCCCCGCGCGAGCGAAGTTCGAGACCTCATAGTGCTCGAACCCGGCTTTCGTCATGGCCGCATGGGCCGCCAGGAACTCCCCCTCGTATCGCTCCTCCGGCGCCTCCTCCACCTGCCCGCGGTCGCGCCACCGGCCCAAGGGTGTATGCGGTTCGACCGTGAGACCGTACAATGAGACGTGCTGCGGTTCGAGTTCGAGAGCGAGCTCGAGGTCCCGGTCCCAATCACGGGACTGATTGGCCGGGAGGGCGAAGATCAAATCGAGCGAGATGTTGTCCAGACCCGCGTCTCGCAATATATGGACAGCGTCGGACACGGCCGCTGGTCCGTGGGTCCGGTGCATCCAAGTCAGCACGGATTCGTCGAACGTCTGAGCCCCAAGGGATACTCGGTTGACACCGGCGGCGACCCAAGCGCGCGCCGCCTCCGGATTCACGTCCTCCGGGTTGGCTTCTATGGTTACCTCGGTGCCGTGTGGGAATGTGGAAAGATCAGGGCCTAGCAGTCTTTCGCGGAGGCCGGCCAAGAGGCCGTCGACCCCTGCTCCGCCCAGCTTGGACGGCGTACCGCCGCCGAGGTAGACGGTCTTGATCGATGGTTGAACACTGATCGACCTCGTGACCAACTCCGCCATAATGGCGTCATTGAACGCGCGAACCGGGACGTCCTTTCGAACCGCGATCGCGAAGTCGCAGTAGCTGCAGCGCCTCCCGCAGAAGGGAACGTGCACGTAGACGTGCGCGAACGCAGCTCGAACGGCGCTCACGAGGCGCCCGCTCCCGGTCGAACTGGCCAATGTGGATAACGCCTCCGGCAAGCTCGGATCGCAGGATACACCGCGACCGACCTTTGCATCGAGGAACAGGGTCGAACCCTGAGTCCACTGGATGAAAACGACTTAAAGTAGTTTCTCAATATCATGTTTCGCATATATTTACATCAGTCTATCTGATGTTGTGTGGAAGGCACGGGGAGCGTCCTGGTCGTAGCCACGGATCATCCACGCGGGACGATTCGGCGGCGTCCATTCGCCACGAGACTCGGCGAGCCAATGGCTAGTTATCAACATTCTCTGGTCATGGTGATTGGCGCCCTGCCCTCGCCTGCCGCGTACTGCGCGTCCAGGGAATCCACTCCCCTCAGACTCGCCGGTAGGAGAGCCCATCGCGGCACATGGCTCCCGAGATCTCATTCGAGAGAAGCGTCAACGCTCGAAGCCGAAATGGCAGTACAGTCTCGCCAGCATCGGTGACCTCCGCTTCCGGACTGCCTGATCTCTCGCCGGGCGCCGACGCGCTGAGGGATCGACCGTTCTCGTCGGTAGTACCATCTCGTGCCTCGCCAGCCCTGTTCGATGACCGCGTTGATGTGGATAACTGGAACAGACTCAACAGGTCATCCACATGTCCGATCACCTGGGCCCCGTCTCGTATCAGTCCATTCGAGCCCATCGCGCGCTCCTCGTCGATCCGACCGGGAACCGCTGCGACGGTCCGCCCGAGGTCGAGGGCCTGGCTGGCCGTGTTGATCGCCCCGGACTTGAACCCCGCCTCGACAACGACCGTGACCTGACAGAGCGCGGCGATGATCCGATTGCGCCGCGGGAAGCAGCCCGGCGTGGCTAGAGTGCCCGGCTCCATCTCGGACAAGACGGTCCCGCGGGTGGCGAGCGCCTGATGCAGCGTTCGGTGCGATGCGGGGTACGGGACGTCGACCCCGGTCCCCTGGATGCCGATCGTCGCGCCCCGCGCGGCCAGGGCCGCCCTGTGCGCCGCGGCGTCCACCCCTCTCGCCAGGCCGCTGACCACCACCAGCCCCGCCTCCGCGCAGGCGGTGGCCAGTTGCTCCGCCACCCGGATCCCGTACGGCGAGGCTTCACGGGTCCCGACGATCGCAACGTGCCGGAACGGGGCGCCGTCGAGGGCCGACGCATCCCCGAGGCACCACAACCCCGCGACGGGGCGCGAAAGCTCCCCGAGGCAGGCAGGGAGCGAGGCAGCCTCAAGGCGCTGGAATCGCCCGGCCACGTCACCCCCCGAGGACCTCATCCGCCTGCCTTCCGCATCTCGAGCAACCGGCTCCACCAACCCGCCTTGAGCTCGTCCAGCCCGGTGCGTCCGGCCGCGGAGATGGCGAACCGGGCGAAGGCCGCCGGCGCTTCGATCTCGGGGATATAGTGCTCCCCCAGCAAGTCGAGTTTCGTGAACACGACGCAGTGCGGCTTGGCGGCAAGCTCCTTGGAGTACTGCTCGACCTCGCGCCGCAGCTGGTCATACTCGGCCTGCCAGTCCATGGCGTCGATCGGGATCATGAAGGCCAGGAGCCTCGTCCGCTCGATATGCCGCAGGAACTGGAGTCCGAGCCCCTTCCCTTCGTGGGCACCCTCGATGATCCCGGGGATGTCGGCCACCACGAAGGTGCGGGAATCGCTCAGCTGCACCACACCGAGGTTCGGCTGGAGCGTGGTGAAGGGGTAGTCCGCGATCTTGGGGCGGGCGGCCGAGATCACCGACAGGAGCGTGGACTTCCCGGCGTTGGGCTGCCCCACGAGGCCGATATCGGCGATGAGCTTCAGCTCGAGCTCGAGGTTGCGGACCTCGCCTTCCTCGCCGGGCTGCCATTCGCGGGGCGCCTGGTGCGTCGCGGTCGCGAAGAACGAGTTCCCCTTCCCGCCGCGGCCGCCCTTCGCCACCCGGATCTCGTCCCCGTCGGCGAGGATCTCCCCCAGTCGCTCGCCGGTGTCCTTGTCGCGGATCACGGTGCCGGGCGGCACCGGCATGATCACGTCCGCACCGGAGCGACCCGTCTTGTTCGACCCCATGCCGTGCTCGCCGCGTTCCGCCTCCCAGTGGTCCCGGTACGTGAAGTCGAGGAGCGTCGCGAGGTTGGAATCCCCACGCACGATCACGTCCCCGCCCTTGCCGCCCTCGCCGCCATCGGGTCCGCCCATGGGGGCGAACTTCTCGCGACGGAAGGAGGTGCAGCCGGAGCCGCCGGTGCCGGCGGTGGCGCGAACGGTGACGAGATCGATGAACACAGGCGGGAGGCTGAAGGATGAAGGCTGAAAGATAGCGCGCGTCCGGCCTCCCTCTGGTGCCGCGCTAGGATTTCCCCAGCACGCGCTCGAGCAGCATCGTCGCCCGCTGGAGGGCATCGGCGCGAACGACACCCTCGAGGACCGCCAGCGTCCCCCGGACCTCCGCGCGCCCGACGCCGGCGTTCAGCGCGCCATGCAGGTGCGAATGCAACTGACGGTCCTGCTCGCTCGCCACGCAGGCCGCGACGATGCACTGCTCGCGGACGCGAAGCGCGAGGCCCGGGCGGGAGAGGATCTTCCCGTAGCCCTCGGCGATCATCCAGTCGTCGAGGGCCGGATGGAGGTCGACGATGTTGTGCCGCAACTTCTCGTAGAACGGTCCATACACCACTGCGCAGGTCGCCTCGCCCGCGGCCCGCCACTCGGCGAGCCCCCCAGGGAGCGCGCCCGTGTCGTGCGCCGGCGCCGATACGCCCGAGACCCGGCGCCACTCACGGGTGGCGTTGAGCGTGCGCGGGAAGCCGCAGAACAGGTACGACTGGAGCAGCATCTCCTCCACCCACACCGCTTCCGCGCCGGCGGTGACGCACTCGAGGGCGCCGGCTCGCATCGCCTCCTCGGGTCCGCTCGCGACGCGCGCCGCGAAGCGCACGAGGGCCGAGATCGCAGGCGACGGCGTCACGATGCCATGCGACGCGCTCGCGGGTGCCATCGGATCAGCGCGCGGCGGTCCCGATCGCCGCCGCCGCGCGGACCTCACCCACGCGCTCGGCGCGGGTGTTCCGCACCGGCCGCTGCGCGAAGTCCGCCAGCCGCGGCGGCAGCTCGGCCGGGAGCACCCCGAGCTGCCGCAGGGCCGCGAGCACCGCCACGTGCTGTGCGCGGAGCGCGCCATCCTCCACCTTGAGGGCCAGCCCGATGCCGAGGGCCGGCACCGCCACGGAATGCACGCCTTCGGCGCCCACCTTCGCGATCACGGCGCCACTCGTCTCCTGGAGCAGGACCGTGTCGAATCGGTCGGTCCCGCCCAGCAGGTGCGGGTGCGCGCGGATGGCGGCGGCGATCCGCGCCGGCACCTCCTCGGCCGCCTGCACGCTCGCGGCGAAGCGCGCGTACGCGAGCGCCATGCGGTCGAGCGGCAGCGCCATCACCGCCACTCCGCAGCCGTCCACGCCCACCGGCATGTCGTCCAACGGCACTCCGGTCCACGAGGAGACCTCGCCGAGGCAACCGCGCTGGACCGGGTGTTCCGGCTGCTCGTAGCCCCGCGTGGCCCAGCCGGCGCTCCGCGCGCGCGCGAGCATCGCGGCGTGCTTGCCCGAACAGTTGTTGTGGAGCCGCGTGAGCGGCTGTCCACTCTCCCGCCACAGCTTGGCGCCGCGCACGGCGAGCGGCTCGTGAGGGCCACAGGCGAGGTCGCCCTCCTCCAGACCGAGCGAGGCGAGCATGCGCGCCGCGATGGCGATGTGCTCGGGCTCGCCCCCGTGCGAGGCGCACGAGAGGGCGAGTTCCTCCGGACCCCACTTGAACTGGTCGAGACCGCCCGAGGCGATGAACGGCATCACCTGGAAGAACTTCGCGCACGAGCGCCACATGGTGACGAGCTGGGCATCGCGCGCCGCGCCCACGAGGACCTCGTCCGCGCCGATGACGGCCGCGTGCACACGGTGCGTGGATTCGACCACGTCGCCGCGGGTGACTTCGACATCGAGGTTGAGGGCGAGCATACCCGGAGAATGCTAACGGGGGCCCGGGGGCAGGTGGAGGTGTGCCAGCAGCCCTTCGCGCGTGTTCATCGACGGGTCATCGAGCACCACATCGAGGAGTCTGGCGAGGGTATCCCCGATGGCGCGTCCTGACGGGACGCCCGCCGCGCGCAGGTCATCGCCGTCGAGGGCGAGGTCACCGATGGTCAGCGGGTCGCGCCAGGCCACCCGAACGGCGCGGCGATAGAGCGCGATCGCGGCGCGCCGGGCTTCCCGGGCGGCGGGATGCGATGTCGCCGCGTCGGTAACGGCGACCGTCCCATGTGCCCACAGCACGCGGGCCAGCGCCGGCAGGTCGAGTCGCCCCACCTTCGCGACGAGCCGGCGGAGCGGCGCGCCGTCGAGCGCGGGATCGAGCGGCGGCGTGAGCGCTCCCGCGGCCGTCGCGAGCGCGACGGTCTCGCGCGCCTCGACGTTGCTGTACTTCAGTGCCTTCAACGTGCGTTCGAGGTCGCGCGCGGGCGGGGCGCCCGGCTGGACCCACAGTGCCGCGAGCCGCAGGGCGCGGCGGTTGGGCCGTCCACGCAGTCCCGGCCGCGCGAGATGATCCACGGCGCGGAACCGCGCGGCCGGCGCCGCCGCGAGCGCCGGCACCAGCGCACCGAGGATGCCCGCCTCGCGGTATCGCTCGAGCGTCGCCGAGGGAGCGACGACCTGCTCCATCACCTTCTCGAGTTCCTGCTTGACGCGCTCCATCGAGAGGCGGCCGAGGTGCGGCGCGCTCGCGCGGATCGCGTCCCATGTGGACGGCTCGATGGTGAAGCCGAAGCGGCCTGCGAAACGGATCGCGCGGAGCGCCCGCAGGCGGTCCTCGCGCATCCGCTCGGCCGCGTCGCCGACGCAGCGCACCACCTTTGCCTCGACGTCCGCGCGCCCGCCGAACGGGTCGCGCACCTCGAGCCGCTCCGCGTGCACGGCGATGGCGTTGATGGTGAAGTCCCGGCGCGCGAGGTCCTCGTCCAGGGACGCGCCGAACCTCACGACCGCGTGCCGGCCATCGGTCTCCACGTCGTGCCGGAACGTGGTGACCTCGTGCAGCACACCCGCGCGGTCGAGCACGCCAACGGTGCCGAACTTGATCCCGACCGGATGCGTGCGGCGGAACAGCTTCTGCACCTGCTCGGGGTGCGCCGACGTCGCGATGTCCCAGTCGAGCGTGGTGATCCCGAGCAGCGCGTCGCGCACGGCACCGCCGACGCACCAGGCCTCGTGGCCCGCGGCCTCGAGAGTGCGGCAGATCTCCTTGATGGCCGGCGGCGGCACGAGTCGGGTGGTCATCACGCGGGGAAGTTACTCAGCCATCGAGCCGCGGGTGCGACGCGCGGCACCGGCATCGACCGTGCCGACGATGAGCCCGACGAGGATCACCGCACCCCCGCCGAGCGTCGAGCCGCTCGGCGTCTCGGCGATGCTCGGCAGAAGCGCCGCAAGGACGGTCGCGCCCACCGGTTCGGCGAGGATCGCGAGACTCACGACGTAGGCGGGCACGTACCGCAGGCTCCAATTGAATCCGGTGTGCCCGACGAGCATGGGGCCGACCGCGATCCCGGCGAAGAGCATCCAGTCGCGCGCCGGCTGCGGCCAGAGCGTGACGCCGGTGGTGATGGCGAGAGCGAGCACGGTCACGAGGCACGCCCCGTAGACGAGCGCGGCGTAGGACCAGAGCGAGAGACGCTGCCGGAGCGATCGGCCGGTGGTGTAGTAGACGCCGACGGTGAGCGCGCCGACCACGGCCAGCGCGTCGCCGAGGAGCGCGTCGCGCGCGGCATCGCCTTGCCCCGCGTCGCCGTAGCCGATGATCACGGCGCCGAGCATGGCGACGGCGAGGCCGCCGAGTTGTCTCGCCGTGGGCCGCTCGCGGAGGAAGAGCGCCGATCCGGTGACGATGACGATGGGGTGGAGATTGACGAGCACCACGCTCGCCGCGACGGTGGTGTAGCGCAGCGAGGCGATCCAGCTCCAGAAGTGGAGGGCGAGGGCGACGCCGGCCATCGACGCGAGGGCGAGGTCGCGACGAGTGAGCGTGCGCCACTCGCGCCAGGCTCCGGTGCCGAGCACGATCGCGCCGACGACGACGAGCGACAAGGCGAGCCGCCAGGCGGCGATGGCCAGGGGCTCGGCGGAGGAGAGCCTCGCCAACGGGCCGCTGATCGAGATGCCGAGGATGGCCGCGGCGAGGACGAACGGCAGGGTGCGCGGCAGGGCGTGCGGCGGGCGGTGCGGCTCACGGTTGGTCACAGGGCGTCAGTCTACGCATCTTTCCCCGCATGCCGAAAGACCTGCTCGCGCGCACGCGTCTCGTGGAACTCCTCGAGGCCCCGGCGCGCCGCCGCCTCCGCATCGCCATCGTCGGTGATGCGATGCTCGACGTCTACCTCCGCGGCGACGTGGAGCGCATCTCGCCGGAGGCCCCGGTGCCGGTGGTGCGCGTGAAGGAGCGGAAGCACGCGCTCGGCGGCGCGGCGAACGTCGCGCAGAACGCGGCGGCGCTGGGCGCGCGGACCGAGCTCGTCGCCGCGCTGGGTGACGACCCGGCGGGCCACCAGTTGCAGGGGATGCTCGAGGCTCTCGGGTCGGACCCGCGCGGGCTGCTCCGCACCGCGAGGCCGACCACGACCAAGACCCGCGTGGTCGCGCGCGGGCAGCAGGTGGTGCGGGTGGACGAGGAGGTCGATGTCGATCTGGCGGGGGTGGAGGTCGAGGCGCTGCACGCGACCGTCGGGCGCGCCGTCGCCGAGGCCGACGCACTGGTGCTCGAGGACTACAACAAGGGCGTGCTGGTGGAGTCGGTGATCAAGAGCGCGATCACCGCCGCGCGCGCGAAGGGCATCCCGATCGTCGTCGACCCGAAGTACCGCAACTTCTTCGCGTATGGCGGGGCGACGGTGTTCAAACCGAACCGACGCGAGCTCGAGGCGGCACTGGGCGCGGCGGTGGACCTCGAGCACCCCGAAGCACTGCCTGCGGTGCTCGGCCGGCTCGGCGTGGAGAAGCTGCTGCTCACGTTGAGTGAGCGCGGCATGGCGCTGATCGAGGCGAACGGCGCGATCACGCGGATCCCGACCACGGCACGGGAGGTGTTCGACGTGGTGGGCGCGGGCGACACCGTGACCGCGTACCTCGCGGGGATGCTGGCGGCGGGGGCGACGGCGGTGGAGGCGGCGGTGGTCGCGAACTACGCGGCGGGGGTGGAGGTGGGGAAGGCGGGGGCGGCGACGGTGTCGGCGAGAGAGGTGCTCAGGGCGTACGACGGCGAGTGACCGCGCGCGCTGCGACCGACGGCCAGCGGACTTGCTCCGCTGGCCGTGGCCGTGCCTGACGGAGTCAGGCAGCGATCGGCAGTGCGCCGGTGGAGCGCTGCGACGGCTCCGTCTCCGACAGTTGCGTCGTGCGTTCGTCCGTGGTGCCCTCACGCCCGTTGCGCCCGACTCCGCCGGGAAGCAGCCGCACACGGCTTGCTGCGCGCCAGGCGGTCATCACCACCGGCTCCTCTCCGAACGACGCCCGCACGACCGAGTCGATGCGCCGCACGGCGGCCCGCCCGCGACGGAGTTCGGCGGCGAGCGCCGCGCGCGCCGCGATATGGGCGTTGACCAGCGTCTCGCGACCACCGAGCGAGGACTCGAGCGCGTTGCGCGCCTCCGTGAATTGCGCGAGGAAGTCGGCCGGGAGACCGTGCGCGATCAAGGTCGGAGCGAAGGGACGCGCCGCCTCGAAGAGACCATCACACGTCTGGATGACCTTCGTGACGCCCGGCTTCCCGCGCGGCATGCGGATGGTGGCGGCCATGCGGATGTCGGAGTCGGACTCGAACTGCCCGCGAGCGATCGCGACGATGGGACGCACATGGCGGTCGATGAGCCGCTGGACCAACTGCTGCTGCCGACGGACCTCGCCGCGGGAGAGGTCGCGACCGGCGAGCTGCGCGCCGGCGTGCTCGCGGAGCCGCTGGATCACCTGTTGGAGGATCTCGCGGGGTCCGGCGTAGGTGAGGGGGCCGCTCACCGGATTCGCGTCGACGAATGCGCTGACGCGGACGAACGACTCGAGGTTCTGCTTCTGATCCGCCTTCATGCTGCCTCCTAAGGGTTGGGGTGGACGCAAGGGACTGCGGGGATCCGCGCGTGTGCGTCCGTCACGGGCGGGAGTGCGGTGCTCTGCGAGGGTGCGGAAATGCCGGTCCGGATGGTGGGATGGTTGGTGCGGCGTGCGGAGACCACGGTCGAGCGTGCGGAAGTCGGCGAACGGAGGGCAGAACCAGCGCTGGTGCGTGCGGAAGCAGCGGTCGTGCGCGCGGGAGCATGGGTCGCGATCGGTGACGAGCTGGTCGAGCGGTGCGGACGATCGGGCAAGCTGGCGGTGGACACGGTCGCCTTGATGGGAGCGGCGGTCGCGGGCGGAGGAGCCGCGGACGGCTCCGCGGGACTCGCGGGACCGCATGCGGGACGCGCAGGCACCTCGTGGGAAGTCGCGGACCGCGTGCGGGGGCGCGGGGCGCCCGTGGACTTCCGCGTGGTGCGACGTACCTCGCGACTGGCGGCGAAGGAGGTTGGCTCCTGCCGCTGCGGCCCGGGATCGACGGCGATGGAGGTTCGTCGGGATCGTTCGTTGACCCCTCTACTTAGATATCTTTTTAGAGGGTCGAATCCAATTACGACGCGGGAATTCTGTTACAAGGCGCGCGGTGTCCGTTCGGTCGGGTGCTGTGTTTCAGCCCGAACATCGAAGCGCACGCGGCACCGCGGGACGCCGCGCTGTTGCTACGCGCCGGCCCGGGCCGAGAGCGCGTCGGTGACGACCGCGGCGAGTTGCGCACGGAACCGCGCCGGCTCGAACCGCTCGGCGTAGGTCCGGCACGCGGAGCCGGTAGGCGGTGAGGCGAGCGCCTCGAACCGCTGCACGGTGGCCGAGATGGTCTCCGCCCGATCATCGGCGAAATGGAGGCCGGTGCGGTCGGGTCCCTCGCCACCGAGGACGGTCTCGAGCGACCCACCCTTGGCGAGCGCGAGCACCGGCGTGCCGCAGGCCTGCGCTTCGAGCGGGGCGATGCCGAAGTCCTCGTCCGCGGCGAAGACGAACGCGCGCGCGCTGCGAAGCCAGCTACGCAGCTCGTCGCGCGAGACCTCGCCCCGCAGCTCGATGTTGGGCGCATCGGCGGCCATGGCGCGGAGCGCGCCGTGCTGGGGGCCGTCGCCGAGGACGACGAGGCGGCGCTCGGGCAGTCGACGGAAGGCGTCGATCACGCGGTCGACCTTCTTCTGCGGGACCTGCCGGCTCGCGGTGACGTACAGGTCTTGCACGCGCGGACCCTCGGCCGTGAAGAACGCGATGTCGACCGGCGGATGGACGACGATGCTCTCGCGGCCGTAGTGGCGCGCGACGCGGTCCGCCACGTACCGCGAGTTGACGATGAACCGGTCGACGTCCGTCGCCGTCGCGAGGTCGAAGGCGCGCACGCGGTCGAGGAGCCACCGGGCGGCGACGGCTCGCGCGCCGCGAATGTGATGATCCTCGAGATACTGGTCGCGCAGGTCCCATAGGTACCGGGTGGGCGAGTGGCAGTAGCAGACGTGGATCTGGCCGGGGCGCTTGCGCACGCCCTTGGCGACGGAATGGTGGCTGGAGATGATGAGGTCGTAGCCGCGGAGGTCGAGGCTCCGGATGGCGCGCGGCATGAGGGGCAGGAGCGACCGGTAGCGCTGTCGGATGCCGGGGATGCGCTGCAGCCACGAGGTCGTCGCCGGCTTGGGCGAGAGGCGTGCTCGGTCGGCGGGCGCCATGACGTCGAAGAGGGCGAAGAGCTCGGCCTCGGGGAAGGCGGCGAGGATCTCCTTGACGACGAGCTCGGCGCCGCCGAACTGGGCGAGCCAGTCGACGACGACGGCGACACGGGGGCGATTGCCGACGATCACGACCGCAACTTAGGCGCGCGCGACGCTTGCCGCCCTGCGGGTGTGCTGGCAGACTTCGCTGGTCGGGCCCATAGCTCAGCGGTTAGAGCGGCGGACTCATAATCCGAAGTGCGCAGGTTCGAATCCTGCTGGGCCCATGTGGAGCGAGGAGCGGGGATCGAGGAGCGAGAATCGAGAAGGGAGCAATGAGGGGGAGGGGGGAGG
>CAYXGS010000023.1:0-55309 GCA_964464585.1 uncultured Gemmatimonas sp. | reverse complement strand
AGCGTGCGCGCGACGCCGTTCACCTGCGGAGCGAACGTGTCGGTGAAGAGCGCCAGCCGCAGGCCGCCCGCGCCGGTCACTGGGGCACTCCGGCCGCCCGCAACGCGAGCACCGTCGCGATCGCCATGGCCTGCCCGGCGAGGACGTCACCAGGGTAGTGCACGCCCAAGCGCACGCGACTGAACCCGACGAGCGTTGCCACGAGCAGCAGCGGAACGGACATCGCGGGGAACGCGATCGCGAACGCGAACGCGACGCTCATCGAGGCCGCGGAATGCCCCGAGGGGAACGAGAACTCGTCCGGGATGTCCGCATGCGCGAGTGCACGCGGATGCGCCGTCGGTCGCGTGCGGCGCAGGCGACGCTTGACGAGTTGCACGAAGAGGTGCGAGAGGAGGAGTGCGGCGCCCGCCTGCCACGCGGCGTGCCGCACCGCGTCCGTGCCCACCGCGTACGAGATGAGCACGGCGAGGATCGAGGCGCGCGCCCCGCCGGCGTGCGTGAGCGCGCGCCATCCCCGCGCCACGCGCGCGGTGGTCAGCTCATCAAGGACCCATCGTCCGAGCAACGCACGGTCGCCCGCGTCGAGCCGGGCCAGGAGTGAGGCGCGCATCTCAGGCCGCCACCATGGACGCCGGCGTCACCGCGTCGGGAGACCGGTCCCACGTGAAGCACGAGCGGATCGGCGTGCCCGAGAAGCTCGCGGGCACGGGGACGCCGAGCGCCCACGCGATCGTCGCCGGCACGTCGAGCAACGACGTCCCGCGGGCGAGCTCGCCCCGTCGCACCGCGCCACCCGCGAGGATGATCGGGATCGTCTGGTCGAGGGGGTGCGTGCTATCGTGATGGTCGATCACCGCGCCGCCACCACCGTGGTCGGCGAGGGCGATCAGCAGCGTCGCCGGGTCCGCGAGGTCCGCGAGCTGCGCGAGCCGTCCGACCTCCCGATCCATCCCGCGCACCTGATCGGCGTACCCGTCCGACATCCAGCCATGGTCGTGACCGGCGCGATCGCCCTCGGGCCAGTGCAGGAGGATGAGTCCCCTTCGCTGGGTGCGGATGGTCGCCGTCGCGGCCGCGAGGATGTCGTTCGCCGTGCGTCCCGAGAAGCGCGCCGCGCCGACGCCGAGGTGCGTCGCGATGCGGTGCGCCACGCCGCTGAGCAGCATCGGCACGCGCGCGAGGAACGCCGAGCTCGGCAGGTCATGGCGGGCGAGGAGGCGCGGCAGCGGATCCAGCGGTCCGGTGGGCGCCGGGATCCGGAATCTCGTGTCGCGCAGGCCATGGCGCTCCGGCGCTGCGCCGGTGAGCAGCGAGGCCATCGCGCACGCCGTGACGCTCGGCGTCACGGTGCGCCCGAGCATCGTGCTCGCACCGCCGCGCGCGAGCGCCGCGGTGTGAAGAAGGCCGAAGCGCGGGATCGCATCGGGCCGCAAGCCGTCGAGCACCAGCAGGATGACGCGGCGGATCGGGGTCGGGCGCACGTGGGACTCCGGGATGGGGGACGAGACCGGTCGCATCGCAGAGGAAGCTCGGAGACCCGCGTATCGGCCCGCGGACGGCACGGTCGCGCGTGCGTAACGCGCCGGGGCCGTTCCGGCCCACCGGCGGGCATCTCGCCGTGACACGGCCGTCACACATCAGTGACAGGGCGCGGCGACATTCCGCGCCCATGAGGATCCTCTTCTGTACCGACACGTATCCGCCCCAGGTCAATGGCGTGAGCGTGGTCACCGCGATCTCCGTGCGAGGGCTCCGCGCGCGTGGCTGGGAGTGCGAGGTCGTGGCGCCGCGGTATCCCGCGTCGACCGACGGGCTCGTGCTCGACGATGGCGGCGTGCGCCGGACATCGCTCCCGTCCATCGCCGCGCCGGTCTACAAGGAGGTGCGCCTCGCCGCACCCATGTGGGGGATGGTCCGCGAGACCGCCGAGCGGTTCCGGCCCGACCTCGTTCACTGCGCCACCGAGTTCGTCATCGGGCGTCTTGGCCGTCGTGCCGCGCGCCGCCTCGGCGTGCCCTGGTGCACGTCCTATCACACGGACTTCGCGAAGTACGTCGCCGCCTATGGGCTGCCCTGGCTGCGCGGCACCGTGAGTCGATCCATCGCCGCCTTCCACGACTCGGCGGCGAAGACCTTCACGCCGTCCGTGCCGGCCCAGCGAGACCTCGCGCGCGCGGGCGTCGCACGCGTGGAGGTCTGGGGGCGGGGCGTCGACACCGAGCAGTTCCACCCGCGCAAGCGATCGCTCGCCGCGCGCGAGGGGTTCCATGTCGGCAACGCGTTCACGTTCGTGCACGTCGGCCGCCTCGCCCCCGAGAAGCACGTCGAGTGCCTCCTCGACGCATTCGCCGAACTCGAGGCCTCGCGACCACCGGGCAGCGTGCGACTGGTCATCGCCGGCACCGGGCCGAGCCTCGGCGCATTGCGCGCCCGGGCCGGCGCCGGTGTGAGCTTCCTCGGCACGCTCGACCGCGACCGGGTGCTGCCCGCGCTCTACGCCAGCGCGGACGCCTTCCTCTTCTCCTCCACCACCGAGACGCTCGGACTCGTGATCCTCGAGGCCATGGCCTCGGGCACCCCGGTGATCGCGACACCGGAGGGCGGTGTCGCCGACAATCTCGTGGACGGGGTCAACGGCCTCGCCTTCCCGGCGCGCGATGCGCGGGCGTGCGCGAACGCGATGCGGCGCCTCGTGACCGATCCCGCGCTCATGACGCGGCTGCGCTCGGGCGCACGCGCCCACGCCGAGTCCCGGTCGTGGGAGGCGGAACTGGACCGCCTCGACGTCGCGTACCGCGACGTGCTCAGCTCGCCACGCGCACCGTGAAACGAAAGGTGCTGCCCTTCCCTACCTCGGACTCGGCCCAGATGCGGCCGCCGTGCGCCTCGACGATGCTGCGCGCGATGGCGAGCCCGAGCCCCGTGCCGCCCTTCGGCGCGTTCCCGCGCACCGTCCAGTAGCGCTCGAAGATCCGCGGCATGTTCGCGGTCGGGATGCCGGCCCCGGTGTCCGCCACGCTCACCTCGACCTCGTCGCCCGCGCGGCGCGCGCCCACCGTCACCCGGCCACCACGCTCGGTGAACCGGAGCGCGTTCGCGACGAGGTTCGAGAGCACCTGCAGCAGCCGCTCCGGATCGCCGCTCACGTCCGGGAGGGCCGGCTCCGCCTGCAGCGTGAGCGCGATGTCGCGTTCCTCCGCCTCGCGCACGAAGAGCGCCATCGCCCGGTCGAGGATCGGCCGCAGGGCCTCCGTGCGCCGCTCCACGGACAACCGCCCCATCTGGATGCTCGCGACGTCGAGCAGGTCGCGGATCATGCGCTGCGTCAGGTCCTGACTGGCCATGATGTTCTGCACCAGCTCGCGCTTCGTCGTGTCGCCCGGCGCGATCGAACCGAGCAGGGCACGCGCGCTCATGCCGATGGCCGAGATTGGGTTCCGGAGGTCGTGCGAGACCACGCCGAGCGCGTGATCGCGCTCGTGCGTCGCTTGTCGCGCCGTCGCGTACAGGCGCGCGTTGTCCAGCGCGAAGGCCGCCCGCAGGGCCAGCTCCTCGGCGAGCCGGCGGTCGTTCTCCGTGAAGGTCGGCCTCCCCGGCCGCCGGAAGATCTTCAGCACGCCCAGCACGTGCTCGCGCGCGATGAGCGGGAGCAGGATCACCGAGTCCATCCGGAGCGCGCGCATGCGCGCGATCTCGGCGTCGTCGGCGCTGTGCGCCTCGATCCACTCGTCGTCCACCGTGCCCACCAGCTCCGTGCGGCCCCGGCGGAGCACGTCCACCACGCGCGACGGCGAGTCGAGGTCGATGCTGAACCGCGCCACCTCGGCGAGCGCCGCATCGAGTCCCGCGTCCCCGGTGACGGGCACCACGCGCCGCAGCTGATCCGTCCCCGTCAGCACATCGAGGATCGCGCCGTCACCGAGCCACGGCAGCGCGAGTTGCGCGATCGATTGCTCCGTCGAGTCGACATCGAGCGTCTCGCCCAGCTTCGCGACCGCGGTCGCGAGCTGCCGACGGCCCTCGTCCCGTTCGTGCCGCTCCGACACGTCCCGCAGGAGCACCGTGAAGATGCTCGGGCCGCCCGCGCGCGCGAGCTTGGAGATCGAGGCCTCGGCGGGGAACTCCGACCCATCCCGCCGGAGGGCGAAGATCTCGCGGCGTTCGCCCATCTGGCGCGAGGTCTCGCGCGCCTGCCCGAACGCGCGCACGTGCGTCTCGTGGCCGGGCCGGAACCGCGCCGGCAGCAGGCGCGACAGCGGTTCACCCAGCATCTCGGTCGCGGCGTAGCCGAACGTCAGCTCAGCGCCCCGATTGAAGTGGAGGATCCGCTGTTGCTCGTCCACCGAGATGATCGCGTCGGCGGCGATCTCGAGGATCCCCGCGAATTTCGCCTCCGAGGCGCGCAGCGCGGCCTCCACCTCCACCCGCTTCGCGATGTCGTCCGCGAGCGACGCGTACGCGAACCAGGCGAGGACGACCCCCACGAGGAGCAGCACCGCGAGGAGGCCCTGCACGACCTTGAGTTCACTCGCGTCGCCGACGACCTCCACGGCGTGCTGCGTCGCGTTGAGCGCGACCGCCCCGGTGATCACCAGCGCGAGCACCCCCGCGCCGACGGTGAGCCGCAGTTTGGTGGAGGTGGAGATCATGTGGGGAATAATGAAGCGATGCGAGCCCTCGCGGGACCCTCGCATCGCCGTCGTCGCATCCGCCATGCGTCAGCCGCCAGCCCCGCGTAGGGCGCGCGACGCGCGCCCTACGCGTGCAGCAGCCCCAGCCGCAACGCGAACTGCACGTACTCGTGCCGGTGCGACAGCCCGAGCTTGTCCTGGATCCGCTGCTTGTACGTGTCGACCGTCTTCGGCGAGATGAAGAGCCGCGAGCCGATCTCCGGTGCCGAGTAGCCCTGCGCCGTGAGGCGAAGCACGTCGCGCTCACGTTCGGTGAGCCGCTCGTACCGCGCGCGGTCCTCGTGCATGGGATCCTTGCGCTGGTAGCCCTTCGCGAGGATCCGCGCCGCTTCGGCGCGCACGAACACATCGCCGCGCGCGACCGTGCGGACCGCGTCGATCAGGTCCTTGTCCGCCGCGGTCTTGGGCAGGAAGCCGGACGCGCCGGCCTCGAGCATCGGGACGAGGTAGTCCTCCTCCGGATGCATCGTCAGGATGAGCACCCGGGAAGGGATCCCCTTCTCGATGAGCATCTTGGTGGCCTGCCCGCCGTCGACCTCACCGATGGAGAGGTCCATGATCACCACGTCAGGCGTCAGGCGCTCCGCCAGGGCCACCGCCTCAGGGCCGCTGGAGGCCTCGCCGACGACCAGCATGTCCTTCGCCGAGCCCAGGACCGCCTTCAGTCCGGCTCGGACGACGGCATGGTCGTCGGCAAGAATCACGCGAATCAGGTCGTCGCTCATGGCAAGAAGGCTACGGGTGCCGGACCCCGCCAACCATAAGGTCGATTCCTGAATGTCTTAGGGGAATCCCCGACTCGACGGGGATCGGAAGACCTGACAACCGATGCTTTCAGTGATGGTCGTGTCCCCCCAGCATGTTCCCGTCCTTGTCGTGACGCATCACGGCACCGCGCGCGACCGTCGGCGCCGGAAGCGCGGGGAGGAATCCGACCGACGGGCCTCCCTGGTTGTTCACCCCCATCATCGCGGCCATCCGTCGCCAGCCGGGCACGGTCATCGCCTCGGTCGTGTCGTCGCGATAGGCGCGGGCGGCCTCGAGGATCAGCGCCCGCTTCCCGTCCCGCGGTACCGAGGGGTTCGCGAGGATGTCCGAGATGACGTCGTGCATGGAGTGCAGGTTGTCGAAGATGATCGCGATCTCCGGCCACCTGGCCGCGAACGTCGGCGAGATCGCGGCGGTCATCGGCATCAGCGCCGGGAAGCCGTCTGGCGCGCCGGGCAGCATCTGCCGGAAACGCGCGACTGCCGCCGCCACGCCAGCCTGACGTGCCTCCACCGACCGTCCCACGAGCAGCGGTTCATAGAGCCCCACCTGGAGCCAGTGGTACGCCCAGATGAGCCCGTTGAACTTCGGGAAGCCTCGCCGGAACGCGAGCGAGTACGGCTTCTCCTGCATGAGCGACATGTTCTTGGGCCGCACGCTGTACGCGAGGTCGGGCCGGGAGCGGTAGTACGCCAGCACGCGGCGCATCTCGCGGTCCTTCGCGGCCTCATCCATCCGCTCGTCCGCGAGGATGTCATACGCCTGCCGGTGGAGCAGATGCGCCCACTCGAACATCATCTTCGCCTCCGGCACGAGTCGCGCGTACATCGGCTCGATCGCGTCCTCGACCAGCGGGAAGCGCGGCGGACGGTTGAGCAGCTCCGTCGTGAGGTACCGGTACGTCTCGCCCTCCAGGATCCGCGCGGCGTCGGCCGGACGGGTCCAGAGCTTCTCGTAGAGGATCGCGTGCCCGAAGTCGAAGGCGTTGAAGAGCCGGTCGGCCCCGGGGTAGTAGCGCCGGAACACGAAGTTGTGGTCGGCGGGGAGATAGAACTGGTCGTGGACCGTCGTCCACTGCGCGTGCGCCGCGCGCGTCGGAAGCGAGAGGGCGGCAGCGACGGCCGCCGCGACGCATCGCATCGTGTGGCGTCGCATCAGCGGGTTCCCCGGTCGAAGCCGCTCATCCCCCGCGGCGCGAAGGCGAGGGCGGCGCCCATGGTGACGGACCAGGCGGCGGCACCCCCCGAGACGCGTCGGTGCAGCCCGGCATCCATCGCGATGCGCGGCGAGACCTGTTGCCGGATCCCCGTGCCGGCGCGCCACTCGGTCTCGGCGTCCGCGATCAGCGGCGCGCGCGCGATCAGTTCGGCCCCCCAGAGCATCGAGTGGAGCGGGAACGTGTGGTCGATCGCGATGCCGGCGGACCAGCGCGTCGCGTCGTCCACGCCGCGTTCGACGGGCGAGAAGTCCGCGCCCGGCGTGTACCGCCCGTTGAGATGGACGCGGCCCCACGCGAGCGTGCGCGTGGCGAGCGCGCGAACGGACGCGAGCCCTCGTGCCGGCGCGAGCGGCCCGGCCGGCACGTGCACGCCGGCACCCAGGGCGAGCGCGGGCATGCCCCGCGTCTCCGTGTTGAGCTGATGCAGCAGTTCCAGTTCCGCACCGGTGAGGGCCGTGAGCGCGTGCGACCGCGAGCCGTCATCCACGATCGCGATCGGGAGGGCCAACTCGACCTGTGTCCGCGCCGCGAAGCCCCACGCGAGCTCGGGCGCGACTCCCCACAGAGACACGCCGCGCGCGACGCGGGTGAAAGTGAGTGGGGCCGCCTGCAGCTCGAACGCGCGGCGCTCGATCACGACGGCGTCCTCCGTGTGCAGGGGCCGTCCGCGGTCGGTGTTGTAGAAGTCGGTCTGCGCGGCGGCCGTCGCCGGGACCGTCGCGGGGACCATCGCCGCGACGACGGCGCGGACGAGAGTCCGGCGCGCACGACGCGCACGGGGGCTTGATCGAGGGATCACATGATGCTCCGAGGATGGGTCGCGAGGACTCGCGACGGATCGCGCGCGTCCGCGGAGTGCGGCGCGCGGTGGGAGCATCAGACTCGAGGCGGAGGCGGCTCGAGGGTGGTCACCGGCGCGTCATGCCGCACGCGGATCGGCGGCGAGGCGACGTCGGGGACGAGGGGTGCACCGAACGTGAGCTCGGGCGCGGCGATGATGACCATCGAGATGCAGCCGACGAGGTGATCGCAGCCGGGTGTGCGCGGCGCGTCGGGGGCGTCCGGGGAGTCAGCAGGCGCCGGAGCGTGATGCGGTGCGTGCTCCTCCACACTTCGCGCCGTGCGCTCGGGCGTCGGCGCGGGTCCGCGCATCTCGCACGCGAGCAGGGGCCGCGCGCCGGCACTCGCGAGTGCGCAGGCGGCGAGCGCGGCGGCAAGGCCACGGCGGAGCTGTCGGATCTGCGACACCAGTGGAAGATGCATACCCCCTACCCCTTATCAGCAAGGGCAGGTCGAATGACCCGGCTGGGGCTCGAACCCAGGACCTACGGATTAAAAGTCCGTTGCTCTACCAGCTGAGCTACCGGGTCGAACACGACGCAGCGAAAGATAAGCGCCGGTGCCGCTCCCGTCAGACACTCGAGGGACCGTTCAGCGCGCAGTCCGGGCCCGGTTCGCTCTCGCTTCGGACAGCCAGAGCATCACCGCCGCGACCGCGAGTACCGCGCCGCCGACGGCGGCCACCCCATCCTTGCCGAGCAGAACGTAGCCGCCGAGGAACGCGCTCGAGACCAGGAGCGTGAAGACCATCACCGGCATCCCCGTCGCCATGAACTCCTTGAACCCGATTCGCACGCCCTCGCGCTCGGCCAAGCCGAGCGTGGTGACGTTGGCCGACGCGCCGATCGGCGTCCCGTTCCCACCGAGACACGCCCCAAGGGACAGTGCCCACCACAGGACGCGCCCATCACCCGGCAGCGCGACGATGAGTGCACCGATGATCGGGATGCTCACCGCGACGAAGGGGATGTTGTCCATGAACGCTGAGAGGAACCCCGCCACCCAGAGCACGAGGATCGCGGCGAGGAACATCGTGCCGGCGTCGCCGAGACCGAAGCTCTCCCGGCTCCACACGATGGTGCGTTCGAGCCCGCCCGCGAGCGTGCCGATGAGGCCGGTGTTCACCGCCGCGCCCACGAGGATGAAGAGGAACGCGAAGAAGGTGAGCGTCGGCCACTCGATCTCCTTCTCGAGCACGTGGAGGATGCCGTGCCGCCGTTCCTCGTGCGTCGGCTTCGCACGCTCGAGATAGCGCACGTCCTGGACCACGAGGGCGACGGTCGCGCCGATGATCGCCGGGACGGCGGCGGGCATCCCGGTCATCCCGTGGGTCACGAAGCCGATGAGGACGAAGAGGCTGATCCACCCGAGCCATGTGAGCAGCCCGCGATCCGTGATCCGCGGTCCCTCGCCGGGCTCGTCCGCCTGCTTCGGCGCGTCGGCGGCCGCTCCCATCGCCGCACGGAGCCGGCGCACGCCCCACCAGTGCAGCGCGCACATCATCAGGAGCACCGGGATCGTGAGCTCTTCGAGGAATTCCATGAACGTGAGGCCCGCTCCCGACCCGATCATGATGTTCGGCGGATCGCCGATGAGCGTCGCCGTCCCGCCGATGTTGGCCGCCATCACGGTCGGGATCAGCACGAGGAGCGGCGGTGCGCCGAGTCGCCGCACCGTCGCGAGCACGATCGGCGTCACGAAGATGACCGTCGTCACGTTGTCGACGAACGCCGAGGCGATGCCGGTGAACCACCAGAGCACGGCGATCGCACGGGCCGGGTCGCCGCCGAAGCGCTCGAGCAGCCGCTCCACGGCCCACGCGAACACGCCCGTCTCCTTCAGCACGCCCACCAGCGCCATCATCGCGGCGAGGAGCAGGAGCACGTTCAGGTCGAGCGCCGCTGCCGTCGACTCGAGCGGCATGAGCTTGTACGGTGTCAGGTAGGTCAGCGCCCAGAGGATCGCGACAGCGGTCATCACGACCAGCACGCGGTGCGCTTTCTCCAGGGCGAGCACGCCGAAGAGCCCGACGATCAGGGCGCCGACGATGAGCTGGGAGACGGGATCGGTGGTGCTCGCGACGAGCTCGGAATGCATGCGATCGGGCTGGAGGTCCTCGTCGAAAGGTGACCGCTTCGGTACGCCCGCGTCAGGGGGGATGGCGCGTGGCGGACCCATCGATGCAGGCCTGGGTATCTTCCGTCATGCGGACGTCCCTCGCCCTTGCCGTCGCGCTCGCGCTCTCCGCGACGCCGACCTCGACTGCCGTGGCGCAACAGCTGCGTCCCGGCCTGCTCGTCGGTCGCGTGACCGATCCCGCGGGCGCGCCGGTGGCCGACGCGATCCTGCGCGCCACGCAGGGGGCACGCACCGTGCTCGCCGAGGCGGACGGGGACGGCGACTTCCGCCTGTCGGGACTCGCGGGCGGGACGTGGACCATCGCGGTCCGTCGGCTGGGGTTCCGGCCGGTCGCCGTCGACATCGAGATGCCCGCCGAGGGCCTGCGCCGCGACTTCACGCTCGAGCGCGCCATCAGCGCGCTCGATCCGCAGCTGATCGCCGCCAAGTGGACCGGCGTGCGCGGCATCGTCGGCGACGCGCGGCGCATCGCCCCGCTCGCCGGCGCGCGGGTCCGGCTCCTCGGCTCCGACGCGACCACCGGTTCCGATTCGGCGGGTGCGTTCGCCCTGCCGCTGCCTGGCGGACGCGAGATCCTCCTGCGGGTGGAGCGCGTCGGGTTCGCCGCGCGGCTCATCAGCGTGGCGGTACCCGAGGACGGCTACGTCGAGCTCGAGGTCGCGCTCGACACGGTCCTCCAGGCCCCGCGCGACCAATGGATGTGGCGCGACCTCGACCAGCGATTGAAGTTCGCGACGCCGCGGAGCGTGCAGGTGAGCCGCGACGAGATCGAGTCGACCGACGCCGTCTCGCTCGGTGGTGCGCTCACCCTCTCGCGGTCGGTCGCCTCGCGCGGGCTGGTGATCAACCGACGCGCGTGCGTGTTCGTGAACGGCGTCGCCCGGCCGGGCTATCCCGTCGATGCCATCCGCGCCGGCGACGTGGAGTTCGTCGAGGCATATCCGCCGGGCACCGACCTCACGCGCACGCTCGCACTCCGCTGGCCGCCCGGTGCGGAGTGCGGCGTCCCGGACGGGACCATCCAGGCGCACGCCGCCGGCGCGCGGCAGGTGGTGCAGTTCGTCTCGGTCTGGCTGCGCACGCCCTGAGCGGCGCGCCGGTGATCACAGCTCGATCTGTCCCCCGAGCGCGGTGCGACAGAAGCTCACGCGATGGTGCGCCGTGAGCCCAGCTGCCTTGAGCGCCGCGATGTGGGCCGGCGTCCCGTACCCGGCATTGGTGTCCCAGCCGTAGGCAGGGTGTCGCGGCGCGAGGCGCGACATGAGCCGGTCGCGCACGACCTTGGCGACGATGCTGGCGCAGGCGATCGAGTAGCACTTCGCGTCCCCGCCCACGACGGCGCGATGCGGGACCCCGAGCGTGGCGATGGGCTTCCCGTCGACGAGTACGGCATCGGGGCGGACCGCGAGCTTCGCCAACGCGCGCGCCATGGCGCGCGCATTGGCCTGGTAGATGTTCCAGCGCCCGATCTCGTTCACCGAGCTCGCCGCGACGGCGACCGCGACCGCCTCCGCCCGGATGCGGCCAGCGAGCCGTTCGCGCTCGGGCGCCGCGAGCTTCTTTGAGTCAGTGACCCCGGCGATCGCCCGCCGGTCCGCCGGCATGATGATGGCACAAACGACGACGGGGCCCGCGAGCGGGCCCCGTCCGACCTCATCCACTCCGGCGATGTACCGGGAACCCGCCTGCCGCAGCGAACGCTCGAGGGCGCTCCAGCCGCCGGCCAACGGCTTACGCCTGCGCTTCGCCGGTCACGGGGACGACCACGCGGACCTTCTTCTCGGCGATGCGCGCGGCCTTGCCGGTCACTTCGCGGAGGTAGAAGAGCTTCGCGCGACGCACGCGGCCACGGCGCACGACCTTGATGTCGGCGAGCATGGGCGAGTGGAGGGGGAAGATGCGCTCGACGCCCACACCGTTGGAGATCTTGCGGACCGCGAAGGTCGCGCCGACGCCCGCGCCCTTGCGGGCGATGCAGACGCCTTCGAACGCCTGGAGACGCTCCTTCTCGCCTTCCTTGACGCGGACGTTCACGCGGAGCGTGTCGCCGGCGCGAAAGGGCGGGACGGCCTTCAGGTATTCCTTCTCGGTCTCAGCGAACGGATGCATATGCGGCTCCGGACCCGCGGGGGTCCTCAGGGTGTCGTGTTGAGCCTTGTAAGCTACTGGGGGGACGGGGGTTGCGCAACGGGCACCGCGTGCACCGTGTAGCACGCGTCGGCATTGTCGATCCCCGCCACCGTGGGCTCCCTGCTCAACCCGAAGGCCGTGACCGGCTCCATGTCTCCCGTGAATCCTCCGTCCCAGACCTCGCGGACCTCGAACCCGTATTTCGCCGCCAGCGCGGCCGTCGCCCGCGGCGAGTCCCGGACGCTGGACTCATAGACGACCACGTACCGGCCGGCGATGTCGCAACCGGTCCGGCTGCCGAACGGGCCGGTGCCGTCGCCGCAGGAGGCAGCGACGAGGGCGGCCGCGAGGATGCTGAGGCGAGGCGAGCGGGACGAGCCGGGACGATGCGACACGAGCGATCTCCGATGCGGTCTGAGCCTGCCTCCTGATTACCCCTCGCCCCGCTTCCGCGTCAATCGCTCCCCCTCTTCCTTCCGCCACTTCTCGATCGCTGCGTGGTTCCCGCTGAGCAGGACCTCGGGCACCTTGTGCCCCCGGTACTCGGCGGGCCGGGTGTAGCTCGGCGCCGAGAGCCCGCGATCGAAGAAGGAGTCGGTCCGGGCGCTCTCGATGTCGCTCATGGCCCCCGGCAGGAGTCGGACCACCGCGTCGACGATCGCGAGGGCTGCCGGCTCGCCCCCGGAGAGGACGAAGTCGCCGAGCGAGATCTCCTCGGTCGCGAGATGGTCCGCGACGCGCTGGTCGACGTCCTTGTAGTGGCCGCAGAGCAAGGTGAGCTCGGTCCCGCCCGCCAATCGCTCGGCGTCGGCGTGCGAGAAGACCTTCCCTCGCGGACTCAGCAGGACGATGGGGGCCTTGGCCCCCACCGACTCGACGGCATCGAAGAACGGCTGTGGCTTCATGACCATGCCCGGGCCCCCGCCGAACGGGGCGTCGTCGACGGTCTTGTGCTTGTCGGTCGCGAAGGCGCGGAGGTCGATGCAGTTGTACGAGACCAACCCCGCCTCCGCAGCGCGCTTGGGGATGCTCAGGCCAAGCGGGCCGGTGAAGAAATCGGGGAAGATCGAGACGATGTTGATCGACAGCATGAGGAGAGGGGGCTGTTCAGCCGTCGATGAGGCCGTCGGGGAGGCTCGCGCGGATGCGTCGGCCGTCGCGGTCCACTTCGATGATGAACTCCTCGACGAATGGCACGCTGTGCAGACCCTTCGGGCCTCTGAACTCGAGCAGGAGCCCCTGCGGCAGGTCGTAGAACTCGACCACCTCGCCGATCGCCGCACCGCTGTCCGCGTCGACGATCGCCATCCCGACCAGTTCGTGCGCGAACACCTCACCCGCATCCGGCTCGGAGAGTTCGTCGAGCGGCGCGAGCAGCGTGCGGCCGTTCCACTTCTCGGCTTCGGTCCGGTCGGCGATCTCGGCGAGGACGAGCAGCCAGCCGTCCTTCACCGGACGCAGTCCCGTCACGTGGAGTTCGCGCGGGAGCCGGGTCCTGGGGTCGACGAACAGTTCGCCGTCCTTCGTCCCCTGGAAGACACGACGGCCGGGCGCGAGGATCGCGTCCGGCTCGTCGGTCAGTGCTTCCACCGCCAGTTCTCCCCGCACGCCATGAGGGCGCTTGACCCGCGCGACGGACGCGCAGTCGGGGAGGCTCATGTGCCTACTCCTTCACCGGCACGGCCTTGGCCGCGAGCTTGGCGGCGAGGCGCGTCTCGTGACGCGCCTTGAGCACGCCGGCCTTGCGGAGCAGCGAGCGGACGGTGTCCGACGGCTGCGCGCCGACGTTGAGCCAGTGATTCGCGCGCTCGACGTTGAGCGAGAGGGCCTGCTCACCGGACCGCGGCGCGTACTGCCCGAGGATCTCGAGGAACTTGCCATCGCGCGGCGAACGGCCATCGGCGACGACGATGCGGTAGGTCGGGGCCTTCTTGCGGCCCTGGCGGCGGAGGCGGATACGGACTGCCATGTGCTGATCCTCTGGGATCGGGTTGCGGGTCCAGCGCCGAGCTCATCGCGCGATCCGGCATCTCCGGCGCGCACTCGGGTCCTGCGGTGCCTAGAACGGTCGGCGGCCACCGGCCGCCACCTTCTTCATCATCTTCTGCATCTCCCGGAACTGCTCCAGGAGCTTGTTGACCTCGCTCACCGGCCGGCCGCTCCCCTTCGCGACGCGCGCCCGGCGCGAGCCGTTCAGGAGCGAGGGGTCCTTCCGCTCCTGCGTCGTCATCGAGAGCACGATCGCCTCGAGATGCCGCATGCGCTTCGGGTCCACCTTGTTGGCCTGCGCCATCATCTTGCTGTTCACGCCGGGCAGCATCTTCAGGATGTTCTGCACGCTGCCGAGCTTCTCCATCTGCTTCATCGCGCCGAGGAAGTCCTGGAGGTCCATGCCCTCCTTGCGGATCTTCTTCTCCATCCGCTTGGCTTCGTCGGCGTCGAACGACTCCTGCGCCTTCTCCACCAGCGTGAGGACGTCGCCCTGCTGGAGGATCCGGCCGGCCATGCGGTCCGGGTGGAACTCCTCGAGCGCGTCGCTCTTCTCGCCCACGCCGACATACTTGATCGGCTTCTTGGTGACGCCATAGATGCTGAGCGCCGCACCGCCGCGCGCATCACCGTCCATCTTGGTCAGGATCACGCCGGTCACGCCGAGCGCGTCGTTGAAGCCTTGGGCGATCCGCACCGCGTCCTGACCGGTCATGCCGTCGGCCACGAGGAGGATCTCGTCCGGTTGCACCGCGTCCTTCAGGCGGCGCAGCTCGTCCATCATCGCATCGTCGATCTGGAGCCGGCCCGCGGTGTCGATGATGACGACGCGGTCGCGCTCCTTCTTGGCCTGGTCGATGCCGCTGCGCGCGATGCGCACGACGTCGGTCGTCGTGCGGTCGGCGTACACCTGCACCTGCAGGTCCTTCCCCAGCGTCTCCAGCTGGTCGATCGCCGCAGGGCGATAGACGTCCGCCGCGATCAGGCGCGTCGGCCGGCCTTCGCCCTTCAGCTTCCGCGCCAGCTTCGCCGTCGTCGTCGTCTTGCCCGAGCCCTGCAGCCCGACCATGAGGATCACGGTCGGCGGCAGCGTCGACATCCGCAGCGGCTCCCGCCGCTCGCCCAGCATGAGGGTCAGCTCGTCGTAGACGACCTTGACCAGCTGCTGCGCGGGACTGACGGTCTTGAGCTGCGCGATGCCGACGGCGCGCTTCTCGACCCGCTCGAGGAACTCGCGCGTGAGCTGGAAGCTGACGTCGGCCTCGAGCAGGACCCGGCGCACCTCGCGCAGGCCCTCCTTGATGTCGGCTTCGGTCAGGACGCCGCGCCCGCGCAGGCGCGCGAACGTGGCTTCCAGTTTCTCGGAGAGTTCAGCGAACATAGAGCCTTGAATCCTAACGACTTCCGGGCCTTCGGCCAAGGGTCGCGGGACCCAGGAACGCCGACGGGCCGGTGCCCCGCCTGCGGGGGGTCACCGGCCCGTCGGCCCTGCCTGCGGCGTCAGTAGTTGATCTGGGCCTGCAGGCGCAGGAACCGGCCGGCCTGACGGTTCCCGATCGAGCGGGAGTCCTCGAAGAGCCGATCCGAGTCCGTGAACTGCACGGTGAGCTCGAGATTGGGGTTGAGCAGCCATTCCACCCCGGCCTCCACCTCGTGCACCTCATAGTGCCGGCCATCCTGCTCCAACTTCTTCCCGCCATGATACTCGTGCAGGCGGACGAACGGCTGGACCACCTGCCCGTGCGTGCGCAGCCGGTACATGGCCTGCACGAACCCGCCGGACAGGTCGTGCGACTCGATCGCGTTCGTCCCCGCGTTGTACTGGGGCCCGGTGCCGACATTGTACTCGGCCACCACGCCGAACGGCTGCGCATACCAGGCGAGTGTCACGGCCTGCCGTTCGTCCCGGTATTCGGGGTCCACCGCGACCCCGGCGGCGACCGTCGGCAGCACGAAGCGGCCGCTGTAGGCCTGTATCGACGCTTCGACGAACTGGCCGTTGCGCAGGCGGAACGGATACGTGAGCCGCGCGACCGCGTGCGACGAGTTGTTCGCCTCCGGGCGGTTCGCCGTCTGTCCGTTGAACAGACCGACACCGAACATGCCGTAGTCGCCCGTGCCCTTGAGTCCGCTGTCGACGAGCTGCTTGAGCCGCTGCGCGACGACCTTCGGCGTGAAGTAGTACAGGACGCCGATGTCACGCTCGTTGGGCAGCGCACTGTTCAGGGCGTCGTTGCGGTCGAGCGGGAGCCGGTTGGACGACGACTGCAGGTTCTCGAACCCGAACGGGATCTTGCTCTGTCCGAGGCGCAGCCGGTGCGTGTGCGCGTCGTTCAGCTGCAGGTCGAAATACGCGTCGCGGATCTGCAGGTAATGCAGCGCACCCGCGGCATCGGTGCCGTAGTCCGGCTGGATGTAGATCGAGACGCGCGGGCTGACCGCGCCGCTCAGGATGATGCGGCCGCGGCGGAGGAAGAACCCACCGTTGTTGCCGATGGAACGGTCGCACTGCGCGCAGTTCAGATCCTTGTTGGACTCGAGCAGCCGGTTGTAGCGCAGCTGGGCATACCCGCGGATCGAGAGCTTCTGGTACCAGGCCTGCGGCGCCGCGGCCGCCTGGCGGGGCGCGGATGGCGCGGAATCGGACTTGGCGACCGGACCCTGCGCCGCGAGCGGTGCGGCGAGCGCCAGGGCCAGGACGGTCGGGAGGAACGCGCGCAGTGAGAGGCGCATGCGTGGAGGGGCTGGCGTGAGGACTTCGTCGCCGCTGCCGAGGGTGGCAGTGTGACGACGAAAGTTCGTCACGACCCGGTCCGCATCGAACACCGAACACGTATCGGTTCTGTAACGCGACCCGGCCGTCCGCGGGTGTCGCCCGCCGGGAATCCGCGCACGGCCCGGCGCTCGGACCGTGCGCGAAAGCGAGCAAGCGCAATACATTACCCGCGTGAACGACGCGATCCCGCTCACCCTCCCCGCCGACCTGCCGCTCCTCGCGCTGCGGTCGACCATCGTCTTCCCGGGGGGGCGCATCGCGGTCCAGGTGGCGAGCGCCGAGAACCTGTCGCTGCTCGCGGCGCACCCGGAGGAGGGCGCGCTCGTGCTCTGCGTCCTCGACCCCGAGGACCGCGACGGCGCGCCGCTCCGCGCGGAGGGCCGCATCGGCGTCGTGGCGCGACTCTCCGATCGCAAGCGCGAGGGCGGGATGTCGCAGGTGACGCTCGTCGGGCTCGCGCGGGCGCGCGCCGTCTCCGCCGCGCGCGACGAGGTGGCGGGGTATGCCTTCGCCCGCGTGGAGCCGGTCGACGAGTCGGTGCGCGATGCGGTCCAGGCGAAGCTCCTCATGCAGCGTGTCGCGCTCGCCGCCGACGCCCGCGTGGAACTCGACTCCACCTTCCCTGCCGAGCTCCCCGCGCTCCTCCGACGCGAGATCGCGAGACCGTCGCGGTTCGCGGACCTCGCCGCCGCTCGGGGCGCGCTCCGCGCCGCGGAGAAGGACGAGGTGGTCCAGCGACTCGACGTGCTCGCGCGCCTCGAGTTCCTCGCCGAGCGCTGGGAACGCGAGGCCGCGAAGGCGAAGGTGCACGAGGAGGTCCGGCAGGAGACCGAACGCCGCATCGACCGCCATCACCGGGAGTTCTTCCTCCGCCAGCAGCTCCAGGCGATCAAGTCGGAGCTCGGCGAGGCCGACCTGGGCGAGGGGGAGACGGTCGAGCTGCTGCGCCGGGTGGAGGAGGCGCAGCTCCCGGAGCACGCGGCCGCCGAGGCCCGGCGCGAGATCGAGCGGCTCCGTGCGCTCTCGACCGCGTCAAGCGAACATCAGGTGCTGCGCAACTATGTGGAGTGGGTGCTCACGCTCCCGTGGCAGAAGCGCTCGGGCGCCGGGAAGGTCACGCTGGAGCACGTGGAGGCCGCGCTCGACGGGCGCCACTACGGGCTCGACGAGGCGAAGGACCGCATCCTCGAATACCTCGCGGTGCGGCAGTTGCGCGGTGACCGCGGTCGCGACCCGCACGGCCCCATCCTCTGCTTCGTCGGGCCGCCGGGCACGGGCAAGACCTCGCTCGGCGAGGCCATCGCCGCGAGCATCGGGCGGGCGTTCTACCGCATCTCGGTGGGTGGCGTGCGCGACGAGGCCGAGATCCGCGGCCATCGCCGGACGTACGTGGGGTCGCTCCCCGGACTCCTGCTGCAGGCGATGCGCCGCGTGCAGGTGAACGACCCGGTGCTCATGATCGACGAGATCGACAAGATGACCGCGGGCGGCCCGAGTGGGGATCCGACGGCCGCGATGCTCGAGGTGCTCGACCCCACGCAGAACGCCTCGTTCACCGACCACTACCTGAACCTGCCGTTCGACCTCTCGTCGGTCCTGTTCATCTGCACCGCGAACAACCTCTTCGACATCCCGCACGCCCTGCGCGACCGGCTGGAGGTGATCCGCATCGCCGGCTACACGGTCGAGGAGAAGGTCGAGATCGCGTGGCGCTACCTCCTGCCGCGGCTCTTCGACGAGCACGGGATCACCGACCTCGACCTGCAGTTCACCGACGAGTCGCTCGGCACGATCGCCAACCGCTACGCGCGCGAAGCGGGCCTCCGGACGTTCGAGCGCCACATCGCGGCGCTGATGCGCAAGCGCGCCAAGCGCAAAGCGGAGGGCGAGACGGGCGCGTGGATCGTCGACGCCACGCGCATCGAGGACGCCCTCGGGCCGCCGCGCTGGGCACCGGAGGAGGCCGAGCAGGAGCCGGAGGTCGGCACGGTCACGGGGCTCGCGTGGACCGCGAACGGCGGCGAGCTCATGACCATCGAGGCGCTCCTCATGCCCGGCACCGGCAAGCTCATCGTCACCGGCCAGCTCGGCGACGTGATGCGCGAGTCGGTGGACGCGGCGAGCTCGTACGTGCGCTCGCGCGCGAAGGCGCTCCGCGTGGGCGATCCCGAGATGAAGGCGAGCGACCTGCACGTGCACTTCCCCGCGGGCTCGGTGCCGAAGGACGGCCCCAGCGCCGGCGTGGCGGTCACGCTGGCGATCGCGAGCGTGATGAGCCGGCGTCCGGTGCGGCGCGACGTCGCGGTCACCGGCGAGGTCACGCTGCGCGGCAAGGTGCTCGAGATCGGCGGGGTGAAGGAGAAGGTGCTCGCCGCGTACCGCGCCGGGCTGCGGTCGATCGTCATGCCGGCGGCCAACGAGAAGGATCTCCGCGACATCCCCGCCGAGGTGCGCGCGGCGGTGACGTTCCGCTGCGTGGCGACGATGGATGACGTCATCGACGCGATGCTGCTGCCGCCGCGGCCCAACGGCTTCGCCGAGGACCTCCCGTTGTTCGATGAGGTGTCGCGCAGCGCCGCCGACGTGCCGCGGTCAGCCGGTGGCGAGCGCGCCGACGACCGCGCCGCGAAGTCCTGATGCCGAAGCGTCCCTGGGAGGTCCGGCGCTCCCCGCGCCACGGCCGCGGCGTGTTCGCGATCGCGCGCATCCCCGAGGGCACGCGGATCATCGAGTACACGGGCGAGCTCATCAGCGAGGCCGAGGGCGAGCGGCGCTATCCGACCGCGCCCGACGGGCACGAGGAGGCGGAGCACACCTATCTGCTCACGCTCGACGACGCGCGGGTGATCGACGCGAACGTCGGCGGCAACGCGGCGCGGTTCATCAACCACTCGTGCGACCCCAACTGCGAGCCGATCGCGTTCGGCGACCACATGTGGATCGTCGCGGTGCGCGACATCCGGCCGGGCGAGGAGCTCGCGTACGACTATGCGATCGAGCTCGACGAGCCGCACACGCCCGCCCGGAAGCGGCGCTTCCCGTGTGCCTGCGGCGCGCGGCGCTGCCGCGGATCGATCCTCAAGCCCAAGCGGCAGCCGCTGCACGCGCGCGTGCGGCGCGCGATCGCCAGGTACGGACCCCCGCGCTGACCATCGGCGCGTCCAAGCGACGGGCGCGGGCCGCTACCGCTCGGCGAGCAGTCCGTCGATCTCGGCCCTGAGGCCCGCCCGCGTCGCGGCGAACGACGCCGGCGACTGCTGCGGCACCAGCGCGGGCGCGATCATCTTGAGGTCGCCGGAGAAGCTGGCCTCGGGCGTGTACTCATCCTCGTCCAGCGCCGCGGAGATGCCGCCGATCGCGAGGATCGCGCCCGCCGCGACCGCCCCCGTGCGCCAGCGCGCCGCGCGCGCGAGATGCGACGACTGCGCGAGGTGGGCCGCGACGACCGCCCCGATGAGGCCGACGCTCGCGAGACCTTCGGCCGTCGATGTCCAGGTGATCGCCGGGACGAGGAACCGGACCCAGCTCGCGAAGTCCTTGAGGGCGAGGAACGCGATCAACGCGACGGCGCCGATGGCGACATGGGCACCGTAGTTGAACCGGCCGAGGACCACGCGCGACGCCACCGACCACACGCCGGCCCAGACGGAGAGGAGCACGAGCGCGGCGAGCAGTTCGCTGAACACCTGCGACGCGGCGCCCCTGGTGGTCATGCCGAGCCAGAGGTCGAGCGTGCCGAGTGCGATCGCACCGAGGATCGCCAGCGCGCGTCCGCGCACCGTGCCGGCCCAATCGTACGGATCCGGCGCGGTGGCCACGAGCGGCACGGCGGGGGTCACCGGCGCGAACTCGTCCCGGAAGCGGAGCACCGTCTTGCCGAGGACCACGGTGACACCGGGCCCCACGACCGCGCGATCGGTCCGGCCGTCACGCGGGAGTCCGATCCGGTTGACGCTGCCGAGGTCGACGAGCGCCCAACTCCCGTCGGGCTGCGGCTCGAGCCGCGCATGCCGGGCGTCGACATGCGGATCGTCCAGCACCACCTGATTGGCGAGCGCGCGTCCGATCTCGAGCGGTGCGCCGTCGAGCCGGTACCGGTCGCGCACCTCGGCGCCGCGTCCGTGCTGCAGGACCTCGAGGATCAGCGCCATGCGACCCGCTCCACGAACCGGTCGCTGATGCGGTCGATGTTCTCCCAGCTCGCCCCGGAGAGCGTGAGCGTGGAGACGAGCCCCGCGTTGGAGCGGCCGAGCACCGCGACCTTGATGGTCGCGTCGTAGAGTCCCGGCAGCTTCCGCAGGCCACGGAGGCAGAGCACCGCGCGCACCGGCGCGTTCGCCGCCGCGACGTTGCGGGTGCGGCACCTCCACTCCGTGACGTGCTTCTCGTCGCCACCCGGCGCGTCGTCCACGCCGAAGCGCCGCGTGTACAGCGCGCCGAACTGCGCGGCATTCAAGCGGGTGCTCGTCATCGCGACGTGCACCAGCTCGACCATGCCGGCGCTGTGGTCGCCGGCGAGGAACACCTCGTCATCGGTGCCGCAGCGATGCCAGACCTCCGTGTACATCGGCTCGTCGTCGCGTTCGTCGCTGCGCTCGCTGCCGCCCCAGCACCGGAAGACCGGGGCCGGCTCGGTCACGATGCGGAACGGCCCGAAGTCGACCATGCGGGGCTCGGACTCGAAGAGGGTGCCGAGATAGGCCTGCTGATAGTCCCGCAGCTGCGCGGCGATCTCGGCCATGAGATCGGCGGCCGGCGAGAAGCCCGGCGTCTGCACGCGCGCGAGCAGGGCCGTCGCCTGCGCCTCGGGCACGAGGAACGAGCGCTGCTCGCCCATCGTCGAGACGTTCACGCCGACCACGCGTCCCGCGTTGGTGATCGCGGGCCCTCCGCTCATGCCCGGGTTGATGGACCCGGTGAAGTGGATCTTCGGGTAGAGCGTGTGCTTGAGGTTCCCGTTGTACGTGCCCTCGACGATGCTCAGTCCGAGGTCGTTCGGGTGACCGAGCGAGTAGAGACGGTCCCCCTGACGGAGCGGGACGCTCCCCAGCGTGAAGAAGCTCGGCGACGGCCGGTTGGTCCGCAGGACCGCGAGGTCGTGCACCACATCCACGGCGAGGACCTCGACCGCGCGCACGCTGCCGTCGGCCTCGACGATCTCCACGCGATGGTCGTCCGGCTCCTGCACCCGGTCGGAGATCACGTGGTAGTTGGTCATCATGAGCCCGTCGGCGCTCACGAAGAATCCCGTGCCGATGGTGCGCTTGGCGTTCGACGAGGTCTCGATGATCTGGATCTTGAGGATCCGGTCGCTGTAGCGGGCGAAGACGGTCGACGTCGCCTCGCGCGGCTCGTCCTGCGCGCGCGCGGCCGACGCGGGCAGCACGAGCACCGCGAACACAGCGAGCATCCGCGCGCCGGCGCGGGCGGCGCGGGACAGGGCGATGCGCATCGGGTCAGGGCTCCCGGAGTGCGACGCGGTCCAGCGTGAGGATCCGGGCAGCCGCCGCGGCCGGCGCATCCTCGAGGAGCACGACCGGACGACCGCCCACCGTGCCGGTCTCGAGCAGCAGGCGACGGCCGCGCCCGGTCCAGCGCCGTTCGACGCCGGTCCCGCCCGTGTTCGCGCCGAGCGCATAGCGCTTCTCCAGGAGCCGCTGCATCACGTCGCGGAACTCGGCCGCTTCCACCGGCGAGTCCCACACCGTCACCCAGCCGAGCGCGGCACCGGCGGGCGTGTTCACCACTTGGAAGCGGTCCCCGTCCCAGCCCATGCCGGCCGCGACCGCCGTGCCCTCGTCCTTGAGATGCTGGTAGACGAAGAGCCGGATCTCGAACTCGCCCAGGTTGTCCTCATGCACCAGGGTGCCGCTGCGCGGCGCGCCGAGGGTGACGCGCGTGGGCACGTCGGGGACGCTGTCGAGGAACTTCTCGGGGTGGATGATCTGCTCGGTGGACGACGCGAACGGCGCGAACGGCGCCTGCCCGTTGCGCACGCGCTTGAACTGCCGGATGAACTCCGCGCCGCTCAGGTACGGGAAGAGCATCGTCTCCTGGATGTAGGTCGGCGCCGCGGAGAACTTCGGCATCGACGATGGCGCGGAGCGGATCGCATCGCGGACCCGGTCCCACCCGCCGGGGATCCGCATGTCCATGTCGCTCCCGCCGGTCATGCTGATGATCTGCTCGTAGGTCGCCTGCCCCTCGACCACCGACTGCATCGCCACCATGCGATCGTTGTCGCCCTTGAGCGTCTGCACCGAGTCGAGCCGCGTGTGCTGGTCCTGCAGCGCATGGACCAGTTCGTGCGCGATCGTGATGTCGCGCATGTCCGGCGGCGCGTCCTTGACCACGTACAGGACCTTCGTCGCCGGGTCGTAGTAGCCCGCGACCTGCTCGGTGAGGAGGTCGATGAAGAAGGCCCGCAGGTCCATGGTGTCCGGCACGAGGCCGAAGAGCCGGTAGGCCTGTTGCACGCCCGCCATCTCGAGTGGCGTGATCTGTTCATTGAACTGCTGCACGACGAACGCGCGCACCTCGTCGCGGGTGCGCTCCTGGAGCACGGGCAGTGACTTGAACGCGAGCCCGGTGGACTCCTCGAGCTCGGGGATCGCCTTGCGCACCTGGCGGCGGTACGGGCCCTCGTAGCCCGGTGGCTCCTTGGCGCAGGCGGTGGCGGCGAGCACGGAGAGCAGGACCGCGAGACGGCGAGCGAGAGGCATCGGGCGGATCAGGAGGAGAGGGACGGCGCTCAGCCGAGGAGCGTCGCGAGGTACCAGTCGATCAACCGCGTACCCCAAAGCAAGGTGACCATCCCCGCGGGGGCAAGGAAGACGCCGAACGGCACGAGCGGGAGCTCGAACGCCTCGCCCTTGCGCGAGGCGCGCCACTTGGCGACGGGCGCGACGACGAGCAGGAACGCCACGCTCGCGAGCGCGGCGCCGACGAACACGGTGAGCATCGCGCGCCCCGGCCCCACGAGCGCGCCCACGAACGCCATGAGCGTGATGTCCCCCTGGCCCATCGCCTCCTTCCGGAGCGCGACCTCGCCGAGCCATCCGACGATGGCGATCAGGCCGGCGCCGGTGCACGCCCCCACGAGCGCGTGCCACGGGTGCGCGAAGGGACCCGGCTCGTCGACGAGCAGCGCCACGAGGGGGAACAGCATCGCGAGGATGAAGCCGGTCACCGTGAACCCGTCGGGGATCACGTAGTGCAGCAGGTCGGTGATCGCGATGCCGAGGAGGATCGTCGCCGCGACGGCGATGCGCAGTGCGGTGAGCGACGGCCCGAAGGCGATGACCGACCAGACCCAGACCGCGCCGACGGCCGCCTCGATGAGCGGGTACTGCACGCTGATGGGGAGCCCGCACCCGCGGCACTTCCCGCGGAGGATGATCCAACTGAGCAGCGGGATGTTGTCGTACCACGCGATGGGCCGCTCGCAGCGCGGGCAGCGTGAGCGCGGCGACACCACCGAGAGCTCGGCGGGCCAGCGGGCGATGCAGACGTTGAGGAACGACCCGATGGAGGCGCCGAGCCAGAAGACGAGCAGGAGGAACGGGAGGGTCACGCGGACGGTCTCTCGGGTGGTCGCAAGGCGTAGAGGGCGATGCCGGCGGCGACCGCGACGTTCAACGACTCCACGCCCGGGGCCATGGGAAGGGCGACCAGCCCCTCGCAGGCGTCACGCACGGCGGGCTTGAGCCCGGCCCCCTCGTTCCCCACCGCGAGCGCGAGCCGCGCCGGCGGTGTGAGGTCGCCCACCGGCCGCCCTTCGGGCGCGGCGCCCCACAGCGGCACGCCGTGGCCGCGGAGGAACGCGAGGAGCTCCTCCTCGGTACAACCGATGGTGTGGTGGCGGAACTGGATGCCCACCGCGCTGCGGACCACCTTCGCGTTCCACGGATCCACCGTGCCGGGCAGGACCAGCGTCGCGGACGCCCCGAGGGCCGCCGCCGTGCGGAGCAGCGTGCCGACGTTCCCCGGGTCCTGGATGCCGTCGAGCACGAGCAGGCGGGCGACGGGAGGCAGCGCGAGCGACTCGAGCGCGAACACCGGCTGCTCGGCGATCGCGAGCACGCCTTGCGGGTGTTCGGTGTCGGTCGCGGTGAGGAACTCGCGTTCACTCACCCGGATCACGTCGACGCCGCGCGCGTGGAGCCGCTCGGCGAGCGCGGCGCCGCGCGCGGTCCGGTCGAGCAGGTCGCAGGTGATCGCCCCGGTGACGACGAGCGTCGAGGCCAGCAGTTCCTCCACCGTGCGGACCCCTTCGGCGACGAAGAGTCCGCTCTTGTCCCGCGCCTTGCGGCGTGTCAGGTCCCTCGCTAGGGTCAATATTCTCATGCGTACACTGAAGGTCCTCGCCCTCGCGGCCCTCGTCGGCGGTTGCGCCGTCTCCACGCAGCAGGAAGTGGAGATGGGCGCCGGCTATGCCCAGCAGATCGCCAAGGAACTCCCGTTGGTCAACGACGCGGAGCTCAATCGCTACATCAACGTACTCGGCGACTCGATCGCCCGCATCGCCGACAGCCGCAATCTCGACTGGCGGTTCTTCATCGTCGACAGCAAGGACGTGAACGCGTTCGCGGTGCCGGGCGGGTTCATCTACGTGAACCGCGGGCTCATCGAACGCGCGACCAACATGTCGCAGGTGGCCGGAGTGCTCGGACACGAGATCGGCCACGTGACCATGCGCCACTCCATCAAGCAGATGCAGAAGTCGCAGGGCGCGAACGTCGGCCTCACCGCGGTGTGCGTGCTCACGAGCATCTGCAACAACCAGGCGAGCCAGGCGGCGATCCAGCTCGGCGCGGGCGCCGCGTTCGCGAGCTTCTCGCGGTCGGACGAGGACGAGGCCGATGCCGAGGGCGTGAAGTACGTCATCGCGGCGGGGATCGACCCCAACGGCATCCCCGAGATGTTCCAGATCCTGCTCGACGAGCGGAAGACCAAGCCCGACGCGCTCGAGACGTGGTTCCGCTCGCATCCGCTCGAGGAGTCGCGCATCGCCGCGTCGCGTGACCGGATCGCGAAGTACCCTGCCGCCTCGCTCCGCGGGCTGACGAAGGACACGCCCAACTTCGAGGCGTTCAAGAAGCGGCTCGCGGCGCTCCCGCCGTCGCCGCCGTCGCGCTGATCAGAGCAGCCCGACCCAGCGCTCGACGAGCGCGCTGAACGCCTGCGACGCCTTGGCACCCACCTCGACCACCTCGGCGTGGTCGAGCGGCGTGGGCGAGATGCCCGCCGCCGGGTTGGTGATCAACGAGATGCCCGCGCACTCCATCCGGAGCGCCGCGGCGACGATGACCTCGGGCACGGTGCTCATCCCCACGGCGTCGGCGCCCATGCGTTCGAGCATCCGGATCTCGGCCGGCGTCTCGTACGTGGGCCCGAGCAGGCCGGCGTACACGCCCCGCTGCAGCGCGATCCCCTCGCTGCGCGCCGACGACTCGAGAAGCGCGCCGAGGCGCGCACTGTACGGCGCGCTCATGTCCGGGAACCGTGTCTCGCCCGGTTCCGCCGCGCCGATGAGCGGATTGCGGAACATCAGGTTGATGTGATCGGCGATGAGCATGAGGTCGCCGGGCCGGAACGTGCGGCGGATGCCGCCCGCGGCATTGGAGACGAAGAGCACCCGGGCACCGAGCGCGTGGACGACGCGGATGGGGAAGGCGGCCTCGCGCGCATCGTGGCCCTCGTACATATGGAACCGTCCGGCGAGCAGCAGCACCTCCCGTCCGCCGAGGCTGCCGCGGATCAGCTCGCCACGATGGCCTTCGACCCTGGGGGCGTGGAAGCCGGGGATCTCGCCGTACGGGACGCGCGTCGCGCCCTGCACGCGGTCCGCGAGCGCGCCGAGGCCGGAACCGAGGACGATCGCGGCGACCGGCGCCTGCACGCCAAGGCGTTCGCGCACCGCGTCGGCGGCGCGCCGGCCGTCGGCTCGGCCATGGGTGTCCGCCGTCATCGGCGCTCCTGCCGCAGGGCGGCGATGCCCGCGTCGACTCGCGCGAGCAGCTCGCGCTTGTCGGCGTCGGGAAGGAAGGCATTCACGAAGCCCTGGCGCGCGAGACGCGCGAGCTCGTCGAACGTGAAGCCGAGGTGCTTCGCGGCGAGCCCGTACTCGGTGACGAGATCGGTCCCGCTCATGAGCCGGTTGTCGGTGTTGATCGAGACCTGCAGGCCCGCGTCGAAGTACCGGCGCAGCGGGTGCGCGTCGAACGACGCGATGGCCCGCGTCTGGAGGTTGCTCGTGAGGCAGCATTCGATCGCGACGCCCGCCGTGCGCGCCTCCTCCATGAGCGCCGGATCATCGATGAGATGCGTGCCGTGGCCGATGCGATGTGCATGGCAGGCGTGCATCGCCTGCGCGACCGAGCTCGCGCCATCGCCTTCGCCGGCGTGGCAGGTGCACGGCAGCCCGTGCGCGGTGCAGTGCGCGAACGCCTGCGCGTGGAGCGACGCCGGATGCCCCGCTTCGCCGCCGGCGAGATCGAAGCCGACCACACCCTCGCCCTTGAAGTCGACCGCGAGCCACGCGAGCTCGAGCGACGCCGTGGGCGGCATGTTGCGGATGGCGCAGATCACGACCCTCGAGAGGATGCCGTGCTCGCGCTCGGCACGGGCGAGTCCGCGCACCGCGGCCTCGACCACCGCCTCGGTGGTGAGTCCCTCATGGACGTTGAGGATGGGCGCGAACCGCGTCTCGAGGTAGTGGATGCCCTCCCGCGCCGCGTCCTCCGCGAGTTCGTACGCGATGCGTTCGATCGCCTCGGCGCGTTGCATCACCGAGAGCGTGATGCTGAACCGGGCGAGGTACTCCTCGAGGTTGCGCGCGTCGTCGACCCGCATGTAGTCGGCGAGCGCCTCGGCGTCGTCACGCGGCATCGCCTTCCGCTGCTCGCGCGCGAGGTCGAGCAGCGTCGCCGGCCGCACGGAGCCATCGAGATGGCAATGCAGCTCCGCCTTCGGGAGCCGGCGGATCAGTTCGCTGGTGACGAGGGTCATTCCGCGTCGGCGGCGTCGGCCTTCTGGCGCGCCGAGACGAGGCGCATCACGTACCCGCCCGAGACGGGGGTCCCCGCCGGCACGACGATGCCGCGGCTGTCGGCGACGGCGCGCGTCCCGCTGCGCACGGCCTCGGCCGCGGCGGGATCGGCCGCGAGGACGGCGTCGAGCACCGTGCTGCCCGGCGGCACGTGCACACCCGCTCCGTTGACGAAGACCCGCAGGAGTTCGGTCATTTGATGGCGATGATGCGCGGGGCCTTGAGGGCGTCGGTCGGCGTGAGCCGTCCCTCCGGGAGGGCCCGCAGGTGGTCGACGAGGGCGTCGAGGTCGATGCGGTTGAGTTCCTCGACGACGGCGTCGCGCGCGAGCTGCGCGCCGTCACCGCCCGAGGCCATGAAGTCGGTCATGATCACGCGGTAGCGCCGGCGGTCGTCGATGGCCGACCCGTCGCCGAGCGTGACCTTGCGGAGGCGCGCGCCGGACGGCGCGGCGGGATCGTACTCGACGCGCACGCCGCTCACGTGATACCGGACGCTGTTCCCGCCGACCAGCGCCTCCAGATAGCGGCGCAGGCCCGCGCCGTCGATCGTCACCGCGACCAGGCGGTTCGCGAACGGCTGGATCTCGTAGAGGTCACCCCAGCTCACGCGTCCCGCCCGCATCTCGGCGCGGATGCCGCCGTTGTTCATCACGCCGATATCGCCGCGCCCCGCGAGGCGCTGCACGTCGGCGATGAGGTTCCCCAGCGCATACTGGTTCCCGTCCCGCGGCAGCCGTTCGGTGAGCTCCACCACCTGCGCCCCGATGCGGCCCGCGACGGCATCCGTCGCACGGCGCACCAGCTCGGCGATCGCCGGGTCGGGGGTGATGCTGTCGCTAGTCACGCTGCGCAGCACGGGTCGCGCCGGAGCGGTCGCTCCGCCCAGCGGCAGGTCGATGATGCCGAGCGCCCGTCCGCTGAGTCGCGCCTGGACGATGGGGATCCCGTTCACCACGGTGTTGACCGGCGAGTGCGTGTGCCCGCTCACGATGGCGTCAACGGCGCCCGCGGTGAGGGCGGTCGCCATCTTGAAGATCTCGCCGTTGCACCGGTCGACGTCGTTGATGTCGCAGAAGCCGCCGAGGTGCGCGACGACGATCACCAGTCGCGCCCCGCGGGCCCGCAGGGCTGCGGCATGTCGGGTGACGACGGGCGCGGGCTCGGCGAATCGCAGGTCGGCGACGTGCCGCGGCATGGTCGTGCGCGGGGTGGCGGGGTCGGCGATACCGATGATGCCGATCCGCACACCATCGACGGTGAGCAGCGTGTCGTCGGGGATCCACGGGACATCGCGGCCATCGGCGTAGGTGACGTTGGCACCGAGGATCGGCGAGGCCAACTCCTGCATGCGGGCGCGCAGCGTGTCCTGTCCCCAGTCGAACTCATGGTTGCCGAGCGCACCGGCCGCGACGCCGAAGGCGTTGAGGATGGGCACGACGGTGCGGCCGAAGGCCATGTTCGAGGCCGGAGTGCCCTGGAAGAGGTCGCCGCCGTGGAGCACGACCGGGATGCAGGCTGGCGCGCACTCACTGCGTGCCCGTGCGATCATCGCGCCGAGCTCGGCCGCGCCGCCGCGAGCGCCCGCCGTGCCGTCGGGGCGCTTCTCGAGCGCGCCGTGGAAGTCGTTGAACGCGATCACGCGGACCGATCGGCGCGGCTGGACGAGCGTCCAGTTCTGCTCGAAGACGTCCACGGGCTCGATCCGCCCTCGGCGCCGCACCTCCTCGATGAGCAGGTCGCGGATCTCGGTCGCGGACTCGAAGCGCACCGGCGCGCCGATGAACATGGAGTAGCCGCCGGCCCCTCCGGCGCGATAGTTGTTCACGGCGACGGTGAAACTGTCGGTCCCCGACATCGGCTGGCCGCGATAGCGCAGGGCGGTGATGCGGCTCCCGACCGGCCGCGAGAGGTCCATCACGTACTCGGCGCCGGCGAGGATGTCGAAGTTGTAGCCGGGGATGCGGGGATCGGGGCGCGCACGCAGGCCGCCGCGCCCGTCGGGTTCCACCAGCCAATAGCGCGCGCTCTGCTCGAGGAAGGCCCGCACCTGCGCGCCGGTGAGCCGCACCGCGCGCAGCGTGTTGTCGTACGGGTAGAGCTGCGCGATCTGCCGCACGGAGACCGCGCCGGTGTCGAGCGTCGCGTCGAGCGTGAACGCCGAGGCGACGCTGAGGTCGGCCTTGGTCGCGCGGAGCTGGACCGACTGGATGAGGTCGATGAGCGGCGTGTCGCGGACCCGGGCCGAGTCACTGCGCCACGTCGTCGCCGTGCGGCCGATGATCTCGTTGGAGTGCCGGAGCGCCGCGCGATGCGCGCGTTCGGTCGCGCGCAGGACCGCCGACTGCTCGGCGTGGCCGCGCGCCTGCACCAGGGTCCCTCTCCGCGCGGCGACCGCCCAGCGGCCGTCGCGCCGTTCGACGGAGATCGTCGCGACGGCGACGCTCGTCGCCCAGTTCCGCGGCTGCATGAGCATCACGCCGTTGATCGTCGTGTCGGCCATCTCGCGATGCGAGTGCCCGACGACGATGAGATCGATGCCGGACACCTCGCGCGCGACGCGCGCCATCGCGTTCTCGCTGCCGAGTCCCGTGGCGACCGTGTCATACGACGATTCGCCCCCGACCCCGGAGTGCGCGAGGACGACCACCACATCGGCGCCGGCGCGCCGCACGGCGGCGACCTGCGCCGGGAGCGTCGCGACGATGTCGTGCACCCGCAGCCGGCCGCGAAGGTTGTCCCGGTCCCACACCATCGCGCCCGGCGTGGTGACCCCGATGATCGCGACCTTCACTCCCTTGCGCTCGACGGTGACGGACGGCGCATACTCGCGGCCGCCGTCCGACCGTTCGGTGTTGGCGGCGAGGAACGGGAAGCGCGCCTGCCGCGTCGCGCGGTCGAGCGTCGTGAGGCCGTAGTTGAACTCGTGGTTGCCGAGCGCCGCTGCGTCGTAGCGCATCGCATTCATCGCCGCGATGACCGGATGCGGCGCGAGCGAGTCCACGCGCGCGGCGACATAGGTCATCGGATTGCCCTGCAGCAGGTCCCCCGCGTCGACGAGGATCACGCGGCCGGGTGCGGCCCGGCGCAGCGAGTCGACGATCGTCGCGGCGCGGGAGAGCCCGCGCGCGGGGTCCTCGGCGTTCGCGTAGTAGTCCCAGCCGCGGAGGCGACCGTGGACGTCGGTCGTGGCCGCGACGAGCAGGTCGATCCGTTCCGGGGCACGGCCCGGCGGGTCCGCCTGGGCGCGGAGGGGCGCTGCGAACACGATGGTCGCGGCGAGCAGGGCCGGCAGCGGCCGGCGCGGCAAGGTCACCATGCAGAAAACTAGTCCCACCAACGCGTTGCGTGCAGGGCGGTGCAAGTTGACCGGGCCCCCGATGGCCCCCCAGACTTCCTGCGTTGATACAGGACCGTGACCGGTCCGGGACTGCACGCGCGCACCGGTCCGCGGCATCGTTATTCGCGTGCTCCGCTCCCGACCTGCACCAGATGAAACCGCTGATCATCGGCATCGCCGGGGGCACGGGCTCCGGCAAGTCGACCGTGGCCCGGCGCGTGGCCGAGTCGTTGAAGGGATCGAAGGTCGCCTTCATTGATATGGATGCCTACTACCGCGACCACCGCCACCTCACGCTCGAGGAGCGCCGGCGCGTGAACTGGGACCATCCGGACGCGTTCGACACGGTGCTGCTCGCCGCGCACCTCGAACAGCTCGGACGCGGGGAGGCCATCGAGAAGCCGGTCTACGACTTCGTGCAGCACGCGCGTGCGCCGCAGACGGTGCACATCGAGCCCGCGGACGTGATCGTGATCGACGGCATCCTGCTCCTCGTGGACGAACGGGTCCGCCGCGTCTGTGACGTGAAGGTCTTCGTCGATACCGACGCGGACATCCGCCTCATCCGCCGCATCCGCCGCGACATGGCGAAGCGCGGCCGGCCGCTCGCCGAGATCCTCGACCAGTACCTCACCACCGTGCAGCCGATGCACCTGCAGTTCGTCGAACCCAGCAAGCGCTACGCCGACCTCATCATCCCCCGCGGCGGCGAGAACGCGGTCGCGATCGACCTCCTGCTCGCCTCCATCTCACGGCGCCTCGCCGGGAGTCCCGCTTGACCGCACCCGCCACCGGCGGAGAACGCATCCTCGTCGTGGACGACGAGCCCGACATCGTCGCGCTCGTCGTCTATCATCTGGCCAAGGCCGGCTACCGCGTCTCGTCCGCGGCCACCGGCACCGACGCGCTGGCGCTCGCCAAGCGCGACCGGCCGTCGCTCATCGTGCTCGACCTGATGCTCCCCGGCATGTCCGGATTCGACGTGCTCGCGAAGCTCCGCGAGGAGGAGTCCACCGCCGGCATCGCCGTGCTGATGCTCACCGCACGGAAGGAGGAGCCGGACCGCATCCGGGGCCTCGAGCTCGGCGCCGACGACTACCTCACCAAGCCGTTCAGTCCGCAGGAGCTCGTGCTCCGCGTGGCGGCGATCCTGCGGCGCGTGAGCGCCAGCGGCGAGGTCGCCGACGTCCTCGCGATCGGGCCCATCCGCGTCGATCGCTCGGCGCACCGCGTGAGCGTCAACGAGCACGAGGTCGAGTTGACACCCACCGAGTACAAGCTCCTCCTCACCCTGGCCGAGCGTCGGGGCCGGGTGCAGGGCCGCGCCCAGCTGCTCGAGAACGTGTGGGACGCGGCGCCGGACATCCAGACCCGCACGGTCGACATGCACGTCCAGCGCCTGCGCACCAAGCTGCACCCGGCCGGCGACCTCATCGAGACCGTCCGCGGGTTCGGCTACCGGCTCAAGGCGCCTGGCGCACGCGACGCGTGACCCCGACCGGGTGAGCGCGCCGTGCGCCTGACGCAGCGGCTCCTCCTCGGCGCATTCCTCGTCGTCGGGTTCCTCGCGCTGGCGATCACGGCGGTGGTCGATCGCCAGCTCGGCGACCGGCTGAGCGAGGACGCGATGAGCTTCCTCACACGCGATGCGCGGCTCGTCGGCCAGCTGTGGACGAGGGACTCCCTGTTCCCCGATTCGCTGGCGGACCGCGCGGGCGCGGCGCTCGGGAAGCGCGTGACCCTCGTGCGCGAGGACGGCGTGGTGGCCGGCGATTCCGAGTTCGATGAGGTCGGGATCGCCGCGTTGCAGAACCACGCGACGCGACCCGAGATCGCCGCCGCGATGCAAGGCGGCATCGGGTCGTCGCGGCGCCCGTCGCCCTCGACGGGGGACGAGGAGTTGTACGTCGCTGTGCCGGTGCCGGGGCGCGGGGCGGCGCGAGTCTCCTTGCCGACCAAGAGCCTCGACGCGGTCGTGCGCGCGGCGCGGATCGACGTCGGGAGCGCCGCGTTCGTCGCGCTCCTCGGGGCGCTCGCCATCGCCTGGCTGTTCTCGCGCTCGGTCTCGCGGCCGGTCGAGGAACTCCGCGACGTCGCGCGCGCGCTGGCCGACGGCGATCTCGCCCGGCGCCCCGTGCTCGCCGCACCGGGCGAGGTCGGCGACCTCGCGGTCGCCTTGCGCCAGCTCGCCGAGCAGCTCTCGGCGCGGCTGCGCGCGACGCAGGCCGACGAGATGCTCCTGCTGCAACTCATCGAGTCGCTCAACGAGGGCGTGATCGCGGTGGACACGGAGCGCCGCGTGGTGCGCATCAACGAGACGGCGCGGCGCCTCCTCGACGTGCGCGAGGCCCTCCCCTTCCCCCTCGACCACCTCCCGCGCGAGGTCGTCCTGCGGGACGCGCTCCTCGCGGCGTTCGCCGGCGAGACCACCGAGGAGGCCGAGGTGGTGATCGGGGGCCGGACGCTCAACGTGACGGCGCGACCGCTCGCCGAGGGCGGCGCGGTGCTCGCGCTCTTCGACCTCACGCGCGTGCGCCGGCTCGAGGCCGTGCGCCGCGACTTCGTCGCCAACGTCTCGCACGAGCTGCGCACGCCGCTCACGATCGTCGGCGGATTCGCCGAGACGCTGGTGGGCGACGACGTGCCCGCCGATACGCGGCACGGCTTCGCCGAGCGGATCCTCGGCAACACGCGCCGCATGCAGCGCATCGTCGACGACCTGCTCGATCTCTCGCGCATCGAATCGGGTGGCTGGGTGCCGAACCCGGTCACCCTCCCGCTCGCCGAGGTCGCGCAGGAGGTGCTCGCGCAGGCGCGCGACGCCGCCGCGCAGAAGGGGCTCATGCTCACCACCGACATCGCGGCCGACGCGTCGTCCGTCAACGCGGATGCGACGGCCCTGCGGCAGGTGCTCGGGAACCTCGTGGACAACGCGGTCCGGCACACCGCCGCGGGCGAGGTCGTGCTCTTCTCGCGCCGACACGAGCGCGGCGTGCTGGTCGGGGTGCGCGACACGGGTGTGGGCATCGCCCCCGAGCACCTGCCGCGCATCTTCGAGCGGTTCTATCGGGTCGACCCCGGCCGCTCCCGCGAGCAAGGTGGCACCGGACTCGGCCTGGCGATCGTGAAGCACCTCGTCGAGGCGCATGGCGGCCGCGTCCGCGCCGAGAGCTCGGTCGGCGCCGGCACGACGATCAGCGCCCTGTTCCCCAGCTGAAGCGGTCCGCGCGGCCCGGCCGCTGCCGCCCGCCACCTGCCTCGCTCGTTACACACCCGTTGCCGTCCCGTGGGTCGTCCGGTACCGAGCTGAGGGAGCTTTGATGCGTCCGCCTGCCGTCCCGGCGGACCGTCGTACTCCCGACCGCTCCGACCATCACACGAGACGCCCATGCGCCGTGCACTGCAGTCCCTCTCGTTCCTCTGCCTGAGCCTCGTGCTGCCGGTCCTCGCCGGCGCGCAGGCCCCCACGACCGGCCGCATCGTCGGACGCGTCATCGACGCCGCCACGGGCACCGGCCTCGCCGACGCCGGTGTGCAGGTCGTCGGCACGACGATCGGCACCATGTCCGGGGTCGACGGCCGGTTCGCGGTCGGCAACGTCCCGGCTGGCACCGTCACGATCCAGGTGCGCCGGATCGGCTACACCCCGAAGACCATCACCGGCCTGTACCTCGAGCCGGGCAAGACCCTCCAGCAGGACGTCTCGCTGGCACAGGCGACCGTGCAGCTGACCGCGCAGGTCGTGACCGCCGAAGCCGAGCGCGGCTCGGTCAATGACGCGCTCGACGCGCAGCGGTCGGCGACCGGCATCGTCAGCGCGGTGACCGCCGAACAGATGGGCAAGAGCCCGGACGGCGACGCGGCGAAGGCGGTGCAGCGCGTGTCGGGTGTCACGGTCCAGGACGGCAAGAGCGTCTTCGTGCGCGGGCTCGGCGAGCGGTACACCGTCACGAGCATGAACGGCGCGCGACTGCCGAGCCCCGAACCCGAGAAGCGCTACGTCCCGCTCGACCTGTTCCCGTCGGGTCTGCTGCAGTCGATCAATGTCGCGAAGTCGTTCACGCCCGACCTCTCGGGCGACTTCTCCGGCGCCTCGGTGGACATCCGCACGCGCGAGTATCCCGCCCAGCGCCAGGTCACCTTCTCCTCGTCGGTCGGCTACAACGATGCGGCCACCGGCAAGGACGTCGTCACCGCGCCGACCGTCGGTCAGGAATGGCTCGGGTTCGGCGGAGCGGAGCGCAGCCTCCCGAGCGGGCTGCGGTCCGCCGCGGCGGTCTCGACCCTCACCACGCGCGAAGCGGTGAACGGCGCGATCAACTCGCTGCGGAACGCGTGGACCCCGCAGCTTCGCACGGGCGCGCCCAACGGCTCCTTCGGCGTCTCGGTCGGCGGTCAGGACCCGGTGCTCGGCGTGCGGCTCGGATATGTGGGTTCGCTCACGTACGCGAACTCGCAGGAGATCCAGCAGGACCACTATCAGGCGAACCCCATCCAGCAGGGGGGCGTCCCGGTCGTCGCCGAGTCGTGGCGCGGCCAGACCGGCGTGCGCAGTGCCACGTGGGGCGGCGTGCTGAACCTCAGCACCCTCCTGGGCAACGGATCGCTCATCACGCTCAACAACACCTTCACGCGCAGCGCCGACAACGAGGCGCGCCGCTCGGAGGGCTCGTCCTTCGCCTTCGGCGGCGGCAACATCCAGCGCATGACGCTGCGGTTCGTCGAGCGCTCCATCCGGAGCACCCAGCTCGCCGGCGAGCACGCGATCGGCACCCGCAACACCGTGACATGGTCGCTCGCCAGCGCCGGCGTGACGCGCGCCGAGCCCGACCGGTCGGACCTCGTCTACGCGCAGTTCACGCCCAACGGCCCGTACCAGTGGAGCGACGGCAACCCCGATGTCGCGCGCCGCACCTTCAGCGACCTGCGGGAGAGCAACTGGTCCGGTTCGCTCAACTACCGGCTCGCCCTCGGCGATGGCGCCGATGCCGCGGCGATCAAGGTCGGCGCGACCTACCGCGCCACGGACCGCTCGGCGTTCAACCGGCAGTTCAGCATCATCTCCACGCTCGTGCCGGTCGGCGACGCCGCGCTCCCGGCCGAGCGGATCTTCGACGGCCGCTACACCTCCGGCACCGACGACGTCTTCAACATCTCCAACGTCTCCGCCGATGGCGTCTACGACGCCGGGGAGAAGCTCGCCGCCGGATACGTCATGGCCGAGCTCCCGTTCCTCGACCGCTTCCGGCTCATCGTCGGCGGCCGGGTGGAGGACGCGGACATCCGGGTGAGCACCGCGCTGTCGAACGGCGGTCGGTTCGAGTCACGGCTCAAGAACACCGACCTCCTCCCCGCGCTCGTGCTGAACGTGCGGCTCACCCCCACGTCGCAGCTGCGCGCCTCGGCCTCGCAGACGCTCGCCCGCCCCGAGTACCGCGAGCTGTCGCCGGTGCAGTACCTCGAGGTGGTCGGTGGCCAGATCACGCGCGGCAACGAGACCCTCGTCCGCACGCTCATCCAGAACTTCGACCTCAAGTGGGAGGCCTTCCCGAACGCGGGTGAGGTGCTGAGCCTCGGGGTGTTCGCCAAGCGCTTCGACAAGCCGATCGAGCGGATCGACATCTCGACCGGCGGCCAGCCGTTCGTGTCGTTCTTCAACGCGCAGTCGGCCAGCAACGTCGGCGTGGAGTTCGAGCTGCGCAAGGAGCTCGGACGCATCGTGCGCGGCCTCGATCGCTACGCGATGTTCACCAACCTCACCGCGATGCAGAGCACCATCGCGCTCGGCGCGGGCGAATCGGCCAACACCAACGCCGATCGCGCGATGATGGGCCAGGCGCCATGGGTCGCGAACGTCGGCCTCTCGCGCACCGGCGACCGCGGCTCGTCGCTCACGCTCCTCTACTCGGCCGTCGGCCCGCGCATCTACAGTGCAGGCACCGTGCCCTATCCCGATGTGGAGGAGGCGACGCGGCACATGGTCGACCTCTCGCTCCGCCTCCCGGTCACCGGCAGCATCGAGATGGCGATGGATCTCCGCAACCTGCTCGATGCACCGTTCCGCCTCACGCAGGGACCGGTGACGCGCGAGGAGTACCGCCAGGGCCGGACCGTCTCGTTCGGGCTCCGCTGGCGCTGAGCGCGGGCGGTCCGCGGTGACCGCTTCGTGACACGGCCGTGGTCGAGGCATGACACCATCGCTCGAACTTCAACGCTGGCTGCGACGGGGTCGCGGCCAGCGTTGTCTCTTCCTCTACTTCGAACAGGATCCCTCATGTCCTTCGTGCGAGTGAACCGCCTGCTGAGCATCGCAGCCCTCGGCCTCCTCACCACGCTCGGCGCCTGCGACAGCGACGGCGGCACGGGCACACCGACGCTCGTCGCGCCCGTCACGTTCGGCGCGACGGCGCAGGGCCCGACCGCCGTGCGCCTCGTCTGGTCGGCCGTCAGCGGCGCGGACGAGTACGAGATCGACCGCGCGCTGGGCGCCGCGGCCTTCGTCACCATCGACACCGCCACCGGCACGCAGCTCGACGACCTCTCGCTGACCGCCGAGACGGACTACCGCTATCGCATCCGCGCCCTGCGCGCGGCCGCCCAGGGCCCCTACTCGATCGAGGCGAGCGTCCGGACCTCGGATCGCCCGATCGTCCAGGTCACCGCCGACATCACGACCAACACGAACTGGGTCAACACCAACATCTACCAGCTCACCAAGGTGGTCTCCGTCGCGAACGGCGCGACGCTGACCATCCAGGCCGGCACCAAGGTCATCGGCGGCACGATCACCGCCGGCGCCGCTCCGCCGGTCACCGCCCTCATGGTGCTCCGCGGCTCGCGACTCGTCGCCGTGGGCACCGCCAACGCGCCGATCGTCTTCACGTCGGCCGCGACCGCGGGCAATCGCGCGCCGGGCGACTGGGGCGGTCTCATCATCGTGGGCAACGCGCGCTCCAACCGCACCGGGCGTGTGGTCGTGGAAGGGCCGGCGCCCGCTGACACGGTGAGCTGGAACGGGGGCAACCTCGACAACGACAACTCGGGCGAGATCGCGTACACGCGCGTCGAGTTCGCCGGCGCCGCCGCGATCCTCAACAGCGAGCTCAACGCCTACAGTCTCTACGCCGTGGGCAGCAACACCCGGTTCGAGTACAACCAGGCGATCCGCGGCCTCGACGACCAGTTCGAGTTCTTCGGCGGCAAGGTCGACGGCCGATATCTCGTCTCGTACGAGGCGGGCGATGACCACTTCGACGCCGCCGAGGGCTTCCGCGGCCGCCTCCAGTACCTCATCGCGCTGCAGACCGGTCCGCGGGTCTCGCCGCGCGTCGGCAACCCGGGGGCGCTCTCGGCCGAGCAGAACGGGTTCGAGATCGACGGCTGCGGCACGGCCGCCGGCACCTGCGCGCTCGGATTCGACTCCGATCCGTACACCATGCCCGTCATCGCCAACTTCACCGTGATCGGTCCCGGCGCCGGCGTGCTGCCCGTCCGCCCGAACGGCGACGGCGGCGTGGGCATGCTGCTCCGCCGGGGCACCGGTGGAGTGTGGATGAACGGCGTCGTGGCGCGCTGGCCGGAGGCCGGCCTGTCGATGTTCGACTCGACCGCGACCTATGCGCGCCTCGCGGCGGACTCGCTCGACGTCTTCAACACGCTCTTCACGAACAACCCGCGCACGTTCGACGTGGCCGGCGCGACCAATCGCTTCGGCACGTCGGACAAGTTCGCCGCCGCGAACATCATCGCCAACACCAACGCCGGCGCGCACGCGCTCTTCGTGAGCGTGCCCGATTCGTCGGTCACGATCGCCAACGGTGCGACGTTCGACTGGCGTCCCGCCGCAGCCTCGGCGCTGCGCGCCGGTGGCACCGGCACGACGCTGCCCGGGCTGACGGGCAATCGCGTCGCGAACTTCTTCGGCGGCACGCTGGCCGGCACGACCTACCTCGGCGCGATCGAGCCGGACGCGGCGACCCAGTGGTACGCCGGCTGGACCGCGTACTTCCGCAACTGACGTCGGACCTTCGCCGCGGGGTCGGGGCGTGGACCGTCCCGGCCCCGTGGCACTCTCCTCCTCCGCCATGAACTCCCGCACCTCCCGCACGTCCATCACCCCCGAGCCGCGCGCCGGGCTCGGTCCCCGCCCGCTCGGCGGGTCGTTCCTCGCGCTGGCGCTCACGCTGGCGCTCACGCTCGTGGGCTGCGGTCCCTCCGATGACAGCCCCGCGATCCGCGAAGCGCGTGCCGCGTCCATCGAACGCCAGCCGATCCCGGCCGGCGTCGACCCGCGCATGGTCGAGTGGCGCAGCGATGGCCTGCTCGTGCCAAGCGCCGACTCGTTGCGCCGGACACCCGGCTACGTGATCGACTCGGTGTTCCCGCCCGACGAGGCCATCCGCCGCTTCCAGGCGACGGTCGCAGGTCCCGCCCCCGCACGGCTCGTCGGCGGAGCGCGCGACCCCGAGACCCTGCTGCGCCGCTATTGGTCGGCGCTGGTGGCGCATGACACGGTCGCAGTCCGCACGCTCGTCGTGGACCACGCCGAGTTCGCCTACCTGTACTTCCCCGAGAGCGCACCGTTCGCGAGCGGGATGCAGCCCGCCGCGGCCTGGATCCTGTACGAGAGCCAGACCGGCCGCGGCCTGTCACGCGCCTTCCGTGCCGCGACTGATCGCCGGGAGCCGGTCGCGTCCACCGTCTGTCGCGAGCAGGGACGTGATGAGGGCAAGGGCCGTACGTTCGGTCCGTGCGGCGTCGTGTTGCGCACGGCTCAGCGGAGCGACACTCTTTGGATCGCGGCGACGCTCCTGCGCCGCGACGGCGTCGTGAAGTTCCTCGGCCTCGACAACGCGCTCTGACCCGACAGGACACGCGTCGTCGCGCCGGATGGCGTCGCGGATCGAGGTCGGCCACTCCCTGAACGTCCCGTGATCGGCCCGTGAACCCTCCGCGCAGTCTCACCATCCCGCGTGTCCTCGCGCTCGTCTGGCTCGCGGGGCTCGCGGGATTCGCGATCGGCATCGAGTGGCTCCGCGCGCGGCCGCCCGCGCCACCGGCGCCGTCGGGCGGCATCGACCTCGTCGGGGCGGGCGCGACGTTCCCGTTCCCCGTGTATCGCCAGTGGTTCGCGGACTATCGCGCCGCGACCGGCGTGCGCATCAACTACTTCTCGGTCGGGTCCGGCGAGGGCATCCGCCTGCTGCTCGACGAGGACGTCGATTTCGGCGCGAGCGATCGCCCGCTCCACGCCGCGGAGCGCGACCGGGCACGTTGCGGCCCTGTGGAGCTTCCGATGGTCGTCGGGGCGATCGCCGTCGTCGTGCATCTGCCGCGGATCGCGAGCGTCGTGCGCCTCGACGCCGACGCGCTCGCCGCGATCTACCTGGGTCAGGTGACGCGCTGGGACGATCCCCTGCTGCGCGCGCTCAATCCCACGCTCGCGCTCCCGGCCGCACCCATCCTCGTCGTCCAGCGCGCGAGCACGAGCGGCACGAGCGAGGTGTTCTTCGCCTACCTCGCGGCGAGCGCGCGGTGGAAGGCCGCGCGCCCCGGCACCGATGCAGCCGCTCGCCCGCCCGTGGGCGAGGTCGCGCAAGGCAACGAGGGCGTCGCCGCGCAGGTCCGCGCGCGCGAGGGCGCCCTCGGATTCGTCGAACTCACGTACGCCCAGCAGGCCCAACTGGCGACGGTCGCGCTGCGGAATGCCGCGGGGGCGTTCGTGCGCCCCGACGCCGCGAGCCTCGCCCGCGCGACGCTCGCGGGCGCGAGCGATCCCCTCGCGTACCCCATCACCGCGACCACGAACCTCGTCGTCGACCGGGCCCTCGGCGACTCCACGCGGGCCGCGCACTTCATCGCCTTCGCGCGCTGGGCGCTCCGGAACGGCGCGACCGCCGCGACCGCGCTAGGTTACCATCCACTGTCCCCGCCGGAGTCCCGCCGGCAACTCGCGCGTTTGGACGCCCTCACACCGGGGCGTTGCCCCACCCCGCAGTCCCCCTGAGGGAGCGTCGATGGCCCTGCGTGCGCAGGACGGCCCGTACCGCACGGCGCGCGAGGACCGCGATCGCCGGATCGCCGCGATCGACATCGGGTCCAACTCCATCCGCCAGATCGTCGCCGATGTCTTCCCCGACGGGGCCATCCGCATCGTCGACGAGATGAAGGCCGCCCCGCGCCTCGGCGCGGGGCTCGCCGAGAGCGGGCTCCTCGACGAGGAGCACATGGACGAGGCCGTCGAGGCGCTCTCGCGCATGGCGACGCTCGCGCGCCAGCAGGGCTGCAAGCGCATCGAGGTCGTGGCGACGAGCGCCGTCCGCGACGCGAAGAACGGCAGCACCTTCCTCACACGCGTGCGCAAGGAGACGGGGCTCAAGCCGCGGGTGCTCATCGGCGAGGAGGAGGCGCGGCTCGCGTTCCGCTCCGCGCTGGCGCACTTCGAGCTCGGGCACGGCCGCTCCGTGGTGATGGACATCGGCGGCGGTTCGCTCGAACTCGCCCTCGCCGCCGAGGGACTGGTCGAGCGCCTCATCACCTTCCCGTTCGGCGCCATCCGCCTCACCGAGCAGTTCCTCGAGGGCCGCTCCGTCGAGAAGGGAGTGCGCAAGCTGCGGAAGTACGTCCGCGCGCAGATCAAGAAGGTGCTCCCGGTCCGCGATTGGCGCGGCGCCGAGGTGATCGGTTCGGGCGGGACGTTCACCAACCTCGCCGGCATGTTCCTCGCCCGGCAGGGGATCAAGGTCCGCAGCGTGCATGGCACCCGGATCCCGCGCCACGAGGTCGAGCACATCCTCGAACAGCTCGCCGGGATGTCGGTCGAGGAACGCTTGCAGGTGCCGGGGCTCAACGCCGGGCGCGCCGACATCATCGTCGCCGGGCTGGCCGTGGCGGCGGAGGTCCTCGCGCGGGTCGAGCCGCGCGAGCTCAGCGCGTCGGCCTTCGGCATCCGTGAGGGCCTGCTGCTCGAGACAGCGAAGGTCATGCCGGTGATCGCCGACCCGGGCGAGGCGCGCGCCCGCTCGGTGCTCGCCTTCGCCGAACGCTGTCACTACGAGGCGCCGCACTCCCGGCAGGTGCAGGCGCTCGCGCTCCAGCTCTTCGACGCGCTCGGGCCGCGGCTCGGTTGCGACCCGTCCGAGCGCCAGACCCTCGCCGATGCCGCGCTGCTCCACGATGTCGGCTATCACATCAACTACGAGCAGCACCACAAGCACTCCTACCACCTCATCACGCACGCCGACCTCCTGGGCATCGGTCCCGAGGAGCAGGTGGTGATCGCGCACGTGGCGCGCTATCATCGCGGCGGCACCCCGAAGCGCAAGCACGAGAGCTGGTGGCGGCTCGACCGCGAGGCGCGGGAGCGCGTGCGGCGGCTCTCCGCCCTGCTCCGGATCGCGGACGGGTTCGATCGCGGCCATGCGAGCGCGGTCGAGAAGGTGAAGGTGCGCTGGCTCGAACGCGCGGTGCGCCTGAGCCCCACACCGCGGCGGGCCAACGATCCCATGCGTCTCGAGCTCTGGGGCGCGGCACGCAAGGCGGGCCTGCTCGAGGAGGTCGCCGGCGTGCTCGTCGAGGTCGTCGCGCCGGACGGGACGGTGGTGGCCGCGTAGCGCGGCGCGCGAAATATCCGCCTCGTGACACCGGTGTGACCGATTCGTTACAGGCGGCGGTGAGCTTCAGTGACTCTTGGCGCGCATCCCTTGACGGCCTCGCCGTCCGCGCGCCGGGGCCACCCGACCCTCCGTCCGGAGCTCGCCACATGCGCACGTCCTTCCCGCGGTCCGGCCTCGCCCGGACGCTGCTCGTCTCGCTCACCGCCAGCGCGCTCGTCGCCTGCGGCGGTTCGGGCGACGCCCCGGTGATGCTCACCGGCGCCGGTGCCACCTTCCCGAACCCGATCTACTCGAAGTGGTTCAACGCCTTCTACGAGGCGACCGGGACGCAGGTCAACTACCAGTCCCTCGGCTCCGGCGCTGGCGTGAAGCAGTTCTCCGAGGGCACCGTGGACTTCGGCGCGACCGACGGCCCGATGAGCGATGCCGAGATCGCGGCAGTCAACGGGAAGGTGCTGCACCTCCCCACCGTGATCGGGGCCGACGCGGTCACCTGGAACCTCCCCTCCCTCGGGAAGACGGTCCTCAACTTCGACGCGCCGACGCTGGCCGACATCTTCCTCGGCAAGATCACCAAGTGGGACCATCCGCGGCTCAAGGCGCTCAATCCCGGCGTGGACCTCCCCAACAAGGATCTCCTCGTCGTGCATCGCACGGACGGTTCGGGAACGACCTTCATCTGGACCGACTACCTCAGCACCGTCTCGCCCGAGTGGGCCGAGAAGGTCGGGCGCGGCAAGTCGGTGAACTGGCCGGTGGGCCTCGGCGGCAAGGGCAACGAAGGCGTCACCCAGCAGATCAAGCAGGTCGAGGGCACGATCGGCTACGTGGAGATGATCTACGCGATCGCCAATGACCTGCCCGTGGGCGCGATCAAGAACCGCGCCGGCGCGTTCGTCGCGCCGACGCTCGAGAGCGTGAGCGCCGCCGCGGCAGGGGTCTCGCTCACCGAGGACACCGACTTCCGTGTCTCGATCGTCGATGCCGCCGGCGAGGTCGCGTACCCGGTCTCGTCCTTCACGTGGCTGCTCATCAATCCGGATCTCGCCGACGCCGCGAAGGCCAAGGCCATCAAGGCGTTCCTCACCTGGATGACCGGCCCCGACGCCGCAGCCATGGCGAAGGAGCTCCACTACGCCCCGCTGCCCGCCGCAGTCACCGAGCGCGTGACGGCGCGGATCGCCACCCTGAAGGGCGCGGGAGCGGTGCTGCCCTGAACCCTGCTCCGTCGCAGGTCCCGGAGTCGCTCGCGGGGACGTCTCGAGGGGACACGATCTTCAAGTGGGTCCTCGTCGTCGCCGCGAGCTCCATCCCCGCGTTGCTGCTGGCCCTGCTGGTCGAACTCGCGCGCGGGGCGCATCCCGCGGCGAGCCGCTTCGGCGCCGGGTTCGTCACGTCGTCCACGTGGGACCCGGTGGCGGGGCAGTTCGGCGCGTGGCCGGCCATCGTCGGCACGCTGCTCACCTCCCTGCTCGCCCTCGCCATGGCGGTGCCGCTCGCGCTCGGCGTCGCCGTCTACCTCACCGAGTTCGCGCCGATGCGGATCCGGCGGCCCATCGCGACCGTCATCGAGCTGCTCGCCGCGATCCCCAGCGTCGTGTACGGCTTGTGGGGCATCTTCGTCCTCGTGCCGTTCCTCACCGCGTGGGTCTACCCGGTGCTCGAGGCGCGGCTGGGCTTCCTCCCGTTCTTCGACGGCCCCATCTACGGCCCCTCGGTGCTGTCGGCGTCCGTGATCCTCACCATCATGATCGTCCCGTTCATCATGTCGGTCTCACGCGAGGTGCTGCTCGCGGTGCCCGAGGGACAGCGTGAGGCCGCGCTCGCGCTCGGCGCCACGCGATGGGAGGCGGTCAGCACCGTGATCCTGCCCTACGCCCGGTCCGGGATCATCGGCGCGATCATCCTCGGGCTCGGGCGCGCGCTCGGCGAGACGATGGCCGTCACCATGTTGATCGGCAACCGGCACGAGATCGCCGCCTCGCTCTTCGCGCCGGGCTATTCCATGGCCGCGGTGATCGCGAACGAGTTCGCCGACGCCGCGGGCGGGCCCATCCACGAGTCGGCGCTGATCTACATGGCCCTGCTGCTCTTCGCGGTCACGGTGCTGGTGAACGCCGTCGCCCGCCTGCTGATCTGGCGGACGACGCGAGCCCGGGGCGCGGCGTGATGGACCGTCGCGCGCTGCGCCGCGGGAAGTCGCGCGTGATGGTGGCGCTGATGGGCGTCGCCGTGGTCGTGGCGATGCTCCCGCTCTTCCTGATCCTCGGGTCGCTCATCGCGAAGGGCGCCTCGTCGCTCTCGCTCGACTTCTTCCTCAACCGCCCGGTGCCGGCCGGCGAGACCGGGGGCGGGGTCGCCCACGCCATCCTCGGCACGCTCATCATCGTCGGCGTCGCCTCGCTCGTGGGCATCCCCGTGGGCATCGCCGCCGGCCTCTACACCAGCGAATACCGCGGCACGCGTCTCGCGGCGGTCACGCGTTTCGTCGCCGACGTGCTCAATGGCACGCCGTCGATCGTCGTCGGGCTGCTCGCCTGGACGTGGGTCGTCGCGACGCAGCGCCACTTCTCCGCCCTCGCCGGCTCGTTCGCCCTCGCCTTCATCATGATCCCCATGGTCATGCGCACCACCGAGGAGCTCGTGCGCCTCGTCCCCGACTCGCTGCGCGAGGCCGCGCTCGCGCTCGGGTACTCGCGGTGGCGCACGACGCTCGTCGTCGTGCTCCGGACCGCGCTGCCGGGAATCGTGACGGGCGCGCTGCTCGCGGTCGCGCGCATCTCGGGCGAGACCGCGCCGCTCCTGTTCACCGCGCTCGGCTCGGAGTACTTCTCCACCGACCTCCAGCGCCCGATGGCGGCGCTGCCGCTGGTCGTGTACAAGTACGCCTCCGGGCCGTACCCCGAGTGGCACGCGCTCGCGTGGACCGCGTCGCTCGTGCTCATCCTCGTCGTGCTCTCGCTCGGCATCGCCGCGCGCCTCGCGACGCGCCAGCGGTTCGACCGCCATGGGTGACGCCCCCGTCCGCCTCCGCACGCACCGGCTCACCGCCATCTACGGCGACTTCCGTGCCGTGCGCGAGGTGTCGCTCGACTTCCCGTCCAACCAGGTCCACGCGCTCATCGGACCGTCGGGCTGCGGCAAGTCGACCTTCCTGCGCACACTCAACCGGATGCACGAGACCGTGCCCGGCACGCGCGTGCAGGGCACCGTCCTGCTCGACGGCGATGACATCTACGCCCCCGGCGTCTCGCCCGTCCGGCTGCGCCGCCGCATCGGGATGGTCTTCCAGCGGCCGACCCCGTTCCCGTTCCTGTCGATCGCCGAGAACGTCGCGTCGGGGCTGGTGCTCGACCGCACGCTCAGCAAGGCGCGGCGCGCCGAGATCGTCGAGCGGTCGCTGCAGCGCGCCGGCCTGTGGGACGAGGTGAAGGACCGTCTCGGGGCGAGCGCCATCGGCCTCTCGGGCGGCCAGCAGCAGCGGCTCTGCATCGCGCGGACCATCGCGCCCGAGCCGGAGGTCATCCTGCTCGACGAGCCCACCGCCTCGCTCGACCCGCAGGGCACGCAGCGCATCGAGGAACTCGTCTTCGACCTCAAGCGCGAGTTCACCATCGTCATCGTGACCCACAACATGCAGCAGGCCGCGCGCGTCTCCGACACCACCAGCTTCTTCTACCTCGGCACGATGGTCGAGCACGGCGCCACGCGGCAGATCTTCACGTCGCCGCGGGAGCCGCAGACGGACGCGTACATCACCGGGAGGTTCGGATGAGCCCGCCGACGCTGTCCACGCACGCGGCACCGCGACAGACCCCGGACGCGGCGGCCTCCGTGCCCGCCATCGAGGCCCGCGATTTCTCCTTCTGGTACGGCGCCCGCAAGACGCTGCACGAGATCACGCTCGGGTTCGACGCGAGGGCCGTCACCGCGATCATCGGCCCGTCGGGGTGCGGCAAGAGCACGTTCCTGCGCTGCCTCAACCGGATGAACGACCTCGTGCCCGACACGCGCACCGCCGGTGACCTCCGGGTCGAGGGGCAGGCGGTGTACGGGGCGGGCGTGGACCTCGTCGCGCATCGGCAGCGGGTGGGGATGGTCTTCCAGCGGCCGAACCCGTTCCCGAAGTCGATCTACGACAACGTGGCGTACGGCCCACTGCTCAACGCGCTCGTGCCCCCGGCGGACCTCCCCGAGGTCGTCGAGCGTTGCCTCCGCCGCGCCGCGCTTTGGGACGAGGTGAAGGACCGGCTCACGGCGCCGGCCACCGGGCTCTCCGGCGGGCAGCAGCAGCGCCTGTGCATCGCGCGCGCGCTGGCCAATGCGCCCAGCATCCTCCTCATGGACGAGCCGTGCTCCGCGCTCGACCCGATCGCGACGCAGAAGGTCGAGGAGCTCATCTTCGAACTGCGGGAGGACTACACCATCGTGATCGTCACGCACAACATGCAGCAGGCGGCGCGCGTCGCGTCGCGCACGGCGTTCTTCGAGTCGGGACGGCTCATCGAGCTGGGGGACACCGACCAGATCTTCACATCGCCGCGCGCGGAGCGCACCGAGGCCTACATCACCGGGAGGTTCGGATGACCGAGATGCAGCGGCACTTCCACGAGGAGCTGGCCGACGTCCGGTCGGGCCTCGTCACCATGTCCGGCGCGGCCGAGGCGGCACTCGCGCTGGCGGTCGAGGCGCTGCTCACGCGCGATGACGCGAAGGCGCAGCGGGTCCTCACCGGGGACCACGACATCGACGTCCGCGAGCTCGAACTCGAGGAACGCTGCATCGCGCTCCTCGCCCTGCAGCAGCCGATGGCGCGCGACCTCCGCACCATCACCTCCATCCTGCGCATCGCGACCGACCTCGAGCGCGTGGGGGACCATGCGGTGAACATCGCGCAGTCGGCGATCCGCATCCCGAAGACGCGGCCGATCGTCCCCGAGCATGAGATCGTCACCATGGCCCGTCTCGCGCGCGAGATGCTCGCCGCGTCGATCGACGCCTTCATCCGGGGCGACGCGGCGGCCGGCCGCGAGATCTGCCGCCGCGACGACGCGGTCGATGCCCTCAACCGGTCGGTGTTCCGGCTCCTCCTGACGTACATGGCGGAGGACCCGCAGCTCATCAGCAGCGGGCTCGAGATCGTGCTCGTCTCGCGGAACCTGGAGCGGGTCGCGGACCTCGCGACGAACATCGCCGAGGGCGTGGTGTTCCTCGTCGAGGGCAAGTCGATCAAGCACCGCGCCGAGGGCACGGCGCGCTGAGCTATTCGTCGTCCGGGATCGCCAGCATCGCCATGCTCGACGACGGCGGGCGGCCCGTCGGCTTGGCGCTGCTGAGCGGGCTCGATTGGACGTTGAAGGCGCCGCTCTCGCGGCTCGCGCCCCACGAGTCGCGCAGCAGCATCCGGTGGGTCGCGCGCTCGCCACGCTCACCCGGATGCCGCTGCACGTAACTGCCGTCCGAGCGCAGGTCCCACGCCTGCCGGTTGTCGGCCAGGCAGACCTCGAGCACCGACTGCAGCCGCTCCTTGAACACCGGGTTCGCGACCGGCGTCACCACCTCCACGCGGCGGTCGAAGTTGCGCGGCATCCAGTCGGCCGAGCCGAAGTAGTACTCCGGCGCGCCGTCGTGGCCGAACATCCAGATGCGCGAGTGCTCGAGGAAGCGCCCGATGATGCTCTGCACCCGGATCCGGTCCGACAATCCCGGCACCCCGGGCCGGAGACAGCAGATCCCGCGCACGATGAGGTCGATCTCGACCCCGGCCGACGACGCGCGGTACAGCGCCTCGATGCACTCCGGGTCCACCAGCGCGTTCATCTTCGCGATGATCCGGCCGGGCCGCCCGGCGATCGCCAGCGCCGTCTCGCGGTCGATCAGCCCCAGCACCTGCGCCCGCATGTTCACCGGAGCGACGAGCAGCCGCCGGTACTCGGCGCGCCGCGAGTAGCCGGTGAGCGAGTTGAACAGGTCGCTGATGTCCGACCCGATCGCCTCGTCGCACGTGAGGAGCCCGACGTCCGTGTAGATGCGCGCGGTGCGCGTGTTGTAGTTCCCCGTGCCGATGTGCACGTAGCGCCGGATGCCGTCCGGTTCCTTGCGCACGACGAGTGCCGTCTTGGTGTGCGTCTTGAGCCCGGGCAGGCCGTACACGACGTGCACGCCGAAGGACTCGAGCGTGCGCGCCCACGCGATGTTGTTCACCTCGTCGAACCGTGCCTGCAGCTCCACGAGCACCGCCACCTGCTTGCCGCGCTGCGCCGCCTGCGTGAGCGCCTGCACGATCGCGCCGTCGCCCGAGGTGCGATACAGCGTCATCTTGATCGCGAGCACGTGCTCGTCGCGCGCCGCCGACTCGATGAACGTCTCCACCGAGGCGCCGAACGAGTCGAACGGGTGATGCACGAGGATCTCGCGCTCGCGGATGACGTCGAAGATCGAGCGGCTCGCGTCGCGCAGCTCCGCGGGCACCACCGAGATGAGCGGCGGGTCCCTGTGCTCGGGGAGGTCGGTCCCGGCGAGCGCGAGCAGGTCGCTCAGGTCGAGCAGCGGGCCCGGCGCGAAGACCTCGCGGTCCGAGAGCGGGGCCATCTCCGGCGCTTCGCTCGCCCGCAGCTCGTCGAGCAGCAGTTCGCGGAGGTGTGCCGGCATCCCTTCCTGCACCTCCAGCCGCACCACCTCGCCGAACCGGCGCTGGAAGAGCTGCTCCTCGATCATCGCGAGCAGGTCCTCCGGCTCCTCCGTGTGCTGGATGTCGAGGTCCGAGTACCGCGTCAGCCGGAAGCAGTGGCAGCTGAGCACGTCCATGCCCGGGAACAGCGCGTCGAGCCGGGCCGTGATCAGGGATTCGAGGGGCACGAACCCGTTCAGGCGGCCCGTCGGCACCCAGCGCGGGAGGCTCTTGGGCACCTTCACGCGGGCGAACCGCACCTCGCCGCTCACCGGGTCGCGCAGTTCCACCGCGAGCGAGAGCGAGAGGTTGCTGATGTACGGGAACGGGTGCCCGGGATCCACCGCGAGCGGCGTGAGCACCGGGAAGACCTGGGCATCGAAGTAGGCATCGATGCGCGAGCGCTCCTCGGGGTCGAGCTCGTCCGGGGTGAGGATCCGCACGCCCACGCGCCGCAGCAGCGGGAGGAGCACCACGTGCAGCAGGTGCCGCTGCCGCGCGATGAGCGCGCGCACCCGCGCGTCGATCAGGTCCAGCTGCTCGGCTGGGGAGAGGCCGTCGGCCGCCGTCTGGAGCACGCCGGCCGCGAGCTGCCGCCGCAGGCCGGCCACGCGCACCATGAAGAACTCGTCGAGGTTCGAGCAGAAGATCGCGAGGAACTTCACGCGCTCCAGCAGCGGCGTGCGCTCGTCCTCGGCCTCGTGGAGCACGCGCGCGTTGAACTCGAGCCACGAGAGCTCGCGGTTCAGGAAGGCGGGATTCCGCGAGACGAGGGTCGTCACGGCGTTCAGGCGCGGTTCAGTGGCCGATCGCCGCGACGATCCAGTACGACAGCGCCGCGACGGCCGCGGCCGCCGGGATCGTCAGGACCCAGGCCCACACCATCTGGCCCGCCACGCCCCACCGGACGGCGGAGAGCCGGTGCGTCGCCCCGACGCCCACGATGGCCCCGGAGATCGTATGCGTCGTGCTCACCGGGATGCCCATCGCGGTCGCGAGGAAGATCGCCGACGCACCACCCGTCTCGGCGCAGAACCCGCCGATCGGCCGCAACTTCGTGACGCGCGAGCCGAGCGTATGCACGATGCGCCACCCGCCGAACAGCGTCCCGAGCGCGATCGCCGTCTGCGCCGAGAGCTTCACCCAGAACGGGATGTCGTTCGCGTCGGTGAGATGGAAGTGCGCGAGGAACCCCGTCTCGCCCGCGAAGTAGGCCTGCGAGGCGACGAGCAACGAGACGATGATGCCCATCGTCTTCTGCGCGTCGTTGGCGCCGTGCGAGAGCGAGAAGAGGGCCGAGCTCGTGATCTGCATCCCGCGGAAGATCGGCTCCATCCGCGCCGGACGCTGGTTCCGGAACAGCCAGCTCGTGCCGACCATCAGCGCCCAGCCCGCGGCCATGCCGACCATCGGCGAGAGGAAGATGAAGAGCACGGGCTTGATCCAGCCGCCGAGCAGCAGCGCGCCGAAGCCCGCCTTCGCGATCGCGGCGCCGCCGTACCCGCCGATGAGCGCGTGCGACGAGCTCGAGGGGATCCCGTACCACCACGTGATGAGGTTCCAGGTGATGGCGCCGAGCAATCCGGCGCAGATCACGTCGGGGTTCACGATCGCCAGGTCGATCAGGCCGGACCCCATCGTCTTCGCCACACGCATCTCGAAGAGGAAGAGCGCGAGGAAGTTGAAGGTCGCCGCCCACACGACGGCGGTGAACGGGCTGAGCACGCGCGTGCCGACGATCGTCGCGATCGAATTCGCGCTGTCGTGGAACCCGTTGATGAAGTCGAACAGCAGCGCCAGGACGACGATGCCGAGGATGTAGCCGACCACGGTCAGGAGTTCTTGAGGGAGATGCTCTCGAGCACGTTCGCGACGTCCTCGCATTCGTCGACCGCGTGCTCGAGGTTGTCGAGGATCTCCTTCCACTTGATCACGTCGAGGGCGTCGGGGCGCCCCGCGAACAGGGCCTCGATGGCATCGGAGTAGATCGCGTCGGCCTTCTCCTCGAGTTCCTTCACCTTGCGGGCCACCTTGTGCACGGCGGCCGGCGTCCGGATCTCCTTCACGCCCGCCGCGATCGCCTCGGAGCAGTCGACCAGCACGGCCGTCAGCGCGATCGCCGACTCCCGGCGCTCGGTGATGTGGTACATCTTCGCGCGTCGCGCCGTGCCGTCCATCAGGTCGACCACGTTGTCGAGGCGGTTCGCGAGCAGGTGGATGTCCTCGCGGTCGAGCGGCGTGACGAAGCTGCGGTCGATCCGCTGCATGATGTCGTACGTCAGGGAGTCGGCCGCGTGCTCCTCGTCCTTGATCTTCTTGGTGAGCTCTTCGAGCCGGCTGGGCTCGGAGAAGAGGTCCTTGAGCAGCGCCGAGGAGGAGTTGAGGCGCGCAGCGAGCTGATCGAAGAGGCCGAAGAAGCCTTCGTCCTTCGGAAGGAAACGCACAGGGGTGCTCGTTCGGTGGGGAGTCTGCAGCGGGGGGCGGGAGCGCGGCGCGCCCTCGCCGGTGGGGCGAGCACGGGAAAGATACCGCTTCCCGCGAAGGGGTGGCAAACCAATCCGCGTGCCCCGCCGCCCCGGGTCGAAGGAGCGCTACCTGACCTCGGTGGACGGCTGTAAGAGCCCCCGCTGCAACAGGATGACGCGCCGGCTCTCGACGAGGTCCGGCCGCAGGAAGAGCCGGATCAGCAGCACCCCCGCGAGGAACCCGCCTACATGGGCCCAGACCGCCACCCCCCCGGAGACGTCCCCGACACCCGTCAGCTGCGGCAGCCCGATGACCACCTGGAGCGCGAACCACCAGATGAGCACGATCCAGGCGGGGATCGGGACCACCCGAACGAGGAAGAGGAAGAAGAAGAACATCCGCACACGCACGCGCGGGAACAGGACGAGATAGGCCCCCATCACTCCCGAGATCGCGCCGGACGCTCCGACCGTCGGCACCGGGGAGGCGGGGTCCGCCATGACGTGGACGGCCGCGGCGGCCAGGCCGCAGATCAGGTAGAAGGCGAGGAACCGCCCCGCCCCCATCACGTCCTCGATGTTGTTGCCGAACACCCAGAGGAAGAGGGCGTTACCCAGCAGGTGGCTCCAGCTCCCGTGCAGGAACATCGAGAGGACGGGGGTCGCCCAGTTCAGGAGCTGGTCGTCCACCGCGCAGAAGAGGCCCGGGGCGATGGGCACGCCGGAGTTCAGCGGCGCCCGTCCGGTGAGCTCCCCGGGCACGAGACCGAGCGTGCACACGGAGCGCACCAGCCGGTCGTTGAATCCGCCCCCTTCGACGATCACCCAGACGGCGGCCATCGCCGCCAAGACCATGATGGTCATGACGGACGGTCGCACCGTCGGATTGTCGTCGCTCAGCGGGATCATGCACGAATCCTGTCAGTCTGGTCCCCGTCCGGTGGGCCGCAAACCTGCCATTTCGGCGCGAATCTTTGGCCCCGCCCTTGCCGTTCAGGGGTGCAGTTCTCATCCCGCCGGGACAACGGCGGCTCATGGCAGCGCAACAAGTTACTCCCCCGAGGAATCAATGGCAGACAAGGTGATCGGCATCGACCTGGGCACGACCAACTCGGTCGTCGCGGTCATGGAGGGCGGCGACCCCGTCGTCATCCCCAATGCCGAAGGTGGCCGTACGACCCCGTCCGTGGTGGGTTTCTCCAAGGACGGCGAGCGCCTCGTCGGCACCATCGCGAAGCGTCAGGCGGTGACGAACCCCGCGAACACGGTCTTCTCGATCAAGCGGTTCATGGGCGGGAAGATGTCCGAGGTCCAGACTGAGACAGCGCGAGTCCCGTACAAGGTTGTGCGGGGGCAGAACGACCTCGCCTCGGTCGAGGTCCAGGGCAAGAGCTACACGCCCCCCGAGATCTCGGCGATGATCCTGCAGAAGATGAAGCAGACGGCCGAGGACTACCTCGGACACTCGGTGTCCAAGGCGGTCATCACCGTGCCGGCGTACTTCAACGACTCGCAGCGCCAGGCGACCAAGGACGCGGGCAAGATCGCCGGCCTCGAGGTGCTCCGCATCGTGAACGAGCCCACCGCGGCGGCCCTCGCCTACGGCCTCGACAAGAACAAGAAGAAGGACGAGAAGGTCGCCGTGTTCGACCTCGGCGGCGGCACCTACGACATCTCGGTCCTCGAGCTCTACGAGGTGGACGGCACCCGGCAGTTCGAGGTGAAGTCGACCAACGGCGACACGCACCTGGGCGGTGACGACTTCGACCAGAAGGTCATCGACTGGCTCGTCGCCGAGTTCAAGAAGGACCAGGCCATCGACCTCTCCAAGGACCCGATGGCGCTCCAGCGCCTGAAGGAGGCCGCGGAGAAGGCCAAGATCGAGCTCTCGGGCACCATGAGCACCGACGTCAACCTGCCGTTCATCACGGCGGATGCCTCGGGTCCCAAGCACCTCAACTACCAGATCACGCGCGCCAAGTTCGAGCAGCTCGTCGACGACCTGGTGAAGCGCACGATCCCCCCGATGGAGAAGGCGCTCAAGGACGCCGGCATGAACCCGAGCGAGGTCGACGAGGTCATCCTCGTCGGCGGCTCGACCCGCATGCCGAAGATCCAGGAGATCGTGAAGGAGTTCTTCAAGAAGGAGCCCAACAAGGGCGTGAACCCGGACGAGGTCGTCGCCGTCGGTGCGGCCATCCAGGGCGCCGTCCTCACGGGCGAGCAGAAGGACGTGCTGCTCCTCGACGTGACCCCGCTCTCGCTCGGCATCGAGACGCTGGGTGGCGTCACCACCGTGCTCATCCCGCGCAACACGACGATCCCGACCAAGAAGTCGGAGACCTTCTCCACGGCCGACGACAACCAGACCACCGTCGAGATCCACGTGCTGCAGGGCGAGCGCGAGCTCGCGGTGCACAACAAGACGATCGGCAAGTTCCAGCTGACGGGGATCCCGCCGGCCCCGCGCGGCATGCCGCAGGTCGAGGTCACCTTCGACATCGACGCCAACGGCATTGTCAACGTGTCGGCCAAGGACAAGGCGACCGGCAAGGAGCAGCAGATTCGCATCCAGGCGTCGGGTGGCCTCTCGGACAGCGACATCGACCGCATGGTGAAGGACGCCGAGGCCCACGCCGCCGAAGACAAGAAGCGGCGCGAGGTGGTCGATGCCCGCAACCAGGCCGACGGTCTGGCTCATGCGACCGAAAAGACTTTGAAGGAGCACGGCGACAAGGTGCCGGCCGCCGAGCGCGAGGCGATCGAGAAGGATCTCGCCGCGCTGCGCGAGGCGATGGGCGGCGACAACGCCCAGACCATCAAGGCCGCAACGGACAAGCTCACCCAGTCTTCGATGAAACTGGGCGAAGCCATGTACAAGGCCCAGCAGGCGACGGGCGACGCGCCCGGTGCCGGCGCCGGGCCCGATGCATCGGCCGGCGGCGCGGCGGGCGGCCCGGGCGGCAACGACAAAGTGGTTGACGCCGAATTCGAGGAAGTCGACGAGAACAAGAAGAACCGCTCAGCGTAAGCCTTTGATGCAGGCCCGCGTGGCGAGTTGCAATCAGACCGGCGAGCAAGGGCTCGCCGGTCATTGCATGTGATGGCGACGGCTTTCATGGCAAAACGCGATTATTACGAAGTGCTGGGCGTGCAACGCGGCGCCAGCGCCGACGATCTGAAAAAGGCTTATCGCAAGCTTGCGATGCAGCATCACCCGGATCGCAACCAGGGTGACAAGGAAGCCGAACAGCGGTTCAAGGAACTGAATGAAGCCTATGACGTCTTGAAGGACGAGCAGAAGCGTGCCGCCTATGACCGCTTCGGCCATGCTGCCTTTGAACAGGGTGGCCCGGGGGCCGCGCGCGGCGGCCAGGCGGGCTTCGATTTTGCCAGCGGCTTCGCCGATATTTTCGACGAGATGTTCGGCCAGGCGACCGGCGGCCGCCGCCGCCAGCAGAACAATCGCGGCGCCGATCTGCGCTACGATCTCGAAATCGAACTCGACGATGCCTATGCCGGCAAGCAGGTGAAGATCGAGGTACCGACCTCGGTCACCTGCGACGTGTGCTCAGGATCAGGCGCCGCCAGTGGTTCGGGCCCCACCACGTGCAC
>CAYXGS010000022.1:0-59289 GCA_964464585.1 uncultured Gemmatimonas sp. | reverse complement strand
TGGCGCTCTTCACCGACACGTTCGCTCCGCAGGTGAACGGCGTCGCGCGCACGCTGGACCGTCTGGTGAGGGCGGTGGAGGAGCGCGGCGGTGCGGTGCACGTCGAGACCGTGGATGCGCCGGGCGCCCCGGCGGACCCGCGGGTATGGCGCGCCGCGAGCCTCCCGTTCTGGGCCTATCCGCAGTTGCGCATGGCCGCGCCGTCCTGGAGCGCGGCCGCCGAGCGCCTTGCGCGGTTCGCGCCGACGCTCGTGCACAGCACGACGCCGTTCGGAGTCGGTCTCGCCGGTCGCGCCGCTGCGGCGCAGCTCGCGGTGCCCTTCGTCACGTCGTACCACACGTCCTTCTCCGACTATCTGGCGCACTACGGCCTGGGGGCGCTCGATCGCATCGCGTGGCCGTACCTGCGGTGGTTCCACAACAGCGGGCGTCGGACCTTCGTGCCGTCGTCCGTGGTCGCGAGCGACCTGGCCGCGCGTGGATTCGCATCGCTGCGACGCTGGTCGCGCGGCGTCGATCCGGCGCGATTCGCGCCGCGATTCCGCTCGGCGGAGATGCGCGCCCGGATGGGGGCCGACGCGCAGACGTTCGTGGTCGCATACGTCGGCCGGCTCGCACCGGAGAAGGGCATCGATACGGCCATCGACGCGATGCGCACGTTGCGGGCGCGGCACGGCGATGCGGTGCGGTTCGTGCTCGCCGGCGACGGGCCGGCCGCGGCACGTTGTCGCGCGCGGGCCCCCGAGGGGACGTGGTTCGCGGGACCGCTCGCCGGCGCGGACCTCTCGGCCTTCTACGCGTCAGCCGACGCGTTCGTCTTCCCGTCGACCACGGAGACGTTCGGCAACGTGGTGCTCGAGGCGATGGCATCGGGCCTGCCGGTGGTGACCCCGGACGCCGGTGCGACGACGGAGTTCGCGCACGATGGGACGGCGCTCACCTTCCCGGCGCACGATGCGCTGGCGCTCGCCGGGCGTGTGGAGTGGCTACTGCGCGATGCGGCGCTCCGTGGGTCCCTCCGCGCGGCCGGACTGGCCGAGGCGGGGCGGCGCACCTGGGATGCCGTGTGGGACCGGCTCATCGGCGACTATCGCGTGGTCTCCGCTTCCCACACGATGCGTGCGAGATCGGACATGAGCCTGGTGGCGACGGCGCGCTGAGCGATGTCGCGCGTGAGGATGACGAGCACGAAGGGCGCGCGCGCGGGCGGATAGACGATCGCCGCGTCATGCGTGGTGCCGGTGATCCACCCGGTCTTGTGCGCGACCTTGGTCCCCGCCGGGAGTCCGTCGGGGATCTCGCCGTTGAACTCCTGGCGCATCAGCGTCTCGCGCATGGCGTGCGTCGCCCACGCGCTGGCCACCTGACCGCGCTCGAGGGCCGCGAGGAGTTTCCCGAGTCCGCGCGCGGTCGTCACGTTGTTGAGGCCGGCCCTGAAGGCAGGGCCGTCCTCGACGCCGCGGCGCACGAGCACGCCCTCGCCCCCGAGCTGCCGGGTGAAGGCGGTCACTCGCGTCGCGTCGAGCAGGTCGATGAGGACATTGGTGGCGAGGTTGCTCGACCGCACGATCATGCGCTCGTTCAGCTCGCGGAGCGAGATCGGCGCCCCCACCCGGTCGTAGAGGGCGTCATCGGAATCGTCCGCCGGGTCCAGTGCGTACGCCGATCGGTCGACGATCGAGAGGAAGCGGTTGATGAGCGGGATCCGCGTGTCGAGGTCGAGGGTGCCCTCGTCCACGCGCCGGAAGAGCTCGAACATGACGGGCACCTTCATGGTGCTCGCCGCGTGGAAGGTGACGCTGTCGCTGATTCCCAAGGTGGCGCCGGTGGCGAGGTCCTCGAGGTAGACGCCGACCTGCGCTCCGGGCACCTGTGCGATGCGCTGCTCGAGCGCCGCACGGAGCCCCGGGGGGAACCCCTGCGCTGTGAGCCGTGTCACAGGAACGGTGGTGCAGAGCAGGGTCAGCGGCAGTAGGATTCGGAGGCGCATGGGGGCGAATATACCCCGTGCCGATCAGGGGCGCGGCCGCCGCGCCAGACAGCCCATCGTCCTGGAGGATGCGTGGCGGGATCGCGAACGCAGTGGGTCACCGTGTCCGTGCTGGTGCCGTTCCTCGTGACCGCGTGCGCGCTGCCGTTCACGCGCGCGCGGTCCGATCACGGAGCGCCGGCGCCCGCGGCCGTGCCGGCGACCGAGCCGGCTGCCCCGGCCGCGCCGGCGGAGCCGACACCGGCAGCGCCAGCCGTCGCCGAACCAGTCGCCGTTGCCGAGGTCACGCCGCCTCGCGGCAGCGCGGAAGGGGGCGTGGAGCCCAGCCGCCCCGACCCGGTCCCCGAGGTCCCGCCGCCCGCATGGGACATCTCGGTGACGCCGTACGAGACGCATGAGCGGGTGGAGTACTTCGTCGGCCGGTTCAGCGGGCCGATGAAGCCGACCTTCGAGGTGGCGCTCGCGCGGCAGGCGCGCTACGCGCCGATGATGAAGCAGAAGCTCCGCGAGTCCGGCCTGCCCGAGGACATGGTGTTCCTGCCGCTCATCGAGAGCTGGTTCGATCCGCACGCGTACTCGCGCGCCGCGGCGGTGGGCATGTGGCAGTTCATGACGGGCACCGCGCGTGGCGTGGGGTTGCGCGTGGACTGGTGGGTGGATGAGCGACGCGATCCCGTGCGCGCGACCGATGGCGCGGTCCGGTACCTCAATGAGTTGAAGGAGACGTTCAACGGCTCGGTGTACCTCGCGGCCGCGGCGTACAACGGCGGACAGGGGCGCGTCTCGCGCCTCCTGGCGGCGAACGCGGCCGCGCTCGAGGGCACGGAAGGGGACGATCTGTTCTTCGCGCTCTCGTCGCAGCGCAATGCGCTGCGCACCGAGACGAGCGACTACGTGCCGAAGCTCATCGCGGCCGCGCTCGTGGGGAAGGACCCAGTGCGCTACGAGCTGAACATCGCCGAGCCGTCGCCGTTCACGTGGGACTCGGTGACGGTGCCGCCGGCGACACCGCTCGCCGCGGTCGCGAAGGCGCTCGCGGTGCCGGTCGACACGGTGCTCGAGTACAACCCGCACGTGCTGCGCGGGATGACGCCTCCGACCGGCCCGGCGATCTGGCTACGGGTCCCGGTGGGGACCACCGACGGGTTCATCGAGCGCTTCGCGTCGATCCCCGAGGCCGAGCGGACCGGGGTGAAGCGGGTCGTCACGAAGGAAGGCGACTTCATGACGCGGATCGCGCGGGCCAACGGGCTCACGGCGAAGCAGCTGAACTGGTTCAACCCGCAGGCGACGCGGCTCAAGAACGGCAACCTCCACGCCGGACAGCGCATCCTCGTGCCGCGGCACGACGTGGTGCGGGCGGCGCGCGACGTGCCCGACCCGAAGATCGAGCGCTACGGGAGCTCGGCCACGGGCACCCACGTGGTGAAGCGCGGCGAGTCGCTCTCGGTGATCGCGCGGCGGAACGGGACTACGGTGGCGGCGATCAAGCGGCTGAACGGGCTGCGGAGCGACAACATCCGCATCGGGCAGCGGCTGAGGGTGCGGTGACGGATCACGGCTGAGGGCGGAGGGCGCGAACGGGAATCGTTCAGCGGTCGGCCTTCACCCGCCAGCTCCCCGACTTGCCGCCGTCCTTCTCCACGAGTCGCACGCCCGAGATCACCATCGCCTTGTCCGCGCTCTTCGCCATGTCATAGACGGTGAGGAGCGCCACGGACACCGCCGTGAGCGCCTCCATCTCCACGCCGGTCGGGCCCGAGGTGCGCACCTCGGCCTCGCAGCGGATGGTGTGCGTCCTCGGTTCGAACGCGAAGCGCACCTGCACATCGCTCAGCGCCAGTGGGTGGCAGAGCGGGATGAGGTCGGCAGTGCGCTTGGCTGCCAGCACGCCGGCGATGCGGGCGGTGCCGAGGACATCGCCCTTGGCGATCTGCGCATCGCGCACGGCGTCGAATGCCTCCGCGCGCATCGTGATCCGTCCTTCGGCCAGCGCGCGGCGGGTGGTGGCGGGCTTCGCGCTCACGTCGACCATCGACGCCGCGCCGCGCTCGTCGACGTGCGAGAGCGTCGCGCCCCGCCCGCGCGTCGTCGTCGCGCGTGTCGTCGAGCGCTTCTTCGCGCTCATCGGCCTGCCTGCACGAGCTGGTCGAGCAGGCGCGCGGTGACGAGCTGCGGATTCGCATTGCCCTCCGCGGCGCGCTTGGCCTCCTCGACGGCGGGCACGGCCTTCACGGCGTGCCTGGCCGCGCGCGTGTCGCCGCGATGGGTCGCGTCGCGCGCGCGTTCGTGCAGGAGCACGGTGAGGGCGTCGAGCACATCGGTGAACGAGCCGCGCGCCTTACCCGACCCCGCCGTGAACGCGGCGCGGAGTGCCTGCTCGCGGCCGGCATCCGCCGCGGCGAGGAGCGCTCTCGCCTTGGACACGGCCGCCGCGCGGTCGGTGCCGCCGAGCAAGGTGCCGGGTGCGCCGTTCGCCATCCGCACGAGGTCGTCCGGCAGCAGGTTGGGGAGCGCGGCCTGCGCGAACGCATCGCCGAGGAACCGTCGCATCGCGGTCTCGCTGAGCGGCGCGACGCGCACGGACACGACACGCGACCGGATGGTGGGCAGGAGGGCGCCCGGTTCGCTCGACGTCAGGATGAACGTGGTGTCGGCCGGCGGCTCCTCGAGGAGCTTGAGCAGCGCATTGGCCGCCTCGGGGTTCGCGGCCTGCGGCACCATCCGTTCGGCGTCTCCCAGCACGAAGACCTTGCGACGCGCCATCGCGGGGGACTTGCTCGCGAGCTGCACGAGGAGCCGGGTCACGTACCGATAGATCCCCATCGACCCGTCCGGCCGTTCGTACAGCCCGTTCGCCTCCACGCGATCCTTGATGGCGACGTCGTACGCCTCCTTCGCCTCGTCCGGCTCGGTGTCGGAGCCGAGGTTCTTCTGGGGGAAGAACCACCGGAGGTCGGGATGCTGGAGCTGCAGCGCATAGCGGCAGTGCTGGCAGAGCCCGCACGGGCGCTCGTCGGCCTCGCACAGCAACACCTGGCCGAGCCACAGGGCCAGCCGCTGCTTGCCGACGCCCGCCGCGCCCTGCAGGAGCAGGCTCGCGGGGAGCGTACCGGCGCGCGCCTGTTCGGAGAGCCGGGTGCGGAGGGCGTCGTGGCCGTAGAGCGGGATGAGGGGCACGGGCGTAAGATAAGGGCCATGCGAACCTCCTGCCGCGTGCTCCTCCTCGTGATGGTCGCTGCGCCGGGCGGCCTCGCCGCGCAGGCCGGCCGCGCCCGCGCGCGCGACCTGGGCGTCGCGCCGGGGATCTTCGCGCCGGGGCCGCTCAATGCGATCACCGATGTGGCCGGTGTGCGGGTCGGACAGGTGACGCTGCGCGAGGGCGACCGGGTACGGACCGGCGTGACCGCGATCCTGCCGCACGGCGAGAACGCCTATCTCTCGCGCGTACCGGCGGCGCTCCATGTGGGCAACGGTTTCGGCAAGTTCGCGGGCAGCACCCAGCTGGCCGAACTGGGCGAGATGGAGACACCGATCCTGCTCACCTGCACGCTCTGCGTCTGGAAGGCCGCGGATGCGATGGCGGAGTGGATGCTCGAACGGCCCGGCATGCAGAACGTCCGGTCGATCAACCCGATCGTCGGCGAGACCAACGACGGTGCGCTCAACGACATCCGCTCGCGGCCTCTCTCCGCCGCGTCCGTGCGGCAGGCGCTCGAGCGCGCACTCGAACCGACGGGCACCGGGCCGGTGGATGAGGGCAGCGTCGGTGCCGGCACCGGGACGGTCGCGTTCGGGTGGAAGGGCGGCATCGGCACGTCGTCGCGCACCCTCCCCGCGTCGCTGGGCGGCTTCACCGTCGGTGTACTGGTGCAGTCGAACTTCGGCGGTGTGCTCACGGTGATGGGGGCGCCCGTGGGTCGCGAGCTCGGACAGTTCGCGTTCCAGCGCGACGTGACGCGCGGTGCGGCCGACGACACGGGCGACGGCTCGGTGATCATCGTGATCGCGACCGATGCGCCGCTCTCCGACCGCAACCTCGGCCGTGTCGCCGCCCGGGCGATGATGGGGCTCGGCCGCACCGGCAGTTCGGCATCGAACGGCAGCGGGGACTACGCGCTCGCGTTCTCCACCGCCGCGAGCGTGCGCCGCGCGTGGGACGCGCGTCGGCTGACGACCACCGAGCTGGCGAACGAGGAGATGAGCGCGATCTTCCAGGCCACGGTCGAGGCCGTGGAGGAAGCGGTCTTCAACTCGTTGTTCATGGCGACGACGACGACCGGCAACGGCCGCACCGTCGAGGCGATCGACCTCGACCGGGTGCGCGCGGTGCTGCGCAAGTACGGGATCGCGCCGCGCTGACCGCGCGGCCCGCGCTCACTTCGTGCTCGCGGCCCGCCCGAAGATCTCGTCGATGTGGATGCGGAAGATGATCGCGCGCTCGGGGAGCGGGTCGTCCGGCGTGAGCGTCTCCGGCACGAGCCGGCGCAAGACCTCGAGTCCGTGATCGTAGAGCTCGATCTCGTGCGTGCTCCCCTCGCGGCGCAGCAGGTAGAAGCCGCCCTTCACGACGACCGACCGCCAGTCGAAGAGCGCATCGACCTCGTCGACCTCGAAGGCCACCCAGCGATTGTGCGTGAGGACCTCGAGCTTGGTCCCGGGCTGGGTGCGCCCATAGAGCCATTCGCCGTCCTGCACGTAGTGGATCGGCTCGATGTCCACCCGGTCCTTGTGCCCGAACGCGAGACGGCCGACCATGTGCCGCTTGAGGATCGCCGTGGACTCGGCAGGGTCGAGCTGGCGGAATCGGGGCGTGGGCGTCGGCATGCGGTCTCCTAGCGGGTGATGGACCGGTAGGCGGCCAGCACTCGGTCGAGCGCTTCCTCCGGCGTGCCGCCATCCGCCGAGAGGTGGCCCATCTTCCGTCCGGGCCGTGCGTCCTTCTTGCCGTAGAGATGCACGCGCACGCCCGGGATGGCGAGCGCGCGGGTGAAGTCGGGGGCGCCGCGCTCCCAGATGTCGCCGAGCAGGTTGTGGATCGCCGCGGGACGCACCACGTCCACCGCGCCGAGCGGGAGATGGCAGATGGCGCGCACCAGCTGCTCGAACTGGCTGGTCGGATGCGCGCGCTCGGAGTGGTGATAGGTGTTGTGGGGCCGCGGAGCGAGTTCGTTCACGAGGAGCGTGCCGTCGCCGAGCACGAACATCTCGCACGCGAGCAGCCCCACCACGCCGAGCTTCTCGGCGATCCCCAGCGCGAGGCCCTGTGCGCGCCGCTCCAGTTCCTCGTCGGCCCCGCTCGGGGTCACCGCCCAGGTGAGCACGCCGTTGGTGTGGACGTTCCGCGAACTCGGGTACGCCACCGCCTCGCCATCCGCACGGCGCGCGACGAGCACGCTGATCTCGGTGGCGATGTCGAGGAACGCCTCGACCACGCAGACGGGTGCGCGCAAGGACTCGAACGCCGCGCGGCCCTCGTCGGGTGTCCTCACGCGCACCTGACCGCGCCCGTCGTAGCCGCCCATCGCGCTCTTCACGATGCTCGGCCCGAGGGCCGCGACGGCATCGGCGGCGGTCGTGGAATGTCGCGCCGTGCGGAACGCGCCGAGGGGGAAGCCGTTGGCGGCGAGCCACTCCTTCTGGCGCGCGCGCTCCTGGATGATGTAGACCGCGTCGACCGGCGGGCAGAGCGGTGCGAGCGCCGCGGCCGCCTCGAGTGATGGACGCGGGATCTGCTCGATCTCCAACGTCACCGCCGCGCAACCGGTCGCCAGCTCGGCGGCCGCGTCGGCGTCGGCCCACGGCGCGGTGATCGTCACGTTCGCCACATGGCGTGCCGGACAGTCGCGTTCGGGGTCGAGGACCTTCACGTCGTAGCCGAGCGTGCGCGCCGCCATCGCCGTCATGCGGCCGAGCTGTCCACCACCGAGGAATCCGATCGTGGCGCCCGGGGGAACGGGCGTGCGGCTCACGGGAGCGACTGCGCGCGCACGTCGGCGGCGCGACTCTGGCGCCAGGCGCGGAGCTTCTCGCGCACCTCGGGGCGATGCGATCCGACGATCTCGGCGGCGAGGATCGCCGCGTTGGTCGCGCCGGGCTTGCCGATGGCGAGCGTGCCGACGGGGACGCCAGCGGGCATCTGCACGATGGAGAGCAGTGCGTCGAGACCGTTGAGCGTCGTCGCAGGGACGGGGACGCCGAGCACGGGCACGAGCGTCTTCGCCGCGACCATCCCCGGCAGGTGCGCCGCGCCGCCGGCCGCCGCGATGATCACGAGCAGTCCGCGCGACTCGGCCTCGGCGGCGTACTCGAACATGTAGTCGGGCGTGCGATGCGCCGAGACGACCTTCGCCTCGTGCGGGACGCCGAGGTGCTGCAGGATCTCGAGCGCGGGGGCCAGGTGCTCGTAGTCGGACTTCGAGCCCATGATCACGCCGACGAGCGGGGTGGCGGAGGCGGTCATGGCCGAAAGCTACCGAAGGCCCGGCTTCTGCGCAGGGGTGCCGCTCACTCTCGTTCGCGGGCGAGCGCGAGCATCGCGCGCGTGGTGTTGAGATTCCGTCCCGTGCCGACCCTGGCGAAGGGCACCTTGAGCTTCGACGACCCTTGGCCGGTCGGGAAATGGATGAACAGTTCGCGTCCGATCAGGGTCATCTCCTCGTCGCCGGGGATCTCCCAGCCTTGGATCGCGTCCTTGGCGGGTGCCGTGTCGAGGAAGACGATGATCGTCCGGCTCGGATGGGCGTCGGGGTAGGGATTGGCGCGAACGACCGCGTCGAGCTCCTCTGCCGTGCGCACGAAGACCGGGCAGGGCTTCCCCATCGGCTTGAGCAGGGCGGCTTCGAGCCTCGCCTTGACCTTCGCGGCCGTCTCCTTCGCCTTGAAGACGGCGTTCCCGCTCGCGATGTAGGTCTGCACGTCGGTGAAGCCGCACTTCTCGCAGAGCGCCTTGAGCGTCGCCATCGGCAGCTTGCCCGTGCCGGTGACATTGACCGCCCGGAGGAACGCGACGAAGACGGCCATCGAGATCGATCAGCGCGGCGACGGGAGACGGTCGAAGCGGAGATGGCGCACGCGGCCGGCCCAGACGACGAAGCCGGTGATCCGGCCGCGCGCGTCGCGCGTGAACCGGATGATCTCCCCGCCGGGCAGGGTGAAGCCGTCGCGGTAGAGCGGCCGGAGCGGCGCGGTGCCGCGCCAGCCCTGATCGATGAGGAGCGCGCCGTCCCGGAGGACGAGATCGAACGCTACGTCGAGTTCCCGGCTCCGGTACGCGCCGGCGAAGGCCGCGAGGGCGGTCGCGGTGGCGTCGGGCGCGTCGACGCGCTCGAACTCGACCGCGCGCGTGTTCGGCGCGGTGTACCGCACGCGCGCCGGGACACCGGGCGCCGGAGCGGACGCGGAGCCCGCGCCGGTCATCGGCGGTTTCGCCCCGCTGCTGAACTCGAGTTCGGCGGTGCCGCCGCGCATCCGGTAGCGGTTGCCGCCCCACGGGATGAACGCGCCGCCGCTCAGGCTGTCGGTGAGCGTCCCGTTGCGCACCTCGAGGATCATGACCTCCTCGGTGCGCGGCGCGTGATAGCGTCCGGCGAGCGAGGCGAGGACCTCGGGCGGGATGGCGATCGCCGGCGCGACGCCGACGCCCGGCGTCGGCGCCGGCGCGAGTGCGTCGCCGAGCACGATCGTCGCGACGCTGGTCGCGAGTCCGCCGGGATTCGCGGCGCCGATGTTGCAGAGCAGCGCGACCGAGACCGCCTGGTCGGGGAAGCGATAGAGCGCCGCGCGGTAACCGCCCGTCGAGCCCGTGTGCGACACGCGCTTCACGCCGCGCCAAGTGTCGGTGGTCACGCCGAGTCCGTAGGTGATCGCCGTGCCGTCGTTGAGTGTGATGACCGCGCTGAGCGAATCGCGGATCGCCCCCCAGCGTCCTTCGCCGCGCTGGAACGCGGCCGACCACTTGAGGAAGTCGTCGATCGTGAGGAGCAGGCCGCCGCTGCCGAAGACGCGGGTGAACGGATGATCGTTGCGGAATCCCGTCGCGAGCGATCCGCTGTATGCCGGCGCGCGGCCGGGCACGACGACGCGGTGATCCTCGCGCCAGCGCGTGCTCGTCATGCCGAGCGGGCCGAAGATCCGCTCCTGCGTGAACGCCTGCAGCGACTTGCCGCTCGCGCGCTCGAGCACCGCGACGGCGACGACGTACCCGGTGTTGCTGTAGAGGTAGTCCTCGCCCGGGTCGAAGTTCAGGTCGCGGAGCTTCGCGACGATCGCCATCACCTCGGCGTTGGGGTGGTCGACCTCGCCGGCGGGACGCCCCTCGACGTCATGGAGCGTGTAGCGATCGGGGAGTCCGCTGGTGTGGCTGAGCAGCTGGCGGATGGAGATGCGCTTGCCGATGCCCTTCACCTCGGGGATCCACTTCGCGATGTCGTCGTCGAGCGTGAGCACGCCGTCGAGGGCGAGCATGACGAGCGCAGAGGCGACGAACTGCTTGGCGGTGGAGCCCGATTCGCTGATCGTGCCCATGGTGAACGGCACGTTGGTCTCGAGGTCGGCCATGCCGTAGGCGCGGCGGACGAGTGGCGCGTTGGCGCGGTCGACACCGACGGCACAGCCGGGGGTGTTCGTGCGGCTGAACGCGGCGAAGACGGAGTCGATGCGGCGGTCGAGGGCCGTGCTCGGGCCCTGGGCGGCAAGCAGCATCGGGGCGAACAGCGCGAGGGCGGGGGCCAAGCGGACAACGCGACGCATCATGGGGCGCTCAGGGGGACGGGAGAGCGGGAAGATGTGGTCGCTCCGTTCCCGACGCCATCCGTGTCCGCAAGCGACCGAGGCCCGCATCGCCGGACGGCGGTGCGGGCCTCGTGCATGCTTCCAGCGACATCCAGCGACCGCGACAGGACTCGAACCTGTGACCCGGTGATTAACAGCGGCGAGTTCGCTCGCACGCTGGGTGAACCGGGGCGGCGAATCGTGCGCCAAAGTGCGCCTAGTTCGGATTGCGTTCGGGCCACCTCCGCACCGGTATCCGCACCGGGGAGAATCGCGTGATGGCGACCCTCCTCGGCTGGCTGTTCACGCACGCAGATCTGGTCCTCGCGGCGAACCTCGCGGCCGGCTGCTACGCGGCCTTCGCGTTCGTGCCGGAGCTCGGGGAAGCGCGCTGGCTCCGCTCAGTGCCGCTCCGGCTCACGGCCGTGGTCGTGTGCGCGACGTTCGGGATCCTGCTGCTCGTCTGCCTGGTCATCGGCGACGCGCTCGAGCGGCGCGACCACTACTACCCGCCGGTGCCGCGGGGGCGGGGATGAGCCTCGAGTGGCAGATCGGGCTCGCGGTGCTCGGGTTCTGGGCGGTCCTCGTCCTCGGGGCGCTCGCCGTCTGGGTCGCGGTCGTGCGCCCGATCCGCGCCTGCGAGCGGCTCTGGGAAGGCACGCCATGACGCCGCGTGTTCGGAAGTCGACGCCGCCCACGCACTGCGCGACCTGCCGGCTCGAGGGGCGGGAGGTCGCGCTCGTCGTGACGCGCGACGCAATCGGGCGGCCCCGTCAGCGCTGTCCCGTTTGCCAGGGCGTGAACGCGACCCCGCCGCCGGCCGGCACGATCGGACCGCAACACCCGCAGACGGCGACGTCGTCGCGGGATCTCAGCTGGGGCGCGCCCGCGCCGCAGTCCGGACCATCGCGGCGTCCAGTCGCCGCAGCCACCAGGAGGATGTGATGCCACGCGGAGTGAAGGGGAGTGGGAAGCGGCCGCCGAAGCGTGCCGCGCGCACGGACGACGAGCTCGACGGCGAATCGGAGATCCGGGCGCTGACGGCCGCGAACGACGGCGGGCGTGCGGACAACGTGCCGCGCTGCCGGGTGCCGGGGTGCGGGGCGATGCTGACGCCGGGCGGCCAGTGCCCCGCGTGCGCCTTCCGCGCGAAGAAGTACGCGAAGGTGTTCGAGGTCCAGAACCCGAACTGCGAGTGCGGCGCGCCGCGGCAGCCGAAGAAGGCGAATGCGACGCGCATGCCGAAGCGCTGCCCACTCTGCGCGAAGCTGCGCGCGAAGGCCGTGGCCAAGGGGATCGCGGTCTAGTGCCAGCGCTCTGCATCATCCCCGCCCGCGCGCTGCAGGACCCCGAGATGACCGGGGTACGTCTCACCGCGCTCTGCGCGATCGGGAAGTTCACCTCGCGCGACGGCCGCGGCGTCTGGGCGGCGAACAGCACGATCGCGGACGCCGCGCACCTCGACGAGCGCGTGTTTCGCCGTGCCGCGGCGTGGTTGGTTGAGCGCGGCTACGTGCGTAAGCAGCACCGGTTCCGCGATGACGGGAGTCAGAGCACGAACATGCTGGCGATCGTGCTAGATGATCCGGAGGACGCCGCGGATGCGATCGAGGGGGGGAGGGGTGAATCCCCCCTCCCCCCCGGTGGGCAGAATCGACCCACCCCCCCGGGACGAATCGACCCTCCCCCCCGGGGTGAATCCCCCCTCCCCCCCCGGGCGGAATCCGCCCACCCGGGGAGGGTCGAATCGACCCACCAAACGTCCCCAGTTAACGCAACTGCTTCACCACCACCCGCGCCGCTCGAGGGCGTGTTCGTGCACGAGACGCACCGTGCCGCGTACCTGGCGTTGCGCGCGAGCCACCGGAGCCCGGCGATCCTCGACGACGCGCTGCGCACCGTGCACGCGCCACCGACGGGAGGGGCCGCGTACGCGTGGGAGGTCATCGGCGCCGGCCTGGTCGAGTCACTCGGCAACGGCGAGACGTTCAACGTCAGCCGGTTGCGCGGCTACTGCCGCTCACACGCGGCGGGACCGCCGGCGTCCGGACGCGCGAGTGCTCGCCCATCGCCAACCGAGGCGGCGTCGGTGCGGGCGGGCGAGCAGACGCTGAGCGCGAGCCAGGTGTGGGCGCTCTGCGTCGAGGGCGGGCTCTGCGGCCGCGGGCAGAGCCGCGCGTCGCTCGAGGAGCGCATCGCCGCTCTCGCCGCGAGCGGGAAGGTCAGCGACGCCGGCGCCTTCGTGGCGCTGGTCCTCGCGATCAAGCCGTGGGAGCTGGGTGAGATCGCCTTCGCGAAGTCGCGGGACGAGCAGCTGCTCGAGCGGCTCGCGGCGTGGCAGCGGAGGGCGGCATGACCAGCCCAACCGACACGCAAGCAGTTTCCGAGAGTTTCCCAAGCGTGGAACGTGGAACGGACAGGAAACTCGCCGGCCTGACGAACCCGGACGCCGAGCGCGCGGTGCTCGGCGCGCTGCTGATCGCGAGAGGCCACGTGCTCGGCGCGGAGCTCGCGTCGACGCTGAGCGCGGAGATGTTCGCGGCGCCGACGCACCGGGCGCTCTACGGCGCGATCGCCAGCCTCCGCAGCGCCGGCACGGTGGTCGACCCGATGACGATCCGCGCCGCGCTCGAGGCGTCCGGACAGCGGGCGCACGTGAGCGGCGTGGGGGATCTGCTCGGCGCGCTGTACGGCGAGGTGCCGACGACGGACCACGCGGTCGCGCACGCGGCGCTGGTGCGCGAGGCGGCGCGCCGGCGTGATCTCGTGCGGATGGGCAAGCAACTCGCCCTCGCGGCCGCGGACCCGACGCTCGTGCTGGACGACGTGGTGGGGCAGGTGAGCAAGGACCTGCTCGGCCAGGCACGGCCGACGGCGCCGGACGAGGGCTTCCAGCACATCCGGGCGGCCGCGGTCGAGGCGCTGCAGGCGATGGACGATCGGCGGGCGGGCGTGCTCGTCGCCGGCGTGCCAACGGGGATCCCGGAGCTCGACCACGCGATGGGCAACCCGCCGCAGCGCGGCACGATGGTGCTCGTCGCCGGCCCGCCAAGCTGCGGCAAGACGAGCACGGTGTGGCAGATCCTGCAGGACATCGCGCTCTCCGGCCGCGGCGCGGTGGGCTTCGTGTCCGCCGAGATGCGGACGTCGATGTTGATGAACTGGTCCTACGCCCAGCTCGGTTCGGTGCCGCTGACCCACATCCAGTCTGGCGAGCTCGAGCACGGGGAGAGTGCGCGGGTGGTTGAGGTCTGTGGCATCCTCGGCAACTCGCGGATCTACATCGACCAGACCAACCGCCCACCGATCGCGGAGATCGTGACGCGGTGTCGATTGCTGAAGGCGCAGCATCCGGACCTGGTCGCGATCGGCGTCGACTTCATCCAGCTGCTTCAGGACAGCGACGACGGCGGCCGCGCGGATCTCCGCGAACAGGTGCTGCGCTCGATCGCGTATGACCTGAAGGCGGTCGCGCTCGAGTGCGACGTGGTGATGTTCGTGCTGGCGCAGGTGAACGCCAAGCAGATCGCGAACCGGCCGGACAAGCGGCCGCTGGAGAGCGACGTGGCAGGGTCCGGCGGCCCCATGGAGGCCGCGGACGTCGCGCTGATGATCTATCGCGAGGCGATGTACAGCCCGAGCGCGGGCAACGACATGGAGATCGCCGTGGCGAAGAACAAGTTCGGCCCGCGCGGCAACGTCGCCCGGGTGTGGTGGGAAGGCCAATACGTGCGCGTCGCGTCCCCGAAGCGCCGGCACGGCGAGCGCGAGGCGGCGAAGGAACGCGACCGGCAACCGGAGCTCACGCCCGCATGAAGCGCTCACGGCCGATCAAGCGAGGCGGGCCGATCGCTCGAGGCAAGCGCCCGAAGGCGCGCAACCCCGCACGACAGCGACGGGAGTTCGCCCGCGCCTACGGCTCGCCGGAGCGCGTGGCCTGGGTGAAGGGCCTGTCCTGCACGGTCTGCGGCATCACGCCGTGTGACAACGCACACACGGCGAATGGCGGGGCGGGGCGGAAGGCTGACTACCGAACGATCGTGCCGCTCTGCTCGGGGCGCTTCGATGCGGAGGGGTGCCACGCCGAGCTGCATCGCATCGGTGTCCGGACCTTCGAGGAGACGTACCGCATCAACCTCGCCTCGGCGGCAGTGAACGTCGCCCTCACGTGGGATCACCTCGTCGCGCAGGCGGGAGGCGACTGATGCGCATCGACATACGGGTGCAGGTCTCGCAGTTCCTGCTGACGCTCGGGGAGCTCGGCACGAAGCAGGCTCCGTTCGTGGTGCGGGACGCGGTGAACGCAACGGCGCGAGACGTGGCTGCGGGGCTGAAGGAGGAGATCGCGAGGCGATTCGTGACCTCGCCCGCAGGCCTGCGATTCCTCCAAAGTCGGGTCAAGGTCATCACGCCGAACACCCCGCTGGGGCGGATCTATGCGCAGGGGCGTGACCTGCGCCTCGGCGCGCTGGTGGGCGTCGTGCCGCCAGAGGGCAAAGGCCAGTTCGCCGGCTTCGACCGATACCGCGGGCTGCTGCTGCCGATGATGGAGGCTGGCGGGCTGACGCCGGGGCCGCGCGACGTGGCGGGTCGGCTCGGCTTCGGTCGCTATGCGATCCCGATCGTGCGGCCGGGCATGCGTCCGCGCATGCCGCTCAACCTCTGGCCGATCAACCTCGGGCTCCAGGCGCGTCAGTCCATCGAGGGACGTCGAACGGTCGCGCAGATCAAGGGCAAGCGGAGGACGTACGTCGTGCAGATGCGGGCAGGCGAAGCAATCATCTTCCAGCGGTTCGGACGCGAGCGCGACGACACGACGCCGCTCTTCGCGACGAAGCAGCAGACGCGACTGCCGGCGCGGCGATTCTTCCTCCCGACCGCGCAGCGGATCGCGCGCGTTCGACTCAGTCACCACCTCGACGCGTCGCTGAGCCATGCGCTGTTCGGACGCGGGACGTACCGCGGATGAGCGGGGACACGCGCGCACGCCGGTCGTGGCAGTCGAGTCTGCCATCACATTCCTGTGCTGTACAGGGTGTGGTCGGCAGTTCTTGCAGTCTTTCGGGTCCTCCCGAAGGGGGTCGCCACGCGGGGACCGACGACCCCGCTATTCACGCTTGTGCGAGTTCGCCGAAAGTGGATTTCCGTTTCAGGGAGGTAGGGACCTGGGCTCGTGGCGACTGACCTCACCGAATCGGACTTCGCCGCGATGATCGGCGTCGCGACTGAGCAGCTCGCGTCGCTCGAGCGTGAGGGACTTCCCACTGTCGGGACCGGCAAGGCGAAGCGCTATCCGACGCCGATGGCCGTCCGCTGGTACATCGACTTCGTGGTGACGCGGCGCGTCGGCGGGATCCCGCCGCGCGCGAATCAGCAGGATTTCGCAGCGCTCGTCGGGATCGTGCCTCGGCAGGTCAAGAACCTCGTGGACAATGGGAAGATCACGACGGTCATCGATGGGAGCCGCCGACTCTATCCGCTCCCGCTCGCGGTGCATGAGTTCATCAAGTACCAGAAGGACAACGCCGCCGGTGCACGCAAAGAGGAGCTGTCCGAGCTGGACGCCGCGCGCCTCCGGAAGCTCAACGCCGAGGCGGACAAGGCAGAGATGGAAGCGTTGCGAGACCGCGGCGAGCAGATGATGCGCGTCGACTCCGAGCGCGCGATCGGCGAGATCCTGCAGGCTCTGCGGAGCCAGATCAACCAGGCGCCCAACCGGTACAGCCGGAAGTTCGTCGGACTGACGACCGAGGCGAAGTCGCGACAGATGCTCAAGAGCATGTTCAACGGTGAGCTCGTGCGCTGGGGCGCTGCGGTCGCCGGCGTCGGACGTCGCATCTCGATCGTTGCCGAGGACCTCACACCGGACGACGAGGAGTCGTCGGCAACCTCGGGTGAGGCCGTGGATGGTTAGGCTCTCCACGCACCCCGAGGCGCTGCGGCTCTACGGACGCGCCATTGAGTCCATGGGACCGACGATCCTGGCGCCCTCGCCTGAGCTCTCGCTCAGTCAGTGGATGGAGGAGAATCGGGTCCTCGGGGACTCCTCGCCGATCAAGGGGCCGTATCGATTCGAGAACGCGCCCTATCTGCGCGAGATCGCCGACGCCTTCACGAACACGGACTTCCGTCAGGGCGTCGTCAAGAAGGCCTCGCGCGTCGGCTACACCGAGATCATCAACGGCGCGATCGGCTATATCATCGATCAGGATCCCGGCAACATCCTCGTCTACTGGCCGACCCAGCCCGACGCGGTGCGCTGGGCGAAGGAGACCCTGCCCGAGCTCATCCGGACCACGACGTGCCTGCACGGCAAGATCGCGGATCCCGAGCAGGGTCGTTCGCCGAACACGACGATCCTGCACCGGCGGTTCCAGAACGGGTGGCTCTCCGCGGTCGGCTCGAACTCGCAGTCCTCGGCGCGCGGACAGAACGCGCGCTATCTGTTCGTCGACGAGTTCGACGTCCTCGACGCGCGCCGCAACAAGAAGGAGGGCGACTTCGGCGCGCGCGCGCGCCGGCGCGTGCAGAACGATCCGAACGCCAAGATCCTGCAGGGCGGCAGCCCGCAAGCGATCGACTCGCGCACGGATCGCGAGTACAAGGCGTCCGATCAGCGCGAGTATCACTGCTGCTGCCCGCACTGCGGACACCTCCAGGTGCCGATCTGGGACAACGTCCGCTGGGAGAAGGAGCGTGACGAGAAGGGCGTCGTGCTCGTGCACCGCACGCGCGATGCCCACTACGTCTGCATCAGCTGCGGCGTGGTGATTCACGAGGGACCGGAGAAGGAGGCCTTCATCGATCCCGCGCGCGGCGCGCGCTGGATCCCGCGCTACCCGGGCCGCGATGTCTGGGGCTGGAACATCCCCGCGATTCTGAGTCTCATGGTCTCGTGGGGCACGCTCGCCGGTGAGTACGTCGCGGCCGCGGCGCAGCTGAAGTCGGACGGCGATCCGGACCTGATGATCGAGTGGCGGCAGCAGGTGATGGCCGAGCCGTTCGAGTTCCGATCGCAGAACGGCGAGATCGTGGCACCGCAGCAGCGGCGCGAGGTGTATCCCGCCGAGGTGCCGATGAACGTCGGGCTCTTGGTTGCGACCGTCGACAAGCAGGACGATCGCCTGGAGCTGCTCATCCGTGGGTTCGGGGTGGGGCAAGAGGCGTGGGACATCGCGCATCATCGCATCTACGGGGACCCGGAGCAGCTCGATGTCTGGAACCGACTGACCCAGCTGGTGTGGCGGCCGTTCCAACATGAGGGCGGCGCCACGCTGTTCGTGCGCGCGATCGGCATCGACTCGGGTGATGCGCCGGAGCGCGTCTACAAGTGGGTGAAGCAGTTCAGCGCGCGGAACGCCTGGTCGCTCAAGGGCACGAAGATGAAGAAGGGGCAGCCGCTGGTGATGCGCTCGAAGACCAAGCACGCCGAGCGCCTCTTCCTCATCGACGACGCGCGGTTCAAGCGTCAGGTGCTCCGTCGCCTCCGGATCAAGGATCCCGGGCCGGGCTACATGCACTTCCCGATGCCAGGCCGCGACGGTCTCGACGACGACTACCTCAAGCAGTTCGAGAACGAGCGCGAGGTGCCGGATGGGAAGGGCACCGATGGCCAGATGCGCACCAAGTGGGAACAGAAGGGACCGAACGAGGCGATCGACCTCGCGAAGATGGCGCTCGCGGTGCTGACGATCCTTGGTGACGCCGTCACCGCGAACCTGCCGCAGCTCGTGCAACGCGTGCAGGCCGAAGGCGAGGCGATCCGCCGCACGGACATCGCGCTCGCACCCGCAGTGCATCCCGCCGTGACCGACGCCCGCGGCAAGCGCCGCATGGGCTCTCAACGAGGCATCGAAGTATGACGACTGTGCTGCCATCGCCTCGCGCGCTCTACCGTGACGGCCGCCTCACCGAGACCGATCGCCGGGTCTTCCTCACCGCGGTCGAGGAAGGCATGCTCGACCTTGTCGAGTTCCGTGAGATCAAGCTCTCGGTCCTCGCGAACCAGCTGCGCCGGCGCGACGGGCGCGCCGTGAGTCGCGCGACGATCTGCCGGTCGCTCGATCGACTGGTGCGCACCGAGTACTTGGTGCGCGAGTCGTCCACGGATCCCCGCGCGCCGCGCCGCTATCGGATCCGCCTGTCGAGCCTGAACCGCGATCGACCGGCGGATGCGCCCGCGGCCTGATCGGCGCGCGCTGACGGCGGTCCGGACGCCGGACACCGGAAAACGGGCACGAGCTGTTGCACGTGGTGCAACAGCGAAATGACCCTCGCGGGACGAGGCGTTGCGTGGTGCTCGGGGTTTCCCGACGCGACCTAAGTGACTGCGCGCGCGCGACGTAGCCCGCGCCGTTGCGCGTCGGTGGCCCTGAAGTCCACGCCGAGATTCGAGCTGAAAGTCTGTTGCACCACGTGCAACAGCTCGTCGCGTCGCGCTCTAGGACGCTGTCGTGGACGCTTGCATCCTGCCGTCGTGTCCACGCCGACTCGCATCCGCGCATGACGAAAGCCGAGGAACTCGTGCTCGTCGACAACGCGATCACCCAGATCCTCCAGGGTGCGCAGAGCTTCGCGGTGCTCGGCCGGCAGTACCAGCGCGCGGATCTCGATTCGCTCTACGCGCGGAAGGCCGAGCTCGAGCGCGACATCGCGCGCGCCAGCCGCGGCGGGATCCGTCTGCGGCGCATGGTGGCGAATGACTGAGCCCGGCGCCGAGGTGATCCGCTCCGAGGAGTCGCGCAGCCTCTCCGCTGGCGAGCGGCTCGGACGCGCGCTCGATCGCGTCGTCGCGGTGGTGAGTCCCGGACGCGCGGTCGAACGGCTGCGCGATCGCGCGCGCTTCGAGGCGGCCGCCGTCGTGTTCGGCAGTGGGGGCTACGAGGGCGCGCGCCGTGACCGGCCAGCGACGAAGAACTGGCGTCCTCGCGTCGACGGTCCCGTCGGCTCGCTCGTTCCGGACTTGCCGGACCTTCGCGCGCGCAGCCGCGACCTCGATCGCAACTCGCCGCTCGCCCGCAGTGTCACAAACACCTACGGTGCGCGGGTCGTCGGGACCGGACTCTGGCCGCGCGCGAGCCTCGATCGCGACTTCCTCGGTCTGACGGACGAAGCAGCGACCGCGCTCGAGAAGCGCATCGATCGCCTGTTCTGGACGATCGCCAAGTCGGGCACGCTCGACTTCGAAGGCCGCCTCTCCTGGACACAGCTCTGTCGACTGGTGCTGCGATCGCAGCAGACGGGCGGCGACGTGTTCGCGCTGCGTCGGTTCCGCGAGCGCCCCGGCGATGCGATCGGAACCAAGGTGCAGCTGCTCGAGGCGGATCGCGTCAGCAATCCGACCGAGGCACCGCTTACGACGAAGTTCGCCGGCGGGATCGAGTACGACGCGGACGGCCTCCCGATCGCGATCCACGTGCTCGACGAGCATCCCGGCGAGAGCGGCGGCTTCGTCGGTGGCAAGTGGACGCGCGTGCCGATCGTCGACCCGGTACTGAAGGATCGCCAGGTGCTGCATGTCTTCGATCCGATCCGCATCGGCCAGCCGCGCGGTGAGCCACTCCTCGCGCCGGTCATCGAGTACGTCAAGCAGCTGAAGCGCTTCAACGACGCGGAGCTGCAGGCCGCCGTCCTGAATGCGTTCTTCACCGCGATCGTGAAGACCAAGTCCGGCGAGGACGGCTTCGCCTCCGTCGAGCAGTCGGGTGGCGCCATGCCGACCGCGGCCACGGCAGCGGCCGCGCCCTCGGACATCGAGCTGGGCTCCGGCACTGTCGCCTATCTGGCGCAGAACGAGGACATGATCTTCGCCGATCCGAAACGGCCGAATCCGAACGCCGATGGGTTCGTGCGCGCGTTCTGCGCGTACATCGGCGCGGCGGTCGGGATCCCGCGCGAAGTGTTGCTCAAGGAGTTCACGGCTTCGTATAGCGCGGCGCGCGCGGCGCTCCTCGACATGTGGAGCTCGGTGCTCGAGAAGCGGACGATGCTCACCGATGGCTTCTGTCAGCCCGTCTACGAGTGGGTGCTCGACGAGCTCGTCGATCGCGGCCTCCTCGACCTGCCCGGCTTCCGCGAGGATCCCGTGACGCGCGCCGCCTGGTGCGAGTGCGAATGGGGCGGCCCGACGATGGGGCAGATCGATCCCGTCGATGAGGTCGATGCCGCATCGCGCCGTGTCGAGATGGGCGTGTCGACGCTGGCCGAAGAGACGGCGCTCCTGACCGGCGGAGACTGGGAAGTGAAGCACGTGCAGCGCGTGAAGGAACAGCGCATGCGGAAGCGCGACGGCCTCGACATGGAGAGTGTGGCGCAGCGGACGCAGGTCGAGACGCCGCAGACGGACGGCGGCGACCTCGAGGTGCCGGTCCGTCCGCGCGCGCCGCTGCCGGCCGAGCCGGAACAGCGCCTCCGCGTCCGCGGTGACGCGCGCGATCGCCACGAACGCCTGACCGGAGCGATCCGATGACCGGACCCAAGCGGCCCGCGATGAATGCGATTCGTGCGCTGCACGAGACGTACTGGGCGATGCTGCCGGAGAAGCTGCAGCTCCTGCACGAGATCGCCGCGCGCCAGAGCCCGATGAGTCCGGAGATGGTCGCCCGCGAGTGGGGCGCGAAGCTCGAGCACACCGCGACGGTCACGGTGCGCGATGGCGTCGCCCGGATCCCGATCACCGGCCCGCTGATGCGGTACGCGAACATCTTCTCGATGATCTCGGGCGCCACGAGCTACGAGCTCGTCGCGCGGGATCTTGAGCTCGCGGTCCGGGATCCGAACGTCCGCGCGATCGTGCTCGACTTCGACAGCCCGGGCGGCGCCGTCAACGGCGTCTTCGAACTCGCGGAGCAGGTCCGGGCGGCGGACGCGCGGAAGCCGATCTACGGCTACGCCTCGGGCGACGTCGCCTCGGCGGCCTACCTGATCGCCTCGGCCACCCGCCGCCTCGTGGTCAGTCCGGCGTCGCTCGTCGGATCGCTAGGTGTCTGCGTGTCGATCGAGGACAAGTCCGCGCAGCGCGAGGCGATGGGCATCCAGACCGTCACCATCGTCTCGAGTCAGAGTCCCCGCAAGAACGTCGATGTGACCACGCCGGCAGGGCGCGGCGAGGTCCAGCGCATCGTCGACGACCTCGCCGCCGGCTTCATGACGGCCGTCGCGCGGTATCGCGGCGTGAGCGTCGAGACCGTGCTCGCGGACTACGGCGCCGGGAGTGTCGTCGTCGGCGCGGCCGCGCTCCAGGCCGGACTCGTCGACGGCGTCGCATACGCCGAGGACTTCCATGCGGAGCTGGCGGGCACGCGCGCCACGGCTTCGCGCTCACTGCCGCCGGCGGTTCGGCCGGCGCCCACTCTCCAGCAGGAGCTCGTGATGAAGTACTCCAAGGACTCGAAGGTCCGCGCCGCGGGCGCCAAGGCCGTGTCGGTGCAGGACGGCGACGAAGGCACGGTCGAAGAGGTGCGCGACGCCGGCGCGTTCTACCGCGTCGCGTTCCCCGGCGGCACCTACGCCTGGCTGGCCGAGGACGAACTCGGTGACGTCGGCGAAGGCGCGCCGAAGAAGGACGAGCCGGCCGCGCCCGCGAACGAGACGGACGACGACGAGCCCGCCGAGACGACGGCCGTGACGACGCGTCCCGCGCTCGTCGCATCGACGCCTGCCGTCGAACCGACCGCCGCGCCGCAGGCGGCCACGGCGGAGCGCGAGCGAATCTTCGCGATCCAGGCGCTCGCGCTGCCGGGCGAGGAGGCGCTGCTCAAGGCCTGCCTCGACGATCCGGCGTGCACGCCGGACATGGCGGCGCGGCGATTCCGCGAGGCGCAGGCCTCGACGCGCGACAGCCGACTCGACGCACGCCGCCAGAGCGACGCCGGCAAGCCGCGCGCGGCGGTGCCGGTCGAGGCGTCGCCCGCCGCGACGCCGGCACCGTCGAAGCCCGTCGCACGGGTGCTCGCGGCAGTCCAGCGCGTGTTCCCCAGCGCGAAGCAGCAGCCCTGATCGGACGCGTTCCGCACCCCTGACACTCACCCCGCTCCACTTCACGCCAAGAGGGAACCCATGACGCCGGCCAGCCAGCAGGACTACGCGTACAACCCGAAGCCGCTGATCGTCGGCGACATGCCCGTCGCGTCGATCAAGAGCACACTCATCACGCCCGAGAGCCGCACGCGCGGTGCCGTCCTCGGCCGCATCGCCGGTGCGGCGACGCCCGCCGCATGGGCCGGCAACACCGGCGGCTCCGGCACGATCGCCTCCGCGACGGTCGGCGCCGGCGTGAAGGAAGGCACGTACAAGGTCATGTGCGTCGAGCCCGCCGCCAACGCGGGCGCGTTCGTCGTCGAGGATCCCGACGGCAACATCGTCGGCCGCGCGACCGTCGCCGTCGCGTTCACCGGCCCGGTGAACTTCACCATCACCGATGCGACCGACTTCGTCGTGGGCGACGGCTTCGACATCGTCGTCGCGGTCGGCACGAAGTGGAAGCTCTCCGCCGCGGCCGCGACCGATGGCTCGCAGACGCCGCGCGGGATCCTCGCCGAGGACGCCGACGCGACCGCCGCCGACGTCGAGTGCCTGATCTACGTGCGCGGCGACGTCGCGGAGAACGCGCTCACGCTCGGCGCCGGCCACACCCTCGCGAGCATCCGCGAAGGTCTGCGCGCGCGCGGCATCACGCTCATCAGCCAGTCCATCTGACGGCTCGCCGTCCCTCTCTCACTCGCCACTCTCTCAGGAGCTCTCAGCATGGATTCGGAAATGGTTCTCGAGACCGCGGAGCTGGTCCAGATCCTGGACACGCTGCCGCCGGCCCCCGACGCACTCCTCCGGCGCTACGCGCCGCTCGAGCAGCAGTTCGACGGGCGCTACATCACGTTCGACAAGATCAAGCGCCGCCGGCGCGTGGCGCCGTTCGTCTCGCCGGTCGTCGCTGGCAAGGTGATGGAGCGCGTCGGCCGCACGGTCGAGGCCTTCGAACCGGCCTACATCAAGGACAAGCGCGTGATCGAGCCGGGCGAGTCGGTCATCCGCGCCGTCGGCGAGCGCATCGGCGGTGACCGGTCGGGCGCCGATCGCATCGCGGACGCGATCGCGATCGAGATGAAGGACATGCGCGATGCGTGGATCCGCCGGCTCGAGCTGATGGCGATGCAGGTGATCAAGGAGGGGAAGGTCACCGTCGTCGGCGACCAGTATCCGCAGGTCGTCGTCGACTTCAAGCGGAAGAACGCGTGCAAGATCGCGAACCTCACCACGACGACCGCCTGGTCGCACGCGAACGCGCTGCCGCTCAAGAACCTCCGCGACTGGGCGGTCATCTCGCTCAAGGAAGGCGAGTCGGCCGCGACGGACGTCATCATGGGCGTCGACGCGTTCGGGAAGTTCATCAGCCACGCGACGGTCAGCGACCGGTTCAAGGCGGCGCAGCCGACGAACATCACGCTGCTCCCCACGGTGCCGGTCGCGGAGGGCCTGACGTTCCAGGGCACGTGCGAAGGCCTGAACATCTTCACGTACACCGGCTGGTTCGAGGATCCGACCAACAGCAACACGGTCACCGAGATCTGGCCTGCCGACGCGGTCGGTGTCGGCTCGCCCTCGATCCAGCTCATCCGCGCCTTCGGCGGCATCAAGGACGGCAAGGCCGGCTACAAGGCGATGCCGTACTTCCCGAAGATGTGGGAGCACGAGGATCCGGCCGATGTGTACCTGATGGGCCAGTCGGCTCCGCTCATCATCCCGAGCAACGCCGACGCGTTCGTGGTCTGCCTCGACATCGACGCCTGATCGTGAGCGTTCTCGCTGCGCTGCAGGACATGATGTCGGTCCCCGAGCTCACCGTGCCGGTGCAGCTCGGGGACACGACCGTGCGCGGCATGTACGACCTGAACGGTTCCTCCATCCTCGCTGGCGGCATCGACGTCCAGATCACGGGCCCGGTGCTCTTCCTCATCAAGGGCAGCCTCCCCCTCGTCGAGCGCGAGTCCTTCGTGCTCATCGGCGAGCTCGGCGCGGCGTCAGCGGCCGGCGGTGAGCGACTGCTCGTGCACGAGATCCGGCCGGTGCAGGACGGCCTGCTCATCGCATGCCGCGTGGGAGGTGGCCGGTGATCAACGAGTGCTGCGAGCTGCTCACCGAGCACCTCAAGGGCCCGATGGGCATCAACGTCCTCCGGGCTTCGGTACCGCTCGCGGCGAATGATCCGCCACTCGAGCACGTGACGGTGAAGTCGGAGTTCGAGGTGTCGTGGCTGCCCGGCACGCCGCTGCCGGCGACGGCCTACGAGGACGGCCCGCTCTTCCTCGTCCGGCGCGGCGACGATCTGGGCGAGTTTTCGGCGCCCGGCTATCCCGAGCTGCTCGCCGATCCCTCGCGCGTCGGACTCGCGGTCATGGCGTTCTTCCCGCGGCGCGAGCTCCGGCTCCCGCATCTCGAGAATCGCGCGCTCTCGGCGCTGCTCCGCGTCGGGCGCCGGTCGATCGGCATGTACTTCGAAGATGTGCCGATCGCCGAGCGCAACCTGCGCGGCGTCCAGCTGAGTCGTTTGCTCGCCCCCGTCCGCCTGCAGCCCACCCTCGTGCGCATCAGCGAGACGGATGTGCTCGCCGGCGCGCTGCTCCTCGATGCACAAGCGCTCGATCGCTGGGCCGAAGGCATCGTCGCCTAACCGTGTCTCATCCTCCCCTGGAGCTCTCGATGCACGCGAACCCGTCCCCTGCGAAGCCGCCCGTCTGGGTGCGCTTCCTCGCCACGATCGACCCGACGCCCGTCGACCGGACGCGCTACGAGGCCGGGAGCGTCTGGCACGTGCCGGCCGATCGCGCGGCCGAACTCATCGACGCCGGCCACGCCGAGCCGACCGCCCCGCCGGCCGCAGCGCGGCGCGAGGTCACCGAGCCGCTCGAGCCCGTCGACGCGTCGCCCACCCCTGTCCCGGCGGACGTCGTCGCCGACGAGGAGGAGTAACCGATGCTCACTCCGCTCCGCACCAAGCTCAGCGACCTCCCGCAGCAGGTCATCGCCGTCCGTCCGAAGCCGAGCGGCGGCTCCACGACGCTCAGCGCGAACTCCGCCGCGGGGGCGACGACCGCGACACTGACGTCCGTCACCGGCTTCACCGACCAGGATCCGGTGATCCTCGGTAGCGAGGAGGACGCCGAGCTGCTTGCGCAGACCGGGGCGCCGTCGGGCTCGGTGGTCACGGTCCGTGCGCCCGGGCTCAAGCGCGCGCACGTCATCGGCGAGGCCATCAAGGAGGGCATCGCGTACGATCTCGGCAACTGCATGAACGTGCGCGACGCGTCGACGGCCGACGTCTTCGACAATGAGACCGACGTCAACCGCAACCCGAACGGTCGCCGGCTCGGCCATCTCGCGTACCAGCCGCAGTTCGACGTGCAGGGCTACAGCCCGAACCTCTTCGCGCTGCTCACGGGCATGCTGATGAGCCGCGTGCTCGGTGCCGGCACGGCCGCGGATCCGACGCAGCTGCACACGGACGGCTCGGATCTCGGACGCGAGGACACGTTCCTCGTCTTCAACGAGCTGCTCGCCGACGGCACGTTCCTGCGGCACGAGTTCGACGCTTGCGCGGCCGACTACTCGCAGATGGCGATCGCACTCGGCCAGGGCCGCGAGACCCTGCTCGCTGCGCGCTTCATCGCGGCGAATCACGGCCTGCACAACACCGTCGCCCCGCAGTTCGCGATCGACTACACGCTGCAGGCGAAAAAGGCCGCGCAGATCGAGGCGCTGCTCGAGGCCGGGCTCTTCACGGTCCTCGGCGGCGGGCTCTCGACGACGCTGACGTCGCAGACGAACAAGGACGCGAACGTCTTCAACCTCACCGCGGCCACCGGCGTCGCCGGCGGCAAGTGGTACCTCGTGACCGGCAACGGTCGCCAGCAGATCATCCGCGCGGAGTCGCTCGCCACGCTCGCGATGACCTGCCGCACGCGCGCGGCCTACGACTTCCCGACCGGCTCCACCGTCGTCGAGCTCACGCAGACGGCCTTCACGGGCCTCAAGCAGGACGCGACCGAGTTCCGGATGGGCGGCTCGGTGCGCCCGGTGAAGTTCGACAACTCGCGCGTGCAGGCTGGCGTGCGGCCGGGCTCCGCGCTCTTCTCGCTCACCTGCCAGCCGACCGCGCGCACGCTGGAGAACATGCGCCTCCGGCTCGGCCTGCCGACCTCAGCGATCTCCGGCACGGCGCTCGTGCAGTCGAACCTCGCCGGCACCGACTACCCGATCGGCTGGTACGCGACCGCGCAGCGGAAGGACGCGAAGACGGTCTACCTGATCGGCTCCGACGTCGACAACGGCCTCGAGCAGCTCGAGATGGCGATGAGCAAGAGCGATCTCGCGAGCGTCTCGCTGTCCTTCCGGAACCAGCTCATCAGCCAGCTGATGTGGTAAGGCTCGCTCCCCTGATGCGTCCACCCGTCCCACCCACCACCCCGAGGTCCGTCATGCGCTTCGCCAGGAGTCTGCTCCACTCGATCGCCGCCCCGCTCTTCATCGTGCTCGCGTTGCTCTCGCTCGCGCCGATGCCCACGCTCGCACAGTCCGCTCCGCTCGCCGCCGTCACGGACCTCGCGGGGCCCGCGCCCGACGTCACGCCCGCGACCGCCACGCCGTTCGCGCTCGACAGGCTCGGCGCGCTCGCGTTCGAGCACAAGGTCACCGCCCACTTCCGGGAGTTCCGTTCGATGCGCGACACCACCGAGCCGATCCTGCAGTACTTCGACTACGAGCACCTGCCATCGCACCTGCAGGTGGTCTCGAAGCCCTTCGGTGATCTCGCGCGCGAACTCGTATCGTCGCTCCCACGCAATCCTGAACGATCGGTCGCACTGCGGAAGCTGCTCGAGGGGAAGGACGCTGCCGTGCGCGCCGCGCTCACCGCGACCGGCTGACCGTCCGAGATGACGACGCCACCCGCTGAGCCGGTCCTCACGCTTCAGGAGCTCCGCAACGCAGTGGAGCTCCTGGAGCGTGCGGCGCTCGGCGGGCGCGGCGTCACCGAGTCCGAGATCGATGCCAGGCGCCCGGGCGGTCCGGACTATCCGGATCTGAGCCCGGGCGCCTGGCTCGCGTATCACGGCTGGCTCGCCATGCGCGTCGGCGCCGGCGAGCGTCCGGCGTCCGGACGGGACCTCGCCGCGGTGAAGCGCGACGCCGCGGCCGATGCGCCGGTGCCGGTGCAGCTCGAGAACGGCGAGACGAAACACGTGCAGCCGAAGTCCGCGCACGCGCTGCTCTTGATGCGCGCCCTCGATGCGGAGTGGCGACGCGTCGGCCCGCAGGTGGCGGCGTTGCTCGACGGACCTGATCCCGTCCCCGAGGCGGTGCACGCCGCGGTGTGGGGCGCGGTGCTGCAGGCGCAGAGCTTCCAGTTGTGGGTGTGGGCCGCGACGGAAGGCATCGACCTCCCGTTCGACATCAGCGGCGCGGAGCCCACGGTCCCGGCGTGGACGCGCGCGATCTCGGCGCGCGACCTGCTCGCGCTGATGGAGGCGCATGTCGGCCTCAACTACACGGACCTCGAGATCCTCGCGCAGGCGTTCCCGGTGCGAGATGCCGAGGAGCGACCGGTGCGCCCGCTGGCGGATGTGCTCGCGGCGATCGCCAGTGAGCAGGGCGTCCCGACGTCGACGCTCTTCACTGGCCGCACGGTGCGCGGGCTGTACCATCAGGCGCTGGTGACCGCGGAGATCGCCGATGACGCGAAGCGCAGCCGGGATCGCGCGCGTCGGGAGGCCTGATGTCGGAGCTCGTCAAGGCGCTCCTCGTCGAGATCAACGGGAATCCGGAGAAGCTGAAGAAGGCGCTCAATGCAGCCGGGTTCGATCTCAAGGTCTTCAAGGACAAGGCCGAGAAGGGAACCACGGTGGTTGGCGCCGGAGCCGACATGATGGCCGGGAAGTTCGCCACGGCCTCGCGCGCGGGCGCCTCAGCGTTCGAGACGATTGCCCGCACGGGCCACGCGAGCGGTGAGGCGGTCAAGCAACTGATCGCGCAGGGCATGAATGCCGCGCTCTTCTTTGGACCGACTGGCGCCTTCGTCGGCGCGATCGGGATCACCGGGCTCGCGATCGCGACGATGTTCTCGAAGACGCGTGAGGAGATCGCGGCGACCAAGCGCGCAGCGACCGAGGCGTTCAACTCATTCGTCGATATGGACGCGAACGGCCTTGCGGCACGAATGAACCGCAACGCTGGAGGCGACCAGTTCAAGTCCGATCTTGTCGACATCTCGCGTCTCGGCGACGATCGGCAGCGTCTTGCCGCACTCCGCGGTCGCGGTATCCGGAGCCTGAAGCAGGATACGGACGGCGGGATTCAGCAGTTGATTCGCGATCTGCCGAACCTGGATGGGTACGCGGAGCTGACGAAGCTACTCGACGAGGCGCGCCAAGCACTCGCCGAACTCGAGGCGGAGCAGAAGGTGCTCGACCCGATGCTCAAGTCTCGCATTGCGCGTGACGTGGAGGCGACGCGCGTCACGCGCGACCTCGCAGACGCGAAGAAGGCGGGGGCGGAGGCCACGCGGGACGAGGCGGCCGCTGCCGCTGAGCTCACAGCGAAGCTCAAGTCCAACAGTGACGAGTATCGGAGGCTGAAGAAGGACGTCGACGAGTTCGGCGTTGCATTCGACAAGTTTGTGCGTGGCGAGGTCGCGGCGGCCACGGCGAAAGTCGGCGTCGAGTTTGATGTCATGATTGCACGAGCGAGCGCGCTCGCTGCCGCTGGTGTTGATCGCGAGACCAACACGGCGCGCGCGGATCAGCTCGTCGAGCTGAAGGACGCCGCGATCCTCGCCGTCTTGCAGGTCGAGGACCTCGACGACGAGCTCGCGCGGCTCGCTGCGGCGAGTGATGCCGGCGTCCGGCCGACAGTTGCGGATCTCGCGCGCCTGCGGGCCGCCGTCGCCGACGCAGACGGAACGCTCGCGCAGCTGACCGTTGGGAGCGAAGCGCACAACAAGGTGCTCGAGAAGCGGAACGCGCTCCTCCGTGCCCAGCTCGGCATCATGAAGCAGATGAAGGAGACGGCGCCCGCATCCGATGGGGACTCGGACAAGTCGGCGCTCTCGCAGAAGCTCGAGAAGCTGTTCGGTGGCGGCGATTTCGCGGCGATCGCACTGAAGATCCAGCAGGCGGCAGACGGCGCGTTGCAGCTGGCGCAGAATCTCGGCGGTGCGGGCGAGAAGGCGGTGTCGCTGCTGCGCTCGATCGCGCAGGTCGTGGGCAACCTGCCGTCGCTGAATCAGGCGATCGCCGCCGGCGCAACGGGCAACATCCTTGCCGCGGCGTTGCCGATTGCGGGCGCGCTCTCTTCGCTCTTCGGCGATTCAGCGGAGGAGCAGGCGCGTCGCGAGGAGTTGCGTCGGAACACGGAAGCCATCAAGGAGCTCACTGAGCGTGCGGGCCTCCTGGGCGTCGACGTCTCTGGTTCGGACGCGACGCGGGCACTGCGCGACGCGCGCGCGCTCACGGGCCGCTCGATCGACGTGGGGACGATCGACTACGCGAATCTGCGGAAGGTTGCCGCGTCGTTCGGCATTGAGCTCGGGAAGGGGCTCACCGGTCTGCAAGCGTTCATCGAAGCGCTCGAGGGATCGATCACGAAGCTCGGTGAGTTCGGTGACGACCTCGATTCACAGAAGGCGCAGGCTGACGCGGAGATCGCGATTCGCGGAATCACGGACCCGATGGAGATCCTGCGGATCCGCATGGGCGCGTACGCCGGCCGGAGTCCGGCGCTCGATCGCGCGACGGCTGGCCTCGATCTGAGCACCGCGGAGGGCCGGGCGGCGGCGCGCGCGAACATCGAGGCGCTCTTCGCGACGATGAAGGCGGGCGGCGACGCGTTGGGTGAGGCCGCGCTTGGCGGCCTGAGCGGTGACGAGCTGCTCGCCGCGCTCGAGGCGCTTGCGGAGAGTCTGCGGGAGCTCGATGAGACCACCGCCGAGGCGACCGGCAGCACCATGGGGGTCGTCTCCGGGTACAGCGGCCTCTCCGCGGCGGCGGGATCCCGCATCGAGGACTACAACCGCGCGCTCGTCGGCTACGCGCGCGACGCGCAGACCACGCGACTGGCGCAGCTCGGCGTACTCGAGGCCCTCCTCGCGCGCATGAGCAGCGCCATCCCCGTGCCGCCGCTCCCGGGCAGCTACGCGCTCGGGCAGGGTGGCGCCGCGGTGCAGGTCAGCGGCTTCTCGATCGAGATCAACGTGCACGTCGGCGCTGGCACGGACGCGCAGGGCATCGCGGCCGCCGTCGGCTCCGCGCTCGAGTCCGGACTCGGCGCCGCCTTCACGCGCGCCTACCTCCGTGCGCGCCAGGCGTCTGGCAACCTCTCGGTGGCGGTCGCCTGATGCGCGCGCCCTCCTGGTACCTGAACGGCGTGAGCCTCGCCGACCTCGGCTTCCAGCCGGAGCCCACGGAGGCCGGGCGCCGTGCCGGCGTGACCCTGGTCCGGCAGTCGGTCGAGATCCCCGGCGGGTTCGGGGACCTCGACGCGGGCTTCGGCGCGCGCGCGACACCGCGCACGATCGTCGTGGCGGGCTACGTGACGGCGGCGGATCGGAGCGGGGTGCTCGAGGCGATCCGCACGATCCTCGCGCACGCGGGCCGCGGGGCGGTGGACCTGCGCTGTGTCGACGCGACCGATCGTGTGATCCGGGTGCTGCGCACCGATCAGGCGATCGCGGGCGTCGAAGTCCCCTCGATGCTGGCCGAGCAGCGGACCGGACGAATCGCGCTGCGCTTCTGGGCGGCCGAGCCCGCGTGGCGCGACCTCGCGCCACAGCAGCTCGCGATCGGACAGTCGGCGGTCGCCTGTCCGCTTGGCGGCGTCCCGTCGCCCTGGGTGCTCGACCTCTTCGGATCGGAGGCCGGCACGGTCGCGGATCCGCAGGTGCTCTACAAGGACGCGGGCGGCAACACGATTGGCTCGCTGACGCTGACCGGCACGCTCGACTGGGGCACCGACGCGACGGCGCGCTATCGCCTCGCAACCGAGGGCCTCGTGCCGCGGATCTGGAAGATGGTCGCCGGCGTCTGGACCGCGGCTGACTCCGCGCTCTCCGCCGGCGCGTTCTTCGCGCTCTCGCCGGTCGATGGCTGGATCCCGGGCGGCCAGTACCCGACGGTGCAGCTCTTCGACGCGGCGGGGCGCGCGACGGGCCTGCTCACGTACGCGAGGCGACACGAACTGTGATCCTCGTCCCGAGTACTCGCCAGCGGATCGCGCGCATCCCCTTCCTCTTTCGCGCGCACGAGTGCCTCGATGAGACAGGGCTCTATGCCCTCAGCTTCGGGCAGCGGGTGTACGCGACCTTCACGCGGGCCGACGCTGCGACGACGGTGGATCAACGCGGGCGCTTCATTCGCGTCCCGAGTGGGATGCCGCGCCTCACGACGCGCGGCGGCCGCATCGCCCTGCAGCTCGAGTCCGCCGATCAGAACCTCGCGCTCCGCTCGGCGGAGTTCGACCATGCGGCGCACGCCAGCGTCGGCTCCCCCAGCGTGACGGCCAACGCCGCCACCGCGCCCGATGGCTCGCTCACGGCCGACACGATCACCGACAGTAGCGCAGCCGAGGTGCGCGGGAAGCGCCAGACGTTCACGGTGGCGAACGACAGTGTGCGCTACGTCGAGATGGTCTGCGTGCGGAAGGCGACCGCGGCGCCGACGGCGAACTGGCCGCTGCTCAACCTCCGCTTCACCGGCGGTACGACGGTCGACGCCTACGCGGTCCTCAACCCGTTCACCGGCGCCACTGCCCTGTCCGCCGCCGGCGCGGCCTGCGGCGCCGAGGACTGCGGAGACTACTGGCTCTTCTGGATCTCCGCGGCGAACAACAGCACGGGCAACACCAGCATGCTCGCGAGCTACTATCCCGCGGGCGTCGACACGTTCACGGCGTCGACCGGCGTCGCCGGCCAGGGCAGCGCGGAGTTCTGGGGCCTGCACGTCGCGATCGGCACGGCGCCGCCGTCGTACATCCCGACGACCACGGCGGCCGTCTCGCGCGCGGCGGATCTCTGCTACTTCCCCCTGCGGATGGCGCTCGCCGAGTGCACCACCTATGTGCGCTGCGTGCACCGCGGCATCGTCGACAGCGGGAACGATCGGTACCTGCAGTGGGGCAACGCGGCCGGCACCGGCCGTCGGCTCGGTCTCCGGAAGGGCCTGACGCTCGTGGACGCGTTCTACCACGACGGCACGACACAGGCGACCGGTGGTGGCATCGCGACGTCCATGGCCTACGGGGCGTTGCAGGAGATCCGCGCGACGCTGAGCGCCGCTGGCGTGATCCAGGCGCACACGAGCGTGAACGGCGGCGCCGAGGCCAGCGGGGCCGCCTCGGCCGCGGTGGCGCTCGTGAGCGGCATGGAGGATCAGCGCGTCTACCTGAACTCTGGCGGTGCCAGCACGATCGGACGAGCGGACTTCACGCATGCGGCGATCATCCATGGCACCGTCGGTCGCGACGCGCTGCGCGACCTCTGCGAGGTGGGCTGAGCATGCCGCCGCTGCCCTCGCCCCCGTTCCGCCTCGACCTCTGGACCGCGCCGCGGCCGGCAGGCGGGACGCGCGTCGCCTTCCTCGTGGATCCCGGCGGACGCGCCGCGCGGAACATCGGGCGCGTCCACCACGTGCAGCCCGGGCGATCGGAGCTCAGCTTCGAGGTCGCGCCGGAGTACCCGTTCCTCGCCGAGCTCGCGCCGCAGTCGCGCATCGTCGGGCTCACGCGGTTCCTGCCGACCGGGCCCGACAGCTACACCGAGCAGGTCGAGGAGTACCGGATCCTCCGCCGGCAGCGCGTGGTGCGCGACCAGGTGGGCGCGTACGCGATCGCGTGCGTGCCGCTCGAGGAGGACCTCCTTGATCTCGACCTGTTCCGGACGGTGGGATCCGGCGGGCTGGCGTCGTGGCGCTACGGCGCCGTCGACCGCACGCCGGCGGAGGTCCTGCAGGACGTGGTCGATCGCGCGGTGGCGCTCGGGATCTCGTGGATCGACGTCGGCACCGTCACACCGACGGCGACGATCACGATCGATCTCGCCGCACCGACGCTGCGACAGATCATCGACGCGGTGATCGCCGCGCTCGCTGCGAAGGGCATCGTGGCGGAGTTCCAGCTGCGACTCGCCGGCGACCTCTCCGCGTACCTGCTCGAGCTCGTGACGCAGGTCGGTGGGAGTCTCGCTCCGCTGCCGGTGACGACGGGGCAGAACGCGATCGAGCTCGGCTACGACGAGGACGCGCTGGAGCAGGTGACGAAGGTCATCCCGTTCGGTGTCGGCGGGATCGACCTGCGCGAGTTCCAGTTCAAGGGGAGCGCTGTAGACGGTGCGACCGGTTGGATCACCGTCCAGGCGATCGACGGCACATCGCCCGTGATCGTTGCCGTGAATGGTCAGTACACCGGCAAGCGGCTCTTCCGCGAGCTCACCGGACGGAGCTTCGCGATCACCGACTCCAGCGCGAGCCCGCAGCGGATCCGCATCGCCGTGACGGATCTCGCGTCGGGCATCGCCGCCGGCGAGCGCTTCTCGCTCCGCGAGACGGAAGACAACGCCGGCACGCGCCGCTTCGTCACGCAGCTCCCCGGCGAGGTGCCGGTGCAGGTCGCCTCCTCGCTGACCTCGCCGAACCGGATCCGGACCACGACGCACGCGGACCTGGGCGCCGGTAACTGGCTCGGCGCGGCGAATCATCTGCGCGACTGGACGGCCGAGCGCTCGCAGTTCATCGAGGAGCTCGATGGCGGGACGCTGAACGAAACGGCCGGCACGCTCGTGCTCGACTCGAGTCCGGTGAACACCCCGGCGGCCAACGATTGGATCCTCTTCCATGCGTTCTCGTTCGCGACCGGGCACTTCTTCTACGCCTCGCCGATCACGGTGACGGGGTGGAACGGCGGGACGCGCACGCTGACCTTCGTGCGGCGCTATCCGAATGCGCAGCTCGGCCTCACCTCGAGCCTCATCCTCGCCGGCGCCTACCTGTACCGTCCGGTCGGCACGCCGATGACGATCCTGAGCTCGGCGGTCACGAACAACGAACTCACGGTCGACGCGCTGCCGGGGCCCGCGTTCGCGAACACCGACGTCCTCGAGATCTGGCAGCGGTGCCAGGGCACGCGGCTGGTCGAGCTCACGGATCCGGCAGCCCTCGCGGCCGGACGCGCGAAGGTCGGGCAGGTCGACGTGCCCGACTGCAGCGGCGCCACGAACCGCGTCGAGAACGGCGATCTCAGCGCGTGGGCCGGCGGCTCTGGGGATCCCCCGGACGGCTTCACGGTCGCGAACGTCGTGGGCTCGGTCGTGCGCACGCGGACGACGGCCGCGGAGTACACCCGGTACGGCGGCAAGAGCTGGAAGGTCGACTTCGCCGCGGGCGCCTCGGCGGACCTACGGTCGCCGCTCATCCCCATCCACAGCGTGCCCGGCGCGGAGACGGTCGCGGCCGCCGTGGCCCTGCTGTTCACGCGGCACTCGGGCGCGGTCCCGCTCGTCGTCACGCTTCACGCCGTGACCGCGTCCGGCGTCCGGACCGCGCTCGGGGAGCCCCTCCGGATCTACCCGCCGGACACCACGGTGAAGGTCGACGAGCGGCTGAAGCCGAAGATCGAGGCGTGGTACGACGCGGTGCTCACCGACCAGCGGATCGATGCGCTGCGCGATGAGGTGCTGCAGCTCCAGGTGTCGCGGCCGGCGGGAGCGTCGAATCCGCCCTGCACGGTCTATCTCGACGCGTTCCTGCTCCTGCAGCGCGAGGGCCTCACGCAGGCGCTCGAGGGTGGGGTGCGGTACGAGTTCGGCGCGCGCGCGGTGCAGATGGTCGCCGCCGGTAATGACGTGCTGCTCGATCGCAGCGCGCCCCTCGTCCGTTACCGCGCACGCCTGCTCGCGACGCCCGGCGACGCGACGGTCGGGCGGTCGGTCGCGCTCACCGTGCCGCCGCTCGGCATCAGTCAGCGCACACTGCGCCTGATCGCGACCCGCGAGGACCTGGATCAACTCTTCACGATGTCGGCCGCGGATTTCTATGCGGCCGTCGACGTCGAGCTCGAGCGCTACCGGCCGGATGTCGCGCGATTGCTCGCGCAGGATACCCTGCGACTCGTGCCGCCGCCCGTCCCGATCCCGGCGCTGCCGTCCGCGACGCCGTGGCTCGACCTGAGCGTGCACGCCTACGACGACGACAACGATCTCGTGGTGTGGGACGGTGGGCCGACCGTCACGCTGCGCATCGACGGCGGTGTGCCGGCGACGCCCCCGAGCTCGCCGATCACCGTGCCGAAGAATCCGAGCACCGGGGCCGCGAAGGAATACCGCTTCCTGGCCAGCAACGGCGTGCCGGAGTTCGACGTGTCCGATCGCGTGCTAGTCCAGGCGAAGGCATATGTGCCCAGTGGCGCGCCGGAGATCAGTGTCGCGATCACCAACATCATCGCACCGGGTGACGGGGGCGGGCAGTTCGACCTCGACATCACCGTCGCGAGCATGCCCGGGACCGAGACCTACGAGGTGCATGCGGAGGTCGTCGCCGGCGACCCGATCTCTGGGGGCACGTTCGACGACACCGGGCTCGTGCTCGCCGACTTCCCGCTGGTCGCCGTCTCCGGTTGTGCCATGGCGCCGGGCGCGCAGCTGCAGGTGCGTGTCGATGTGCGGAACGCCGGCGTGATCATCGCCACCAAGCCCGTCACCGTCTTCGCATGACCACTCCCTCCCATCGCCGAGGCCCACGCTGATGAGCCCCCGAGAGGCCCGAGAGGCCGTCAACCGGAACGCGTTCGCGATCGTCGCTGCCCTGCTGTCGTTCGTCGCCAGCTACGCCACGCTGCAAGCGAAGGTGGAGCAGAAGGCCGACCGCAGCACGGTCGAGGCGATCGCGAAGGACATCCGCACGATCAAGCTCATCCTCTGCGAGCGCGCCGCGGCCGACTCCTACTGCAAGGGGACGCCATGACCGGCGCCGCGCCCACGCTGCCGCCGGCGACGCAGTCGCTGGATCTCTTCATCCTGCGCCACGGCCGCAAGTACTCCGCGTTCTTCTTCGGGCTCTTCGCGACGGTCATCGTCGCGCTCGTGACCGTCTCCGTGATCTCGCTCGTCGGGCCGCTCCTCGCGCCGCACGTCGTCGCGGTCGCGACCGCGGCGTTCACGGCGATCGGCTCGATGTGCTCGCTGTTCCTGGCCGCCAACGCCGCTGGCGACTTCGCGCACCGGACGCCGAAGGATCAGACGCCGGCACCGCGTGCGAGCGGGATGGTGCCCGCCGTGGGAGGTCCGTGATGACGATGCGTGCCTTCCCTCGCGAGCCGTGGCCCTCGCCGTTCTCGTGGGTGCCGAAGCCGATGGAGCAACTCGGCCTCGCCATCCTCGAGCGCACGCGCGCGGATCTCGGGATCCTCGAGACGCCGCTTGGATCCAACCGCGGGCCGGAGATCGAGCGCTATCTGCGCCGGGCGCACGTGCCCGAGGGAATCATCCTCGCCGGCAAAGGCTGGTGGTGCGCGGCGTGGGCCGGCTGCATGTGGATCGACGCGGGCGCTGCGGTGCCGGCGGACTTCGGGAACTGCGACAAGTGGATCCCGTACCTCGAGCGCTGCACGGCGAAGGAGCTCGCGACGCGCGCCCACCCGGGCGACGTGGTGCTCTACGGTCTGGTGAAGGACGGAAAGCTCGATGCGCACCACATCGGCATCGTGTGGCGCGCCGAGCCGCTCGTGCTGACGGTCGAGGGCAACCGCGGCTTCGCCGGCACGACGAACAACGGGATTGCGGTTGACATCGGGCCGATGGTCCGGACGGACGTGCTCGGCGTCGTGCGGCCGGTGAAGGCCTGATGCACGTCCTGCGGAACGGGATCTGGCGCCGCCAGCGCGGGTTTGCGGGGGTCGCCGCCGGGCTCGGCGGCGAGACGCCCGAGTATCAGCTCGGCGCCGAGGACACCGTGCTCGGCGTCGACGACTTCACGACGGCTGTGAGCGGGTCGACTGGCGCCGAACGGTTGGCGACGCGGATGGCGGCGATCGCGGCCGCGCAAGGCGCGGGCACGCCGCACTTCCTCTTCGGCAGCCCGGCCGCCGGCAACGGCTATGAGTTCAGCGACGCGACCGACACCATCGAGACCGGTGGGTACAACGGCAACCCGTTCTATCGCATCACGATCCGCCCCGGGGCGACGTACGCCACGAACCCGAACATCAGCATCTACAGCCAGCTCTACAAGAACTTCGGCGCGTTCACGTCGGGCACCGAGCGGCTCATCTTCGACGGGCTGTTCCGGTACGACTATCCCCGCGCCGGGAAGCGCTGGCTGAAGGGGCCGTCGTTCTACTACCCGGGCACACTCCCCACGGGCGGCGATCGCACGGAGTTCAGCGTCTATCACAGCTCGGCCTCGCTGAGTTCGCTGAACGTGAATCCGCAGTCGCGCGTCGAGATCTGGCAGATCATGGAGGACTTCGGCGCCTACGCGCCGACGCAGTTCAAGCGCTGGGAGGACATCACCGGGGCTGGCTGGCTGTGGTGGACGATGGTGCTCAAGGCCAGCAGTGAGGTCCTCGTCGCGAGCGACGGCATCGCGCGCCTCTACATCAACGGCGTGCTCCTGATCGACGCCAGCGCGCAGGGGCTGGCGCGCGGCTTCCTGGAGGACCGGCAGAGCGGAGTCGACGCGGCGAGCACGAACCCGCGCCCGGGCAGCGTTGGGGACAAGTACAGCTCGTGGACCGGGGCCAACGCGCTGAAGCAGCTGCCGCAGGCGCACGCGAACCAGTTCCTGTGGCCGGTGATCGTCGAGCCGACCGCGGCGGGCGGCGGTGGGACGATGGACCTCGCCTACCTGCGCGCACGGAAGAGGGCAGCCTGATGCTGCGCGTCTCCCTGGACCGGCACCACCCCGGCGCTACGTCGCTGGTCTTCCAGTCGAGCGATGGCGACTGGTCAGCGCTCCTCGCGGGCGACCGGCTCGTGCTCGGTGCCGGCACCGACGCCGGCGCCGGCACGGATCCGATCTCCGTCAGCGACAACCAGGGCGGGACGTGGACGCTGATGGATCCGGACACTGGGGGAGACTCCGGTGACCAGATCAACCCGGATGCGGCGATGTGGGCCGCCTGTTTCACCTCCGTTGTCGGGGCGACGCCGCCGACCAGCATCACGGTCACGTTCGCCAACTCGGGGCCTTGTCGCGCGTTCCTGCACCGGTGGCGTGCAGAGGCCGGTGAGACGCTGCAGACCCCGGTGGCCGCGCGCATGCAGAACACCGGCGGAAGTGCGGTGCTCGGTCCGAACTCGCCGAGCGTCCAGATCGTCGGCATCAACCGCGCGTCGCTCGTGTTCATGGGCTGGCACGACAATGGCGGCACGGTCAGCACGGGCCCGAGCGGCATGGGCTCCGCGATCCTGGGTGGCACCGAGTCCTCGTTCTCGGGCTACGCCTACGCGCTCGAGTACAGCAACGACGACAGCGCCCAAGCGCGCCAGCTGACGTGGTCCGAAGCCGAGCAGTCGGGTGGTTTCGCTGTGCTCATGGGCGCGGTGGCAGCCTCGGCGTCCGCGCTGGCCCTCATCCTGCAGGCCTTCCTCAACGCGTTCCGGAGACTCGGCTAATGCGCATCAAAAAGGGTTCGACCGATCGCTCCGTCTACCTCAAGATCCTCAACGTCGACGGAACGCCGAAGACGGACGCCGTCTACAACTCGGCGGGGCTCGCGCTGTGGTACCACCGGGATCTCGCGGCCGTCACCGACGTCACGGAAGTCACGCTCGCGGCCGCGACGACGGCGCACGCGGACGGCGGCTTCATCCATCTGCGGGACGGTCGATATCGACTCGACGCGCCCGATGCGGCCTTCGCGACCGGTGCACCGGGTGTCCGGTTCGGCGGCACGATCACTGGCGGCATCGTCGTCGACTACGATGTCGAGCTCGTTGACTACGATCCGCAGGATGGCGTCCGATTCGGGCTCACCGCACTGCCGAACGCGGCGGCCGGCGCCGCCGGCGGCATCCCAGTCTCCGCGGCCGGCGGGCTCAGCCTCGACACAATGGCCGCGCAGCTCGCACTCGTGCCACGGCCGATCTACACGGGCGTACTCGTCGCCGTGACGAACACGACGGTCGAGTTCGCCGGCGGCTACGGGATCAGCACGCAGGCGCAGATCGTGGTGGAGATCCGGACCGCGGGCGCGCACTTCGGGAAGAGCCGGTTCGCGACGTACTCGGGCGCCGGCAACATCTGGACCGTCGACAAGGCATGGAACGCGGACAGCGAGACCACGCCGACCGGCACGCCCACCGTCGACGTCTTCTCGGTGCCGGCGAACCCGGTGACCAATCAGCCGAAGGTCGACGTCGACAAGTGGAAGGGCGCGACGGCGCCGGCAATGACGGGCGACGCGTACGCGCGGCTCGGCGCGCCCGTGGGCGCGTCGATCGCGGCGGACTTGGCCGTCATCGCGGCCTACGTCGACGAACTCGAGTCGCGGCTCACGCTCGCGCGCGCGGGCTATCTCGACAAGCTGAACGTATCGGGCAACGTCGCGAGCTCGGGCGAGGTCACCGCGATCCAGAACAACACGCGCATCGTGCGCGTCGTGCCGACGGTGCTTGAGCGTCCGGACAGCGGATCGATCGTGTACCGCATCGAGCTCTATTGCTACGACGCGGTCGGGAACATGGAGGCGCCCGATGCTGCGCCGACGATTGGCGTGGTCAACGAGTCCGGCACGAGCCGCAACGGCAACCTCGACAGCACGACGATGACGCTCGTGAGCACTGGGCGATACCGCTCGACGTACACGGTCGCGGTCGGCCACGCGATGGAGCAGCTGCTCTTCAACTTCTCGGTCACCGAGGGGGGCGTGGCGCGCGAGTACGGCAACGCGGCGCTCGTGGTCGACACGACGGCGGTGGACTTCACCGCGACGGACCGCACGCAGCTGCAGGCCATCTACGGCAAGCTGCCCAGCAAGCTGTATCTCGCGGGCACGACGAACGCCGATGGCGATGTGCAGCTCGACGAGGCGACTGGCACGCCGGCGGACGCGGCCGGTGTCGGGACGCTCCTCTCGCGCCTCACCGCGCCACGCGCGGCCGCGCTCGACAACCTCGACGCGACGGTCAGCTCGCGCGCGACTCCGGCGCAGGTGACGGCGGCGCTCACCTCGTACGATGCGCCGACGAAGGCCGAGCTCGATGCGGCGATCGCGGCGCTCCCCGCGTCGGTGGTCACCGCGGTCTTCGGGACGGAGCTCGCGGAGTCTTACGCGGGCGACGGCGGCATGGTCACGCTCGCCCAGGGCGTCTACGAGCTGCTGGCGCTCCTCTCGGAGCTCTCGAAGAGCGGCACCACCGTCACGGCACGCAAGCGTGACGGGAGCACGACGGCGTTCACTCTGACGCTGAACGACGCGAACAACCCGACATCCATCACCCGGGCCGCCTGATGGCTGGCGTCAAGGGACTTTTCGCGCGCGGGATCGGCCTCCTCAGTGGGGCTGCGGGACTCTTCGTCCGCGGCCTCACGGGAGCGTCCGCGACGTACGTCCCCGGCACGCGTCCGCTCGTCGCGTCGTTCGCCGATCGCAACTACTTCGCCACCTTCCTGGACGACCCCACTATGCCCCGCCACGTCACGTGGACGAAAGGCGAGACGCGCACGGCCATCCGCTGCACGCTCTCGCACACCGTCGCCACTCCGGATGGACCACGCGAGGAGCCGTTGCCCCTCGCCGGCGCGACGATCACCGCGCAGTTGAAGGGCACGGAGACTGGTGCGCAGATCCTCGCGGCGCCGTGCACGATCGTGAATCCCGCCGCGACCGGGCCGGAAGACGCGAACGCCGGCGACGTCGATCTGCAGCTGACGGCGCTGCAGGATCTGCCCGTCGACGACTATCAGGTCCGGTTCACGGCGGTGGATCCCAGCGGCACGCAGATCTGGCCGACGCTCGGTCACATGATCCTGACGGTCCGCGACCTGTTCACGGTGGCCTGATGCCTCGCCTCCCCGGACCGACCCAGGTGCTCGCGCTCGTCGCCGGCGGACTCGTGGCGATCGCGGCGCTCGCGCGCTGCAGCGGCGCGTACGCCGGCGCGCGCGCGAGGGATCAGCAGCTGGCGGACTCCGCCGCAGCCGCAGCCGTACAGCACGTCGCGGTGAAGCGCCGCGCGGCCGTGGCGGCCGGGCGGGTGTTCATCGGCACCGAGGCGCCGCACGCGGAGGCGAAGGCCGCCACCAACCGCGTCCTCGAGCGGAACGACGCGGCGATCGCGACGGCGCGGGATGTGCGCGACGCGGCGCTCGCGGCCGCGGTGGACACGCTGCGCACGCTGCCGGAGCTACGCCTCGAGCTGCGCCGATCGGCGGACCAGATCACGCACCTCGCCGCGGCGCTCGAGGCGACGCGCGACACGGTGCTCCTCGAGCGCGCGGCGGCCGAGGATCGGATCGTGGCGGCCGTCGCCGCGGCGCGCGCGCAGGACGCGCTCGATCGCGCCCAACAGGAGCTCGAGGGCGCGCGCCAGCGTCAGCTCGCGGTGGCACGCGCGCGGCCGCCCTGGTGGCGGCGCGCGCTGGGCGCGACGTGTCTGCTCGCGACGGCGGCGGGCGGTGCCGGGCTCGGCTCGATTGCGGGTGGGCCGAGCGGCGCGATGCTCGGTGCCGGCGCTGGGCTGGTCGGCGGTCGCTTGGCGTGCAAGCGAGACTAGCCGCCCTTGCGCCGGGCTAGCCTGTCCGAGATGAGGTTCCAGGCTGAGGTCACTCCGCCGACTCCGGCGCTGGCGAAGACCCACTTCTCGTATCGAGGCGGGATCTCGAGAGCGCCAATAATCGCGAGTAGGTAGACTGCCGCGGATCCAACGCAGACAATGACGAAGCACGTCGCGTACGCCGTCAAGAGGCCGATCTTGATCCGCTCGACATGCACCATTCCCGCGGCTTCCTCCTTGGCGAGCTGCGTCATGATGTCGGCTTGGAGCTTGCGAATTGCGGCCGGCCGCTTCGGATCATCGGGCTGGTTGAGCAGATCCCTGACTAAGTCACCCACGGTGAACGGTCCCCTGCTCGAAGGCGAACTCGAGGTTGAACTCGGTCGGGATGATTTCGTCCCCCATCTCATCTACCACGACGGGCGGAATCTCGCTCAGCGTGCGATAGAAGTGCACGGGAAGACGATCCGTGTCGACGACCACCACGCCTAGTCGTCCCAGTCCCTCGCGCTCAAGCTGGCGCAGCACGGCCACTCCGTAGCCGTGCGGAAGGTGCGCTGAGGCTTCGAGTACGCTCGGCTTCACGAATCGCACTTCCGAGAAGCGAACGAGTGCCTCCCTCGCGCGCGCGAGGAGAGGCTCGATCTCTTTCAAGTCTCGCTCAGGAATGTGCGTCGATTGCCGCGAGAACATACCGCCGCTCAAGGGACGTGGTCTGTGATGGGAGACGAACAATTCCTCCGGACGCATCAATATCGGTTCGGATCTCCCTATGCAGTGTGAGCTTGTCATTTCCTGACACGACCACCTTGCCGGCAACCCACCAGTAGCGCGCTGCTTCGCGCACGACAACGCGGTCAGCCATGTCAGCGTACGCCGTTCCGGGGCCTCGGAGCTCGGACTGCCCGGATACCTGGACGGTGTGATGGTGGTCATCTACGCCGCGCGCGAGGCGCACGCTGACGAGGTCGGAGTCCTCGATCGCAAGCATTGCTGCGGAGAGGTCCACGGTGTTGGTGGCTTGAGGGGCGAGACTCAGGAGGATGTCCTGATATGCGCTGTAATACCCCGCCGCTGCCGTTGGGAGCAGACTGCCTCCTCGGTACGGGTCGCAAGAGACCGATGCGATCTCGAGCTCCGCGTCAATCTCGACGATGGCGCGCCGTTCAACTGTCTCCTGCTCGAACCGGAGCTCATCTGGGATCGCACGATAGAACGATTGGAGTTCACCATAAGCGACACGCGCGCGCGACCCACTGGCAACCGCGTAGAGCTGCATCGGATGGTCCGACGTCACAGCACCTGGCAATCCGGCAAGTTGTGGCATCGCCGAGATAGTTTCGATCGCCGCGAGCGCGTCCGCCTTCTGGAGTCGAAGGAGATATACGTGCTTGTCGCCACTCTCGCGCCAGTCAATCACCAGGTCGCGAAGTAGCTCCAATGAGATTTCTTTCTTCTCGGCCAGCTTCGCGAGTCGGGCGATCGTCTGATCTCGACCGTATCCACGCCCCGCCACGAGTCCTCGTTCGGTAAGGAATCGCTGCGTGAAAGCAGGGGAGAGGTCGTTGCCGACGCTCGCGAGAATCTGGTCTGCGGTCTTGAGGGCGGTCATCCAGCACTCAGGTCAGAGTGACTTACACATTGACCGCCGAAGCTACAGTGAGGAACGATGGGGCGCACCTAGCACGACTGATAGGGGTCTCCTTGCGCTGTAGCCCCTTGTTCGGTATCTATTCGGGCATGGTGACTCGCGCAAGGACGCGTCCCGACTCCGAAATGCCTCCCCGCGGTGCCGCTCCATACATCGGCGGCAAGAGGAACCTCGCTGCTCGGGTGATCGCTCAGCTCGAGACGATGCCCCACCACTGCTACGCCGAGCCCTTCATGGGGATGGGCGGCATCTTCTTCCGGCGTCCGGACCGCTCGCCGGTTGAGGTGGTGAACGATCGGAGCCGCGACGTCGCGACGTTCTTCCGGGTGCTGCAGCGGCATTACGTGCCGTTCATCGAGATGATGCGCTGGCAGCTCACCACGCGCGCGGAGTTCGAGCGGTTGGTTCGGACGGATCCGGAGACGCTCACCGACCTGGAGCGCGCGGCGCGGTTCTACTACCTGCAGCGGACGGCGTTCGGCGGGAAGGTGAGCGGTCGGACGTTCGGCACGTCCGTGCAGCGGCCGGCGCTCTTCGACATCACGCGACTCGTGCCGCACCTCGAGCAACTGCACGAGCGGCTCAGCGGCGTGGTGATCGAGTGCCTCGACTTCGAGCGGTTCCTGCGCACGTACGATCGGCCGGAGACGCTGTTCTACCTGGATCCGCCGTACTACGGCTGCGAGGACGACTACGGACGCGAGCTCTTCCAGCGCTCGGACTTCGAACGCCTCGCTGGGATCCTCGCAGAGCTCAAGGGATCCTTCCTGCTCTCGATCAACGACACGACGGAGATTCGCGCCCTGTTTAAGGGCTTCGCGATCGAGGCTGTCCGGACGACCTACACGGTCGCGCGCGCTGGGGCGACGCCGGCGGCCGAGCTGTTCATCCGGCCGCGGGGCTGACCATGGGGTAGGACCAGTCGTCTACTGTCGAAGCCTCTGACGGGGAGCCTGATGTCGACTGCGATTGAATGGACTGATGAGGTCTGGAACCCGATGACCGGGTGCACCAAGATCTCCGCTGGCTGCGACCACTGCTACGCGCACGTCGTGGCCGAGCGCCGCACGCGTGACGTCTACCTCAAGCAGTTGCCTGTGAAGGACACGCCGGCGAACCGCGCGGATCCGTTCGCGCCGCGGTTCTGGGAGGACCGGCTCATGATGCCGTTCAGCTGGCGGGAGCCACGGCGCGTCTTCGTGAACTCGATGAGCGATGTGTTCCACGCGCACTTCTCGCTCGAGCAGATCCAGAAGGTGTTCGAGGTGATGAACAATCTCCCGCAGCACCAGTTCCAGGTGCTCACGAAGCGTCCGGAGCGCGCCGCGCGTCTCGCGGCGGACCTGCCGTGGGCGGCGAACATCTGGATTGGCACGTCGATCGAGGACATGCGTGTCGCCCGGCGCGCGGACTCGCTGCGCGAGATCGACGCGGCGGTGCGGTTCATCTCCGCCGAGCCGCTCCTCGGCTCGCTCGCAGAGCTCAACCTCGACGGGATCCACTGGTTAATCGGCGGCGGCGAGTCCGGCGCCGGCGCACGGCCGGTCGACCCGGCATGGGCACGCGAGCTGCGAGACAACTGCGAGCGCGATGGCGTGCACTTCTTCTGGAAGCAGTGGGGCGGCTTCACGCCAAAGAGTGGCGGCCGCCTGCTAGACGGCCGGACGTGGGACGAGTATCCCGTTCCACTGGCCGCGAGCGCTTAGGCGGGCACTGAGAGCACGACGGGGTCGGTGTACTTCTTCCCGCCGCTCCGATCTACCTTGACCCGACCTGCCTTGTCGAGCGCGGTCACGGCATCGAGCAGGTGCTTGCTCTTTCGGAACATCGTGCGATCACTCTGCGCCCACGCGCGCAGTTGCGCCATGCTCTTCGGCCCCTCGGTCCGGAGCATCTGCTCGATCTGACTCTCCATCGTGCTCATCTGCGGCGCGGACATGCCGAAGGTGAGTTGTGCTTGGTCGCGATCCCTGTACTCAAAATTGCCGTCCGGCATCACCTTCCAGATCGCGTCCTTCATGCGCTCGCAGCCGAGCAGGCTGTTCGTGGCGAAGTAGATGGTGTAGACGTACACGCCGCCGTCATAGAGGTCGAAACGGAGGACGTACTTCGCACCGGCGTCCCGAAGCCGCTGCTCATATCGATCGAGCAGTGCGCGTTGCTTGGCGGCAGAGTCTTGAATCGCGACGAGCGGCCTCCAGCTCTCGTCGCCATACAGCTCCATCAAGACGCGCTCGAATCCTGCCTGCTCACCGAAGCGCCGAATGAACGCCGCCATTACGGTGATGAAGAGTTCCGACTTCTCGTTCTGGAGGATTCGCCGAAACAGCGACAGCGGAATGCCGTCCGCACCGAACGGATCGGCCATGCAAAGCATCGGCACCACGCTGCGCCGCTCAGCTTCGAGGCGATCCAGCGTCTCTCCAACGTGCTTCTCGAATCGGTCGCAGTACAGATACACCTCTGCCTTCGCAGGCAGGGCGGGATCCATCGCCGCGACTTCTTCCTTAAGAGCAGCGTGGCGATCCTCGTCGAGCTCGATGAATACGAATCGCACCGGGCCGTCGATGCGCGGGGCGGCCTCATGATCCCTGAAAGCCTTGAGCGCAATAATCGGCGAACCGTCCTCGCCGTCGAGATAGCGGCCCGGGCCCGCGAACCCATCGACAAACAGAATCGGCCCGGGACGTGAGCCGAGGATAGGGAGCCAGGCGTCGAGGTACGCGCGAAGTACCCGATGCTTACCGGCCGTCTGCGGCTCGAGCTTCCATCGGACCGACTTTGGCTTCGTCATCAGGTCCATGCCTTCGGTTCGAACGGTCCGGTCGTCGGCATGAACCCTGCGCTCGCGAGCTGGCGCGCGAGATGCGCCTCGGTGGCTTCCCAGATCTCCCGCCTCAGCCGGGTGTAGCTCCGCTTCACGCCGGCGGATGAGACGAAGACGCGGCACGTCGCGGCCTCGGCGCCTGGGAGTCCGACGCGGCGGTACCTCCCCCGCTCGAAGACGCAGTCGTGCACGCGCCACCGCTCGCCGGCGCCGTCGATGTAGTAGACGGCGCGCGGGGCCTGGCTGTAGTCGATCGAGCCTAGGCCACGATTGGGCGGCGGACGATCAGTCTCGGCTGGCATAGGGGCTATCGGGAACTGATCGGTGAGGAAGCACCACCCGGCGACCGCTGTCTCTCAAGCCTCAGCCGCCATTGCGGTAGAAAGGCCCGTATGCTGCGCACGCGCGCTTGAGGCAACAAGACGATCGCGTCGTCAGTTGACCCGCGTGCGGCTCGAACGATGAGATAGTCGCTAGTGCGCTTGAGTAACCAGGTCGAGTCAGCGTGAGCCACGATCGAGTCTGACGAACTGGTAAGGGCAGACTCGAGCTGAAGATGTACAGCGATTGGTCGGCCTCCACCAGCAGCTTGCGACGCCAGTGGATACAGAATCGCACCGCTGAACAAGGACAATCCGGAGAACGCAATCATCAACATGTGCGCAGGAAGAGGCCGTGCGCCGAGAATCGATAACCTTGCGAACGCGTCAATCGTTGGCGTCGGCTCCTGGAGCCGCCGCCGGCGGTCTGTCGTGACGGCCACAAGCACGGTGGCCGCGTGCGCACTGAAGAGCGTCATGGCCGCGATTGCCGTCAGTTGCAAATCTCCGCTAGTGAGAACGAAGATTGCGAACACGCCTGCGATGGGCGGAAACAGGAGGTCCAGCGCGTAAAGAATCACAACCTGCGTCACTAGTCGTGCGACGCCGCGAATCGGCGGAACACCGCTCTCACGGAGCCGCTGCCACTCATCACGCGCTCTCCGAACAGGCTCGCGATCGCGAAGTGAAAACACGACGGCGAAACACAAGAGGTAGTATCCGATGATCAATCCGCCGAAAACAATCTGGTCGACTGCGAGTAGTCCGAGGTCGTCCGTCGACGGGAATCCCCACCAGGCCTCCCAACCCTTTCGGGAGAACAGTCCAACTAGGTATGCGGCGGCGACGATCCACCAGAACTCTGCAAACCAGTTCTCGCGCAGTGGGGGCTGGGCTGGCTTGGTTGGCGAGTCTGTCACGCGCGCTCCTCGGCGCCGGCGTACGCGAGTAGATCACCGACTGCCGTGGCCGCCACCGTGAGATCCGTGAACTTCTGTCGCGCGTACTCCTCGTGCGCGATCAGTCGCGGCGCGATCGACGTCTTGCACGCTTCGGCGATGCCGGCGGCTGCAGCCGCCTCGAGTCGGAGGATGTCGACGTCGTGGAGAGAGAGCGCGCTCGCGATCGCGGTCCGGACGTCGGACGCCGTCACTACGCTGTCCAGGCGGTGGGCGGTGGCGTCGATCGCGGACTCGGCGAGGTGCAGGCGCACGAGGGCGGCTGCGGTGCGCGCCATCGTGCGAGCGTCGGCGTCGCGGTCGAAATGATGTGTCCTCGTCATAAATTGCCAAACACGGCAACGAAGACGATCAGGAGGACGAGGCCGCCGAGTATCGCGCCGATGATCTCCGCGCCGCTGCGCGGTGGGTTCTCCCAGCTTGCCGGAAGTTGCACTCGCTGTTGTCTCGGCTGCTTCGGGGCGCGAGGTGTCCGCGGCTTTCGCTCACGCTTCGCGCGCGGCGCCTTTCGCGGCGCGCCCGTGCTGACGTCCTGCGTGATCTCCTCGGTACCGCACTGCGGACACGGCGCGTCCTTCCTGTTCAATGGCGTCAGGCACTTGGTGCAGTGAAACTGGAGAGCGCCCATGCTAGGCCGGTTCCGCTGTTGTGCCGGCGATCATCGGTTCTGCGCCCATCGCCTCGAGGGACGGCAGCGGTCCGCGGGACGGATCCCGTGCGCCGGCCTGGATTGCTTGACGGGCCGCGATGGTCTCGCGGTACTCGCGCGCCTCGGCAATCATCTGGAGCTCTGCGCTCAGGCCGAGCTCGCGCAGCTTGGCCTGGAGCGCCGGGAGGTCGATGCGGAAGAACTCTTTCCGGTCGTTCGACCAGTTGAGGCGGTGATCCCAGAACGCCTCGTGCAGGCGGAACTCGAGCGCCGGGGCGTCCTCGGAGTAGATCAGCGCGTGCATGTCGAACGGGAAGGGGACCGACGCATCGCCGAGCTCCTGGATTCGCTCCTCGGGTTCGAGCCGGCGCGTCATGCCGATCTTGACCACGCCTTCGCCGAATGCGCCGTGGTTCGAGATGATGTAGACGTGGCCAACCTTGGTGAGCTGCGCCTGCGCGATTGCGCGCTCCTTCCGCTCGTGCGCCTCCGCGAGTTGCTGCTCGAGCGCGGCGATCTTGAGTGACATCGCGTCACGCTCCTCGGCTGCGGCCTCGTCGAGCTCTGCGCGCGCCTTGGCGAGGGCCTTCTCGTACTGGTTCTCCTCTTTCTCCGCGGCGGCCTGCACCTTGGCGAGCTCGCGCTGCACCTTCTCCTCCTCGCGCTGCGCCGCGCGCTGCTGCCGCTGCAGCTCCTTCTCCTCCTTCTTCTTCTCGGCCGCCTCGTAGACGAGCTTGAGTTCTGCCAAACGCGCCTCTACGTACTCAGCCGTGATGCGGGTGCGCATCGTTCCGCCGAGGCGCTCGAGCGCATCAGCCGACTTCCGGATGCGCGCCTCCATCGTGCTGAAGTTGCTCCACGTGACATTCGCGATCGCAGCTTCTGAGTCGGCATTGAAGGCGCGGAGAATAAGCTTCTCCTGTTTCTTCACCATCGCGATGCCCTTCTTCGCGTTGCCGTCGAGCGTCATGGTGCGTGTGCCGTCGGTCGCGGCGTCCGCCTTGATTAGCCGTTCCTGTTCGTCTCGGCATCGTTCGATCGCGCGCTTGTACGACTCGGTGTCCTCGTACGTGAAATGCGGACGATAGAAGCCAACGTCGATTCCTTCTAGCTTCTCCTCGAGGACTCCGATCTCCTTGAGGGCGGCCTCCCTCCTGCGCTCCGCGTCCGCACTGCTCGCGGCGATCTGCTGCAACGCGTTCTGTGCTGCGCTGACTTTCGCTTCGGCTGCCTTCTGCATGGCAAGTGCCGCCTCGCGCACCTTCTTCGCCTCGCGCTCGGCTTCGACAAGCGGCTTCATGTTCCTGCGCGCTTCGGCGCTCGCGCGCCGCTCACGCACGAGGAGCGGGGTGAGCACCGCGACGGGTACTGCGGCCGCGAGGCCGGCGATGACGAGTGGATCCATGAACGCGACTTAGAAAGGGATTGCCGAATCTGTCACGCGGGTGCAACAAGCACTGGGATTCCACCTATTTCGGCGTTGTCGACGAACACGACAAGTGAGTAGAGGCCATGAGCACTGAAGACGGTTCCAACGAGCGGCGCGATGAGCTGACCGCGGGCCATGCCCGCGCTGAGTGCCCGGCCGAAAGGAAGTCCCGGAGTGTGCGCTACCGTCGCGACTTCTTTTCCCGCTTCATCGCGTAATGCAATGCGCACGTCGTGTCGACGACCTGGCGCCTCCGCCGCCTCGATTTTCAGAATGGCGAAGGTGGACGACAGCTTGATAGGAGGGTTCGGCGTGAAGATCGTGTCGAACGCACCGCCGATCATGAGCTTGTTGTTCTGTGAAACGTCGGCGTAGTCGGCGAGTAGTCCTAGCGTGAGTTTCATTCGGGCTTCTCTTGAGGCTGGGAGATTGTCGAGGTCGCGGAGGACATGGATGTCGTACTCCCTGAGGTGACTTGGTCGAGCGCCTCTGTGGTTGGCTCAAAGCTCTGCTCCACGTCGTCCATGTGGTTCAGGGCATGCGTTAAGGTCGACGACAGCGACTCTGTGGAGTCGCGGCTGGTGACGATCAACGTGATACCGCTGATCATGAACACGGCACCAGCGACGAGCTCGCTGATCAACCGCGCCGGGAGCTGTTCAATCTGCGAATCGAAGAGTGCGGCGAGTGCGAGGCTGGCTCCCGCGCTGGCAAGACTCCATCCGAGCGTGGTCTTCCACTCATGTGGAAGCGCCTTCGCCGTTTCTATGAACTGCCTCAGTCGGCTCCACTGTGTCTTGGATATTGAAAAGAGCTGTACTCGTCTGGGCTTCGCCCAGGTCCACTCTGGCAGCTGAGGTTGTGGCTCTGGCACGGCACCTCCCAAGGGGAGCTGTGAAAGCGATAGCGTCTGTCGATCGGCTACGCGAGGTTTCGTCGCTCACATTTCGAAATCGTCGGTGCCGCGCTATCGCCTTCCTGTAGGCCTATTCGGTGACGTGAGATACCACGCCGCCACATTCGCGAAGTCTTCTTTCGGGTCTCGCTCCCAGTCTTCGCTGGCGGAGTAGATCGCCGACTCGTCGAGCCGATCCCGCCAGAAGTGCACGAGCTCGTGGGTGCCGACGACGGCACGCTCGGTGACGCTGAGCTGGTCCGAGATCTGGATCTCCCACGCACCACCGAAGCGCACGAGGCGGCCAGGACGTGAGAGCGGGAGTCGGCGCACGGCGATCCCTTCGCGCTTCGCCATGGCGCGGACCTGCGGCCAGTGCACCTGGCGGAGCAGCTCCGGGTGCCGGCGGGCGTGCTCGGCGACGAACGCTTCGATCTCTTGCATCGGTGGTGCCCTCCCCGGCTACAGCCGAAAGCCTTTCGCTCTGAGGCGATCGCGGATGAACACCCACGCGGCCTCGATGTCCTTCATCCAGTCTGACTCAGTGCGCGAATCCGTTTGACCCTTGTTCAGGGTGTTGAAGGTGTCGTCGCTCATCAGCCGACGCGCTTCATCAATCAGATCCTCCGGAACGCCCGCTCCCTCGAGCGTAATACAGTGCTCGAATACCGCCTGGTACGCGCGGGGAGGTAGACGCGGCCTCGAGCGCGCAGAGTAGATCGACGCCTTCTCCCCACCGCTTCGGCGTCGAGGAGCTGGAGCGCCTGCGACTTCACCTCTCGCGATCTCCTCGCTGAGCAGCTCCAGCGACTCGACCGTCATCGCCAACGCGCGCGCAACGTCCTCGACGTTCGCTCTCGTCGGGGTGTTTGCCTCGCGCTCCCACGCTGAGACGGTCGGACGGTGCACTCCCACCGCATCAGCCAGCTCCCCCTGAGACAGGTTGGCTGACCTTCGCGCGAGTCGAATCGCCTTCCCGATATGCGCCCTCTTCACCGCCAAGTTACGGCCTCGCAATGACTTACGTCTAAGAGTCGGAAAAGACTGAAAAAACTTCTTGCATTTCTGCCGCATCTGACCTAATGTCAGGTTCGTCAAGAAAGGACTTACCCGAGGATGCAAGGGGGGAAGGTGGCTCGCAAGACACGACTGCAGCGCGCGCTCGAGGACCGCGACATCACGCAAGCCGACATCGCACGCGAGTGCGATCTGTCCGAGCCGACGATCTCGCGGATCCTGCTCGGCTCCTACCGGATGCACGACGTGCGCAGCCGCGCGACGGTGGTCCGCGTGCTCCGCCTCGTGAGCGCGAAGATCGACGTTCCGCTCGAGGAGCTGGCCAGCGAGCGCGGGATCACCGCGGACCTCCTCGCCTCAAGCCTGACGCGACTCGAGCGAATCGATGCGGCCGCCGGAGCAGCCGCGTGACGTGGTGGGCCGCGCGCACGCCGCGCGGGGCAGGGACGAGATGGGTGGGCGGCGGACGACATGGACTCACACTGCGGAGGGGCGGAGCGATGGCGGGCACAATGGCGGCGGACGGATTGGTGCGCGGTCCGGACAGCACGCGGGCGAAGGTGACGGTGCGGGCGCTGCAGCAGTTCCTCGACGCGTGTGTCGAGCAGGCGCGCGCGAGTTACGAGCAGGCGACGGATCGCCAGGCCGTGAAGGCGGCGCTCCATCGGTACCGCAGGGACTACCAACTCGATCGCGCGCGCAGCAAGGCGCACGCGGCGAGCTCAACGGGGATGACTTTCGTGCGCCAACTCGTCCGCCTCTTCGCCGCCGGCGCGACGCCGGCCGAACTCGAGCAGCTCGCGGCGTTCCCGCTGCGTGCGGTGCGCCAGCTGGTGGGTGAGACGCGGCCGCTCGACCAGCTCGATCGCGAGGAGACGCACCTCGACGGCTTGGAGGACGAGCTGCAGATGCGGCGCCGGATCATGGGCGCACGGCCCGCGGGGATGGCGCCGGCGGCGCTGCGCGAAGAGGCCGAGACGTGCGCGGCCGCGGCGGCGCTGTACGCCGAGCGGGAGCGAGCGCTTCGCGCCGAGGCCGATCGCATGGAGCGTACGCGGGGGCTCGTCGCATGATTCGCCGCCGACCGATCACCAACGCGCACCGCCTCGTCGAGACGGTGGTCATCGCCGAAGCGCTGCACATGGCGGAGCTGCGGCGCCACGATCTCTCCGAGGCGGTGCTCACCCGCGATCGCGCGGCGCTCCTCGGCGACCACCCGCTCCGCACGCAGGAGTGGAACAGCGCCTGCGTGGACACGCGCGCGCGACTGCTGCGCACCGCGCAACTCGTGCAACTGATCCTCGACGAGCGCGCCGAGTCCGGAGCGGACTCCGTCTCCCCCAAGGACGAGGCGTGCCTCAGCGCCACTTGTCCGGAGTGCGAAGCCGCCCGGCGGCCGTACATCGAACACGTCGAGGACGGCGTGCGCTGGTGGACGCTGGCGTCGCGGTGTGACGACTGCGCGAACGCGTCGGCGCGCGCGGCGCGCGCCGTGCATGCACCGGCCCCGGATGGGGTGACCGCATGAGCGGCCAGGCGATGCGCCTCCACGAAGCGCCTCCGGAGCCGATGGCGAGTGCCGAACTGTCGGCGCGCATCGAGCGGCTCTCGGATTCGCAGCTGATGACCGCCGTCGCGCTGCTCGGTGACCGGCGCGGCCAGCCGCCGATCGCGGAGCCGGCTGCACCGGCGATCCTGCACATCGACCTCGCCGAGGTGGTGACGCGCGCGCCGAGCGCACCGGGCCGGAAGCCGACGCCCCTGGACGCGATGGAGTGGCAACTGCTCGAGGCCGCGAAGGCCTGCGCCGCCGGCGACGAGCGGCAGCGGCCGAGCCGCGAGCTCATCGCGGTGGCCCTGCGGGAGGTCGAGCGGGAGCAGGCGTTCCGCGACGACGCGGAGACGGACGCGCTGTTGCTGCGGAAGCAGCTGAACGACGGCCGTCAACTGCGGCACGACACGTTCCAGCTCTTCTACGAGCTGGTGCGCTTCATCGCGGCCGAGCACGGCCTTAAGCCGACCGGCACCGCGGTGATGCAGTACGTGCGCGAGCACTCGCGTGCGACCACAGGGCCGGCGACGCCGGCGACGACGGAGGACTGATGCGGGCGGTGGTGGTGGGTCTGGTGGTGGGGGCGACGCTGGGCGGGGTCGCGTGCGGGAGTGAGCCGCCGCTGTCCCTCGGGGCGATCCGCAACTGCATGGTCATCGACACCGGGATCGCGGTGCCGGTCGACACGGCGGTGCTGAACGCGAGCCGGCGGCGGTGCCTCAAGGCGGCGGGGGTGCTGCGGTGACCGAGTACATGTGCAACGACCACGGGCACACGGTGGCCGAGCGGCCGTGCTGCGACCGGGCCACGTACGTGTCCGGCCCACGGCCGACGCCGGGCCCGACGCCGACCGCGACCCCCGTCGTGACGCTCACCGCGGCGCAGCGTGAGCTCGCGGCGATCGAGCGCGCCCTGCGGACGCTCGCGGCGTCGCTCGGTGACCAGCCCATGCGCCAGCTCGACGCGATCGCGGATCGGCTGCACGTGCAGCTCGAGCGCGACATCGCGGCGGTGACCTACTCGGACGCTGCCCTGGATCGCGCCGTCGCGTTCTACCGGGAGCACCGGATGCGTGCGACGGTCGCGCCGCGCGACCTGCTCGACGGCATGCTCGCCGCGGCGCGAGGCCTGTGATGGCGGAGCCAACGGGCGCCCCAGTCGTGCGGCTCCACCCCGGCGAGTTCGTGCACCTGGACGTCGAGTTCTGCGACGTGGTGCCGCCCATCGACGGCGAGACGACGCCGGGCCTGCGCTTCAAGGGCCGGCAGGTCGGCGCGGACGGGCGCGTCCTCAAGCCGCTCTGCCGCGTGTTCCTGGACAACGCGGAAGCGGTGGCGGTGACGATGCGGAAGACGGGGGTGCTGCGCGCGGACGCGGTCCTGCCCGAGCTCCCGATCGGTGAGCAGGCCGCGCCGGTCACGCTCGCGCACCGTCGCCTCACCATGCGCCGCGTCCAAGGTCCGCGGCAGATCATCTACCTCGACATCGCCCCGCGCGCCGGGGCGGTCGCGGCGCAGGACGAGGAGATCCTCGCGGACTACCACTGGGCCTACGGGCACGCGCGGAACACGGTGGCGCCGCTGCTCGATGCCGAACGCTATCCGCTGGGCGCGGCGGAGCTGCTCACGATCACGACCACGCTGTTCCACGAACGCCGGCGCGGCCGGCTCAACCGAGGATGACCATGGCGGGCAAGCGGAAGGCAGAGGAGGGCGGGACCGCGGTACTCGAGCGGCCAGCGACGGCGCCCGCGGCGCAGTACGTCGACACACGCACGGACGCGGAGCGCGCCCAGGCGCCGACGGGCGTGCTCACGGTCACGCCTTCGCAGGCCGAGGGTGAGGCGCAGTTCGTGCTGCTCCCGCTCGAGGCGATCGCGGAGAGTCCGTGGAACCCGCGCAAGCACTTCGATCCGAAGGAGCTGGCCGAGCTCACGGCGTCGGTCGCGCTGGATGGCGTCTGGGAGCCGGTGCTCGTGCGGCCGCATCACTCGGGGCACGGCGTGTACGAGCTCGCGTCCGGACACCGGCGCTACCGCGCCTCGAAGGCCGCGGGCCGGACGCATATCCCGGCGCTGATCCGCGAGCTCTCGGACGAGACGTTCCTCAAGCTGTTGACGATCGCGAACCTGCAGCGCGAGGACGTGCATCCGCTGGAGCAGGCGGACGCGTTCGCGGTGCAGATGAAGGAGTTCGGGTGGAAGCCGGACCGGATCGCGCGCGAGTGCGGCCGCGGCGAGACGTTCGTGTACGACCACCTCAAGTTCCTCACGCTGATCCCGGCGGTGCGCGATCTCTTCTTCGCGAACCGGATCTCCACCGCGCACGCGGTGGAGCTCACGCGCCTGACGCCGGCGCAACAGGAACTCGCGATCGATCCCATCGACGGCGGGCTCTGGGAGGGCGAGCACCTCTCGCACGCGCTCGAGCTGGAGATGGATGAGCACAAGGATCCGTACGCCGGGCTCAAGGCGAAGACCTTCCGCGAGCTCAAGGTGTGGATCCAGAGCTATCTGCGCTTCGACGTGACGGCGGCGGATCCGGTGCTCTTCCCGTCGGTGCCGGTGGTGCAGGCGGCGGCCGAGCAGAAGTTCAAGGTGGTCGCCATCACGTGGGATGACTACCCGCGGGATGAGGTCAAGAAGGCGCCGGGCGCGAAGCTCCTCACGCCGACGTTCTGGCGTCGTGCGGACGGGCTCGATGGCTCGGAGTGGTGCGAGTACTCGGCGAAGGTGATCGGCGTGGTCGAGTCCGGACCCGACCAGGGGGCGCACTATCACGTGTGCCTCGCGCGCGAGAAGTGTCTCGTGCACTGGGGCGAGCGCATCAAAGCGCATGCCAAGGCCGCGAAGGAGAAGGAAAGCGGGAAGGGAGCGACCGGTGCCGGCACGCCTGCAGGCGTGTCGTCCGGCGAGGCGCCCTGGGAGAAGCGGCAGCGACTGTCCCGTGAGGCTGGCGAACGGCTCGCGCCGCTGATCCCCGAGCTCCGGAAGCTGCTCGAGGCGAAGGTGCGGAAGGCGAGCGTGACCGCGCTCGTCGACTACATCCTCGAGGAGAATGACGGCGAGCTGGTCATCCGCCCTGAGAATCTCAAGAACAAGACGTTCCCGCGCGGCAAGAGCGCGGAGGACTTTCTGCGCTGCGCGGTGTGGGCGACCATCGAGTGGGGGCTCGCCGACCAGTACGATGTGGCGGAGACGCTCCGCGGTCTCGCGAAGGCGTTCGGCCTCGATCTCAAGAAGCTCGAGCGGGAGCACGCACCGGCGCCGGCGAAGGCGGCTCCGAAGGCGAAGCCGGCGGCGACGAAGAAGGGAGCCAAGCGCTGATGCGGCCGTACACGCCGGTGGCGCTGCAGCTCTCGGTGGCCGACCAGGTCGAGGCGTTGCGCGCCCGGATCGCGGTGACGGATCCGGTGCGCGTGCTGCAGCGCTCCCGCGAGGCGCGGATGCATCGCGTCTGCGCGACCTGCGCGCGGGGCGACACGTCGCCGGCGGCGATCGCACAGCACAACCTCCGGTGTGCGGAGTTCGGCGAGCGGAGTTATTCGCGCTGGCTGGGCGGTCGCACGTGACGCTCGAGTTCCAGCCGGTGCCGTGCGCGACCTGCGGGATCACGTTCGGCGTGCCGCGCGAGTACTTCGACGCGCGCGTCGCGGACGGCCGGGCGATGACGTGCCCGAACGCGTGCCCGGTCCGTCTGGGATTGGAGTCGAGTACGGATCGGATGGTGCGGGCGCTCGGCACGGCGGTGGACGATCTCACCGCGGCGCTCGGCGAGTCGCGCGAGATCGTGACGGAGCAGCGGGATGAGATCGCCCTGCTGCGTCAGACGGTGGTGGACCGACTGCTGGGGCCGGTGACGGCCGAGGAGGCGCGGTGATGCCGACGGAAGAGGGCGACGCCCAGGCGTGGCGCTCGTACGAGTACTGGACGCAGGATCAGCTCCGCGCCTTCCTCTCGCTCGAGGGGAAGTCGAAGACGCGCACGTGGACGCGGATCAAGCCGCTGTTCGCCACGGCGCGGCTCGACCTGCCGAACACGAAGCTCTATCACGCCGCGAAGGTGCGGACGCTCCTCGAGGGGCGGCTCTCGCTGCACTCGCCCATGCGCTCGCATCGGTCGCTGCGGAACCTGCGGCGGGGCCCGCAGGGGCCGCGCATCGCGAAGGCCGGCTGATGACGCCGTACCGACCGACCGGCGAGCGGACCTTCGTCATCCGGATCCCGACCGGGGATCCGGCGCAGCCGTACCGCAACCTGCGGACGGGGACGCGCGACCTCGCGATCGCGAAGCGGATGGCGGCGATGCTCGACCTGCTGTCCGAGAAGGGCAAGCGGTGGCTGTGGATCCGCGACGGGCTGCTGGCCAAGCGGGTGCGCCTCGGCGAGGTCTACGACCACTGGGTGGGGGGCACGCTCGAGGCCCTGCAGGCGCGGCTCCATGATCAGGATCTCGCACCACTCCGTGAGGCGTGGCTGGCCGAGCTCGAGGCCGCGGTGCGGGACGGCGCCTTCGCGGCGGAGACGTGGCGCAAGTATCGCCAGCAGTCGGCGCTGCTCCTCGATCCGGCGGGCGCGCTCTGGCGGTCGACCCTCACGGCGCCGCAGCTCAAGGGGAAGCTCGACGCGGTGCCGGGCTCCGGCACGAACCGCCGCCGGCACGCGGCCGCGTGGTCGTCCTGCCTCGAGTACTGCGTGGAGCGCGGCGCCCTGGAGACGAATCCGTTGCGGCTCTTCCGGCTGCCGAAGTCGAACCGGCCGAAGGACCGCTACGCGGAATGGGCGCACGTGGTGCGGCTCGTGCACGCGATGCCGCCGGGGCTCCACCAGGCGCTCGCGGCGGTCCGGCACGGCGCCGGCCTCGAGATGCAGGCCGCGCTCGCGATGCGGCGCGCCGACGTGGACCTCGAGACCCGGGTGGTCTGGGCCCACGGGCAGAAGAACACGCACCGCGATCGACAGGCGATCGTGCTCGACGACGCGTGCTGGGCGCTCTTCGCGTCCTACGTCCGGACCGGCGGCTTCCTCCCGGATGCGCCGCTCTTCGCGATCGACGCGCGGGCGCATGCCGACGCGCAACACGCAGCGTGCGCGCTGCTGCGCCGCGAGGGTGTGCCGATCCGCGAGGCCTACACGCTACACGCCGCGCGGCACTCGTTCGCGGTGGAGATGAAGAAGCGCGGGCACGAGGACACGCTGATCGCCGCGAACCTCGGGCACGCGAACGCTCGGCTGGTGCAGACGCTCTACGGCAAGTTCGCGCCGCGGGCCGAGGATCTCATTCGGAGCGCCCGCCGGGCGCAGGGAGGGCAGGGCAGATGAAGTCGTCCGCACCGAATTCCGCACCGGTGCCATCGGTGCATGTCCAGAACGCCTCGACCCTCGCCGCGGGTAACCGCAACGAGGGTCGGGGGATACATGTCGTCGAACTGAGCGACCGCGACAGGACTCGAACCTGTGACCCGGTGATTAACAGTCACCTGCTCT